>JBGUEO010000029.1:0-61426 GCA_041821315.1 Velocimicrobium sp. | reverse complement strand
AACTCAATTCAAGAAATACTCTTTTTTTTGGACACAGAAAAAATTACGCCCTCAAAGGATACGCTGAGATTTTAAATAAGTGAACTATCTAACGCACGTATTTTTTAAAAACCAAAATAAATAGAACATAGCCTTCATAATCAAAGCCCCTTTATCCTTTGGTACTCTCTGCTATAGCAAGAATTCCACCTTCAATGACTACCAACGTTCCATCTACCCCTTTTATACAATTTGAAACGGTAATGTCACCACCACAAATATATACATATCCTTTTGTACTATCATCACTATTCTTTGATTGAATCCCATTTCCACTTGTTGTACTAAGAAAAAAAGTACCATCTTTTATTTTTACACAATTCTTTCCGTTTAACACATCGTTTACAGCTGTAATGTTGTATATCCCTCCTGTAATGACCAAATCATTGGTTGATGCGATTCCATATTTATAATTGCCACAGATGTTTAGAGTTCCAGAACCATTTATAGTTAGATCTGTCATACTAAAAATAACTCCATTTACCTGATTATCATCTGTCTGATTATAAGTAAATCCATCCATCAGTGTATTCTCCGTATTCTCTTCCAACGTAATAAATACCTTATCAGCATTTTTGATGTAGATAGGAGCATTATTTAAGCAAGTAACAAATACGCCATTTAATATAATATGCACTTCATCAAAACTTTCGGCATCTACTACAATCTGCCCTTCTTCCAACGTACCACTAATTACATAAGTACCCTGCTCTTTTATTGTTACTACATTCTCTTCCACTCCTGTTCCAGTTCCGGACACACTTATATTCTTGTCTTTTAGTGTAATATAGGTTGCATCACTATCCTCATAACCCACTTCCAAATCACTTGCTGCAAATTCTGTATCTACAATTACCTGTGAATACTCTGATATAGAAGCAGCAATGGTTTCTACTTTATTAACGGTATCTAGCTGCGTATCTGCTGACTCCTCACTTTTATTGTTCTGTACTAAGCCACATCCCGTCAACAAAGTCGTAGTAAATGTTATGATTACTATATAACAATTCCACTTTTTCCACATTGTACTACCTCTTTTCCTCCTATATAATTTACTGCTACTTTTAGCTTGATGGTATCTTTTATTCATCAACAATCTTGCTTCATAATTCATACAATCAACGTTTACAACTCGATTAGAACTGTAAAATAAATAGAGAATCCATCCACACTTTTTGCAGTAATCGTTCCATGATGTGCTTTTACAATCGATTTGGCGATGGAAAGTCCCATTCCATACCCACCGGTTTCTCTAGATCTTGAAGAATCTGCGCGATAAAAGCGATCAAATAGTTGATTCAGATTTTGCATCTTTTCCTTACTCATTTTCGGAGTCGTATTATATACTTCTATCTTTATCCTTTTTTTTGTAGCAGATAACGATACTTTAATACTCCCTCCCTCGTCAGAGTATTTCATCGCATTGTCAAGCAACGTAGAGACTAGTTGGTGAATACTTCCTTCATCTCCATGTAGTTTTAACCCCGATTGAATATTCATATGAAACACTTTATTCTTTGAGCGTGCAACCGATTCAAATGAATCTGCTGTTTCAAGAACGGTTTCACTTAAATCAAAGTCCGTAAACACCATTTGAATACTGTCTTCTTCCATCTTTGAAAGCGTCAATAAATTTTTTACTAATCGATCCAGTCGGATCGTCTGATTTCGAATACTTGTTATCCATTCATTTTCACCAACAGTCAATGCTAACACATCCGCATTCGCCGAAATAATGGCAAGCGGTGTCTTTATTTCATGACCCGCATCCGAGATAAACTGTTTTTGCTTCTCCATACTCTCAATCATTGGATTAATTGCTTTCTTTGAAAATATAGATACAAGAATAAACATAAGTAAAAGCGTGATGAATGCAACACCTAACGAAGTAAATAAAAGTTCCGTGAATGTTCGAAGCTGATTCCTGCAATCCAAAAATACAAGCATACGCCCAAACGATGTATTAACTACTGCAAATTTATAGATTCCTTCATATCCACTTTTTTTATTGGAACTGATTACTTTATTTGCATATTCTTCCGCATTCGCAGAAGTAACCGCAGCAACATGTCCAGTATCAATCTCTCCAATACTACCATCTTCACCAACCTCCACAACAAAATATCTGGTTTCAAACTGCGTTTCTTCGTTCATTTGAAAATTCCAACCACCCAATACCTTTGCTAGATTTTCTTTTTCATACTTTGGAAACGTTCCTTGGTTCTCAGAAAGGATCTTAATAGCCCCATGAACTCGCTTATCCATCTGATAGAAATTAATTGCATTAATGGAACCAACCAAAAGCACCATAATAAGTAACAGCGACCCCATAGTAATCATAATAAATTTTCTTTGCAGTTTTTTTATCATATGTATTCCTCTAGTGTATATCCAACACCTCTGACTGCTTTGATTTTTATATTTGCTTCTAATGATTCCAGTTTTCTACGCAAATAGGAAATATACACCCACACCACATTAATCTCTGCTTGTGCATCATATCCCCAAATTCGTTCCATAAACTGTTCTGTGGAAATGAAACACTTCGGATGAATCATAAGCATCTCAAGCATTTGGAATTCCTTGTTACCAAGTCTTAAGGAAGATGTTTCATTGGATAATTCATAATTTTCTTTATTTAGACGAATATTTCCTATTTCAATCAAATTTGGTGTAAACTCTGACTTTCTCCTGCTCATCGCACGGACTCTAGCCAACAATTCCCCCATAGCAAACGGTTTACCCAGATAATCATCTGCGCCCATATCAAGCCCTTGAATACGATCTTCAATCTCCGTTTTTGCTGTAAGCATTAAAATTGGTGTATGAATCCCTTTTTTTCTTACATTCCCCAGTACTTCAAGTCCACTCATCTTTGGCATCATAATATCTAAAATAAGAACATCATAATTCTCTGACATTGCATAATCCAAGGCATCCGCTCCATCATACACGGCATCTACCGAATAATTGTTATGTTTTAGAATGACCACCAAAGCATTTGATAATTCCTTTTCATCTTCGGCAAGTAAAATTCTCATTTTCGATTCCTCCATCCTCCGATTGTTTACCATCAATCATATCGCTGATTGTCTGAAAGTTCAAATCCGTTGAAGCAATTTCATCTGCACAACGTTTTAATTCCTCAAATATCATCTCCTGATTTTGAATATTTTTCTTGTATTTTAACTGATGCTCTAGACTTGCCCAACAATCCATTGCAATGGTACGTATCTGAATTTCACAATATACTTTTTGAATACAATTTTCAAGATGCAGTGGTACTTGCAAAATCATATGATAACTCCGATATCCATTAGGCTTTGGATTTCGAATATAATCCTTTTCCATGATAATTTGAATATCCTTTTGATTTTTCAACATATTAACAATCCAATAAATATCATCCAAGAACATGCAAATAACGCGAATTCCAGCTGCATCATGGATCTGTGATAACGCACTTTCCACTGTAATGGGTAAATTTCTTCTACGAAGTTTTTCCTTCATGCTTTCTGCCGACTTAATCCTCGCTTTACAATGTTCAATTGGATCTTTATATTGTTTCGTTGCTCTGTACTTTCGAATAATATCGAGCCTTGAAATAACTTCAATAATTGCCCCTTCTAATAACACATATGATTCTTTATAAAATTCACGCTCTGGTGACGGTGTGTCACATTCAATTTCATAGTTAAATGATTGCACTTGATACCCTCCTGATTGAGTTTTCTTTTTTGTTGCACAATGGTATTATAAACTTACAACCTTAAATTAACTTTAAATGTATTCTCTTCCTCAAGCTTATGGTTCATCCATTAAGAAAAACTAGATGTTTTGAATTTAGTCTACTCAAAACATCTAGCCTTTCTCTTACAGCTATTTCATATACTAACGATTAATTTTTACAACCATTTGCATTGTTCATTTGATGTATCATTTTATATAATAATTTATATAGCATTTGTGCCTCTTCTGGTTCTAAACAAATACATTGTCCCACTTTTTGTGGTATATCAACCGCCTGCTCCCTTAACTCCACACCAAGTGGTGTAATAACTACATCCAAATGCCTCTCATCTTTACTGGAACGATTGCGGGTGATGTATCCTTTTGTTTCCAGTTTTTTTAAAAGTGGCGTTAAAGTCCCTGAGTCAAGATAGAGATATTCACCAAGTTCTTTCACATTTATTTCCTTTTTTTCCCACATAACCATCATAGTAATATACTGGGTATACGTCAAATCAAGTGCATCTAAAAACGGTTTATACTGTCGTACAACTTCCTTTGCGGAAGCATATAATGGAAAACATAATTGATTTTCCAATTTTAATGCTTCATATTTATTTTTCTTGGCCATGGCATTCACTCTCCTATTATAATTATATAACATGAATGCTATAAAAGTTTCTATTTCATCCTGCATTCATCTTAATTTTGTTTTATTTAATTGTACGCAATTAAATAGAGTGTGTCAAGTGTTTTCATAAAAATGCTATTCTAATATCTGTTTGCACAAATACCAGAATAGCTAATGCAACTCCTATCGTATAAAATTGGTTCGAAACGACTTCTCGCCTTCTGGCGCAATAACACCCTTTTCTTTTCCTGCCTCGATGCATTTTAAAATCCACGCCATATTTTGGGCTAAATTACGCATTGTTTGTAATCCTTCCAAATCTTGTTTTACTTCTTCCGGTGTGTTTCCATGCACCATATTCCAATACGAAGAAGAAATTACTGGCATTTCTGCAATAGTAAAATACTTATTTAATACATCAATTGATGCCGTCGTCCCAGCTCTTCTTGCTGATGCAATCGCAGCACCCGGTTTGTGTGCAAATGCTTCCTTCCCCGCATAAAACATTCGGTCGAGTGCTGCTAAAAGTCTTCCACTTGGATGTGCATAGTAAACTGGTGTACCAAAAATAAACCCATCTGCCTCTTTTGCTTTTTTGATTGTTTCGTTTATTATGTCATTATCAAAAATACAGGCATTTTGAAGTGTGCTACATTTTCCACAAGCAATACAATCGTTTATTGCTTGATTTCCAATTTGAATTATTTCACTTGATATCCCATTTTCTTCTAAAACTGTTGCAATTTCAGTTAATGCCGTATATGTACAGCCATTTTTTCTGGAACTTCCATTGATTAATAAAACCTTCATTCAAAATTCTCCTTTTTCATTCATTGTATCCTTAATTATATGTAAAAAGCAATAAAATATTTCTTTGCATCCTAAAAAAAGGCTGAAACAATCATTAAAACCACATTGTTTCAGCCAATATCTATTTTCAATTTTTAGTTATAAATCATTTAAAACCGTTACTATCTCACTGTAACATTCTTTAACGAAACAAAACTGCGATTTTGCATCTTCGATTTTTCCTTTTCGAAGAGATTCAACAAGTGGATTCATCTGTTGATAAAGCGAATCAAGTGATAAATTCCCCGCAACTCCTTTTAATGTATGAGCTGCTTTGTATGCTGCTACACTATTGTTTTGATTCAATTCTTCTTCTACTTTACTATACGTTGAATCATATGGAAACTTCTTTAAAAAATCAATAAATAAAGATTCATTTCCAACAAAACGAGCAAGTCCACTTTCTAAATTAATTCCTACCGCCTTAAGTTCCTTTCTTTTTTCCATCTTCATACTCGGTCCCCGCCTTCTTTTACAATCTAGCTAACCTACTTACATAAGTATTTTACAACAGTTTTTATCTGTTTTCAACTATAGTATGGATTTTCGTATAATTGCTACTCCAATTGGATGAGGACCTGTATGTACTCCTATGGTTGCACCAATCTGGAAAATTGGAATTTCATTTATACTACAATAAGTTTGCATGGACACAAGCAGCGCATCGCGAAATAGTTTGGCTTCTTCCAAATCATACCCAAATCCTACTACTACGCTATAGTTATCTGCATTTTCTTTTATTTTTTCGAAATGAAGCTTTAGCTGTTCCATTAATTTCTTCTTTGATTTTTCACGACTTCTACTAATTCCAAACGGATATATTTCCCCTTCTTTTAATTCAATCAACGGTTTGATTCCAAGCGTACTTCCCGCTAATCCCATTAATTTTCCAATGCGTCCTCCATTTTTCAAATAATCAATATTGGCAATCGTAAAGAGGATACGTCCTGAATCTCTATTTGCTTCCAAATAGTGTATGGTTTCTTCATAGCTCTTTCCTGCCACCTGCAATTTTGCAGCTTCAAGAACATATATTCCTTGCAAAACCGTATTAATCTGAGAATCAATAATGGTAATCTTTGCATTTGGATGTTCCTCTTGCATAATTTGCTTTGCATTCATTGCGGCATTATAGGAGCCACTGAACTTCGTTGTAATACAGACACAAATAATGGGAATTTCTTGTTCCACAAATTCACGAAATGCATCTTGAAAATCTCCGATAGAAGGCAGGGACGATTTCGGGAATTGCTTAGGGTTTTCTACCATTTGTTCGTAAAATTCTCGAATCGAAATTTCCTCCACTTCTTTTTTATAAACAACCTCATCAAACGTAACATAAAACGGCACTATTTTTATACCCATTTCTTTGGCTAACTCAGTTCTTATGTCACATGATCCATCACTAATAATTTGATACTCCATTCAATCACTCCATTTATACATTTTCTACGTCATGTAGTTTTTATAACTACTTCTTGCAGTCAAAGAACATAATACCATAATATAAAGATTGTGGCAATCAATTCACTGTAAAAAAATATAGTCAAAGCAAAGGACTTCCTTAATGGCGTTAAAATGAGCCCCTTTCATTAAACATTACCAATTTGATGAAAGAAGCTCTTCACTTAAATTTTTTTATTTTTTATTGAATTACTCGATAAGATGCTTTATATGCAAAATATCCTGTTATTGATATAATAATACCTTTTACTATATTAAATGGCGTTATACCTAAAATTACAATGGTAGCTATATCCTTAATTGCTGGGACGGTTGCAGATGCAGCTCCAACAACTACATCAATTCCACCAAATAATTTGGCGTAAAGTGGCACAGTAACAAAGTAGTTGACTACGATTCCAGCTATCACAAACCCTATAATAGCAAAAACGAAAGAAATCAATGCCTTGTGTTTTCCCTTTAATTTTTGAAATAAAAAGCTAAGTGGAAGAATATAACCTGTAATAATGACAAAGTTTGCTAATTCTCCAATTCCACCCGTTGATGTTGCTGTCATTGCTTTAATTGCATTTTTAATAAATTCAACTACTACTCCAGCGAGCGGCCCATATACCAAAGATGCAATAATAGCTGGAACATCACTAAATTCCAATTCCAAAAAGCCTAAAAACTTAACTGGAAAAGGTAATAGCATGAGCACATAGGATAGTGCCGATAGCAATGCTAGCATTACCATCTGTTTTGTGGAAAACATTGTTTTTGCCCTTGTGTTTGTTATTTCTGTCATTTTTTCTCTCCTTTTCTTTTTGTGCCATTTCGTCACAAAATAAAAACATTCAGGAAAGTTCTTCTGTTTTGCCCCACTTGCCGCATAGAATACAAAAAAATCCACTGCCAGCTTGTGGAACATTTTATCATATCAAATAAGTCTCAACACGATAAAAAACCCCGAATAAAAACTCGGAGCTAAGTTTCGAACGGAATGAATCCTTATATCTTTCATAAGTTCCATTCATTATCTTCTCTCATCCAGACTTTACTGTCGGTTTTGGAATTACACCAAATCAGCCATAATACATGGCTCGCGGACTTTACCGCCGGTCGGGAATTGCACCCTGCCCCGAAGAACTTTCTTATTTAATTTATATTTACAAAAATTATTATACCGCTTTATTTGTGGGATTTCAAGTGTTTTTTAAAATTGGATTTTTATGTATTTTATTATATACTTGTTGGGCTTATGAAAGCATGGCATCTGCTGGTTATATGTCATTTACCATAAAGTAAATGACAGCATTTTTAAAGAATCTTTTTGAAAATCTAGAATCACTCAATACGATTGAAATTCCTATTTTTTAAGCTCAAAATAATTGCTTACAACTCCATTCACCGTTGCATGTTCATTTTCATCCATTGGGATGATAATACATTGCTTGCCATCAATGATTTGTGATTTAATCTGATCCATTTTTTCAGGTTTTACTTGAAGCACTACATCATAGTTTGTATCATCAAGAGAAGTGGAAGTATTAACGGCTTTCGTAGTGTCTGCTAATTGCTCTTGCAATCTTTCTACACGTTCCATAAGTGCTCTCTCTACTTTTCGCTTTTCATTTTCAGCCAATTCTTTTTTATCAATTAGGTGACTAATTACAGGTGGCTCATCATCGAAATTTTCTGCATACGCAGTTTCAATTTTAACGGTAATATCTTCCGGCAACCCACTTTCCATCAAAATTTCTTGAACCGATTGGTTAGTTAAAATCACCGGTTCCTCCAAAGAATCCGAACAAGCGGCTTGTTCCTGTGCAATCACACTCAGACTTTCCTGAATATCAATAAGAACCTTGCTACTTTTTTCAGAATCATTTATAGCATTTTTGATAATTGAATGAAACGTGTTTTTTTGTTCGACAGCAGTTGATTTTGCAGGACAACCCAATACTAATTCCATTAATTCTTTATGGGGTTCCTTTGGATTTTTTGTATAAAACATAACCGAATGTATATCGGTACTTCGTTCCGTAAAAGCAGGAAAAACAAACCCGGTTTCTGGTACTCCCACTGCCCAATCCCGATTACGTGCACCAATTCTATTTTCGTTTTCTAAATATCCAAGTCCTGGCTTTGTTAGTGTTACAGGACAAATTGTAAATAATACATATTCATATACTTCTTCTGATTCGTCTAATTTTCTATTATCTGTTGTTTTTGTCATAACATCATAAGCATCATGAAACGCTAAGATAAGATAATTTCCTGCATACTCATAATTATCTATAATGAGTTGATAAAAGGTTTCCAACAGCCCTTCGTTTTTTAACTTACTTTCTCGAAGTCCCATTAGAAACTGCTGCTTTCCACCTGCCCTTTCTTCATCCAATGGAAAATTAAGTTCAAGGAGATTATTTCCCATGGTTCCCGATAATGTTTTTTTTGCAACCTCTAAATATTTATAATATTCGTCTTCTTCCAGATTTAAAAATGTTTCATTAAAATTCACTAAAATTTCTTTCTCTGCATTTACATAGCATCCACACATCCTTGTAAATGTGCACCCCGTTTTTTTTAAACGACTTTTTATCTCAAATACATCTTTTTTATTCATATCTTACCTCCATCATAATTGTGTTCTAAGAACAAGAGAACCTAATTTCTTATTATAAGGCAAATTCAAAATAAATCAAAGATATAAAATAAGTTTTCATAGATACTTCTATCTCCCTTTAGCAAAAAAACAGACTACTATACAAGCTAGTCTGTTTCTCCCTTAAATTTACTCTTTGCTTATTGCCTGCTCCATTGTTCCGCTGATAAAGAGGACCACCCTCCATCTGGTGTAGTAGGCCTAGATGGTGTCTCTGGCCGTTTTTGTTGTTCTGGTCTCTCTGGTTGTAGCGTGCGAGCAGCTCTACTAGGTCGCGATGGCCTTGCCGCTCCAATAATATCACCTCCAGTACTCCATAAAACCACTTTACCACTGGTATCTAAACAAACCAGTCCATTTACTAATCCCATCCAATTTTCTGTTGCAGCTGACCATGCATGTCCGTTCGATATATAAGCAATCCAATCCATATTTTGGTTAAAAATATGTTCCCCCTGTTTTATCCATCCAATAAAATTACAATCTTTGTCAAATAATGGTTGTAACATAAAAATCATCTCCTTTTCAACGTTTCGTTGATCGTTCTTTTGTTACATTAAATATAACATACATTTGAAAATTTATATACTGATTTCTTTTACTCATTGCATATCAAATGAAAATGTGGAAACAATAGGAATCATAGCCGCATATCTACACTCTTACACAAAATAAAAGTCCCCAATTTGACTTTCTAATCTTTATTGTGTTATACTGTAAAAAGAAATTCAAGTTGAAGTAAGTAGTAAAAGTAGTTTTTAGTACCGAGCATAGGTATGTCTTGTATATAAAATAGATTTGTGTTAGGCACTAAAGTAGATTTTTTAATCTGCGCCTTCCTACTATATAAAATGATAGGACGAAATTATTACTAAAAAAACAATTTTTAGAACTGGGGTCTGCACAGGCTCATATGGGAATGTGCTATACTATCATTCGGTGGTATAATGTGAGTCATAATTATGGCGAAACTTAGACACTCTAACTCTATTTTTAATAATAGAGCTAGGGTGTCTTTTTATATTTAAAAAAGGAGAGAACTATGGCAAAAGTAACAATTAAAAACCTTTACAAAATTTATGGACCAAAACCTAAAAAAGCTCTCGAACTGGTAAAAGGTGGGGTATCGAAAGAAGAACTATTAAAAAAGACCGGTAATGGCATCGGAATCAATAATGCCAATTTTGAAGTATCAGAAGGTGAAATTTTTGTAGTAATGGGATTGTCTGGAAGTGGAAAATCGACCTTAATCCGATGTTTGAACCGATTGATTGAGCCAACTGCCGGTAACGTAATCATCGATGGTGAAGACATCTGTAAATGCGATGATAAAAAGTTATTAGACATCCGACGGAAAAAAATTAATATGGTTTTTCAGCATTTTGCATTATTTCCACATCGAACGGTTGCAGAAAATGTAGCATATGGACTAGAAATTCAAAAAGTAGATAAAGTGTTTCGAAAGAAAAAAGCATATGAAGCTTTATCCATGGTTGGGTTAAAAGGATATGAAGAATCTTATCCAGGCGAATTAAGCGGGGGAATGCAACAGCGAGTCGGTCTTGCACGCGCATTATCTACCGATGCAGATATTTTGCTTATGGATGAAGCATTTAGTGCTTTGGATCCATTAATTCGTACCGAGATGCAAGATGAGTTGATGGAATTACAAGAAAATATGAAGAAAACAATTATCTTTATTACGCATGATTTGGATGAAGCATTAAAAATAGGTGATCGGATTGCAATTATGAAAGAAGGGGTTGTGGTTCAAGTTGGTACTCCTGAAGAAATACTGGAACATCCCGCAGATGACTATGTAAAAACCTTCATTAAAGATGTAAATCGAACGAAAGTACTCACGGCTTCTACGGTTATGAAAAAACCGGATGCTATTATTACAAAAAAAGACGGGATTCATATGGCAGTCAGAAAAATGGAGGAAGCAAAAATCTCCAGTATTTTTGTCATAAATAAAGAAAAAATTTTACAAGGGCTTGTTACCATTGATTCCGCTGTAGAAGCCCTCAAAAATGGAGAAACCGATCTTAGTAAACTTCTTATCCAAGATATTGAAAAAACGGGACCTGATACTACTTTGATTGATTTACTTCCCGTCGCAATTCATACCAAATACCCAATAGCAGTAGTAAATGATCAAGGCAGATTACTTGGAATTATTATAAGAGTTACTGTGCTTGCAGGCATCGCTGGAGAGGAGATAGAAAATGTTTAGATTACCATTAGGCTCTTATTTTGAAGTAATTATTGATTGGTTAAACGATCATGGCGATTCATTTTTTGATGGCATGAAAGAAGGCGTCTTATTTATCATTGACAAATTGGAAGCGTTTCTGATTTTTATCCCATGGTGGCTGCTTATTATTGCTGTAGTTATTCTAGCATGGCGAGTATCCGGAAAAAAACTCGCTATTTTAACCGCTATTGGTCTCAGTTTAATTTACTCGATTGATTTATGGGATGAAACACTAGAAACACTGGCACTCGTATTTAGCTCAACTTTTCTTGCCCTGCTAATTGGCATACCGCTTGGCATATGGATGGCAAGCAGTCAGACAGCGGAAAAAATAATTAAACCAATTTTGGATTTTATGCAAACCATGCCCGCTTTTGTTTATCTCATTCCATCCGTCATCTTTTTTGGACTTGGAAAAATGCCAGGTGCAATTGCTACCATTATATTTGCGATGCCGCCAGTCGTTCGTCTTACAAATCTTGGAATCAGGCAGGTTCCAGAAGATGTTATAGAAGCGGCCGTTTCATTTGGATCAACCACCGGACAGATGTTGCGTAAAGTACAGATTCCATTAGCTATGCCAACAATCCTTACAGGAATTAATCAAACAATTATGCTCTCTCTTTCTATGGTTGTTATTTCTGCAATGATTGGAGCCCGAGGTCTGGGTGAAGTTGTTTTAAATGGTGTAACCCAAATGCAGATTGGAAAAGGATTTGAAGGAGGTATCGCTGTAGTTATTTTAGCTATTATTTTGGATCGATTGACACAGTCGATTGGAAAAACATCCAAACAGAAACACTAGAATACGATACAGATATCATAAATAAAAATTTTAAGGAGATAAAAATGAAAAAAATATTTAAAAAATCACTTGTTGCATTACTAACTATAAGTATGTTTGCCTTTGCTCTTACTGGTTGTGGAAATGATTCCAAAAGTTCGAAGTCATCCGATGACGCAAAAACTGCAGAAAATGAAACGGTAACGAAAGACAAGGGAACTATAAAATTAGTTTATGTAAACTGGGCAGAGGGCATCGCTATGACAAACCTCGCAAAAGTTATTTTAGAAGAAAAAATGGGGTATGATGTTGAGATGACCATGGCTGATGTAGCACCTATTTTCACCTCACTTGCAGATAATGATCAAGATGTATTCATGGATGCCTGGCTTCCTATCACCCATAAAAGTTATATGGATAAATATGGTGATAATTTAGACGATCTTGGTAACAATTTTGAAGGAGCTAAGATTGGATTAGTTGTACCGGACTATATGGATATTAATAGTATTAGTGAACTAAATGATATTGCAGATGACTTAGATGGTGAAATCATTGGAATTGATTCTGGAGCAGGAATTATGCAATCAGCTGAATCTGCAATTGATGTATATGGACTTAATCTCGAACTGCTTCCAGGAAGTGGTCCTGCAATGACTGCAGCTTTAGGTTCTGCAATCGAAGACAAGGAACCCATTGTCGTTACTGGATGGGCACCTCATTGGAAATTTGCAAAATGGAATCTTAAATTTTTAGACGATCCAGAAGGTGCTTTTGGAGATGCAGAAAATATTCATACAATTACCCGAAAAGGATTTAGTGATGATATGCCTACGGCCGCTGCATTCTTTACCAACTTCTTTATGGATAGCCAACAACTAGGTGATTTAATGGGTGCAATTTCTGATAGTGATGAAGATCCTGCATCTGTTGCAAAAGCTTGGATGGAAGAAAATGAAGCGCTAGTACAATCATGGATTCCAGCTGAGTAATTTAACAACAAAAAAGATCGCATAATGAGGAGGTATACCATTTATGCAAGAGGAAATTTCTAATTTAATCAATAAATATTATGATGATTGGTTTGAAATTAACAAACTATATTATGTATGGGCCAAAAAACATAATATTTCGCAAAAAGCTCTTTTTGTATTACTAGAAATACTAAATATGGATACACCATGTATACAGACATCAATTTGCGAACATACATCTTACCCAAAACAGACCGTTTCAAAGATACTAAATAATTTGGAAAGGCAAGGACTGCTAAAAAGAGAAATTAATTCTATCGATAAAAGGAATCGGATTATTACACTTACAAGTGAAGGTAACCTCTATGCAAAATCTTTGTTAGACGAACTAAAGGCAACCGAAATAAAAGCCTTTTTGCTGCTTACCAAGGATGAAAGGGAGACCGTTATCGATGGTTTCCATCTCTTGTCAGATGTTTTATCACGCACATTTTGATATAAAAGCGAGCCATCGGCATATGCTGATGGCTCGCTTTTATTACTAGAGACTATGTTATTCTTACTCTTTTATGATTTTCACTACCGATTTTACGACTTCTGCTTTATTATGCACACTTTCATCCATGGCATTTTGTATATCATCAAAGTCAAAAATATTACTTACCAATCCTTTCAGATTTACTTTCCCGCTCGCAACGGCATTTATTGCCATTGGATAGATATGGCGATATCGAAATACTGTTTTAAATGTAATTTCCTTATCAAGCGCTAGACTCATTTCTGTATTAATTTTCCCTGTTTTCCCATACCCAACCAAAACAATAATTGAACCCTTTCGCAATACATGGATGGCTTGGTTTGTTGTAATTTCCATACCCGCAGTCTCAATTGCCAGATCTGCACCTCTTCCATTTGTTAGTTTAAGAATTTCTTCAACCGGATCTGTATTCATACTGTTAATCGCTACAGTAGCACCCAGTTCTAATGCCTTATCCAAACGTTTCTGCACAACGTCAACAACAATAACATTTGATACTCCTTCTGCTTTTAATGCCATCATAGATACAAGTCCAATACATCCACTGCCAAATACGACCGCAGTCTGGCCCAGATGTGCCTTCCCTTGATTAGCCGCATGAAAACCAACAGCCAATGGTTCAATAAGTGCACCTTCAAGTGTACTTACGTTTTCTGGAAGTTTAAAGCACAAAGCTGCTTCATGTGCTACATATTCTTGAAATACGCCGTCTACTGGCGGTGTTGCAAAAAATACAACATCAGGACACAGATTATATTTTCCTTCTTTACAAAATGAACAATGTCCACATGTCTTTCCCGGCTCTAACGCTACTCTATCTCCTACTTTTAGATGCCTTACATCCTTTCCTACTTCTATTACTTTTCCTGCCGGCTCATGTCCCAATACAAAAGGTGCTTTTACAATAATATCGCCAATTCTTCCTTGCTCATAAAAATGCAAATCTGATCCACAAATTCCCACATATTCTAACTTTACTAATACTTCATTTTCCTTTGGTTCTGGTATCGGCCGTTCTATATATCCCATTTTCCCGATACCCTCCATAACTGCAACTTTCATAACATTACCTTCTTTCTATGATTTTTTATTCTATCTCACTATATTTTTTCAAATAGTTCCACATTATTTTTGTATAATTCTTTATACACCTCATAGATTTCTTCATATCTCTTTACATTTCTATCATCTGGCTTATATATCTTCTTTTCAAATCGAACATGTTTATTACAGGCCTCCTCAAAAGAAGTGAAAATTCCAATTCCAACACCTGCTATAATACAGGCTCCTAAGCATGCTTGCTCTTTCTCTTTACATACCTGAACCTCTTTATTAAAAATATCTGCCTGAATCTGTAACCAGACATTGCTCGAAGCTCCACCGCCTGATGCTATTACTTTTTCATTTTTAATCCCCATCTCATCAAATATTTGCAGCGAATCCTTAAGAGCAAAGGTAACTCCTTCCATCACACTTCTAATAAATGTACAATCATCATTTCCAAGCTGTATTCCAAAAAACATACCTTTCGCCTTAGCATTCATATATGGAGTTCGTTCTCCTGTTAAATATGGTAAATAAATTAATCCATTGCTGCCAGGCGCTACCTTACTCGCTTTTTCACTCATTTTATCAAAACTATCTATGTGAAGTACATTATTCTTCAGCCACTTTAATGATAATCCACCACATAGAATTGCTCCATATACCGTATATGCCTCCTTTACGCAATGACAAAACGTGTGAGTTCTTAATTCTTTATCAAATCGATCTTCCTTCGAAAAGGTTGATATCTGGCCTCCCGTTCCAATATTGCATATTGTAATGCCTTCTTTAATTGATCCATTTCCAATACTTTGTGATTGCTGATCTCCAGCTCCATACACAATCGGAATCCCGCTTCGTAGACCTGTTTCCTTTTCACATTCTTGTGTGACTTTTCCTGCGATATCGATTGATTCAAAGCACTTTGGAAAAATATCTTTAGAAAATCCAAATTTATCGTGAATATGATATGCCCAAGTGCGCTTTCCAACGTCAAAAAGAAGGGAGGCCGATGCATCCGTAACTTCTGTTCCAATTTTTCCTGTCATTTTAAAACGAATATAATCCTTTGGCTGCATGATTTTATGTATTTTTTTATAATTATTTGGTTCATGCTTCTTTATCCATAGTAACGATGATAATGCAAACCCTGTAAACACTCTGTTATGCATTACTTCCTTCATTTCCTTTTCTGAAATGCAGCTATTGATTTCTTCCAATTCTTTTTCGGATCGCTGATCCATCCAAAGAATAGCAGGACGTATCGCTTCCCCATCTTTATCAACTAACACAATTCCATGCATTTGCCCTGAAAACCCAATACCACAAATGGATGCAAATTCTTCTGGAAATTTGTGTTTAAGCATTTCTATTGTTTTTTTTGTTGCCCTCCACCATGTTTCGGGTTCTTGCTCCGCATAATTGGCTTGTGGAATACAAACATCATACCCTTTTGCTTCTACAGTAACTACGCCTCTATCCGAATCTAAGAGCATCGTTTTTACACTAGATGTACCTAAATCTATTCCTAATATTGATGTCATTTTTCCACCTTCATTCTAATGTTTTTATACTGCTTTCTTCTTTTCAGATGTGAAAATTTGAATCAATATTGAAGCAATAATGATAACGCCTTTAATTACATCCTGAGGATAAGAAGGCACAGAAAGTAAATTCATAATATTTCCAATTAACGCCAGAATGAACACACCAACGACTGTTTTTACAGCAGAGCCTTCTCCACCACTTAGGCTTGCACCCCCAATAACACAGGCTGCAATTGCATCTAATTCTAAACCTTCTCCATATAAAGGAGTACCGACTGCCGTCCTTGATGCCGCCATTATACCGGCTAATGTTGCACAAACTGCTGAAATTATATATACCGCTATTTTATAATAATTTACTCTGATACCAGAAAGTCTGATACATTGTTCATTACTTCCAATTCCTGTTACGATTCTTCCAAAGGAAGTATGTGCTATCACAAAAGAGGCTATCACAATAATTATAAGAGCAAGTATAACCAGATACGGAATGATACCCAAACTTCCTTTACCTAATCTCTCTATGGTTTCGGATGGTGTTTTTATAGGAGAACCATTCGAAATCATAAATGCCATTCCTCTAATTATAGTCATCATTGCCATTGTAACAATAAAGGATGGCATTTTTAATTTTGCAACAAAAAATCCCGTCATTAATCCACCAGCACTCCCAACCAATAAGGTTATGATAATTGCATATGGCATACTCACTCCATTTGTCAAAAGAAGCGCAACTACAACACTTCCCAATGCAACATAAGAGCCTACCGACAAGTCAATACCACCAGTCATGATAACAAATAGCATTCCTAAAGCAATTACCAATAAGCTCGCATACTGCCTTAATATATTTACAATATTTGTTGTCGTAAAAAAATCGGAAGATACGATTATACATGCAATAATACAAATAGCTAAAATCATATATGTATTATATTTTCTTAAAATCACACTAACATTTTTCTTATTATTCATACCGTTTTTCACCTCTTTATTCCTCCACGCACAGTCTCATAACATTAATATCTATCAAATCTTCTTTTTGTAACTCACCTGTTATTCGTCCCTGTCTCATTACATACACTCGATCACTCATATGTATGACTTCCTCCATTTCTGATGAAATCATAATGATTGCAACCCCAGACTCAGCAAGATCATTAATTTTTTTATATATTTCTGCTTTTGCACCAACATCAACTCCACGTGTAGGTTCATCTAAAATCATTAATTCACAATCAGCAGCAAGCCATTTTGAAAGTGCAACTTTTTGTTGATTTCCACCACTCAGACTTTCTACATTATCATTTATATTTGCATATTTAGCAGTTACGCGTTCTAAGGTTTCTATTGCAAACTCTTTATCCTTTTTGTGGTTTAAAATTCCTTTTCGGGTGATTTTTTTCATAGCAGCCAATGTCACATTATATCCAATAGGCATTTCCAATAAAACACCCTGTTGTTTTCGATCTTCAGGCAGTAATCCAACTCCATTTTTTACTGCTTCGCTAGGATTTCTAAACTCTACTACTTTTCCCTTATATTTGATACTTCCACTTTCCTTCGTATCTTCTCCAAAAATAACACGCATCGTTTCGGTTCTTCCGGCTCCTACTAATCCGCTAAAACCGACTACTTCTCCCCTTTTAACATAAAAAGACACGTTTTGAACCTGTTTCCCTGCATTTAATTTTTCCACTTCCAAAATCGTATCCTGCACCTTACTATTACGCTTTGGAAACAACGTTTTCAATTCTCTTCCAACCATTTTTTGAATAAGTCCCTGTTTATCAATATCGTTAATATTGTATCTTCCGACATAGCACCCATCCTTCATAATAGTAATGTTATTACATAGTTCAAATAATTCCTCTAATCGATGTGATATATAAATAATTCCCATATTTTTATCACGCAATTTTCTTAATAGCTCGAATAATTTCTGTGTTTCATTAAATGTCAATACCGCAGAGGGTTCATCCAAAACCAATATTTTTACATTTCTCGAAAGTGATTTACAAATTTCAACTATCTGCTGATATGCGATCGATAAATCGCCTACTTTATCTTCCGGATTAATGTCCTCAAATCCAATTTCTGATAGAATTCTTTTTGCATCTCCTCTGAGCTCTTTCCAATTAATCAGACCACAATTTTTTGAGAGACGATCAATATATATATTCTCCATGACCGTTAAATGAGGTGCCAGCATAAATTCCTGATATATTACAGATATTCCAAGATCCATGCTTGTCTTTGGAGATGTTATCCTCATTGGTTTTCCTTCAATTTCAATTATTCCTTCATCCGCTGTATATGCCCCTGATAGGATTTTCATTAGTGTCGATTTTCCAGCACCATTCTCACCTATTAACGCGTGAATTTCACCACTCTTTAGTTTAAACTGCATGTGGTCTAATGCGCGAACACCGCCAAAACGTTTGGATGTATCTTTCATTTCAACCAAATATTGTTCGTTCATTATTGTGCCCTCCTTTTATCAACAAGGCTGTAAAATACAGTTCTCCTTTATCTTACAGCCTCGTTTTAATTTTTTAATTATTTTAGAATATTGCATCTGGATCGTAGTATTCATCTACATTATCTATCGTTACAGCTACCGGATCCGTTGTCACCTTATTATCAAAGCTTGATGGATCTTTCCCTTCAAATAATATCTCAACTGCAACTTCAATTCCTTTCGCCGCCACTAATTCAGGATTGTTTAGTCCAGATGCTTTATAATTTGTACCATCTTTTATTAATTGCAATGCTTCTTTCATTGAGTCTGCTGCTGCAAAAATTTGTATCTGATCACTCTTTCCTACCTCTTCAATTGCCTGTGCTCCTCCAATCAACATACTATCGTTTTCTCCAAGTAAACAATTAATAGTACCATTGGCAACCAGAATATCTTCCATTGCTGGTAACCCTTCGTCTGTTGTCCAGTTTCCCCATCCTTGCGCTACTACTTCAAATTTAGCCTCTTCATTAACTGCCTTACCATTATCTGTAAGCTCCTGATCAAATGTTTCAGCAAATGTCCAAGCTTCATCCTCACTACATCCAAGTCTTCCTTCTAGAATACCGCAGAACTCGCCTACTCTTCTGTCCTGTCCCCCAGGATTCCCTTTATTTCCACTTAGGATTGCTGCTGAAATCATTTCATCGGAATCATACTGCGTGACAGCATATAATCCAACAACTCTACCATTTTCTCTATCAGGTGCTGAAATATTGGTAACAACCGGCGCATCGTCTGCAACATGGCTGTCAATTCCAATCACAGGAATACCTGCTTCGTTTGCCGCCTCAATGCTTGCTGTTGCTGCTTGTGTATCTACGACATTGATAAAGATTAAATCATAGCCTTGAGAAATGAAGGTTTCCATATTTGTCTGTTCATTTGCAATATCATTCTTTGCATCCAGTACTGTTACTTCAATCCCCGCTTTTTTTCCTGCTTCTACCAACCCATTTGCTAAAGCTGTCTGAAATTCATTTTCCAACGTTTTTTGTGCAAAACCAACTTTAAATGTTTTATCCGCTGTAGGTGTCTCCTTCGTCTCTGAATTTCCTGCTACTGTTTTGTCCTCTGATGTTACCGCACTATCCGTTCCGTCTTTGGATGTAGCACCACATCCAGTCAACAAAGTCCCAATCATTGACATTACTACCAAGATACTAATTACTTTCTTTTTCATACCTTTTCCTCCGTTTTTAATCATTTTTTGATTTTATTAATACATTCAATTAATTAATGCTACGTCTTTAATTATACTATCGTTGTATTAATTGTCAATATTTTTTTTCCTATTTTTCGATTTAATTGTAATATTATATATTTTACGCAATTTTTTTCTCTTTTTTTGTACATAATAGCAAATAAAAAGAGAGAAGAAGTTATTTCCCTCTTTCTCTCTGCTTAAAACCATATCCTATTTTGTCGTAAACTGCTCTGGGTGATTAAATATTTCACTAATTGCAACCATAGCGGCTCCATGAAGCATTGCATCTCCATTATATTCACTTTTTCGGATGCTGACATCATTCCATATTTCAGGCAATACTCTTTCTTTGACGGTATTACATATATTTTCATACATAACATCCGCATCCACTTTCATCATTTCATCTCCAATTATAATGATATTGGGGTTATAAAGATTAATTAAATTAATAATACCATATCCCATCATTCTACAAGCTTTCCGGTACTGCTCTCTGCACACTTCGTTTCCCTGCCTATATAGTTCAATAACTTCTTTAAACGTATATTGTTTTTTGATGATGCTATTTACTGCTTTGGTATATTCTATAGAAGACGTATATTTTTCCAGACAACCATAATTCCCACAAGCACATTTTGGACCCTCATAATCTATGGTCATATGTCCAATCTCTCCTGCCGTTCCAATTGCTCCCTGATATATTTCGCCATCCATCACAATGCCAGCGCCAACACCCTGACCTGCTGCAAAATAAACAAGCGTTTCATCCTTATAATTTTCTTTCAAATCCCACATATATGCAAATGCACCAACATTTGCATCATGTTCTAAATACATTGGCAAGCTAATCGCACTCTGCAATCTTTTCTGTATGTCAATTCCATTCCATCCCTGGGTTTCTGTTATTAGCCCAATACGATTCTTTTTTCGAATAAATGGACCTGGAACCGCCACTCCAATTGCAAGTATTTTATTCTCACTATTTTCATTGATAACTTTAAGGATAGTCTCAATCATACCGTTTATAATACAAATAGGTTGATTACTCTCGAGCGAATTAATTTCTACTCTTACCTCTTTCACACATTTCCCATTCAAATCAAATAATCCAATGCTATAATGCTTTCTTGCAAGTCTAACCCCTATTACTCGAAACAAATCACTTTCAACTTCGATTCCAATAGAACGTCTTCCCTTATTTCCACTTAAAAAACCAACTTCTTTAACCAATCCCCATTCAATAAAATCTTTCATGATATTGGTAACTGTTGCCTGCTTCAAACCTGTCAAATTGGATAAATGCACACGTGAACATACACCCTCTTTTCTTAAATGTTTCAATAATAAAGCCCTGTTGATTTCCTGTATTGTCTCTTGATTAATTCCTTGTTTGATATGATACATTTTAATTTTATCTCCAATTAATAAATTCGTTTAATTAATTATTTCATTATATATACTTATAATAATTGATTTACTTAACATTTGCAAGTAAGTACGATTATAAATTGCTCTTCACATTCTTCTTATCAAAAAAGTTCATCTCCGCCAGATATAGCATCATCTAGTCGTCTGTCGGTGCAACTTCTTGCTGCTTTAACATCACGATTTTTCAAACATTTATATAAAGAAAGTGTACTATCATATAAAGCATCCTTTCCACAGTGCAGGCAAAATCGCTTCCAAAGTTGTGTCACCACTGGCTTAAACGATATATAAATCAAGGGCATGATGCTATTGCCACTGATAACAGAAAGTCTATGATGAAAAGCAAAGGTAGTAGCCGTTGCTTCCTGTACTGATTTTGCATCTGCGATTGCCTCTAAAAGCCCTTCCAGTGCATAGATATCCTCATCTGAAGCATTTTTTATTACCAAATCGGTAGCCAAATGTTCGAGTGCACGGCGTACTTCTAATATAGAGCAAATCTCTGAATGACCAAGCTTATCTCCATGATATTCCATAATCGCATTCAAAGTATTGATGTTTCCATTTTTTGCATAATCTGCGACAAATACCCCTTGTCTTGAAAAAATTTCTAAAAAGCCCTGCTTCTCAAGCTCCGCAAATCCAGCATTAACCACGGCACGGCTAACTTGCATTTGTTTAGCAATTTCTCGTTCCGTAGGTAGTCTACTTCCTATCGGAAGTTGCCCTGATAAAATTAGGTCTCGAACCTGGCATATAAACATTTCTTTTAAACTAAGTGCACAAAGTTTTTGAAATTCCATCCTTCCGCTCTCTTTCTGGCTCTGGTTGTACCAGAAACCAATGCTATTTTATCATACATTCTTACTAACTTTCAACAATAAAACATGTAAATGTGACTTTTTTTTTTTGCATTATTGCTAGTATTCCAAACATATTCTATAATGAAGCTATATGGATATGTTAGAAAATTAACAAAACATTTCATTTTGCGAAACCTAAGAGACTACATAAAAATAACCCAAGAAACAATCAAAAGAGAGGAGTGCCACATATGGAAGAAGTTAAGATTCTAGAGATTAAAAAAAGTGTATTTGCTAACAACAACGAACAGGCGCAAAAACTTCGTCAGGAACTAAAAGATAAGAAAGTCTTTCTTTTAAATCTGATGTCAAGCCCAGGTTCTGGGAAAACTACAACACTGACCCGCACCATTGATGCCCTAAAGGAGGATCTAAAAATCGGTGTCATGGAAGCAGACATTGACTCTGATGTAGATGCCCGCACAATCAAACAGACCGGGGCAAAGGTTATTCAACTTCATACGGGAGGCATGTGCCATCTGGATGCAGAAATGACTCGACAGGGATTGGAGGGACTAGATGCCGACGATGTAGATCTTGTCGTTTTAGAAAATGTTGGGAACTTAGTCTGTCCTGCTGAATTTGATACAGGTTCGGTTAAAAATGCAATGATTCTTTCTGTACCAGAAGGAGATGACAAGCCACTCAAATATCCACTGATGTTCTCTATTTGTGATGTAGTATTAATTAACAAACTAGACGTGATGCCTTATTTTAATTTTGATATGGAAAAATGCAAGGCCAATATTAAACAACGCAATCCAAATGCAAAAATTATTCCAATCAGTGCTCTTACCGGTGACGGAATGAAAGACTGGACCGATTGGCTAAAAAATGAAGTTAAGACTTGGTGTGAGTAACTTAAGTAATTTTAATTAAACGGAAATTAAAACCCATTTTAAAAAAGAAAGAGGATGAAGTATGAGTGAATTAAGACCAAAGATTGTAAAACTCGCTAAAATGGTAGGCGGTATCGCTGGAGTCATGAATAAAATTGATGAAAACACACCGGAATATTATTCCCTCGACTGTGTTGTAACAGATGACATGGCCGATCTCGCAATGATTATCGGACTTCGGAAACCACGTACGTTCGAATACATCGCAAAACGTTCTGGTAAAGCAAAAAAAGAAACCAAGGCTCTTTTAGATCAGTTAACTTATACTGGTGTTGCCAAAGTCTGGACAGATAAAGAAGATCATAAAAAACGTTATTTTGTTAATATTTTCGCCCCTGGTATGTTGGAAATGATGGTCAACAACCGTGAACAACTTGAAGCACATCCAGAACTAGGGAAAGCGTTCGAAGAATACACAAGACTTCGCCTAGCTCCTATGGCAGCAAAATTTCCACAAGGTATGGCAATGATGCGCATTATACCAGTGGAAGAGGCCATCAAAGATCTCCCTGGAACACAACCATGGGAACATCTTTCTTACTACTTGGATAAATATGACACCTTCAGTGTTTCAGACTGCTCTTGCCGTCAATCAAGACGAGTACTCGACGAGGGCTGTGGGCATTTGGAAAAAGAAATCTGCATCCAGATGGGTGAAGGTGCTGAATATTATATTAAAAGCGGACGTGGACGTCAAATTAGCCGTGAAGAAGCCGAGGAAATTATAAAGTTTGCAGAAGATAATGGTTTGATGCACGAAATGCCACATACTGATGGTCTTGGCGAATCAGCCGCTATCTGTAACTGCTGTGGCTGCTCTTGTTTTTCCATGCGTCTTGCAACACTTTTTAACACTCCAGATTCCATTCGTTCAAACTATACCGCTAAAGTTAATACAGAAAATTGTGTAGCCTGTGGTCAATGTGTAGAACATTGTCCTGTCAATGCCTTAAAACTTGGTTCAAAGCTCTGCTCAAAAACCCCAGTTATCGAAAAACCAGAACGTACAGCGCGTGACCACGTTTGGAACGAGAGTAACTGGAATATTAATTACCGTGAAAACCGAGAGAACGTTGTAGAGGAAGGTACCTCTCCATGTAAAACTGCCTGTCCTGCACACATCTCCGTACAAGGTTACATAAAACTGGCAGCTCTGGGTCGTTACCGTGATGCACTGGAATTAATCAAGAAAGAAAATCCATTTCCTGCTGTTTGCGGCCGTATCTGTCCACATTCTTGTGAAAGTGAATGTACACGTGCTGACATAGATGAACCGATTGCAATTGATGAAATCAAAAAGTTCATTGCAGATCAGGAATTAGATGCATCCAACCGTTACATTCCTCCAATGCGTTACCATCTAGGAAATAAAATCGCAGTCATAGGTTCTGGTCCTGCTGGACTATCTTGTGCCTATTTTCTAGCGATCGATGGTTATAACGTAACTGTGTTTGAAAAAGAGGAAAAACTCGGTGGTATGTTAACTCTGGGCATTCCTTCCTTCCGTCTGGAAAAAGAAGTTCTTAATGCAGAAATTGATGTTTTACGTGAAATGGGCGTTCACTTTCAAACTGGCGTTGAAGTTGGAACTACTCTTACCATCGATCAGCTTCGCCAGGAAGGCTATGAAGCTTTTTATCTGGCAATTGGTTCACAAGGTGGAAGATCTCTTGGAATTGATGGAGAAGGCGCTGATGGCGTTATCACTGGCGTTGATTTTCTACGCAATGTAAGCCTTTCTAGAGAGGCTAGTCTATCTGGAAATGTAGTCGTTATCGGAGGCGGAAATGTTGCTATTGACGTAGCTCGCACAGCAACACGTCAGGGAGCCCAGACGGTTGGGCTCTATAGTTTAGAAAGTCGTAAGGAAATGCCGGCGCTACCAGATGAAATTGAGGAAGCAGAAGGCGATCACGTAAACTTCAACAATGGATGGGGACCAAAACGCATCCTAACAGAAAATGGTAAAGTAACCGGTGTTGAGTTTATGCGATGCTTGCGTGTATTTGATGACGATCACCGCTTTGCTCCAAACTACGACGAAGAGGATACCATTATAGTAGCAGCTGATACTGTACTTCTTTCAATCGGTCAATCCATACAATGGGGGGAACTTCTTGCAGGAACTAAAGTAGAACTTGGACGTGGAAACACAGCAAAAGCAGATAGCTTAACCTTGCAAACCTCAGAACCAGATATTTTTGTTGGCGGTGACTGTTTTACTGGTCCAAAATTTGCCATTCATGCCATTACTGCTGGAAAAGAGGGTGCAATATCTATCCACCGTTTTGTACAGCCTGGTCAGTCACTTGTTTATGGTCGTGATCGTCGTGAATATCATGCCTTTGACAAAAACAATGTAGCAATTGGTTTACAGAATTTCGATACAACGCCTCGCCAACGTGTCGGTCATTCTCCTGAGAAAAAAGGAAGCTTCCTTGATGACCGCTTAACATTTAGCGAAGAACAGGTAAAGAAAGAAACCGAACGCTGTTTGGGCTGTGGTGCAGTAGAAATCGACAGTTATATGTGTGTTGGCTGCGGTATGTGTACAACAAAATGTAAATTTGACGCAATTCATCTGGAACGTACTTATAATACAGTTCCAAATACTTATGAAAAGCTTCCTGTCAAAATAGCAACCAATGCCATCGTTCGTACCGGAAAAATTGCTGCTACTTCCATCAAAGAAGGAATTGGAAGGAAGGGATAATTTATGCATGAGCTTGGTGTATTAAATTCAATGGTTCATACAATTGAACGAATCATAAAGGAAGAAAATTTAACAAAAGTTCACAAACTTGTAATCGAAGTTGGTGAACTCTCAGGTCTTGTTCCACGGTATCTCGAAGTAAGCTGGCCGGCCGCTTCCTATAAAACTTTTATGGAAAATACAACGCTTGAACTTATCGTTATTCCAGGCATTGTCAAATGTCGCACCTGCGGTCGTGTGTTCAATGCTGTATACAGTGATTTGAGCTGCCCTGAATGTGGCAGCGCCACAATGGATATTCTAGAAGGTGATGATTTGATAATCAAAGAAATTGAATGCAGCTAAGTTAAACCAAAGAGCGCATAGACTGATTTTATCAGCCTATGCGCTCTTTCTAGTTATTACCTATTTTGTTTTTCTCACGCCGTTTTCATCGACTTCATAATACCATCTTTATTAAAGTAATAGGTCTTATTGCTTCCGTTTTCACCGATATCATACCAGCCTACAAACGCCTTATTGCCGGAGTAGTACCGCCAATTATTGCCATCTTTTACCCATCCGGTCTGCAAAACACCATTTGAGTGAAAGAAATACTTCACGCCGTCAATCGTCTGTGTATCGGTAAGCATCTTTCCCTTTTGGTAGTACAGATACTGCCCTGCATCGTTTAATGCCCAGCCCTGAGCTGTATCCGGGTTGATGGTCAGCTTGATATAGCGGTAAATCATAGAAGAAACCGCTGCACGAGTAGCATTTGTTTTTGGTTTAAACTTGTTGTTCTTTCCGCCCGTCATGATACCTGCCTGCTGCATGGCTGTGACCGCTGTTTTGTAGGCGCTGCCAATACTGGAAGCATCTGCATAGGTCGTAGACTCGCGAACCGCTGGCAACGTATAGCCCGTAGCTTTGGCGAAATTTGCGATAATAACTGCAATTTCCTCACGGGTAATTTCCTTGTCAGGTACAAACTGCTTGTGCCTTATGCCCTGAATAATGTCATTCTTATATGCCCATTCAATATACGGCTGGAAGGTGCTTCCTACTTTTACATCCGTGAAGCTGCTTGTAGTGTAACTGCTTACATCAACTCCTACCAGTCTGCCGAGTGCTGTCACAAGCATTCCGCGGGTCATAGCTGCATCCGGATCAAACATGGTTTTCGTGGTGCCAGATAAAAGTCCTCTTCCCACAACATAATCAATCCTTTTCTTTGCCCAGTGGCTGCTGATATCGGTAAACTTCGCACTAGGTGCAATATAGCCTACACCGTACATAGAAAAATGAGGTACCGTAAAAATTATACAGCCACTATTTGCATCATAAGATGAGCCTGCCACGCGGGTAGCTTTCCCCTTTTCATTTACATAAACGGCATAAAGCCCGCTGATTGCTTCGCCATTTTCTGGTGTGTAAGGGATGCCTACCGTAGTAACACCGTCACCAAAGCTAGACACCGTACTGTTATCACCGTACCCCACGGTAATATTATATAACGGTCTTGAGCCAATCAATTTCTTTGCCCCTTTAGAAAGGTTCGTCTGCGGAGCAATGCTAATACTTACGTTTCCGCTGCTTTGCTTTTGGATTTCTGTCAACGCTTTCTGGTCAAAGCTTACAGTAACAGGGGAACCGTTGATTTCAAGGTTTGTCACTCCTGCACTTACAAGATGATTCAAGGCATTACGAGAGAGCGTTGCTGTCAGTGTGGTTGCCCCCTCTGGCATTGTTACATCTAGTGCTACAGAAACACCGTTTGTGGTTTTTCCCTGCGCCTTTGCGTCTGCCTGTGCCTTGGTGATTGCGTCGGAAATGGATTTATCCGGGATGGATGCGCTTGCTGATCCGTTTATTCCAGTTATTGCCGTAATTGGAGCCTCCACCGTTACTGGCTGGTTTGGCTTGTTTTCCGTTGCTGTCGTTGTGGTAGCTACACTACTGCCTGAGGACGATGAACCGCCATCGACTGGGTTTACCGTAATAGTGACCGTATTGGTGACTACATTATCATAGCGTCCTACCGTAAGTACACAATAACAGCTATAAGTTCCCACAGGCAAATTCGCTGGAAGCATAAGCGTATCGCTCGTCACACTATCAAAATAATTTTCTAGTGGTCTTTCTGGAATCACATTAAACCACCGATAGCTTATATCCTGACCGATACTGCTACGCGCTTTCACTGACACAGACCCTGTTATCGCCCCTTGGGTAACGATCACATTCTGTGGCTGGCTAATGATTGTAAGTATATTTTTCTCAAATACACTGCCATTGTAAAAATAGCTGCCTTCAGTCAGACCATTTTCAGTGGGAATATCATCCCTTGCACCTATGGTAACCGAACCGTTGTTAGCTAGTATATGACCTTGATCGCTGAATTTCCCACTTACGCCCTCCACCTTGCTATCACTGTTCAGATAAATTGTAGAATCCTTCGTGGCGTTTAAAGTTCCGCTGTTGCTAACTTGAAGTATACCTCCTTGGTTAATACTACAGCTACCAGATATACTATTTTTTCCAATATTAAGGGTTCCACCATCCACATTAACAGTCCCACCCTCGTTATAAATTCCAATGTCACCAGACTTTTGTAGATTAACAATGCCGCCCGTTCTAATATTAAGCGTATAACCCGATGAAAGCCTAATGGATGGGCTTTCAGTATCGCTATTGACCGTGATTGTTGCAGCGTTATTTACATTAACTTTTTTCACCCAAATTCCATTAATTCTTCCTGTCACATTGACTATGATATTTTCCAGATTCAGCGTACCAGCACCATACAAGGCATTGCCATTTGTTCTGTTGCAGATGAAGGTACCCCCACCTGTAATGGTTAGATTGCTGCCAATATTGATGCATCCGTTCGCTCCTCTGGCAGTAACGGTTTTGCCATTTAGAATATTTAACGTATGGTCTGCACCCATGGTAATGAGTTGATCAAATTCAATATCAGCTGCGACATTGATGGTTTTGGCTGTGGTCTTTTCCATCTCGGTTTTGAGCTGCTCAGCGGTTGCGACCGTCACACTCGACAAGTCTTCATTTACCGTGACAGTAACTATATCACTCCATCCAGGATTGTATCCTGGTGCCGTAAGAACACAATAATAAAAATACTCTCCTTGTGTCAAATCCTTCGGGATCTGAAAACTAGCATTTGTCTCACCAGAAATCGGATCTCCAACAACATAAAATAAATTGATAGGATTACTATACCACTGATAGCTTATAGGCTCACTGTTGGTTGTAGTCGCTTCTACCGACAGTGCTTGCGTGATTGCCCCTTGTACAACACTTACATTTTCTGGTTGCTTGGTTATTTTAACTGCATTTTTTACAAACTGAATGTTTGCCGCATTACAAATATACTCTCCAGCGGTCAACCCATCCGCAGATGCAGCCGCAGTAGCCCCTATTACAGTTACTTCATCATTTGTATTCAAAGTATACCCTACGTCATTAAATATGCCCATTGCTCCTTGTACCTTAGAATTGGGATTCAAAGTAATTTTAGCACCCGCAACCGCGGTCAAAGTGCCTCCATTTAGATGAATTGTCCCACCATCACAAATATAAATTTTACTATAAAAACTATTAAGCTTAACTGCTCCACCAGTATTAATATTAAGAACATCATCATGTAAAAGTAGAATAGAAGGCTCTTCGTTTATACTATTAGACTCAATCACAGCATTATTATTCACATTGATTTGCTCTGTCTGTACCAAGCTCTTTGACAAAACCCCCAGCTCCTTGACAGTGATATTGTCCAAATTTAAGGTCCCTGACATCGTTGTGGTATACGAGGCTTCCCCTGTATTGCTTGCAAACAAAGTCCCTCCACCAGTAATGGTGAGTGTATGTCCATTGATATTAATGAATGAGCCTTCAGCAATAGTGACGGTTTTCCCCTCTGGGATATTTAGAACCTGGTCTGCATATAACACAGCTCCGCCACTCATATTCGGGATGTCAAGGATAATATCTTGGGTGATATAAATAGTCCCAGAACTGCCGTCTTGTAGCTGATAGTAGAGGTCATCAGAAGTAAAAGGAATTTCTATAATATTATAGGTTGGCTCTATAACATTATGGAAAGCAAAGTTATAAAAACTTTTTCCGTACGTTGGGACAAATGCATTAATGGTAGCATTGCTGCCTCCAAAAGAATTACTCTTAAAGCTTGGCGGAGTCATACTCGTAAAGGTTATATTGTACGAGTAATCTGACGTTGGAGTTCGCCCAAACGCCTGCTCACCAATACTCTTTACAGAATCAGAAATAAACACGCTTTCTAGAGCATTGCAATTATAAAAGGCATAATCACCAATACTCATTATCGTATCAGGAATGGTTACACTGGTTATGGATGTAGACTCAAAGGCATGATCCCCGATTTCAACTACTTTGTATACTGCATCTGTGACTGTAGCGGGTGTTACTTCGCCTGGAATATTACTATTACCCAAATACCCTATTACCTTAACGGTCCCAGCGTTATCTGATCCCGGCTGAGTCAGTACCTCATATATTAGGCCATCTTGCACAAAAGTATCCCCTATCACATAGCCACCGCTTACAGTAGCTGTCATTGCAGAGCCGGTGGCTGCGGTGACAGTCAAAGCGCTTGGAAGATTCAATTCATCCAAAGCCGTGCCAGTTTCTACCTCCTTTGCAAACGCTGCGGTAGGCAACATCGTAAACACCATACACACCGAAAGCAGCAGACTACCGATTTGTTTCCTTATTCGCTTCATTTTTAATATTACCTCCTTCATTTCTTAATTATTTACATTGACAACCATTGAAGTATTTCTCCAAGAGCGATCCGGGGACCATTCCGCCAGAAAATGCTCTGGCCATCGGTCTTCGGTCGGGGTAGTACCTCCAAATCCCGCAGGCTTTCATAGCTATGGTCTGTTTCCGGCAAACGTTTTGTATCGAACAAAATCAGATGCCCATTGCTTAGTTCAATGTCAAGTGTTTGACCGTCTACGATGTCCACCCGAGTTATCTTCAGCATAAAACATCACCTCATTTCAGCCGGTTTCATTTCTATCTTCCAGCACATGAAAATGGTAACAGAAAAATTTTCCTCTGTGTGAAAGGTCAAGAAATCTTAACCGTTTCCTAAAAAAAACTTTTGTAGCGTTTTCTTCTGGTTTAAACTATGATAAAATAAAGCCATAAAATTTGGGGGAAATAGTAATGAAAAAAATAAAACTCTTAATGATAGAAGATGAAGCTGATGTGCTAGAAATCAACCGGGAATATTTTGAAGGCAAGGGATATGAAGCCGTCTGTGCTCCCACTCTTGCAAAGGCACGGTTTCTGCTGGAGGAACACGCTCCCGACCTAATTCTCTTGGATGTGATGATGCCAGACGGCTCTGGCTTTGACTTTTGCGCCGAACTGCGGCAAAAAACAAACGCTCCCATCATCTTCCTGACATGCAGGGACGAAAATGAGAGCGTAGTGAAAGGTCTTTTACAGGGTGGAGACGATTACGTCACGAAGCCCTATGATTTGAACATACTTAACGCACGGGTGGCTGCGCAGCTTCGCAGAGCCGGTATCATGACAGCCGGAAAAATTGAGCTTTCCCCTCTGACCGTTGATTTTTTATCCGGAGAAGCAACCCTTGATGGAAAACGGATTTCTCTGACACAAAAGGAATTGCAGCTTCTTGGCTGCTTTGCCCTATTTGCCGGACGACGGCTCTCCTTTGAAGAAATCTACCGCCGTGCATGGGGAGAGATGTCCCCCGGCGCTTCCGGAACCATCAAGACCCATGTGGCGAATCTGCGCAAAAAGCTAAAACTAGATGACAGCGGCTGGTTTGAACTAGTAAGCTCCGGCAGAAACGAGTACATCTTTAGCAAGGTGCGCTATTAGCGGTCACGACACAGGCAGGGTAAAGAACACAGAGGCACCACACCCTTTCTCGCTTTCAATCCATATTTTTCCACCATGCTGTTCCACGATATACTTACAGATATATAATCCAAGTCCGGTGCCGGTATCCTGACCGCCGCCGGATTTTTGTTTTTTGCTGTACCGCTCAAAAATATGGGGAAGTCGTTCCACCGAAATCCCAACACCGGTATCCGACACACAGATTAGGACTTTGTCATTTTCCTTCCTTGCGGATATGGTAATTACACCATCTGAGGTGAAGCGTACTGCATTGGAAATTAGGTTGACGATGATTTGCGAAATCCGCGCTGGGTCAGCATAAACAGCAGGAAGTCCACCATCGATATGGATGTCCAGCCGATTTCGGTTTTTATTAAGGATTGGGTAATGAGTTTCAATGGCAGCATGAATGATTTCATCCATATAACAACGCACCGGCTCCATAACCATGCGCCCTTCCTCCATGCGAGTTACATCTAGAACCTGCCCCACCATCAGGGAAAGCCTTTCTGCTTCGGAGGAAATCAATGTCATCCGGCGGGATACCTCTCTCGCGTCCAGCGTGTCCGATCGTTCCGCAAGCTGCTTCGTGGTCTGCGCATAGCCGGACATAACCGTCAGTGGCGTTTTCAGCTCGTGAGAAACATTACCCAAAAATTCTGTTTTCAGTCGATTCAGGCTTTCCAGAGCTGTTTTTTCCATTTTCAGCTTCTGCTCTGCTTCTTTGGCTTCCCCTAACACCCGATTGTTCAGTTGAAACAAAGATACTGTCTGTGCCAGCACAAATACCAGCATGGCAGTTTCGGATATGGGTGCATTGGTATGGTCGCCGAACAGATCACTATACATCACAATATCCGAAAGGGCGGCAAGGTAAAAAACAGCTATACCAAACATAGCAGCGGCCTGTTCCTTTATCGGGTTACGCATTTTAAAGAACATAACGGTAATCCCTGGAACAATACACAGAACAAGCAGTAACTGATAATATTTGAGTACCGAGGTATAAAAAATGGAATCTCCAAACAGTACACAAACACCGTAAGCACAGGAGCCAAGGATTGCCACATATTGAACCCCCTTAAGAAATTTTCCGACTGCGTACTGTGAAAGATACAGTGCGAAAAAAACAGTCAACAGCACCATACTCAGGTATTCTAGCATAAAGGAGAGATTTCCGGGTATATGGAAATAAATCCACACCTGACTTTGCAGACATTCGCGCAACGCCATGACGACACAGGCAAGAGCGAAATATAAGGTTGCTCTTGTGCGTGAAAGCATTAGATAAATACCCATCAGTAATACTGCTGCGCACAAAAATGCTCCTATAACTGCTGTTCCCTTTATACGGTCAAAGAAAAAGGGATCGGGTACTGTTCCTAATCTACTCAGCCTCAGCTCTGCAAGAGATGCTCCGTGTTTTTCATGATAAAATTGTGCACTGTTAAGGATAATGTCCATTTTCCCATTTACCGCTGCCGCATAAAAGGTAATATTATTTTCCCAAACTTCCGTACCCTGCTTGGTGATACCAGGTTTCCCTGTTTGCGCTGTGAGTCTGCCGTTTACATAGACCCGCATCGCATGGCGGCCGGAAAGGGTGAACGTTAGGGTATAAGTATCGCTGTTATCCGGGAGTTTGAGAACAAACCGCTGGGAAAGATATTCGGCATGGATTTTCTCAAATTGGTCATCGCCTTTAGGAACTGCGGCATCGGCGTTTTCTGGTGTCAAGTATATATCCGGATAATACGCTGTACTGGGAGCCAGTCGGATTACCGATGATTCTAAGCCGCTTATACCTGCCAAGTCATAGATACCGTTTTTCTCAGTGATTACGATGCTTCCTGCATCCTCCCTAGCAACCCTTGTCAGACGAGTCAGTGCCATCAGCACTGCCGTTGTGAGAAGTGCTGCTAATAGAATGGACAAAAGCTTATGCTTATAAATAATATTTTTGATACGCAGCACCTCCTTCTTGACCTGCATCTTGCAGCATTCCGCTTTTAATGAGTAAAGAAATAGTGCATCATATCATTGGTCAAACTAATCCCATCGTTCTCAACTGTCATCTCATGTTTTGAAATCCATCCTGCAAACGATAGTTCTTCGGTATCTAACGTAATTTCGTCGGAACCATCTAGTTGTGCAAAAAAACCAACTAACAAATTACTGTCAAATCCCCATGGCTGACTTTTATAATATGTAATGTCTTTTACCTTTACACCAACCTCTTCCATTACCTCTCGTCGAACTGTATCTTCCAAGCTTTCTCCTATTTCTGTAAATCCAGCTACTAATGCATACTTTTTATAAATTCGACCTGCATATTTTGTCATCAATATTTTATCTCCATTTACAATACCAACGATTATCGCTGGTGCTATTTTAGGATAAACACTATTTCCACAAGTTTCACAAAAAAGCATCCGCTCTTTTTTGGAAAAAGAGAGTTTCGCTCCACATTTTCCGCAAAAACGGTTATCTCGATACCATTGATATAAGTGATATGCTGTTATGCCAGTAAATCGTAATTCTTTTCCCATATCTTCACGAAATATTTGTACCAGATGATACTCAAACGATGGTAGCTCTATTACTTCATCCGTCATACACAAAAAATATTTCACTTCATCTAACATAAATAAATAGATATATTCTACATTCCTATCCTTCTTTGAAAAATCAGCAAATACTGGTAATTTATATGCTTCATTCAGTGTTTGCTGCAACAATATTTTGTTGTTAGAAAAGCAAAATATTGGACTATTTTCACTCGGTTTCAGATCCTTATATTCATTATAAAATATGCTTGGTTTGATATCTTGTATCATAGGTTACCCTCTCTTTCTTTTACTGTCCTATTCAGTCCAAAGCTAAATTAAAATATCCGGTTTGACTCCATTTCTTTTGTGTACTCATAAAAAACTGTTCCTTTCGAATAATCGTATGACATCGAAAATGTGCTGCAATTCTCATCGCAACTTTTATCCAATTATCATCAGAGAGAGTCGTTTCACGTACTATAAACTCTTCATTATTTTTATACCCTAAAAGAATATGACTCTCTCCATCACACAAAAGCTCAAAACAGACACCACCATTGAATGTATTTTCTTGTATCGCATACGAAATAGCATCTTCGTCCCACTCAATATAGCCATCGACTCCCAACCAGTAATCTCTTAGTTCCTTATAACGCCTTTTAGAAACTTTGCCTTCTAAAATTCGCAAATTGGATATTGAACTCGCGATTAAATCCGATTCATTCCCTTCTTGTTCCATTCGTTCTTTTTTCGAAATAGCAACATGAAAATTACGTTTTTGATAAAAGGAAACAAGACTTTCACTTGCAGGAACTAAGATTCCAATTTCTTGATTTTTCTTCAGTTGATTATTGATATAGCTCATTAAAGATGTGCTAATTCCTCTGCCTTCATATAATGGTTTCGTTCCTACCGCATAAATATAACGAGTAGGAATTAATCGCATCGTATTACCATCCTTTTTCCAACACATACAAGGAAGAAGGCTCGCCATTGCTACTGGCACTCCTTCTTCTATCCACACTAACATATTTTCATTTCGAAATCGATTGGTAAAGAAAAAATTAATATAGCTTTCCTCATCATGAAAACATTCCCTCCAGATTTCTTTTAATTGAGGAATCCACTCTGTTTTGGCAAATACAATCTTATCTTCTTCCATCTAGTTTTCCTACTTCCCTTTATTTTAAACTTGCAACATATTTTTTAAGATGTATCTGCGGCTTATATGACATCTTTGCCTTTCGAAGACCTTCTTCTCCCATATCTTCTTCACGATTGACATAGGTAAACGCCTGCATATTGTGTTCCACAAATTGTTGATTAATCAATGGATATGCTCCCTGAATCTGTGGAAAAGCCTTTTCTATGTGTACATTATACGTATCTGAATTCAGTGGTTCTCCTATTGTAAAAGCAATTACTTCTCCTGCTTTACGAAGTAATCCACCTTCAAAACCAAGCTCTTTGAAATGAGAAAAGCTCTGTTGCACGGCACACTGTTCAAGTCTTGCACTTTCACTTTTTCCGCAGCCATATTCTTTACACCAGATTTCATTCATTGCTCGACATTCATCCATATTTTCCTCTGTAATTGGCTCGTATGACCAATCACCTCCGTCTTTAAATCTTGCAATGTGATTTCGTTTTCCATGATAATGTTTACCCGCCAATCGTGTCAGTTTTTCCACTTCATAGATATAATCCCAGTCTCCTTCGTTTGTTGTAAACTCCATTTGTTCTGGAAACCATTCTTCCAACCGTTTTTTTTGTTCCTCTAGTACAGCACGAAAACGTGGAATACAACCCTTTTCTTTTGCATCTTCGATTAATCGCTCAATGACTCTTTTTTCATCACCACTCCCAACCGGATAGTTGTAAATTATCTCATTTTCTTTGGAATCTCCTATCACACAAAGAAAATTTTCCACTTGTGCTACCTTAACCTTTGATACTTTTCTCCAAATAAATAAATTTCCAAATGAATATTCGCATCCTCTCAAATCAGATTCTTTTATCATCTCATTCATCCAGTCTTTGTCTTCTACTGTCATATTTCTAAATTCAATCATTTCGTAATTTCCTATATCCTTTCTATCTATCACGCAAACATCGTGACTCTACTCTTACATAAAAGAAAGGGATTTTATCAAAGATTAGATGAACGTCTTTATAAAATCCCCTATCCTTACATTTTCATCGTCAATTGTATTCTTTTTTTTGCCAAATCAACACTCATGACTTTTACGTCAACAATATCCCCAACACTAACAACATCCAGTGGATGCTTAACAAACTTTTTATTACTCAACTGAGAAATGTGTACTAACCCATCTTGATGTACCCCAATATCAACGAAGGCTCCAAAATCGATTACATTACGTACCGTACCAGTTAGTATCATTCCGTCTTTTAAGTCTTTCATTTCAAGCACATCGGTACGAAGAATTGGTTTTGGCATTTCGTCTCTCGGATCTCTTCCTGGTTTTTCTAATTCGCTTAACATGTCCTCTAGCGTTAAGATCCCGATATTTAAATCCTTCGCAAGTTTTTCCTTGTTCTTTATTTTTTTAGCAAGTCCACTTGAATTTTTATTTTCCTCTTCTGCTACCATCTGATGCATTAAATCCTCTTCTTTCACATCTCCCACGACTTGCATAAGAGCTTGTCCAAATAATGTATTTTGTTGTTTTACAACGATTCCCTTTTTTTCTTTTTTCTTAGGTTGCGTCGTCTTCGTTTGACTCTTGTTTTTACCCGCCTCAGCTTGGGCTTTTTTTACATCTTCCATTTTCCATCCCAATGTTTCTAACAAAGCTTTTGCTGCATCATAGGATTCCGGATGCACACTAGTTGCATCCAGTGGATTACTTCCGTCGAGAATTCGTAAAAAGCCAGCACATTGTTCATATGCTTTTGGACCTAACTTTGTAACCTTCAATAGTTGTTTACGATCACTAAATTTACCATTCTCCTCACGATAAACAACAATATTTTTTGCAATTACTTTTGATATACCAGACACATACTCTAACAAAGGTGCGGAAGCCGTATTTAGATCAACTCCAACTTTATTTACCGATGACTCTACTACCCCAGATAATGCCTCACCTAATTTTTTCTGATTCATGTCATGCTGATACTGTCCCACCCCAATTGACTGTGGATCAATTTTAACAAGTTCTGCGAGTGGATCTTGCAGTCTTCTTGCAATCGATGCCGCACTTCTTTGACCTACATCAAAATGAGGGAACTCCTCTGTTGCTAATTTACTTGCTGAATAGACCGAAGCTCCTGCCTCATTTACAATAATGTACTGTACTGGTCGATTAATCTCTTTTAACAATTCAACAATAATCATCTCTGATTCACGCGAAGCCGTTCCATTACCAACAGAAATTAAATCTATGTTATATTTATCAACTAATTCTTTTACTGTTTTTTTTGTCTGCTCCACTTTATTTTGTGGCTCAGTTGGATAAACAACACATGTGTCAAGTACCTTACCCGTCGTATCAACCACAGCGAGCTTACACCCCGTACGAAATGCAGGATCCCATCCAAGTACCACTTTGTTTGCAATTGGTGGTTGCAGCAATAGTTGCTCCAAATTTTTTCCAAATACCTTGATTGCCCCATCTTCTGCTTTGCCCGTCAATTCACTTCTGATTTCACGTTCAATTGCTGGTGCTATCAATCGCTTATAGCTATCTTCAACTACACGTTGCAAAACTTCTGTTGTATTTGGGTTTTCGTTCGTTATCACTTTTTTCTCTAAGAATCGAAGAATACGTTCTTCTGGTGCTGTAATCTTAACGCTTAATATCTTCTCATTTTCTCCACGATTCAGGGCAAGAACACGATGTCCGGCAATTTTTCCAATTGCCTCCTCAAACGTATAATACATTTCATAAACAGACTGTGTCTTTGCATTCTTTGCGGTAGAAACAATGGTTCCTTCTTCTATTGTTGCTTTTCGAATATAAATACGATAATTTGCCTCATCCGAAATACTTTCCGCAATTATATCTAAGGCTCCTGCAATCGCTTCTTCTTCATTATTAACTTCTTTTTCCTCACAAATAAAAGCTTTTGCTTCCTCTTTTAGTGATTTCTGTGTAGTCTGATCCAGTATAATTTTTGCCAAGCCATCTAATCCTTTTTCTTTGGCTATGGTCGCTCTTGTCCGCCTCTTTGGGCGATATGGGCGATACAAATCCTCAACTAATACCTGCGTAGTAGCTGCTAGAATCTGATTTTTTAATTCTTCGGTTAATTTTCCTTGTTCTTCAATCGTGGTTAGTACTTGATTTTTCTTATCCTCAAGATTTCTTAAATATGTCAATCGCTCATTGAGATTACGAAGTTGCTCATCATCGAGAGCTCCATGCATTTCCTTTCGATATCTTGCAATAAACGGTATTGTATTCCCTTCATCTATCAACGTAACTACAGCTTCAACCTGCCATAATTCAATTCCAAGTTCCTCTTTCAATTGTTTTTCAATATTCATAATAAACTCCTTTATTCCATGCTTATCGTTTATTATAATCCATCTTTTCTAATATTTCCAGTTTTTCTTACTTTTACACCCATTTCGTTATCTAACTTTATTCAAAAAAGGACTTTTGCAACTTGAACATAACGGTTTCAAGTTTACAAAAGTCCTTCTATTATTTATTTAATAATTATACTGCAATATCTAAATTTTGACCCACTAAAAGTGAATTCTCTGCTATTTTCCTAGACTGTTCATATGGATTTGATGTATAAGAAACCGTTTTTGCATTTTTAAGCTCTTCCGATAGCGATACACTTGATTGTTCCTCTTGCTTTTGATCTATAAGAGGAGATTCTTGGGGCTCTGCCGTTTGTATCTTCTTAATTGACTGTATTTTATTTGTATTATACTGTGGATATAAACCACTGATTTGTCCACTCATAGTAACTCCTGCAATCATACGACATTCTCCTTCCTATATCTATATCATCATATTATCATATTTTTCTTTGAAGTTCAAGATTCTTTCCATTATTATTTTTCACAGGATAAAAACTCTTGTGCTAAAATTCGAATCATCTGTTTTTTTTCAAATGGCTTGGACAAGTGATAGTTCATACCACTTTCCAGGGATTTATGAACATCATCTGCAAATGCATTGGCAGTCATTGCTACAATAGGAAGCTGCTTAACATCTTTTCTCTTAAGCTTCCTAATTTCCTTTGTTGCAGTTAATCCATCCATGACGGGCATCATAATATCCATAAATATGATATCAAACGTTCCCTCTTCTGACTCTTGAAACAACTGAATTGCTTCTTTTCCATTTATAGCTACTTTTACTGATATTTTCATCGATTCTAACTGCATTTTAGCGATTTCCCGGTTGAGTTCATTATCTTCTACTAATAACGCTTGCACCTTCGGAAAAACTGCATTTTCTTCCACTGTAACAATCTTTGTTTTTCCCATCTGCCGCTCTCTATCGTCTCGATTTATTCCATCGGCAGGCAAAACAATCGTTACTTTTGTTCCTTTTTCTAATTCACTTTCTATCTGTATCGTTCCTTCCATTGCTTCAACTAATTTTTTAGTGATCGAAAGCCCAAGTCCACTTCCTATATTACTAAATGAATGGTTTGCTTGCTCAAACGGTTCATATGCTCGTTCAAGAAACTCCTTACTCATTCCAATCCCATTATCTTCCACAATAAAGTTTAGACGCAATTTCCCATTTCCTACTTTTTTTTCATTGACTTTTAATGTAATACAGCCAGCGTTATTCGTGTATTTCACCGCATTCGCCAAAATATTAATTAATATCTGTTGTAATCTTCCTTGATCTAGATGGACTTGATCATACTGAGCCTTTTTGTACTCATGGGTAAAAAGGATTCCTTTTTCCTCCGCCATAGGCTTTATAACAGCATTGACGTAATGCAAAATATCTTCATTGTTTGTATATGTCTTCTGTAACATTAATTTTCCACTGTCAATCCGCGACATATCTAAAATATCATTAATAAGTCCTGATAAATGCCTAGCAGAAGTAATCGCTTCATCTAAATAGCGTTCTTCGCAAAATACATCCTTTTGCTTTAAAAGATCAAGCATTCCTTTGATTCCATTTAATGGTGTTCGTATTTCATGTGACATATAGGCTAAAAAATCTTCCTTAGCCCTTGCTGCTTCTTTCGCTTGCGTAAGTGCTTTTTCCAACGCCTCCTTTGATTTTTTTTCATGCAAAAGAATTTGGCTGATATCACTGATTAATACTAATATAGTGTCTCTATTATTTCCAAAATAGGTATATTTGCATTCTGCCCATTTTAATTGATTGTCCTCACTATACTGATATGTACATGTTATCGTTCCAAAGTTTTCTTCTAATTTATAAATCATGGCATTGAGTTTCATATAGTCTTCAAATATTGGTTGATCCATCGGTACTACTTTATTGAAATGCTGATTATAGATTTCATAATATGGTTGGTTTTCAACATACCCAACATTTCTCCCATTTTCAAAAAATATCCGAACACTGTTACTTAACAAGTTAATTGCAAATACATGACTATATTCATTTTGAACTGCATAGTTACAAATTTCTTGAATTTTAAATAGCTCTTCTTTATACTTTTCTTGAAGAGAGATATCCTCTGAAATACCAATTGCTTTTACTGGTTCCTTTAAATGATTGTAGATTGTAATATATTTGACTCGATACCATACATATTGATCCTCCAAGGTGCGAATCTGCACTTCACCAATTACTGAAGCTGCACCTTCTCTGATTTTTCGATGTAGGGTACGATACATCTCTATACTATCTTTATGTAATTTTCCACTCTCAATCACACATTCCGGATAATTTTCTATGACGTTTGGAAAATTTGACAGGTACTCACATTGTGTCGTTTGAATCCTCCTACTATTTATAATATCATACTCCCATATCGTAAGACTCATATTGTCCAGTGCAATTTGAAATTTTTGATGCTCATTTTTAACTTGAAGCTCATTTTCTTTTTCTTGATTTACATCAATAAAAACACAATAGTAAATAGGCGCATTGTCTTGCTCAATTATTTTTGCCTTTAAGTTCGTCCAACGATAATTTCCCTCTTTTAGCCTTCTCCGAAATATTATATTCACATTTGAATTTAATTCATGGCACTCTCTAAGCTTGAATTGCACCGATTCCCAATCTTCATGATGGATACTAAACTTATTCTTCCAAGAAAATTGTTCTTCCATCTCTTCTCTTGTATAATGAAACATTTCACATAACCCATCGTTAAAATACAAATTTCGGATTCGTTCCTCTACACGTTCAATCATACAAATACCTCCTGGAATATCATCCATAAGGTTTTCTAAATGCCCTTGTGCATCAATTAACAAATTTGTAATCCGACGTCTCCGAATATTATCCCAAAGAATAAAAAGAAGAACGATGGAACAGATACCAAGAATAAACTCTGCCGGAATAATCGCTTGGGGATTTCTTTCAAAAAAACTTTCTTCTTTATTCATAACAATCGAATTTTTTGGTATTTTTCGCATCGATATTCCATACGCTTTCATTATTCGATAGTCAAAACAGGGATAATTCGGACTATTTAATTCCACTGGAATGTCGCGTACTGCTTTTCCTGCAAAAATGTCGTTTACCATACCCGCAGCTATTTCTCCAAGTTTTCGATGCGAAACAATAATTCCACCTAAAAGCCCTTCACTGATTCCTACTTGATTCATACGAAAAATCGGAGCTTTACACCATTCCTGCATCATGGCTATTTGTTGCAAGGTTGTATATTTGGAATGATTACTATCTTCCCCTAATGATAAATACATTACAATACTATTTCTATCCACTTCCTTTAATTTTTGACAAAACTCACGTTGTGTGTAGTAAGAAGAATTTAACTGTAAAAATGTCAGATTGGGATACCGCGTTTTATAGTTCATAAATTGTTTTTGTTCACTAACACCAGTAATCGTATCATCCACGATTCCTACCAAAGTTGTTGCCCTTGGATACAAAGTCTGTGCTAAATCAATCGTTTCGCTATAAGAAAGTTTTTCTACAACACCTGTTATATAATCATTTAATCCAGCATCAATCGCTCGGTCTAAGTCATTGATTCCTTCAAACACAATTGGAATATTATGAAAAAATTCATCTTGATACGTCATTGCAAAATATAGTGCAGCATCATCGCCTACTATGATTGCATCATAAGTTTGTCCATGTGATACTTCCTCTTTTAAAGTTCTATAAGTCATTTCATATGCTAATTCATCTCTTATATGCTTTGTATTCATAAATTCATACTGGAGTTCTACTGATTCCTCCAAAGTAGATGTAATCCCTTCAATTTGTAACGGAACCGTTTCCCAATCATAGGAATAGGAACTTAAAAACAACACTTTTTTTACATCCTCTGGTAATCTGTCCGAGGATGCACTTACCTTGATTTTGCAAAGTACAATTATTAAAAAAACAAAAAAATAACTAAATCTTCTTTTTATGATTTTTTTTCTCAAATGTACACTCCTAATTTCGTTCGTTTACAGCATCTTGTTCCTTTACTACTCTTACCGTCCGTATTATATTATTTTTAGCATCTAGCACATGGAATCGATATCCCTCATAGCGAACCACTGATTTTTCATCATTTCCTGGTAAATGTCCAAGAAATGAAATCAAAAATCCATTCAAGGTATCTATATCATAATGCTCATGTTCCATATTAATTCCCAGTACATCTTCCACTTCATCGAGTGGTGCCATTCCTCGCATGATATAACGATTATTCCCTTGTTTTAATATCATTCGTTCATCTTCATCGTATTCATCTAAGATATTTCCTACTATTTCCTCTAAAATATCTTCCAATGCTACAACTCCCGCCATCTGCCCATATTCATCTACTGCAATTGACATATGTATTTTTCTTAACTGCATCTCATTAAATAATGTATCTACACTTTGTGTGTCTGGTACAAAATAAGGTTTTCTGGAAATCTCTTTTAATGAAACGACTCCATCTTCTCCTGCAATATAATGCTGTGTTACATCTTTAAAGTGAAGAATTCCAATAATATTGTCTCGTTCCTCTTCATAAAGTGGAAATCTTGAATACCGCTCACCCAACATAAACTTTAATGCCTCTCCTAATGACAGCTCCGCACTAATCGATACTACATTGCGTCGGTTTGTCATAACATCTCGTACTTCTTTATCATCCAATTCTATGATATTTGATATCATTTCCACTTCATTATCTTCTAAAACACCTTGCTCAAATCCTTCGTTTACAATTGATATAATTTCATCTTCTGTCACATTATCTTCAAAGTCTTCTGGATTCGTATGTAGTACCCAAAAAAATAGTTTTGATGCATTACTTAATAAAGAATTAAATGGTCGTAAGATCAAATGGAATAATTGAACAATACCAGATGTATCGATTGCAACTTTTTCTGGATTCAATATCGCTAATTTTATAGGGATAACCGATGCAAATAAAATGACAAGGAATAGCAAAAGGATTGTAAATAAAATAAGCAATACGATTGTTCGGATTTCCTGGTGACTTTGCATCGCAAATGCATTCGAGACATCGTTCACCACGATAGACAATTTGTTTGCATACAAGGCACCGATTACTATATTAACCATAGCAATCATAAACTGCATTGTACTTATATACTGTTCCTCTTCTTCTAAAAAAACCAGTACCCGCCGCATTTTCTTTTCTAATGTTTTATCCTCAGGAACTCTCCGCATACTCGTTTCATTTATTGACTCCAATGCTTTTTTTGCACTTACCATGACGGCTTCGATTACAATTAGTATTAAAATAACTCCCAAATACCACCAGGGATTGCTATCTTCCATTTATTTTTCTCCTTTATTTTATGTAATTAACTTAATTCACGTTTCTCATTCAGTGCCAGACTTATCAAAAGTGCCTGGTCAATTTGTTTTATTATATCTTGATCTAAATGGCAAACTCGCTCCTTCAATCTCGATTTATCTATCGTTCTGACTTGCTCCAATAAAATTACAGAATCTTTAACAATTGAATATTTTTCTGCTGTAATTTCTACATGTGTCGGTAACTTTGCTTTGTTCATTTTAGATGTAATTGCTGCACATATTACCGTTGGGCTATGCCGATTCCCCATATCATTTTGTATAATCAATATCGGTCGTACGCCTCCTTGCTCCGATCCTACAACCGGTCGCAAATCTGCATAAAAAATATCGCCTCTTCGAATAATCAATTTTTTCACGCTCCATTTATGGATTAATTTTAGATTACACCTAAGTATTACCCTCTTTTATCTATCGTATTCCATAAATGTTTTGTTGTTCACTAAAGCATCAAATCAAAGGATGCAATCGCTGTATCATAAAAATCACATGTTCCTACCTTTTTTGCATTGAAATAATAAACACGCGGAATTCTCTTTCCAAAATTACATGCAGCCTCGTAATTAAATGAATTCGCAAGGACTCCGATTTCTTCCAAAGAAATGAATTCATTTCCATCTCTGCCCACTAGCGTTACCGTATCTCCCTCTTTTACTCCTTCAATTTCTGTTACATCCACCATAAATTGATCCATACAAACTCTTCCAATAATCGGAGCCGATTTTCCATTTATTAAGACTCTTCCTTGATTAGACAATGCTCTGGAATATCCATCTGCATATCCAACCGGAACCGTCGCTACCACTGTCTTTCTACTTGTCTCATATGTACCATTATAACCAATTAACGTTCCCTTTTCGACTGTTTTTACAAAAATAACATAGGCTTTGACCTCCATCGCAGGGTAAAGTTTCAAATTTTCTTTTTCCACGTTCTCGGATGGATATAATCCATACGTTGAAATTCCACTACGAACCATATCTAAATTAGCCTGCGGCATATCGATAATTGCAGCACTATTTGAAATATGCTTTGTTGGTATACATATTCCTTCTTTTTCTAATTCATCTACCATAAACAAAAAATTTTCTAATTGTATCATTGCATACGCTTTATCGGTTTCATCCGATTTTGAAAAATGGCTAAATATTCCTTCTATTTGAATGCCTGGCAATTGACTAATTTTTTTGATTATTTCAATACTTTCTCTTCCTACCTGAAATCCAATGCGTCCCATACCAGTATCAAGTTTTATATGAATTTTAGCACATTTTCCTTGCCTTAACGCTTCCTTTGAAATTTTTTCGGCCGTCTCATATTGGTATACTGTACTCATTATATCATAGGCAATCATATCTTTTTGCTGTTCAACTGGTGTATATCCAAGAATTAGAATTGGTTTTTGTATTCCGGCTCTCCGAAGTTCTAGCCCTTCCTCTAGTATTGCTACTCCATATTCATCTACTAATTCATTCAAAGCTCTTGCAATTGGAATTGCTCCATGCCCATATCCATCCGCTTTAACAATTCCCATAATCTTTGTACCCGGTTTTATAATTTTTCTTGTTTCTCTTATGTTTTTGCAAATTGCATCAAGATCAATGTTTGCCTTAACTCTATAGTATTCTTTCATAAATAATCTCCTTGTATTAATCCGTTCAAAATATCTCTCGCTATCATGGAATATTCATTTGTCTCTTGTGCTGCCCTGTCACCTGCTAATGCATGCAAATATACGCCAAGTGCTGCTGCATCAAACGGTTTCATCCCCTGTGCCAATAATCCTCCAATAATACCTGAAAGTACATCTCCCGATCCTCCAACCGCCATACCTGAATTTCCGCATATGTTGACGTAAATATTCTCCTTATCAACGACAAGTGTTCTGGCATCTTTTAACACCAAAGTATAGTCTCTCTCTTTTATTGCTTCCACCGAAAAGGCAACGAAATCTTTTTTCATATCCGATATATTATAAGAAGTAAGCCGTTCCATTTCTTTTAAATGCGGTGTAATTATAATTTGAGGGTTATGATTTATTTTATCATGTTTATTTTTTTGTGCAATCAAATTAAGTGCATCCGCATCCAATACACATGGAACGTTACTTGTATCAAGCACCAAGTCAAGCATCTCTTCTGCAATGAAATCATTTGATAGTCCAGGTCCTATGATAACTGTGCTTGCCCATAAAAGTTCCTTACAAAACCATTCTTTTGTAAAATTCTCTTTCGTATACGTTGATAATAAGGCCTCTGGAAGAGCCGTTTGCATAATCACACGATTATCCTCTATCGTAAGTATTTTTACAAGACCGGCTCCCATGCGATATGCCCCAGTCGCACAAAGACAGGCTGCTCCAGCCATGTTTTTTGCTCCACCAATGACTAATACCTTTCCAAATGTTCCTTTATTCGAATACGTTTCACGTTTCGGAATCCTCTTTTCTATATCATCCCGTTCATACATAAATGTTTTCGGAGATACCTCTAACAATGCTTTTTGGGGAAATCCTATGTCTTCCACCAAAACTCTTCCTGCAAAGCTAGCCCCTGGATAAAATAAAAGTCCTAACTTATTGTAACCAAATGTCACCGTTACGTCTGCCCTCACCGCCACATTTTGGATGAATCCGCTGCTAGCATCAACACCTGATGGGATATCCACTGCAACTACCATTGACGGATAAGAATTAATTTGATTGATAACATCTTTATAATCACCCAGAATTGGTTTTGATAAACCAATTCCAAATATCGCATCTATTATTATATTATATTCTTTCATTGACACTTCGTTAACTATATTTTTATATTGAAAAATAGGAAGGTCTAGATTGCGCCCAATTTGCAATTGCTTTCTTGTCTGTTCGGAAGCTTTCTTTTCTTCACCAACAAGTAAAACGGACACATCTAAACCTGCTTCTTTTAGTATTCGAGCTGTTGCTATACCGTCTCCTCCATTGTTTCCTATCCCACAAACAGCTAGTATTTTATCATTCTTCGTAGCAGTATTTAGAATCACCTTGGCACATGCCATAGCTGCCTTTTCCATCAAAACAATTGATGGAATCCCCAATTTTTTGATTGAATACTGATCAATGGCTTTCATCTGTTCGCCATTTACGAGATATTTCATTCGCATCTCCCATCTGTCTACAACTATAGACCTAAGCATTCATTTCAAACCTTTTATTCCTCATTTGCTTCTCCAACAACAAATGCACTTGCATACTTCTTTGTGTTAGAAATCGAAACATGAATCTTTTTTAATTTATATGTTTTTGCATATTCTTTTGCTTTACCATAAACATTAACATAGGGACATCCTAATTCATCCCGTAATACTTCAATTTCTATCGGTACGATTTCGCGAAATCCCGTTCCAAACATTTTAGCTACTGCCTCTTTTACTGCAAAATTATCAGCTGCCTTCTTATACTCACTAAGGATTAACTTTTGTTCTTCGTTTGTAAAATACCGTTTGAGAAATGCATTCCTCCTACATGCTTTCGTGACTCGTTCAATTTCAATCATGTCTGTACCTATGCCAATAATCATGTTATTCATCCTTCCTATGGTTTGCATCAATCTGTTCCATAACCTTTGGTCCAAGAAGTGTATGCATATAGGAATATATCGCATTGCTTTCCATTTCTTTGTCCTGTTTTACCAATAATTTCTCTTTTAGTTTTTCTCGAACATTTTCTACCCATATGGATATTTCTTTGATCTCTTGATTATTTTGGTCTAATTTTTCATACCAAACACTCATGCACTCAAGTAAAAGGTCTGCATTGGCACGCTTTATTTCACTCGGGCGTTTATCCAATGCACCCTCTGCATCTCCTAATTTTTGATTAATTTCTACAATCAATTTTTGTATCTTATCTTGTTTTTTAAGCTTAAATTTTTCTGCAAATCCAGTACTCTCCCCCATATTGGCGATCACTTCATCCATAAGTTTTTTCTTTAATTTTTTTAAATCACCTATGTCTGAACCAATTTGTCCCTGGTTTTTTACTAAATCATTGAGCCTACGTTCCAATTCTTTTATCTTTGGTGTCTTTACTTCTTCTGGAAATAAATTATGCCACCGCTCATCCAGTGTTAAAATTGGTATCTTATTTCTTAAAATTATATTGCCCAAATTAGGATCTACAGAGTCTTGTTCCCTTTTCTTTTTTGCCATGTAAACTATTCCTCAATCTCCCCTTGCGTTTTTAAACTATAAGACAAGCGCATTAAACTCTCCGCCAAATGTACGTTTAATGATACAACGCCTTCCGGTAAGTGCAAATCCGTAGGTGCAAAATTCCAAATTGCTTTGATTCCGCATCGAATTAACTCTTGTGCTACCTGTGGTGCCTTTGTCTTTGGAATCGTAAGTGCAGCAATCTGAACAGGAGTTTCTTTTAAAAATTTTTCAAGTTCCTCCATCATCATAATCGGTACACCTCGAATTGAAATGCCAAGTAATGCTGGATTTACATCGAAAATCCCCTGTAATACAAAACCTCTTCGCTCGAAATCAGAATAATTCGCTAATGCTTGTCCAAAATTACCAGCACCTATAATAATCATACCATATTTTTGATCAAGTCCTAAGATTTTACCAATTTCTGTATACAAGTACTCAACATTATACCCATATCCCTGCTGACCAAATCCTCCAAAGTTATTTAAGTCCTGGCGAATCTGTGAAGCAGTTACATTCATCTTTTCACTCAATTCTTTGGATGAAATACGCACTACATCATTTTCTAATAATTCTCCTAAATATCGATAGTAACGAGGAAGTCTTTTTATTACTGCTAAAGATATTTCCTTTTGAGCCACTATTATCACCTCCAATTTTTAGCTATAATAAGCCCATTGTTATATAATTATAGTGAATTGTGAAATACATGTCAATAAGTGAACGCATATTGCGTAATATAACTAACTCGATGTAGATGAATGCACTCTTTAAAATGAAACATTTTTAGAATAAATTGACACATTTTGTGTTTCTTCTTATAATAGATAAGTAACATCTACATCTATATCAAGCAAAACTCGTGATAAACCACGATATAATAGACAGGAGCACTTATGATTTTATCTTGCAAAAACATTGGGAAAGCATTTGGTACAACTGTAATTCTCTCTCATGTATCATTTCATATAAATGAACACGAAAAAATGGCAATTATCGGGAATAATGGTGCTGGGAAATCAACACTTCTTAAAATCATTATGAAAGAAATGTCTGCTGACGAAGGATCGGTTATCCTCTCCAAAGATACTACGATTGGTTACCTTGCACAGCATCAGGAACTATCCTCTGGCAACACAATATTTGATGAAATGCTGGAAGTAAAAAAAGAGATCATTGACTTAGAAAAAAATGTCCGAAAAATCGAAAAAGAAATGAAGCTAGCCAAGGGGGATGAGCTAGAACATCTGCTTACTACCTATACAAGACTAAATCATGAATTTGAACTAAAAAACGGATATGCATATCGAAGCGAAATTACAGGTGTGCTAAAAGGTCTAGGTTTTATGGAAGAAGATTTCACGCGTGCCACAAACACCCTCTCTGGAGGTCAAAAAACCCGCGTAGCACTTGGAAAACTCCTCCTTTCCACTCCAGATATCATATTATTGGATGAACCGACAAACCATTTGGATATGGATTCTATTCGATGGTTAGAAACCTATCTGCTAAATTACAAAGGAGCTGTCATTATTGTGGCTCATGATCGCTACTTTCTTGACCGCGTTGTAAATAAAGTAGTTGAGATTGAACATGGAAAAGCCCAAATGTATACTGGAAATTATAGCATCTATGCTGAAAAAAAAGCAATGCTTCGCGATGCTATGCTAAAGCAATATTATAATCAGCAAAAAGAAATCAAACATCAAGAAGAAGTTATTACAAAACTTCGTTCGTTTAATCGGGAAAAATCCATTCGCCGAGCAGAAAGCCGAGAAAAATTACTAAATAAAGTTGAGGTGATTGATAAGCCAATTACCGAGGAAGTTGAAATGCATTTTAGTTTAGAACCTTCCGTTCAAAGTGGAAATGATGTACTAATCATTGATGGTTTGAGTAAATCGTTTGGTGAAAACCAGCTCTTTTCAGATATCAGTTTTACAATCAAACGAGAAGAAAAAGTTGCAATTATAGGGAATAATGGAACCGGAAAAACAACTATACTTAAAATAATTAACCAACTGCTCCCTGCCGATTCAGGTGAAATCCGCCTAGGTTCTAAGGTTAAAATTGGCTACTATGATCAGGAGCACCAGGTTCTTACTATGGAAAAGACTTTATTTGATGAACTCCAAGATACCTATCCCAATATGGATAATACTCAAATTCGAAATGTATTGGCTGCCTTTCTTTTTACTGCGGATGATGTATTCAAGCGAATCAAAGATTTAAGTGGTGGAGAGCGAGGACGTGTTTCTTTGGCAAAGCTTATGCTATCCGAAGCAAATCTTTTGATTCTTGACGAACCTACCAATCATTTAGATATTGTTTCGAAAGAAATCTTAGAAAACGCAATCAATCATTATACTGGTACCGTACTTTATGTTTCACATGACCGATATTTTATCAATAAAACTGCAACTCGCATTCTTGATTTAACCAGTCAAAAACTATTAAACTATATTGGTAATTATGACTATTACTTAGAAAAAAAAGAAGATATTGAAAAAGCAAATCTTACTTTTGTTACATCCAATACCAATGATAATAAAAATTCTTCGGATGGATTAGTTGACTGGAAGCTGCAAAAAGAAGAAAAAGCACGCCAAAGAAAATTAGAAAATGACATCAAAAAGTGTGAAGATGAAATACATTCCCTTGAAACCCGCAATGACACAATTGATGACCTTCTTTTAAAAGAAGATGTATACACCAATGTATCAAGACTTATGGAACTTAACAAGGAAAAGAAAGATATTGAAGAGAGAATCGAGGAATTGATGGAAGCGTGGGAAGAGATGCTAAATTAGTAGGGACTATTTCGTATATTATATAGTTGCACGATATAATATATTCGCAAAAAGAGTATTAGCATTGAAGTAATACTTGCTATTTTGATTCCTTGAATCATAAAACTAGAAAAGTGAACCATCGTAACTACTAAAAAAATGATTGTATAGCCTTCTAGTATAGATGCATATTTTCTTGCAAGGCTGCTATTTTTTTCTTTACAAAAATCAATGGCAGCTTTTAATATAAGATATTCCGCTAATAGTTCCAAAATGTAAGTTACTAGTACCAATAATGCGTTTATAAAATAATATAAAATACCATCTTTGCTTTGCAAAAAATAAGGTTCTACTAAAAAAAGGAAACCAATCGCGCTATTTGCCAATGCAAAAGAATAGGACATCTGCCATCTTTCCTTTACATCCACTTGACGGAGTGTATAGATTCCGCTTGCTATCACTAACCAAGCGATACACGCCGGTAAGATAACTAACCCACCTAAACTTATGTGTATCGTTACTAAAATGAACCCCCAAAATACTTTTGAATATCCTTGTTCCATATTATTTTATTCCCCTCGCTTTCAAGTACATCCATAGTTCTACAACATTTTTAATATTTGGTGTATATCGAATATCATTTATTTTTTCCTTATACAGATTACCCATTTCATCCTGATAACTTAACATTGGACATACCTCAAACGTTGTGAACCGTGTCTGGATGTCCGTTGGTTTCGCTACCTTTGCCGTAATGATTAGCTTTGTTCCTTTTCCTATCTTTACTCCCTTTAACGCTTCAAATCCATTCTTGTAATCTAGGACATTAAGGGAAACCTCCCCAACCTTTATATGAAAAAAATCTTCGGTTACATCTTCAAAAATTTTACTTGTAAGGTTGCGTAGCTCAATGGTTTCATTTAGATATCCTGACTGAGATGTTTCACCTGTATTTGAACTGGATGTTTCCTTTATTTCATATGGAGAATTTTCATAATTCTCATTTGATAACAGCCTAATACTTCCCAACTCAATTTCTTGTGTTTCTCCATTATCATATGTAATGATTGCTCGTGTGAGTATGATATTTTGAATATCATCATCTCCTGTATATGAAAATTTCATTGGGAAATATCTCATCTGATAACACACATACTGATCCGACAAATATGCAACATCCATCTGCTGCGATTCATCTAACCGGTCTTGATCCCCATCATACCCGGTCAGACCATTACATTCTGGAAAATCTATAAATACAATATTTCTCTTATCGTAAATATTGCTGATATAGTTCAATTGACAGATTGAACCATCCTGTAAAAAATCACCGTATTGCTCCACATATTGTTTTAAGAATACTGGTTTTTCTAATCGCATCACAAATAAAAAAACACTCCACATAATCGCAAATAAAATTAAAAGCAAAATTCCAATTTTAAGTATTCGTTTCGTTTGCCTCAGTTTCTTCTCTAGATCCATATTGCTCCCCTCTCAAACATTATACCTATTTAATACTTTGATTTACATAGTATTCCCATGCTATTAATCTTGTTTTCTTTATTCAATAAAAAGTCACATTCAAACTATACTACTTGTTTGAACTGTGACTTTTTTTAATATCAAAGCGGATATTCGCAATCAGCTTTTCTACTTGCTCATAACCTTATTTTACCACTCGTACTTTAAGCACTCCATCAATCGTTTTAATCTTTTGAACCATATCTGCCTCGACTTTAGAAGCAACATCAATAACAGAATATGCATATTCACCACGTGATTTATTAATCAAGTTCTCAATGTTTACCCCAGCCTCGGAAAATGATGCAGTAAACTGCATTAACATATTTGGGATATTTTTATGACAGATTGTTACACGCCCTTGTGAAGTACAAAGTCCTGCATCACAATTTGGATAGTTCACCGAATTTTTAATGGATCCTGTTTCCATATAATCCATTATTTCATTCACTGCCATCTTTGCACAGTTATCTTCCGATTCTTCTGTCGATGCCCCTAAATGAGGGAATGCAATTACATCCTTCATATTTGCTGTTTTCGCATTTGGAAAATCTGTTACATACTTTGCAGCTTTTCCTGATTCAAGTGCTTCTTTCATATCATCATCATTAACCAACAAGTCTCTTGCATAGTTTAGGATAATGACTCCATCTTTCATTAAATTTAATGTTTCACGATTGATCATTCCTTTTGTATCATCCATCAAAGGTACATGAACCGTTATATAATCACAAGTACGGAAAATTTCTTCATTTGATTTTACTAACGTAACTTCTCTTGATAACCTTAATGCATGATCAACGGATAGATATGGATCACATCCATATACTTCCATCCCAAGTGCTTTTCCTGCATTCGCTACCAAAACTCCAATTGCTCCAAGTCCGATTACGCCTAATTTTTTCCCCATGGCTTCTTTACCAGCAAAAGCCTTTTTGGCTTTTTCCATCGATTTTCCAATATTTTCATCCGCTTTGTTTTGTTCAATCCAATTCATACCACCAACCAAATCACGAGACGCAAGCATTAATCCTGCAACTACTAACTCTTTTACCCCATTCGCATTAGCTCCAGGTGTATTAAAGACAACTATTCCTTTTTCCGCACATTTATCCAAAGGAATATTATTTACTCCAGCACCCGCTCTTGCAACTGCTTTTAGATCATCCGAAAGCTCCAAGTCATGCATTGTGGCACTTCGCACAAGTGCCACGTCTGCTTTAGCAAAATCATCCATCACGTTATAATTATTATTCAATAACTCCAAACCAACATTTGCTATTGGATTTAAACATTTTACATTTACCATTTTTGTCCTCCATCTAAGACATCTTCTACTCATCATTATCCAGGTTTATTTGCCATTTAAATTATGCATTTACTTGTTCAAATGTTCTCATAAATTCTACCAAATCAACCACGCCCTGCTTTGGCATTGCATTATAAATACTAGCTCTCATCCCACCAACACTACGATGTCCTTTTAAATTTTCAAATCCAGCGGCTTTTGATTCTTTTACAAATTTTGCATCCATTTCATCATTTCCAGTTACAAATGGCACATTCATCAACGAACGGTCTTCTTTTACAACGGTACCTTTGAATAATTTGCTTTGATCCAAAAAGTCATAAAGAATGTTTGCCTTTTCCACATTTTTTTGCTTCATAACTTCAAGACCACCCATATTCTTTAACCACTTAAATACTTTGCCACAAATATAAATATTATAAGCAGGAGGTGTATTATATAGCGATTTAGCATCAGAATGCGTCTTATATTTTAACATGGTAGGTGTACCAGCTAATGTATCTTCTGTAATCAAATCTTCTCGAATAATTACGATTACCATACCTGCTGGTCCAACATTTTTTTGCACCCCGCCAAAAACAACTCCATATTTTGTAACATCGATTGGTTCCGATAAAAAGCAAGAGGAAACATCTGCTATTAACGTCTTTCCCTTTGTATTTGGAAGTGTTTTGTATTTTGTTCCATAGATCGTATTGTTTTCACAAATATATACATAATCTGCATCTTCGCTAATTGGAAGATCACTGCAGTCTGGAATATAAGAAAATGTCTGATCAGCAGAGGATGCAATCGCATTTGCCCTTCCATAAATGCAAGCTTCTTGATATGCTTTTTTTGCCCACTGCCCCGTAATAATATAATCAGCCACCCCATTTTTCATAAGATTCATTGGAAGCATGGCAAATTGCTGCGAAGCACCTCCTTGCAGAAATAACACCTTATAATTATCTGGAATATTCATAAGTTCTCTTATGTCAGATTCCGCATCATGAATAATCTCTTCAAACATTTTAGATCGATGGCTCATCTCCATCACAGACATACCACAACCCTTATAGTCAAGCATTTCTTCTGCTGCCTCATTTAATACCTCTTCTGGCAATACTGCCGGTCCAGCTGAAAAATTATAGACTCTAGCCATTCCAATATCCTCCTTTTAATATATACATTATTTTTTATTATTATTTATTAGGTCCTCTTCATTAAACGCCTCTGCAATCGCTCCACCTGGTGCAACCATTGGAAATACTTTATCATCACAGTCAATAATGCAATCAATAACAACTGGTTCCTTTTGTTCCATCGCCAATTTAAAAACTTCTTCAAACTGCTCTTTTTCCGTTACTTTATAAGCCTTTGCACCCATTGCCTCTGCTACTTTTACAAAATCAACCTTATCATTTAATATCGTCTGGGAATATCGTTTTTCATAAAACAAATCCTGCCACTGACGAACCATACCAAGTACATGATTGTTAATAATAACCTGAATAATCGGAATATTATATCTGGTTGCGGTTGCAATTTCATTCATATTCATTCGGAAGCAACCATCCCCCGCAATATTTACAATCTGCTTATCTGGCCGTCCAATCTGTGCTCCTAGAGAAGCCCCTAGGCCATATCCCATTGTTCCAAGACCTCCTGATGTGATAAACGTTCTGGGATTTTTATACTTATAAAACTGTGCTGCCCACATCTGATGCTGTCCTACTTCCGTTGTAATTACAGCATCTCCCTTGGTCATTTCATAAATTTTTTCAATAATATAAGGGCCATTCAATGAATCTTTATGATAAGTTAGCGGATTTTTATCTTTTCTATCTTCCACCGTTTTCATCCACTCTGCATGTTTTTGTGGTTGTAAATTTTCATTGATTTTCGCTAATACTTCTTTTACATCCCCAACTATATGATGCGCTACCACTATATTTTTGTTTACCTCTGCCGGATCAACATCAATTTGAAGTACTTTTGCATTTTTTGCAAAGGTTTTCGTATTACCAGTAACACGATCACTAAATCTAGCTCCAATGGTAATGAGTAAATCACATTCCGTTACACTCAAATTTGCAGTTTTTGTTCCATGCATGCCTAACATCCCCACATAATATGGGTGTTCTCCATTAAAGGCTCCTTTTCCCATCAAAGTATCCGTAACTGGTGCATCAACTTTTGTTACAAATTCTAAAAGCTCCTTGGCTGCCTCAGAAATAACAGCACCACCTCCAACGAAAATAACTGGTTTTTTCGATTTCTTAATCAACTTAATCGCTTTATCTAAGCTGTCTGGAGTAATTTCACCCTTCACGCGTTCCACTATTACAGGCTCCGTTTTGGTATACTCTGTTTTGTTTGCTGTAACATCTTTGGTAATATCAACAAGAACGGGGCCTGGTCTTCCACTTTGAGCGATTACAAATGCTCTGCGAATGGTATCTGCAAGTTTTTTGATATCTTTTACTATATAGTTATGCTTCGTAATTGGCATCGTAACACCTGTAATATCAATTTCTTGGAAGGTATCTTTTCCAAGCAATGGTGTTGCTACGTTACAAGTGATTGCAACCATTGGTACAGAATCCATGTAGGCGGTTGCAATTCCAGTTACCAAATTAGTTGCCCCAGGTCCACTGGTAGCAAAACACACACCAACTTTACCTGTCGCTCTTGCATATCCATCTGCTGCATGCGATGCTCCCTGCTCATGGGAAGTTAAAATATGCAGAATTTCATCCTGATGTTTATATAGTGCATCATATATATTGAGAATTGTTCCTCCCGGGTATCCAAAAACAGTGTTAACACCCTGTTCCTTCAAACATTCTATAACGATTTCTGATCCTGTTAATTGCATTCACACACCTCTTTCTTTAAATTTCCAATATAGCTCCTCGGTTTCCAGAAGTTACCATTTTAGCATATCTTGCAAGATATCCACTCGTAATTTTAGGTTCTCTAGGCTTCCAATTTTCTCTTCTCTTTTCCATCTCTTCCTCGGAAACTTTAACATTTAATTTGTTTTGCGGTATATTAATTTCAATGATGTCTCCTTCTTCTACCAAGGCTATCGGTCCTCCAACAGCCGCTTCTGGTGAAACATGACCAATAGATGCCCCTCTGGAAGCTCCAGAAAAGCGACCATCTGTAATAAGTGCTACGCTTGATCCAAGTCCCATTCCAGCAATCGCAGACGTAGGATTTAACATTTCCCTCATACCTGGACCTCCTTTTGGACCTTCATAGCGAATGACGACAACATCTCCCGCAACAATTTTCCCATCTTTAATCGCATCAATTGCATCTTCCTCGCAATCAAACACTCTGGCTGGTCCTTCATGCACCATCATCTCAGGTACTACAGCCGAACGCTTCACCACGCCTGAATCTGGTGCCAAATTTCCTTTTAATACGGCAATTCCACCAATTTCGCTATATGGATTATCAATCGGTCGTATGATTTCTATATTTTTGTTTGTGACGTTTTTAATATTTTCTAAAACCGTCTTTCCTGTTACTGTAATTAAATCTGTATATAATAATTCTTTTTTATTCAATTCATTCATAACGGCATAAACACCACCAGCCTCATCTAGTTCCTCCATATAGGTATGACCCGCTGGGGCAAGGTGACATAAATTTGGTGTTTTTGCACTAATATCATTTGCAATATCCATGTTGAGTTCAACCCCTGCTTCATGTGCAATTGCAGGAAGGTGAAGCATACTATTGGTAGAACATCCAAGTGCCATATCTACTGTTAGGGCATTCATAAATGCCTCTCTCGTCATAATATCTCTCGGGCAGATATTTTTTTCAAACATTTCCATAACCTGCATACCAGCATGTTTTGCAAGCTTAATTCTCTCGGAATATACCGCTGGTATCGTACCATTTCCACCAAGTCCCATACCCAAAGCTTCCGTTAGGCAATTCATAGAGTTAGCAGTATACATTCCAGAACAAGATCCACAGGTTGGACATGCTTTATTTTCGTATTCCATTACATCCTCTTCTGTCATTGTGCCTGCTGCATAGGAACCAACCGCTTCAAACATGCTAGAAAGACTTGTTTTCTTTCCCCTCACATGCCCAGCAAGCATCGGACCTCCTGATACAAATACCGTAGGAATATTTATTCTAGCTGCAGCCATTAGAAGTCCGGGGACATTTTTGTCACAGTTTGGAACCATTACAAGTGCATCAAATGCATGTGCCATTGCCATGCATTCCGTAGAATCTGCAATCAAATCTCTGGTTACAAGAGAATACTTCATTCCTGTATGACCCATAGCAATTCCATCGCATACTGCAATTGCAGGAAACACAATTGGAGTTCCACCTGCCATAGAAACTCCCATCTTAACGGCATTTACGATTTTATCTAGATTCATATGCCCCGGGACAATTTCATTATAAGAACTCACAATACCAATAAGTGGTCTCTCTAGCTCTTCTTTTGTAAGTCCCAATGCGTTAAATAAAGATCTGTGTGGTGCTTGTTGCATTCCTTTTGTTACTGAATCACTTCTCATAACCAATATCCTCACTTTCTATTTCTACAAGTTTACAAGTCCATCTTATATGCGATTACAAATCAGGTCTCCCATTTCATTTGTACCAACCTGCTTACATCCATCTTCCATAATATCAATGGTTCGATAATTTTCTTTTAATACAGCTTTTACTGCTTGCTCAATTGCATCCGCTTCTTTATCTAAATCAAATGAGTACCGTAACATCATTGCAGCGGAAAGGATTGTTGCAATTGGATTTGCAATCCCTTTTCCAGCAATATCTGGGGCTGACCCTCCACTTGGTTCATAAAGTCCAAATTTCGTATCATTCAGGCTTGCAGATGCCAACATTCCGATGGATCCCGTAACCATACTTGCTTCATCGGATAAGATATCGCCAAACATATTTTCCGTTAAGACAACATCAAACTGTTTTGGATTCTTTACCAGTTGCATTGCGCAATTATCAACTAGCATATGTTCGAGTGTAACCTCTGGATATTCACTGGCCACTTCTTCTACAACTTTTCTCCACAGCCTTGAAGAATCCAATACATTTGCCTTATCAACACTCGTCACTTTTTTTCTTCTTTTTTTTGCAATATCAAATCCACGTTTTGCAATTCTTCGAACTTCTTCTTCATTATAAGTAAGCGTATCTACTGCGGTTAATAGTCCATTGATGGTTTCGGTTCTTCTCTCTCCAAAATACAGACCACCTGTGAGTTCTCGCATTATCATCATATCAAATCCATCTTTAATGATTTCATCCTTTAACGGACACGCTTGTTTTAGTTCCGAATACAAATAAGCTGGTCGTAAATTTGCAAATAGGTTTAGCTCTTTGCGGATTTTTAACAATCCAGCTTCTGGTCTTAAACTTGGTTCTAATTGATACCAGGGCGATGTCGATGTATTTCCTCCGATAGACCCCATTAAAACAGCATCATTTTGTTTTGCACTTGCAATCGTTTCATCCGTAAGTGGAACTCCATTTGCATCAATGGAAGCACCTCCCATTAATAGTTGTGTATAATTTATTTTATGACCAAATTTTAGAGTAACTTTATCTAAGACCTTTTGCGCCTCCGTTACGATTTCTGGTCCAATGCCATCACCTTTGATAACTGCTATCTTTAATTGCATGCTTGTTTCTCCTTTCGTTTTGCCCTGCCGTGCTGCTACCTCGTTCCGCGGGGCTCCTCTCGGTCGCGGGCTTCGCCCTATAGAATCATGCATACGCTGATTTGCAGGCAAGCCTGCATCAGCGCCTACATGATTGCCTACTTACTCTGCCGTGCTGCTACCTCGTTCCGCGGGGCTCCTCTCGGTCGCGGGCTTCGCCCTATAGAATCATGCATACACTGATTTGCAGGCAAGCCTGCATCAGCGCCTACATGATTCTGCACGGCTCATTGCTTTCGCGTAAAAAAACGCCCTAAGCGAAACGCTTAGGGCGAAATTTTCCGTGGTACCACCTAAATTCAGAGATTTTCTCTGCACTCATCTTCCCTATAACGTGGGACTCCGTTGAAGTCTACTTAAAATTAACTTTTGTTCTACTTCAAGGCTCTAAGGCTACTTTCCATATTGTTTCCCTAAAGATTTTCACCAACCATCTTTTCTCTGTGCGTTCAACAAATATGTACTGCTCCTTGTCAATGCCGTTCTTCTTTTTAATTATTACTTAGTATAATCATAATGATTTATACTGTCAAGTATAAAATTTTAAAATTTTAACGCATTCAAGCGAAAATGTACTAAACTGTCCATTTTATTAATTTTCACTGCTAGGAGACAAGACAAAATCCATAAATCGCTCCATTGACTCTGTCTTAATATTCTTTTTCGAATAAGCGAACCCAATCTCACGCTTTTGAATTGGATTTGGTATGGAAACGATGGAAAGCACGCCTTCTTCTAGTTCTTCCTTTACAAATTCTTTGATTACACATGCCACCCCAAGTCCAATTTTGGCAAATTCAATGAGTAAATCCATACTGTTTACTTCGAGTACTTGCTTTACCTTCAGCTGATTTTCGTTAAAATAATTTTCTATGTGTTGTCTTGAAATATTTTGTTCATCTAAAAGAAGGAGATTGGAATACGAGAAAAAGTCAAACGGATTATTTGCCGTTTTTTCTCGAAGACTTAAATTTCTTTGGTAACTTTCAGATGCAACAAATACATCTTCAATTTCTTCGATTGAAAAAAATTCCATATCTTTTCCAAATCCATATTTCCCAATTAACCCAATATCAATTTTTTCTTCTTCTAATAGTTTTACGGTATGAAAAGTTGATTGACAAGATATCATAATCTTGATATGCGGAAATTTTTCAATAAATCGTTTCAAATATGGAATTAATACATATTTACAAAGTGTTGTGCTTACTCCAATTCGTATCTGCCCAATTCCAAATTCTTGAATTTTATGAATTTTCTCTTCTCCTTCTTCAAGCTCTGCAAATGCCTTTTTCATTGTAAAACGGCACATTGACGCTAATTATGAAGTCGCTTTATTTCTACTTATTT
>JBGUEO010000028.1:0-67986 GCA_041821315.1 Velocimicrobium sp. | reverse complement strand
TGTGGAACCGCTAAAAATAGAAGTAAAATGTCTAAACTAAATGACATTGATTATTTTATATCTTTCCAAAATTCGAATGAAAATTAACATTATTATAGAATGCAAAATTCAGGAGCCCGACCCGGTAATTAAAGCCAATAAAAACCACTCTACTTTTGGCAAATGTACTTCCATTGTAAATAGGGTCAATACTTTATTCTAAGGTACGAAAAAATCTTTCAGCCTGCCATTTTCCTGTTGCAAAGGTCTTATCTGGTGTCGTATTAAATTCTATTCTTTCCGTAGATTCCGCATGAATTCCGTAGTCTTCCAATACTTTTATGAATTGATCATGCATTTCTTCAGATTCAAAACTTTGCAAAAATCCACTGTGAAATATCCTGCAGCTGAAATCATATTTAAAATGAGTCCTTTTGTTCCACTACTGTATAGATGAATGGAATCTACATATTTTTCACACTCACCATCTAGTGCCGCTACTTCTGCCTCTCCCTTCCCATATATTTTACGTAAATTCTTTGCCTGTAAAATAAACATTACTGTTCCTCCAAACTTATTGTTTCTTCCTTAACCTAAAACCAAACTAGATATATATCTATGAGCTAAATAAAGTCTGTATCATCACAATACAGACTTTATCACACGATTGTTTCCAGCTAGTATCTAAAATATATCAGATCTGACACTTTTCACATAGGTAATTCTTATATATCTTCATAATTCAGACCAGAACTCTTCGTTATCCACGATATAAAAACACGGAGAAGGTAGAGCCCTCTCCCACTTTTGATGAAACTTTAATATAACCTTTTTGCATTTTTAAAACCTCTCTAGCTAGATACAACCCAATTCCTACTCCTGGTTGTGTACGGACAACGTGAGAACGATAAAATCGGGTAAATATGTTACCCATTTCCTGTTTTGCTATCCCAATACCCGTATCTATCACATCCAGACGCAAAAATAATGAATAGGAACTCACTCTAATTATTACTTGTCCACCATCTGGCGTATATTTTATAGCATTATCCACAATATTTGCGATTGCTTCTATGGTCCACTTCTCGTCAAACTCTGCTTCTTCCATGGAATCTTCAATAACAAGAGAAATATTCTTATTCTGTGCCTTCTTAGCAAACTGTGTCTTCAAAGCTGATAAAACTTTACTAATACAAGCTTTTTGTGGCTTGAGAGACAGAATACCATTCTCCAGTCTAGATACTTTTACCAGGGATTCAATTAAAAAGTCAAGTTTCTCAACCTGATCCTTTATAGCATCTATTTCTTCTGCCATATCCATTTTCATCTCTTCAACCATATCTACTTGTATCTCTTCTGCCATTCCCACATCCACAATGTTCTTCTTTGTTTTCCATACGTTCTGCTGTTCTTCTAACAATTCCGCATAAATCTTTATGTTGGATATGGGAGTTACCGTTTGATGAGAAATATCCGATATCAGGGATTGAATCCGCTGCTTTTGCTCTTTCAAATGAAAAGATGAGACCTTGCAATCATTTAGAAAACGCCACATACTGCTTTCTAGTTCCGATACCTTTGATTCCTCTAGCTTAGATTCCGTGAAGGTACCAGCAATTGCATCCTCAAGCATATGTTGTAAGCGTATAAGCATTCTTTTTTCACGCTGCTTCCCATACCAGTATGTAATTATAACTATAAGTAATAAAATCACATTACTAATAAAACAAATCATGATAGTTATATTCTGATTCATGTTTGACTGCTCCCGTTGTCATTGTCCCATGCGTAACCGATACCATAAACCGTTTTGATATATGGCCTCTTGTTTTGGGAATCTTCTAATTTATCACGTAATCGCTTAATCACAACCGTAAGTGCATGTTCATCCACATATTCCGAATCTCCTGACCAGATTTCATCCGTTAACATACTTCTATTTAATGTAATACCAGGATTATCAACAAGTTTTCGAAGAAGTTTCTGTTCTGTGCGGCTTAATTCAATGGGTTTACCGCTTACGCGAAACTCTATTTTTTTAAAGTCGAAATAGAAATCATCCATTTGAATTATTTGTGTACTTTCGTTCTCTATCTCACGTAACTGCACTCCAATCCTTGCACGAAGCACCATCAAACTAAAGGGTTTCGTTATATAATCATTGGCGCCAAGTTCCAGTCCTGATACAATATCCATCTCCATATTGTTGGCTGAAATCAGTATAATGGGGACTGTACTTTTTTTCCGTATGTTCACTAGCCAATCCAGCCCACATCCATCCGGAAGATTAATATCTAGCAATATAAGATCCACTTTTTCCTTTCGAAAAGTTTCATTAGCAGAAGAAATAGAATCACTCTGATAACACATATATTCCTGACCTTTTAGCGCCAGCCGAATTCCATTATTAAGTTTCAAATCATCTTCTACAATTAGTATTTTCTTCATTACGTATTCACCTTTATTTAATCTATAAGGTCATTTTGGAATCTTGAAAGATGCTCATAGGGAAGAATAACTCTTCCGCGGTAGAGCCCACATCCATCATTGATAAGGGAATTATTCACTGCTGAAAACATATTCACATCCAATTTTGATAGTTCAAGTTGCTGCAACTGGATACCTCTTTCATAGGCCTCATCAAAATAAATATATTCTCCTTCTGGAATTTCATCTCTTCTAGACCTTTCACTTTTTTGTTGTTTTTCATAACCCAAATGATTGGCAGGACCAATCTCAGCAAAATCGTCCATTTCTTTTGTCCGCAGTTGTACTTCTACATAACAACGAGCAATATTATCGTAAAATGTTATATGTAATGAACGATATCCTTGCGGCTTTGAGTTTATAATATAGTCTTTATAGTACGGACTTACGCTATTTTTTAGCAAGGGCGATTTTTTCTCACCTATTGATGGCGATATTTCTGCGCTAAATCCTCTTTCCTCTAAAAAATCAGGCAACTTATTTGCAATATTATATAGATATTTTATTTCTTCCTCCGCATAATTTTCTCCTTCTTTTAAATGACATTTAGGAAGTGAGATTACAATTCGATATGCTATCAAGTCGCGAAAACAATTTATGCAATTTTTTAGTTCAGGAAGTGAAGGATAATTACCATATTCATTGTAATAATTACAAATATATTCAACTATGTATCCATTAAATTTTTCTTCCGCTCTAATCAATGATTTAATTCGTCCCTTAAACGTAAATGCAAGAAAAGGGTAGTCGCTTGCCATTAGTTTATAAAATTCCCTAATCCTCTGAGACTGGGAAGTCAGAAACTCGTTGTGCTGTAAAAGTTCTGCAATTTGAATCAGAAAATTGCTGTGCACAAGATCAATTGGATTATTCGTTTCTTTCGCTGATTTTTTCAAATCCTCCGTATATCTTTGTAAAATCTTAAGAACAGTATCTCCAGAGTATAAATAGTCATTTAATTTTTTCATAGATACCTCTTCCTTTCCATTTAAAATCATGCGATGACTTTTTTTATATTAGGTTGTGACACCACAAATATAAATTTAGAATTTTCTTTTTTTTTGCTCCGTAACAAATACTCCTACCGGTACAAAACCTGTTATAACGCTTTATTTTAATGAATTTACCGTCCATCTATATTTAAGGACTCATCCTAATTATTGAAATCTCTATTAATAAACTTTAACACTTCATAAAATTATAAACAATAATGCTAAATATGGCAACCATGATTCATGTTGTTTTACCGCTTTATTGCATATAAAAAAACCTCACAAATATAGTATCTGCAAAGTTTTTTTATTTTGTATTATGTTTCCGATTATCTCTTTGATAGGCGTATATTAACTATAGAACCACATGAATGCTGAATTCTTTAATATCAATGCTAACTTCCCATCTTTTACCTACTCAATATTAACCCTACCAATTTTGGGTTGAAAATTGGTAGGGTTGAATCATCAATTAACTTTCTAGAAATGCTAAGACCTCAGATCTGGTTTTAGAACTGCGAGCTATTGCATTTAATAATTCCTTGGCTTCTAACGTTTAAGTTCTCCTGATATTTTGTCGCATCGAGTCTTCATTTTACGGAGTTTTTCTTCTTGTTCATGTATCTTTTCATCGATTGTTTTAGTAGATTTCGTACGCGCCATCTTCATCCTCCTCTATTTCTGGTTCTGCAGCACCCATAAGTTCTTTTCCTAGTGATAGTGCTCTTGATCGAGCACTATCTTCATCTATGCCAAATGCTCCTAAAATTGTCTTCTGTGTTGCAGTAATGGCGTGATCAAGTCTGTAGTTTCCGCCAGGTTGCCTGATTAATTCAATCTTCTCTAGTTCTCTCAGAGCGGCTGGAACCGTCATATAGTTTGGCTCTTTTGCCATTTCTGCCATACGTTTTCGTAACTGAGTGTATATCTTGCATCTGATAATTAATGCAATGAATTCAACAAAGATCTTTGATTCCAGTGCATCATTCCTTGATACTCGAAGTGTTCTGTTCCCAAGAAATGATTTGTCACTACAAAATAACTTCTCGGAGGCATCGCGACTTTTATATAGCAGAAGAGCATCACTGGCAGTCATCTTTTTTGATGTCACAATCACAAAATATCCACAAAGCTTCAATTCCTGCTCAATCACATCTTCCCGTTCTTTATATCCATAGAATTTTCGCTTTCCATCTTTTTCATGGTATGTAAGTTCGTAATAATGTTCATATTTTTTCCCAAAGTCTATCTCTTTCCCCTTGCTCTTATCCAGCATTTCTTCCATACGTTGTAGCTCATTTTCTAACTGCGTACGCTCCGCACTTTCGCGACTCACCTTATGATAAAGATGAAAATATCTGTCCTTTGAATCATCTGTATAGAGTTTGTCACAGATTGTCATCCCATAAGCCCGATATTCCTTGATCGCACAAGATCGATTCGTCTCGAATTCTCCTTTATTCTCCCAGATCAAACCGTTCACAAAAGAAGCTTTTCCCTTAACCATAATCACAAAATCATAGTTACATTTGTCCATATAATCCAGATTGTCTCTGCTGAAATAGCCTCGATCAAGAACAAACCCGATATTCCAATATCCATATCCATGGACTTTTTCTAAAACACACTGTAACTGCGAAACATCAACAATGCTTCCAGGATAGCTCTCATATAACAAAGGTTCCTGATTGTTCATATCGTAAGCAATCGAATAATTGATGATTGAAGCTCCGATATCTTCCTTTGGGTGTCCATACTCCGCCTTTTCAATATCACCAGCTTTACAATTCTTATTGGTTGAGTCATAGGACAAATAGATTTGCTCTTTATGGTTTCTATTTGTATTCCAGCTATTCAGGAAAGCAATTCGGTCATCCTCAGTGATTTCGGTAAGAAATCTGGAAATAGTTGAATCGCTGTAAATTTTCTGCTCTGGTGTGAGAACGGGATGATTATAGGCATAATCCGGATAATACTGAGCTGCATTGCTTTCACAGATAATGGAGTAGGATGCCAAATCTAACAAAAGTCCCTTGCCTCTGTCATCCCAAGTAGAAAGATGATTGGAAAGTTTGTAATCATCAATGATTTTCTTGATTACCATAAATGCACCTACTCGTATACAGGAACTACGCGAAGCTATATTCTCACCTTCTTCCGGAAGAACAACATCCGGAAAATATTTTTCAAAGTTTGGATTGGGATACATCATAGTTGGATTGTCAGCAGATAACTTCCCGATTGTTGTGCGACTAGGCACATTGTATTTCTTTTCAGGAAGATATTTTCTTCCATATGTATATTCGATATAAGTTGTATCACCACGTCTGTTTCTTGAAATTTTACCTGTATCCTCTGGTATTTTTACTAGAAAATCGTAATACATTTTTGCGCCCCCCAAAAGCATGATATCCTACTCAATTAATATATCAAAAATACCACGATAATGCAAGCAAAATCGTGGTAAAAATCCAGTATTTTCAAGGGTTGAATAGACGTTTAAAATATCAAAAATGATGAGGTTATCGATTGAGTGAGATAATTTTTGGGAAGTTAGCAACAACACCCCGTGGCAATGATTTTTTTCACGCCACCTGCTATCAATTGATCCATAATTTGAACTGAACTTGCACTGCCAAGCGGTGCTTGTACAAATATAATTTCCATTCCGCTATGTACTGTTTTGTATACATTAAAGGTTTTTGTAACCGATTCAAATTTGCCTACAATATCGCACTCGTGAGTTTTTACAAAGTCTTCTATTTCCAATTCCATAAAAAGCATAACTGCTTTTTAACAAAATTTATAATCCCAATGATGCTCTGGCATGATAACAGCTTGGTTATCTGTGTCATATTCCAGTATTGGTATTTTATTTTTTATTAGTGGCACCCAATCTCTCCCTTCATTCTATCCATTGAAAAACAAATCGAATTTCTTATTAATCCATTCTCATTTCAACAATTAGTTTACCCACATTGCTCCCAAGGCTACTTTCCAATTCCTCAATGTCTTCGCAAAATTTCTTTTCATTTTCAATTGCTTTCTCAATCCGATTTACAAGTAACTCTGCATCATAACGTGTTTTTTTATAATTTGGAATCAATTTTTTTAATTCATCCTCCGCATAATTACGCTTAGCTGTTACTTTTGGATTAATCAACATTTTACTTTGATCAATTGTAAACACCTCATCAAAATGTAGCATAAGCCAAAATTCAAAGCATGGATTTGTAACATAAAAACCGAATTTTTTTTCTTTACATTTATTCATGACATATGCATATTGATTGTTTCCAGGTGTAGAAATAAAGCTTTTTCTATCTCTATCAACAATCAAGCATATTTTATCAATATCTTCTGCATAAGTAATTCCACCATTTTTTATCACTTCAGATATATCAGAAATTATATTTTCTGTCTTCAGTTCATCATTAAGTAAAGATATGATCTTCATACATTCTGTTTCTACATCTTCAACGGTTTCATTCAATAGCTTACATAATTTATTTCTACAGATAAATATCAATAAATCCCATATTGTTTCAAATGACTTATCAGTACCAAAGACTTTTTCCTCATTAAAAAGATCCATAATTCTATTCAGCATTGTCTCATATGAAATCAATCCTGTTTTGCTCTCTTCAATGTCTTTAATTATTCGATCCAGTATTTTTTTAGGATTACTCCATCCTTCTTCACTATGACTTCGAACTATAGGAATTAGTTCAATTAATGGATTAATTCCTATTTTTATCCTTGCATTATTTACTGCATTGAAATATATCTGCTCCGTATCCGAACCTTCGTAAATCAAGAAATATTTTTTAACGGTTCTATCCTATTCTGATATTTTTGTTCGTTCTGCAAATGTCCTGCTTTCTCTCATGCACTAGTCCTCCTTAATTGGAAATACTGTGCTGAAAACTGGCACCCCACCATAGCGTCCTTCTAAGTACGCTTTATCTATCTTTTTATCAAATCTTTCGTTGTACTCTTCTAAGGAATACATATCTGACTCTCCAGATTTTTTTTTGTTAACAAACCATATTTCGTCGCGTCTTAACAAATCAAAATCCATTAATCTTGATTCATGAGTAGTAACGATAAGCTGAATATTACTCTTTGCTGCTTTTTGTAAAAAAGTTTCAATAAATTTATACGTTAAACTTGGATGTAAACATCGATCTAATTCATCCACAACATATGTTTTGTTCTCTCCCGATAGCAAAATTTCTAATAAATCCAAAACTCTTACTGTTCCATCAGATTCTTCTGCAAGATTAAACAAAACATTTCTTTCTCCATGAGAAAATTGTATCGTTTTACAAGTTACTTCCTCGCTCTTATCGACATTCAGAATAAAGAAATCTTTATCGCTTCTCATAATGATACCTATTCTTTTTAGTTTATCATTATTTTTCAGTTCTATAGTTCTTTTTTCCAAATTCGACAATAGGTCATTCCGTATTTGTTTCGGCAATTGACTTGCTATTTTTTCAATCGGTACATCTACCATTTCAAAATTCGTTATTCCAGTACCAAATGCAGAAATAATTCTACATATCTCCTCTACATTTTCTGTATTTGCCATGTAAGAATAGTCAGATATAGGCCTATCTGGATAATTAATATCTAATCCATCTTTTATCCAGAAATAGATTTCTTTTAATATGGATGCTCTTTTATATTCTTGATAAAGATTTCTTTTATTTTGATTCATAATAGACAAAAGCAATGCAGAACTATCATCTTTGATATCCTCTGTATAAACTCTCATTTTATTTACTAACCCTTTTGTATTTAGAGGACCTCCCAGCTCAAAAGTCCCGTTCTTTATGTCACGACTAAATAATAATTTTTCTTTATTATCTGGTGTTAGTTCTAATAACCACTCAGAAAGAAACTTACTTTCATTCAATACAACTTCAAATCCGTAAGAATAATAGCTATTCCCTAACTTAATTTCAAACTCGAAATAACTATCTTTAAACTTGTTTTCTGGATCTACTTTACAATATTTATCTGTATGTCCTTCTGGTAGACCATTTATGACAGTCTTTTTCATAAAGTCCATTGCTTTAACCAAGTTTGATTTTCCTGCTGCATTAGCTCCATATACTGCTGCAAATTTCAATAATTTTATATTATCATCATCGTAAATATGTTCTTTTTTACTCCGTACTTTTCCTGCTAACATTGAAAACTCTTCGGATTTTCCATTATCTCTAGTTGAAAATGACAGAAAATTTTTAACATTAAATCTAATAAGCATTATAAGCACCTCCTAATTCTATACAATCTATTATATGTGATTTTTTCACTTTTAGCAATCAATATTTTTATTATTTTTAGTATTCATTTGTATTTTTGACGTTTTTTTCGTTTTTATTCATTTTTCACTTAGAAAAGAATAAACCGGTGTAAGAGGTTTACTATCGTAATTACTATGACAGTTACTTCAAACCCTTAATGACTAATTTAGGAATTGAAAAAACTCCACATTGTTGCAGGCATACCTGTATCTCCATGTTAGCGGATGCTCGCATTGATCAGACTACCATCAAAAAGATTGTCGGTCACTCAGGAGCCATGACGCTGACTGAGAAAGTATATACCCATATGGATGTAAACGAATTAATCAAGGCAATAAACATGATTTAAGAAGCTATTGTCACTTATACGTTACTTATTTTACAAAGAGGTAATTATCAAATGTCTATTTATAGCAAAAAAAAGATGTCTCTCAGACAGATAAATCCATCTGAAAAACATCCTATATAATTTCTAATATTTGTGTCTTTTAAGTTGCTTTCTTGTTACTTGTTTGTCGCTTATGTGTTACTTATCTAGCAAAATCAAGCACATTTCAGAGCAACCCACAACTCTTGAAACCCAGTAAATAAGATATTTCCCGAAGGAAATTGCAAATTTGCTTTGTTCCGAAAAGTCCCACATATTAATCTCTTAGAGAACTGTTTGAGAACTGTAGAACCGCATAAATACTGGATTCTTTGATATTGATGTTAGTTACGTGTGTTTTACCCACGAGGTCTTAGGGCATCTCAAAGCATCTCTAATAATTAGTGAAACCTAATTTTAATTACACCGCTTTGTCATCTATCTATTCATATATTTCTTCAAAAATTCCTCTGGCACAACATTATCATCAAAAACATCAAACTGCTGTAGCAATTCTTTTATCCGTTCACTCTCTAGACTCACATCCGGTAAACATGCTTGATAAACTAACAGCGCCTCCTGCGCTTCAAGCTCAACAATATCTGGAAGATGCTTTTCATGCTTTTGAAGCTTGTTAGTCAACGCTTCGGTCTTTGCTTCCATTTTATATTTATCAGTTCTAATCGTACCAATTTCCAAAGCTCTATATGTATCAATCTCAGTCTCATTTTCTGCATCTATCTCATACTCCATAAGAGCAAGCTGTGCATCTATCTTCTTTTCTTCTTCGCCAAGTTGCTGAATCAGATTTACAATATTATATTGCAATGTCAGTTCATCCACATCTTTCTGATACTGTTGCAATAGCCCCTGTTGAATTTTTATTTCTTCTGCAACTTCTTTTGACGATATATGCTTACTATTAATCCAAGCTTTCAGTCGACTCTGCCCCCTATAAAATGGCTCATTTATAAATTCATTACGAACATTTTCCCATTTCACACAAAAATCTATTAATGAATTGTTTTGGGTATCTATTATTCTTCTCAATAATATTTTCAACTCTGGCTGTGGTTCTCCAGAATTTTTTACCCTAAACTTGTTCTTTTCCTTCTCCATGAAAAATGTTGAGGTAAAATACTGATTTTCAGTTTCGTCATATCCTATAAACAAGTTCAAATTACGAACAGTTTCTGTAACATGCTTAAAGAAAATCTTGTCTGCTTCAATCACAGTATCACAGTCTTCGCTTTCAAAATCTATAACAGGATCACTCAACAACATATCCATAACATTTTTTTCCGTAAAAAATTGAAATCGATGCGCCTTAACCTCTCCAAAATCAGACTTATGACTTGTATCTTGGATATGTACAATGTTTGTTTCATAATCACCAATCACTTTTAAATCCGTTATTTCCATAGTAATTTTGCCATCATAGATATGTTTAAAAAAATCTTCTTTTTTTAACCTACGATTCTCAACCATACGGACTACTGTTACATCTGTGAGCTTGTGAAATCCAAGTAAATGATAGAAATTCTCCATTTTAAACTGAAACTCTATCCTAACCCCGCCACTAAAATAATAACAAAATTTTTTATTAAGCAGCTTACTATATTCCGTCGCAATTTGTTGTAACTCAATATTTATATGTGTCTTTTTTCTGCTCTTTGCATATTTCAGGTAGTTATTGTTCTTTGACATTCTCTTCTCCAATATTCCTGTACTTCAAAAGCATATTCGCTTGTTTTTTTACCATACATCAAGAAAAGGCCTAAGGTGATAACCTCAGACCTTTTCGGAACTTTTCTTTTAAGACTACGTTCTTTTTCGCCATTGGCTCTCAGGTACGGGTGCAGACTTCCCGAATAAATCCCCGCTTAACGCCTCTTCTTGCAAACCTGATATCGCAAGCGTCATGGGAGTTATACTTCACCACGAAGTATCTTGTAATATTATATTACCAAATCGTATGGATTGTGTCAAGCAAAACTAAATCTTTGCATAAACATCGTTCCAACTACGATTATATAGTATTATGCACATACTGGCAACAAATATTCACACCAAACCAAATAGGTTAATTTTTTAGTTGATTTTTACTTTGATTGTTTCAAATCAACCGTTTTATAACAAAAATATGTTCCTGGCAATATATTATCATCATCGTAATACAGAAGTCCTATTTTTTGAAATTTAACACTTCTGCTATAATTACTTTTGCAGAGTACATCATATGCTCTTTCATAATTCTCATATGACGCTTTGCCAATAGCTACTGTCATATGAAAAATATAATCATCATCAAAAGGTGCTGGACATGGACCAAATTTTCTCTCCAAATCACAAAATAGTTTCTTTTGTATTCCATCAAGTTCGAATGTTTTTTTAATTTTAATACTCAAGCATCCAGATGGCTCTCCACCGATAGCATTATTAGGGTATACAACTAATTTCTCTAAACTCACTTCTATAGGACTTACCTTTTTTGCAAACTCATCAAAAAATCTTCCATTTCTTCAAGACTTGGTACTACGAATGGTTGCTTTAAAGATACATGAAACGGTAATCTTGTCATTTCAAAACCTACTTTCCCAATACGATGAGCTTCAAGAAGTATTTTTCTCCCATAATTTTCAATTTCATCGTCTGCAATCAATACGATTGTAGCCTTCATTTTCAACCCTCCATTTCACTTTTCAATATAGTGATAAATTCACTCATTTCAACGCTTCCCAAATCTCCTATATCTCTTTTTCTAACTGACATTGCCCCATTTTCCTTTTCTTTCTGTCCAACAAGAATCATATATGGGACTTTATCTAATTGTGCTTCACGAATCTTATAACCTATTTTCTCGGCTCTAGAATCCATTTCACAACGAATTCCAATTTCTCTTAATGCATTCATTACTTCTTTGCTATATGAGATAAAACGGTCGGAGATCGGCAAAATTTTAACTTGAACAGGAGCCAACCATAAAGGAAACTTTCCTGCATAATGCTCTATTAAAATTCCAATAAATCGTTCTATCGATCCAAAAACTGTTCTATGAATCATAATAGGTCTATGTCTTTCACCATCAGCACCTATATACTCTGCTCCAAACCTAAGTGGTAATTGAAAATCCAATTGAATGGTTCCACACTGCCATGTTCTTCCCATGGAATCTTCTAGATGAAAATCAATTTTGGGACCGTAGAATGCTCCATCACCTTCGTTTATTACATACTTTTTCTCTGTTACTTCTAAAGCTGTTTTTAGACTCTCCGTTGCTAATTCCCAATCTTCATCACTACCAATACTATTTTCTGGTCTAGTAGATAATTCCAAAGAATATTTAAATCCAAATTTTTTATATACCTCATCAATTAAGCAAATTACGCCCACTATTTCTTGTGTAACTTGTTCTTGTGTCATAAAAATATGCGCATCATCCTGTGTTAAACTTCTTACTCTCATTAATCCATGTAAGGTACCTGATTTTTCATTTCGATGAACTAAACCTAGTTCCCCTACTCTTATTGGTAACTCACGGTAGGAATGTGGCTTCTGCTTATATACAAGCATCCCCCCTGGGCAGTTCATAGGCTTAATAGCATAATCCATATCGTCAATAACTGTAGTATACATATTTTCACGATAGTGGTCCCAATGTCCTGATGTCTGCCACAAATCTCGATTGAGAATAATCGGAGTAGATATTTCATGATACCCTTCCCTTTCGTGAATTTTTCGCCAATAATTTATCAATAAATTCTTTAGTATCATTCCTTTTGGAAGAAAAAACGGGAATCCAGGACCTTCCTCAAATAATGTAAATAGACCCAAATCCTTCCCTAGTCTTCTATGATCTCTTCTTTTAATTTCTTCCTGCAACTCAAGATATTCTTCTAGTTGATTACTTTTCGGAAATGCTACACCATAGATTCTTGTGAGCATTTTGTTTTTTTCATTTCCCCGCCAATAAGCTCCTGCTATTGTTGTCAATTTATAAGCTTTTATCAAATTTGTATTAAAAATATGAGGTCCTGCACACAAATCTACATATTCACCTTGTTCATAGAAGCTGATTTTTTCTTCTATTGGCAAATCATTTATCAACATAACTTTATAAGGTTCATTTTTCTCCGCCATCAATGAAATTGCTTCTTCCCTGCTCAACTCAAATCTGCGTAATACCAAATTCTCTTTTACTACTTTTTTCATCTCATCTTCAATTCTTTTCAGATGCTCATTCGAAAAAACAAAGTCAAATTCAAAATCATAATAAAATCCATCTTTTATCGCCGGTCCAATTGCACATTTTGCAGATGGATAAATACGCTTAACTGCCTGTGCCAGAACATGCGAAGCTGTGTGCTAAAAAGCCTCTTTACCTAACTCATCTTCAAATTTACACTCTTTTACCGTTCCATCTTTCATACTAACTTTCATTCCTTATGTTCTCCTTTCAAAATATGCCTCTACGACATTTTAATAAATTTCAACATAAGAAAAGCACCCAAAAATCAACGGCATATTACCATTAACTTAAGGGTGCATAAATTCTAATGCACGGTTCCACCTTAACTTTTCACTTCAGATTCTAACAAATCCTATACTTTAACGCAGTCATACGGTAACACTTACTTAATTCAGTATTACAGCTCTGGAATGGTTTTCATTTATTTTCCTACATGAAAAACTTTCACCTAATGTTTTTCTCTCTGAATGTTTCCAATAAATTACTTTTTCCGTCTTTGCTTTTCTTATGTTATTACAGTTGATTATATCAAATCATTTTATATTGTCAATAGGCAGATAATATTATTTGTTAATCTATTTATCGCAAAAAATGTATACATATTCCCATCTTTTAATGTCAAAAATAGCCCCAGATATTACAATCCGAAGCTATACTTTTTATCTTCGTAAATCCTTATCAATCTTCATAAGTTGTTTCTCTAGAACCCCCACGCTCCCCTGTATCTGCTCCAATGTCCCCATACGATTATCTGAACATATTTCCCCTTTCAGATTTTCAACCCTGTAGATCGCCTTTGTCTCTACATTCCGAAATGCTTCCAACTTGTAATTATATCCGCCCGGATCATCCCGAAATACTGGCGCCACTTCTCCCTTACTTGTATTCCATCTCATCAGTCGTGGAAACCAACAGAATCCTTCCTGAACCATTTCCTTAAAAGATAATAACAACTGTCCCAATGTCGATAGGAAACTTCGAAAGGAATTTCCAGCTGTAATGCTTTCACCCCTTTCTACTGTATTTGCAAATTCCTCAATGTCGGGTTGTAGAGGTAAATACGACTGAATCATTTGTTTCACAACATCTAGTAATTCCAGAAAAGAACTTTTTTGTTTTAGTTCTTCATCGGCAATTTCCAGCACTAGCTTCTTTTTTTCCAGTTGAGTATCCAAAGACTCAACCAATTTCTTCTTATCCGTCAGTTCTGATTGGATATCTTCATCCATTTCATCATACTGAAGTTTCAAATTGGTTAATTTCTGTCTAGCTGAATCTACAGATATGTCCAGTACTTGTTTTTTCGCTTCCACTTTGTGAAGGTTCTTAAGCTCTTGCTGTACTTTGTACTCTGCTACCGATAAATCATGATTCCTTCCCTTTTTCTTATCCCCAATCATTTCATGAATATTAAATCGAAAGCAGGATCTTGCTTCTTCTCGAAGCTTGTCTTGTAGAACAACCGACAAGGTTGCTGGTGTAAATACATTTCGTTTTGAAACCTTCTTTGACAACCCTTTTTTCGTACCGCTCCATACTGGAACTCCTACCACATGCATATGAGGACTAGCTTCATCAAAGTGAATTACGGCATTGGCAACCTTGAAATCTGGCAGGTACTCTTGTAATTTAGAAAGTACATATTGGTAAACATTGTACATCCTTTCTTTACTATCTTCATGCTCTTCCCAAAATTGCTTATCCCCACATTGGAAGATAATTTCCACCGCCATATCCTGATCCAGTTTTGCAACATGTTCAAAATAATCATCAATTCTTCGTTCCGGTCGCTTTTGCTTCTCGTTGTATTCTCGGACGGCTTCGTCAAATTCTTGTTGGTAAATATTTCTTACATCCTGATATAGATTATCGGTTCCTTCTAGTAGTATAATATTTTCAGAACTGTAACCATCGGATTTGTATTTACGAAGATTATGCTTTGCCACTCCTTGTAATTTGCTCTTACTTGTTATTGCACTTTTACCATTGCTGATATGTGCTGAATAGGAAACGCTACCCATAGATTTTCTCCTCCTTTATCTGTTGTTCCTTCGGAGAAGTGCTTATTATCATCTTAGCTTTGCCGATGATGATAACCCCCTAGCAGTTTTGGCAAAGCAAAACGGCGGGGGCTCTCCGAGGGTTATATTGCTACCCGCAAGAGTTTAACAGTCTGTTTCTTTAGAATTACAAATTCTAAACTCTTTTCAAGAATTTAGAATCTGCTTTTCCTAGAAGATAGACTGTTAAACACTTTTCTCCGGCATACTCCATATCCAATATTGTTTACCCTCCGACTGCTTTCTCTTATCTGCTACAATTCCCAGTTTCTTCTTTGCCGCTAGTAAGGTATTACGTTTAATTCCCTGCATGGCTGCATCTTCTTCAATCTGACTAGAAGAAACTTCGGATACTGTCTTGAAATACTCTGTAATAAAAGAAATCGCTATATCGAACTTCTTTTTCCCTCTGCCCTCCTGTCCACTTAATAATTCATCTACGGTTATGTCATAGGCTCCAATACACTCAAATCCATTACCTTCCGTTAGTTCAAATCCTATGGAATCTCCTGCTGGTGCCAGACTTGATTTATCTTGTGCCATAATTCTAATGTTTGGTTTATCTCTAAGCCTTGCTACCAGAAGAACACTTCTAGCAGTTGCCTGAATATCAATGGAGCCAAGTCCTCGATACGTTGATTTTGTACCAGAAGCCTTATTCATGTGACCAATAAGAATAATGGCACATTGATACTTGTCAGCAATTACTCCTAGTCGTTTTAGTACTGGATGGATTTCGTTTGCTCTGTGCATATCCACCGTTGCTCCGATATAAGCCTGTATTGGGTCTAGGATAATTAGCTTCGCCTTTGTCTCAATGATTGCCTGCTCCAATCGTTCATCACTCATGGTCAGTTCCTTTTCTGATTCATCAATGACCCGTATTTTGGAACAGTCCGCTCCAGCTTGTTCCAGTCTAGGCTTTATTGTATCTTCTAGTCCGTCCTCTGCTGTCTGATAGATTACCGACATTGGTTCATATGGAATATCATCCGTACAGGGAAGTGGTAACCCCTTACTTAGTAGTGCTGCTATCTTAAGTATTAAGGTTGTCTTTCCCTCCCCCGGATCTCCTTCAATTATGGTAATCTTTCCAAATGGAATATATGGATACCATAGCCAGCTGACTTCTTTGGATATTACATCTTCCATATGGATTAATTTTAATTCTGTCTTTGTTTCATTCATCGTTACATCCTCCTGTTATCTGTCCAAATGTTCTGTTTGTCAGTAGCAGAAGCTAATGATATAATCATACTTGTGAGATAAGATAATCGTTAGCTCTGCTACAATTATCTTTTAGTCCTGACCCTCCACGGTTAGGACTTTTTTTGATTTATCTCCCTTATGACAACCTCCTCCTTTCTTTCATCTGTTGTTATACTGCCATTTCTACCGGTCTGAAGTATCCTGTCTCTTCCCAAACCTTTCGATCTGGGCAGTAGTAGTTAAATTCTTTGGAATCTTCTAATTTTAGTACATATCCAAAATTCAGAATTCCCTGCTGCAAACCTACCCTGATATACTGTGGATCTTTCCCAATCGCTTTCGCAATCTCTGCGATTGGAACATTCCTTCCGGTAAATGGCGGAAGTTCAACTTGATAAATCTTTTCCGCCATAGATATCACCTCCTATAATTCAATTAGAGCATTTCTTGCTCTGTTTGTATCGTGTATTATACAGACCTTTTATTGCTCTGTCAATAGTTATAAATTTAATGTTTACTTTCTTATTTTGGTATGTTATATTCTTACTATAGTAGCAAGGTTCGAACATATGTATCAATCATTGTGAAAATGCCTATTTAGGCAGAATGGAGGTCAATCATGACTACAGGTAAAAAGATTAAGTTAATCCGTACATTTCGTGGATTAACACAAAAAGAGTTGGGAGATAAAGCAGGGATTCATGAAGTTGCTATCCGCAAATATGAATTAGGTAAAAACATCCCCAAACCAGACCAGTTACGAAAGATTGCAGATGCACTTAATGTGAATGTTAATTCACTTGCTGAATTTGATATTCAAGCAGACGGGGATGTATTGCCTTTACTATTTGCTATTGATGAAGTGTTTGATGTGAAATTAAGAGACCTAAACGGAGAACCGGGTATTTTCTTTGAAGATAAGAGCCTTATCCAGTTCCTAAAAGACTGGCAGGCTATGAAAGAATTATTGGAATCAGGTAGTCAGACAAATGACAATTATGATATTTGGAAGACAATCAGACCAAGTGTTACCAAGGTCATTCATGATTAACGATATCCATTTTTACTACGGTAATATTCTGCGTTGCAGATTTTACAAATAAATATACGAAAGGAATGATGTTTATTGAAACTACCTAATGGATTCGGTACAGTATATAAACTGTCCGGAAAAAGACGAAAGCCCTATATCGTCAAAAAGACTGTGGGATGGCATTACGACAAAGAGAAAGACAAGCAGGTACAAGATTATATTACCATTGGCTATGCCGCTACCCGTGCGGAAGGCTTGCAAATACTAGCAGACTATAATAACAATCCTTATGACCTAGAAGCATCAAAAGTAACTTTTGCAGAAGTTTATGAAAAGTGGTCATCGGAAAAATATCCGACTATATCAAAGTCGAATGTAAGTGGATATGTTGCTGCTTTTGGTCTGTGTACTGGCTTGAACGACAAAATCTTTAAAGATTTGAAACTCATTGATTTGCAGCATGTTGTTGATACTTGTGGCAAGAATTACCCATCACTAAGAAAGTTAAAGGTATTGTTCAACCAGTTATATGACTTTGCGATCAAGAATGATATTTGTAACAAAAACTACTCTGAATTTGTAGATATCGTAAGGTACAAGGATCGTAACCCCAACAAATATGACCGCAATAAATTTGATAAGAAAGAAATCGATCGAATCTGGGAACAGAAAGAGGATAAGTATTATCAGATTGTATTAATGCTAATTTACAATGGATTACGTGTTTCTGAACTTTTGGATTTAAAGAAAGAAAATGTCCATCTTAACGAACAGTATTTTGATGTAATCAGTAGCAAGACCGAGAATGGAATACGTAAAGTACCAATCGCCGACAAGATACTTCCCTTTTATCAGTCATGGTTTGATTCTGCTCCAGAGTGCGAGTATCTACTTCATACTGAGGATAACAAGCATTTCCTCTACAGAAACTATTATGACAGCTATTTCACTCCACTCATGCAGAACTTAAACATTCAAAAGACTCCGCACTGTTGCAGACACACTTGTATTTCCTTACTTGCAGAAGCAGGCGTTGATCAGACCATTATTAAAAAGATTGCTGGACATTCGGGAGCCATGTCTCTAACTGAAAAGGTGTATACTCACTTTGATGTACAGGAACTGGTAAAAGCAATCAACCAAATTTAATCTCACAATACAAGTTCCACATCATCAGGAACTTGAAAAATCAAGGAGCTCAAAATGAAGAATATAAATATTCCTAGAAGTTTGCCTAAAAAACGATATCAAAAAAGGATGCTCTCAACACCGATCGGCATTGAAAACATCCTATATTTTTGTTAGTTACTTGTTAGTTGTGTGTTAGTTACCGTATCAAATCCACACCTTTTCACGACATTCCAGAACTTCAAGAAGCCAGTAAATATGCGGTTTTGAACGATTCCACAAACGGCACAAATTATCTCTTAGAGAACTGAGGAGCACGACGTGCTGCTTTAAGTCCGTATTTCTTTCTTTCTTTCATTCTTGGATCACGTGTTAAGAATCCTGCTTTCTTAAGAGCTGGACGATAATCACTGTCAACATGTAATAAAGCTCTTGAAATACCATGTCGGATGGCACCAGCCTGACCTGTGAATCCCCCACCATGTACATTTACTAAAACGTCAAATTTATCTGAAGTTTCTGTTAATTCGAGTGGTTGACGAACGATTAATTTTAAGGTTTCAAGACCAAAATAATCATCCATATCTCTTTTATTAATAATAACTTTACCTGTACCTGGTATTAAATATACTCTAGCAATACTGCTTTTTCTTCTTCCTGTTCCATAATACTTTGCGTTAGCCACTGTTATTTCCTCCTTTCAGCTTTCGATTAATATCTCGATTTAAATTCTAATACTTCTGGTTGTTGAGCTGCTTGTTCATGCTCTGGTCCAGCGTATACGTGTAATTTCTTAATCATAGATCTTCCTAAAGGTCCTTTTGGAAGCATTCCCTTTACTGCAAGAGTAATAACATCTTCCGGTTTCTTATTCATCATTTCTTTTAATGTAGTTTCTTTCATACCACCTACATATTCAGAATGATGATAATAAATTTTTTGATCCATCTTCTTACCAGTTACTTTAATCTTATCTGCATTGATAACAACTACATAATCACCTGTATCGATGTGTGGTGTATAAGTAGGTTTGTTTTTTCCTCTTAATACTTTAGCAATCTCAGAAGAGAGACGGCCTAATGTATGTCCTGTGGCATCAACTACATACCATTTTCTTTCAATTGTTGATGGACTAGCCATAAAACTTTTCATTGGTTTACCTCCTTGAAAACTTTCCATTATTCGTTAACTCAATTATTTCTATATTCGTTAAAAAATACTTTTACCGGGGCTTTGGCTTAAATATTTTCACGCTTCAATTAATACGTGCACAGCACGTCACAGTTATTAATTATATTACGAATATGCAAATGTGTCAAGCTAGTTAAAGCAATTTTTACATTTTTTTAAACTTTTCTATCAATTTATTATTCCTAGCATTGTTATTTCCTTAAATGTAGAAAAATAGGCTAGTCATTTTGCTCCGCTAAATAAGTATTCACCTTTGACTCAATAGTTGGTATTGTTTGTTTGATATCTTTACTTCCATTGAAAAAGCCATCTAGCTCTGTCATAATCATATCCATTACCGTGCTCTCATCTTGGGTTGCATGAGATACCGTACCCACGATAGCTGCAAATTTCGCTCGGCTTTCTTTGGATGGGTAATCCGCTTCCAACATACCATAGCTTCCATCCTCTAATTTATATGATATTCCATATGACATATCTTTCTTCTCTTTTTGAAGTAAAGTATCCCAAGATTTCTTAGAAACGGGTAACCCATCCCCCACATCCGTTTTTTGTACCTCATCACTTAGGATAAAGCTCAAAAAATCTTCTGCTCTCTTTTTATTTTTCGTTGCATGGTTTATACCCATGCATCCTATCCCATAAAAACTATTTTGAATTGCTCCAATGGTGTAGCCACCTTCTTTAAAAAGTGCCTCGCTAATAAAAAGTGTATCCATACTATAAATATCTCCCCAAGTTGCATTTGTTTTTTTTATTTTTAATTCATATGCATTGGAATCAAAGGCATACCCTCCTTGCTCCTTCAATAAAAGTGCCCCACTTTTCCTAAGATAAGATAAGTCTTCCAGATACTCGGTAAAGTTCTCCACATCTAGCGTATTTTGCGCAGTTAGAAAAGAAGAAAATTGCATTCTCAAAAAGACCTTAGCCACCTCCTCATAGGAAGCACCTTTTACAAATAGCTTTTCATCATGTGCCCTTTCATATTCTACTATGCTATGTAAACTTTTCGCACTTTCTACTGCTTCTTTTTCGCCCGTTATTAATGGAACAACTAATTTTGTGGGGATTTCATACACATTTTTATCATCATAATATCCCTTAAGAATATTGGGTAACACATCTGCCGATTCACATACACTACTTATATTCTCTAGTACTCCTTGTTTGATATATGATTCTACCGGCAAGCCATCCAAGACTAGTACGTCCGCACCATTTCCTGCAATCAATTCTGTATTCAAGGCCTTAATGCATTCTTTTGAATTTGTTTCTTCTTCGTTCATTGCGACAACGTAGTTCACCTTAACGTCCGGATATTTTCTTTGAAACAGTGAAATTGCCTGACGTAGCGTTGCATTTTCCTGTAATGAATAAACGCTTACTTCTTCTTCTGGCACAGAGACAATCGTATCATCATAGGTATAGTGAATCAAAGAATATCCCCCATCACTATCACTGGTTTGATATAAAATGTAATACACTTCCGGATCACCTTCTTCTACAAGAAAGGACTTTATATACATGTTTGGCATACTCATTGAATTGAGATCCCCGTCGACAACCGTTTGCCACAACGTACCTCCCTCATTCATCCGATGAATTCCCTTTTTGTCTGCCAATACTAACGTACCCTCTGAAAGTTTAGAAACACATGCCCCCTTCTCTACTTGATTGAGTTCTAAACTTTTGATTTCTTTCTGACTTTCCCCATCTACTACAAGAATTTCTGGACTATCCGCCTTTATTCCTATAATGTTATTTTCATCCACATAAATATTATTGCCCGCTTGCATCGAACTATTTTGTCCTTCTATCGTAAGCTTACCAAGCTCTTCCCCTTTTGGAGAAAACAGCAACAAGCAATTTTCATACCCGTCATTTAATACCAATGTTCCGTTGCTCAAAACACTAAAATCGGATATCCATTGATGTATCTTATAACCCGAGTCATCACTCGCCACCCCTTCTAAATAAGGAATTTCTATTTCTGTACAGTCCTCTGCGCCATCCGTCGACCGAAATATAAAATTTTTACTTTCACTCTCTTGATATCCCTTTACAAGTGCATAGTAAGCCCCATCTTCCCCTAATATAATTTTTTCTGCAACTCCGTCATATTTTGTTTTGCTTAAATATCTTTCATTCACTGCATCCAGCCATTTCTCATTTTGTGATTTCCATGTTCCATCTGCTTGTAGTATATACTTTTTATAATTTGTAGATTCATTCTTGTAAGCAATCGCAAACAATTCTATTTGATTCTTCTTATTTTGTATGAGCCCAATTATCTGTTCGCCTTCTGGAAGATTAATTTCTTCCTCTATGTAACGTCCCTTATTCACCTCATCATTATTTTTGGTTCCATTGCATCCAGATAATATTCCTGCCAAGAGCACAAATATTACGATTGCTATACTTCCCTTTTTCATTCTCTTCATCCTCCTTTTTGATCTATTAGAGTATAATAACAAACAAATCTCTAATCCATCTCTAAAAAGGCAAGTGAAAATGTGGTTCCGCCACCTTTTGTTTCCTTGCAAACAATAGTACCCTGTTGTAACATTACTAATTGCCTTGCAATACTAAGTCCTAAGCCAAAATGATTTTTATCACTTCTGGATGTATCCTCTTGATAAAAGCGTTCAAACACAAGTTCTCTTCTTTCTGGGAAAATTCCTATTCCATGGTCTTCCACTTCAAGTAGTATCTTTCGTTTCCCATGCGATAATAGTTTTCCTCGTAATGTAATTTCACTTCCCTTTTGTGAAAATCGAATTGCGTTATCCATAAGAATGGCAAGCACTTGCATCACACGATTTTTATCTCCCTTCATATTTTTCATTTCTTCTTCCTCTAAATCAATTACCAGTGCAATCGCCTTCTCCTTGCATAGTGGAAGATATGTTTCAAACGTTTCAATCATTACGTGCTCTACCTCCACCATATTCATCTCTACCTTCCAACTTCCACTCTCTGTAGATGCAAGAAGTAACATATCTTCAATTAATAAAGTCATTCGACTGCATTCTTTATTGATTTGATCCATGCACCTCTCACTCATCTCTTCTTGTGTTTTCATAAAAGAAAGATTGGCTTTTATGACAGTAAGTGGTGATCGAAGCTCATGCGAGGCAGAAGCGACAAATTCATCCTGTCTTTTTTTATTCTCTTCCAGTGGTTTTACAGATTTTTTAACAAACCAGACACTTACACTATATAATAGGAAAATTCCAAAAAGAGCAATTAGTAAAAAAGCGACTACAACTTCGATCCGTTTTTTTCTTGCATCTGAAAATTTTTCTACGAGTGACACACTTCGGTATCCAGATTCCGTTGCAAATATTAAGATTTGACCATAATAAAAAGAAGACGCTTCCTTCCATTGATATACTTTACTCCGTATCTCCTCCACAGAAACTGGCCATATGGAAGGATCGACTCCATCTTTTTTCGCAAAATCTCGTAATTTTTCTACTTGCTTTTTCTTCATTATCTGATTTTTTTTCGCACCGATTTGTTTTAAAGGGGTCGCATTCTCTTCTATAGCAATCACCAGATGATTTTTATCCTCCTGAGAGGCAATCCATAGATTACTGATTGTGTTATCCAACTGCACCTTACTAGAAATAACGTTAAAATTATTATAAAACGTTTGCTTATACATATCCTCCATTCTCCATGCCGTAACAAAAAGAGTCAATATAACGACTCCCGTTAAAATGACTCCCGTGGTTGCAGTATATGTTCGTATTAACTTTCGTTTTAATGCATTAAACATAATTACCTCGTTCCATTCGATACCCAATTCCATGAATTGTAGTAATGCACACTTCAGTTGGAAGTGCCTTTAAGCGACGCCGTAAAAAGTAAACATAATTATCAATATTTCCTTCATCAATGTTGGAATCTACACCCCATACTCTAGATAAAATTTGTTGTCTTGACAATGTTTGATTTGCATTTCGCATAAAAAAATCCATCAACATAGATTCTTTTTTAGATAGCATTCGACACTCCTCTTTACATGAAAGAGTTGCTGTATCTCCATGCAAAACCAAGTTTTCAAATGTGGTTCCCTCCATCTCCAGTCGCTCTCTCGGTCTCCGCAAGATTGCACGGATTCTTGCAATCAGCTCATCCACTTCAAATGGTTTCACCAAATAATCATCCGCTCCCGCATCTAATCCCTCAATGCGATCATAGATCGCACCTAATGCAGTTAATAAAATAATTGGTGTCATCACTCCCCTTTGTCGCAGTTCAGAAAGCAAACTCATCCCATCTAGTTTCGGAAGCATACGGTCTAGAAGTATTACATCATATATTCCTTCTTTGATATAGTATTTGGCTAGTTCACCATCGTAAGCACAATCTACGCAATAACCATTCATTTGAAGTTGCATTGCTGTCACTTCACAAAGATCTTTATCATCATCTACCATTAGAATATTCATCCAAATCCCCTCTTTCTTGTATATCTTCTAATTATAAACAAACTCTATCTAAAATTTCTCGAAATCGACTTTATCAAAGTCACTATATGCAATTCGAACCAATCGAAGTCCTCTTGCTGGAGCCGTTGGTCCTGCCATACCTCGGTTCTTACTCTCTATGATCTTAATTATCTCTTCCGGCTCTCTTCTTCCTGTTCCAACTTCCATCAAAGTTCCTGCAATAATACGTACCATATTATACAAAAATCCATTTCCTGTAATCCGTAGTTTAATCAGATCTGCCTCCCCTACCACATTCAGAGAATAGATAGTGCGAACCGTTTCTTTTACCTGACTTCCCGCTGAACAAAACGATTGAAAATCATGCTCACCAATCATATAGAGTGCCGCTTTCTTCATAGCCTCTACATCCAATTTTCGGTACGTATAGTGTGCATAAAAACGCTCCGTTGGAAGCTCCATCTCACGATTCAAAATCCGATATTCATAGGTCTTCCGACTGTTGCAATATCTTGGATGAAAATTTATGTCAACTTCTTCTGATTCTTGGATTCTGATATCTTCTGGTAACCTTTGATTAAGCGCATATTTCATCTTTTCGCCTGGAATCCTGGATGCTGTATCAAAAACTGCCACATTACCAAGTGCATGCACACCTGAATCCGTTCTACTCGCTCCTATTACTTCAATGGATTCACCAAGAAGCATTGAAAGTTCTTTATTTAATACGCCTTCAATTGTTATTCCATTTGGCTGGATCTGCCATCCACAATAATTGGTACCATCGTAAGCTACTACTAATTTAATTCGTTTCACAACTATTACCTCTTTTTCGTTTTAAGAACATACCACTTTTTAGAATTTAATATATGTTGTCACAACAAAAAGCAGTCCCAAATACGTTGTCATTACCACAAGTCCAATCCAATCTCTTCGTTTATAGGATAACGGCTTCATCTTTGTTCTTCCCTCTCCTCCTCTATAACACCTAGCTTCCATTGCCATTGCTAAGTCATTCGCTCTACGAAAAGCAGAAATAAAGAGTGGAACCAATAATGGAATCAGATTTTTAGCCTTTTGTATCAAACTACCATGTTCAAAATCAGCACCTCTTGCCATTTGTGCCTTCATAATTTTATCGGTCTCTTCAAGCAAAATAGGTATAAATCGAAGAGCAATTGACATCATCATTGCGATTTCATGTACTGGAAAATGAATACGTTTCAGCGGATTCATCAATCGTTCCAAGCCATCCGTTAAATGATTGGGTGTTGTAGTAAATGTCATAAGCGATGCACCTATAATTAAAAATACAAGTCGTATTCCTAAGAAAACAGCCGTTACAATACCTTCTTTTGTAATCACAAAAACCCAAAATGTAAGCAACGGCTCACCTGGTGTTAAAAATAAATTAAAGCACACTGTTATCAGCATTAAAATAACAATTGATTTTAATCCCTTTACAATATAGGTAAATGGTACCTTCGAAACCTTTATCACTGTAAACAAAAAGACCCCTGCAATCACATAGCCAATCACACTCTTAAATAGAAATAACGAGATAATATAAACTAATGTTGCAAGAAGCTTTATTCTTGGATCCAAACGATGAATCACAGAGTTTGCTGGATAGTATTGTCCTATTGTGATATCTCTTATCATGTAAACTAACTCCTATCTGCCGCATGTGCAGCGTCTATATCCTTCACTTCATAAAACGCATAATTTCATCCGCTGCTTCCACTACCGTTGTTGCATCTGTATTTATTTGAAACCCTTTTTCCTTTAGTGCATTTAATACATAGGTTACCTGCGGTGCTGCAAGTCCTATTTTCTCAAGTTCTTTATAATAAGAAAACACCTGTTTTGGCTCCCCATCAAGAAATATGCTCCCATGGTTCATTACAATCAAGCGATCCACATATTTCGCAACGTCCTCCATACTATGTGAAACTAAAATTATTGTAATTTTACGTTCGTTATGAAGCTTAGCTAGTAAGTCCAAAATTTCATCACGTCCTCTTGGATCAAGTCCTGCTGTTGGTTCATCTAAAATCAAAACTTCAGGCTGCATAGCAAGCACTCCTGCGATTGCAACTCTTCTCTTTTGCCCACCTGATAATTCAAAAGGTGACGCATCCAGCATATCATCTTCAATCCCAACTTGCTTTAATGCTTCAAACGATCTCAAATCAATCTCCAAGGAAGGAAGTCCTTGATTTTTAGGACCAAATTTCACATCTTTAATTACAGTTGTTTCAAATAACTGATGCTCTGGATACTGAAATACAAGTCCCACTTTACTTCTAAGTTTCTTCATATCATATGTTTTATCATATATATCATTTCCATTATAATAAATCGCACCATTTGTAGCCTTAATTAGTCCATTTAGGTGTTGTATCAATGTAGATTTTCCAGACCCTGTATGTCCAATTAATCCTATAAATTCGCCATCTTCTATTTTTATATTTATATCTTTTAATGCTTTTTTTTCATATGCCGTTCCAACACTATATATATAATTTACTTTATCTATTATAATTCCCATCGCTTGCTCCCATCTGGTTATTTCTTAAGGCTTAACAGCTCGGTTACCAATTCATCAATTGTAAGTATCCCATTTGAGAGTGGCAATCCTTGTTTCTTAAGTTCATAGGCAAGTAAAGTTACCTGCGGAACATCAAGGCGATATTCCTTTAGCTGATCAACTTGTGCAAAAATTTCTCTTGGTGTTCCCGTCATTACGACCTTCCCTTTATCCATCACAATTACCTTATCCGCATGGATAACCTCTTCCATATAATGCGTAATCAATAATACAGTGATATTTTCCTTCTTATTCAGTTTTTTTACTGTTTTTAAAACTTCTTTTCTACCATTGGGATCAAGCATAGCCGTTGGTTCATCTAATACGATACATTTTGGCTTCATCGCCATAATACCAGCAATTGCCACTCTCTGTTTTTGGCCACCTGAAAGTTTATTAGGGGAATGTTCCCGGTATTCATACATACCGACCGCCTTTAAACTCTCTTCCACCCGCTTCCATATTTCTTCGGTTGGAATACCAAGGTTCTCTGGACCAAAGCCAACATCCTCTTCAACAATATTTCCTACAATTTGATTGTCTGGATTTTGGAATACCATACCTGAGGTCTGACGAATATTCCATAAGTTTTTCTCATCTTGAATATCCATCCCATCTACCCATACACTTCCCTCTGTTGGCATTAAAATCGCGTCAATATGTTTTGCTAATGTTGATTTACCCGACCCATTGTGTCCCAATATAGCCACGAAATCCCCCGCCGCTACATCAATATCAACCCCATCAATTGCGCGGTTAATACTTTCTACATTACCTTCTTCATCTCTTCTTATATATTCAAATGCTAATTTGTTTGCTTTTATCATTGACATGGATGATTCCTTCTTTCTGAGAAGCTTCCATCTATTAGCTCCTTTTTCTCATCAAATGTACTTCAATTTATATTTTCGCAAATATTCTTTCTTATTCTAGCTGATTTAGGGTAAAATGTAAAGAATGAGTCTTTAAATTCTGATTTAGGAGAGCAACGAACGTGGGAATCTCGGAATATTCACGCAAAACCAGATGCTTTATAAGTGCTATATAGTTGAATCAAAAGAGGAACGGCTGCTAGAAAATCAAGCGCATGTGCATTGCGTAAAACCTCAGATATATCTAAAATTGACTCTTAGGGGAGCCAATTTTAGATTGAGTTTTTACTACATATGCTCAAATGATTTTCTAGCAGCCATTCCCCTTTTGATTCAACTGTAAGGTATTGGAGCATCTTTTTTTGCTGATTTTCTAAGAGAGTCCGCGGTCGGGATAACCATAAATATAGAATTTGTCGGGGGGAATGGTCACTTTTTTCAAGGACGGAATGGGCTACAAATTATATACTTGACGATTGAAATAGATAGCGGAAATTTTTCAAACGTCAGCAAAAACAGTTCGATTAAGTAAATCTCGAAGAGAAACATACAGAGCCCGGAAATAGTCATTTGAGCATACGAAGCAGAAACTCTAACGACAATTCACTCCCACACGAGTGAATTGTCGTTGCCTTGAGGTTCTGCGTAGTGTTCATGCGCTTGATTTTTCTGGGCTCTGTATGTTTCTCTTCGAGAATATGAATACCCACCTCTGTTTTTGCGTCATTTCCCAAACTCCCCGCGTCCGTTAACCAGTTAAACCAGAATTTAAAAAGAAGCCTTTCCCAAGTAACTTGGATGGCTTCTTTTATTCAATACACGTATTTTATTCAAGACTAAACTAATTCGATCAATACTTCCATTGCTGCATCGCCCTTACGCTGACCAATCTTAATGATTCTTGTGTAACCACCGTTACGGTCAACATACTTAGGTGCAATATCATTGAATAACGTATCTGTAATATCTACTGATTTTGTATTCTTTTTTCTTCCTGCAGCTTCTGTTGGAACTTCTGTAATGGTATAAAGAACTTTATTCATTTGTCTTCTAGCATGAAGACGGCTTGCGCTGTCTTTCTTGATTTCTTTTTGAACTTCATCATAAACAGTAACTTTTTTACCATCTACAACTTCTTTTACTCTTTTACCATCTTTATCTTTACGAGCAACTTTTGCAGTAACAGTAACAGTTTCAAAATTATCTTTTTCTCTTACTGCTAATGCGATTAGATGCTCAGCAATTTTACGGATTTCTTTCGCTTTTGCTTCTGTTGTAACAATTTTACCATTGTAAAGTAAATTGGTTACTTGGTTACGAAGCAATGCTTTTCTCTGGCTTGATGTTCTACCAAGTTTTCTATATCCGGCCATTTGTATTACCTCCTGTGATTTCTATGATTTATTCATCACCAATATTAAGTGATAATCCTAATTCTTTCAATTTTGCTAGTACTTCTTCTAATGATTTACGTCCTAAATTACGAACTTTCATCATATCTTCCGAAGTTCTATTGGTTAATTCTTCAACTGTGTTGATGCCAGCTCGCTTTAGGCAGTTATAAGAACGAACAGAAAGCTCAAGTTCATCAATATTCATTTCAAGAACTTTTTCCTTTTCATTATCTTCTTTTTCTACCATGATTTCAGCCGTTTTTGCATTTTCAGAAAGGTCAATAAACGAATTCAAATGAGCGCTTAATACCTTAGCTGCTAAGCTAACCGCTTCGTCTGGTTCTAAGGTTCCATTGGTATATACATCCAATGTAAGTTTATCATAGTCAGTAATCTGACCAACACGAGTATTTTGAACTGTTAAGTTAACTCGTTCAACCGGTGTATAAATAGAATCAACAGAAATTACACCAATTGGAAGATCATCATTTTTATTCTTATCTGCACTGATGTATCCTCTTCCTTTTGTAATTGTCAATTCCATATATAATTTGCAATCGGAGCCACCACTTAACGTAGCAATTACTAATTCTGGATTTAAAACCTCTATATCTGGATCAACCTGAATGTCTCCTGCAGTTACAACACCTTCGCCTTCAAACTCAATATAAGCAGTTTTGGGCTCATTTGTCTCACTTGTATTCTTAATTGCCAAGCTTTTAATATTCATAATGATTTCTGTAACATCTTCCTTAACACCAGGAATTGCACTGAATTCATGTACAACGCCTTCAATCTTTACTTGACTAACAGCGCTACCAGGCAATGATGACAGCATAATTCTTCTTAAAGAATTACCCAAAGTTGTACCGTAACCTCTTTCGAGCGGTTCTACTACAAAACGTCCGTATTTTCTATCTTCAGAAATCTCTGCGATCTCAATTTTTGGTTTTTCAAAATCAAACACTACTGGACCCTCCTTTTGGGATTATGCTATATATTTGCGATCATTGAATTACATGGAAGAAAATCGCAATATATTTTGCCTATGAGAGAAATCCAAATTGATTCTCTCGCAGTCAAAATATATTTAAACTTATTTACTATATAACTCGACGATAAGCACTTCATTGACAGGAACATCGATTTGATCTCTGGTAGGGATCTCTTTCACTGCTCCGCTAAGTGCTTCATGATTCGCTTCTAACCAACCTGGTACAATTTTTGCATCTGTTGCTTCTAAAATATCTTTATATCTTTGAGCCGTTTTGCATTTTTCTTTAATTTCAATTGTATCGCCTGCTTTTACCTGATAAGATGGAATATTAATGCATTTTCCATTTACCATTACATGCTTATGATCAACAATCTGTCTTGCTTCTTTTCTTGTTCTAGCATATCCCATACGATACATAACATTGTCAAGTCTTAACTCAAGAATAATCATTAAGTTTTCACCTGTTGTACCATATTTTACCTTTTGAGCTTTCGCAAAGTTATTTCTAAAAGGTTTTTCTAAAACACCGTATATAAATTTAGCTTTCTGTTTTTCTCTTAACTGTAAGCCATATTCGCTCATTTTCTTGTTAGCTCTAGCATTTGAACGATTTGATTTTTTATCAAGTCCCATGAAAACTGGATCTATACCAAGAGATCTACATCTTTTAAGGACTGGAGTTCTATCGATTGCCATTCTAATTTACCTCCTATTAATAATTAGACACGTCTACGTTTTGGTGGTCTACATCCGTTATGTGGTACTGGAGTAACATCTTTGATACTTGTAACTTCGATTCCGCATGCTTGAAGTGCACGAATTGCAGCTTCACGACCTGAACCAGGTCCTTTAACCATAACTTCTACTGACTTTAAACCATGTGGTAATGCAGCCTTTGCTGCTGTTTCTGCTGCCATCTGTGCAGCGTATGGTGTCGATTTTCTAGAACCCCTGAATCCTAATCCACCTGCGCTAGCCCAAGAAATAGCATTACCTTCTGCATCTGTCAGAGTAACGATTGTATTATTAAAAGATGACTGAATATGTGCTTGTCCACGATCGACATTTTTCTTAACACGTCTTTTTGCCACTTTTTTTGCTACTTTTTTAGCCATTTGACAAACCCTCCTAATGGATTTTATTAATTATTTTTTCTTATTTGCAACTGTACGCTTAGGACCTTTTCTTGTTCTAGCGTTTGTCTTAGTCTTCTGTCCACGAACTGGGAGTCCTTTTCTATGACGGATTCCTCTGTAACATCCGATTTCTTGTAGTCTCTTAATATTAAGAGCAATTTCTCTACGTAAATCACCTTCCACTTGCTGTGATTCGTCAATTACGTCACGGATTCTGCCTACTTCTTCGTCTGTCAAGTCCTTAACACGAGTATCAGGATTAACGTTTGCCGCAGCAAGAATACGATTAGAGCTTACTCTACCGATACCATAGATATAAGTAAGACCAATTTCAACACGTTTCTCTCTTGGTAAATCTACACCACTAATACGAGCCATTGTGTTCTACCTCCGTAAATTTTCTTTGTTAGATTAATTTTTTACTTTGCCCCATAAGGGCTGTTTGATTATAATGTAGCAACTGCTACATCAGCCGCTTTAAACCATGATGCCACGGGCTCACCCCGCGCACTGAATGAAATTATAATGAAACTCCATTCAAAACAGTTAATCAGACCGTTCATGATATCATGCTATACATCACGAACCACATTTTTCCAGTTCGTCAGGGCAGGAAAAGCCCCAGTGCCATAAAAGCACTGTGTAACCACAACACAGAAAGCAAGAACTATATAAGTATAAAAACAGCATAAAAAGCCAAAGAACGTACTTTGGTTTTTCGCTATTGTCTATTCATTAGCCTTGTCTTTGCTTATGTCTTGGATTTTCACAGATAACTCTGATGCTTCCTTTTCGTTTAATGATCTTGCATTTTTCACAAATGGGTTTAACTGATGATCTTACTTTCATTGCAATCTCTCCTTTCGCAAAAGTCCACTTGCAATTCTATCATATAGAAAATCAAATTGCAAGCACTATTTTTATTTTTTTTATTCCTTAATCAAATCCAGTTCTATTTCCTTATTTTTCCTGTTTTTTCCTTCTTTTTCATGTTTTTTTGCAGAAAACCAACCAATATCATTTATTTATTGCTCGGTTTATTTCCCGCTATTGCATCTCTTTTTTCATATTTTATTATTAACTCTTTTATAGAAGCTGCATCCATGACAGGGTATGGCTTCTTTCCTGCAGATTTATATTTTTATATACCTTTGTCTACAAGTTTTTGTTGCACCAAATTTAATATAGTGTTCACAATCCTCACATCGTATATTTTCAAATGGACATTGTTTTTTTTCATAAACATTGGATGCAGCCGAAACCACATTCAGCTCGTCATCTGACAGCTCAATTACTTTATTTTGTGATTGTGATTTTTCAAATTTTTTTTTCATTTTATTAAAAAGTTCCCCCCTAAATTCACCTTCCATCGAGAAATCATACTTTTTATAATCAAACATTCATTACCTCCATTCCAATTAATATAGGCATAGTCTGCATTGCTTACTCAATCGTTAATATTCCCGAAAAACCGGTCACATCAAATACTTCTCTCACATTTTCGTTTGCATTTATAATTTTCATTGTTGTAGCAAGTGTATTTATTTTTTTCTGTGCGGTAAGAAGAACTCTAAGTCCCGCGCTGCTTATATAATCCAGTGCCTCAAAATCAAACACAAGCTCCATTTCCTCTTCTTCAAATACCTTTGAAAGCTCTTCCCCAAGCTTGCTGCTAGTTACCGTATCAAGTCTGCCCGAAAGTGAAAGGGTAATTACATTTTCATTTTTTGTTCTAATTATATCCATAATAATTCTCCTGTCTATTTTGATTTTTTTTATTACAAATTCTGCATGATTGAATAAAACTGTTATACGCAAGCTTTACTATATCACTTTATATTTTTTTTATATCCATTGATACTATGCTCTTATTATTTTGATATTCTTCCTTCATATTTTCAGCAAAATTATTAATAATTGCATAACTTATATCATCAATTTTTGATTTATTTGACGACGGAATTTTCAGATTATTGGAACTGCTGATTGTTAAAGCCAGCTTATCTTTTTTTTCAAAATAACTAAAGCAAAATTCCATCGGCGGCTCGTATAATTCAACAAGCTCTTCCGTTAACAAAAGGGTATTTTGCACCGCTTTTGGTGACAGGTATTTTTCACAGAATTTTTTTATTTCACCATTCATCCCATAAAAATCAAAACTCTTATTGCTTATATCATAGCGAAAGTTTCGTATTCCATTTATAAATATCTTTGTCTTTTCCCTCTGTGGATTATCAAATATTTGTTTTGGTGTTCCTTCTTCATATATAATACCTTCGTCCATATAAAAAACTCGATTGGAAACATGTTTTGCAAATTCCATTTCATGCGTTACAATCGCCATCGTCATTCCCTCTTTTGCAAGCTTTCTAATTACCGATAGCACTTCACTCACCATAGTTGGATCAAGCGCTGAAGTCGGCTCATCAAAAAGAAGTATCTCAGGCTCCATCGCAAGGCATCTTGCAATTGCTACTCTTTGCTTTTGTCCACCTGAAAGTTCATCTGGAAAGTTATCCGCCTTCATTTCAAGACCTACCATCCCCAGTAATTCAAATCCTCTTTTCCTTGCTTCTTCCTTGGTTTTTCCTAGCAGTTTGATTGGACCAATTGTGAGATTATCAATAACCGAAAGATGTGCATATAGATTAAATCCCTGAAAAACCATGCCCATCTTCTGTCTTATCTTGGGCACATCTGCTCCTTTCGAAAGAATATCTACACCATCAATGACGATACTGCCGCCACTTGGCGTTTCAAGAAGATTAAGGCATCTTAAAAAAGTACTTTTTCCTGTCCCAGACGGTCCTATAATTGATATAACCTCACCTTTCCTTATTTCACAGCTAACATTCTTTAAAACCTCAAGACTGTCATATTTTTTAGATAAATGCGATATTGTTATCATCTTCTTCTCTTCACTCCTCCTTGTTATTGCTCACTCTCTTTCTGTCTGAGTTTTACTTTTGCTCTCATTCTCGGATCCATTTTTCTTCCTATATAATTAAGAATCAATATAAATAGCCCCGAAATAATAAAGTATAATACTGCTACCATTATAAGCGGAAAAAAGGCATCAAAGGTACGACTTCTTATGATATCACTTGCTTTCGTCAAGTCTTGTACCGCAATATATCCAACGATAGATGTTGATTTTACAAGAGAAATAACTTCCCCCTTATAAACTGGAAGTACCTGTTTTATTGCCTGCGGTAAGATAATGTATAAAAATGTCTGTGTTTTTGTAAATCCACCTGCAATACCTGCTTCGTTTTGTCCCCTGTCAATGCTTATAATAGCCGTGCGAAACATCTCGGATGCATAGGATGCAAAATTCATACCAAACGCGATCACAGCAACAAGCATCGGATTTATATTAACGGATGCAAAAACTACATAGTAAATTATCATTAAAAAAACAAGCACTGGCGTACCGCGCAAAATTGCGATATAAATTTGTGCAAGATTGCTTAATATTGGATTTCCAGACATTCTTATAAAACAAATCAACATCCCAAGTATTGTTCCAAATATACCTGCAAAGACCGCAATAATCATTGTGACCTTCAGTCCACCCAGTATAAGCTTATATCTTCTTTCAAATATTATATTGTTATAAAAACTGTCTGTTATGCTTTTAATAAATGATGACTTCGTCTCAGCAGATCCATTTCCTTGTACATCTGTTACAAGTTTTTCTTTCAGTACTACAAGTCCTGCACCTACCTGATAGTATGGATTCGAAAAATTTATTTTCTTTTTTCTTTCCGGAGTTATCATAAGTGTACTTGTTATCATGTCTATCTTGTTCGTAGATACCGCCGCAATCAAACTACCAAATTCCATATCTTTAATTACAAGCCGTCTGTCATATTCAGCCGCAAATCGTTCTGCCATTTCAACATCAAAACCAATATAATTCCCATCTTTTAATATGGTAAATGGCAGCCCTTTATCACTAACGACTCCTACCACTAAAGTCCCGTTATTTTCTTTATTTACTAGTTCCGGCATGGTTTGTATTCCGTCAACCATCCACCTTTTAAGCATTTCATCATAAACACCATTGCCTTTTATCTTTTCCAGAAAATCGTTGAACTCATTTAATAGCTTGGTGTTTTCTTTATTAAATCCCATGCCAATTGGGTTTTCATACAAATTTTTTTCTAAAAAATCCATACTTTTATCTGTCTTTAGTATTTCTGCCATGGCTTCCCGATTATAAATTGCAGCATCTATCTTCTTTGATTTCAAGGCAACCAAAACATCTGCTGACGTTTTGTATTGTATCACAGTTGCATCTGGATAATTTTTCGCCGCATAATCATCATGTACGGAGCCCAGCAGCACACCGATACACTTATCCTTGACATCCTCGGCAGAAGTGAATATTTGCGAACCATCTGCATTTTGACCCTGATATTTTGTTAGATTCTCCTTAAGCGCCACAACCCCGGCTCCAAGTTCATAGTATGGATTCGAAAAATTAATCTGTTTTTCTCTTTCCTCGGTTATCATAAGCGTACTTGTAATCATATCAATCTTATTTGTTGTTACCGCTGGAATAAGGCTACTAAAATCCATATCTGAAAACACACATTTTTTCCCAAGTTCAGCGGCAAAACGCTCAGTCAGCTCTACATCGTATCCGACCAATTCTCCATTTTCTATAATAGCAAACGGAAGTCCTTTATCACTAACAATTCCAACAACCATCGTCCCGTTGTTTTCCTTGTTTTCTATATCTGGCATCATATGTGAGCCGCCCTTCATCCAACGATCTGCCATATCATCATAAACACCATTGCTTTTAATCGTTTCAAGGAAACAATTAAACTCGTCTCTAAGCTCGGTGTTTTCTTTATTAAATCCTGTTCCAATGCTAACTCCAAACAGACTATCACCTAAAAAATCCATGCTTTCATCCGTTTTTAATATCTCTTCTAACGTTTCATAGGTGTAGATTGCCACATCTAGTTTTTTTGCTTTCAACGCAACGATCAAATCCGGCAGATTTTTAAATTGTACTACGGTTGCATCTGGATAATGCTCCGCAACATAGGTATCATGCACGGATCCTAAAAGTAAACCAATACGTTTATCTTTTATGTCATCTACTGTAGCTAATTTTTGTGAACCAACCTTTGCGTTCGCTATTTTTATTCTATCACTACTCACTTCATATATTACAAAAAAAGTAATAAATAACAGGGCAAACAGTATATATTTATAAATTTTTTTCACAATTCAGTCCTCCCCCGTATCAAATATCAATACATATATTTTTTCTTTTACTATCATAGCTATAAAAATTTTGTATTTTTCTCCTCTCAATCAGCGGTTCTAAAAATCCTTCCACAAGACGTTTCATTTCTCTATTTGTATCATATACCGTATAGGATACCTTACTATACCTATTTTCAAGGAATATTTTATTTATTGATGCTACCAGTGGAAGTAAAAACACGCCGCTTTTTTTATATTTTTGTGCTACTGACAGTTGTTGAACAATTACTTTTTTACCGTCCACTGTTGTTACAATACAAAAAGCTACTGGAATACCATCTTTTGCAGCGATAAAACTTAACTCGGAAACTAATTTATCCACTTTATTACCTATATAAAAATCTGGATTTAGTTCTGCTGCAAATTCTCTTCCAATTCTTTTCTTTAATTCATTAATAAGCTCACCTGCTGCTGCAAATGAAACAACTATAAATCCTTTTTTTTCATTTTTTTTAATTAAACTATCACCTTTTTTTTCTATGAAGTCATCCCATGCCTTGGAGGAATTCTTGTCAACTGCGCATCTAACTACGGTTGAAGTTTGTATGATTTTAAATCCATGATTTAACAAAAGTTTGTCTGCAATTTCGAATGCAATACTCTCTTCCGTATTATTTACGATACGGGCTGATATGCATAAATTTCCTTGCTCTTTTGCATATTTAATTGCAGACATCAATAATTCTCTGCCCATGCCTATCTTCCGCTTCTCTTCTTTTACTAAGATATAATCAAGGCTTACCTGTTTCTCTCCTGTTTTGTGCATAATACAAAAGCCTAACGGTCTGCTACTCCCAGCATCCATATCATCGTAGGATGCAAACAACGTCATTTTACCGCTTTCAATTGCATTTTTCATATAATAATCGGAAAGTGGTGTTGAAAAACTGGTACAGCAAAATATGTATTCATAATATGTAATTTCTTTTACTTTCATAATCGACTCCTGCATTTTTTCATATTGATTATGTATACGAGGCTCCGTAAAAAGTAGCTCACACATTAAAATTAATTTTTACATAATTTAAAGTATGAGCTACTTTTTACGGAACCTCGTATTAAATATTAAATAAAAAATAATTGGAGGATTAGCAATGGAAAAAAAATCTGTAAGCACTACTTCCATTACGGAAAATGAACTTGAAAACATAACAGGGGGAGGAAATTTTGAAGACGGCGACTCCTATGGAGAAGACATTTGTGCCACTTGCGGCAAATCATTTCGCGGAAGCTGTTATTCATTGAAAGCACAAGAAGAAGAACATTTTAACGAAACTGGACATTCTGTATTTCGTCCAAATGATTGACCTATCCCGTATCAATTACTCAATATGGAAAATATCAAAAAGAGAGGTTTTGCTTATTGCGAAACCTCTCTTTTCAATTATGCCTTTCCCTATATCATTCCTTTTTTTATTATTAAAATATTTTTATTATCAACGTGCCTATATTCAATGCTGTCCATAATTTTTTTAACCATAAATATTCCAAGACCCCCGATTTCTCTTTCCTCTGCTGACTTATGTATATCTGGATCCATCTTTTCTATTGGATTATATGCAACCCCTTTATCCTCAAACTCAATTATAATTTCACTGCCAACCGTCACGCGTATCGTAACTCCTCCAACGAAAGGCTTGTACGCATAATTTGCTATATTCACAAAAATCTCTTCCATCGCGATGCTAATCTGTGTCCGCACTTTCATATCGCATTCATACGCTTCAAGCTCTGCATTTACAAAATCCATTACCATGTCTAGATTGTCTATCACTGCATCAACTAACAATTCTTTCATACGCTTTTCCTCCATATAAATATAGTACTGCTGCCATTAAAAAAGCAATTCCAAGCACAGCTACTCCGCGGAATTCTCCACCCATAAAGGACAACCCAAAGGCGATAGGTCCAAACATTTCAGCCAACTTCTTTGTAATGCTAATGTAGGATAACGCACGACTTTCGCCAAGTTCCCTGACAACTTTAAGATTTAAGAAATAATTATTTTGTGCAACAAACCCAAAACTGTCAGCAATCCCCAAAGTGAAAACCGCTACCATTGCCCCAATAAAGCCACCTGTTAGTCCAAATAATAACAGTGCCAGTGAAAATATCACATTATAGATTATATTCCATCGAAACAGGTTTGGATATCTGTTCAGCAATTTCACGGTATAAGGTCCTGCATATACGATTATCAATCCATAAATCAATTGTGAACGTCCAATATCAGCGGTCAGCTTACCAATACCTGTAAAATAGATTGGAAGATAATAGCCCATGAAGGAGCCTATTATACAAGAAGGTACAATCATAAGTATCACAAACAGAAATGCACTTATCATACCTTTCACGCTATATTTTTGTTTCACTGCGTTTTTATGTCTTGGTATTTTTGCCTCATTTTTTTGGTAGACTGCATTTTCAAGACCTGATACTGCTATGGTACAAGCCATTGTAAGAGCCGAAGCAATGAAAAGCACCGGCACATACCCTATGATATCTGCAAGGATAGAACCAAGGACTGCACCACAATTTATTCCTGCATAAATTCCTGCATTGAGCATTGCAAAACATATGGTTTTATCCTGATTATTTTCCGTAAAGAGTGCAAAATTCCGAAGTGTCATCCAACAAAATCCATACCCAAGCCCAACAACTCCACGTGACAAGATAAACAATGTAATATTGAAAGAAAATGCACTCATAAGCGTTCCAAGTGCTACAATGAATAGTCCGCCGACAAAGGACACTTTCCACCCCTTTTTTTCAATAATGATTGACGTAGCAAAAATTGCTACACATGTAAATAAAAATTCAGCAGATTGGGGTATTCCTGCTAGCACATTGCCTTTAAAGCCTAAGAAGCTACCGCCTAAATTCTTTGCAAGAATCGTGATAAAGGTGGTTGCCATACGCGAGGAAAAGTAAAAGAAAAAAGCTATTTGCCTGACATAACTCACCATTTTATAAGAAGTTTTAATCTCTGTTTCCTCTTTATCCTCGCACCTATCTTCAACAAATTTAATTGCAAAAATAACAAGTTCAATGGTTAATATAATGGAAGATGCAAGTACGGTAAGCAAATCCAAAAATATTTTCCCAATCATCTTTTTTTGATACGCTTGCGAAATATCCATTACCACTGTTAAATTACCATTGGGAAAACGGTAAGATTTTAATGGATTGACCGTTTTCATTTTCCCAACTTCAGCTTTGTCGGATGAATTCGTAACAATATCTTTATCATTCATAATATAAATCGAACTTATCTCATCACAAATCTTTATTTCATCAATAGAAAAGTCAGCGTTTAATAATTCAGATTCTATGGACGTAAAGATTCCCTTTGCCTTTTGCAAGGATTCATTTTCAAAGTCAAGCTGTTTATAGGAATACGTTGCAAAAGCAAGTGTTACTTGAATAATACAAATCACAGCTGTGAGCATTAAAACAATTTGGCTTTTTTGCATACTGCCGTCATCATTAAAAAGTTCTCCAAAAAAAATGAAAAACATTAGAACAATAATTGCAAATACACCTAGAATAACAAGTGTTACATTAAGGGTATGCTGTATACTCTCAGGCTGTCCCTTATTTGTTATCCATAAAAAAACTAATACAATCAAAACGATTCCTAATGTAAGCAGTGCAAGCCACTTTCTTTTTTTAGCTTCCATACGCTACCCTGCCTTTTTAATTTTTAAGGCGAGCATTGTTATATCATCTGCCTGCTCTGCGCCGTCTGCAAATACATCAATTTCGCTCTTTATATTTACTAACAGCTGATCTATGCTGCTGTCTTTGTATTGGTTTATATATTCAATCAGCCTATTGTCACCAAACAGGTCATTGTTTTTATTTACCGCTTCTGTTACCCCATCGGTATACATATACAAAATATCCCCTTGTTCTAACACGATCTTATCCTGTTTGTAGCACATATTTTCCATACCTGCCAGAACAAATCCAGGTTTCACCTGCAGCCACTCAAATTCTCCATTTGCTTTCTTTATAAGCGGACGATTATGACCGGCATTTACATAAGTAAACTCTCCGGTACTGATTTCTAAAATTCCCATAAAAGAAGTTACAAACATTGCAGCCTCATTGTTTTCACAAAGCTGATTATTTATTGTCTCAAAAGCGTCCTTGGGTGCTTTCCCGGACTGTACATTGTTTTTTATAAGAGTTTTTGCGATTACCATGAACAAAGCAGCCGGTACTCCCTTACCCGATACATCCGCTATGACAGTTGCCAAATGATTGTCATCAACCAAGAAAAAATCATAAAAATCTCCTCCTACCTCTTTGGCAGGTAGCATCGTTGCATAAATTTCAAATTCTTTTCGATCGGGGAATGCAGGAAAAATACACGGCAGCATACTTGCCTGAATCTTTGTTGCAACAGAAAGCTCTGTACCAATCCGTTCCTTCTCGGCTGTAATTTTTGAAATATTTACAATGTATGTTTTTAAATCAATAGTCATTTTATTAAAAGCACAAGCAAGCTCTGCTATTTCGTCTTTTCCCTTATCATCAATTTTTGTATCAAGATCTCCTCCCCCAATTTTTACTACCTTTGAAAGAAGTAATTTTATCGGTTTTGTAATTGTTCTAGATACAAGGTAAGAAAAGACCAGAATAATCATCGCTGAAACTGCTAAAATTATTACAAATCGGATTAATACTCTGCTAAGAGTATTCGTAATATAAACTTGTGCTTCCTGGGTATATCCGTCGATCTGTTCTTTTGCTTCAACTGCTGGTTTAATTATTTCATCAACCTCAACAACAACCGCTAATGACCACTTTGTTGTCGGCAGCTTATAATATGAAATATAGCATAGCTTTCCGTCTACATGTGCCGTTGTCAGTCCTTCAGAATTTGACATGATTTCCTCAATTGCCTGAAGATAATCTCCAGTTGCACTATCTTTTAGATTTGTATTATCATCTTGATTATAGTTAGGATGTGCTATAATATTCCCCTTGTCATCCATTAAAAATGAATATCCTGTCTCTCCAATCTTCATGGATATGATATCATCTTGCATACTTTTTAACGTAATGTCAGCTGCCAAAACCCCTCTAGGTTTTCCTTTTGCATCATAAAATTCGATTGCATTTGTAACGCAAACCGAACCAAAGGAATCGATATAGGTATCTGTCCAAATGGGGATTCCCTTACTCTCCACTGCACTTGTGTACCACTTTCGATTTCTTGGGTCATAGTCCGAATCATAAACATTAGATTTTGAATACCGGTAGGATATACCTGTGTTTGTACCAAGGTATATGTTATTTAAAATATTATTATTTTTTAAAACAGGTGCAAACATATATTCTGCATTGCTTATAAGACGTAATTCTTTGTCAATCTTTGGTGTATGAAAAACCCCAGGGGGCAGCATATATTTTGAACTTGCCTCTCCCATAACTGTATCAGAAGGCAGTGACAATTCTTTTCCTATAAAGTTAGTTTCATTTTCATACAGTGACGTCAGGTATTCAGACATGGAAGTGATTTCAGTTTGCACCTTTGACAGCTCGCCATCTGATTTTAATGCTTGTTCTTTTACAATTTTAGTAATATATTCTTCTGCCTGCTTTTGAAGTGCAGCCTTTGATTTCTCGGAAGAATTGATACCTAGTTGTGTATTAGCATCGGTGGAATACCTTGTCAAATTAAGCATTTCGGTATAGGAAACAACTGCTATAAAAAACAAGGAGGAAAGCGATACAATTAAAATGATAGCCAGTATCTTTGTTCCTATTTTAAGATTTCTCATACTTTATCCCCCAATAACTCATTTTGGACAATCGCTTCAATTAAATCACGAAAAGTCATGCCATATTTTTTTGCTGCATGGGGATAAAAACTCTCAGGCTTTAGCCCCGGCACTGCATTTATTTCGATAAAATATGGTAACTTTGTCTCTTGCTCAATCATATAATCAATCCGTGCATAATTTTTTGCGTTTAAGAAACGGAATACATCAATCGAAGTTTTTTCTAGTTCTTTCTTTTGTTGATATGATAATTCCGCTTCACACACGGTGAACGCTTTATTGAACAAAATAACATCTTCCTGCTCATCAATTAAGTTTTGACCGGTTAATGTTGGTAATGTCGTTGGTACATTTTCAATTTCCAGTATTGGAGTTGTTACAAAGCTACCCTTTATGAACCGCTCAATTATTATCTCATTATCAAAATCAAAAATCTGTCCTATTTTTTTATAATCGTCTCTTGATTTTATGTATTCGATTCCATAACTTCCGCCTTGCGTTATCGCTTTTGCTAGAAAAGGATAGGGCATTGCTTTCTCTATTTTATCCAGTAATTCCACTCTTTTTGTCTCAAGAAAGGTCTCCTTGTTCATATAAATAAATTCCGGCGTTCTGACCCCATGATAAGCACAAAGCTTTTTGCATAGGCATTTATCATTGATGATAGCTGCTGCCGTAGTTTTTGAACCGGTATAGGGCAGTCTTAAATGCTCACATATCGCTTGTAATGTCCCATCCCCATGATTTTTTCCTTGTACTGCAACAAATACTAATTCTGGCCTGCTTTTCTGTAAATTCGTATATATGTTATCATTAAAGTCCAGCAAGCTGACATTGTAACCGTTATCCTCAAGTGCCTTTGCTATATATCCTGCATTTTTGGTCGATATTGCACTCTCACTTGAGGTTCCTCCATGTACTACTGCAATGTTACCTTTTGTATTCATTTGAAAGCTCCTTATTACCTAATGTTTTGTGCTGTCTGCAAACGAACACCGTTTTATCATCTGTTTTTTATTTACTATTAGAATCCAAAACATGCCACAAGAGGTTCTGGTTCTGTTAATATTTGAAAACAATACATGCATTTGATACATTTTTCTCTACAGCAATTATTAGGTCCTGGGCATTCACTTGTTCCACGTAAACTTATCAATTCGCCTTCTCCTCCTGCTACATTATCAAGTTCATCATCCGAAAGTGCCCTGTTCTTTTGTGTTAATTCTTGAAGAATTTTTTCTGCTTCCTCTTTATTCATTGCCAGATTACGTTCAATCGACAGCGTCAAAAGTTCTTCCACGTTTTTACACTTCATAATTTCATTCAAAATATACGCTTTGTTTTCACCCTGACTTTGTAATAATTTTTCAATTTCCATATTAGTCTACCTCTTTCTTATTCTTGATTAACTGCGAATATACCGACACGCCATAAATGGTTTTGAATCGGCTTGATTGCTGAGCCATTGAACATAATCGCGGCATTTTCCTGCACATGCTTCATTACTGGAATTCCTTACTCCTGGACATAGTGCTGTTAAATATAAACTTGCTAGACCATCATCTTTTCCTCCTGCCACCTCATCAAGTTCATCATCTGATAGCTCAACTGTTTTGTTTTTCATGATTGAAAGAAGCTTCTCAAGTTCTTCACTGGAAAGCTCCACATTATTTGCTTTTGCAAGAGCCTCAAGTTCTTCCTTGTTTTCACAGCTATATGCCTCTGTAAAAAGTGTTGTGTTATTGTGTTTTTCATAAAACACTTTTAAATTCAAAATACGAATCCTCCTTTTGTTAACAATTTTCTTATTTATGTATACGAGGCATTTTAATATGTAGCTCAATCTATACTATATATTTTAATCCACGGTCTGTCTTACCACCATGTTATAAAACAATCCCTTTTTCTCCATAAGTTTATCATAACAGCCTTCCTCAGAAACTTTTCCGTTATCCAGCACTATAATTCGATTACAATGCCTGATTGTTGAAAGTCGATGTGCTATAACAAGTCTAGTACATTTCAAATCGGAAATACTGTCCGATACCTTCTTTTGTGTTATATTATCAAGGGCTGATGTAGCCTCATCAAAAAACAGTATTTTAGGCTTTGATACGATGGCTCTCGCTATTAAAAGCCTCTGTTTTTGTCCTCCCGATATTCCGCCGCTTCCTTCACTTAGCATGGTGTGCATACCCATTGGCATCGCTTTTATATCCTCTTCCATACCAGCCATTCTAGCTGCTTCCCATGCATCCTCGAGGGTTTTCCAAGGAGCAGTTACAATAATATTAGAAAAAATATCTCCCGAAAAAAGTTTTCCATTTTGAAGGTCGACACCGATGCATTGCCTCACGGAACGTACATCCAGTTTTTCTATATCTTGCCCATCATAATAAATGGCTCCAGTCTCAGCCTTTTCAAATCCAAGGAGAAGTCGCATCAGTGTAGATTTTCCGCAACCAGTTTTACCAACTACAGCTATATATTCACCAGAACGAATCTTCAAACTTAAATTATCGATTATGGCAGGTCCATTCTTGTCATACCGGAATGTAAGATTGTTTATTTCCACGTTTCCCGAAAGTGACGTTACAATTTTTCTTTCTTCTGTTATCTCTGGAAGCGCGTCAAATATCGGTTTGATCATTTCTAGAATAGGCTTGATTGTTGCTGTTGTTAAGGCAACACCAGAAAGTGACATAACTGCTCCGCTAACCGCTCCATATGCAGATATAAATGCGATATAATTTGCGATAGATACCTTGTACGTTGTTGCAAAATAATATAAGAGTATACTGCCTCCAAAACTAATTGCTCCGCTAATTGCATGATTGAGTCTTAAAAACAAAGGCAATGAATATTTTAATTTACCTTCCTGTTTATAAAGTTCAGCCCATTTTGCAAAAGCTCTTTTCTCAGCTCCAGCAAGCTTTATCTTTTGAATTCCGCTAAATAATGCATACACCATTCCTTGGAGCTTTGCTGATACTTTCATTTGACTCCTGGAAATATTAAGCTGCCAGAATGTAGTTAAGGCAGAAAAAATTAATGAAATCAATATAATGAATACACCAGGTGCTACAAGCCTCGGTGCAAAGTTTATCATTTGAGCGATATAAACCAGTGAAAAAATAGCGGTAAGGCCGGTTGTAAGAGCCGCATTTGAAATAGTATCACAAAGCGTACTTATATTCATAACTCTGCTGCTGAGCTCTCCCGCTGAATAATCCTTAAAAAATGTTGCAGGTAATGAAAACAATCTCATCATCGCTGCCGATTCAACAGACATATTCAACCGATCTCTAAATCGCCCTAGCACCGCATTTTTGGTTATGCCAATAAGCGTACTGGCAATTCCTGCACTGATTAACAATACGGCAACTGGAAAGACATCACTTTTGGTACCCGATGGGATAACACTTTCATAAATTTGTTTGTTCATATACGGTAGAAACAGACCCAATAATGCGATTGACAAACTTGCTCCTATAAGAAGGATTATGTCAGATAATTGTATGCTTTTTAGCATATAGATTCCCACATCAACCAGTGATAATTTTTTGGTTGGAAAAGGTCTATAAAATAAAAATGCGTCTGTATTTATATTTTTTGCTGTATTTTTGTTTACCTTAACTACATGATTCGTTTTCGCATCCATATATTCATAGCCTAGAACCTTGGATGGTTTTAAAACAATTATCTCACCATTCAGTGTACTTCCAAGCATTACACCTACTGCATTTTTCCACCATGAACCGATAAGTTCTACACGGCGCCGCATTACTCCTGACGGGCGAAGCATATATTCTAATTGTGCGTTTATATCCTTAATACTTTCGGGAACCTCTGGTACGATAGCCCCCATTAATTTCAACACGCTAGAAATAGCCTCCCTTGTTTCTTCCTGATTGGGCATACTGTCTTTCACACCAGATTTTAGTTTGAGTATATCTGCTAAATCGCAGAATGCATGTTCAAATAATTCCTGATCGATCCGACGCCTCTGTTTGATTTGATCATCAAAAACATTAAAACTCATTTAAGCACCACCATTTTTTTATTCACTGCACACCAGTTCCGTATATAAGCCATTCTTTTCATAAAGTACCTCATGGGTACCACGTTCTTCTACCACACCATTTTTAAGTACTACAATTTCATCACAATCACGAATCGTTGAAAGTCTGTGCGCAATGATAATACAGGTCGCTCCTATATTACGAATATTCCTCATAACCTGTTCTTCCGTTTTTGCATCTAACGCTGATGTAGCTTCGTCAAGAATAATGATAGTAGGTTCCTCTGCCAATACCCTTGCTATTTCAAGGCGCTGGCGCTGCCCACCGGAAAAATTCTTACCATCCTCCATAATCTGGTGGCTATAACCTCCCGGTCTTGATACGATTGTTTCATGTATATCCGCATCCCTTGCAGCCATAATTACTGCGAAATCTTCAATCGAATTGTCCCACATTCGTATGTTGTTTGCTACCGTATCTTCAAATATGGTAATGTCTTGATCAACCATGGAAACTGAACTTTTATATGTATATTCATCAATTTGTTCTTTTTTCTTTCCATCAAACAGGATTTCCCCTTCCCATACAGGATAAAGTCCCGTAATAAGCTTTGCGAGAGTCGATTTTCCACTACCACTACCTCCTACAAAAGCAACGGTCGAACCTGGTTTGATGCTGATTGAAAAATCCTGAATTAGTGGTTTTTCAAGTTTGCTGTACCCAAACGATATTTTTTTTATCTCTACCGCACCGGATAATTTGCCTGCTGCATCCGCTTTCTCAGATGCTAACTTATCTTCATTACTACCGGCAGTTTCAAATCCATCTGTTTTGTAGTTCATAACATCCTCTACCCGTTCCATAGAGGAACGCATCATGATAAACGACTGGTTCACTGAAAGAAGCTGATTTACCGGAGCCATAAATGATCCTAAAAAACTTTGAAAAGCTATAATCATACCAATGGTAAATTTTCCATCCAATATCATATAAACTCCAGCCATTAATACCAATATATTAGAGCATTGCTGTAATATAGCAGGAATAGCACCTATATAGGCGCTGTAATTTGCTATTTGAGCCTTTGCATTTTGCTGTTTTGCATAATAACCTGCCCAACGCTCAAAAAAACCTTGTTCCGCACCACTTGCTTTAATACTCTCTATCATCTCAATACCAGACATCGTAGCCGCTGCAAGCTTTCCTCCATCACGCATTGCCGCTCTGCTGAAGTTCATTTGTTTTTTGCTTGAGTATCTCATAAAAAAGAGATTAATAATTGCAGTTGAAGCCCCAATAATAGTAAGAAGCAAGCTATAATTAGTCATAATTGCGAGGTAAAATACAAGTAAACTTACGTTCATAAATACCGGTGCAAGCTGACGAATCATTGAACCTGCAATCGCTTCATTTGAATATTGTCTTGACGCAATATCTCCAACATAACGCTGAGAAAAAAAATCGATTGGGAGCCTAAGTACATGCCACATAAATTCTGCATTTGCAACCACTGCAAACTTACCTTCCATTTTAATCCAGCATATATCTTCAATCGCAGAAACAAGAAATGAAAAAATCCATGTAATTATCATGGCTGCAATCAATGGTAAAAACCATTCAGGATTCTTATCGGATAAAATATTATCCATAAATATTTTAGAATATAGCGGAGTGATAACTCCAACTACTGATATCAAAATACCAGTGAGAAGGATAAAAATAAACTGAGGCAATGTGCCTTTCAATCTTTTTTTTGCAAACTCCAATACACTTTTTTGTTTACCTTCCGGAACAAATTCATTCGTTTTTTCAAACTTCAATACGATTCCTGTAAACGCTTTGTCAAACTCTTCATAGGAGACCTCTACTAACCCTCTTGCAGGATCATTTAGTACCACCTTGTCTTTTTTGAAACGGTCAAGCACAACAAAATGATTAAAATTCCAATGTATAATAGCCGGAAGTGTAATTTCTTTTAGCGCTTCCGGCTCCATGCGGTATCCCTCTGCCTTAAGTCCATACATTCTTGCCGCCCTCACAATATTTTTAGCACTTGCACCATCACGTGACACGCCGCAATCAGAACGGACTTGCTCAAGCGGTAGCCATTTCCCATAATATGCCAAAATCATACATAATGAAGCTGCTCCGCATTCTACCGCTTCCATTTGCATAACAACCGGCACTTTTGCTGTTCCAAGCATCTTTCCACTCCTTCTAACCACAGGTATTTAATTTAGTATTAATTCATAGGGTTTTCTGTCTTTTGTTACAATCAGCACATTACATTTTGAGCCACTTGTCAAAAAGACTTTCGTCCCCTTTTGATTGGACCATTTTAATCCTTTTTCATTTTCATTTAGTGCTATTTTCACCTCTATCACGTTTCCCTCTGGTATAAGTCCTTGCAGAAAATTTAAACTTCCAAAGGTTTTGATTATCTCATCTTCTGTAATCGGTGTTTCACCAATACTGGTAATCTTACCATATATATAACCATACTCGGATCTAGAGGCGTATTCTGGAGATACCTGTGCCGACATTCCTTCACTAAGTCTCTTTGAGGTTCCAAGTGGTAAAAAACAATAAATGGTATCTGCATCCACATTATTCACATCAGAATAAGCCACCCCCATTATCTGCACCGTTTCAGGGATACTTCCTGTAAATCCCCATATAAGCGTTCCAAATAATAGTGCAAAAAACGCTCCTAGCATGCACCATACACGTATATTTGTAACTTTTAAATAATCATTTAGTTGTTCTGGTGAAGAAATACGCTCCATTGAGCTTTTTCTAAATAAATTACTTTCCACCTAATGCCTCCTATTAGATCCTATTTTATATGTATATTATGCAACCATCAGTTCTCTGAGTTTTTTTAAGCCCCTGACATATATAGTAGAAACCGTACTTTCATTCATTCCAATTTGCCTCGCTATCTCACGGTTATTGAGTCCTTCAAAATGCTTTAATGCAATGATGTACCTTGTCCTGTCGTCAATCTTGGCTAATGCACAGTAAAGCTCCTTTAATTGTTCATTCTTAATAAGACTGCATTGTTCCTCGAAGTCGATTGACGGATCTATACTGTTTTCCTCATCATCGATTGATAGATGCACTCGCCTGAGTCTGTAATAATCAATCATGGTGTTTTTTGTAATTGTAAATATCCATGTATTAAAATTTGCTTTTTTCGGATCAAATTTTAACAAATTCTCAGTCACCTTCAAAAAAACATCACTGACAATGTCCTCTGTTCTCTCTTTATTTAATATACGGTAGAATACATAATTATAAATTTTGGGGTAATATTCCTCATACATTATTCCAAGGTCCTCCAGGCGGGAAAATTTGCACATACGTTATCCTCCATTTGTTGTAATATATTTTCACAAAAAAACACTTTATATATTATTATATAAAATGTTTTTTTTGTGCAACATACGCCTTTTGGCGTATGTTTTGAAAATATATTTGTCTCAATCAGTATTCTTAGTGAATCTTCGGATTGGAGTGGACTGATTAATGCAAATGCGAATACTTAGCCCTAAGCTATGGTATGATTATACCTGTAAAAATTATGACAATTTAAGCATTTGTATTCTATATAACCTTTTAAAGGATTTAAATATGAGCCTGTAGTATTGTCGCTACCACATCTTGGACATGGCGGTGATGGTGCTATCTCATTACTGCCTCCCCCACCCGCAACATTATCAAGATCTTCATCGGCAAGCTCGCCCGATATTTTATTTAGCAGCTCAAAGTATGTGTCAGCTTGTTCAGCGGTGATATCCTCACCGTTTTCCTTTGCGATTGTAAGTAATTCCTCTTTAGTTTTTGCCTCTTTTGCCTTTGCAATGAGTTCTTGATTAAAATTTGACATAGTTTTTTCTCCTTAAAATATCAGTTAGCATTCTCTGTCATCCTGCTACTCTATCACCATTTGTTTTATAAATTATTTGTGTCCACATGTATATGTCCCACTTATTAAAGAAAAACCCCGATCTTTACAACCGTTGCACTTATGAACATCGCATGCTTCCGGACCTGGACATTTCGAGGTTCCATACCACGACTTTTGATTTTTATAAGCTTCCCAAGCTTCCTGAAATTCCTCAAAACTCGGATGTCTCGGATTACCTCCTACCACTTTATCAAGTTCATTATCAGAAATTAAATTTTTATTTTGTTTCATAACATTACCTTCCATAAAATACAGTTTCTCACAATTTTTTCGTGATTTTCTTAAAACAGCATACTTATTTTTCCTAAACCTTAGTTTTTAAGTCTCTCACGTCAAATACGCAACCTCTTCCGCTTCTTGCTCCACAACCGTTGCACTTATTAGCATCGTATGCTTCCGGACCCGGACATTTCGAGGTTCCATACCACGACGGTAAAGGCTTCGACCTATCCAAATTGATCGACGAATATCCTCCTGCTATTTTTCCAAGTTCATCATCAGAAATTAAAGTTTTGTTTTGTTTCATGACATTACCTTCCTTATCCTTATCGTTGGTTGATACATTTCTTAATTATCTATAAAATTTTATCAATTCAAGCGCTTACATTTAAAACCTACTCCACTTTGCTCAATTGTTAAATCTGAACAACCCTTGCAGTTATAATAATTTCCTAAAATAGGACCAGGACATCGTTCGGTTCTCCAAAACGACGCCGAATCTTTTTCTAACATTTTCCGTCCTCCTGCCACTTTAACAAGTTCGTCATCAGAAATTGAAGTTTTGTATTGTTTCACAGTATTACCTCCCTTGTATTCTTATCTTTTTATATATACGAACGCAATTAAAAAGTAACTCATACATAATGATATTTTTTAGTGCCTACGCTTAATATAAAATAGCTACAAACAATACTATTTGATTTAAACCGTCCTCTTGTATATAATAAAATACATAATATATACCTTATTCTAAGGATTCGAGGGAACAAATTGAAAAAAGTAAAAATACTAAAAAGAGACCGTATCAATCATATTTTGTTATCTATTTTTAAGTATCCACTCACTATTGTAGAGGCTCCGATGGGATTTGGGAAAACCACTGCAGTCAAAGACTTCCTTAAACATAAGAAAAGTTATTCTATTTGGATTTCATTTTTAAAACCTGGCAGAAATACATCTTGTTTTTGGGATAAATTTGTAGAAGGAATACTTAAATTTGATGAAATCCTAGGAAAAAAATTAAAAAGTCTTGGTTTTCCAGTTGACGCACCTCAAACAGAAAAAATATTGTCGCTTTTAAATATGGTTTCTTTTCAACAAAAAACTGTTTTGGTTTTAGATGATTTTCATCTTTGTACGAATAATGATTTATATGATTTTCTGCTACAGATGGCTCTTGAACAAATGGACAATTTTTACATCGTATTAATTACCAGATCCACGAATAACATGAATTTTACAGAGTTATTGCTTAAGGGTATGTGCAATGTGATATCCCAGCAGCAATTAAAATTTAATGAAATGGAAATCAATAATTACTGTTCCATGATGTCTGATATAATAACGGAAGACAATTATAAAAAAATAAATAAATACACCGATGGATGGGTGTCCCTGATTTATATAACTATAATGGCTCTGGAAAAAGGTATTCCCGTTGGGATGAGTAGTTTTATTGACGAGTTGATTGAAAAGGCAATGTTTAATACGTATGAAAGTCAAATTCAGAATTTTCTTTTAAAGCTCTCCGTCATGAACAGCTTTACTGCAGATCAGGCTTTATTTGTTACACAGGAAAAAAAAGCTCCTGAACTATTAAAAGAATTGCATAGCAAAAATGCATTTGTAAATTTTGATGATGCGAAAAAATGTTATAAGATACACAATGTGCTGTTGGATTTCCTTTTGACTAGACAACGTTTTTCCGAAGAGGAGCACCGAAATTTATATACTCGTTTGGGTAAATGGTATCTTGAAAAAGGTGAATTTCTTACTGGCTATACCTATCTGAATATAGCTGGTGCGCATGATAAAATTCTTACTCATCTTAGCAATCCATCCAACATCCGAAACGAACTAGTTGATTTCGAAGGTTCATTTGAAATGTTTAATGGTCTACCACAAAACGTACTAAATCAATATCCGCTTGCATATCTTCAGCATATCTTTCTTTCTATAGTAAGAGGAACGGAGGATATAATAAAAGATTGTTCTATGAAGCTTGACAGGCTCATGAAAGTGTATGAACGTATAGAAAATATAGAAGAAGACTTTAGAAGCCGTATTCTTGCCGAAACTCTAATCATAAAGAAATTTACGACCTTCAACCACATCGATTTATCTGGTGAAATCAACGTTGAGATTATAAAACTTTTGGGCGGTCGTCAGTCTTATATTTTAAGGAGGGATAACGAATCAACCTTTGGTTCTCCCCATTTACTTTATATTTATTTCAGGGATCTGGGCACCTTAAAAAACATAATGCAGATTATAGGCGATAAATATGTAATCTACTCCTCCTTTGCAAATGGAAACGGAACAGGTTCCGACTATTTAGCCAAAGCCGAATATGCTCTAGAAATCGCAGATTTCTATAATGCAGAGTTATCTAGCTTCAAAGCAATTTACAAGGCTCGTACAAAAGACCAGACAAGTGTTATTATATGTGCAACCTTTAACCTTATAAGATTATATATTATACAAGGTAAACTTGATGAAGCCCTCGTTATGTTAAAACAACTTGAACATGATCTATCCGAAATAAATAACCCAATACACAATACTGCTCTCGAACTGTGTAAAGGTTATATATATGCCTGTCTCGGGCAGTCTGAGAAAATTCCCTGGTGGCTTCAATCAGGAGAAATGACCGAAGCTGATATGCTTTTTCAGGGTATTACCTTCAGTTATATCATTTATGGCAAGGCTGTAATGCTTTCTGGCAAATACTTGGAGCTTGAGGTACTTTCAGAAAGCTTTCATGAGCATTTTTCAATTTACCACAATCAACTAGGTTTTATACATAATGGTATTTTTGATGCAGTTGCAAAATATCAGCTTTATGGAATAAACGAAGGAGTCGCTGCTTTACAGGTAGCACTTGCCAAAGGTCAGGCAGATGATATCGTAATGCCTTTTGCTGAAAATGCACCCTATATTATTGAAATTTTAAAACAAATTGTAACCACCAGTTCAAACAATGAATATTACAAAAAGGTACTTTCTTGTTGTGAACAATATAATAAGAGCCTCCTAAATAGTCAAATGCACAAAATCAAGCTATCTCACAGAGAAACTGAGGTACTTACACTTACTGCAGAGGGCCTAACTAGAAATGAAATAGCAGCATGCTTAGTTGTTTCACCGGGTACAGTCAAAACTCACCTTCAAAATATCTATCAAAAACTTGAAGTAAGTGGTAAGATATCTGCAATTAAAATAGCAAAAAAACACGGATTAATTAAATAGTAAAAGGGCGAGATTGATGAAAATCCCGCCCTTTTACTATTTACATAAAGCTATGTTTACTTAATCTTTATAATTTTTACAGTATTAGAAATGCCACTTGCCTTCAATAGTTTGACATATTTCTTATATTGCTTTGCTGGTACTTTAATGATAGCATTTTTCTTAATTCCTTTAAATGCGTTTTTGCCGATTGTTTTAATTTTGGTAGATTTAATAACAATTGTTTTAAGATTTTTTGCTCTAAAAAATGCCGTTCCTCCAATCGTTGTAATATTTTTTCCAACTGTAACTTTTTTAACTACCGTGTTTCCTTTCATTGCATTCTTATTAATTGCTGTTACTTTAAAAGAGATGCCTTCTATTTTTATTGTAGTAGGAATTACAATCTTCGTAGCTTTCGTATTTGCAACCTTTATATAGGTTACTTTTCCATTTCTTTCGGATGATTTTGTTACTTTATAAACTGCTGTTTTACTTTTAACTACTTCATTTTTCGATGGAAGGGTTATTTCTTCCGTTGCCTCTTCTGGTGTAGGTGTCGGACTAGGCTCTGGTCGAATGACAATAACCGGTGGTGTTTCGCCTGGATCCGGTATTTCTTCCCCTGGATCTGTTCCCTGCTTCTTTGTTACCGTTACCTTGAAGCTTTCTTTTAGGTCACCTAAAGATGCGGTAATTGTTGTTACACCTTCTGATTTTCCAGTTATTACTCCACCCGATACGGTCGCTATTGTTTCATCCGCTGATTTCCAACTAATATCTGACGAACTAGCAATGCTTGCTCGTTCAAATGTACTTAAGGCTTTTAGTGGACTTGTTTTTACTGATAATTTTTCAGCAGATGGCTCTTTGTAAAGTTTTGCATCTGCAATATCAATACAATCATCACTATTAGAGCTAATTTTATCCACATAAATAACTAAAGTTGCCACATCACTAACATCAATGTCTACAAATTTTGCATTGCCGCCCTGTAAGATTATTCCAGTCTCATAAATCTTATTTCCTTCTGCAATGCTATCTTTGTAGAAAATAAAATTTGCTCCATCTCTTGTCGTTTTTGTACTCTTTAGATAATCAATACCAACCCATGCCTGGAAGCGTTTTGCATTTATACCAGTTAATTCGTAGGTAAAAGTTGCATCTGTATTCGCACTCATACCCTGTGCAAATGTAGTTTGTACTCCGCCAATTTTCATACTAATTGCGGTATTTGATTGTTTCTCCCCTGTATCTGCCTCATTAATATGAACGCCACCCCATCCCGATACTGCAGATGAGAATTTGATTGCTCCATCGGAAGCAGCGGTTACTGTTTCTGTTCCATATACGTTGTTCGCTTCATTCACTTCTCCGGTCAGATACGCGTAGTCTAGTCCGGTTACCGTAGATACCGGCGCTATAACCTGTGTCCCTGATATTACTGAACCCGTTTCCTTACTCGATGCAAAAATAGTTGCAGTTCCATTTGCAAGAATTGTTACACTTCCTGTACCTGATACGCTTGCAACACTTGGATTACTGGAACTCCATGTTACTCCCTGCTCCGTTGCATTTTCTGGTGCTACGCTTGCAGACAGTGCAAAGCTGTCGCCGACTTGTACCACAGATGGAAGTCCATTTATGGTTATTTCTGTTACTTTTACAGCTCCGCTTGCACCTGCAGGTATCACACTTGTTTTTTCACTTGTTGCGCTAATCACCGTTTGATTTCCTGCTACTACGGTAAGATCGGTCGCAGTAAAATCATACGATTTCTTTACTGCATCCGTTTTCAATGCAAAGTCCACCGTAAATAAATCTGCACTGATTGTAACTGCATGTTCTAATTCATAAACGACTTTTAACTGTCCATCTGCAACCACTTTTGTCGAAATAGTTCCGTTCACGCCAGTAGCCAATGACACTATACCGGCTGCAAAAGCAGATGAATCATAATTTAATGTAAAAGTACCTGCTGCCATTGCAGAATTTGCTTGTTCTGAAGTCTGTACAATGGAACCAGTAAAGGCTATCTTACCATCTGCACTGCCTGTCGTATCGGTTGCTGTCAATGATAACATTACATTTTCAGTCGCACCCGCAATTTCTGCTCCATTTACATCAGCTCTTAATGCTGCAATATCTTTTACATCTATGATAGCATCCTGATTCATATCTGCTGCATACGTATTTAACATATCAAATGTATCATTTCCTGCTACGACTTCACGAAGCTTGTTGATATCGGCAATATCTAGTTTACCATCGGAAAAACCATCCACATCACCATTTACTGCAATCGTTAAGGTATCCTTTCGCGTTCCATCTACCGAAAGTGTTACCAGATATCCAGTTGCAGCCGGTGCATCCTCTGATGTTTGCTCTGCATTGTAAGGATCAAGCATTGTGATAGTTCCACCTTCAACGGATGTAAACATCGCTTTTAATTCCGCTTTTGTAGTACCCTTTGGCACATTATAAAGTATCTTATTTTTTGTATCCAATTTTGCAGTTGCTGCTTTTGTTAATTCTAGTCCCATTTCTTTTTCATAGAATCCTGTCATAATTAACTGAGTATCACACCAACTAACCTCATCATGTCCATTTTTAATATTCTTGTCTGCATATAACTCGATTTCCGCTGCTCCGGAGATATCAATATCAAAGTACTGGGCATCCCCATTAGCCTTCATTAAATTCGATTTATATGCCTGTACTCCGTCCACATAAATAATGGCATACGCACCATCTTGTGTCTTATTTTTATGAGCATCTATACCAACATAACCTTGCAAACGCTCTACATTTAAACTAGAAACATCAAAGTATAGTGCAGAATCTGTATTTACTCCGTAACCACTTTCAAAAATTGTTCTTGTTCCATCTATGTATAAATCGAGAGCGGTGCCCCCATTATCTAAATTTGTCCAAATGCCATTGTATCCAGATGTGCTCTTTGCAGAATCATATCCTAAGCTAGATAACATAATAGTTCCAGTATTTTTTAGTTCAATGGAATAAGTTCTGCTATACCCATTTGCTGCCGTAGCTATAACTGTTGCAATTCCTGGAAACTCGGCTGCCTGTGTAATTTTTAATGTTACATCATCTGAAACTGCTGTTGCGGTCACCTGTGGAACACTTCCATCTGGTGAAGATGCATTATAGGAGTAATTTGTAATATTATTATTAAATTTCGGAAGATCTATATCTCCTATTTTTATAGAAGATAGTAAATCTGTCTCATCCTCAAATGCTACCTTACTAATCTTCATTAAACGATTATAAGACTCACCAGAAATAGCTTTTAAATGATAGGAATATGTATAGGTATTGCTTGCAGGCAACAGGTACTTTGATAAGGTAGCCGGACCACAGCTTGCTGTTCCAAGTCCCATCTGTGCATAATCAATCGTTACAACGGTATTCTTGGTTGTTTTAATTTCATATGGATGATCTGCTTCTTGCAATGCTTCCTGTGTACAATGCAATGCACTCATTTCTAGTTCTCTGTTTGTTGCATCAATCAAGAGACCATTTCCTTCTTTATCGGTAAGTGTCATCCAGCGAACATCCGTCTTATTCCCAGTTTCCTGTGGATATACAAAATTGGTAAACTGGTCAGATACCGTGCTGTTCCATATTCCAACATCATATCCAGCTTTTCTATCACTATAACTATCGGATTCCCCACGGCCATACCAAGTCATATTTTCGAGACCTTCAACTAACTGAATCCTATTTCCTACTCTTAACAGATTTGTCATACTTGTTGTAGGTATCAAAGTACTCTTAACAAAAATGTCGCCCGTTGGGTAAACCGTATAGGTAATGCTATCTTTTGAATCTGCACACTTGGTTAATGTTCTGGTTGCTGTAACATATACTACGTCATTCTTTTTAATAATTGATACCGTATCAATGGTAGCATCTGTATTTGCATTCATCCATTTTGCATCAACCGCTTCTTTCTTATCGTTATCGGTATACGCCCGCCAATAATTTGGCTCAATCGAATCTGCAATCATTTCTTTTCCATTTGACTGAAAAGAAGTCATTTCACCGGTTGTCTTATCAAACGCTACTGACCATGCATCTTTTGCAATTGTCATGGTATCCTCAGTTTCTGTTACTTCACCGTTTTCAAAAACAGAGGTACCTTTACTGCCTTCCACTACCTCAGCTGTTACTGTTTTTGTCTTTCCTTCTTCCAAAGTCACATCTTTATCGGAAAGTTTAATATAGCTCTCGGATGCAATAGTTTGAACGGTAGGAAGGTTCCCTTCTGTTTGATACTCCAGGTCGAACTGACCTTCTGCTATAGGATATCCCACCTCTGCCCATGAAACTTGATTATCTGTCTTTATAACAAAGGACACATTGAGGAAATATTCTTCTCCTGCCTTTACCGTTGTTGGTGCAGTAAATGGAATTACTACATCTTTTGAAGTCATGGCAGGAATATCAACATCCATACTTCCTTTTTGAATGGATTCTCCATCTTTTTGAAGTGACCATTTTAAGGTATATTCATTTGCATTGGTATCAATATATTCATTGTTTATTGTAATGGTTTGACTATCCAAATCTTTCAGACTCATCTGCAGTGCCTGATAAATTCGCTTTACCTCATAGGCTTCTGGTTGCAAAGTCCTATCTGGTGAAATAATACCATTTACACAAAAATCAATATTTCCGGATTTCCATGACGTATAATCCCCTGTATTCCAGTCTCCATCATAGCCCCAGTAAGTACTTGTACCATCCCAAGTTCCATCCTTAGATAACAACGGTGTATTATACGCCTGGTCTACCCAGTCCCAGATAAATCCGCCCTGGAGAATTCCATTTGCTCGAATTTGTTCCCAGTATTCTTTCAATCCACCTACACTATTACCCATTGCATGTGCATACTCGCACATGATATAAGGCTTTCCAGTAGTTGTTTTTAATTTTCCAATGGATGGATACATTTCAGAATATACATCTACACCAGCATTATCATTCCATCCCTGATAATGCACAACTCTTGTGTCATCATTATTATGAAAATAATCAATTTCTGCTTGAAGTGAATCACCAGCTCCTGTCTCATTACCAGGTGACCACATAATAACACATGGATAATTCTTATCCCTCTCTACCATATTAATTGCTCTATCTTCGGCTGCTTGTACATATCCAGGAAGACTTCCCGGGACGCTATACTGACTTCTGCCATTATGAGCTTCCACATTGGCTTCATCCATAACATAAATTCCATATTCATCGCACAAACGATAAAACGTCGGATCATTTGGATAATGGGATGTCCTTACCGCATTAATATTAAGAGACTTCATCAATTTAATCTCTTTTCGCATATCATCTTCGGTCAAATAATGTCCATCTTCTGGATCATTCTCATGGCGGTTTACACCAGTAAGGGTTACTACCTGTCCATTTACTTGTAGTCTTGCATCGGATGTTCCCGCCGCAGTTAGTTCAATTTCTCGAAAACCAACATCAACCTGTGTTGCTTCTATGGTTGTACCATTTTTCTTAAGTTCCAACACCAAATTATAAAGATTTGGATGTTCTGCCGTCCATTTATCTGGATTACTAATTTTTTGACTAAACGAAACCATGGCTTTATTGTTTGTAAATGCACCAGCTTTTTCATTAAGTGGCGTTGCCGTAACTAATTTTCCTTCCGTATCATATAGATTTGCTTCCACGCTAAGACTCTCTGCATCGGTTGTTGCAAAATTACGAAGCTCGACCTCTACATTCAAATTGGCATCAACATAGTTATCATTTAAGTCTGTAGTAACCGTAAAGTCACGAATTTCAACACTATCCTTCGTTGTCAAATATACATCTCGGAAAATACCACACGCACGAATCATATCCTGATTTTCGATATAACTTCCATCTGACCAACGATAAACTTCAACTGTAATTACATTTTTATTTCCAGCTGAAAAATCAAGTGCATTGGTTATATTAAATTCATCGGTAGTGAAACTATCTTCACCATATCCAATGTATTGACCATTTACCCATACATACATTGCAGATCCAACACCTTCAAAATCAACAAATACCTGGCGACCTGCCCAACTTTCATCCATTGTAAATGTTTTTCGATAGGTACCAACCGGATTACAGGTCTGTGGTGCATCACCTACGGTGTATGCTGCATAATTTTTACCCTCTGCTGCCATCCATGGATAATTCTGATTGGAATAAATGATAGGGTCATATTTCCATGATCCATCTTCGTTCACATAAGTTTGCCAATCCTTAGGCACCGTAATATCTTCCCAAGAACTGTCATCATATGTTGATTTATTAAAGTTTGCATCTTTCGTCGCAATTCGATCTGCTGGCTTTACTGCCCAACTAAACTTCCAATCATCACCATTTAACAACTTGTAGTAATTTGATTTTGTTTTATCCGCTGTCTTTGCTTTCTGGGCTGTATCATAATTATAGAATGTAGCCCTCGCTTGTTCTCTGTTCACCTGAAATATTTCAGGACTTGCATTCCACTCTGTTTTCTCTGCTGCCTTAACTGGTATACTAATGATTCCTTCTAAACCAGAAAAATTCACCCCAGTTATTACCATTGCAGCAGTAAGAAAAATAGATATAAGTCTTTTTCTCATTACATTATCCTCCTTTTAAACCTATTAACATAAAGTTTTACATTAATTTCCTTTTTCAGCTAATTAGCACCAAATTATCTTGTTTTGATTATATTACCTTTTCTATTACAGTAATATTCAATATTACGAATGGTAACCCATTTGGAAACAGCTAATTTACCCGATTTTTGTGCATAATATATCTTACCTTTGAATACAAATAATTCTTTACTAACAACCCTACCCGTCTCCTCAGCCGTGTAGTATTTCGCACCCTTTTGGGTTACTATTTTTCCAACAACAAGCTCTCCAGTCTTACTTGCTACATATTTTTCACCTTCGAATTTAAATACCTTATTAGTAACAACTTTACCCGTAGCTTTTGTGGTATAATATTTAGCCCCATCCGCTTCCACAATAGTGCCCGTAACAACTGCTCCTGTTTTACTTGTAATATACCTATTCCCATTATTGGCATCGATGATGGCAGAAACATATTTCTTACCATACTCATCTACAATGTATCTTACGCCCTCATTTGTTGTAACAATTGCATTGGTAATCTTACTTCCCTCTTTATCATAAAATATTCCAGCCTTGCTAGTTTTTGCTATTGTACTTCCCTTTTTTATTTCTGTCTTTACCTTATTTTTAATATCAACCGTAATGACACTGGAAGAATTTTCTTTATCAGTCTCTTCTGTCGTTGATGTAGTTGTCGATGCTACCGGCAATGAAGGTCCTGTACTTGTTGCAACCACTATAACCTCACAACTTGTGCTCACTGTAGTGTCTAGATTAGATGTTGCTGTAATGCTTACCTTCCCTACCTTCACTGCAGTTACAACACCATTTTCTACCGTAGCAATCGTTTGATCTGATGTTGTCCATGTAACACTTTTATTGGTTACTTCTTTTGGCGTTACCTCAGGTGTTACTCTAAACTTCTCACCAACCTCTATTGTTTTAGATGTAATATCTAATGTCAATTTAAGCTGCTCTGGCTCTTCAATATCTTTTTCTTTAATCGTAACGGTACAGCTTGCACTGATTGTACTGTCAAAAACAGATGTTGCTGTGATGGTTACTGTTCCTTCTTTCCATGCGGTAAGTTCTCCATCTACGACAGTTGCTATTGTGTTATCTGATGACGTCCATGTCAATTTCTTGTTCGTAGCATCAATTGGTGCGAAATTTGGTGTTAAGGCAACCTTTTCTCCAACTTTAGTTGTTGTGTCCCCCAAAGTTAATCCTGTTAAGGCAATCTGAGCGTCACTATACCTAACGGCCGCCTTTGCGATTTCTATATTTCCATTGGCTGTATATGGTGTTTCATTCTCAATATATACGCGAACCTTATCGGTTGCAACCGTGTCAAACTTCATTACCGTAGCTTCTTTTGTCACTGTGGCTTTCCCTACACTCTGGTTTGCTGCCGCTACCCATTTAGTTCCATTCCAATATTGTACTTCAAGTACACTAGGCATTCCTGCCGTTTTATATTGTACAAATGATAGCTCCACTGTATTGAATACTTTTGTCTTATCCCACATAAAAGTAACATATTCATACTTTCTGGATGCACTGTTTGCATCAAGCAAAACAGATTTACCTCTTGTATATGCATTGGACCATGTCTTTGTATCATCGCCTAATAACATATTGTTTGGATAGTTGCCCGTTGATCCCGTAAAGGATGCTGTTGCTATTGCACCGTTTCTGATTGTACTATTCGTTGCAAGTGTGTCAAATTTAAATATTGTAGTATCCGCCCATAAAGCTGTGTTTTCTGCCAAATCTATGTTTGCTTGTATTGTATGATCTGCCGTCAACGTTGCAGTCGCTTTTGCTTCAATTCCTTCTACACTGCCTTCTGCTTTTCCATTTAAGATAGAAGACCATGTTACTGCTTTCATAATACTATAAGATCCAGCTGTTCCGCCGTCATAGTTTACCTTAACTACTGCTGGTAATGGGACTTCCACTCCGTTAGGTACCAAAATATTTACCGGTTCAACCGATACAAAAGTCTCTTCTACGGTTGGCTGTACTGGCTTTTCACCTGTTCCGTCTGTAGTCATCTTAAGTGTAACTTGTGCTGACTTTAAATTGTCCGCGCTGATTGTTACCGTTGCATCTCCTACGGCTTTTTCTGATTTTAAGATAACCAACACTTTTCCATGATAAGCCGTACGCTCTGAATATGTATTTTTATCCATATTTCCATATTTGTAAAGTTCCGTGTTTTCTTGTTGTCCATTATCTACACCTACGATAATAGCTGAACCTGTCACACTAAAATTTACTAAGTTATCTGCATCTGCAACCATGTTTCCATCTTTATCTACTATCGTACATTCGATATAAGATAAGCTTGTTCCATCTGCTGCAAGTACTGTTTTGTCGGTTTTTGTCTGTATGGTATATGGTGTAGATGAAGTTGTTACTGAATCCGTTGCCACTACAGTCTTGCCATCACTGTCATATGCTTTTACTTCCAATACCCCTGCTTCATAAGGAACTTCCCAGGTAAGATGAAGTTTACCATAGTTGGTTTCACCTTCGTCTAATACTGCTCCCGTGCTTGTATAACCACCCGGATTTATACTGTCACCCCATGTTTTATCATCTGATGTTGCTTCTGACGTTTCATAATATTTTTTTCCATATGCTGTTTTTTTCTCATCAAAGCTCTTTTTACCAAGTGATTTTCCATTTAAGAATAATTCTGCGGTCTGTACATTAGTATTCACCCATACGTCGACCACTTCTCCCTCTCTCCACAGGTCCCAGTCACCTGGAACGATGTGAACCATTGGATCCTTTGTCCACTGACTTTTATACAAATAGAAAGAATCTTTTGCAAAACCTGCTGTATCAATTGTACCAAAAGAAGATACTCCTACTGGATAAATTCCATATGGAGTCGGCTCACCCAAATAATCAAACCCAGACCAAATAAATTCTCCAATAAAGCTTTTTCTATCTCTATCCTTTTTCAATCCATATTCATTTGACATTGTCCATGAGGCAAAATCATTATCATAGTTAGATCCTCCCTTAGAACCAGGTGTTAAATTAATACCTGTATTGGATAATTTAGCATCCAAATAAACACCGCGTGAAGAGGTTTGTGAAGATGATTCTGATTCAAAGAAAAATGTCTTACTTCCATTTGCGTTTAACGAACCATCTCCAATGGAATATCGATTGATTAAACCATCCACTGATGTTGCGGTATTATAGTTTAACCCATAACCGTCTAAAACTTGATTTACAAGTCCCCAGACATTTGTGGAAGCAAGTACTTTTCTCTGCTGATCTCCACCCATAATAACAAGACGTGTACTGTCCTCTGCATCTACATTACTAAGAAGACGAACCGCTTCTGTATACTCACTTATTCCAGTAGGAGAAGCTCCTAATATATCGTACTGTGATTGATCGTACCAGGATGGTTTGCTTCCTGTTCCTCGTACTTCATTGCCAATCGACCATGCAATAATAGATGGTTCATTTTTGTCCCGGTTAACCATCTCACTTACTACCCAGTCACTCCATGTATATACTGCACCAGAATAATCAATGGCCGGTTTTGGAACCGAGGTTAATCCATTTGCCTTTAATCCAGCCCAATCTGTTGGTACTGCTGTGAAAAAGAAATTACCAAAGTCATAGCTTGCTTTCGTTTTTCCCCAGCCATCAAATGCTTCTTCTACGACTAAGATACCTTTTCTTCTACAAACCTCGATTACCTGTTTCGATGGTGGACAATGCGATGTACGATATGCATTTACTCCCATATCCATTAATATATCAAACTGACGTTCATATGCATCCGTATAACTTGCCGCTCCCAATGCACCGCTATCATGATGTAAGTCGACACCCTGTATTTTCGTGTAGAGCCCATTTACATAAAGTCCGCCACTATCCGCACTGGAAGTCGTATCTTTTACTTCAATCCATCGGAATCCATACTCCGTTTCATCTGTATCAACAAGAACATAACTGCCATCTCCACCATTATCTTGTAGGTACAATTCATTTTTTACAGTATATAAATATGGAGTTCCTAAATTCCAAGGATACCACAGTGCTACATCATCTACCGTTACCTTCTGTGACAACGAAAATGCAGTCGATGGATTAATTGCTGTTACCTCTGTCAATTTTTGTGTAACCGCAGTTCCATTTGCATCATATATGGTAGTTTGCAAATAAACATTTGCATTAGAGGCATCGGAATAAGCTTCCGCTGTTACATTCAACTCTGCGCAATGGTATGTAGGATAATCCGTTGCAAGGTCTGGTGTTGTTAATGTGATTCCATTTCGATTAAAGCAAGCAAGATTATCTATCATAAGATGTACCGGTCTTGTAATGCCACTTCCAGTATACCATCTTCCAGATGGAGACATATTTTGCACTTTCACTACTAATATATTTTCTCCACCATAATTAACCTTATCTGTGATGTCAAAAGCAAAACCAGTATATCCGCTTGGGTAATTACCAACCTCCTGTCCATTCAGATATACAATACAATTTTGGTAAACACCTTCAAAATCAATGCTGATTCTTTTTGATCCAGACATAGCAGCCGGAATTTTAAAACTCTTACGATAGTAAGCGAGCCCTCCTTGCAAATAGGCTTGTGAATCATTTGAGCTTGATGTTTTATTTCCTTCTATACTAAAGTCATGAGGAACATCTACTGTTCTCCAATCCAAATCATTAAAACTAGTTGCGATAATTTCATTGGTAGTATAGTCACCTGCATCTTTTACCCCGCCTGTGGCAAATCCACTATCTGCTACTACCGGTGTTCTTGTTGCAAGGTAGAACTTCCAATTGCTATCAAAATCGATACTTCCTTGCGCATCCTCTGCAATATCCTGTGTTAAGCCGTCATCTTCTACTACGTTTACGGTCATTTGTACATCATATTGCATATCATTTACTGTAGCTTTTCCTTGTACGTTGTAGCTTCCTATTTTATTTAAATCAATAGCCCCTAAACTAGTCGTATCCCATATAACATCATAGTTTCCACTTGTTCCATCCAAAAAAAGTACGCTTGCCTGTGAAGGTACTGTAAACGCTTGACCTATTGAAGTCTTTACTGAAAGTGGTTGTACACTATCAACTACTTTTGCCGCACTATTATCAAAAAATAACTTAATGTTATCCAGATTTACATATTGTTTCGTTAATTTCATGGAAACGGAAATTTCCAAGGTTCCGTCAGTTACTTCAAATGTGTCGGTAGAATTATGAATCCAATCATCCCATTTCGTTGGCGACAAAGCAACTGATTTTTCACCAGCATCCAGCGTCATTGAAAGAATTCCACCTGAGTCATTAGCACCTGCTGCTTCCGCATATACATAATAAGTCCCATTGGTAAGCCCAGTAATCTCTCTACTTAGTTTGTATGTATGTCCGGTACTATCCTCCTTATTATAGGCTTCAAATATCGTTGTCTTATTATTTTTTGCCCATTCATTAATAAATGTTCTAAAATAATTTGTAGAGTTTTGGGCATAATCCTCTCCAATTGGAGCTTCCCCATCTTTTGTTACTGTCCAGCCATCAAGACCATTTTCAAAATCACCATTAAATCCCGTCACTTCAATGAAACTGCTTATATCTGTAGCCATTGCTACCGGTGGTATACCTCCTAGAGCAGTCGTTAATGTCACGATAAAAGCTAATAATAATGCCCCAAATCGTCTTGTTTTATTACACCTTTTCCCCATCCTGTTTACTCCTTTCAAAAATTGTGGATTCACTAAATTCACCCCAATATTTACTAACTATGCAATGATACTTATAAGCATATCCCTAAAATACACAAAAGTAGTTCTAATATTTTTACTAAGTGTTATAATATTTCACTACATTATTATTCATTCCGGGGTAGTTATGAAAAAAACGAGAGGACTATTATGTTTTTTGAATGCAGAAGACCTCCAATGATACTTAGGTGATGGAATATTCTGCTTCTTTGGTTTCTCACTGCTATTCTTGAAACCAAAGTTTCTAGAAATTTATTCATGCAATGGAACTTCATCCAAAGCATAGATTTTATCGTGTGTACTAAAGAGCAATTCTCCGGTAAAGCTTTGAATAACAAGACCTTCCACACCACGGTGATAGTAAACCTGAAGTCCTTGTGTATCCATGGTTTTATAGTGCTTATTTTGAAAACGAATGCAATGCCCATTATCTATTTTTCTTGGTGAGAGAATTGCAAGAGTTTGATGAATTGTATTCAAATCAGGTTGCTCAATGAACACAGATTTGTTATGATTAACGGGAAGAGCGAATTTCGCGTTGTATTCTTTTATGTAGGAGTTTAAGAATGCATTTGCTTGTTTTATGGTATTCACACCTTCCAGCCGAAGTTCGACTGGAAGGCGTGATTGTAACGTCTGAAATAATCGTTCGACACGTCCTTTTGCCTGCGCAACGCTGGTAGTCTTGATTTCAATCCCTAATTGTTTACATGCGTAACTGAATTGTGTGAAGGTATCTTTTCCTACATCCTTCATTTTTTTGTTTTTATACTCAAAAACGGTACGATTATCCGTATAAAACATGTTTGGTATTCCATACTCATTTAAGATTTGATAGAGTACATGATAATACCCATTCAGTGTTTCTTGTTTATCAAAATAAGCACCTACAATGGTTCCGGTACAATCATCAATGGCAATGTGAAGTTGTGTCTTTTCTTTGCCGAACCAAAGATGTATAGAAGCATCCATCTGGAGCATTTCACCAAAGTATGCACATCGCTGGCATCTGCAAAAAAATTGGTTTATTTTTTGATTTTGATCTTGTGTAATGACATAAACTATGATAAGATATGAAAGGCAATATAAATCAAATAATTCTTTACTTATAAGAAAAAATATTGTATTATAATTTTATCGAACGATCGTTCGTATCTTAAAAAGGAGGTAACCGCAGATGGATAAAACTGTATGTGAACTATTTGCCGGTGTTGGCGGATTCCGTTTAGGTCTTGAGCTAGCTCATAAGAATTGGGCTACTGTATGGGCTAATCAATGGGAACCAGGTAAGAAATCTCAACACGCTTATGATTGCTACTGTGCTCATTTTGGTCAGAGTGAGAACCATGTCAATAAGAACATCTCTGATATTGATAAATCAAGTATTCCAGACCATAATCTGCTTGTCGGCGGATTTCCTTGTCAGGACTATTCAGTTGCTAGGACTGGTGCAACTGGTATCAATGGTAAAAAAGGTGTTCTCTGGTGGGACATTAGAGATATTTTAGAAACAAAACAACCTAGTTTTGTTATTTTAGAAAATGTAGATCGATTATTAAAATCACCATCTACACAAA
>JBGUEO010000027.1:0-68287 GCA_041821315.1 Velocimicrobium sp. | reverse complement strand
AGATTAGGACATAATCACATGTGGTATATAAGGACATTATCAAAAATGGAGCAGACTTATACGAAGATTTTTGAAAAAAGTATTGACAAAAAATAAGATGTCGCATATGATAACTGTAATCTAAAAAACAAGAAACCGTTGAGAAAGATGAGTACTACTATTCACCCGTTTCCAGAGAGCGACAATTGCTGTGAAGTCGTAACGAAGTATAGTAGGAATGGACTTTTGAGGGCAGACCGAAAGGTATGAAATACCAAGTAGTTTCTGATGGGATCTCAACCCATTATCAATGAGCTTATGTGTTAGCATAAGACTGAGTGGATATACATAGTATATCAACATTAGGGTGGCACCGCAGGTAATCTCTTGTCCCTTTGCAACTTTGCAGGGATGGGAGTTTTTTTTATACCAAAAAATCACTACAAACTCACGCTTTCTCGTTTTTTAATAAACAATAATATCTATAGGAGGAATTATTATGAAAAAGCTAATTTGTATCACAATGGTAACTTTATTAACGGCTACCTTATTTACAGGATGTGGAACGGGTGCTTCTAGCGCAGATAAAAGCACAGATAGTGGAAAAAAGTTAAAAATCGGAATTGCTCAAATTGCACCGCATGGTTCGCTTGATAATTGCCGGGAAGGATTCATTGAAGGACTCAAAGAAGAAGGGTTTGAAGATGGCAATACCATTACCATCGATTATAAAAATGCAGAAGGTGATACTTCCAATTCTGCAATGATTACAGATACCTTTGTTTCAAAAAAATATGATCTAATTTGTGCCATTGCAACACCTACTGCAATGGCGGCTTATAATTCTACCGTCGATACCGATATTCCTGTTGTGTTTACTGCCGTTTCCGATCCAGTATCCGCAGAACTCGTAAAATCATTGGATAATCCTCAAACCAATTGCACGGGAACGAGTGACGCACTTCCTCTCGAGCAGCAAATGCAGTTGATTCGTGCCATGATGCCAGATGCAAAAACAATTGGCATTCTCTATACGACCAGTGAAGTAAACTCTCTCACTCACTTAGAAAAATTCAAAGAACTTGCACCAACTTACGGATTTACAATTGAAGCAGTCGGTGTAAATACCTCTTCCGATATTCCATTAGCAATGGATACCTTAGTTACAAAATGTGATGTTATCAACAACTTTACCGATAACAATGTTGTAAACAATTTGGATACCGTACTTGCAAAGGCTAATGATGCTGGCATCCCCGTTTTTGGTTCAGAAGAAGAACAGGTGAAAAAGGGTTGCGTGGCTGCTCAAAACATTGACTACTATGAACTTGGCATTACCACTGGAAAAATGGCTGCAAAGGTCTTAAATGGGGAAGACATTAGTAAAATGCCAGTTGAAGTAATTTCTGCTTGTACTCCAGTTGCAAATCAAGAGGCTATGGATCGTTTTTCACTTACTATGCCGGATGAATATAGCGACAACGTAACTTATCTTACCACAGAGGAATAATTCACCCAATACTAAAAATACTACCAGCAAGTAAATAAACAAAAAGAAGGGCTATGTTATGTTTGATACCATTTTTAATATTACAAGAGGCATCTTAGAACAAGGATTCATATATGCAATCCTTGCGCTAGGAATCTATATCACCTATAGTATCTTGGATTTTCCAGATTTATCCGTTGATGGCACATTTCCGCTAGGCTCTGCCATGACCGCTATGCTTATCTTCCATGGAGCGAATCCTTGGCTTTCGATTCTTATTTCCTTTTTAGTCGGATGCTTTGCTGGATTCTTAACCGGGATTTTTCATGTTGTGTTTAAAATAAAGGATTTATTAGCAGGCATCATTACAATGATTGGCCTTTACTCGATCAACTTAATGATTGCTGGTGGAAAAGCCGTGTTACCCATTACGAATAAACACACCATTTTTAATAGTGGCCTCTTTCAAAATTTCAGTGCTCTTTTTATCCTATTTATATGTATTCTAGTAATTAAAATATTATTAGACTGGTATTTAAAGACAAAATCAGGTCTACTCCTTCGTGCCGTCGGTGATAATGAAACCGTCGTAACGATGCTTGCAAAAGACCAGGGAAAAATAAAAATACTAGGACTTATGCTCTGTAATGGTCTTGCGGCAACCGCCGGCTCTATTCTTTGTCAAAAGCAAAGAAGCTTTGATGTTAACTCTGGAACTGGTATGCTGGTGACTGGATTGGCCTCCGTTATCATTGGTATCTCTATTTTTTCACATCTTTCCCTACGCAATCACTTTTTAAAGGGAACAACGATGGTGATTTTAGGCTCTGTAATTTATAAAGCTTGTCTTTCCATTGCCTTACAACTTAACTTTAACCCAAATAACTATAAGCTTTTGATGGCAGGTATCTTCCTACTTGCTCTGATATCAAATAATTTTCTCGAGAAGGGAGGTCGTAAACATGCTTCGATTCGAACATATTGACAAAACCTTTTTTCCTGGAACGGTTAATGAAACTCCTCTTTTTAAGGATTTCAACTTAAATGTAGAAAACGATGAGTTTATATCTGTAATTGGCAGCAATGGTTCTGGTAAGAGTACCTTGTTAAATATTATCTGTGGCACTCTTCTTGTGGACAGTGGACGCCTACTTATCGATGAGCAGGACGTTACAACCATGAAAGACTATAAACGTTCCGAATTTATTGCCCGTGTGTATCAAGATCCAGCAAAGGGTTCTTGCGGTTCTTTTTCTATTTTGGAAAATATGGCACTCGCGGATAACAAAGGGAAAACCTATCTATTTCAAAAGGGTATCAATAAAGATCGTATTGATTTTTATCGTACCGAATTAGAACAACTTCATCTTGGATTAGAAAATCGAATTCATGATAAAGTAGGAAATCTCTCTGGCGGTCAGCGGCAAGCTCTTGCTATGATTACCTCCACCCTTACGCCAAATAAAATACTAATTTTGGATGAACACACTGCTGCACTTGATCCAAAAACCAGTGAAATTATTATGGAATTAACCAATCATATTGTAGCAGAGAAAAAGCTAACAACAATCATGGTAACACATAACCTAAAATTTGCCCTTGCCTATGGCACGCGTATCCTTATGATGCATCAAGGAACTTGTGTAGTCGATAAAAAGGGAACCATAAAAGAGAATCTAGCACTTTCTGAAATTCTTGATAAGTTTAATGAGATTAGTTTAGAAGTGGGAAATTAGCAAAAAACTAGGTATTCTGATAACAAAAATCGAGTGATGAATCACTCGATTTTGTTGTTTATCACTTACTTATTTTCTTAATTCCTGCAAAAACCTACCCTTACCATATCCACTGTATACGCAGCCATACGCTCCGTTTATAACGGTAAACTGCGGTCCCTTATGTCCAATATCGGCATCAAATACCATAGGAAGATTGAGCTCCCCTAGCGACTCTTCTACTGCCGCACGATATGAAACCTTTGAATCTGACGGATACATGCATGGTCTTCCAAATATAAAACCAGATGCATGTGCAAACCAGCCCGCCTCTTTTAGCTGCCATAAGCCCCTTGTAATTGCTTCCCTGTTTGTTTCAAAACTTTCTAAATACCAAAGGATGCCATCTTTCTGATAGCGTTCCACATAGGATTTTACAAAATCAAATCGAGTTCCCACTAAATTTAATAATACATCGAGGCAGCCTCCAATTAAACGGCCTTTCATTATAATTTCTTTTGCTTCCCCAGTATGCTGCCAGTATACTTTCTTGTCCCGTTCATAGCCTTCCAGCCCTGTTATTTTGTCATGAAACTCATCTTCATGAAAATCAAAACTGGTTTGCTCAACAAGATTTCCCTTTAAAAGTTCCAAATCATTTATTACCGATTCATGCCAGCTGTCCATTCCAAAATCATTAAAATTATTACCATACAGTGTTGCCATATCACAAGCTGTAGTCACAGTAAATAAGATACCCGTATTATCCGAATAGCCTTGCATCCACTTTGGATTAGCTCGGATTTCATCAAAGTCAAGCAACGAGAGCATTTCGCAAAGAAAGTCACCGCCCTTTGCCGATATAATCGCTTTTACTTTTGGATGCCTGATTAAACTAAGAAATTCTTCCGCACGTCTCTTCTTATCCGCACTACGTCCATCAATACTGGTTCGCACATTTGGTGTTTCTACCACCGGAAAACCAAGACTTGTTAATTTATCAATTCCATGATCGAGTCGAATGTAATCCAGAAAATTGCTGTTCCCATCTGATGGTGCAGTTACTCCGATTCGATCACCCTTTTCTAAAAACTTTGGATATATCATACCAATTCTCCCATATAGTAAAACCCTTTGCATTCCAACAGCTTTACAAAAACGATGGTTCCAATCAACTGTTCATCTCCTTTGAAATGAACTAGTAGATTGTTGCTTAACCGTCCCGTCATAAGTGTATCATTTTGTTCGTTTTTCTCTTCCACTAAAACGGTTAAGATTTCGCCTTTCTTTTTATTCACTTCCTCACTTGAAATCCGCTTTACCGCCCCTAAAAGACGTTGGAATCGTTCTTTTATAATGTCTCCTGACACCTGGTCTTCCATTGCCGCCGCCGGTGTTCCAGTACGTTTAGAATAAATAAATGTAAACGCACTATCATAACGTGCACGCTCTACTACTTCAAGTGTTTCTTGAAAGTCTTCTTCTGTTTCACCTGGAAATCCCACAATAATATCCGTTGTCAAAGACAAGTTTGGCATTGCATCACGAAGCTTTTTTACAAGATTTAAGTAATGTTCCTTGTCATAGTTACGGTTCATCTTCTTTAATATTTCACTACTTCCAGATTGAACCGGAAGATGAAGATGCGAACATATCTTTTTTGATTGCTTCATTGTTTCGATTAAATCGTCGGATAGATCTTTGGGATGGGAGGTCATAAAGCGAATTCGCTCAAGTCCTTCTATTGTTTCGATTTCTTGCAACAACATTGCAAAGGTCATTTTATGTTCTAAGTTTTTTCCGTATGAATTTACATTTTGCCCAAGAAGCATAATTTCAATTACACCATCATCTACCAACGCTTTAATTTCTTTTATAATATCTTCTGGATTTCGGCTTCTCTCACGCCCTCGTACATAAGGTACAATGCAATAGCTGCAAAAATTGTTGCAGCCAAACATAATATTTACCCCCGCTTTGAATTTATAGGCACGTTCACTTGGAAGTTCTTCCACAATTTCAGTTGTATCCTTCCAAAGATCAATTATCATACGATTCGATTCAAAGCAATTGTACAATAGCTCTGCAAATTTGAATATATTATGCGTTCCAAAAATCAGGTCCACAAAGGAATAACTTTTTTTAATTTTTTCGACCACGGTTGGCTCTTGCATCATACAACCGCAAAGAGCAATAATCATATTGGGATTCTTTTCCTTTAATTTTTTTAAAAATCCAAGATGCCCATATACTTTTAAATTAGCATTTTCTCGCACCGTACAAGTATTAAAAATAACGAAATCTGCATCTTCATCTTTCGTAATGCTGTATCCAACTTCATGTAAAATACCCACAATTTTTTCAGAATCTCTGGCATTCATCTGACAACCAAAGGTAGTGACACACGCAGTCAACGGTCTCCCTAATTCTGCTTTCACTTCTGTAAAATATTCCTTGCATTTTTCTATATAAATGTATTGTTTTTTTGATTCTTCTAATGGTTGATTCATTTCTTTTTTCCTTTCATTTATGCGCCATTCGTGCCTTTTATTATAAGATAGGTTTGAAAAAAGGTCAAATAGTTTTCAAAAATACAAAAAGTATATCTTTGATTTGCAGGTATGTTTCTTTTTGTAATGCGACATCTAACGGAAACTTTTCTTCCTCAGAAACGGTTTCAATCGTAAGTGCTGGTTTTTCAAAATACTCCGAAAAAAAATGTACGGTATTGCCGCCACTATCCTTGGAATCAATTTCATGTGCAGCATCTTCTAGTGTGTATCCCGTAACAGCAGAAAGAACACTTGCTATCCGTTTCTGCTTTCTATTATAAGCTTCGCTCATCTGACTCCGATAATAGTAAATGCTATTTCCTCTGGAATGAATATCCAAATATCCATCTGCATGGATGCAATCAAACACTTTCATCAAGGCTTTGGTCTCTTCTTCACTACCAGGCAAGTCTCCTTCCCATTTCTTTTGAAAGGTCTTGGAAGGAAAATTTCGGTTGATATCAATTCCATGTGCATTATTTTTCCAATGTGCATCGCTTGTTGTCGCGATCTCATAGCCATCTGGATTTAGGAGCGGAATCATATAGATGCGTCCGCTCATTTGTTCTGCCATTGTCTGGTTTGCAAGATAATCTTCTGCCATTTGGATTAACACAACTGGATTAATGGATTCTCTTCCATGCACACCGCCTGTAACTATCATCTGTTTTTCACCACTTCCAAAAATGAGCATAGGAATCGACCGTTTACATATGGTCGTCCCTATGCTCTCTATAAACAAAGTATCTGAATACTTTGTTTGTAACATCTTTAAATATTGCATCATTTCCAAATAAGAATATTTTTTTCCAAACTCCATGTCTCATATTCCGTTTTCTTTTATTCTATGAAGGAAGAAAAATACTTATTACTTGATCCACGGTTTCATCAAAAACTTCCGTTTCAATCTGTGATACAATTTGAAAAGAATAAGCCAGTCCTATTTTATAATACTGTGATTTTTGATGTGTCGCAAAATAGCGGTCATAGTAGCCGCCCCCATATCCAATTCTTTGCCTCTTACCGTCAAATGCCACTCCTGGAACAATCATAAGTCCAGGTTTTAGGCATTTTTGACATGTGTGTATCGGTTCTAGTATCCCTTGATACCCCGGTTGCAAATCTGATTTGGTTTTAACCTCATAAAATTCCATTTTCCCCTTGGAAATCACCTTTGGAAATGCAACTTTTTTCTTTTCTTCCAAACAAGTTAAGAAAATTGCATTTGTTGCAACTTCACTGCCAAAGGATGCATACAAATATACAAGTTCTGATTTTTCCCATAACTCTCCTTGACAAATCGCATCACAAGCAAGGTCACCAGAAATCCTTATCTGTTCACTTCTGAGTTGATTTCTTAGCATTAAAATTTCGCTACGCATTCTTTTTTTATCCATTTTATTCACTCTTTGTTTTGTCTTTTTGTGCTAAATCCGTTACACTTCCATCGGGATTTAAAAGTGATATATTATTAAGCTGTCCCCGCAAATTAGACCGTATGGATTGAATGTACTGACTACGAAGATTTGCCTGTTCTATGCGTTCTTGTTCCGTCAGTCCCTCTTTTTTTGACTTACGGGCTAATTCATTAATGCGTTCAATTTGACTATCTTTCATTCCTATTATTCCTTTCTATCATCTACTCCAATATAATCAAGTAATTTGAATTTAGAATCTTTATGCGCCTTAAATAGGCTTCCAATCCTATCTCCTTGTATAATGTTTGATATATTATAAATATCAGCACCATTTGCAATTACCATATCAGCACCTGCATCCGTTGCAATTTTGGCAGCCGAAAGTTTTGTGGCCATTCCACCCGTTCCACAAGTTGTCGCAGCACCTTTTGCCATTTCTTCGAGTTCCCTCGTAATGCCATCCACCGTTTCAATAAATTTGGCCTCTTGATTGCAACGTGGATCATCGGTGTAAAACCCATCAATATCCGACATTACTATCAATAAATCAGCACCAATTAATGCTGCCACGATGGCCGACAAGGTATCGTTATCTCCAAATTCAATTTCATCGGTGGATACCGTATCATTTTCATTTACAACCGGGATCACATTCATGCGCAAGAGTTCGCGAAACGTATTTTGTGCATTTTTTCTACTTCGATCATTCATCATGGTATATTTCGTAATCAATATCTGAGATGTAATTTGATTGTATTCTGCAAATAATTTTTGATATACCATCATAAGCCTTGCTTGTCCAATGGAAGCACACGCTTGTCGAAGGGATAACTCCTTTGGCTTCTCAAAAAGGCCCATGGTGGTTCTTCCTACTGCAATTGCACCAGAAGATACCAAAACAATCTCTTTTCCTTGATTATTTAAGTCGGTAAGCACACGAACCAATTGCTCCATTTTCAACAAATTGAGTGCTCCGGTGTCTTCATGTGTCAAAGTAGATGTTCCTATTTTTATAACAATACGTTTTTTGTCTTTTAGTATATCACGATAATTCATGCACACGCTCCTCCATCTATTTTTTCATTGGTGCATAGATGGATGCAATTCTTTCATAAACTTTAATTCCATCCATTGCTGCTGATACAATACCACCAGCATAACCAGCACCTTCTCCACAAGGATATATTCCCTTGTAATTGCTCTCTAGGCTATTTTCATCCCTCACAATTCGAACCGGCGATGAAGTTCTAGTCTCAACGCCACTCAAAAGCACATCTCCTTTGGCAAATCCCGGAATAATCCGGTCAAATACTTCCATTCCTTCTTGAATGCTCTCCGAAACATAGGGCGGAAGGCAGTTTCGAAGGTTGGAACAGCGATACACTCCTTTGATATTTGGTTTGATATCTCCTAGTTGTTTTGTCTCTTTGTTTTCTTTAAAGTCAGCAAATCGCTGTACCGGGACATTCCCTAACCCCTCCTGATAAGCAAGTGATTCCCATTTTCTTTGAAACGCAACTCCTGCCATAGCATCCGTATCTGCAAAATCATCCGGAGTAACCGTTACAATAATCGCACTATTTGCATTTCTTTCCTTTCGGTCATAGTTACTCATGCCATTGATTGCTAATCGATTGGGTTCGGAGGAAGCATTGACAACAAATCCTCCTGGACACATACAAAATGAATAAACGCCTCTGCCATTTTTACAGGAGTGAGTCATTTTATAATCGGCCGCAGGTAATTTTTCAAATAGGGTTCCATATTGTGCTTTTCCAATCATCGTTTGTAAATGCTCCACACGGACACCCATTGCAAAAGATTTTGCCTGCATGCTGAACTTGTGCTGATGAATCATTTCAAAGGTATCTCTTGCGCTATGGCCAATCGCTAATACAACTGTTTCACAAGGAATTTCTTGTGTATCATTTATGATAATCGCTTTAATTTTTCCCTCATCCATCCGCAGGTTGGTTACTTTCGACTGAAATCTTACTTCCCCGCCTAATTCTATGATTTGCTTTCTTATGGTTTTAACCACAAGACGCAAACGATCCGTTCCAATGTGTGGCTTATTGATATATGCGATTTCTTCGGGTGCTCCATAACTTACAAAGGTATCTAGAACCTTTTTATGTCTTCCATACGGATCTTTTACCAATGTATTAAGCTTTCCATCCGAAAACGTACCTGCTCCGCCTTCTCCAAACTGTACATTGGAATTTTTGTCGAGTGCTCCCGTTTGCCAAAAAGCTTCTACACTCTTTACCCTGTCATCCACTGACTCTCCACGTTCCAAAATCAATGGACAATACCCTGCTTTCGCTAATTCGAGCGCACAAAATAAACCCGCTGGCCCCATTCCAATAATAATTGGTCGATGGGACATTCTTTTCTCCCCAGTTGGTGGATCAGCATATGTCTTATTGGGTGCAGCAATAATATTGGGTTTTAGCAGATACTTTTTCTCTTCTTTTAGCGTTAGATCAACACAATAAATATAACAAATCATCTGCTTCTTTCTTGCATCAAGAGAACGCTTTATAATTTGAATTCGAACAATTTCTGCTTCCCTCATATGATATTTTGTCATAAGTTGATGCTTAATTTGTTTTATCTGTTCCTCTTGTGAATGATTCTTTAGCTTTTCTACCAGAATCTTAATATTTGAAACTCGAATCATAATACATTCACTTTCTTTTTTAAATTATCTTTTATTTTGCTGCATGAGTAGCTGCAACGGAAGCACTTGTGAATGCCCATTGTAAATTATAGCCTCCACACGTCCCGTCAACATCAACCAATTCGCCTGTAAAATAAACGCCTTTATGATAAACTGACTCGAGCGTAGTTTCACAAATTTCGTTGGTATTGATACCCCCAGCTGTCACTTGTGCCTGTTCATATCCATTCATACCACGAATTGGCAATTGAAAACCCTTTATCTTGGTAGCCAAATGCTCCAACTCAAGAATTTTACATTCACTGATTGCTTTTGTTTTTCCTACCCCAAGCTCATCGAGTATCACTTCTGCCAATTTGCGATCCATTAAGTTTTGAAGCGTCTGTAAGATACTCTTATATCCATTGATTGCCGCCTGATTTTTAAAATACTCCATAAGTGTATCATTTGTAAAATCCGGCAGAAAAGTAAGAATGGCTACCGCTTTTTCTCCCTTAATTATCGCATGTGTTGCATAACGACTGATTTGAAACACTGGAATTCCAGAAATTCCAGAAGCAGTAAACTGTATTTCACCAAATTCACATGCGACATCCTTATCTGAAATTATCAGATGTATCTCTGCCTTTATACGAATTCCTGCTAACTTTTGCATGTTTTTATCCGCCACTTTCAAAGCAACCAATGCCGGAAACAATGGAGTAATCGAATGTCCAAGTTTTCTTGCTAACTCGTATCCGCTGCCATCCGAACCAAGAATAGGAGCTGCTTGTCCTCCACAAGCTAGAATTACTTTTTTTGCCTGGTAATTATAGGTTTTGGTGGATACGATATATCCGCCATCGGCTGGCATAATATCCGTAACATGCTCCTTACATTTTATTTTTACCTTACGGTAAGAAAGTTCAAGCAACAATGCTTCTACAATAGAAGACGCTTGTTCGGAATACGGATAATAATACCCATTTTTTTGCTTTGCAGCAATTCCAATACTGTACATAAACGAAACATAATCCTCCATTCCACATTGCTGTATCAAATTCCATGCAAAGTTCGGATTTTCTCCGCGATAGCAAGATTTTGTTTGATATTGATTCGTAAAATTGCATTTTCCGTTTCCTGTTGCTAGTATTTTCCGTCCAATTTTCTCATTATGTTCTAGAAGGGTTACTTGTTTTTTTTGGCGTGCAAGAATAAGGGCGGCAACAAGTCCAGAGGCTCCACCGCCGACAATAATAACATCTCTCACATTTAAGTCCTCCTCTCCCATATCTTAGGTCATTATACTTGTTTTCACTCAATTGCGCAACGACAAACATAAATGTATATTTTTAGCAAGGTTGGAAATAATTAAGAGTAAGCACTCGAATTTTAGTTATGAAATGAGGTTGTCAAATGAAACGAGCATTTATATATATAGGCGTAATGTTTGTAGCAGCAATTACGCTCTCCACTGCCTATTATGTTAGTTATAAAAAAACGTTGGAACAGTATCAAAATCCCACGACTAAAGTTCCTCCTATTGAAGCAGATCTAGCACAAACTCCAGATACTGCAAAAGTAGATACCATAACAGAGGACTTAATTACAAGTAAAACAAATTTTACATTAATTACGAATGATTTACAAACCAATTCTTATCAAGAAGAAAGCAAGTTAATTCCCTCTGATTGGATTGGATTAAATCGTCAGGATTTGATTTCTTATCTGGCCGATTATATGAATAATCTTCCACTGAGTGAAATAAAAAATGGCCTTAAGTCTTATGATTTACAATCCTTTTCCAGTGACTTAATTGTATTAATCAAAAGCTATGATGAGGCTAGCATGCCTTATGAATACTATGTAACCGTCATAAACTATGAAATCATTGTTTATTATTGTGATAAAAAGACAATATTTGAATATACCGGGATTGACGCAAGAAACTTATCCACCGCAGAACAAAACAAATTAATCGAAGGAATCTATGTATTGGATAAAGAGGAGCTCTATGGAATGCTTGAAAATTATTCCAGTTAAAACACTTTTCCCCCAACTTTTGTTTTAGTCGCGATAAATACCAATAATCTCCATGATATCGCGTTGTTTTTGTTCCATAATGATTCTTTCCCTATCTTCCATATGATCATATCCACAAAGATGAAGCAAACTGTGTACGGCTAAAAAAGCAAGTTCCCGTTCCACAGAATGCTCATATTCTTTTGCCTGCTCCCAAACTTTATCCATGGATATCATGATATCACCTAGAATTAATTCTCCCGTTTCTGGATTAAAGTAATCCTCATAGTCTTCTAGCCAATCAAATTCTCCTGGTGTTTCATATTCTAGCATTGGAAAAGACAATACATCAGTAGGACGGTCAATTCCACGAAATTCTTTATTTGTTTGGTGAATCTCTTCATTATTCGTAATAACCACATTAACCTCTGTTTCATATGGACATTCTTCATAATCTAAAACAACATCTACCGCATTTGAAATAATTTCTTTATAGCAAATTGCTGGCTCACATTCTAACTCACAATTAAAAGTTACCGTCATCTTTACTCCTGTCTGCTCACATTGGCACTCCTCTATTTTGTTTCGAAATTGTATGGTATCACGTTTTCTCTATTTTGGCAAATTAATATGATAAAATTCTTTTAATTGCTGATATTCTGCTAAGGACAACAACGACTCTTCTAGCATTCCCTGTTCGAAACGAATCCGAAAGATATCTTCAATAATTTTATCATGCGAACGTTTTACGTTCTCTGGCTGTTTTTCAAAATATTTAATTGTTGTCACTATACTATCTGTAAGCATAAGAATTGCTGCCTCTTTGGAGGTTGGCTTTTCTAATTTTCCATTTTGTTGTTGGATGATTTTTATAAGAAGAAGCGGAAGTTTTTGTTCTTTCGCAATCCGAATTCCATTTGCTAAATAATCGCCTGATTCCAATCGGCCGATCTCATGATAGAGTCCTCCTGCTTTGGCAAGAACTTCGTTTACACCAATTTTAATTGCTGCCTTTTCCGCTAAAATCCCAATTAGTAGAGAATGTCGATAAATCATCGGTTTTTCCTCATGTAGACGTTTCATAAGCGGAGCATCACTTGTTATTAAGGTCGTGTAATCATAAGATTCTATCGTTGGTATTGTGATAACTTGTGTTGCTTCCGGCTGGGTTTGTTCTATTTTTGTAACCTCATCCGACGACTGTTCTACTTTATTTGCATGAAAAAAATAAGAAATAATTACGACAAGGTATATTGTTACTATTTTATATAACGAATGTGAATAGACTACTTTGTTAACTATAAAACTATATTTTAAAAACATCAAAATAACTTCGATTGAACCAGTAATAATAAGCACATAAAAAAGTGATATCAGCGTATCCGCGAATGAAACAAGAAGACATAAAATACAACCTATTATAAAGTTATACATAAACTCTTCTACCCCATATGCCTTAATATTACATAATAAAAAGGTGAATATAAAGTGAAAAAATATTCCAACCAATGGATGCACTTTCTTTGCAATGTAGATACTTCCAAGTATCCATAATAAGTAAATAGGAACTTTTATATCCATACACAAAATGGCAGAAGATAGTATGTATCCGATACTCAAATCATAAACGATTCGTTTCTCTTTGAAAAAAGTCATTTGATTCGTACTTATAATTCCATGAAAAGCTGCAATCAATATAATTGTAATCATATACATCTTTGCAATCATTAACACTTCCATCGATGTACTTTGTATAAAAAACAAAGCACTAAAACTGGAAGCAATCAGAATAACTCCCCAAAACAGACGATAAAATTCCCTCTTTTTTTCATGCGTTTTCAACAGTCTACCTCTTATCGTATTTTTTTGAATTACGTTTCTCTTGCTTTGCTTCGTAAGAATCATATGCTTTTACAATTTTTTGTACCAATGGATGTCGCACGACATCTTGACAGGTTAAATAAGAAAATCCAATATCTTCTACCTCAGATAGCACTTTAACCGCATGTTCTAGACCTGATTTGGTTCCACTTGGTAAATCTTTTTGTGTTAAATCTCCTGTAATAATTACTTTTGAACCAAACCCAATTCTTGTTAAAAACATTTTCATTTGTGCTGCAGTGGTATTTTGTGCCTCATCGAGAATAATAAAGGCATTATCAAGGGTTCTTCCTCGCATATAAGCTAGCGGAGCCACTTCAATTAATCCCTTTTCTGTATTTTTCATATAACTTTCTGGTCCCATAATCTGATAAAGAGCATCATAAAGGGGTCTTAAATATGGATCTACTTTGCTTTGTAAATCACCTGGCAAAAATCCAAGCTTCTCACCCGCTTCAATTGCAGGTCTCGTTAAAATAATACGTCCAACCTCATCATTTTTAAATGCATGAATTGCCATCGCCATCGCCAGATATGTCTTTCCTGTTCCAGCAGGTCCAATTCCAAATACAATCATTTTCTCTCGAATTTGATCCACATATTTTTTTTGCCCAATTGTTTTGGGTTTAATTGGTTTCCCATGTATTGTATGACAAACTAAATCAGAATCAATTTCAACAAGTGTACCTTCTTTTTCTTCTAAGGAAAGCGCCAGGCAATAGTTTACATTTTGTTCTGTAATTGTGTTGCCTCGCTTTGCTAGTTCAATAAGCTGTACAAACACTCGTTTTGCATTTTCTATATCCTTTTTATTTCCAATTATCTTTAATTCATTATTTCTTGTGACAATGGTTACCTTTAATGTCTTTTCTATTGTCTTCATATAAGCATCATACTGTCCAAACACATTTTTTTGATGTTCTGCCGGAATATCAATTATCGTCTCCACTATACTCATTCTTTTCTGTATTCCTCCACTCGGTATCCAATATTTTTCGATATGTTGTAACAGGTTGCGATACATTAAGTGTTCCACTTGCAACCATTTTATTACCCATCTTATTTATTTTAACATTATTTTGCTGAATAATCACCCCTTTTTCCTCGATTTCCTTGATATATTTTCTGAATTTTAAGGTTAAATAATCAATCGCTTCTTGCGTTGTATATGCGTGTGTCGTTTCTATATATTCTTTCCTTGTAAGAATATCAATGGTTGCAAACATAGTTTGCCTCGTTTCAACTAGTTCGATTGACTGTTTCCATTTTTTTGTGAATACATCTGGAACATTCAAAGAAAGTGTTTTATTCTTTATCCGAATTCGTAATCCTTTTACCATTTTTCCAGTAAATTGTTTTTTCTTATAGGGTAACTTTTTTTTACTTTGATACTGATATACGGTATTTAACATAATATCTCCATCTGCAACAACTGGTGATTTTCGAATGAGCACTTCATTATCGCCAACAATGTCAACAATACCCGAAATCAAAATATCGCCAGCTTTCACCTCATCACCCGCTTTTACCAACGGAGTCCCTTTTCTGGTCATGATAGAATCGATCGTTCCATCCCGATCGGCCACAATATGAACCGGAGTGGTTCGCTGTTCATAAAGGGTTGGCATATCCGTCTCTTTGATGCGAACAATGAGTTTCGTTCCCTTAATTTGAGCAGACACCCACCCAATATCTTCAAACTCCTTTCGTATTGATTCTTCCAATAAAAGACAATCAATATCTTCTAAAAAAACAAGACGATGTATTCCATTTTGGTACATATAACGCAGCATTTCTTCTTGTGTATGTGAATATTGTCCCTCCACTTCCATATTCCATACTAACTTTGACATAAAAAGAAGCAGAAAAAGAAAGCAAAGAAATCCAATTAGAAATCCCCATCTTTTTTTCATAAAAGAAATATGAAAGGGAAGCCCAACTCTTTGTTTTATAATTGGAATTGTTTTTGTTTTTCGAACTACTGGTTTTAGTTCTTTAAAATTCTTAATCGTCATACAAAATTTGTATTGTGATTTCTCACACTCAATATCCCACGTATACAAGTCACGCATACGACAAAGATTCAAAAAACGTTCTGGGGATGATCCTTTTAGTTCTAATAAAAGGTATCCTTGTAGCCATCTCATTACTGTCTGTGCCAATCGTTAATCCCTTCCCTTACTCACAGAATTGAATCATCGTTATGCACCCTATGATTTTCATATCATCCACTGTATAATATTCAATGTTTAAACATGTTCCTTCTACCAAAATTCGCCCAATTTTTGTTTGAATTCGAATTCGTTCTTCTGTATATTCTATAATGCCTTTATAATTTTCTACCAAAAGCTGTCTTTGCCCAATCATGGATAGAATAGGCGCTCCTGCCAATATATCCGAAGGCAATTTCATGGCTTCTGATAAACTTTCCATTATTTCAACCGTTTTTTGCTTCATATAGCCTCCAAACTATAATACTACTATTTACTATATGATTCAGGCAAAAAAAACATTCAAAAAGAGAGATGATTACCATCTCTCTTATCTTGCACAATATTATGATACTGCTTATACTAGTATTTACGCTTACGAGCAGCCTCTGATTTTTTCTTGCGTTTAACGCTTGGCTTCTCATAATGCTCTCTTTTACGAATCTCCTGTTGGATACCAGCCTTCGCACAGTTTCTTTTAAATCTGCGAAGTGCACTATCTAAAGTTTCGTTTTCTTTTACGATAACATTTGACATAGTCTCACACCTAACCTCCCTCCAGTTGTGAATTGTGCTCATACAACTGTTTGGGTATTTTATAGCACTATTAAGATTATATCATATTTTTCAAATTCGTCAACTATTTTTTTGAAAAATATGCATATTTTTTAATTATTTTATCTGATTTTCCACTACTTCCTTTACCGCTTTCATTGCATCGTTAATGCCTGCTGGATTCTTACCGCCTGCCTGTGCCATATTAGGGCGGCCTCCACCACCTCCACCAACTAAGGATGCAATCTCTTTAATTAAGTTTCCAGCATGTGCTCCCATTTTCATTGCCTGATCAGTAACCATAGCAATTAAATTAACTTTTCCATCTTTTGCAGATGCAAGAACTACTACTCCTTCTCCTAATTTATCCTTTAATTGATCTCCTAATGTACGAAGTCCATTCATATCCACATCGTCAACCTTCGTAGCAAGTAATTTCATGCCCTTTACTTCTACCACCTGATCCATTACATCTCCAAGCGCATCCTTTGCCACCTTATCCCTCAGCTTTTGATTTTCTGATTGGAGTACTTTCAATTCTTCTTGCATTGATTCAATCTTCTTTACAAGATTTACTGGCTCTGCTTTTGCCAATTTTGCTGCTTTGTGCAGTTCTGTCTCTACTTCATCGTAATAAGCAAAGACTCCATCCGCTGTCAATGCTTCAATACGGCGAACCCCAGCTGCAATCCCCGTTTCCGAAAGGATCTTAAAGGCCGTAATTGTGTTAGTATTTGCTACATGTGTACCCCCGCAAAGCTCAGTACTAAAGTCACCTACTTTTACTACGCGTACCGTATCGCCATATTTTTCACCAAAAAGAGCCATTGCACCCGTATTCTTTGCTTCTTCCAAAGTCATTTCTTCTGTAAGAACAACCTCGCCTTTTGCAACTTCTTGCTTTACAATTTCTTCTACTTTTGCAAGTTCCTCCGATGTCATAGCAGAAAAATGAGTGAAATCAAAGCGAAGACGGTCTGCATCTACATAAGAACCTGCTTGCTCTACATGATTTCCTAATACCAATCGTAATGCTTTTTGTAAAATATGGGTAGCGGTATGATTTTTACCCGTAGCAAGGCGATTTTCTTCACACACATGCAAGGTTACGCTATCTCCAACTTTCAACATTCCTTGTATCATTTTTCCAACATGTCCTACTTTTCCACCCTGCAATTTAATGGTGTCTTCCACCTTAAACTTACTATCGCCTATCTCAATCATTCCAATATCTGCCTGCTGCCCCCCCATGGTGGCATAAAACGGTGTTTCTTCTACGATAACAGTACCTATCTGGCCATCGGTTAATGCTTGTACTAATTCATCTTCTGTTGTAAGCACAGTAACAATCGATTGATGAACCAATCGATCATATCCAACAAAAGCAGAAGTAATGGACGGATCAATCGATTGATATACCGTAACATCTGCCCCCATATAATTGGTTGTCTTACGAGCATCTCTAGCTTTGTTTCGCTGTTCTTCCATTGCCATAGTAAAACCCTCTTCGTCAATGGAAAGGCCTTTTTCTTCTAATATTTCTTTCGTTAAATCAAGTGGAAAACCATAGGTATCATAAAGTTTGAATGCATCTACCCCAGCTAATACCGTCTTCTTTGATTGTTTTAATTCCACTTCCATTTCACCTAAAATTCTAAGTCCCTGATCAATTGTTTTATTAAATTGCTTTTCTTCCTGTGTTAACACATTGAAGATAAATTCTTTCTTTTGTTCGAGCTCCGGATATCCATCCTTACTTTCCTTTATAACGGTATTACTTAAGCTAGCAAGAAACTGACCTTCAATACCAAGTAACCGTCCATGTCTGGCCGCACGTCGAATCAACCGTCGAAGTACATATCCACGTCCTTCGTTCGATGGCATTATTCCATCTGAAATCATAAAGGTAGCAGAACGTATATGATCTGTAATCAAACGAATGGATACATCTTTTACTTCCTCCGATTGATAAACCACTTGCGCCATTTCACATATTTTATCACGAATTGCCTTCATCGTATCAATATCAAAAACAGAATCAACCTCTTGCACAACTACAGCAAGTCGCTCTAATCCCATACCCGTATCAATATTTTTTTGCGAAAGTTCTAAATAATTTCCCTTCCCATCTCCCTCATATTGGGTAAACACATTGTTCCATACTTCCATAAAACGATCGCACTCACATCCAACTTTACAGTCTGGACTATTACATCCATATTTTTCTCCGCGGTCATAATAAATTTCCGAACAAGGGCCACAAGGACCAGCTCCATGTTCCCAAAAATTATCACATGTTCCATCTTCATCGCGATAAAAACGTGTGATTCTTTCCGCTGGAATCCCCATTTGCTGATTCCATATTTCAAATGCCTCATCATCTTCAAAATAAATGGATGGATAAAGTCTATCTTCCTCTAATCCAACTACTTTCGTCAAAAATTCCCATGACCATGCAATGGCTTCCTTCTTAAAGTAATCACCAAACGAGAAGTTTCCTAACATTTCAAAAAAAGTAAGATGCCTTGCCGTCTTACCAACGTTTTCGATATCCCCGGTACGAATGCATTTTTGACAAGTTGTTACACGATTCCTCGGTGGAATTTCTTGCCCAGTAAAATAAGGTTTTAGTGGTGCCATACCTGCATTAATTAATAATAAACTATTATCATTATGTGGTACCAAAGAAAAACTTTTCATTGCCAAATGATTTTTACTTTCAAAAAATTCCAAATACATTCTACGAAGTTCATTTACTCCATATTGTTTCATTCTATTTGCCTCCTAAAGGGTTCTAGACACAAAAAATACGCTTTACGCGCTTTATCGGCCATTTTATAATTTTATTTCCTATTATAAAAAGAAATAAAGTGTTTGTCAAACAAGATTCATCTAAGATACAAATAAGCGCGCCCTAAGACACGCTTATTATTGAGTCTATATGCTACTGTGATCTTATAACAACCGCCTTTAGCTATTTTTTTGATCTTTGTTTTTACGAATCTTCATTCCAGCAAATATCCCTGCACCTATAATAACTGCAAAAATAACAAAACGAACTACATAATATAAAAACGCAGCTCCCAACATACTCATCCCTCCTATCTTCTATGCGCTAGTTCTTTTATGACATCATCCCAATCCAATCCGCATTCTGCCATTAGCACCATCATATGATACATAAAATCCGCAATTTCATACTTCAATTCTTCTGCATCCGGATTTTTTGCTGCAATCACAATTTCTGTTGCTTCTTCTCCACACTTCTTTAGTATTTTGTCAATTCCCTTATCAAACAAATAGTTTGTATAAGAACCTTCCTTCGGATGCATCTTGCGATCAAGAATCACATCATATACATCGTTGAACACCGTCAGTGGATTGACTTCATCATATTCATGTTTTACCAAATCCGTAAAAAAGCATGTGCGATTTCCCGTGTGGCAAGCTGCACCAACTTGTTTTACCTTTGCTAGTATTGTATCACTATCGCAGTCTATCATCAAGTGTTTTACGTATTGAACATGCCCTGAAGTATCTCCCTTACACCATAGCTCATTGCGACTCCGGCTCCAATAAGTCATTTTCCCAGTCTCCAGTGTCTTTTCAAACGATTCTTCATTCATATATGCAAGCATCAATACTTCACTTGTCTTATAATCCTGAGTAATTACAGGAATAAGTCCATCCGCATTTTTCTTAAAATCAGAAAATTTCATTGAAGTCTCAAATATATTAACTGGTACTTTATTTTCATATAAAGCGCGCTTTGCCTTCATAATATCTTTTCCCTCAAAATAGTTTGTTGCCACACCTTCTACCTTTTCAATGTTCATAAGTTCCATCAAATCATTGCGTGTCAGACTATCCCGAATCATAATTGGCATATCCGCTTTTATTATATTTTTTTTCAAACGATCGGATATAACAACATGTTTTAACATCACACCACATACACCAATTTTCTTTAAATGTTGTGTATAAGCATAATCTTTGAAATCTCCAATCGAATCAATTTCCATGATTATTTTATCCTTACCAAAACGCTCAACACCCTCAATTAAAGCAGTATCCCCTTTTAATAATGCCTGTTTTACAACCACTCGCTGTGCTCCTGTATATAATGCCTTTTTTATATCTTCAAAGCGTTCCACAAAAATCCCAATTGAAAACGGGATTTCACATTCTTTTGCAACAATCTTCATCGTTTTTAAGAATTCATCGCGGGAGGCATCATCTTTCGTATAATTATAAATAAATAAAGAATCTGCTCCTGTATTGGAATATTCTTTTGCCAATCTTACAATGCTTGAGTCAATTTCATTTTCGCCATTCATATATCCAATTATTTTCTTGTATTCCATCACTGTCTCCCTTTTCAAAAATATCAATTGCCTTTTTTATATTAATTTCCCTTAAAACCTCATTTTCCTCTAATACAACACCACAGGTATTTACTTCTTTTAATTTCTCTAGTTCTTTCATCGAGCTAATATTTCCTTTGGCGATAATATTTAGTTTCGTTTTCTGATACAACGCTTCAATTTCCTCACAAAAGCTGTATGATGTATGTTTTTTTTGTGAGGCATCCACATAGCAAATATTTTTAACTCCATAACTTTTCATCTCGATTGCATAATCAATTGCCCTCATCGAATTTATCTTTTCAAAGCCCTCTGTTACTACAAAACCATTTTTTGTATCAATGGAAAATAAAATTCGTTCTTGACCAAAATTTGAGATGACCTCTTTTACAAATGCAGGGTTTCCAACTGCCTTCGTTCCGATGACAACTCGTGAGGCTCCCATATCAAGTAAGTGTTCCACCTTCTTTAAGGAGCGTATTCCTCCTCCAACTTCAATCGGTATGGATACTCTTGATAAAATTGCCAAAATACTTTCCTCGTTTACAAAGGTTCCAATTCTTGCCCCATCTATATCAATTATATGCAAATGAGATGCTCCCATTTGTGCATATTCCACCGCTAGTTTCCATGGTAGGTTTTGATTTGTATGAGAATTACACCTTCCATTTTTTATAAAAATAGCAGGAAAAATCAACATCACAGTCACCTCTACTCTATACTCATCATTTATAAACTTCCCTTTGTTGATAGTACTCCTTGTATTCTTTCATCTAGGCTAGTTGCCTCATCCAAAGCCTTTCCAAACGCTTTAAAGATAGCCTCTGCCATATGATGATTATTTCCACCCGATAATTCTTTTATATGCAAATTCATTTCCGCCCCATAAGAAACTGCATAAAAAAATTCTTTTATCATCTCTGTATCTAGCGTTCCAAGATGTGATGTTGTAAACGACACATCATAGGCAAAATATGGTCTACCAGATAAATCAAGCGCGCAAAGCATCAATGACTCATCCATCGGAAGCATAAAATTACCAAACCGTCGAATTCCCTCTTTCGTTCCAAGTGCTTCTTTTATGGCTTGCCCCAAAACAATTCCAACATCCTCAATGGTATGATGAGAATCAACTTCTAAATCTCCCTTACACATCACATCAAGGTCAAAAAAGCCATGTTTGGCAAAGCTTTTAAGCATATGATCAAAAAAACCAATTCCTGTATCAATGACAGATTTTCCTGTTCCATCGAGATTAAGAGATACTGTAATTTTTGTTTCTTCCGTATCCCTTGATCTTTTACTCTTTCGAACCTCCATGTTATCCCCTTCCTATTTCATCATTTCGATAATAGCCGGCACTCAAAATAAGCACCGGCTATTTCCAATTATTTTATTCTAAAACAAACTATCATATAGATTACTTGTGTTCACTGAAGAGTAATCTCCCGAATTAGTATATGCACTTCCTGTGGAAGTCAATGCCTTCATCGAACGACTGGAAAGATTTACTAGGTCAGTGGCTTTACTAGCAATCTTGCCCGAAAAAGAATTTGTCCCACTAAATAATGTCTTAAGCGTACTTTCATCTGCATTTTTAAGCGTATCTGTATTCAAGCTTAATTTATTATCAGGAGCAACTGTAATGCCAACATCTTTTAATAAATTTGTCGACGCATTTGTATTTCCAATCATCCATAATGTTTTATGCAGTACACTTTTTGCGTCCACATCACTTGCACTGTCAATTGTCTCGTTATAAGCGTCAACAAACGCTTGTACATTTTCAGTTACCTGATCCGATTCAGAAAAATCTCCATTTTTTAAAGTAGTTGCCGCCTTTTCTAAGGTAGTTGCCGCCGATTTCGTTTCTGTTAAATTAACCTTATTTTTTGTATCACTTTCCGATTCTTGCGTCGAATTTGCCGTACTGCTATTTGTTCCATAATAAGCGTTTAAAAGCTTTTTATATGCACCGCTTTGAATCATCGCATAATCCGAAAGCGGGGTACTAGAACTAGAATCTTCCGTACTGCTTGTTCCAAAATAGCTTGAGAAAAAAGAGGTTGAATCACCACTAATTCCAAAATAGGATGCCATATTATCACTCCTTTGCTTTCTGAATTTTAAAAACTCGTTCTATACTTCTATTATACTTATCGTCAGAAAAACAAGCAAGCGTTAATATCAATTATTTTTCAAATCGAACTGCAATGGAATTTGCGTGTGCAGTTAATTGCTCTGCATTTGCAAATGCTATAATATCGTTACTAATTGGTTCCAATGCTTCTTTTGAATAAGAAATAATACTTGATTTCTTAATAAAGTCATCCACACTAAGAGGCGAAAAGAATTTTGCTGTTCCATTGGTAGGAAGTACATGGTTAGGACCTGCAAAATAATCTCCTAAGGGTTCACTTGAATATTCACCAAGAAAAATTGCTCCGGCATTTTTAATTTTAGTCATAATCTGGAAGGGATCTTTCGTTACAATCTCTAAATGTTCCGAGGCGATTTCATTTGTAACATCAATTGCTTCCTTCATGGAATCTGCAACTAAGATATATCCATAATTTTCAAGAGATTTCTCTAAGATTTCCTTTCTCGATAAAACTTCTACAAAACGATCCACTTCTTTAGAAACCTTCTTTGCTAACTCTATGCTTGTTGTCACTAAAATGGCCGATGCTAACTCGTCATGTTCAGCTTGTGATAATAAATCAGCTGCAATAAACCTTGCATTTGCTGTTTCATCTGCCAATACTAATATTTCACTCGGTCCAGCAATGGAATCGATGTTCACGTGACCATATACGGCTTTTTTTGCAAGCGCAACAAATATATTTCCAGGTCCAACAATTTTGTGAACCTTCGGAATACTTTTTGTCCCATATGCAAGACATGCAATCGCTTGTGCACCACCAATTTTATAAATTTCATCCACACCTGCCTCGTTTGCAGCAACCAATGTATTCGGATTTACCCGTCCATCCTTATTAGGTGGAGTTGTCATAACAATTGTTTCAACCCCAGCAACTTTTGCCGGAATAACATTCATTAAGACAGAAGAAGGATAAGCCGCTTTACCACCTGGAACATAGACCCCAATTTTTTCAATCGGAGAAACCTTTTGCCCTACGATAGTTCCATTGGGCGTACTATCAAACCAGCTATATTGTTTTTGTTTTTGATGATATGATTCTATGTTGCCCTTTGCCTTACGAATAATGTCAATCAAGGAATCTTCCACCAATTCATAAGCTTCCTTGATTTCTTCTTTAGAGACGCGTATCGTTTCTGCCGTAATCAATGCACCGTCAAATTTTTCTGTATAAGCATTGGCCGCCTTATCTCCATCTTTTCGTATCGTATTTATAATTTCATCTACCACAGTCTCGTATTGACGGTATTGATTTGGGCTACGCTTTAATAAGTCTTCCAAAATATTATTTTTTGTCTCATTGGTCAATTTTACAATTCGCATTCTTCATCCCCCTAATCCAATACTTCTTTTAAATGATGAATCAGATTCGATATCCGTTCATGTTCCATCTTCATACTCACTTGATTTACAACCATTCGAGCGGAGAGGGGACAAATTTCTTCATGTACCACCAATCCATTTTCTCGCAATGTCGATCCGGTTTCTACAATATCAACAATGACTTCCGATAGTCCTACAATAGGAGCTAATTCAATCGATCCATTCAGTTTGATAATTTCTACCGTTTGATTCTTTTTATTGTAAAAATAATCTTTTGCAATATTAGGGTACTTTGTAGCAACACGAATCATTTCCCCACTACTTAAATATTTCTTAGCTTCTGGCGGACCCGCCACACACATACGGCATTTACCAAGTCCCAAATCAACTACTTCATATAGTTTTCTTCCTTCTTCCATAATGGTATCTTTTCCTACTACACCTAAATCGGCAGCTCCGTATTCTACATACGTAGGAACGTCGGTAGCCTTTGCAAGAAAAAACTTAAGCTTTAAATCTTCATTTACAAAAATAAGTTTTCTAGAATCTTTATCTTTCATTTCTTCACATGTAATTCCAATTTGTTCTAATATTCCAAGGGCTTGTTTTGCAATTCGTCCCTTAGCTAATGCAAATGTCAAATATCTCATATTCTCACCCCAAAAAAATCAATTACCTTTATCTGCTTTGTTTGCTTCGTCACTTTATTATATACCTGTAACATATCTTCCTTCAGCAAGCGAATCCCATACTGTAGTCCGGATTTTTCCATAAAACTTCCATATTCCTCTATTGCATTCTCATTTGGCTGATACATCATTGTTACATTTTTATTTTGCTTCCGCAGTTTATTTGCAATCGAAATTGCTTCGACCCGATTATTTTTATGATAAAGCATTAATATACCATCTTCCTTTATTGGCATAATACGCTTTTGACTAAGAAGAGCAACCATAAGCTGATCTATTAATAATACAAGACCGACCGCAGGTGCTTCTTTTCCAAACTGTCCGACTAACGTATCATAACGACCGCCTTGGGCAACTGCTTCCCCAGTCCCATAGGTATAGGCTTTCATGATAATCCCTGTATAATAGTTGTATTTACTTAACATGCTAAGATCAACTGTAATATAATCACGCATCCCGTAGCTATCCATAATAGATACGATTTCCTCGAGCCGATCCAGTGCAATCAGGGCCTTTTTATTATTTGTCATCTTTCTTGCGTAAGAAAAATGTTCGATATTACCAAACAGCTCTGGAAGTTTCATTAAAAGTTCCTTTAATCGTTTGGGAATCGCTTTTCTCTCAAGTAAAGCTTCAATACCAAACAAATTTTTGCTTTCCATCAAGCTTTTCATTTCAATCACTTCTTCTTCATGAAAGGCTGCCTCCTCCATTAATCCATTAAAAAAATCGGCATGTCCTACTTCCACTTGAAATTCTGCTAACCCTGCTGTTCTTAAGCAGTCCACGGTTATTGCTAATATTTCACTATCCGCTTCTACCGATGCATCATTGATTAATTCTGCTCCAACCTGTGTCGTTTCATTTAGTTTTCCTTGGTGGCTTGAATTATTGATATACGTGTTACCCGTGTAGGTTAAACGTAGTGGAAAATTATCTTCATTGAAATATTTTGCAGCGCACCTTGCAATCGAAGGGGTCATATCTGGACGAAGTACTAATGTATTTCCTTCGCGATCAATAAATTTGTATAATTCCTTCGATAATACAGTTCCTCTCTCTTCACTAAAAATGTCGAAAAACTCAAAACTAGGAGTCTGCATACTCTTAAATCCATATTTTTTCAAGATATCTTCCAACTCTTTTTGGAGATTAATCTTACGTTCACATTCTCCATTATAAATATCTCGAACACCTTCTGGTGTATGTAATAGCTTATATTGTTTCATTTTCATTGGCTTCTCACCCTTTCTCGATATTTTCGCTTCGTCGCTTTAGTGTGATGTTGTAGTAGCGAATTAGCAGCAAAAACTGTTTCTATTATAACGAATCTATCTTTCTGTGTCAATCACGACTTTCCAAATCTTGATTAAGCATCTCTAAATAATGAACAAATACTCCATTGTTTGTTGAAATCTGGAAATGCGGATCCAAGTCTTCATAGCGAAAACTATTCTTACCACCCTCCAATGCTCGATTCCAAAACTCCATCATTTTTTCATACGTTAAATAATAAAAAACATTTTTCTTTTTGAAATAAATCAAAAGAAAGGATACTCCGCTTTGTCGTTCAAATTCTGTCATAAATTCCACTTGATGATCATGAATATTTTGGAGTGGAAACGTATCCGTCGCACATTCTTTTGCATCAAAGCACACCGGAACGCCTTGGACTGCACCGATATAATCAACAGTACTCTTTTGCTCAAAATATGCAAGTGTAATCTGACGACTGGAAGAATCAATTTTAATTGGCTTAATAGGAGTAGGAACTTTTTGTATTAATGCCAAATGATTGGCTCTATATTTTTCATTGGTTAAATTAATTAGTTCTTCTAATGTCGATCCTCTTAATCCTCTTGAATTCCATGACGGCATAAGTCCCCACCTCCATCAAAACATTTTGTTACAATTACCTCAAAATAATCTGGAAGCGGTGCTATTATCTTCTTTTCAGACAGCAAGTCCCAATCTCCTTCCATTTTGGGAAAGACCAACTCAGTCGCGTGCAATAACTGATGTTTTAATTTGAAATTTTTTCTAAACTTTTTATTCACTAAAACATCACCATACTTCCCATCACCAATAATAGGGTGACCTACACTTTCAAGATGCGCACGAATTTGATGTGACTTACCGGTAATCAGTTTGACACGAAGCAGTGTTAATTCTTTACTACAAAGAATGGGTTCATATTGTGTTTTAATATAATCGGCTCCATCCACTGCCTCTTTATGAATAGAAACCTTATTATGATTATGATTTTTATATAAATAACCTTCAATTAATTCTTGCTTTTTTATTTCGCCTTTTACAATACAATAATAATATTTGTCAATTTCACGGTCTCTGAACACACGCCCCATTACCTGAAGCCCTTCTACCGTCTTTCCCGCCACTATAATTCCACTTGTGTTTCGATCGAGTCGATTACAAATGCCCGGATGAAACCCTTTTAACTCTTCTATGGTTAATTGTCCTTGATCTAATAAATAGTCGGTGATATATTCCACCAAAGAAATATCCTCCAGACGCGCTTTTTGAGAAAGCATTCCAGCTGGCTTGTTGATAATAAGCAAGTGTTTGTTTTCAAATAGTACCTCTAGTTCATCCGTTTTTAAAATCCCGCGTTCTTTTGTTTCTGCTGCATGTTTTGATTCGCTAAATTTTTCAATGGTATCATCTGCTAAGAATAACTTAATCTGATCCCCCAATTCCAATTTTTCAGATCCCTCTGCTTTTTTCCCATTTAATGTGATGTTTTTTTTTCGAAGCATCTTGTAAACAAAACTCTTTGTTGCTTGATTTAAATATTTTCCTAAAAATTTGTCAAAACGCTGTCCTGCTTCTTTATCACCTATTGTTATTTCCTGCATAACGATCTCCTTTATACAATTAACGAGTAAAGATACGCAAGAACTCTTTCTTCCTCATCAGAATTGATTTCTTTTTCTTTGACTGCCAATATGGTCTTTTGAAAGTTTTCTTTACTATCAACAATTTTTACTGTGTACCCAGTTCCCCAATTGCGAACACCCTTCGCTATATAATCCTGTATGTCCTTTGTTTTCATTTTTGTTTTACCAATCAATCCATACACACATTCATTTCCTACATATAAAAAATCAAGGTTCATTGCACGCTCGGTTGATGTAATCACAAGATCAGACAGCAAGATACCTCCTTTTTGCGTTACCATGGAACTCTCATCAAATAGTACACGATCTGGTGTATGATACGGAAATAGTAATATATATGTTGTTAAGAATTTTGCTCCTGGAAGCACCATCAAAATTCCAAGCACCAAACAAATGTTGTTCTGTTTGTATCCATTCAATATATAGCCAAGCCCGTAAATTAACAGGCCAATTAGTCCCATTAAAATTGCCAAAAATAACTGCTGATATTTTCGTTTACTAATATATCCATATTCACCTTTCTTACATCGAAACATTTATTATCCTCCTGTTTTTTCTCTCCCAATTTTATCCATGTGACATTTTATCATTTCTTTTTCTTATGCACCGTACGAATGGATTTGCGCCTGGAATTTTCTTTTTTTGCTGGTACAGCATTTTTTTTATCCTGTCCTTGTTTCTTTCCTTTCTGTGAAAACTGTCTTGGTAAAACCAGACACTCTTTTCCATATCCAATCAAGTCTTCCCTTTTTGCAAGCCTCAAAGCATCAACTACCAATGAATAATTTTTAGGATTTCGATATTGAATAAGTGCACGCTGCATCTGTTTTTCCTTTTGACTTCTTGGTACATACACTTCCTCCATCGTACGAGGATCCAATCCTGTATAATACATACAAGTTGATATTGTCGCCGGAGTTGGATAAAAATCCTGAACTTGTTCGGGCATATATCCCAAATCCCTTACATATTCCGCTAATGTAACCGCTTCTTTCATTGTAGAGCCTGGATGAGATGACATAAGATACGGCACTACATACTGTTTCTTACCCAATTTCTTATTTGCTCTTTCATATTCTTTAATAAACGATTCATACACTGAATTTTCTGGTTTTCCCATTCGTTTTAGAACCGTATCACATACATGTTCTGGAGCAACTTTTAATTGTCCACTTACATGATATTCACACAATTCACTCATAAAAGACTTGTCCTTATCTGCCATCACATAATCAAATCGAATACCCGAACGAATAAATACTTTTTTTACCTTTGGTAGACTCCGAAGCTTTTTCAGAAGCTCCATATAATCCTTATGATCCACGGTAAGGTTTTTGCATGGTGTTGGAAACAAACATTGCTTATTGGTGCAAACACCCTTTTTCCACTGTTTTTCACAAGAACTATGCCGAAAATTTGCTGTAGGTCCTCCCACATCATTAATATATCCTTTAAACTCTTTCTCCTGTGTTAATTGCTTTGCTTCTTCCAAAATAGATGCATGACTTCTTGTCTGTACAATTCGCCCTTGATGGAAGGTTAGCGCACAAAAGCTGCATCCACCAAAACAGCCACGATTACTCGTAAGACTGAAATTAAGTTCCTTCATAGCCGGCACTCCACCAAGACTCTCATACGACGGATGATACGTACGCATAAAGGGAAGGGCATAGACCGCGTCCATTTCTTCACTTGTCAGCGGTTTAGCCGGAGGGTTTTGAACGACATATTCATTCTCCTTATATTTCTCAACCAATCGATTTCCTGAAAATGGATCGGTATTGCAATATTGTGTATAAAAACTTTGTGCAAACACTTTTTTATTTGCCTTAATTTCTTCGAAACTTGGAAGTTGAATCGCATCATATACACTATCTAAATTTTTCGTTTTATAAACAGTGCCCTCTATAAATGTAATATCTGAAATTAAAATTCCGCTATTCAGTGCATCTGCAACATCTACAATTGATTTTTCTCCCATACCATACGAAATCAAATCCGCACTTGAATCCAAAAGAATGGATCGTTTAATTGAATTATTCCAATAATCATAGTGTGCCAAGCGACGCAAACTAGCCTCAATACCCCCAATAATAATAGGTGTATTTTTATATTTTTTCCGAATTAAATTCCCGTAACAAATTGTAGCACGATCTGGTCGTTTCCCCATAACTCCTCCCGGAGTATATGCGTCCTGACTTCTATGTTTTTTATTAACCGTATAATGGTTTACCATCGTATCCATATTTCCCGCAGAAACTAAAAAACCCAGACGTGGTTTTCCAAAGACAGTAACGCTTTCTTCGTTCTTCCAGTCTGGTTGTGAAATAATTCCTACTTTATATCCATGACTTTCTAACACTCTGCTTATAATTGCAGGTCCAAACGAATGATGATCAACATATGCATCCCCGATTATATAGACAAAATCAACCTCACTCCAACCTCTTTTTTTCATATCTTCTTTACAAATTGGTAAAAAATCTTTCATTTAGTATGCTCCATTTTTCTGTGTAAAAAATTGTTCGGTTGACTCGTATTTTAGTATTTCTCAGCACTCTATATTTCAGTAAAGTCATGAATGTAATAATCCGCTAATATTCTCTTCTTCTCATCATTATCTTTTGAAAAATCATCATAAACAGCGCAAACTTTCATTTTGGCTTCTTTGCCAGCTTTAATACCATTAACAACATCTTCAAAAACAAGGCAACGGTTTGGTGCTACTTCCAAATCCTTTGCCACTAATAGATAGATATCCGGAGCTGGTTTCCCTTTTTCAACTTCACAGGAAGTATGTATTGAATCGAACAAATGATCTATTTTATGATTTGCAATGATTGCAGTTACCAAACTCTTAGAATTGCTTGTAGCAATTCCAGTTTTGATATTCTGTTTTTTTAAAATGTTTAGGAATTCCAAAGCCCCTTTTTTGAACAATATCTCATATCTATATTTGCGATAAGCCATTTCATTCCAGTCAGCCTTTATTTTCTCTATTGTATCACTTAATTGAAACCGTTTTTTAAAGTATGCTGCCGTTTCCGAAAAACTCATTCCTTCAATTTCAGTTTGTAAATCACTTGGCAATTTCAAATTAAACTTAGAAAGATATTCAACATCAATCTCTTTCCACATCCACATGGAATCAATTAAGGTTCCATCCAAATCAAATATTACGGCATCAATATTATTTAACATATGTTCTCCTAGTCTTTAGTTCTTTTAATTCTGTTTCTGTAAGAAGACGATATTCTCCTACTTTTAATGTTTCGTCTAACGTAAGTGTTCCCATCGAAATCCGCTTTAAATACAAGACTTTTTTATCAACGGCTTCAAACATTCGTTTTACCTGATGGAACTTACCTTCGTAGATGGTAAGCAAAACTTCTGATATTGCATCACTTTGTAGAATCTTTAGCTCTGCTGGCTTTGTTTTTATCCCGTGCTCAATCCACACTCCTTCTTCAAATGCAGATACATCTGCATCAATAACCCTGCCCACAACTCGAGCAAAATATGTTTTTGCAACATGTTTTTTAGGACTTAACAACTCATGTGCTAAGTCTCCATCATTTGTAATTAAAAGCAATCCCTCGGTATCTTTATCAAGCCTGCCTACCGGAAACAAGTCTTTTCGTTTTACCTCATCCAAGAGGTCTAGCACTGTACTCTCTTTTTTATCCATTGTTGCTGTAATAATACCCGCTGGTTTATTTAACATAAAGTACTCATAGGAATGATATATAATTTCCATACCATTACAAATAACTGTTGTTTCCGCAGGAATAATTTTCCGCTCTGATTTTTTTTCTACTTCACCATTAACCAAAACCAGACTTTTTCGTATCATATTCTTTATTTCACTTCGGGTACCAATTCCCATATCCGCCAAATATTTATCTAAACGCAAACTTTCTGTCATTCCATCACCATTTTTCTTTTAATTTAAACTTTGTGCCCGATAACCTTCTGCAATAATATCAAGTTGTCGGTTGAAACGCTCTAACTGATCCACATCATCACTTTCATAAATACGAAAAAATTCATCTTGGATCTTTACAACTTCTCGCTTATTTGATACTTTATATAAATTTTGAATATTATTTAAAATATCCGCAACAATATCTGCTTTTCGTCGAAAGGAATTCTGTGCATCCATAATTTCACCCCGAACTTCTGACATCTCTTCATCCAAAATAACAATTGCTTCTGCTGCTTTGGATAAACGTTGCCTAATATGCGGTGGCATATTTTCTTTGTATTTATATTGAAGCGAATGTTCCACTGTAGCCCAGAAATTCATTGCAAGCGTACGTATTTGTATTTCTGCCTTAATTTCCTTAGGACCATTCATCGTTTGAACCACGTAACTAATAACAATATGATAACTTCGATATCCGCTTTCTTTTGCTTTTTCAATATAATCTTTTTCTTCCAATATTTTCATATCATTCCGTTTTCGTATTATTTCTACCACACGATCGATATCCTCTACAAATTGACAAATAATACGAATTCCTGCAATATCATCTAGCTTCTCTTCAATATCCTCTAAGTCAATTTGTTTTCTTTGTGCTTTTTCTAATATACTCGAAATTTTTTTTACTCTTCCAGTTACTAATTCAATGGGTGAATACGCTCCTGCTTGTCGGTGTTCACATATCATATGATTAAAATTTAAAACCAATTCATCTACTGCTAATGCGTAGGGATCCAATATTTCTCTCCATAATTGTATTTCCATTTTTTTCCCCTCATTATCTTAAAATTATAAATTGCAATGACAAATCTCCTCGAATAAGTATACCATAATTCGGTATTTATGAAAAGGATTTTTCCAACTCTTAAGGATATCGAATCAATTTTTGCACAACAAAAAGGAGCTGTCATAACACCACTCTATCCTTCGTATTATGACAACTCCAATTAACTACTTATTCATCAGCACTTAATAAAATTACTTCGCATAATCAATAACTCTTGATTCACGAATAACATTAACTTTAACTTGACCCGGATATTCTAATTCGGATTCAATTTGTTTTGATACATCTCTTGCAAGTAAAATCATATCCGCATCAGTTACTTGTTCTGGTATAACCATCACTCGAACTTCACGACCTGCTTGAATTGCAAAGGATTTATCAACTCCTTTAAAGCTGTTTGTAATATCTTCTAATTGTTTCAATCTGTTTGTATAAGTTTCAAGCGTTTCACGCCTTGCACCAGGTCTTGCAGCAGAAATTGTATCTGCAGCTTGTACAATACATGCGATTAATGTTTCTGGTTCAACATCACCATGATGTGCTTCTACTGCATTGATAATCAGTGGAGATTCCTTGTACTTTCTGCATAAATCAGAACCAATTTGAATATGAGAACCTTCCATATCATGGTCTACTGATTTACCAATGTCATGTAATAAACCAGCACGTTTTGCTAATCTAACATCAACACCAATTTCCCCAGCAAGTAATCCAGATAAATGTGCTACTTCAATCGAATGCTTTAACGCATTTTGTCCATAACTAGTTCTGAATTTCATTCGCCCTAATAACCTAATGAGTTCAGGATGGATACTATGAACGCCGACTTCTAAAGCTGCCGACTCACCTTCTTCACGAATCATTGTTTCCACTTCTTTTTGAGCTTTTTCAACCATTTCTTCAATTCTAGCTGGATGAATTCTTCCATCTACAATTAATTTCTCTAGAGCAATTCTTGCGACTTCTCTACGGATTGGATCGAAACCAGAAAGTATAACTGCTTCCGGTGTATCATCAATGATTAAATCAACACCAGTAAGTGTCTCAAGAGTTCGAATATTTCTACCCTCTCTACCAATGATTCTTCCCTTCATTTCGTCATTTGGCAACTGAACAACGGAAATTGTAGTTTCCGCAACGTGATCTGCCGCACATTTTTGAATTGCAGTAACCACGTAATCCTTTGCCTTTTTATCTGCCTCTTCCTTGGCTCTGTTTTCAAGCTCTTTTACTAACATTGCAGTTTCATGCTTAACTTCATCTTCAACAGTTTTTAAAAGATAATCTTTTGCTTGTTCGGAGGTAAGTCCAGAAATTTTTTCCAATTCTGCTACTCTTTGTCCCTCTAGATATTGAACTTTTTCACGAGTCTTCTCTAGTTCTGATTCTTTCACAGATAGTTTGGATTCTTTCTTTTCAAGTGCTTCCGTTTTTCTATCTAAAGTCTCTTCTTTAGTTAGAACACGTTTTTCATAACGCTGTACTTCATTTCTACGTTCCTTGACTTCCTTCTCTAGCTCATTCTTTGTCTTTAATGACTCTTCCTTTGCTTCAAGAAGCGCTTCTCTTTTCTTAGTTTCTGCTGTCTTAATAGCTTCATCTATGATTTCTCTTGCTTTTTTTTCTGTATTTCCAATCTTTTCTTCAACAACTTTGATTCGATAGGCAATTGCAGATTTCCAAGCAATAAAAGCGGCCACGGCCAATAAAACGATTCCTAGTACAATCCATTTTATATCTGGCACAGGAGCACCTCCTTATTTAATTTTCATTGTACAAAGATACAACATATAAATTTTATACTTTTTTTATGACTCTGTCAAGTCCGCTCCACAAAATATAGTAATCTTTCACAATGTTACAACAATAACTGTTGTCTAATATCACTCTCTGTGAAACCCTTTCGGAAAAGATAAGCTCCTATTTTTTGTTTTTCTTCATAGGTTAATGAATGAATGTCTTTGGTCTTTTTCGCAATGGCCCTTTGAATCGCAATTTTATCTGAAATATTAGCTTCTTCTATCTGCTGATTTATAAGTTCGTTGTCTACGCCTTTTCTTTTTAGTTCCATCTTGATTTGTCGAATACTTTTATTTGATTTTTTATAGGCTATATAATGATTTACATACCGTGTATCATCTAGGTAATGATACGAATTAATATAATCAATCACGCGATCAACTATATCGATTGTAAAATCGCTTTTTTTTAGCTTTTCTCTCAATTCACCTTCTGTATAATCCATCCTCTTCAATAGATTCAAAGCCTTTTGCTTCCCACGCTTAAATACGGTATTTTCAAGAATCTGATCATACAATTCTCTGCTTAATTCCATATTAAGTTTTAGTTGATAGTTATGAATCTCTCGTTCATAAAGAGAGAAGCAAAACACCTCATCCACATAAATACGAATTCGTTTTCGATATCCCTTTTCCATTCCAGTGATTGTCATTACAATAGCCACATTCTTTCTTTTTCTTTCTTAACTTTGGTTTATTTTTCTTTTTCCACAACTGGTGGTACATCCTTAACAAGTCCAAACTGCACCCGTACTTTTTGCTCTACTTCTGCAAATATTTCAGGATTTTCTTTTAAATACTGTTTTGAATTTTCACGTCCCTGACCAATCTTTGCGTCATTATAAGCATACCATGCTCCACTTTTCACTATAATTCCCGCATTTGCTGCTAAATCTAATACGTCACCTTCCCTAGAAATACCCTGACCAAACATAATATCAAATTCAGCTTCCTTAAAAGGAGGAGCGATTTTATTCTTAACTACCTTTATTCTCGTTCGATTACCTACCATTTCTCCGCCCTGCTTTAGTGCTTCGATTCTACGTACGTCTAAACGTACCGAAGCATAAAACTTAAGTGCACGTCCACCAGATGTTGTCTCTGGACTTCCAAACATAACACCAACTTTTTCACGTAATTGATTGATAAAAATAACGACACAATTTGACTTACTAATAACAGATGTCAATTTACGAAGTGCCTGAGACATAAGTCTTGCCTGCAATCCAACATGAGTATCACCCATTTCACCATCAATTTCTGCCTTTGGAACCAAAGCTGCAACGGAGTCAATAATCACGATATCCACGGCATTCGAACGAACCATTGTTTCTGTAATCTCTAGTGCTTGCTCACCACTATCTGGTTGCGAAATATAGAGATTGTCTATATCAACACCGATTTTTTTTGCGTAAACAGGATCAAGTGCATGTTCTGCATCAATAAATCCAGCAATTCCTCCAAGCTTTTGTACTTCTGCAACCATATGTAGGGCAACGGTAGTCTTACCACTTGACTCTGGACCATATATTTCAACAACTCTCCCTTTGGGAATACCACCTAGACCAAGTGCTACATCAAGACTAATCGAACCCGTAGGTATCGTTTCTACATTCATATGTGCACTGTTATCCCCTAATTTCATTACGGCACCTTTTCCATATTGTTTCTCAATCTGTGCAAGTGCTGACTCAAGTGCTTTTAATTTATTATCGTCGCGAACCGTTTCTTTACCCATCTTATATTCTCCTTTTAAATATCGAACAATTGTTCTGTCTTTTAATATAGTAATATATTTTCATTTCTTTGTCAACCGGTATTTGCGAGTTCTCTCTATGAAATACACGAGAATTTAACCATTCGTTTTTTGATCTATACTAAGCAATTTCACCCATTGATAGTACCTATTATACTACATTTCAAACAATATAACAAGTTTTATTTGTATTAATTTTATTCTACAATAAAAAATATTACTATATAGATTTTGGGCTACATAGTAATACTAATTGAATTCCTACTCGATTAAACAAGTGATTTATTTTGCAATTACATCTTTGCTTGTTGTTCCACCGGATCATACCCTTGCTTTTTCAATGCATGAATAATTGCTGCTTTATGTTCATGACCAAATGCTTCCATGGTAATCGTAAGTTCTACTGCTGCATTTCGATTAATACTAACAAACTGATTATGATCTAATCGAATAACATTTCCTTTCTCATTTGCAATAATGCTAGCTACATTTACAAGTTCTCCCGGACGATCCGGCAAAAGTACCGATATGGTAAATATTCTTCCCCTTTGAATAAGTCCATGCTGTACAACGGAAGATATCGTGATAACGTCCATATTTCCTCCACTTAATACCGATACCACTTTCTTATCCTTACAATCGAGATGTTTCAATGCAGCTACTGTAAGTAAGCCTGAATTTTCAACTACCATTTTATGATTTTCCATCATATCAAGGAAGGTTACAATTAGTTCTTCGTCTTCGACCGTAATAATTTCATCTACATTTTTTTGAATGTAAGGGAAAATCGTAGCACCAGGAGTCTTAACCGCTGTTCCATCTGCAATGGTTTCTACCGTTGGCAAGGAAACTACCTTCCCTGCTTTTATGGACTCTTGCATACAGTTTGCTCCAGCTGGTTCCACGCCTATAACTTTTACATTTGGGTTTAGTAGTTTTGCAAGTGTAGATACTCCCGCAGAAAGGCCGCCTCCACCAATTGGCACCAATATAATATCAACCGTAGGAAGATCTTTAAATATTTCCATTGCTATGGTACCTTGCCCTGTTGCAACGACTTCATCGTCAAACGGATGAATGAAGGTATATCCTTTTTCTTCCGCCAACTTAAGTGCATAGTTGCATGCATCATCATATACGGTTCCATAAAGAACAACTTCTGCCCCATATCCTTTTGTTCGATTGACTTTGATTAATGGCGTTGTTGTTGGCATAACAATCGTAGCCTTGGCTGCATACAATTTTGCCGCATAAGCAACTCCTTGCGCATGATTGCCCGCAGACGCTGTAATCAGCCCTTTCTGACGGCTTTCTTCTGGCAAGGTACTAATCTTATAATAAGCACCTCTAACCTTGTATGCTCCCGTATATTGCATATTCTCTGGCTTTAGATATACCTTATTGCCACAGACTTCCGAAAAATACTCACTATACACTAATTTCGTACGAACAATTACCTTTTTGACAGCTTCACATGCGTCCTCAAACTGGTCTAATGTCATCATAATTTTATTCTCCTCCGTTAAACAAAGCGTTTACAAACTCATCTGCATCAAATTTTTGTAAATCATCAATATGTTCTCCTATTCCAATGTATTTCACTGGAATTCCTAGTTCAGACTGAATTGCAATCGCAATACCACCCTTTGCAGTTCCATCAAGTTTTGTTAATATAATTCCAGTAATTTCTGCAACTTCATTAAATTGCTTTGCTTGTGCTAATGCATTTTGTCCCGTTGTTCCATCTAATACAACCAACGTCTCACGAAACGCTTCGGGATATTCCCGTTCGACAATACGATTGATTTTACGAAGTTCTTCCATTAAATTTTTCTTATTATGAAGTCTTCCAGCTGTATCACAAATCAAAATATCCGTATTTCTTGATTTTGCCGCTGTAACGGCATCGTATACAACCGCTGCCGGATCCGAGCCCTCTTGTTGTGCAATGATTTCAACTCCCGCGCGATGTGCCCATTCGGTAAGCTGCTCAATCGCTCCTGCACGAAATGTATCGGCTGCTGCAACAATTACCTTTTTCCCCATCTCTTTTAGTTGCCCTGCAAGTTTTCCAACGGAGGTCGTTTTGCCAACTCCATTAACTCCAATTAGCATTACCACTGATTTTTGATTTTCAAATTCATATGCCGTTTCTTGCAATGACATCTGTGCTTTTATACTTTCAATTAAAAGTTCCTTACATTCTTTCGGTTCCTTAACATTTTGTTCTTTCACCTTTTTTTGCAAATCTTCAATAATAGCAGATGTCGTATTTACTCCTATATCTGCCATTATTAAAATTTCTTCTAATTCTTCATAAAAGTCTTCATCAATATTGGAAAACCCATTAAAAATACCATCGATTCCAGAAATAATACTATCTCTTGTTTTTGTTAATCCAGACACGAGTCTGCTAAAAAAGCCTTTCTTTTCTCCCATATATGCCTCCTATTTTTCTAAGTCATCTTCTAGTAAATTAACTGATACCAATGTCGATACCCCTTTTTCCTGCATTGTAATTCCATATAAACGATCTGCCGCCGCCATAGTACCACGACGATGTGTAATTACAATAAACTGTGTATCCTTCGTAAGCTTATGTAAGTACTTTGCAAAACGAGAAACATTCGAATCGTCTAAGGCTGCCTCAATTTCATCTAATAAGCAAAACGGAGATGGCTTCAAATTCTGAATTGCAAACAACAAAGAAATCGCAGTTAATGCTTTTTCTCCACCAGAAAGCTGCATCATGTTTTGAAGTTTCTTTCCTGGTGGCTGCGCAATAATTCGAATACCAGCATCTAATATATCTTCCTCTTCTACCAATTCAATGGTTCCTTTTCCCCCGCCGAACATTTCCTTAAATACAAGATCAAATTGCTTTTTGATCTCTTGAAATTTAAAGGAAAACTGTTTTCTCATTTCCTCATCGAGTTCCCCAATAATCTTCGTTAATGCTTCTTCTGATTTGATCAAATCATCATGCTGGGTCTTCAAAAGGTTAAAACGATCGAACATACTCTTATAATCTTCAATGGCATTTACATTAACATCTCCTAATGCACGAATCCTGCTTTTTAATTCGCCCACCAACTTTTTCATCTGCGTATAACTTAATTGAGTTTCTATTTTCAAGCTATATGCATTGCTATAAGTGAGTTCATATTCTTCCCACATATAATTTATTTGATTATCTAATTGCTCCACGAATTTTTCTTTTTGATTATTCAATCGAAATCCTTCTTTATCCAATTCATTCATATGAAGCGATAAATTTTCTCTCTTTGAAAAGAATTCTTTGTGGTCTTTCTCAATTTCTTCTTTTTCTTTGATAATTTCTGATATTTCTTTATCCAACGAAGCAATCCGTTCATCAAATTCCAAAACAGTCTCTCTTACCGTTGCGATTGCTTCCTCTCGTTCCATCGACTGTGTATTCCCATCTAACATGCTATCAAGAAGTCCTTCTAAATCGATAGACAGTTTATTTATTTCGTTTTGAATCCGCTCCATATTTTCAATTATAAATTGACCGCTTTGCTCTTTGGTAGAATAAGAAAGCTTTAACTCCTCTACAATCCTCCTCTGATTGACTTCTACTTCTTTCATTTCTTCCATTGACTGATTGGATATTTCTATTTTACTCTTGTTTTGTTTTGCCCTTTCATGATTCATTTGCAGCGTTTCATTGAGCGTACGAATCGCATCTTTCAGTTCCCGTGCTTGTCCTTCAAGCTCCATATTTTCCCTTTTAATTTCATCCAGAGACAATTGATTATTATTTTGTTCCAACAGCACTTGATCATATTTCATTTTTGCTGTATTTTGCTCAATAAAAAATTCTTGCAGTTTTCCTTTATTTTCCTCTATCATTGCTTGCAGTTTTTTTGCTTCCAGTTGATTTTTTTGTTCTTTCTTTTCTAAAATTTTTATTTTTTCTGCGTTCTCAACAATCTTTTCTTCCAGAGTCTCCATCTCACGACGCCGACTCAACAAATTACTGGAATTTTTATAAGCTCCACCCGACATAGATCCCCCGGGATTGATTAAATCGCCTTCAATCGTAACCATACGTATTGACTGATGATATTTTTTTGCAATTGCAATTGCATGATCCATATCATCAACTACTAAAATTTTTCCCAGAAGGTACTCCATTAGCGTATCAAATTTCTTATCTGCCTGAATCAACGAACTTGCTAAGCCAATGACTCCCACTTCCGTTAAAACCGCTGGTTCTCGAAAACTGCCACGATTGGAAATTGTAGTAAGTGGCAAAAAGGTAGCTCGACCATATTTATTATGCTTTAAAAACTCAATTAATTTCTTGGCAGTTCCCTCATTATCGGTAACAATATTTTGAATACTTCCGCCAAGCGCTGTTTCAATTGCGACCTCATAGCTTTTTTCCACTTTAATGATATCTGCAACAACTCCTATAATTCCAAAATTGTTTTTCTTTTGTTCCATAACTCTCTTAATACTTTGTCCATATCCATCATAGCGTTCTGTAATATTTTTTAAGGAATCTAACTGTGACTGCTCTCTATGATATTCTCTAAAGCTTTGATTCTTTTCTTCCTGCAATTGAAGCAGTTCATTTGCCATTGTCCTCTTGTCATTTTCAAATACTTCGTTATTTGACTGAATCACACGGATTGATTCTGATATAGTGAGTAAAGACTCTAATTTCTTTTCAATGTTTGCTTCAAATGCTAATTCATTACTTTTATTTTGCAAAAGACGCTGATTCAATTCAGCTTTTTTTATATTACTTTGTTCTAGTATCGTTTCAAAGTGTTGAAGTCTAGATTTAATAGTAGCACTTTCGTTCAAGGAGTCAATAATTTCAGCATTAAAAATTTCAATGCTCTTACGATTTTCTTCGATTTTTTCCTGCAAAGCCAAAAACTTTTCCTCTTCTTGCTTTTGTCCCACATTAATTTCGGAAAGCGCATGTTTCATTGAATCTCTTTTATCTTGATATTCTTTTAATTGTTTTGATTTAGTTTTGATTTCATTTTCTACGAAAGCAACACGTTCTTTATAATGGTCCCGGTTTTGTCTTGTCGCTATTATCTGCTCGTTTAGAACCTTAACTTCACCTTCTAATTTTTCTTTCTTTATTTTACTCTCACTTGAATCATTTTTCTTTTCATCCAAGCGAACATTTAACTTAGTTAATGTTTGCTCTAGCTTTTCATATTCCTCTTTTGTCGCCTCATAGTTTGCCCTAGATTCTTCTATATCCTTTTCAGCTATCTTACTCTTAGCTTCTATATCCTGAAGATCGGAATGAATTCGATCATACTCCATCAAAAACATCGTAACATCGAATTGCTTTAATTCATCCCGTAACCCTAAATATTCCCTTGCTACAAGTGACTGCTTTTCAAGCGGATCAATCTGTTTTTCAAGTTCACTTAAAATATCGTGAATGCGGCACAAATTCTGCTGTTCTAACTCTAAATTCTTTTGAGCACTTGCTTTTCTTTTTTTAAATTTCACAATACCAGCTGCTTCATCAAAAAGCTCTCTTCTCTCTTCTGGTCTTCCACTCAAAATCTTATCAATTTGACCCTGCCCTATGATTGAGTATCCTTCTTTTCCAATACCTGTATCTAAAAATAGTTCTTGTACATCACGTAATCTACAATGACTCCCATTGATTAAATATTCACTCTCACCCGATCGATAGACTCTTCTTGCTACCGTTACTTCTTCATATTCTGTTGCAAGCTTATGATCCAAATTGTCTAGCGTAATTGCAACATATGCAAATCCTTGTGGTCTTTTAAGTTCTGTACCAGAAAAAATAACATCTTCCATCTTACTTCCGCGAAGCTGCTTTGCGCTTTGTTCACCTAGTACCCACCTGACAGCATCCGCTACATTACTTTTTCCGCTTCCATTCGGTCCCACAATTGCGGTAATTCCATTATGAAATTCAAACACCAGTTTATGAGCAAAGGACTTAAAACCATGAACTTCAATACTTTTTAAATACATTATAGACTCCTATCTCTTTGATTCGCCTGTAATTCAAGAATTGCCTTATAAGCTGCTTGTTGTTCCGCAGATTTTTTTGTTCTTCCAACGCCAACAGACAATTTTTCATCCCCGAGCATTGCCTCTATGGTAAATTTCTTATTATGGTCAGGTCCTTCCTCACCAACTAATTGATAGCACAGTACTTCTTTTGACATTCCTTGTATGATTTCTTGCAAGATGGTCTTACTATCATAAAAGAGTTTTTTATTATCCATATCATCTAAAATAAAATGATTGATAAATTCTTTTGCATTAGTAAAACCACCATCTAAATAGATTGCTCCTATCGTCGCTTCGAGTGCATCTGAAAGAATGGAATTTCTATATCTTCCACCCGTTGCATCTTCTCCTTTTCCAAGAAGTAAATAATCTCCCAAATTAATTTCTTTTGCGCACATAGCAAGGGTTGGTTCACATACCATACTTGCCCGAAGCTTCGTAAGTTCTCCTTCATGCATTAATTTATTTTTTCCATAAATATACTCACTTGAAACTAGCTCAAGTACCGCATCTCCCAAAAATTCCAAACGTTCATTATTTGCAAGCTTATTCATATGCTTTTCATTCGCATAGGAACTATGCATCAATGCCTGTTTCAAAAGATTTTGATTGTTAAAATAATACTTGATTGTGTCTTGAAAGTTTTTTAATTTCTCTTTTAAATTTGCCATTCGTTATCTCCCTAAAAATTCAGTCAATCGGCAATTGCCAATTGACTGAATTTATTTTTATTCTACATGTCGTTCACTCTTCTATTTCAAAATGTATTAGCTCAGTGCATTCTTAATCTGATCTATTGCATCACCTACTGTGATAATATTTTCAGCTTCTTCATTGGCTATTTCGATATCAAATTCTTCTTCAATTCCCATAATAATCTGGAACACATCCAAAGAATCTGCACCCAAATCATCCACAAATGTCGTTTCCATTTTAATCTCGGCTGCTTCAATATTTAGAACTTCACCAATTATTTTTTGTAATTTTTCAAATTCCATAATAATCACCTTTCTCTATTCATTTATTGTAATATTATTTTTAATTTTATCATTTATGTTTTGTTTTTTAAAGGATATACACTGAATAATAGAATTTTTAATTTCATTACTCTTTGAACTTCCGTGTGTCTTAACCACAAGACCATTTAAACCTAGCATTGGTGCTCCACCATATTCTGAGGCATCAAATGTTTTTAACGTTTTCTTCAGCGCTGGTTTTACTAAAAGAGCTCCTATTTTACTTCGAAAATTTGTCATCATTCCCCCTTTAATTTTCTCAACCAAAGCTCCGCCTAATCCTTCGTATAGCTTCAAGATTACATTTCCAGTAAAAGCTTCGCACACAATAACATCCGCTTCCCCGTATGGAATATTTCTTGCTTCAATACTTCCAACAAAATTAATTTCCTTACAATTTTTTAGCAAAGGATATGTTTCTTTCACTAACATATTTCCCTTTTCTTCTTCTGCGCCAATATTTACAATTGCAACCTTTGGATTTGAGATTCCAACAACGTGCTCCATATAAATGGATCCCATTTTTGCAAACTGCACCAGATGAGATGGTCTTGCATCCACATTGGCACCACAATCTATTAATAAAGAAACGCCGTTAATTGTAGGAATCAGAGGGGCAAGAGGTGGTCGTTCCACTCCTTTAATTCTTCCTGCAATCAGTTGTCCTCCAACTAAAACTGCTCCTGTACTACCCGCAGATACAAATGCGTCTGCTCCTCCATGTTTCATTAAATTGAGGGCAACTACAATAGAAGAATCTTTTTTTCGTCGAATTGCCATGACCGGTGCTTCATCATTGGTAATCACGTCTTCCGCCGAAACAATTTCAATGCGCTCTTGGTCGTAACTATAATTTTTCAGCTCATTTTTTATTGTTTCTTGTTTTCCTACTAAAAATACTTTAATTTCTTTACTTTCATTTACAGCTTCCACAGCGCCTTTCACAATTTCTACTGGTGCGTGATCTCCACCCATCGCATCCACTGCAACTTTTACCAAGTCTTGCATCTTTTATCTCCAATCAGTATTGTGTCTACTTACATAATATACTAGATAGCTTCTTAAAAATCAATATAAAATTTGAAATTCCTCAAGCGTAAAAAAATAAGAGTACGGTTTATAAAACCGCACCCTTTTATTCCTATCTCCATCTTATGCTTTTCGATAAAAAAATGATTTTTGAGCTACATACCCTAAGTTCTGAGGTTGAATAATTTGCTCGGTACTTCCTACAAATAAAATACCATCTTTTTTTAATGCCCCATTAAACTTTGTATAAATTTCATTTTTTGCATCTTCTGTAAAATAAATTAATACATTACGACAAACAATCATATCACAATTAGGAATATAAGAATCTTTCAACAAATTATGTTGCTTGAACTCAACACACGACTTGATTTTATCGGATATTTGATACGATTTTTCATTAATTTGTGTAAAATAATTCTTTACAAACTCCTTTGGCAAGCCTTTTAGGCTTTTCTCATTATAAAGCCCCAGTCTTGCTTTTTCAATAACCTGCTTGTCTATGTCTGTTGCAATAATTTTGATATTGCCTAATGGCATTAGTTTAGAAAGTAACATAACTAAAGAGTATGGTTCATCTCCTGTGGAACAAGCTGCACTCCATATCTTTAATGTCTTTCCAAATCGGTCAAACAACTGAGGTAAAATTTCTTTTTCCAAAGTTGCCCATTGTTCTGGATTACGATAAAATTCGGATACATTTATCGTAAGGTAATTCACAAATTCATCAAATACTATCTTATCTGTTTTCAATAGGCTCACATAATCATTATAGTTTTTCACTGAATGTTTACCAATTAAAGCATCAATTCTACGCTTCATTTGACGTTCTTTATATGCGCTCAAATCAATTTTAGTCAAACGAAATACTTCACTTTTAAATCCTTCGTAGTCAAGTGTCATAAAAACACCCTTTCATATGTGAATTTGTATTACTCTTCTGTCATTGTTTCTTGTGCTTCTTCTTCTGGTGCTAATAAAGCTTTGATACTAATACTAATCTTTCTTTCTTCCGGATTAAAATCAACTATCTTTGCTTCAATTTCCTGTGAAACATTCAGTACATCAGAAGGCTTCTCTACATGATCTTTTGATATCTGCGATACATGAAGCAATGCATCAACACCTGGTTCCAATTCAACAAATGCTCCAAAATCTGTCATACGAGCAACTCTACCTTTTACAATTGTCCCAGCAGCAAATTTTTCTTCTGCATTTAACCATGGGTTTGTATCTGCAAATTTAAGACTAAGTGCTACTTTATCGCCCTGAATATCTTTAATCAGAACGGTTACTTCATCGCCAATTTTAAATACTTTCTTAGGATTCTCAACACGACCCCAAGACATTTCAGAAATATGAAGTAAACCATCTACACCACCTAAATCTATAAATGCTCCAAAATCAGTTACATTCTTAACCGTACCATCGATTGCATCACCAATTTTGATTTTTGCAAATAATTCTTTTTGCAATTCTTTCTTTTTAACAAGCAATAATTGTTTACGATCCCCGATAATTCTTCTTCTCTTTGGATTGAATTCGCTAATAACAAACTCAATTTCCTGATCTTTGTATTTTGATAAATCTTTTTCATAAGAATCAGAAACTAAACTAGCAGGAATAAATACTCTTGCCTCATCGATAATTACACTTAAACCACCATCTAATACAGCAGCTACTTTTGCTTTCAAAACTTCTTTCTTATCAAAAGCTTCTTCCAACTTTTTATTTCCTTTTTCTGCTGCCAATCTCTTGTAAGTAAGAAGAACTTGTCCTTCACCATCATTTACTTTGAGAACTTTAGCTTGCATTGTTTCTCCAACTTTTACTACGGTAGTTAAATCTACATTTGGTGTATTGGTATATTCACTTCTTGTAATAATACCATCAGCTTTATAGCCAATATTTAAGATGATTTCGTCTTCTTTTACACCGATTACCGAGCCTTCTACTACCTCTCCATTATAAATTGTTACTAATGATTCTTCCAATAACTGTTCAAAACTCATTTCTGACATGCAATTTGAACCTCCTTGATAATATTATTTGGGGTTGAAGCCCCTGCGGTAATACCTACGCTACGAAACGATCTCAACTTGTCTAAATCTAGGTCAACGAGTGTCTGTATATAATAAGTATCGGCACATTCTTCTTTACAAATCTCATAAAGCTTGCGTGTATTCGAACTCTGTTTACCACCAATTACAATCATAGCGTCGCATACCTTGGCAAGATTACTTGCTTCCGTCTGACGCTCCTCTGTAGCGTTACAAATTGTATTTAAAGCAAGTATATCATAACCCTTTTTCGAAATAATTTCAACTATATCTTTAAATTTCTTGTAATTAAATGTCGTTTGGGCTACAACAAAGACATTTTGTCCGAAAGAAACCTCGCATTTCTCAGCTTCTTCAATGCTTCCAACTACAAGAAATTTTTTATTACACCAACCCTTAATTCCCTCTACTTCGGGGTGTCCATCGTTTCCTACAATAATAACTACATCACCATTCTTGCTTTTTTTCTCAACGCTGTTATGAATTTTTTTCACAAAAGGGCAAGTAGCATCAATTATTTCAAATCCACTGTTTTCGATACATTCATATTCCCTTTTTGAAATTCCATGTGAGCGTATAATGACAATTCCCTTTTCAATTGTATGAAGTTTTTCCAGTGAATGAATAACCGAAACGCCTCTAGATTTTAAGTCATTTACAACTTCATCATTATGAATAATTGGTCCATACGTATATACTTTTTTCCCTTTTCCAATTGCATCATATACAACATCAACCGCACGTTTTACTCCAAAGCAAAATCCTGCACTCTTTGCTAATTGAACATTCAAGCTATTCACCTCCCTTATTTCATTCTTTCGTATTGCTCGATAATTGCATGAACTACTTGATTAATATTCATATCCGAACTATCCAAAAGGATTGCATCTTTTGCTTGGCAAAGCGGTGCAAATTCCCGTTCCATATCTTGTTTATCTCTTGCAATAATATCGGCCTCTATCTCATCTAGATTCGAAGGCATCCCTTTTTTTCTTAACTCTAAAAATCTGCGTTTTGCCCTAGTTTTGGAACTTGCTGTAAGATAAATTTTAAGCGTTGCATCTTTTAATACATAGGTACCAATATCACGTCCATCCATAATAACATCTGCCTGTTTTGCAAGCTTTTGTTGTAAATCTACTAGTTTCAATCGAACCTTTTTATTCACCCCAACGGCGGAAGCCATCTTTCCAACTTCTTCTGTACGAATTAGTTTTGTTACATTTTCTCCATTCAAAATAACTTGCTGTTCTCCCTTGTGATAAGTAATTGTAATATCTGCCCTCTCGCAAGCAGCTTCTATCATTTGGGTATTTTCTTTTTCAATATGTTCACGCATTATATACAACGCCATTGCTCGATACATTGCTCCCGTATCAACATAAATAAAACCAAGTTTTTTTGCAATTTGCTTTGCAATCGTACTTTTTCCTGCTCCAGCAGGTCCATCAATAGCAATACTATAGCTCATTTGACTCTCCTTCATACAATTATTGAGCACTTCCTGCGAGAAAACCAGTAGACCATGCAATTTGTAGGTTATAGCCACCCGTTACTGCATCTAAATCCAATGCTTCCCCTGCAAAATACACATCTTTCATCATCTTTGATTCCATCGTAGAAGGATTTATCTCTTTTACGGAAATTCCGCCCTGCGTGATAATTGCCTCGTTATACTCTCTCATACTTTCAATACTAAGCTTCATCCTCTTTATTGCCGCAATCAAGTGCTGTCGTTCTTCTTTCGTGATTAAATTCACTTTCTTTTCTGGATCAATCTTACTCAAAGAGATAATAACAGAAATTAACTTTCTTGGCAACAATCGTTCCAACGAATTCTTGTATTGTTTGTTTATAAATTCATCAAACTCACGCAAAATACGAGCATCTAACTGTTCCCATGTAAGTGCTGGCTTTAAATCCAAGATAAGTTCCAACTTCTTATGTCCAACATAAGTCGACGCATACGCACTTCCGCTTAATATAAGCGGGCCACTTACACCAAAATGAGTAAATAGCATCTCTCCAAATTCGCGGTAAATTTCTCTGCCATCCGCCGTAATTTTGGCCTCGATATTTTTTAAAGAAAGCCCTTGTAGCTCCTTTACATAGTCCTCTTTAATATTAAATGGTACTAAGGATGGGGAGAGTTTTGTTATTTTATGTCCCATTTTTTTTGCAAATTGATATCCATCTCCTGTAGATCCCGTTACCGGATAGGATAGTCCTCCCGTGGCTATAATCAACCGGTCTCCTTCTATCTTCTCTTTTTTATTAACAATAACGGCCTCCCATTTTCCATGGTTTATTTGAATATCCGTTACGTTTGCATGAAGTTTTATATCGACATCCAGTTCCTTTAGTTTTCCCTGTAACGTTTTTATAACATCCGAAGAATGATTCGACAAAGGGAAGACACGATTTCCTCTTTCTATTTTTGTTTTAAGTCCTTCTTTCTCAAAAAAATCAATTACATCAAAATTACTAAACCCATAAAAAGCACTATATAAAAATTTAGAGTTTGAAATTATCTGATCAAATAATTCTTCTGTATCACATGCATTTGTAATATTACAACGTCCTTTTCCAGTTATATATAATTTTTTACCTAATTTTTCATTTTTTTCTAATAGAACAACCTTATTTCCGTTTTTTGCAGCATAAATCGCAGCTATCATCCCAGCAGGGCCGCCTCCTACCACTATCACTCGTGCCATCTTACCAACCTTTTCTTCTTTCCTGTACTTATTTAAATAAGCAAATCCAACTTCCTATCCAGCAAAAAAGACAATCCATAAAGAATCCATTGCTCCAATCATTTGCCAAAAACATTGCTTGATTTTCTAGCTGGCTCTTCTTGTATTGTCTTATTCCTAGCAATTTATTTTTATTTATTCACTTGCATACACTTCATCCATTCCAAATGCAAAATGACCGCTCTCATAGTTTTCATCTTCCGCTCTGAAAATAACAGCTTCACATGAATCTAAGTTGTCCATTAAGCTATCTGAGATACAATTTAGAATCGTCTCTTCGACATCGGATCCTACACTGGCAAGAGGTGCCTTTCCATATTCAAAACTAACAATTACTTTCTTATCTTCCTGTTTCACATCATAGATACCAATAACAATAGATTTCGCAGCATAATCATCTACAACTGCCTGAACAATTGATTTTGCATCTACTTCACCCTGAATGACCGCATGTGCTGGTTCACTCTCAAGGGAATCTTCATTTATTCCATAAATATCAATTGCCGTTCCTGTATCGGGTTCCTTGGTTTGTGATGGATCTTCCCCATTATTTCCGGAAGGATCTGCATCTGGTTGGTCTTGTGAATTATCTGTTTCTACCGTTTGTGGATTTTGAGTATCCGTTCCGTTGTCTACCTCTTTTATCTCCTTTTTACAAGCAGTAATAAACAATGCGCCTATCAGAACTAGTAATACAAGCAAATATCCACGTTTATTTTCGATTTTCATAGAAGTCACTCCTTTCACTTTCCTACTCACCCTTAGCGTAACTGTAATTGAAACTTATGTCATTTTTATGTTAAATAAATAAAATTTTCCAAAAGTAAAATTATATGAAACACTATGCGTATAATTTTTATACAACAGTAGATAAAAGGTATTATATGTCCATCGATTTATACAATTATTCTATATATTTGAATACAATTACAATATCTTTGATTTAATTCAAAAAGCACACAGCACTCTACAAAATACATCTTCTTACAAAATCAAGCGCACTGACCACCGTACAATCTCGTATGGTTTGTCGATTTCCTTTAAAATTATATTTCTCTACCATAACCGTTCCATTCACACAACAACCCATATATACAAGACCAACTGGTTTTTCTCTGCTGCCTCCATCCGGTCCTGCAATTCCTGTTACTGCAATCGACACATTAGCATCTGCTGCCTCATATGCCCCAATTGCCATTTCGTAGGCCGTTTGTTCGCTCACTGCACCATATAGTTGAAGGGTTTCCTCCTTCACATGGAGAAGGCGCATTTTAGCTTCATTGGAATACGTAATATAACTTTCATTCAAAACTGCTGACGCACCTGGCACATTAATTAATGCCGCTGCAATCTGTCCTCCTGATAAAGATTCTGCCGTTGCAATGTGCATTTCCTTTTCATTCAACAGCGATACAACATGTGCCTCTAACGTTACACCTTCATCGATTGTAAAAATATGAGTTCCAAAGCGATGATAAAGTTCTTCTATTACCGGTGTAAGAAGTGCTTCTCCTTCTTTCTCTTCCTTTGCATTTGCTGTAACCCGAATGTGAACTTCACAAGTTTTTGCATAAGGAGCAATGGTTGGATTCGTTTGCCCATCAATCAAATCCATAATCTTCTCTTCTGCACTACTTTCTCCAATTCCGCATAATTTCACCATTTTTGATACAAACACGTTATCGGTTCGTTTTTTTAAATAGGGGTAAACCGATTCCTCAAACATAGGTTTCATCTCATTTGGAGGCCCCGGAAGCAAAATAATACTTGCCTTATTTTCAGTTTCCACAATTTCACCTGGAGCTGTCCCATTCCTGTTTTCTAATAAAATGGCGCCCTCGATAACATCTGCCTGCTTCCAATTATTTTCAGCAATTTCTCGAAACTGTCTATCTTTAAAATAAGAACGAATTTTATCTTCCCAGCTTTTATCTCGAACTAACTCTTTTTCTAAGATTTTTGCAGAAATTTCTTTCGTCAAATCATCCTTGGTAGGTCCTAGTCCGCCTGTTAAAATCACAATATCTGCTCGATTCATAGCCGTTTGAATTGCTTCTTCCAATCGTTTTTCGTTATCCCCTACCGTTACTTGTGTATAACAATCAATTCCTAAATCTGCACATTGTTTTGCTAGATATGACGCATTTGTGTTTACTATATTTCCCATTAGAATTTCAGTACCTACACTTAGTAATTCAACAACCAAATTATCATCCCTTTCTATTTTGTATCTAACACCTGTCGATTTTTCCAAACGTAATCAACCAAAGAGATTACGGTTAATACGAGTGCTATATAAATGAAACTTTGTTCCATCACTGCATAAACTGGGTTATCCACATGAATAATCAAGAGAATTGCCATTACCATTTGGGATACTGTTTTTATTTTTCCCCAGTAGCTTGCTGCAATTACAATCCCACTATCAGAAGCAACTAACCGAAATCCACTAATTATAAATTCTCTGCTAATAATTATAACAATAATCCAGGCTGGAACCAATCCCATTTGTACAAAGCAAATAAGGGCAGAACTTACTAAAAGCTTATCAGCCAGCGGATCCATGAACTTCCCAAAGTTTGTAATCAGATTATATTTTCTTGCAATATACCCATCCAGCGTATCCGTAAGTGACGCAAGAATAAAAATCACTACCGCTATATATTTCCCATATGGAACACTTGTATTCAACAGAAAAAATAAAAAAAATGGAATCATGCATACTCTAGCCAAGGTTAATTTATTTGGTACATTCATTTTGCTCCTCCTATATACGATCAAACTTCTATCAATTCTCCTACCAAGTCATATTCTTTTGCTTCTGTAATATATACATCAACCATCTCACCAGAAAGCAACTCTTTGCTCGATTTTACAAAAATCAAGCCGTCGACATTTGGTGCATCTTTATATGTTCTACCAATGTAGACTCCATCCTCTGGCAACTTTCCTTCAATCAATACCCGCACCCGTCGAGCTAACATAAGTTCCGCTCTTTGGAAGGCAATCCCTTGTTGAAGTTCCATTATTTCTTCTTGCCTTTGTATCTTTATATTTTCTGCTACCTGATCGTTCATATCTGCTGCTGGAGTCCCTTCCTCTGGTGAATACGGGAAAACTCCCAATCGATCGAATTCCATTTGATCCACAAAATCAAGTAATTCTTCATGATCGGTTTCTGTTTCTCCTGGAAATCCGGTTATCAATGTCGTTCGAAGTGCAATGTCAGGAATTTCCTGGCGAAGAAGTTCAATCATTTGAATCAAGTCATCTCTTGAAGTTTTTCTACCCATACGTTTTAGCATAGAATCGGAGCTATGTTGGATTGGAATATCTAAGTAATTGCAGACCTTATCTTCTTCTTTTATTGTTTGAATCAGCTCTTGTGTTATTTCTTCTGGATAGCAATAAAGAATTCGAATCCACGCAAGCCCCGATATCTTACATAATTCTTTCAAAAGGAGGGGAAGTGATTTTTTTCCATATAAGTCAACCCCATATAAGGTCGTTTCCTGTGCAACAAGGATTAATTCTTTTACACCATTTGAAGCAAGCATTGTTGCTTCTTCTAGTAGTTGTTCCATTGGAACACTTCTGTAATTACCGCGGATACTTGGTATAATACAATACGTACAATGTTTATCACAACCCTCTGCAATTTTTAGATAGGAGTAATATCCACCCGTTGTGTTTACTCGCTTTCCATTTCCTTTTGGAAGATAATCAATATCAGCAAAGCTCTCGGCCTGCCTTCCGTTGATTGCCTCCTCAATAATATCCCCAATTTTTTCATAACCGGTTGTACCAACGATGGCATCTACCTCCGGAATTTCTTCTTTGATTTCATTGTGATATCTTTGTGCAAGGCATCCTGTTACAATTAATGCTTTCAAATGTGCACTCGCCTTTAACTGTGCCATCTCAATAATTGTTTCAATGCTTTCTTCCTTTGCATCCTGAATAAAACAACATGTATTAATAATAATGATATCTGCTTCTTTTTCATCATTTGTTATTTCATAATTTTTCTCACGAATGATTCCAAGCATAACCTCACTGTCAACTAAGTTTTTATCACATCCAAGTGAAATAAATAATATTTTCAAATTACACGTTTTCCTTTCTTAATGGATTTACGCCCACTATTGTACCATTCTTTTTTAAAAAAAGAAATAGTAAAAAATTTCGGATGCTATTTAATTTTTCTAGTTTTCATGGTATGATTTTGAGTGTTGTATATAAATACAGATGGAAGGTACATTTTAATTGCCTCAGCCTTTCATCTATCGCCACATACGTGGCAGATGGGAGTAAACATGAAAAAAGTGAAATTTGTTTTCCTTGCAGTAATTTTAATATTACTGATTGGTTCTATAAGTTACTATATTTATTTACCCGCACTTAATATTCATTCCTCCGATTTTTGGTTCTTTATCATTGCTTGTTTTGTTATTGCAACTATTATCTCGGTATTCTTGGGAAATCGTTTGAAATTACAGCAAAAAGGCGGCGGTTCTATTGACATTAAATTAGCTACACCGCTCAAAAAAAATCGCATATTTAAAATTCTTTTGATTTCTACCTTGCTTTTATTTCTCGTTTTTATCATCGGAAGTATTCTATCTTCCCCTATCATCAATGCGAGAAAATATCGTGACTTAATTGATATAGAAACTCGAGATTTTTCTGAGGATGTAAAAGAAATTTCGTTTAACGATATTCCAATCTTAGACAAAGATTCGGCCGCGCTGCTTGCTTCAAGAAAAATGGGTAGTATGGTTGAATTTGTCTCACAGTTTGAAGTTGCCGATAACTATGCACAAATTAATCAAAATGATACTCCAGTCCGTGTAACACCGCTAAAATACGCCAATATATTTAAATGGTTAACCAATAGAGGCAGCGGATTACCTGCCTATATGAAAATTGATATGACCACACAGATTGCAGAATGTGTAAAACTTTCTGAAGGAATTAAGTACTCGGAATCTGAGCATTTTGGACGATACATCCAGCGATACCTTCGCTTTAACTATCCGACTTACATTTTTGATACCCTTAACTTCGAAGTGAACGATGATGGTACTCCTTATTGGGTCTGTCCAGTAAAAGATTTTACAATTGGACTATTTGGAGGTCAGAGTATTCAAAAAGTTATCCTTGTAAATGCAGTAACCGGTGAACTTACAAACTACAATGTAGCAGATGTTCCAACTTGGATTGACCGCGTATATTCTTCCGAATTACTAATTTCTTATTATAATTACTATGGCACGTTAAAACATGGCTATTTTAATTCCCTTTTAAGTCAAAAAGATTGTCTTCAGACAACAGAAGGGTACAACTATATTGCTCTCGATAACGATGTTTGGGTATATACGGGTATAACAAGTGTTACCAGTGACGAATCGATTGTCGGATTTGTTTTAATGAATCAACGTACAGCCGAAACACGCTACTACTCAATTGCTGGGGCAAAAGAATATTCTGCAATGGGCTCGGCGGAAGGTAAAGTACAGAATTTATCCTATGCCGCTACCTTTCCACTTCTTTTAAATATTCAAAAACAACCAACCTATTTTATCGCCTTAAAAGATGCTGCTGGACTCGTAAAAAAATATGCTATGGTAAATATTCAACAATATACGGTAGTGGCAATCGGTGATACTATAACAGAATGTGAAAGCGATTATATCACACAACTTAAAGATAGTAATATAAGTGTTAAAGATACCACCAATGATGCAAAAGTTACAGGAACAATACGAAAAATTTCAGAATGTGTAATCGATGGCAATTCGCACTATTTTATACTTCTCGATGGACGCTCCGCAATCTATGATATTGCAGTTTCAGACAATATTTCCATTGTTTCTTATAGCATAGGCGATCAGATTACTTTATCGTATATCGAAGGAACCGACTATAATAGCGTTACTACCATTCAGTAATGCACTTCATCCAATAAATGAGGCTGTTGTAAACGTAAAAGCGAACTTACTAACGCTTTTACGTTTCAACAGCCTCATTTATTCCTGTTTCGTCGAAATAGCCACCATCGATTAAAGAAAAAATTACGGCCGGCATATTTCTTTACAAAGGTAGCACGCAGAAATTTATTTATACAAGCCAAATCCATCTCATTATCAAGACTTCGAAGACCCTTCTCAATGTTCATTCGTATGCGATGCATCGCCCGACTATGATTAATCGTTGTTATTACCTTTCCTTCACTCATAATAAGCTCTAACACAATTTGATAACAATAACAAGGATATTTATCATTAAAATCAAATGCATTTATTACATCTTTAGCAATTACGATACCGCCTTGATAGTTTGACAATTCTTCTCCAATATATAAGACATATTCATCAATTCGCAAACATTCCTTTTTCAGGGAACCGTCATTTAATAATACTACATATTGTTCGCCACCATATTCCAAAAAAAGATTTTCCATCGTATTCTCCACTATCAGTTACTTTCACTTATTTTACTGTTTCGATGCAGTTTTTCATTAACATAGCAATTGTCATTGGGCCAACTCCACCAGGAACTGGCGTAATATAAGATGCAACTGGTTCTACCGAATTAAAATCTACATCACCGCAAAGTTTATTGTTCTCATCCCGATGTATTCCCACATCAATCACTACAGCTCCCGCCTTCACATGTTGTGCCGTAATAAATTTAGGTTTTCCGATTGCAACAACTAAAATGTCTGCTCGTTTTGTAATATCTTTTAGATTTTTTGTTTTAGAGTGGCATACTGTTACCGTTCCATTTTCTTTGAGTAAAAGAAGTGCCATTGGCTTTCCTACAATATTACTTCTTCCAACAATGACACACTCTTTTCCTTCTATTTCAATTTGAGAACGCTTTAACAGCTCAATTATTCCCGCAGGTGTACAAGAAATAAACCCTTCTTGCCCTATGCATAATGCTCCTACACTTTCTGGATGAAATCCATCTACATCTTTCATCGGATCAATTGCTTTGATAATATTGTCTTCATTGATATGACTTGGCAATGGAAGTTGTACTAAAATTCCATTAATTGCATCATCGTTATTTAGTTTATCTACAAGTTCAATTAATTCATCTTCTGTTGTCTCTTCCTTCAACTCATAAGATAATGATTGAATTCCAATGTACTCACATGCTTTCTTTTTATTTCTAACATATACACTGGAAGCTGGATCCTCTCCCACCTGTATAACAGCTAAACATATTTCATCGCCATTTTTCTTATTACTTGCTACTTTTTCTCGTAACTCCTCTTTTATTTCTTGTGAAATTTTCTTTCCATCAATGATTTTTGCCACGTTGATTCATCCTTCCTTTCTCATTTGTTTCATTTTATAATAAGTTTTTAAAAATGAAAAGACCATTTTCAAAAAATTACATTTTATCTTTTATGATTACTCCTTCATAATTGTTTTTATAATTCCTCTGGCAATCGCACTTCCTGTCTCGTAAAATTTTTCATCATATAATTGATTATCCATGTCCGAGTTAATAAATCCTGCTTCTACCAAAATGGATGGCATCTGTGTTTGATTGAGTACGATTAGATTTGGTCTTTCTTCTACTCCTATCACATTATACCCCACCGTTCCTAATTCATCATTGATATTATTTGCAAGTACTTCTTTCATATCTCCTTTATTATATACCAACGTTTCTACTCCATTGTAATGATTTGGGTAATCCGCTGAATTTCGATGAATGGAAACAAATAAATCAGAACCCGTTTCATTTGCTATTTCCGCCTTTCTTGCTGGACGTTGATATACATCGATTGTCCTTGTATAATTAACATCTATACCATTGTCAGAAAGGATTTGTCCCACCAGCAATGCAAGTCGCAGTGCCTCATCTTTTTCCTTTCGATTCTCATAAGTTGCTCCATTATCAAATCCACCGTGTCCAGCATCAATTGTTACTTTATATGCCATAAAGTACCTCATTTTCCTTTTTCTACTAGCATATGAATAAAAAAAGGAAAAGTGCTTTTTTTTCACTCGTAATCTGCTATAATATTTCTATTAATACATAGAACCATTATAGAAAGGATATTCTTATGAAAATCGAAAGTACCGAAACTAGCACACGAGCAGGTTTACGAAAATATCTGTTTCAAGGGATTGTAGCATTTTTGGTAATTGCTGCTTCTGTGATTTTTTTCTTTTTACTCTTCCGCTTGAACACTATTCACCATTTTTTTATGCGAATTTTAAACATTTTGCAACCTATCATCTGGGGTCTTGTAATTGCCTATATATTAAATCCTGTTGTTAATTTTTTTGACCATACCATATTACGACTCGTTTATTCTAGTATAAAAAATGAAGAAAAGGCAAAACGTATCATTCGCTTTGTCAGTATCTTAATCGCTTTCATTATTGCTCTTTTCTTTGTGTATATTTTAGGCAGTTTAATTATACCACAAGTTTATATTACCATTCTTGGTATTGTAACAGAACTTCCAAACAATATTACACAATTAAGCAACTGGGTGGAATCCCTAACTATTTCCAATCAAATGGTCTCTAACTATATTGATCAAATGATTAATAAAATAAGTCTCTATTTTCAACAATGGGCACAAGGAGACCTACTCCCTCAGCTAAATATCTGGGCTACTTATTTTGCAACTGGAGTTTTGAGTATTCTAACCGTTTTTAAAAATCTTGTAATCGGTCTCATTGTTTCCGTTTATGTCCTTAGCAGCAAAGAAAAGTTTTGTGCACAAGGAAAAATGCTTGTTTATGCTATATGCAAACACTCCGTTGCAAATGAAATAATTGATGTTGTTCGCCAAAGCAACCGTATTTTTAGTGGTTTTATTGTGGGGAAAGTAATTGATTCCACCATAATTGGTGTTCTTTGCTTCATCGGGCTTTCGATTCTTAATATGCCATATACATTACTCATAAGTGTAATTATAGGAGTGACCAATATCGTTCCATTTTTTGGGCCTTACATCGGAGCAATTCCTAGTGCCTTACTCATTTTAGTAGCAAGCCCAATTCATGCGCTATATTTCATTATATTTATTCTGGTGATTCAACAAATCGATGGAAATATTATAGGGCCTAAGATTCTAGGAGATTCCACTGGACTTTCCGCCTTTTGGGTCATATTTTCTATTTTACTAGGTGGTGGCTTGTTTGGTCTTGTCGGTATGTTAGTTGGTGTTCCTACCTTTGCTGTATTCTATTATATTGTCAGACGTTTTATTTCTTATTTATTAAATAAAAAGGAGCTCAAACAAACCTCGGAAGAATATGAGGAGATTGAGAGTATTCAGTGGCTGGATGGTGAGGTAGTATATATACCAATCCAAACATATTCGTTTGAAGAACAAGACAAAAAAGAAAAAAAGGGAAAAAAAGACGTTCCAAATAAAGATGAAACTTCTAACCAAGACAAACAATAAATGTAAAAGCGGAGAACTTCCCTGATAAGGTTAAAAAGAGCCCTTGCCAATTGAAATTTAAACTTTTCTCAATTGACAAAGGCTCTTATCTTATTGAATTAGAAATTGCATCCTACCCATGGTAATAATTGATAAGACAGCCTTTTTCAATAATTGCTCTCTCATCATCCGTTAATTCACCAAGTTTTAAGGAAAACTCTTTTAAAGAATCCTTGACCACATAGGCTTTTATTTCGCTATCTTTATTCTTAATTGATTCTTTTATATTTTTTATAAAGATAAAATCACCATTTTCAAAAGGTTCCTTCCCATCCAAAATAAATGGAAGCATACCCCAATTGATTAAATTGGAACGATATCTCTTTGTTGCATATTCAGAAGCTATATTTGCAAGCCCGCCAAGTACTCTCTGACAGCTTGCAGCCTGCTCTCTTGCAGAACCATCACCCGGCTTAACCGCATAGATTACACTACCGATTTCAGTTAATTTCTCTGTTACCTCTGGGTACGCAGTCTTTATTACTTTAAATACCTGTTCAAATTCTTTATCTTCGCTCACAGCACCAGAATTCATCCGACGAATTTCTTCTACCGCACGTACTGCTTTCGATTTTCCAACATAAGCTGGGTCTTTACGTGATAATGTAAACTCTGCTAACCCCAATGGATTGGAACGATAGGAAGAGGTTTCTCCTGATGGAATTAATTCATCCGTTGTTGTAACAGGATCATGTATAACTGAAACAACACGAAGTAATATATCATCAGTTAGCTCAACCATAGGAGGCCAGTCTACGATTCCTGGACCAAACTTAAGTTCTTTACTTGTATCTGCTTTTCCAATCCCATTATATACCCGGTTATCATAAATGGTACGGTCAAAGAAGTATTTTGGTTTTGAAAAGGTTACATCAATATCGGTTGCCGGTATTAAATATCCTTTATTTGCAGCCGTCGCAGCGATAGAACGTGCATCCATCAATGCTACCGATGCAATTTGGCCACTTGTAATTTTAGAACCTTCTCTGTTTGGGAAGTTTCTTGTAGAATGACGAATACTCAACCCATTATTGGCAGGCACATCTCCAGCACCAAAACATGGTCCGCAAAAAGCGGTACGAATGGTTGCTCCCGTAGCCATAAGTTCTGCTACCCTTCCATTTTTAATAAGCTCCATATTGATTGGCTGACTGGCTGGGTATACACTTAACGAAAACTCATCGGATCCAATAAACTTTCCTTTTAAGATATCTGCTGCATCACAGATATTTTCAAATCCACCACCCGCACAACCAGCAATAACGCCTTGCTCTACATACAATCTTCCATTATGAACCTTATCTTTCAAGGTATAGCTTACCTTACTATTATCAAGACTTACAAGTGCCTTTTTCTCTACATCATCTAAGATGTCCATAAGATTTTGATTCAACTCTTCAATGGTGTAAACATTACTTGGATGGAACGGCATTGCAATCATTGGCTTAATTTCAGATAAGTCAACATAAACCATTCCATCATAATAGGCAATTGATTTTGGCATCATCTCTTTATAATCATCGGAACGATTATGAATCTCATAGAATTCTTTCACTTTATCATCTGTTTTCCAAATAGAGGATAGACATGTTGTTTCTGTTGTCATTACATCAACACCAATACGATAGTCAACACTTAAGTTGTCCACACCATCTCCAATGAACTCCATTATTTTGTTATTTACATATCCATTTGCAAATACGGCGCCAATAATTGCAAGTGCGATATCCTGAGGGCCTACACCTTTTTGTGGTTTCCCAGTCAAATAAACACCTACAACATCTGGTAAGTTTATATCATATGATTTCGATAATAATTGCTTTACAAGTTCAGGTCCACCTTCTCCAATTGCCATTGTTCCAAGTGCACCATATCTTGTATGGCTGTCCGAACCTAGAATCATATTTCCACCAGCTGCTAACATTTCTCTTGCAAACTGATGAATAACCGCTTGATGCGGTGGCACATAAATTCCACCATATTTTTTAGCACAGGATAATCCAAACATATGGTCATCCTCATTGATTGTCCCACCTACTGCACATAAACTGTTATGACAATTTGTCAAAACATAAGGTACTGGAAACTGTTCCAATCCAGATGCTCTGGCGGTTTGTATAATTCCAACAAATGTAATATCATGAGAAGTCAGTTTATCAAACTTAATTTTGAGCTTTTTCATATTACCTGATGTATTATGCTTTTCTAATATTTCATAAGCCATAGTTCCACGTTTTGCGTCTTCTTTACGAACACTCTTTTCTGCAAATCTACTTGCAAGTAACGCTTCTGTTTCCAAATTTTCTTCCATTAATTCAGTGCCATTTAATAAATACGCACCTTTTTCAAATAACTTTATCATAAAACCTCCTAAAATGTTACACTATTTCCTGTCATTTTACATATGTTACTTATTATAATGAAAAGTATTAAAAAAAGCAAACGCTTTTTTAAGGTAACGCAAAAAAGAATTGACAATACAATTAAAAATTGCAGGAACGAATTGCTTCTTCTTGTCTATCTTTCTTCTGATGCAAATCGCTCAAAATATTTTGAAGTTTTGCGACATATTCTTCCATCTTATCATGATTTTCTTCAATTTGTTTTCTTACATTCCAATCCGTAAAAATATTGTCAAACAAAACATCAAATACTTTCGTTGTTCCATCAATTTCCACACTAGCACCTTGAAACCTTATATCCACATCAAGCAGTTCCTTTTTCATAGACTCTATCGCTTGCATTAATTCATTCTGTAATGATTGTGCGCGTTCAATTTCTGAGTATTTTGCCATGTCCGTAAGCAAACCGCCTCCAAAAAAAGTATCAAATGTTGCACATGATTTTGCACTACCAAGAGAATTCTTCATATCTTTTGCAATACGCAGAGTTCGTTCAACTGCTGTGATTGCTTCTACATACTCTTTCTCCATACGAATGTATTCTTCGCGCTTTTTGTTGATTTGTTGATTTAGTTCTTTTGCTTCTTCAAAATTAGCCAGTAAAAACGCTTCTTTTTGAGAAAGTTGTTTCTTCATTGCTTCCACTTCTCGATCCGTCCGTGCGATTTCTTCTTCCAATGTCTCAATACGATAGCAAGCTTCATCATACTGTCGCTTTGCCTGAATATACTCCCCATATTCCTTCTCATGCTTTGCTTCTAATGTTCCAAACATCTTGGCCAAAATCTGTGCCAGGGAAACCTGTTCTAACTGCTCAACATCCTTTTTTTCTTTTTTTAAACTATCACAAAGCGTTTGAAAAACAAGACGCTTCTTTAAAAGATCGTTTTGTTTTTCTATCTTCTTATCACACCTTACCTGTATTTCTACTTTTATTTCTTCATATTCTCGATATGCTTGTGCAAACTCCATCTTTTATATCCCCTCTAATTTTAGAATAACCCCGTAATCATGCCATCCTTATTCACATTAATTCCTTCAGCCGCTGGTACTTTTGGTAATCCAGGCATTGTCATAACCGTCCCTGTAATTGCCACTACAAACCCTGCACCGGCTGAAACATATACTTCACGTATGGTTATCTCAAAATCCTTTGGTCTTCCAAGACGTTTTGGATCATCCGATAGCGAATATTGATTTTTAGCCATACATACGGGCATATGAGAGAATCCCATATCTTCAATTTTTTGGATTGATTTTATAGCAGAAGGAGCATAAGTTACATGCTTTGCACCATAAATTTCCTTGGAAATTGTTTCAATCTTTTCTTTAATTGGGAGACTGTCCTCATATAATGGTTTAAAGAGGCTTTCTCGTTGCTCAATCGTATCAATTACTTTATTCGCAAGTGAAATACCGCCTTCTCCACCATACTCCCATACTTTAGACAAAGCAAACTCACAACCCTTCTCCTCACAAAATGTTTCTACAAATGCAAGTTCTGCTTTGCTATCTGTTACAAACTCGTTCAAGGTAACAACACAAGGAACTCCATATTTTTGAATATTTTCGATATGCTTCTCTAGATTTACAATTCCTGCTTTTAATGCATCCAGATTTTCTTTGGATAGCTCTGCTTTTGTCACCCCTCCATTATATTTAAGTGCACGAATGGTAGCAACCAAAACAACCGCGTCTGGTTTTAAATTAGCCATACGACACTTAATATCAAAGAACTTTTCTGCTCCAAGATCCGCACCAAAACCAGCCTCTGTAATTACATAGTCTGCTAATTTAAGTGCTGTTTTCGTTGCACGTACACTATTGCAGCCATGCGCTATATTAGCAAATGGTCCCCCATGTACAATTGCTGGCGTATGTTCTAATGTCTGAATCAAGTTTGGTTTAATTGCATCTTTTAACAATGCTGCCATCGCACCAACTGCATGCAAGTCATTTGCTGTTATCGGCTCACCCTTTCGACTATAGGCCACAATAATTTTTCCAAGTCGTTCTTTTAAATCGTTCATATCATTTGCCAAACACAAAATTGCCATAATTTCTGATGCAACGGTTATTATAAAGTGATCTTCCCGAACAACGCCATCCAGTTTTCCACCCATACCAACTACAACATTTCGAAGAACACGATCATTCATATCGACGCATCGTTTCCATACCACCTGTTTCCCATCAATATCCAATGCATTTCCCTGTTGAATATGGTTATCAAGCATAGCAGCCAATAAATTATTAGCAGAGGTAATTGCATGAAAATCTCCAGTAAAATGTAGGTTTAAATCCTCCATCGGAACAACTTGCGCATAACCTCCTCCTGCTGCACCTCCTTTGATTCCAAAACAAGGGCCTAATGATGGTTCTCTAAGTGCAATAACTGCACGTTTATTCAGTTTACCAAATGCCTGTCCTAGTCCAACGGTAGTCGTTGTTTTTCCTTCGCCTGCTGGTGTTGGATTGATTGCTGTAACCAAAATTAATTTTCCGTCGTTATTATCTTTTATCTTGTCCCAAAACTCATCCGAAAACTTTGCCTTATACTTACCATACAACTCTAAGTCATCGTCTTCCATACCAAGAAGTGCTGCTACTTCCTTAATTGGTTCCATTGATGCTTCTTGTGCTATTTCAATATCTGTTTTCATTTTTATATGCCTCCCATTCAAAAATCATCACAATATCTTCATTATACTCTAAAATGAGGATTCTTAAAAGGTTCGAAGGGAAAAATTTTCTAATAAGTTTTATTCATACAAGTTATATTTGAGTTCTCCCAATAAATACGTTATACTAGTTTGCGAACGATAGGAAACAAGAAAGATAGGAGAAATTATGAATTCATATATATCAAATTATGCACAACTCATTCTAGAGATTTGTAAAGAAGAAGAAATCGTTTGTATACCTCTTTCGGATTACTGGGCTTTTTATTTAAAAAAAGGGAATATGGAATCCTATATCTATGGATATCAATTTTCCCTTAATTCAGCCGTTTCAACTTCTATATGCTCTGACAAAAGCACTGCTTCTGAAATTATGACACTTCACCAGATTCCAAATGTAGAACATATCTGCTATATGTCCCCAACAAAGATGGAATACATGTCTCCTTTGGGTAATTGGAGTCAAATTGAAGAATTACTGGAAAAATACCGTACCCTCGTTTTGAAAGATAATCATGGTACCGGAGGTGATTTGGTCTATCTTGCAAAAAACAAATGTGAGGTAGAACATGCAGCACAATTAATTTTTACAACGGCCGATTCCATGGCCGTAAGCCCTTATTATCATGTTGATGATGAATATCGAATCATTTTATTACAGGGAGAAGTAAAGCTCATTTATTCCAAAATACGTCCGCATCTCGTTGGTGACGGTGTTTCTACACTTCTAGAATTATATATGAGAGCATTAAACGAAATTCCCTTATCCCCAGAAGTTCTTACACATCGTACATCAGTTGATTTTCATAAAATTCTGGCGTGTGGCGAAGAGTTCCCACTACACTGGAAACATAATCTAGGTCAAGGTGCAACCGCAAAAATCGTTACAAATCCTACCTTATTTCATACATTAAGCAAGCTAGCTATACGTGCTGCAACCGCACTGCAAATATCCTTTGCTTCGGTCGATATCATTGCTACAAACTCTTCCTTTCTGGTATTAGAAGTAAATAGCGGTGTTATGATGGAATATTTTGCTGGAGAAAGCAAAGCGTATCGTTCCATTGCAAAAGAAATCTATCGCGAAGCAATTCTTAACTTATAAGATTACTTTCAATCGCCTAATCTATATAAAAATTGCTATCCTTCTTTCCATATACAGAAAAAAAAGGATTGTTGTAAATTCAGGAAATTATCATTCCTCCTTACAACAACCCTTTTGTATTTTCATGTATTTTATGCTTCTATTTTTTTAATATCCATATTCTTTGGCAATGCTAAGTTCAGTATTACAGCTACGACAAAGACTACAGCTACACAATTATTTGCAAATACTTGCTGTATTAATTCTGGAAAAGCTCCAAATATTTCAGGTATCTGTGTAAAACCAATACCAATACCAAATGAAAGTGCAGCGATTGTAGTATTTCTAGTATTCATTTCACAACGACCCATCATTTGAATACCACTCACTATAATCGAACCAAACATCATAATGGTACAACCTCCAAGTACAGGATCTGGAAGTGTAGAAAAAAAGGCTCCAATCGGCGGAAATAATCCTGCCAAAATCATGCAAACAGCTCCAGTCATAATTGTAAAACGGTTTACAACCTTTGTCATTGCAATTAGCCCAACATTTTGACTAAATGATGTAATCGGCATACAACCAAATAAGGATGAAATACTACTTGCAAAACCATCACATGCAAGTGAACCCGAAATTTCCTTTTCTGTTATTTCTCGATTTAATCCTGTTGCAACCATCGCTGATGTATCTCCAATTGTTTCCGTTGCAGATACTAAAAAGATAACTACGACTGCTAAAATAGCACTTATGTTGAATTCTGGCATAAATGGCAAGAAATGTGGAAGAGAAATAATTCCACCATCCATAATAGTAGAATAATCTACCATATGCATAAAAAGTGCTAATATGTAACCCATAACAAGTCCAAATAAAACAGATAATTGTTTCCAAAAACCTTTTGCAAAAACATTAAACAATAAGCTGCAAACTAAGGTAAATGAAGCAACTCCCAAATATCGGAAACTTCCAAAATCATCCACGTACCCACCACCAAATGATCTTGCACCAACACTTAGCAGGGAAAAACCAATGGTTATTACAACACTTGCTGAAACGACTGGTGAAATAATTTTTCGCCAATATTTTGCAAACAACCCTAGCATTCCTTCGACAATACCACCAATCAAAATTGCTCCCAATGCCGCTGGATAACCAAAGGTTCCTCCAACATAACATAAAATCGTTACAAAAGTGAAACTAACGCCCATAACAATGGGAAGTTTTGATCCCACTCTCCAAATAGGATATAGCTGAATCATGGTCCCGATTCCTGCAATAAACATTGCATTCTGAATTAGCATAGCGAGATCATTTCCAGTAATCTTAGATGCTGCTGCAACAATAATAATTGGTGTAATGTTTGCAACAAACATTGCCAACACATGCTGTAGTCCAAATGGAATTGCTTTTCCAATTGGTACGCGTCCATCTAACTGATAAATATTCTCAATGCTTACATTCGCATCTCCTTGTTTCATAGCAAATCTCCTTCTCTAAATTTCTCAGACTCTCTTAAATTTTCAGAAAATCCTCCTGATTCAAGTAAAATTCTGATACGATCTGATATATTTAGTATAGGAGAGAGCGGGCAGCAAGTCAACAAAAAAATTTTTTTATGGTATAAAAATTTTTAGTCATTTTTTGTGCAATTTATACATACTCTTCTATAAACTGCTCAAATTCCTCAACAGACATAACAACTTTTCGTGGTTTCGTTCCTTCTTCTGGTCCTACCACACCCGCATCATAGAGCTGATCCATGATACGCGCCGCACGATTGAATCCAATTTTATACACTCTTTGAAGCATTCCAATAGAGGCTTTGTCCTTTTCAATTACAAATCGACCCGCTTCTGCAAAATAGTCATCTCTTTTATTTTCCCCTCCGGCTAAAGAAGAATCACTCGTCACCGATGTTGTAATTTTTTGATCAATTTCTTCGCTGTATTCCGTCTTTCCATACTCTGCTTTCAAAAAATCAACCACCGAACTTACTTCCTTATCTGAAACATATGAACCTTGAACACGTATCGGTTTCGGATATCCCGATGGGAAAAATAGCATATCACCATTTCCAAGAAGTTTTTCAGCCCCACCACCATCTAATATTGTACGAGAATCAATTGCCGACGAAACTGCAAATGCCACTCTTGATGGAATATTGGCTTTAATTAATCCAGTAATTACATTTACCGAAGGCCTCTGCGTTGCAATAATCAAGTGAATTCCTGCTGCTCTAGCAAGCTGCGCTAATCGACAAATCGCATCTTCTACTTCTCCAGGTGCAACCATCATTAAATCAGCAAGCTCGTCCACTATAATTATAATTTGAGGCATTTTTTGAAAACGCTCATCCATATCATCTTCTACAGGTTTCACCTTTTCATTGTATCCCTTAATATCTCGAACACCCAAATCCGCAAATTTTTTGTAACGCTCTGTCATCTCCATCACTGCCCAATTTAATGCCCCTGATGCTTTTTTTGGATCCGTTACAACCGGTATTAATAAATGAGGTATTCCATTATAAACACTTAATTCTACAACTTTAGGATCAACCATAATTAACTTTACATCATCTGGATTCGCTTTGTATAATATACTCATTATCAAAGTATTAATACATACCGACTTACCAGATCCTGTTGCCCCTGCTATAAGCAGATGTGGCATTTTTGCAATATCTGTCACCACGGTCTTTCCACCAATATCTTTTCCAACTGCAAATGCAATATTGGATTTATGGTTTTTAAATTCCTTACTTTCTAGAAGGCTCTTCAAATAAACCATCGATACCTGTTTATTGGGAACTTCAATTCCAACTGCAGATTTTCCCGGAATAGGTGCTTCAATACGAATGTCGGCAGCTGCAAGACTTAGCTTAATATCATCGGTTAAGCTTGTAATTTTACTTACCTTAACGCCCTGTGCTGGTTGTAATTCATAGCGCGTGACTGCTGGTCCGCAGCTTACATTTTTCATCTCAACTTTTACACCAAAACTTTCAAGCGTCGTCTTAAGTTTTATTGCAGTGTCTCGAAGTTCTACATCCGAAGTACTCTTTCCATCTTTTTTTGGACTATTGAGTAACTCCAGCTTAGGAAATATATAATCCTTTTTCTTTTTTTCCATTGCTTGTCCAATTTCAGCACTCACTGCTTTATTTTCTTCTGGAGTGGAAGCTTCCGCACTCTTATCCGTAACAACCTCTTTTTGTACCGTTATTTCCTGATCGAATGGCTTTTTACATTCTTCTTCCTTATGTACTTGTGTTTCTACTTCACATACAACTTCTGCTTCAACCAGCTCTTCCAAATTGTCTATATCCATCCCAAATTTTTGATTTAGTTCATCTTCAAAAATAGGAATCTCTTCTTTTTTCAAGCTTTCCTTTTTCTCATATCCACGCATAATAGAAAGAGTCTCTACCTCCGAATTAATATCCTCTTTCTCCTC
>JBGUEO010000026.1:0-72846 GCA_041821315.1 Velocimicrobium sp. | reverse complement strand
TTCTCTGTTTTGTACAAAAATTAATTAGTTCCCCAAGGGGGTTCTGAACAGTTACGATATTTTTTTCAATTACAAACTCCCTAAGCATCATACCGATATCATTTATAATACAAATTTTGCAAAAGAAATTTCACAGCCTTCTGCAATTTTCCCACATATATTTACCGCTCTGGCCATTACTTGCGAAAAATCATTATCATAAGTTTCTACTTCCAAATAATCATCTATGATAATTACTTTCTTAACATTGTTAAGTAATGTTACTTCTTTTACTATTTCCTCTGATTCTTTTTGTGTTACTTTCCTAGACAGCTTATAATCTCTCGCCATTATAAAAACACCTTCTTTCATTTTTTATATATTGACTTCACTACCTTCACACTCGCATTGTTTTACCGTTACGGATGAAATCTTTTGTTTGTTCAGATATCCAAATGAATTTAGTCCTGCTTTAATGACAGCATTCCATTTCTTAGCGGACAAATGGTAGGTTGTTTCATCATCCAAGACAACCGTACAAGCATCTTCCATTGAGCAGTTTTCCGAATAAGCCACCTTATACATATTCTTACGACTAATCGCTCCAATCTCCTCTAATGTGTTTACCATTCGATAGACCGTTGCACTTCCGATTTTAGAATTGATATGAGCTGCCTTGTAATAAATTTCTTTGCAACAGGAACAATCATTTTCAAGAATTATATCAAGAATAGTAAGTCTCTGCTTCGTAATTCGATTACCTTGCTCTATCAGCTTTTCTATAATCATACCCTTTTGCATCTTCGTTCGATGATAACTTCTTGAATCACTGTTTTTCTTTTTTTCAGAAATTGTTTGCTTATCCGTTATACTATCACCTCCAATCTCTTCGCCTTATATGATTTCTATCAATGCGAACAATGACCTCCACAATGTTTACAATCGCCACCACAGATAACTGATTTTCCTGCCTTTTTGTCTTTTATCATGCTCCGTACAATTAGTGCAATTACTAAAAATATAGCTACTAATACAATTAGTGTTCCCATTTTTCGCCACCTTTCAAACAAACATTAATATTTTGCTAGTTCTTGACATTCACACTTGTTTTTACATCCATTGTAAACTTTTCACTTTCCTTATATGGTCTAAAGAGCAAATATAAAAATCCAATGATAATAATAAATGCTACAATTGTTCCAATTCCAAATATACCTGTTGTAATAAGTGTTCCTATCTGGAATACACAAAGCGATGCAAGATAAGCTAAAATTGTCTGATAACCAATCGCAAACCAGAACCATTTTGTATTGTTCATTTCACGCTTAATTGCCCCCATTGCTGCAAAGCAAGGTGCACATAACAAATTAAATACCAAAAAGGAATATGCGGCAACCGCTGTTACGCTTGCTGCCAAAGTGCCCCAGATTTCCGCTCCATCTTCTGCCACTTCACCAAATCCAAACAAAATACCAAATGTTCCAACAACATTTTCTTTTGCTACAAGACCTGTAATTGCTGCTACAGAAAATTTCCAACTGCCCCATCCAAGTGGTATAAAAATTGGTGCAATGACTCCTCCGATTGCTGCCAAAACACTGTCATTCATATCTTCTACCATACCAAATCCATCATTAGAAAATCCAAAACTCTCTGCAAACCAAATAACTATTGTTGAAAGCAAAATAATTGTTCCCGCTTTTTTTATAAAAGACCATCCTCGTTCCCACATACTGCGCATTACATTCAAAAAAGTCGGCATATGATACGCTGGTAATTCAATTACAAATGGTGCGGGATCTCCAGCAAACATTTTTGTTTTCTTTAAGATAATTCCCGAACAGATGATTGCTGCAATTCCTACAAAATATGCACTTGGTGCAACCCACCATGCTCCATCAAATAACGCTCCTGCAATTAATGCAATAATCGGAAGCTTTGCCCCACAAGGAATAAACGTTGTTGTCATAATTGTCATCTTACGGTCACGGTCATTTTCAATCGTTCTTGAAGCCATTATTCCAGGCACACCACAGCCAGTTCCAATTAGCATAGGGATAAACGATTTGCCAGACAACCCAAATTTTCGGAAAATTCTATCCATAATAAATGCTATACGAGCCATATATCCACAAGCTTCCAGGAAAGCAAGGAAGATGAATAGCACTAACATCTGAGGCACAAACCCAAGTACCGCGCCAACGCCGCTGATTATACCATCAACTAAGAGTCCAATTAACCAGTCTGCACATCCAATTGCTTCTAATCCACTTTGTGCTGCTGGAATAATCCATTCACCAAACAATGTGTCATTCGTCCAATCTGTGAGGAATGCACCCACTGTTGTAACTGATACAAAATATACAATAAACATAACAACAGCAAAAATTGGAAGTGCAAGCCAACGATTGGTTACAATCTTGTCAATTTTATCCGATGTTGTAAGACCACCTTTATTTTTCTTAACACAACAGTCTTTGATAATGGATGAAATATAATTGTATCTCTCGTTCGTAATAATACTTTCTGAATCATCATCCATTTCTTTCTCACATGATTTAATATCGTTTTCAATATGTTTCTCTACCTGCGCATCAATTCCTAATTCTTTCATGACTTTCTCATCGCGCTCAAATATTTTGATTGCATACCATCTCTGCTGTTCATCTAGCATACTATGTAGTGCTGCTTCTTCTATATGTGCCAACGCATGCTCTACAGATCCTGTAAAGCTATGTTGTGGAATCATCCCCTCATGCCTGTTCGCAACTTCCACTGCCGCTTCTGCCGCTTCTTTAATTCCAGTTCCTTTTAAAGCTGATATTTCAACTACCTTACATCCTAATTCTTTTGCAAGGTTTTTTGTATTCAGTTTATCTCCATTTTTTTCAACTACATCCATCATATTTACAGCAACGATTACAGGAATTCCTAATTCTACAAGCTGTGTTGTAAGGTAGAGGTTTCGCTCCATATTGGTTCCATCAATGATATTTAAAATAGCATCCGGACGTTCTGTAATCAAGTAATTTCTGGCTACCACTTCCTCTAAAGTATAAGGTGACAAGGAATAAATACCAGGTAAGTCTGTTATGATAACGTCTTTATGACCTTTTAATTTCCCTTCTTTTTTTTCAACTGTGACGCCTGGCCAGTTTCCTACAAACTGGTTAGAACCTGTCAGAGCATTAAACAGCGTTGTCTTTCCGCAGTTTGGATTACCTGCTAATGCTATTTTTATTGACATTTTTAAATCCTCTTTTCATATTATATTTTGCATTACTTACTGCTATTCGTCATTACTTATTTTGATTAGTTTATGCTAACCTTTGGCTAAAAAATTATACGACCTCTATTTTGTCAGCATCTGCTTTTCTCAGTGACAATTCATATCCTCTCACAGTAACCTCTAGCGGATCACCTAGCGGAGCAATTTTTCTCAAATAAAGCTCAACACCTTTTGTAATACCCATATCCATAATCCTTCTTTTTACTGCACCTTCACCATGAAGTTTTATCACTTTTACAGTTTCACCAACTTTTACTTCTTTCAGGGTTTTCATTTTGTATCTCCTCTTAAACCATTATTTTATTTGCCATATCCTTATTAATTGCAACTCTTGAATCTTTTACATTCACTATCATATTTCCACTTATTTCTGAAATAACAGTAACTGCTCCTCCTATCACAAATCCAAGATTTTCCAAAAACTTTCTGGTTTCTTCTTTTCCGCCAACTTTTTTTATCACATTGGCTTCGCCTGTATGGGCCATTGTTAAAGGCATCATTTTTCATCTTCTTTCTCTATATTAGATTTTTTATAACCATGAGAATGATTATCATTAACACTTTCAATTGTTAGTATATTCTAACTTCCATTAGGTGTCAAGAACAAATTTGATTATTTTTATAAATAAGCTCTTTATTCTTCAATTTCCCCTTGATTTTATTTGATATTTTTCTAATTACATGTTATATTTACTATAGTTTTATATCACTAACCATAAATCTTAAATTAGAGAGGAATTTTTATGAATATACATGAATCCGCTGAAAATTATTTAGAAACAATTCTGATTTTAAGTCAAAAGCTTCCTGTTGTCCGTTCCGTTGATGTTGCAACAGAGCTTAATTTTAAAAAATCAAGTGTAAGCGTCGCTATGAAAAATCTTCGAGAAAATAATTATATTACCGTTACCAATGATGGTTGGATCTATTTAACCGATTCTGGTAAAGAAATAGCTGAAATGATTTATGAACGTCATAAATTCCTGTCTTCATGGCTGGAACACCTTGGTGTTGATTCTAAAATTGCTGCAGAAGATGCTTGTAAAATGGAACATATTATAAGTAAAGATAGCTTCGAAGCTATTAAAAAACACGTAACATTCAAATAACGTATACAAACACTACAAATATATTCCATTAACACTGCTATGAGCACTATCTATCCTGCCTGGACTTTTTCATTTACCCGCTCCATATGCTTTCATCATCACAAACTTTGAAAATGAGATGGAATTTGTTTCCTTGCAATATGGTCTTCAATTGCATTTTTTAATGCACTTGCACCAAGTACAGAACAATGTATCTTGTTTTCTGGAAGTCCATCGAGAGCCTCCGTTATATCTTTATCTGTTATCAGCAATGCTTCCTCCAATGTTTTACCTTTCGCAAGAACCGTTGTCATACTGCTCGATGCAACAGCTGCCGTACATCCAAAAACAAGAAATTTAATATCTTCTATATGATTATCTTTAACCTTAATCTGGATTGTTAAATAATCACCACAATCTGGATCTCCAAAACATCCTTCTCCATTAGCATCTGACATTGTTCCACAATTTCTAGGTGTCATAAAATGGTCGATTACTTTATCCGAAAATGACTCACAATACATAGTATACCTTCCAATCATTACATATTTTTTAATTCTATAAGCTTTTACAAAATTGTATATTTTGGTCTTATGCTCATTAAAATATTCTAATGCAATTTTGGGCATATGTCAATATTGTATCTTAATTCTACCTACCTTAATACGTTACAAATACGTCTTTAACGCAAAAAGTGTCATAAAATCAATTTGCTTCAATCATTGACTTTATAACACACCGTTTTTACAATTATATTGTCTTCAACTTAAAAATCCATACCTCTATGACGCCAGCAATTTTTGTGACAAAACTTGTCCTTGCAATTATCCTCACATATTACATTTGCAGAACCACAATCTGGACATACATACTTACCAGTTTTGATTGCTTCCAGATTTTCAAAGCTTTCTTTCCATTCTTTCCCACAATCTCTACACTTGATTGGGCAAATATTACGAGTAAAGTTACCACCTTCTATGCGTATCATCTTCCCGTTGATTAAACTATCTGCTACTTTCTCTCTTGCTGATAATAAAATACGTTGAAAGGTTGGCCTTGATACTTCCATTCGTTCTGCACATTCACCTTGCTCTAATCCTTCAAGATCTTTCAGACGAATCGCTTCTAATTCTTCTAGTTTTAAGATATTTTCCGGTAATTCAGCTACATCCGTTTCAGATGGTACGAAATAGGGTATCGCTGGTATATGTTCAATTTTTCTCCATTTTGTTGGTCTTGCCATGTTTTCTCCTTACTATTATGATTGCTTTGTCCCGCCATATTTAAATATATATTCATTCAAATTGACATGTAGTCTCTGTGATATCATAGGACATTTTGCTTTTAAGAGGAAAAACATGTTGCCTCTTTCTTCTGAAAGTGCTTCGTAGTTTCCCTGTCCCTTACTTATAATAATATCCGATTTATTGTAAATGTCAATAAACTCATTGCTACAATCCTCTAATATAGCGCCTGGTGCACTACATCCAGTGGAAACTATTTTCGAAACCTGATCCAATCCGGAAGCAATTGCATCTTTTTTTGTTACATCATTAATGATTGCTTCACTTCTTACTCCATATGTAATCGTAATGTTTGGAAAACTTTCTATCATTACTTTATCAAAAATTGTCTCTCCTGTATTATCACCAATAATAAGTATATTGGAAGCGGTTTGTAATTTCTTTTCCATAATATCAATATCGCAAATTGAAAATTCTTTCTCCAGCTCTTTCTCAATGCATTTTTTCACATCAACATCACTATACACAGCAGCATCGATGTTATTTCCTGTGGCTGCTATTTTTAATGCCCAGTAAAGACTATTCTCTTTACTCTTAATAAAATCCTTCAAATATGGGTATACAAGTTTTGCTGCTTCTAAATCTTTTTCTTTAATTTCTGAATATGGATCTTTGATTCCAGTCTGTTCCTTAACAATTCTATGAATTTCCCTTGCAATATCCGGTGAGTTCCTATATTTTTTATAATTTGTCATTAAATTAATCGTTTCATACACTATTTTATCATGTATTTGAACATCGTTTGTAGTCTTTCTAGCTGCTTCTAATGCCTGTTTTAACATACAAGGCAGGCAATCAAAAAATAATTCCATTTTTCCTCCAATTCTATGCTTCACCACCATCAACTACCTTTAATTGCGAATGAGACGCAGACAACTTCCTACTTACCATTCGCAATTTGTAGTAGTAAAAGGGTTCTATGCAATCCTTTTGTTGTTTGCTATTCAACCGGATTATTAAAACTTGATAAACGTTCTTTCACTAACTTTAACTGAGTTTCCAGTCTTGTTTTTTGTGTTTCTAAAAATACTTTTTTATCGGTATCCTGGCTATCTTGAGGATAATTATTACTCAAATATCCAGATAGTCCTGTTTGTGCAAACTGTCTTCTGTATCCTCTTTGATTTCCATACCCGCCAAAACATCTTCCTAAATCACGATTATCAAAATCACTGTTACAAAATCCTGCTCGACCTTCAGTCATCGTTCCCATTCCAATAGGTCCAGTGCCATCTCTTCTTGGCATATTTCTCACCTCCTTCACAAAAATGAACTTATGTGTTTTGGTGCACAAAGTCCGTCTTCATATATTCATAGTTCTATTACTTTTCCTGTATTATTATAAAGAAATTGTTCTTTCATTTTCTCACTAATAAGACGAATTCCTTCTTTCCCCGTACAATGTGACACTGCAACTAATTGTAGTTTCATTTCTTTAAAAGCATCGATTGTTTGTTGCATCCTAAATTCATCCGCTTCAATTAAATGAGTTCCACCTATCACTGCATGAATTGGGAGCTTAACTCTTTCGGAGATTGTTTTCAATATATTTACAATACCTACATGAGAACAACCAACAATTACAACGAATCCTTTTTCTGTGATAATTCCCAGTGAAATTTCATCATTAAAATAGTCTGGAAGATATTTTGCATTTTCTTTTATATAAAATCTGCTATTTCTTTTTTCATAATCCGTATACCTAGAAAAATGATGAAAAACAATAATATGATCAGTCAAATATATCATATCTTCTTTTACTTTTCTTAAAGAAATCTGTTTCTTAGCTATAAATCCTTCATCAAATGAATTGCCATTAAATTTATAGTCCAAAGTATCTACTGTTTTGTATTTAGGCTTAAAAAACTCTTCTCCAACAATGAATGGTGGAAATTTATCAACTTCTCTTATAAGCTTTTCAACTCCACCACTGTGATCATAATGTCCATGACTAATGATACAATAATCTAATTTATTTAAATCTTTATTAAGATATTTGGCATTTTTAATAAAGTCTCCACTTTCTCCAGTGTCAAATAAAATATTCACTCCATCCGTTTCTATGTATAAGGATAGCCCATGTTCATACAGTAACTGACCCTTGTCATCCGGATTATTTTCAATTAAAGTTGTTATCTTAACATTCATAATATTTCACACCATCCATTGAATTTTTTTCACATTTTTTAATCGTTACAATGTCCCTCATGAGCGTGTTCAGTACAAACACTTCCTGTAGATTTTAATCCACCAGCAATATAAAGTTTTACAGCATCATCTACATTTCCCTGTGCACCGACTACAACTTCAATCCCGTTCTCATTAAATAAGTCCTGTGCTGTTTCTCCCATTCCACCAGCAATAATAACATCTGCTTTCTGCTCTTTTAAAAAGACAGGAAGATATCCTGGTTTGTGTCCTGGGTTAGCAACAAATACTTTGTTTCTTATTTCATTATTGTCTACATCATACATAGTAAATCCTTGACAATGCCCAAAATGTCCACTTACAAAACTTCCATCACTTGCTATCGCTATCTTCATTTTTAGCTCCTATCTGCGACCTTTGATCGCCTACAAATTAAAGTATTGAATATCATATTCAATCCATTTTCCACTTATTTTCCTATTTCATTCCATGATGTGCATTCCCTGCAGCATTAATCTCTGAAAGTCCGTTTTTTTGAAACAGTTCAACTGCTCTAAATACTGAAAGTACTTCACAACTATACGCTTTAATTCCAGCTTTTTCTAACAATTCAAATGCATTAGGACCAAGATTTCCAGTAATAATTACTGATACATTCTCTTCTATTACCTGACTTGCTGCTTTAATTCCTGCACCTCCTCCTGAAGATACGCCGCTGTTTCCAATCGCCTTAAATTCTTCAGCCTCTGTGTCATAAATCAAAAAATAATCACATCTACCAAATCTTCTATCCAATAGACTTTCTTTATTCTGTCCTGTTGCTGATACCGCAATTTTCATATTGCACCTCACTTTTTCTATTATTTTTATGGGCATATGCCAATTAATATAATACTATTTCTATCGGTTTTTGTCAAATGCCACTTACAAATATTGTTAACTTGCTAATTCACGTTATACGTTAAACCAAGTTTTTCTATTGCTAATACTGGTTTTTCTTCCTCTGTTAATATCACTTCTACATTAGCATCTGATCAATACATCGGTACGGCTTTTTTCCATTTAACCACATCCTTCTTACAATTATATTGACGTTCTTTTATACCGTTAGTATATTTTAATTATGAGCATATGTCAATAACTCATTTGTTTGTAATTTTTTTATTTACAACATCTGATGAATTATAAGTCATAATTTTTTGCATAAAAAAATTGCTGTTTTTATTAACAACAATCCTTTTTTATACTTTACGCTATTTCTATCTATGTTCCTCTAAGTACTTTTCCATAATATCTGCCGCCATACCAACAAGCTCTACGCAAGGTCTTTTTTTATAGTATTCTGCGGTTCGAAGCTCAGGTATTGGACTATCCTTACCAGCATCTAACCCCAACAACTCTCTGCATATAATCGAATGATTCTTTTCCTCAAATTCGTTTGCAAGATATTGAATTCTTTTGTAATGCTCGGTTTTTGAAGTATGATCTTTTGGATTTGTATACCCATATATCATCCCTGCAACCATAAACATTCCGGTTACTGCTCCGCATACCTCCCTTAGTCTTCCCATGCCAGCACCAAAGGAAGCACTGATTTTCAATGCCATTTCGAAGTCCATATCATATTCCTCACAAAATGCCATAAATACAGATTGTGAACAATTATACCCCTCTTTAAAATATGCCATTGCAAGTTCTGAATGTGTTTTTTCTGTTATGTATAATTTTGCATCCACTTTTACTATATCCTCGTAACTTTCTTATTTTTATAATATATTAGCTTCATTATTAGCATATGCTCTTAACACATTGTATCAGAATTATTTTATATGTCAAATACTTTTTAGCTTCATCCATCACCTTAAAACACTACTAATAATTTCATATGCAGGAATTTTCTCTAACAACGTAGACAATTGATATTTGCTACAGACAGTTCCTTTATATTCCGATTCCAATTTAACTTCACGAAAATAATACCGTTGCATTTAATTAGTTGTCACTAACTCATTATCCTATTATCGTCTATGTTGGTTTTTACCTTGCAGTGCTGTCATAATCCCCGTATTCATTGATTATTTTTCGTTTAAACGTAAAAATAAACACCCAGTATGAGAGAACTGGATGATTATTTTCACGCTTAAATATTTTGTTTTTGATTATTGCCTATAATATCGTAGCATAAAGGTTATTTTGATTCAATGCATTTGTAGAAATTTGTAGAAATAAGTAATTTTAAGTTAATTTTAGAAGAGTATTTTCTCCCGTTTTTTGTGTTCATCCTGTACTTTCCGCATAGTTTTTTTCAACTTCAAGCATTTTACCTGAAATATCAACCATTGGTAACTCCCCAGGAATCCGCCTCTTTTCTTTCACAAACAAATCCTTGGTAGATTCCTTCTTCAGTGATTAATTCTTCGTGTCTTCCCGAAACCACTTGGTCTAATTATTGCCGTCATGGTCTTATCCTTCATATTTTCTTGCTTCTTGTCAATAGTCAAATGATAATTAAATTTGATTGAGTGCCTGCATCAGATCTTCAATAATGTCATCTACATTCTCAATTCCAACAGAAAAACGAATTAAATCAGCTGCTATTCCTGCTTCTCTCAACTGCTCATCTGTTAGCTGTCTATGTGTATGGCTTGCCGGATGCAATAAACAAGTTTTACTGTCTGCAACATGGGTTACTATAGACGCAAGCTCCAGTTTATCCATAAACTGAATCGAACGCTCTCTACCACCTTTAATACCAAATGCCAGCACACCACAAGAACCATTTGGAAAATACTTCCTTGAAAGTTCGTAATACTGATTACTTTCAAGATCTGGGTAATTTACCCATGCAACCTTTTCATTTTTTTCTAAAAACTTAGCTACTGCTAATGCATTTTCACAATGTCTTTTCATTCTAAGGTGCAATGTTTCTAGTCCAAGGTTGATATAAAACGCATTCTGAGGTGACTGAATAGAGCCAAAATCACGCATCAGTTGGGCAGTTGCCTTCGTTATATATGCTCCTTTACCAAATCGCTCTGCATAGGTAATTCCATGGTAAGAATCATCCGGTGTTGTAAGTCCCGGAAATTTATCCTTTTGAAGCATCCATTCAAAATTTCCGCTGTCTACGATACAGCCACCAACACTTACCGCATGTCCATCCATGTACTTTGTAGTAGAATGTGTGACAATATCCGCTCCCCATTCGAAAGGTCTACAATTAATAGGAGTGGCAAACGTATTGTCTACAATTAAAGGAACTCCATGAGAATGAGCCAATCTTGCAAATTTTTCAAAATCAAAGACAGATACTGTAGGATTTGTAATTGTTTCACCAAATACTGCCTTCGTATTTGGTTTGAAATACTTCCCAAGTTCTTCTTCTGACAGATCTTGCTCTACAAAAGTACATTCGATTCCAAGTTTTTTCATAGTTACGCCAAACAGATTATATGTTCCACCATAAATGGAAGAAGATGCAATAAAATGATCCCCAGATTCACATATATTAAAAATTGCATAAAAATTAGCAGCCTGTCCCGATGAGGTGAGCATTGCTGCTGTCCCACCTTCTAATGCACATATTTTTGCGGCTACTGCATCATTTGTTGGATTTTGAAGTCTGCTATAGAAATACCCCTCTGACTCTAGATCAAACAACTTACCCATCTCATCACTTGTGTCATATTTAAAAGTTGTGCTCTGATAAATCGGTAATTGTCTGGATGCACCTTTTTCTGGCTTCCAACCTTCATGAATACATTTTGTTTCTATTTTGCGACTCATTATTATTCTCCTTCTATTCTAGTTTTCTCTTACAATTTTTTCTGCTTCGAATACTTCCTGATTATTACCTCACTTTTCATTCTATACCTCCATTCACTAAATTCATTAGATAATAGTATAAATTACAATTGTAAGAAAGAATAATACAAAAAAATGTAAGTTTAATATAGATTTAAGCTATATCAATCTTACATTTTAGTTCTCATCTTACATAACGTATTCTTATCAAGTAAAATGATGGAATCCGAAATAGTGCTTTAATCAGAGCAAATAGACATTCTATAATTCGTAGAAAGACGCTTTTAATATTGTGGGCTTTTCTTCCATCTGAATATGTTGTTCATCACCATTCAATACCATATAGTTAACCCACCTAGCTTTTTGATCATAAATACCTTTTTCTAACGATAGAAAATCTAATTGTTTATTTTGATTCGTAGTTTCAAGATAAGCTCTATATCCATATCCTATGAAAATCAACTTATTTTCACTTTCTAAAATTACAATCCCCGCACCTGGAATAAATTCGTTATCCTCATTGATTTGATGATAATACTCTACTATTATTCGAAAATTCCCCAGCTCTATATGATTCGTCCTATATGTAGCATCTTGTGCAAATCCAATCATCTGATCTGTTCCATAGTACTTTGTAATAATCGGCATCATATTTCGAAACATTTGGTAGCTTTGAGACAGGTATTCCTTTACCGCCTCACTGGACACATTCTTATCATTTGAATCTGTGTGTATTCTTTGGGTGATAAAGGATTTATTCTCTCCAATACTTTCCGCACCAAATGGTGAATAGCATAGCGTATTGTACGTTCCTATGGCTGAATACAAATTAGCAACTGCCCACTTATCTCTACGCGTTTCAGGAATAAAAAGCGGATTATCACTCCTTGTATACAGATCCGCAATTTTTCTAAAATGAACGGTATATATATCCGGTGACAATACATCTAAATTAGGGGCTCCGTACTTCCAGATATTTAAGACCTCTGGCAACGGCCCACCGCATGGAAAGGAGCCAGGTTTTTCATCATCAAATTCTTTTTGCCAGGCATTTGTGAACATTGGCAGGGCATAATACTCTTTTCCAGATTTCGCCAACTGATCAATATGAAGGGAATAATACCAGCTCATAAACGCTTCTTCTGCATATCCCTTAAATACCTTGCACCATGATTTATCAGAAGTACTTTCACACTCTCTGGTTATACTACCAACACCATTCGCTGGGTTTTTAAGATAATTAAGTAACTTTTTGGGAACATTTTCATTATATTTTTCTACAGCACCAATTGAGAAATCTCTTGTTACACCCAAAACACCCACTTCATTTTCAACCTGTATTGCAATGACTGTTTGATTGGACGAATCAAAATCCTTTAGGAATTTCACAAATGATGTAAAAGCTCTGCTTTCCACTGATAGAATTTCACTTTGAAACATGCTAAGTATCTTTGTTTTCGATCCATGTTCATCCACTACCCGGGGAAATCTTTTCAAATCAGTCTTCACCCACCCAGGTACATACGTCGAACAGCCATTTTTCCAGCTTCCAAACCATAAAAGAACTAGTTTCATGTTTTGCTTCCTGGCATCTGCTATTAATTCTTCTACGATATTAAAATCAAAATGATTTTCTTTTGGTTCGATCAGCTCCCAGTAAACTGGTGCTAAAATAGTATTACAATTTAATTCTGTTACTTTCTTCCACACATTCTGCATATATTCATGTGACGTACACGCGGAATTATGAACCTCTGCGGCCAGCATAATAAAAGGTTGATCATTTAGTAGAAAAGAAAATCCATCATTTATTCTTTCGATTCTCGGTAAACGTTTCATAGGTTTCCTCCCAAATCAAAGTTGCGTTGTTCCTCTGATGATCAAGTCTCTTGGTATGGAAATTCTCGTACTTGAATCCAATTGATCCACGTTTTGTATTGCATTAACAATGGCATTCGAATATGCTTTATAATTTGTTGATACGGTGGTAAGGCCTGGATATATAAACTGTGATATGTCCAGATTATCGTATCCAACGATTGCAATATCTTGTGGAACACTTAATTTATTTTTTTGCACCTCACTCAACAATCCGGTTGCAACTAAATCATTGATACAGATAATGGCCTGTGGTAACTTATCCCATTTTAAGATGCTTTGCATCGCCATATTGCCACCTTCTACTGAATAGTCACTGTCAATAATCTCTTTACGAATGTTTATTCCATACTTATGAGCATTATTTATGATTTCATCACGCCTTTTTATCGTAGTTCTAACATGTGAATATCCACCTGCCAATGCAACATCCTTATAACCCAAGTCTGATAAATGCTTCAAAAGCTTATCACTGCTACTGTGCTGCTCCTCATATATTTGGATACACTCTAATTCAGGCACTTCAACGCATGAAATTACCGGAATTTTCTTATTCACATTCTCTATTTCTGTCATATATTTTTCTTCACATGTTATGTCGTCTAGACGGCCTCCCATGAACACGATTGCTCTTACATTTGTGGATATAAATGTATTGAGAATCTTGCTTTCTAGTAGTTTATCTGATTCAGAATTACATAGCATTAATGTAAAGCCTTGCTTTTGAGCGATAAGTTCTGTTTCGAAGAATATCTGCGCATAATAAGGGCTGTTAATATGAGGTACAATAAAGCCAACGGTATTGGATTTACTCGACTGCAAAGCCTTTGCAATGAAATTGGATTTATAATTATATTTTTCTATCAGCTCTAAAATTGTATTTCTCTTTGCATCATCAACCTTTCCAGTATTATTGATTACCCTAGACACTGTCGCTGTCGAAACATTCGCTAATTTTGCAATTTCAACTATTGTTATTTTGTCACTCATTAAAGAATTTATCCTTTCAATCCACTGTTTACAACGCCTTGAATGAAATATTTCCGGAACGCTATAAATAGTATAATAATAGGCAATACTGAAAGCAGCGCCATAGCCATTACAGGCCCTTGATCAAGAGCATCTTTATACCCGCTAATGGATGAATTTAAAAATGTCAAGCCTATTGCTAATGTATATTTTGTCTGATCATTCAAAAAGATGACTGGTCCAAAATAATCGTTCCATGTCCATACAAACATAAAAATTGCCACTACAAACAAAATCGCTTTTGAATTTGGAATTACCATTTTAAATAAAATATTAAGTTCTCCACATCCATCTATTCTTGCCGACTCTTCAATTTCTTTTGGAAATGTCTTAAAAAACTGGTGTAACAAAAATATACTAAAAGCACTTCCAGCAAACACATTTGGTAATATCAACGGTATAAATGTATTGACGAACTTAAATTTTGCGTAAATAGTATATAATGGTATTATCGTTACAAAATATGGAACCATCATGGTAGACATCAGTATCGTAAACCAAAAGTTCTTCAAACGAGCCTCATATTTTGCAAAGCCATAAGCCACAAGTGTAGTACTTAACAATGTTCCCAAAACATTTGCACCTGTTATTATACAACTATTTTTTAAATATGTAAAAAAATAAGTGTTTTTGAAAATATATTCAAACGACCGAAATGTAATAGGTGAAGGAATAAATTCCGGCGGATATTTTACTATTTGTTCCGTACTCATCAGTGATGTAGCTATCATCCAGAGAAATGGGAGAATAAATACCACTCCCAACATAGTACATACCAAAATCCAAGCTACAAATCTACCTTTTTTTGCCATAACTTGTCACTCCCATCCTTCTTAGTCTTCGTAGTTCATGCGTTTCTGCAAAGTTTTCAATATAACCATACTTATGAATAATATGATTATAAACATGATCCATGCAAGTGCTGCAGAGTACCCAAATCTTCCGAAACTAAATCCACTGTCGTATATGTACATTCCATACATATATGTCTTTTTCATTGGGCCGCCACCTGTCATGATTAATGGTTGTACAAACACTTGGAACGCATTGATTATTCCCATTACCAGATTAAACGCAAACACATTCGCAATTAAAGGCAGAGTAATTTTAAAAAAGCATGTGGCATTGTTTGCTCCATCAATTTTTGCTGCCTCATAATAAGAAGCGGGAATTTGTTTTATACCAGCCAGGAATATTAACATTTGCGAACCACAAAATATCAAATTGACTAATATGAGTCCATTCATTGCCCATTTCGCATCGGTTAACCAATATGGTCCTTGTATACCAAAAATGGATAAAAAGTAATTAATTAATCCGCCTTCACCTCTTAACAGTAATTTTGCCACGGTATATACTGCTGCTCCTGCTGCTATGGAAGGAAAATAAAAAACTATTTGGAAGAAACTGCTTAATTTAGATTCTTTTGAAAGCATAAATGCTATAATCAAAGCCAGCATCAAACTTGTAGGCACAGCTATCAGTGCATAGTGAAAAGAATTGACAAGACTTTTCCGAAATAGATCATCATAAAATAATATGTCTGTATAATTTTGTAACCCAATAAATTGAGGCACTGAAGCTCCCTTATATTTTGTCAGCGACAGATATACAGAATATACGAGTGGAATAAACGTCAATAGAAAAAACCCCACTAACCACGGAGAAATAAACATATAAAAATATTTTGCCTGATTCTTTTTAGATTTCATTTCGTTCTCCTCCATCTGTCATGAATGACTTGCTCTTATACTCAAAATTTGTATCACTATAATTCACAATTTTTGCCCCTTTTATCTCGAATTTAATAACGTTATCTTTGTTATCCTGCCTAGGCATTCTATCAGCTTTTCTTTTCCAATATAGTATGATAGCCTAACCTAACAAGAGAATTCAGGATTCAGTACCCTGTAACCAAAATTTTGCTACAGAGTACTGATAAAATCAGATTAATTTTTCATTCGATCAAGCTTTAACTGTCCCTTAGTCTGTATATTCTCTAAGGTAGTATCCATATCCTGTTCACCTGTAAACAATAAATCCAATTCATATTTGATGATTTCATCTTGAATTTCATTCAGAACCACACCATCTACAGCATAATCAAGTGCATCAAAGAATACCTGTTTATTAAACGGTTTCCATCCATCTGGAATCGTATTGATAAAACTGCTGTCCTCGCTGATAGATTTCAAAGCTGGAAGACCAATGACTTCCATTTCACTCTGCACTTTCTCACCAGCTGACATATATTTAATGTATTCCCAGCACTCATCTTTATATGGTGTATCTGCGGACATTCCGATTGCAGTTGTCCAAAGTGGAGATCTCCACTGTCCATATGTTGAATTACTTGGGAAAGTTACGATGTCCCACTCAAAACTATCGCCGATTGCTTCATTGAAGCTTGCTATATCCCAGGAAGCACCAATTGTCATTGCATATTTTCCATTTTCAAAAGTACCTCCTACGTCGGCTGCCTGTGATGGAGTTGGAGAGACTTTATATGTATTATATAAGTCATCGATAAACTGAACGCCGTCTCTAAAGCCCTGGGTATCAGCAGTCATAGTACCAGATTTCCAATCCCATGCTTTATAGCCATCATAGAGATTTCGTGCAAGGGAATATGACCACCATGATGAGAAATCGGTCCCCCAAACTTTGCTATCACCTTCCCCTTTCGTTAATGCCTGCGCTGCTGTTAAAAAGTCTTCCTCTGTCCAATCATTTGTTGGAAGCGGAACATTATTTTCTTCAAACATTGTCTTATTGTAAATGATAAATCCTGAATAGAATGTACATGGTGCTGCATATACACTATCGTTGTATGATAAGCCAGTCATCAAACTGTCAACCCATGCATCCTGCAGTCCATCTCTTTCAATGTAAGAGTCCAAAGGAGCAAATATATCCTTATCAAAATATTCTCCACCGAAATCGCCGGCAATCTGTACCAAATCAGCTAAAGTACCTGATGAAATCTGCACAGTGAGTTTATCATGGAAACCTTCCGGAATTGCTTCTAAAGTTACATGGATATTATCGCTCTGCGCGTTAAACTCATCGGTCCATTTTGTCTTATATTCTATTTCTGACTGATTTCCCCATAACAAAAATCTCAATTCTACTTTTTCACTACTGGAGTCATCCGCACTCGCACTTTCCGTACTGGTATCCATCTTACTATCTGTTGTTGCTGATTGATTCGCTGCTGATCCGCATGCTGTCAGAGCAATCATTGATGCTGTCACAAGTGACAGCATTTTCCATTTCTTTCTTTTTTTCATTGACATACCCTCCACTATTTTGTATAATTTGTTTAGTCTTGTAAACGTTTACATGTTAACATATCACCAATCACGTGTCAACTAGTTTCATCAGTTTGCACTGTTTTTTTTCAAAAAGGAGGTATTTATTGTGCAAAGTATCAAACGAGCTCTTTATTTTTTAATGACTACAATACTACTGATTTCTACCCTAACATCTAATGTATTAACAGCAAAAGCAGCCGATAGCACTGTAACGATTAACCCTGAGTATGAGCATCAAACCTTTAAAGGTTGGGGTACTTCTCTTTCTTGGTGGGGAAATGCCATCGGTGGATGGCAGAATACTACAAAACAAAATGAAATACTAGATCTTCTTTATGATGAAAATGTCGGATTAGGACTTAATGTAGCCAGATATAATATTGGAGGCGGCGATGATCCAACCCACACCCATATGCGAAACGGTGCTAACCTTGAAGGTTACCAGCCTTCGCCTGGCGTATGGAATTATAACGCTGATGCAACACAGCGTTACATCTTAAATGAGGCAATTGATCGTGGTGTTAACATTGTTGAGGGCTTCGCTAAAACTGCACCGTATTGGATGACCTATAGCGGATGCTCTGCTGGAAATGTTGATGGTACAAGTAATTTAAAACCAGAATATTATGATGATTTTGCTGACTATCTGGCCGATGTATATTTATTGTTCAAAAATACATATGGCATTACCTTTGACTCCATTTCCCCTATTAATGAACCGAACGGTCCATGGTGGGAGGTAAACAATAGACAAGAAGGTTGTCATTACACCAAGCAAGAGCAAAATGATTTCTTTAAAGTACTAAACGAGCGATTTGATGCAAAAGGATTATCCAATGTTACGATAGCTGGACCTGAAGGATTTGAATTCAATTCAACTTTATCATCATGGAATACTTATGATAGCCTTGCAAAATCCGGCATCGATAAAATCAATACCCATTCTTACTATGGAACGGAGCGTTTGTATCTCAACACGATAGCATTATGCAGCGGAAAACGTCTATCTGCATCCGAATATGGTGTTGGTGTTGGCGATCACGACCATAATGCAATTGAAAGTGCTTTAGAATTATCACATAAAATCACAGATGATGTGGAAAATTTACAGCCAGAAACCTGGGTATATTGGCAGGCTGTTGAAGAAGAATTTAATGTGAACAATTGGGGCTTTATTCATGCAAGTTTTGATGAAACCGAAAACTATGAGGTTACCAAACAATATTACGGTATGGCAAACTATTCAAAATTTATTAGACCAGATTCTACCATCATCGGAGTAAGTGATTCCAATATGCTTGTTGCATTAAATAAAAACACTCACAAATTAACGATAGTCGTTATTAACGATACCGCATCCTCAAATAACTACACGATTGATTTATCCAAATTTGCAACAGTTGGAAGTACCGCATATGCATATAGAACTTCCTCCTCCGAAAATCTAGCACAGCTAAATAATATTAGTATCCAGAATAAGGTTTTACAAGCCACCACTACTCCTAAATCAATTACGACATATGTAATTGATAATACAACGTCAAGTGTGATACCTGCTTTTGACAGAAATTTATCGTATAAGATTGTTAATAAGAGCGATAATTCAAAAGTATTAGATGTACAAGGTTCTTCTCCAGATAACAGTGCTGCCATTATAATTATGGGCGCAGACAGTAACAGTGTTAGTCAGAGTTGGAAATTTATTGTAAACACTGACGGTAATTATTATATAGCAAATGCCAATGCTGCAAAAATGCTTGATGTACCTGGTGCTTCAACTGCTAACAGTGCAACTATGGCTCTATGGCAACCAAATGGGGAGAATAATCAGTTGTGGAAAATTACAGATTTGAATAACGGCTATTTCAGTATTATAAATAAAAATAGCCACAAAGCATTGGGTGTCAAGAATGGAACAATGACGGATGGTAATAGTATCGATCAATACGATTATCTCGCATATGATAATCAGCAATGGAAATTCGAACCAATATACTAATACTGCAGGCAGCAATCAAAGCAATTAGATATTAAAACATAGGAGCGTCGCGAAAAAGACGACATCAAAATACTCTTTGATGCGATGCTCCTATTTATTACAGTTGCTTTTGTCATTGCATTTCGCAGCAATCATAATTCAAATGTGATTATATTTGTGTACCGATAAAATAAATATATATATAAGACTAGCTTTACCAGCTTGAATTCTTGAAAGGAATGAATAATGAATAAGTTTGAAATAAAAGATGATTTTTATTTAAACAATAAAAAAACAAAAATCATATCTGGGGGGATGCACTATTTTCGAATATTACCTGAATACTGGCGTGACCGTCTTGAAAAGCTTAAGGCCTTAGGCTGTAACACAGTAGAAACATATATTCCCTGGAATCTTCATGAAAAGCATAAAGGGGTGTTTAACTTCAGTGGAATCCTTGACATTGTTAAATATGTAAGAACCGCACAAGAGCTAGATCTTATGGTGATCCTAAGGCCCGCTCCTTATATTTGCGGTGAATGGGAGTTTGGTGGTTTTCCATATTGGCTTTTAAAGGATGATGGAATGAGACTACGATGTATGTATGAGCCATACATTGAACATATACGTGAGTACTATCAAGAACTATTTAAAGTAATCACACCTCTACAAATTACAAGAGGCGGCCCTGTTATCTTGATGCAACTGGAAAATGAATATGGGTATTATGGGGACGACCCTGCCTATATGGATTTTCTCAAGAAGCTAATGATAGAAAATGGCTGTGAGGTTCCTCTTGTAACTTCAGATGGTCCATGGGGGGACGCTTTCGAGTGTGGTAAAGCAAACGATGTTTTACAGACTGGAAACTTTGGTTCCAAAAGCAAGACTCAATTTGAGGTCATGAAAAAGAAAATTGGTAACAAACCTTTAATGTGCATGGAATTTTGGGTTGGCTGGTTTGATTATTGGGGTGGCAACCATCATACCGGAGACACGGATCAGCATTTAAAAGATCTTGATGACATTCTCTCTATTGGGCATGTCAATATCTACATGTTTGAAGGCGGCACAAACTTTGGTTTTATGAATGGAGCTAATTACTATGGGAAACTTAAACCTGATGTCACTTCCTATGACTATGATGCACTTTTGACCGAAGATGGCCAAATAACGGAAAAGTATAAAGCTTTTCAAAACATCATCAGAAAATATGTTGCTGTCCCCGAGTATTCCACTGTTAGTAACATAAAAAAACGTTCTTATGGTACATTTGCAGTTACAAAAAGTGCTGATTTTTTTCATAACCTTAATCATTTATCTTCACCGATAGAAAGTTCATGGCCTGTATGTATGGAAAAGTTAAATCAGGGATATGGCTATATTCTTTACGAAAGTACACTCCCAAAATTAACTCATTTAGAAAAAATACGCTTATGGAAGGCTAATGACAGAGCAACTATCTATTTAGACGATGCTCCTGTTCTAACGCTTTATGATAGAGACCTATTGACCGAACACGAACTAGAAAATGTCGTATGTAGCAATGGGAAATTTGATATCCTAATGGAAAATATGGGAAGAGTCAATTTTACTCCCATTATGGAAGATCAACGAAAGGGAATTGAGGGTGGTGTCCAGTTAAATGGTCACTTACATTTCGGATGGAAAATCTACCCCTTGCCTATGGAAGATTTATCAAATATAGATTATACCATCCCTGCCAAAACAGGTCTTCCAGGCTTCTATGAATTCCAATTTGATTTAGAAGAGCTCGCAGATACCTTTCTTGATTTAGAAGGATGGGGTAAGGGATTCGTAAGTGTCAACAATTTCAATATCGGCCGCTTCTGGGAAATAGGTCCGCAGAAAAGGCTCTATGTCCCAGCTCCGCTTTTAAAGAAGGGACAAAATTCAATCATCATATTTGAAACAGAAGGAAAAAGAGCTAGCACTATCCAGTTCTTTGATACACCTTAATACCAAATTAACTTAAGCTGAAAAAACCGGCATATTGCGCCGTTTCAGCTTAAGTTCAAGATTATGAATATTCATATTTAGTTCTAGCATCTTCCCAATCATATTCCTGTTAAGCATGACGGACAAAAAATACTTTTAACATATACTATCCCCCACTTCCTATTATTAGTCTTTATGTTCTGTCTAGATAAACTATTTTCTTTAAGTATACATACAGTATATTTCATCATCTGCTTTTTGTTGGGGCAACAAAACAGCCGTCTCAACGGTATTACCAAAGATCCACAAAGCTCCAGACAGCTATATTAACGTAACTGTAGCCTTTGGTCACTGTGATGGAATGATACCATTAGATGCTTGAGTTTCCGCAAAATGTAATTAAAAAATGAATATATCCTTCCAAAGTACCAATCTATCGATTTTTTGAATTATTCAGAGTGACAGTGACTGGAGTAGTGGCACTTTAATAAGCCCCTTCGGAACCGGAGCCTGACGCCTTCTTTTGTATACGACAGTATACCAGAGATACCTTTTGCTAGCCGGTAATAGCAGAAAAACTTTTTCCTTTATTGGATCTGCTGATTTTATGATTGAAACCTTACGTGCATTTGTCTCGGATTCCATTGAAATCATAGCGAGAAATGCCATGCATAAGGTGATATAAAAATTAAGTGCATTAATCGAAACGAGCTTTCTTACGCGAAAGTTTTCAAACTGGAACATCTGTTTTTTACAACGAAAATATTCTTCTATTTTCCAGCGTGAGAAGTAAGTTCTTGCAACTCGGATCACATAGTCTTGTCCGAGTTCATCCATTTTCAGAAACATTTTGTTATCATCGTAACCACGATTCATTGCAAAAGTTGCTTTTTTAAAGAGTGCAGCGCCCTGCTCCATTGCCTGGAAAGTGATGGCGTTTGCAGATTTATAATCTCTTTCAGAGGAAGAATGTATTCTTGAAAAAATGCTGACGGGATGATTGCTGCTCGTGAGAACACAGGCTTCTGTCACATGATATCCTTTTTTGTAAACGTTTTTTGTTGAAGTGCTTTCGGAACCATCTCTAACAATACCAAGAGCTTCAAATTTGTAACCATCCGGTTTTACCACATCACTGTCATCGATATTAATCTTTTTTGACGATTCATGAAGCTGGTCGACAACGTCAGTCAGCAGACAGCTTCCAGAGGCTAACATGCCATAAGTAATGTCGGCAGTGAATTTCCTTTCGGGTTTAGAAAGGTGTCTGGAAATTTTGTTTGAAAAAGATAAAATTTTGCGTTTTAAGGTATAAGTATTTGTGGTAGAATTAAGCATAAGGAGTCCTCTCTTTTTTTGTTTAGTTGGTTTTTGTTTCGTCACTTTAATTATACCAAACAAAGAGTCTGGATTCCTTATATTTTGGGCATTTTTTGAAAGTTGTTTATTGTAAGGCTGATAAAATCTGCAGTTGTGGATAAAACTGCGGAAACTCAAGTAACAGTAACATAGATTTTATTACCTTGGTCATGATATAATATCAAAAATACTTTCACGAATGGGAGGTGACTTAAAACTGAAAAACAATAACTATAAAAAATATTCTTTAACATGGGAAAATAGTACGGCAAATGTAGAAAGATATACTTTCTCTCCGTCTATTTATATCGAATTCACTGAATTAAGCGCTACCGACTATTCTATTGGAACATATAAGGGAGCAAATCAATTCAGAATAGATTATACAAAAATTGGTCGATATGAATGTGAATTTTTAGACCATACATATTCCTATCGGGGCGAAAATGAAATAACGATACTCACAACTACCGAAAGCGGCGAATGGGTGGTCTCCGCTTCTATTCCTACGAAAGCTTATAATGGCTGTGTTCTTATCATAGAATATGATAAACTGACAGATAGGGATAAAGAACTCTTTATAAGATTTGGAATTGATATAAACAGCTTAACCGAAGCATTCAACAGCAAACTAAAGTGGTGTAAAATTGCCGATGATGACAAATACACGGATATTTTCGCTGAAATGTATGATGCAAATAAAAAGCAAAATGCAGAGCTGATTTTTGTTAAAGCATTGGAGCTTTTGGTTCTTTCAGCTTCGGACAACAAAGCCGCACACATTTATCCGGCAAAAGCCTGCTACCTACCCTCTAAGCAAGTAGAATTGACCAAAGAAATTCATGCTTTCATACTCAAAAAATATGGCACTTTCATATCTTTTGAAAAACTCGCTTCTGACTATGGTATTACATATAGTCTGTTTAATGATTCTTTTAAAATAATATATGGGGATACCCCTTATCAATATCTAAAGAAATTGCGAATGAATATAGCGGCTGAGAAATTGAAAAGCACAAACTTAAGTACAACGGAAATAGCAAACTCTGTAGGATATACCAATGCCAGCAAGTTTGCGTCCGCTTTTAAATCCATACACGGCAAGCTTCCACACGAATTCAAAAAATAAAAATAGGAATGGAGCATTTTAAAAGTAATAGAGTAGCAAAAAGAATTGAATCATTGTAAAATATAGTGGTTAGCTAAAGCTAACGACTATTTTTTTTTATAGATTTAAACACAAATTATTTTTAATAGGAGGACAATACAAAATGAGAAAAATATTTAGCGTTTTACTTTCAGCTATTATGGTTTTTGCTTTAATTGGCTGCAACCCACAGCAAGAGGGTTCCAAAGATGAACCTATGACACTAAAAATTGGTGCTTATTGGGATTTAAAGTACGGAGGTCAAGAGCCACTCAGTTTGATAACAGATTTTCTTACAGGAATAGATAAAAATTATAATGCAACCCCTGCTCTAATTAACGACTGGGATATTAATGAAGATGCAACAGAATATACTTTGCACATTCAAAAGAATGTAACTTTTCATGACGGCAGTGTCTTTGATGCAAAAGTTTGTAAATACGATTTAGAAAAATTGGGAGCGAAATTTTACGCTACTTATGCTTATATGCTTAAATCAATAGAAATAGTTGATGACAATACACTGACTGTGAAATTTGACGCCCCTCATCTTTTCTTTATGGAAGAACTTTTCAAAATTCCCGCTCTTCCGGTTGATAGCTTAGATAATGAGGGGAACATTACTGATTACATCGGAACCGGTCTATACAAATTAGATAGTTATGAAGAAAATGTGGAAGCAACATTTATAAAGAATGAAAACTATTGGAATACAGAAAAAAATTCAGATGTTGATATAGTTGAATATTATGTTATTGCTGATGGTGATGCAAGAATGACAGCACTTGAAAGTGGACAAGTTGATGTCGTAGGTTACAGTGAAATGGGGAGAATGATTCCTGCATCAAGTGTAGGTCAATTTGAAACAAAAAACGGCTATAAGGTAATACGAGAAGACAAGACTGCTTATGCCGGAGTATATTCCGTCACTTCAAATTATCTGTCAGCACCTATGGACGACGTAAACTTACGCCGTGCAATTGCTTTTGCAATAGACCGCGATGCTCTTGTAGAAACCGTGTTTTTTGGTGAAGCTTTTCCTGCTCCATATATGATGAACCCTGCATTTATTGGCGGATCAGAAAAAGTAGAACCATTTACGGTAAATATAGAAAAAGCAAAACAAATCTTATCTGACGGCGATTATGTTTTAGAAAATGATGTGCTTACAAAAGACGGAAAATCTATTGAACTTGATTTTATTACATTGGCAGGCACTGAATTTATGGATTTCGGTGTATTTATACAATCAGAGCTCGCTAAACTTGGTATCAAAGTTAATCTAGAATCATTGGATTATTCTAGATACGCCGAAAAGATGATGAACCTTGAATATGATATTGCATTTAATAACTCTTGGTTTGCACCTACTGTTAGTATTTTAAGCTATTTAGGTACAGAAGCTACTGATATGAGTAATGGTGGCGGTCTAGGTTTTGCCGTAACAGAAGAAATACAAAAGCTTGCAAATGAAATGATGCTTGCGACCAATAAAGAGGATTTCCAAAATATAGCCGATAAATTTTGGATAGCAATGTATGATGCTTGCCCGTCTGCACCAACATATGCTGCAAGCAGAGCGGCAGTACACAGTGACAAGTGGACAGGCTTTGCTTATGACAGAAACATTTTCAAAATTGATTTGTCAAAGGTTACAAAAATCAATGAGCAAAGCAAGTAAACACCTATTGCTAATCCTACCGATTTCCTTTTTGATTTCTCTGCTGTCGTTTGCGTTTTTGTACTTTTCGCCGGGGGACACTGCTTTGATGATGCTCCGTGAAAAGACGGGAAATACTAAAATTACAGCGGAGCAAGCCGCAGAATTTGCGGAACGTAAAGGGCTTGACCATACATTTTTCGAGATGTACGGTGACTGGATTGGTGATGTAGTAAAAGGCGACTTGGGAACATCATACATAGACGGTAAGAGTATCAATGAAAAAATTGGCAATGCCTTTTTTAAAACATTTGCCATGTCGTTCATTGCGATGCTTGCTTATTTGGTATTTGGCGTAACAATTGGTATGTATGTGGCTGTGTATAAAAATGGATGGGCAAATAAAATCGCAAATGGATGGGCTGTTTTATCTACTGCTATTCCTGTTTTTTGGATAGCCATGTTTTTTGTTTGGCTCTTCAGTGTGAAACTGGGAGTTTTGCAAACTGTCGGTATTCGTAGCAACTTGAACTTAGTACCGCCCGGTTTGCTTATGGGTACAATTTACACAGGCAACATGATTGTGGTGGTGAAAGAAAAAACCACATTGATATTAGATGAACCCTTTATATTACATGCAAGGGCTATGGGTCTTAAAATGGGGACAATCATAAAGTCTCATGTGCTAAAAAATATATTAGGTCCCGTAATTGCTTTGTCAGCACTCGCCTTTGCGAATTTTTTGGGAGCAAGCGTGCTTATTGAACGTATTTTTTCTATAGCAGGGATAAGCACATTACTGAATAAAGCCATTGGAATTAAGGATTACATGGTTGTTGCAGCGAGTGTTTTGATTATAGGAATTATAATATGTGCAGCAAATATGTTATCAGAAGCGGTGTATGTGCTGATTGATAAGAGAGAGGAGGATTGCAAACAGTGAAAAAAGAAAAAATTACAATACTACTAATCGGTATATTTATACTTATCACTGCAATGTCGGGGGTTATTTTTCCTGAAGCAAATACCGTTAACACCACCAATAAACTGTCTGCCCCCTCGCTTTCTTATCTGTTTGGCACAGACCAATTTGGCAGAGACGTATTTTTAAGAACAATGCACGGGTTTCGATACACTTTTTTGTTATCGGTATTTGTTGTGGTGATTTCTTTTCCTCTCGGAATTGTACTTGGCACAATTTTAGGGTATTACGGCGGGTTTTGGGATGAGCTTTTCTATCAGTTTTCCAATGTGATTTTAAGTTTTCCAACAATTGTACTTGCTATGCTCATTACAGCACTTACAAATGCCAATATGTTTTTTTTACTCTTGCTGATTATTGTTTCTTTAGTGGTTACAAACACAAAAATCGTTCGTGGTGAAATAAAGATTATAAAAAATGCGGATTACATCAAAAATCTCCGTGTGCTTGGAGCAAGTGATTTTGCAATCATCAAAAATCATCTATTTGCAAAAAGCTGTAAAGTGATTATGCCTACATTTGCACTTTTAATCGGTCACGTCATCCTGTCGATTTCTACCTTTTCCTTTATGGGGTTTGGCATCAAGCCCCCCCAACCGGAAATTGGCACTATGCTAAATGAGTCGGTAAGATTTATGTCTAATGCACCGTGGCTTATGATATTGCCTGGGTTATTTCAGTTTTTTGCAATATTTCTAATTCTTATTTTGGCAAACAATGTCAAAAAACTGTTTGTCAATCAAGGAGGGGCAAAATATGAGTGATACAATACTTCAAATCAAGGGACTTTCAATAAAAGTGAAGGGTAATGAAAATACAGTAACAGAGCTTGTAAATCATATAAATATGGTAATCAAACGAAATTCTATATGTTGTATCGTCGGTAACAGCGGAAGCGGCAAAAGTCTTGTGGCGACATCTATTATGGGTATCTTTGCAGACAACCTTCATGTAAGCGGAAATATATACTTTAACGATGAAGATATATTAACGCTCCCGCAAAAAAAACTTGAAAAAATCAGAGGTAAGCAAATCGGTATCGTTATGCAAAATTGTGCAGGCTCCCTAAATCCGCTATTGAAAAACGGAAAGCAGCTACGTTTATCGATGAAAAATTATCATAGGGGCAAGGAAAGGCAAAGGGCAATAGAAGTTTTAGAGCAAGTAGAACTCAGACATCCTGAACAAATATTAAGACAATATCCCCATGAACTAAGCGGTGGAATGAAGCAGCGCCTTATGACTGCTATCGGAATGGTGAATTCTCCCACTCTATTAATTATGGACGAGCCAACCAAAGGCATGGATGTAATTTTGAGAAATCAAATTGCTGATATGATAGAAAAATTATATAAAGATACCCATACGACAATTCTACTTATTACTCACGATTTAGAACTGGCACATAAATTGTCTGATTATTGTTACGTTATGAGCGATGGTAAAATCATTGAAGAAAACGAGACACAGGCATTGTTTAAACAGGCAAATAGCGCCGTTTTTAAAAAGCTGATTACTTCCGAACAAAAAATGACCTATTTTTTCGAGGGGAAAGGCGGAGAACAATGTTAGAATTTAGAAACGTCAGTGTCACATTAAAAAAGGGTGTTTTTAAGAAATATACGATAGATATATTAGATAATATCAGTTTTCAACTTGAAAAAGGGAAAACACTTGGAATTGTCGGCAAAAGTGGCAGCGGTAAATCCACTATTGTAAATGTGATTTTGAGACTCATGCCCTGCTCTGCCGGTGATGTGCTTATAGATGGAAAATCTATATTAAAAAGCTATAGTCGCATAGAGCTTGCAAAAAAGGTACAGCTTATTACCCAAAATCCCGAAATGAGCTTTGACCCTGATATGACAATATACAACAGTTTAAAAGAAGTCTCAAAAATTCACGGGATTATTACAAACGGCAGCAGTCTGGAAGTAGTCTTATCTCCACTATTAAAAGATGTCGGACTTCAAAATGCAGACCTTAATAAGCTGCCAAAGCATTACAGCGGTGGGGAATTACAACGATTTTCGATAATCAGGGCTTTGCTTATATCTCCCGAAGTTATCATCTTTGATGAAGCGGATTCCATGCTGGATACTGTTATACGAGTGAATTTATTTGATATATTGGCAAAGTTGCGAAAAAAATACGATGTCAGCTATATTTACATAACACATGATATTAGGGTGCTACCGCAGATAGCCGAAGATGTTCTGATTATTGCGGACGGAGAGGTGTCTGAATATGGCTCTGTGGATATTTTAAGGAAATCTCAAGCCCCTTTTATTAAGGACTTGAGAGCTGCAATTACTATGAATTAGGAGGACGGTGTTATGCCGGAAAAAAACAAAGATTTAAAAAGTTTTATGAAACCAAAGCGAATCCCCATTATATCCTGCATTTTTATTGCAATCTTAGGGGTGATGTTTGGAGTTTTGTCATTCATTGCGGTCTATAGGCTGCTTATGCTGTTTTACCATGCCGAGGCAACAACGGGCAAGATTACTACTCATGTGCTGTTTGTATTCTGTGTGCTGGCATTACAAATTTTATGCCACTACATATCAACGGCTATTTCACACAAGACCGCATTTTCTATATTAGAAAATGTACGTATTGCCATCACTGAAAAAATGATGCGTATACCGTTGGGTATAACGCAGACAAAGGGCAGCGGCTATTTCAAAAATCTTTTAATAGACGAGATAGAAAGATTGGAATATCCCTTTGCCCATGCACTGCCTGAAGTTATTTCAGGGGTAATGCTTCCTGTGGTTGTTATGATTATAATGTTTTTTGTTGATGTTCGTATGGCACTTGCCATTGTTATTCCAGTCGGTGTTGTACTCGCTTTATATTTTCCGCTTTACATAGGCATTATGAATGACTTTCAAGCTGTCTATTACACCTCAATTGAGGATATGAATGCAAAGGTCATCGAATATATAAAAGGTATCAAGGAGATGAAAATATTTGGTCGTAGTGACGATGCTTACACAAAATACGAGCAGTCAATCGACAATTATCAAAATGCGGTATTAAAACTATACAATAAAATGTATTATGTAAGTTCTCCTGCCCATGTGCTGCTATCCTCGATACTTGTCAGTGTTCTTTGTGTAGGCGGGATGCTTTTCACAGACGGAAGGTTATCGTTTGAAATTTTCTTGTTCACTATCATTATAACCCTCGGCATTGGTACACCCATACTGAAATTCACTGAGTTTATGGACAATATTTTTCATATAAAAAACGGAAACCGCCTTGTAAAAGACGTTTTATCCACTCCCGAGCTTACGCAAAGTGAGAGCAGATTTAATCCTGCAAATTATGAGGTTAAATTCAGCAATGTCAGCTTTGCCTACGATGATAAAACAATCCTTGACAATATATCCCTCACCTTTCCCGAGTGTAAAAAGACTGCGATTGTCGGTCCGTCAGGCTCAGGCAAATCCACAATTGCAAACTTGATTTCAAGATTTTGGGAAGTAAACGAGGGTAGCATAACATTAGGTGGCGTTGATTATAAAGATATTCCTTTAGACCGTCTTATGGAAAATATCAACTATGTGACACAGGATACGTTTTTATTTAATATTTCCATTAAAGACAATATCAAAATCGGCAATCCGAAAGCTACCGATGATGAGATTGTGAAAGCGGCGAAAAATGCACTTTGCGATGAGTTTATCCATGAGCTTGAGAATGGATACGATACGAAAGTCGGGGATACAGGCTCAAAGTTATCGGGAGGGCAAAGGCAGAGGATTGTTATTGCAAGAGCGATGCTCCGTAATGCTCCCTTACTTATTTTAGACGAGGCAACTGCCTTTGCCGACATGGAAAATCAGAATAAATTGCAGCAATCTTTAGCGGCGCTTTGCAAGGATAAGACTTTAATTATCATTGCCCATAGGTTATCAACCATCAAAGATTGTGACCAAATCATAGTAGTGAATGACGGAAAAGCGGAAAGTACAGGTACGCATGATGAGCTTTTAGGGACATCAGAGGTTTATCGAAAGATGTGGCAAATTCACGAAAAAAGCACATCTTGGACAGTGGGAAGAAATGAGGTGAAAAAGCTATGATAAAAACTGCCAAAGAACTTTTATCTCTTATGGGCAAAAAAGAGAAACAAAGAGTTATCTTATCCGTGCTATACAGTTTTTTTGATTTTTCATTACTTGTAGTGCCGATTATTATTGCTTTTGTTATGGTGGAACAAATACTTCAAGGAACGCTTCTATCAAGCAAAGTAATCTCATACACGGTTATCATGGTTATCTGTCTTATCATCAGAATTATTTTGCGTATTTACTCTCTCAAACTTCGCAGCGGCTCCGGTTATATTACCATGTGCGACGAGAGAAAGCGACTGGGAAAAGATTTGCGAAATATATCTATGGGTTATTTTAATGAAAAAAATCTTGGTGACTTGATTTCTACTATTACTTCCGACGCACTTATTGTCGAGCTTGAAGGCATTGGCGTTATTGAGAAATTAGCCGCAGGGATTCCGTCGCTCATTGCAACACTTATTCTCCTTTTCGTTATGGATTACCGTATTATGCTTGCCGTAGCTTTGTTACTCATTCCCGTATGGTTTTCATTTAAGTATCTTGCCGGAACAAGCGACAGATATAACCTGCATCGTCAAAAGGAAATAGGTGAAACCACCGAAGAGGTAGTAGAGTTTATCAAAGGACTTAAAGTATTAAAAACCTACAATATGACCGATAAACAATTTTACAAAACACAAAATGCTTTTGACAAGCTGAAAAAACTTTCGATAAAAACTGAGCTTTCGCATATTCCTCCTACCGCTGTTTTTCAGCTTGGATTTAGAGTAATTACAGTAGTGATTATAACAATATCGGCATTATTTACTTTATCAGGTGATTTTGCCTTTTCGAATACTTTCTTGCTTATGCTTGCATCACTTTCCATTTTGGGGGCTGTTGAACTGATGGGTATATGGAGTATCTTCAGTAAAATGACCGCCGAGGCTATTGAAAGAATGACGACTATAAAAAATGTTTCAAAGCAAAGCCAATCTTCAGGAAAAAGTGAAATTGACAAATTCGATATTGAATTTAAACATGTAGATTTTGCATATCAGACAAAGCCGATTTTAAAAGATGTCAGCTTTATTGTTCCTGAAAAGACGGCTACCGCACTTGTCGGCTTATCCGGCAGTGGGAAAACCACGATAACAAACTTGATTGCAAGATTTTGGGATGCTACTTCCGGTGAGGTGCGGATTGGAGATGAAAATGTAAAAGAAGTAAATTATGATAATCTACTTCAAAATATCAGCTTTGTTTTTCAAAGTGTATTCCTCTTTGATGATACGGTGCTTGACAATATCCGCATAGGCAGACCGACAGCAACAAGAGAAGAAGTTATCGAAGTAGCAAAAAAAGCTCATTGCCATGACTTTATTATGGAAATGGAAAACGGTTATGACACAATTATTGGCGAAGAAGGTACAAAACTATCGGGTGGCGAGAAGCAGAGAATTTCTATTGCGAGAGCCTTAATTAAAAATGCCCCCATTATTCTCCTTGACGAAGTAACCGCAAATGTTGATGTCGAAAATGAAATGCAGATACAATCGGCATTGTCGGAGCTGCTTAAAAATAAAACAGTGATTATGATTGCCCATAAGCTCTCTACAATAAAGGATGTGGAACAAATCTTAGTCATCAATGATGGACAGGTTTGCGAGCGAGGAACGCACAAAGAGTTGCTATCCCGAAGTAAAATATACGCCAAACTTTGGGATTTGCAGCAAAGCACTGAAAGTTGGAATATCTAAAAGCGAGTTTTAAGAAATTGAAAGAACCAATTTTAAAATGAATAACAGAGAGCCGAAAGGCTTAGACGGCTATCAAAAGGTAGCCGTCTTTTTTCATTCGGAGGGATTTTATGTGTTTACTTAAATACCTTAAAAGTAATATTAAAAAGAAATATCTATGTTGATAGATTTAATAGTCTGTTGCTTTTTTGCTGTGCATTTATAAATTTTAATAAGTATCAGAATGCCCGATTGAGATTTTATGAATTTCAGTCGGGCATTTTTGCATTCATAGCCCCTCGCTGCCGTTCACCTCCCACCGTCCTTTCAAATTCAGCTTTTAACCCAAATTTAAAAGGATGGTACAGCCATGAAAAAAATCAACTTAAAAGATTACTACGCACACATAACCATAGACACATATGTATATATTCCCGATGAGATTTACGAACGCAAGCTCACTAATGAACAGCTCCACACTGCCATTGAGACACTCCCTGACAAACAGGCAAAACGCATTTATGCCCATTATTTTTTGAGCATGAGCGTAACGGCTATTGCCAAGGCTGAGGGGGTGAACAAGAGCCAAATAACTCGCTCAATTAACCAAGGTTTATTGCATCTTGAAAAGTATTTGAAAAATATTTTGTAACAGAAGCAACAACTTCCCCCTTTTTCTAAAGGTATATGAGAGGAGTTTTTTCTCTCATATACCAAACGCTATAAATTGTTCCTTGACAACTGAATATACGATATTTTGAGTACATTACTTATGTGAGCCGAAAGGCAAAGCGACTTAACAGACATCGCCACGATAACGGTATGGGAGGTGATTATAATGCCGTTGGAGCGACAAAATGGGCTGTTAGACCGAGTGTAGCATACTCGTTCGCAATGACCCACATAAGGGACAATGATACTTCGTTCCGTTTCGCCCCCAAGACGATAGAAACAGGGGGAGTTCCTGCGGTATGCGTGGCTTTTGAAAGGACAAGCTATGGTAATGTTGGGCTATGATAGCTGGCTGACAGCAACTCAGAATATCCCCTTTGTCGGGGAGCGTGGCAAATACGACAAACAGGTGAATTTAATTGCACCGCACTTTTATTCTATGTAAATTTGCGGTACGTTTATTTGCACTATTTCTAATACGGTGACAAACTTTTTATAAATAGAAAAATTGCTTATACTCTATGTAAGCAATGCACTTGGAGGTGATTGCGAATGGAAAATGTCAAAAATATTCCCAATGATGCTATGAAAGCTCCTGCCCCCAATCATACATTTGAGAAAACAAAAGCATATCAGTATTTCATAAATGTGCTTTCTCAGATTATAGAAAAACATGATGCAGAGGTTTTAAATGAAATAAGTGATACTGAGTAGGAAATACATACACTTGATATTTTCCAATAATTTATTGGAGGAATGACTATGAATAGGAGTGGAAAAAGATGTGTACTTTACCCTCGTGTAAGTACCGAAATGCAGGTTGATGGCTTCAGCTTAGACGGTCAAAAGAACAGCCTAACTCGTTTTGCAGATAGAGAAGAAATGGAAATCGTAAATATTTACGAAGATGCAGGCAAGTCCGGCAAGTCCATCGAGGGCAGACCTGCCTTTAAACAGATGCTTAATGATATTGAAAACGAAATTGACAGCTTGCCGGAGAACACTCGCTTTCGTGAACGCAAGCTCCATGATATGACACTCCGCCTTGACGGTCTATATGACATCATCGTAGAACTTGAAGAAAAAATCGAGGACGTCAAACTACGCCGCAAGGCTGTAGAGCAGGATGCCATTACTTTAGAGAACATCTACACCTTGTTGGCAAACTTTGAAAAGGTGTATGACAAAATCAGCGACGAAGAGAAAAAATCCCTAATTTCTTTGCTAATCAAAGAAATAGAAATTTTTCCATGTGATGAATCAGAGCTACCTCTGAAATCAATTTTATTCAATTTTCCGGTGTATAAGGACGGTGGAGATGTTTACGAATTTTTGTGGGACAAAAGTACGCACGTTTCTACGTGGGTGGTGCGGTGGAAACATATTGTTTAAGGAACATTCTATAACTAATATATAGCTGTTGCACCGTTATGAAAAAACTATATTGACATTTCTCACTCTAGCCCACATTTTTTATATAATTCAGAAATACATAACGATTTGTACTCTATATATTTTTCTATATTATTGGGATATAGATTTGCACCTTCCTTTTTTACTCTGCTATAATACTCTACAGCATCAAGATTTTTTCTTAAATAATCTCTAAATATTATATGCCTCTTTAGTTCTTCCGAATTTTCTGGACATACATATATATGATGTACTTGCAAGTGCTCTTTCCCCTCATACCGAAATGCTTCTCTATTTTTAATACCTAAATTCCCCTCATGTATGTATCCAATAGTACTTAATCTTTTTATTGCCTCTTCTAAATCAGAGTTATTTTTAATTATAATATCAATATCGATAATTGGTTTTGCTGCTAAGCCAACAACTGAGGTGCTGCCAACATGTTCAATTGATATGGGAAGTTTTTTTAAAACTGCCTCTAATTCTTTTTTTATTCGATTGAAATTTTCTTTCCATTTGTCATCATACTCTAATACAATCACTTTTTTTGTTCTCACCGTTTATCTCCTTTTTTACAATGCCCTTCTCTACCTTTACTCTCAGAAATAGTCAATTTTACTTTTTCATAATAATCACTACCTGCCTAAATCCGTTTTTTAAATATAGATTTATAACTGGTTTATTTATATCTACAGTAAAAATCCTTAAATATTTATCATTCTTCTGCTTAGTGAGTGTAATCGCATGCTTAATCAATCTACAGCTAATATATTGAGTCTAATAATCGTCTTCCTGATTCCGTTCTAAATACTTTTGTTTTTATACTCTCAATTGCATTCTTGTCCATATTATCCTCATATGCATTCACTAAAAAATCCGCTTCCACCAATATCTGATAGTCGGGTCTATCTATATTCAGATAGGTATGATGATGTGCAATTAACCAGCATACTCTATTAATAATAGTATCTTCAATCCCTAGACTCTCGAGTAATGTTCTTGCCTCATTAGGTCCCTCTAGTTGCTGATAGTACCCAGACGAACTATTGTACTTTTTTTCGCTGATTTTGATACCAATATCATGAGTAATTGCAGTGATTTCAAGAATTTCCTGAGTCTTTACATCCAATCCTTCCAATTCTCCTATCGTCTTAGCAAATCCATATACTTTAATGAGGTGATTAATACGTTCCAGATCTCCATCAAAATATTTGATTGTTTCATTCATTACTTGCGCACTTGTATTCATAATATCTCCTGCCACTAATCATTCATTTTTCCTATTTGAAATATCGCCTCATCAAACGTTATGTAAAATGAGGCGGTACTTACATAAATTCAAATTTACATGCTATTCCACTGTAATTACGGAAACCGGACAACTATCTTGTGCATCAAGTGCATCCTTTTCCATATCGTCAGGAATCGTTTCAACATATACTTCTGCTGGCCCATCATCCCCCATGCGAAACACTCCTGAACATATGGAAGCACACAATCCACAGGAAATACAGCCTTCTCTATCTATTTCAGCTTTCATTATAAAATACCTCCTTCTCTATCTATGCCATAAATAATTTGATATCATCTTCAACAGTTCCTATTCCTGCTATTCCAAATGTATCAACCAATACTTTAGCTACATTGGGTGATAAAAATCCTGGTAATGTAGGTCCTAAATGAATATTTTTAACTCCAAGATATAAAAGTGCAAGAAGTACAATCACTGCTTTTTGCTCATACCATGCTATATTAAACTCGATAGGAAGATCATTAATATCGTCTAGGCCAAACACTTCTTTTAACTTTAAAGCAATTACTGCAAGTGAATAGGAATCATTACACTGCCCTGCATCTAACACTCTTGGTATTCCACCGATATCGCCTAATCCCAGCTTATTGTACCTGAATTTTGCACAGCCAGCTGTAAGTATTACCGTGTCAGTTGGAAGGCTTTTTGCGAATTCAGTATAGTATTCTCTTGACTTCATTCTTCCATCGCAACCGGCCATTACAAAGAATTTTTTAATTTCATAATTTTTATCTATTTATTACATTATAATATATTGGTCAGTTAATTCAAGCATTACTTGCTCTTTCCACGCACACACAGTCTTTCCGAAAATCCAGAGAACCCTTATATGGAAAAGCAGTGCATCATTTCATTGTCATTTATCGTATTCATTTTTATACCTTTATCTTTCGTTTCATAAGAGAATTTATAAAATTTATAAATTTATTTACAGAAAGATAAATAATAGTATCATGATTACAGTTAAGACAACAAGTCCCAATGAAATAATAATGGTCATAAGTGTTGTCGTAATTCCTTTTATGACGGCTGATAACGCAACAAATGTAAAAGCATATTGTAAAACTGTAACAACAGCATAATGAATGATATAGATACCCATAGCTTCTTTTGCAAACACATTCATGACTTTATTGTCCCCTTTGATATGTAAGGCAAAAAAACTCCTTTCGATACCATACATACCAATAACATTACCTGCAACAAAATAAAGAAAATATAGTAACACTCGTGAAACCTGCATATTAAAAGGCTTAATAAGCGTTACAAATCCTCCTGCATCTATATTGCGCATTGGCAGATAGCATAATGTACTTAAAATAAGTATAACAATTGCAAATTTCCATGCTTTCGTTAAATTTTTTTCGTAACTTCGTCCAATTGGTATGCTGAATAATTTTTGAATCTGATGATATATCACAATCATTACCGAGAAAAAGAATAGAACCCACAAGAACCAAAGATGATTTGATTACGTTTTGCCAAACGTATTGATTAAGAACTGAAAATAAACAACTATTGAGAATGAAGCACCATTCTTGTTCAAGAAGCCAAAATAGTGAGCAATGGGATTAATTAGTAGCGTACCAAATGCAAATGGCATCTTGGCTGTTGCCACATTCGTGTCACTATTTATCAATCTTTTCACCTCGCTTTATGTATTGAAACGTCATTTCCATTACTTTATCAATAGCCTCTGAATCATTTGTATACTTTCCTGAAGAAATTATCTGATTGTGTTCATCAAAATACTTTCTGGTAACACCTTTTAACAAAGGATCTGTCGCCAAATAAGTATATGTTTCAGCCATTTTTTCTGGTTCAATCGCTTTTTTACTCTTTAGACTATAAGCAAATCTCTGAATGCCTGAAATATTGGGATGTCGATTCAAATCAACTTTCACGGCTGTCACCCGAATAGAATTGACCGTAGTATTCATTTTTTTTCGTTCATTTGATAACCAATAAGTAAACATGATTTGAGCCAACTTCGATTGGTAATAGGCTTTTGTTACAAAAAATTTCTTATTTCTATATTCTGGGTCTTCTAAATCCACTTTAAGTCCCGGCATAGCCAGTAAACCTTTTGAAGCAATTGTAATAATTCGACCATCATCACTTTTTGCAATCATATCCTGAAGCAACGTTGTTAAATACACCGGACCGATATGATTAGTCATCCATACAGTTTCATATCCTTCAGATGTATGCATCGCTTCTTTTTGAGAAATGTCAAATATAGCTGCGTTATGAATGAGTACATCGATACTGTCAAAGTGATTGTGCAAATAAATCGAACAATTTTTTATAGAGTTAAATAAGCTCACATCAACCGTTACTAAGCTAATCTCCTTAGACTGACTTTTTTCTTTTATATATTTTAGAGCCTCTTGACCTCTTGATAAACTTCTACACCCAATAATGACATGGTATCCTTTTTTCGCAATCTGTATAGCTGCTTCTCGTCCAATTCCAGCATTGGCACCAGTTATAAAACATATTTTCTTCATATCTTCACCTCACTAAATTATTTTCGGTTTGATAGACCACATGGTCTATACCATGAATATACCATTTACTATTTATGCTGTCAATTAATATTTTAAACATAGTGCTATATGTTAAACATAGTGCTATATGATTTTATTTATGATACACTCAATTTGGATGAAAAATAATAATTATTTTGACACCAGCGGTTGGAAATTATAAAGAAATAATGTAATATATAAGAACGTTTCGAAATTTTACATAAAATCAAATCGTTTCGTATGTACAAGGTATTGTTGAAAATAAATGACAATGGAGATAACTATGAACTCGAAAACTTTTGATCGCAGAGATCAACTCATCGCAGCTGCACTCGATGAATTTATTGACAAAATCTATGAAAAAGCTTCGCTAAACACAATAATTAAAAATGCAAGCTTGAGTAAAGGAGTTTTTTATTATCACTTCAAAAATAAGGAATCTCTTTATATTGCTGTTCTTGAAGATGCCACTAATAAAAAATGGCAATACATTAAAGAGCGTATAAGCAATCAAGATTATAGCTCTTTAAATATTTTTGACCAATTTCTTTATCAAACAGAAATAAGTATCGATTTTGCAAATGAATACCCTAAATACCATCAGCTAGTAGGGATGCTTCTAAAAGAAAAAGGTACACCCATTTACACGACTGCTTTAAAACATATTGGTGGTTTGGGAATTGATGTTCTGGAAAAAATGATCAAAGAGGCTTATGATAAGGGTGACCTCAACAATGACTATCCAATAGACTTTACAATTCAATTGCTCACTCATTTATTTCGTGAATTTGATAATATTTTTATTTTTCAAGATGATGATGATTTACAGAAGAAAAAAGATGTGCTGAAACATTATTACTCATTCATGCGTCATGGTTTGAATCCATAAAATGGATACATATTTTCCATTTTCATACTATGAATTTGGCATCTATCTCGGAACGATAATGGGTAAAAAGTTGACATAAGTTTATTGACTTAACCTGTTGTCTGAATGCCTCTTATCCAGTGTATCGTCCAAACCTTTTTCCAGTTTGGTCATCTCTTCCTGTGAATGTTCCTTCAGCACATGAGTGTATAAGTCCATGGTCATCTGCAAGGTGGCATGTCCCAAATATTGTTGTACTGTCTTTGGCTTGATCCCAGCCTCAAAGTATCTGGTCGCAAAGGCTACCAGCCAACCTACACTCGCACAGAACTGACAGATGCACTTCATGAAGCATTTGGCTTCTGCACTTCAAAACAAATCGTACCAATTATAAAAATGAAAAATATTTGTTCTGAGACAAAAAAACAGAAAGTGTACGTGCAACGACAAAATTTACAAAAGTCCCACAAGCTAGAAAAATCAAATCTTACGAGACTTTTTTATCGTTTTAGGTGTTTCTTGTTTCTGACATTACTATAATACAAAAAACAAATATGACGATTGTACGAAAGGCAGATAGAATTTTTTTCTACCTGCCTTTCAGCATCAACTAAATATTTATAAAACTAACAACATTGTAACTCATCATTATTTTATTCTTCGCTAGCGGTACTATTTTTCACAATATTTATTCATAGAACAATCAGAACAGCCGTTACAGCAAACTTTTCCTTGTTTAGTATCTTTTCTTTTCTTCCAAATAACCCAGATAAAATAAATAGCAATAAACATACTGATTATAATAGATCAGAAAAGTTCTATTCTCTGTTTTTTAATACCTCTGCAGGAATTAATTTTTTTAATCGTTTGACTAACAAATGATTAATGATCAAATACAATACTATAATAACTGTATACATTCCAAGATATAACTGCCAGCTAAAAGTCAGATCCATTCCACAGCCCACATTCGATACCAAAATTGGATAAATTACATCCATCAGCTTCTTGTCAAGCGGAATACAAATAGCTGCTCCAACTGCAATCAGATAAAAGTTTCCATTCAGATACAACTTTTTTATCTCTCTGGTACGATAACCGAATATTTTAATCAATGATATACCAAAAGAGGAACGATCAGTCATAACCTTCATCATGAGATACATAACAACACAGAAGATGAATGCAGATACCGCCGACAGCATATAAATCATTGGCATCATCATTGATATAAAAACATCTGAGCTTTTCTTTATGTCTTCCCTTGTGGTTGTTGCATACAATCTTCCGGAATCAATGTCCAGGCTTTTGTCTGCCATAACCACATTATAATAATCTTCACTCTCTCCAAATAATTCCCTCATACTCATAATATCCATAAATGCATAAAGACCTGTTGAATACTGTGTGATATCTTTTACGGTAAATGCATAATCCATATCCTCCTCTTCATCCGATAAAATCACTTTATCACCGACCGATAACCGGAATTTCTGTGCCATAGCAGAAGAAATTATTACTTTATTCTTTCCTTCTGTCACATCCGCATCAAAATATGGATTATTTACTTGAATTCCTAATAAGGTAACATCAAGATGATACCCATATATTTCTCGTTCCAGTGTCTTAGCAAAGCATACTTCTCCTCCTTCCGGTACCTTTTTTTCCGGATACTTATAGGTATACATATATGCATATTTTGTGTCCGCCTTATTTTCAGTGCTAATATGCTTGCACATGACATAGCAGTCAATTCCAATCATCATAATCAGAAGTGAAATAAACATACCGAACAATACAGTAAAGCCCGTTCTGGCTTCTCTTAACATTTGACGAATACGAAATCTACTGACAAATCCCATATTTCCAAGATTAACATTACTAAATTTACTGTTTTTCTGTTCATTTCGTATTAATTTTAAGGCTGGCTGTGAAAGTCGTTTTTGTATAACAATACAATTTACAAGTGCGGCTACAAATGGTGGCATAATCACTCCATAGATTACGAGGTAGGGGGGATACGTTGTATGTAACATCGGCACAGAGTAGTAATCATAGCAATTCTGCATCTGATAAGTAACACCCCATTTACTAAAGCCAATCACAGTTCCAATCACTCCAGCCAGGAAAGTTACTACGACCGGAAGCATCAGGTAATGCATCATCAGATCCTTCTTCTTTTCCCCTAATGCATACAATGCTCCAATTATGCTGCTTTCCTTTTCAATTCCATGAATTACGAATACTGAAATCACATAAGTGAACAATATCATAACAATAATTCCCGATATTAAACCCGCCACTTTGTTAATAATCTGATCATCTGAAGATGCTTTAATTCTTGGATTATCTGAAGCTTTCAGAAACTGTGTCATGTTACTCATAGTAACATCAAAGTAGGTATCCATAAGTTCGTCTGAATTTTCTTTTAACTCCTTTATTCCATCAGAAAGCTTTACGTTTCCGCCCGCTGTATCAGCTACACAATCCGTATATTTTGTAACACCATCCTTATATTCTATTAGCATCGTTAATTGTTTCTGTATAGACTCCAACTTAAAACTTAAATATGTGTTCTTTGAATTTTCTTTTAACATTCCTAACACATGTTCAAAGTTATCTTCTGTCAACGGTGTTTTAAGGCCATATGCACTAAGACCATCACTGGCATCTTTCAAGTATGAATCCAATAGCTGGCCTGCACCATCCTGCAAATTATCATTATTCTTGGTAAGTTCTTGCAGTGATTTTTCTAAATCTTGCGAACCATCCAATAGCTTCTGGATTCCATTCTCCAAATCCTCCCTCTTCCCAGCCTTTTCATCCCAGTATTCTTGAAAATAGGGATCCTCCACCTTTTGGGGTGAGACTTTTATCTGCTTTAATTCGTCTTTCACTTTCTCATCTGTTATGTTGTCACCAAGACGATATGCATAGGTATACTCCTCCGCTTCATCGCTTTGTCCAGAACGCTTTGCTATATCATAGGTATGCTTATTGACAAATGCAAGACCAAATTGTTTACTATCCACACTACTGTCCGATAAATTTTTATACATGGCATCATAATCAGGAACTGTTCCAATTCCAACAATCTGTAACGATTCTTTACCAATTTTAATACTATCCTTAACGTATAAACTGTTTTCCTCACAGTAGCGCTTTTCTAACACTACTTCATCATTATTCTCTGCACGTCTGCCTTCATCAATCGCTATTAAGTTGATTTTGTCCCTATTGTGAAATAATCGTAGAGTATTGCCATCCTCCTGTTTAAAATCAAGATAAAACATGCTTTCTAAAGAAACTCCTTTGTCCGTCAGTTGCTTCTCTTCTGTTTTTGTTAGCGGCACAAATACGCTAAATTCACCGTCCTCCAGATGATTTTCTTTCGCCTTATTATCCACTCCTGTAATTACTATATCTGCAGCTCCTACCAGACTAACAATCAGATACATTCCAAGCATTATAAGGAATCCTAATGCAAGATAGCGAAAAAGATTTGCCTTAAAATCTCTCCATACTCGTTTTCGTAATATCTTTTGCATACTATAGATCCTCCAATTCTGCTGCCGGAACTCTATTTTCAATCTCGTATTCCTTACTAATCAGACCATCCTTTATCTTAATAACCTTATGTACCATATTTTTAATAACATTGTTATGTGTAACAATTAACATCGTTGTTCCGTACTTTTTATTAATCTCTTCTAATAAAATTAAGATATCTCTGGAAGTCTTAGAATCAAGTGCTCCAGTCGGTTCGTCACAAAGCAAAAGCTTTGGGTTCTTAATTAATGCTCGTGCAATGGCACAACGTTGCTGCTGCCCACCGGATAGTTGAGAAGGCAACTTATTCTGATGTTCTATCAGCCCTAGTGTTTCAAGAAGCTCTTCCATATCAAGCGGATGCTCGGTCAAATATTCACATACCTGTATATTCTCTTTAACCGTAAGATTTGGTACAAGGTTATAAAATTGAAAAATAAATCCCAAATTATCACGCCTATAATCTGAAAGTGCATCCTGCTTTAATCCAACGATTTCTTTTCCACCTACCTGTATAGAACCAGAATCTAAAGTATCTAGTCCACCAATACAATTTAGGAAAGTTGATTTTCCAGAACCGCTGGCTCCTTGAATAACACACATCTGTCCCTGTTCCACTCCAGTTGTGATTCCCTTCAGTACCTGAATGTAACTGCCATCTTCACCATAACTCTTTTTCATATCTTTTACTTCTAAATACATGCTCTTTCCCTTCCTAGCTCATTTTCCTATTAATAAAATTTATCATTAACACAACAGCGTTATCTATTTACTATATTTTTTAGCTATATGTAAGTACCTTTTTATCTACTTACACATAGCCGATACTCTACCGAAACATTCCAAACCATCCCCATACCATGTACTTAATGATTGATTCCATATGTTGCAAAGCAGCTTCTTCTGATTCTACATGAGCTAACATATGAACAAAGACATCTATGAGCATATGCGCCATCCAATGAATGATATAATCATCCACTTTTTCCCTCTTGGTCAGTTCTGAAATCTTATCTGAAATAACAAGATAATGCTTTTCCGTAATATCTACAAATTTATCTATACTGTATTCAAACCTGGAACCTTGACTTTTTAATAAAATCAGCTGGCATTCATCATAATGCTGGTACATATAATGTATAACCTGTTTTGCCGCCTCTAGGTCATCTGAAAAATCTTCTTTCGAAGTAATACCATCCTTTGCCTGAGTAATCTCTTCCTCATAATGATAATTCATTATCTCATACAATTTATTCAATGGTTCTTCTACCAATGAGGCAAATAAATCTTCCTTATCATGAAAGAAAAAATATAATGCACCAGTTGTTACACCCGCTTCCTTACAGATGGTTCGAAGAGAAGCCTGAATATAGCCTTTTTCCATAAACTCTTTTTTTGCACTGACCAGAAGTTTTACTTTCGTTTCTTTATCATTTTCCAAAGCTTACCTCCGTAATAAAAGTAACATAACAGCGTTATCGATAACACTGTTATGTTACTTTTTATCTACTACTTTTGTCAATACAAAATATTGATAATCTTTCTCATTTTAAATTAAAAACCATATATTTACACAAAACGCATCCTTTGTAATATTTCATTCAATGCACTTCCACTACTTGCATGGCATCGGGCAATTTCTGCATTGCATTTTTCTGCTTCTGAGACAGCGCCGCGTACCATCTTATGCGATACAGTATTGGTAAACAATACAATCAAATCCGGACTACCAATCTGATTGCTAAGATTAGCTGACATTTGTGTAAAAACTTTTGCCTTACAATGATATTCCTTACATATTTTTTATACTGACAGACCATTCTATCATGTCCTCTAATTATCACAATACTCATATTTTCTCCTTTATTTAGAAGGGGAGCCGTCACATTTATTATGTAGCGGCTCTATGATTTCGCACAAAAAAATAGTTATTTTACATATATACCATCTGTTTTCCAAGACTTTTGCATTTACTAAGTATTTCATCATCTGGGACTTTCTTACAAATCAGCCCTTCACCACCAATGATATTAGCGCCAGCTCCAGTCATACGTTCTACCCATTCTCGCTCTTTACAACAAGAGCAGTCATTTTCCAAAATGATATCTATGATTCTCACTCTCTGCTTTGTGATTCTATATCTCTGATCCCTTAACTTTTCTATAATCATATTTTTTTGCATCATTGTTCTATGATAATTTTTAGATTCACAATTTTTCTTCTACTCAGAATTCGATTGATTATCAGTCAAATATACCACCTCCTCCAATCTATCGGCTTCTACTTATGCTAATGTGAGCATTGACCTCTGCACCGTTTACAGTCTCCACCGCATATTACTGATTTTCCTTCTTTTTTATCTTTTATCATGTTTCGAATTATCAACGAAATAACACCTATCATTCCTAATAATACAAGCACTGTTCCTATATTTACCTCCATTCCTATGCATGTTTACTTATGTCTAGAAGGACAAGGTGTGTGCCTTTGCACGAACATCACAAGTTCTTCCATGGCATTCCGGTTCATTTGGAATTCTTTTACACTAATTTTTTGCTCCTACACTTGATTGAAGATTCATTGTAAATTTTCTGCTTTCTTTATATGGTCTGAAAAGCATATATACAAATCTGATAATAATAACAAATGTGGCTACTGTACCGATCCCAAACGTTCCTGTTGTAATCAGTGTTCCAATCTGGAATACACAGAGAGAAACAAGATATGCCAAAATTGTTTGATATCCAATTGCAAACCAGAACCACTTTGCATTATTCATTTCACGTTTAATTGCTCCTCATATGTTCCTGACATATTTTTCAAAAGATATTCTGCTGCCTTTTTACTTCCAGCTTTATATTGATCTGCACTTTGGTATAGCTTGTATGTAGTTCCAATCTTTGTTGATGATTTTTCACCATCCACTTTAACACTGGTCTTGCAGGATACAATTTTACTGCCTGTAGCTCTTCCAGCGACTGTGCCTGGTGTAACTGCTCCATCAATACTTCCTGTCACACTACAATCAGAAATCTCATAACAGTCTTCCATTCCATAATAATATAAACCAGTTCCAACTAAGCCGCCAACATGTGTTGCTTTATCAGTATCGATGTCTATCGTCACTTTGCAATTCTTAATCTTACAAGGTGCCTGTATCTTTCCAGTCCCATCATCACCCATTCCAGCGTAACCACAAAGTCCACCTACTGCATAAGCATTTTTAGTCTTGATTGTTACATTAGCAACATTCCCTGAAATTGATTTCATGCATTGCAGACAACCACCAATTCCACCAAGTCCAACTGCTTCATTTCCAGTGGCAGTTACAGTTCCTTTTGCATTACAATCATTCACAATTCCTTGAAAACCACCGCCTACAATCAGACCGCCACATTCTGCTGTATCCTGCTGAATAATCTGACCATCAGAAAAGTCATTACTACCAGTAACTTTTATTTTTGTACCAGAAACAGTACACTTGGTAATTGATCCTCCCATATTACCACCAACGACTCCGCCTACACAGTTTGTACCTGAGATTTCATTGTTACCTTTTAGTGTTACATTTTTTATGGTTCCCAGGTTGAGTGCAGCAGCTCCTCCCGTTGACATGGTACCATCTGCAGCTTTAATATTCTTAAAGGTTACATTACTAATTGTCCCTGTATTGCATTCAAAAAATCCTACAGCTAGCTCTCCTTTTGCAGATGTACAAGTCACATTAGATATCGTATGCCCTTTTCCATTGAAGTTTCCTGAAAAACTTTTTGACATGTCATTACTTGACATGTTTTTCATGGTAACACCACCAATACTCTCCCAGCTTGCTCCTTTCAAATCAATATCATTCTTTAGCACATAATATGCTTTGAGATTCTTATTCATCTTCTGCAACTCCTTCACAGATGAAATCTGATATGGATTTGCTTTTGTTCCTTCTCCGCTAGCAAATATTGCTTTTGCCGATACTGTATTTACATCCAAACTTGCACCAGCAAAAGTCATTCCTAGCACCATTGCTAACGACATTAATAAAGCTGTTATCTTACTTTTCATTTCCTAATCCTCCATTTTAAATATATTTTTCAGCTTACTTGTTTTGATTACATTCATAGAACTTTAGTTAGCTTTGTCTAACTTCTGATTAAAAAAATCAGAACTCTATAGTCCCATTATTTCTTCTTTATGCAGTCTCTTTATCCTTTTCATATAGTAATGTTATACAACGATGTTATGATAGCAAATATCAATTTTTGTGTCAACGTCTTTTCTCTTATTGATAAATTGTATCAGCAAAACACAGATGGAATTCATAATATGTCAATTGCGTTCTTGTACATATTCAATATCTCCACCAAAGTTACTCAATCTAGAATCAGAAACAGAAGCATATCTTGATTTGATTTGCATATCTGATGTTCTACTCTTTTCCGAAATACTGATAAAGCTCACAGCGTAATTTTTTAAATTCATCCCTAGCTTTCATAGCATACTCTTTGTAGGGTATGTTTTCATCACCTGTTCTTACTGCTAGGGATGCTGTAGCTTCATCCAGCAGAATAATAGGTGCATTCTTTAAAAATGCTCTTGCAATAGAAATTCTCTGCCGTTCTCCTCCAGATAACTCTGAACCATTTTCACCAATCATGGTGTTCCATTTTTCTGGCATTTTCTCAGCAAACTCATCACAGTGTGCCAGTTTTGCAGCTGCTATTACCTCTTCATCCGTTGCATCCTTTCATCCGATACGGATATTTTCCAAAACCGTATTATTAAAAAGGGGCACATCCTGAAAAACAATTGCATAGAGCGACATCAGAGTTTCTGGATCAACCTTTGATACATTCATTCCACCAACTTTTATTTTCCCTTTGTTAATATCCCAAAAACGTGCAGCCAATCTTGATACGGTAGTCTTTCCACCACCGGATGGTCCAATAAGGGCAGTCACTTCTCCCTGCTTTGCAGTAAAGGATACGTCAGACAGAACAGACTTTTCTCCATTATAGGTGAATCCCACGTGTTTAAATACAATGTCTGACCCCCTATTGGTTAGTTTTTCTTCTCCTGTCAGTGTCTTTGCGGATAAGATTTCATCCATTCGTTCACACTGAACCTCTGCAGCTATGATTGCAGCCAGATTCTGTAAAGAAATTTGCATTGGGTCATAAAGTCTTGATACCAGTAGTAGAAACATGAAATATGTTAGAACATCCAGACTGCCATTTACAATAGCATGGCTTTCAACAGCACGGATTTTCTTTTCTAGACCATTCATGTACTCTGCCTGAGCATTGTTTGCCTTTAAGTCACGAACTGTTTCCAAGGTTACACAATCTGACATAATTGTGCTAGTCAAATCTGCCAGATCCTTCTTTCCAAAGAATGATAATGGAAGTTTACGAAGCTTCTCTGCAAGAGTTGTTCTTCGAACACCGCTCTCTACGTAAGCTGCAAAAAATGTCGCGTTATACTGCACGTATGTAGTAATTGCTATCAGCACCAGACAAATGATACTTCCAATCAGGTAAAATGGAACCCATGCACTAGAAATGGTATCATTCAGAAAATCTCCAACCAGATAATACAGAAGTCCTACTGGGAACATTAACACGAGATCAGATAGTGTCACTGATACAAATGCCTTTAACATATTAGTTAGTTCTACCTAACCATAGTCTACCATATGTTTTGCCCGTGCCAATATCTCATTACAGCCACTAGTTGCCTCTTATGAATCATCCCTGTCAATTTCCCTTGATAAATTTTCTATTATTAAGTAAAATACTTTTATATAGAGAATTGAGATATAAATCATGCAAATAAAAGAATCCGCAGAAAATTATTTAGAAACTATTCTTGTTTTACAAGAAAAACAAGGTCATGTTCGTTTATTGACCTCGCTAATGAATTTAATTTTAAGAAATCAAGTATTAGTGTTGCAGTAAAAAAATTACTAATCTGCTCATAGCTACCGGTGTCGACAAAGAGACAGCTGCCGATGGTGCTTGTAGAATAGAACACGTTATAAGCAATAAAAGTTATCAATGTTTAAAAAACTATTTTTATAAAATAGGGGTTTGAAAAAGCAATACGGTCGGTTTCATACTTCCGTATTGCTTTTTTACTTCCATTTCAAAAATATCCGTTCCTGTTTAGTTTCTAGAAATAATCAAAATAAACTATATTAAATACTACCTTATTAAACATATAAAATTTCACTTCTGTTTTAATCTAATAGGTTTTCCGTATTTTTAATACTAACACCAAGTATTGACATATCGTTAAATGTTTTAAATAATATTCCATCCTTCTGCCTTTTCGCGTATTTCAAGAAATTTCTTATAAATACCTTCTTTTTTAACTAATTCTTTATGTGTCCCATATTCCGCAATTTCTCCATGATCCACAACCAGAATCTGATCTGCATTCTCTATCGTTGCCAGACGGTGTGCAATTGTGACAATCGTCTTTCCTTTCGTCAGTTCTGATAGTGCCGCCTGAATATAGTGTTCATTTTCAGGGTCAACAGATGCAGTGGCTTCATCCAGAATCACAATTGGTGCATCTTTAAGAATCGCTCTTGCAATCGATATTCTTTGTTTTTCCCCTCCCGAAAGAGTTCCTCCACCCTCTCCAATTACTGTATCGTATCCTTCTGATAATGCAGTGATAAAATCATGACAACACGCTTTTTTTGCTGCACATATCATTTCCTCGGTTGTAGCATTCGGATTGCCAAAACAGATATTATTACGAATCGTATCATGAAATAAATATACATTCTGAAATACCATTGAGATATTCGACAGCAAACTGTCACAAGTAAATTCCTTTACATTCACACCACCTACTTCAATGCTTCCACTATTTACATCATAGAACTTTGCAATCAGATTGCAGATTGTTGTTTTCCCGCTACCAGAGGAACCAACGATTGCCGTTGTCGATTTTTCTGGAATTACAAAGCTTACATGATTAAGTATCAATCTAGAATCATAACCAAAAGATACATCCTGAAACTCAATTCCATAATGAGTAAGCAAAACTTCTCTACCTCCCTCATCAATAACTTCTTCCGATTTCAAGGCATCCAATTGATTCATCGCATCTTCAATTACCCCTAATACATGTGCACTATCGCTGATTGGTTCAATGGAAGCAAATACGCTAAAAGACAAAAATGTCAATAACAGCATATTCGTGATTGATATCTGATTCGTCCATCCAAGATAAACAGATGATAGCACAAGAAACACGGAGCCTGTTTTTAATACGAACAGATGTAGGCAATTAGCGGGTACAAATCCCCATTCGATTTTCAAATGAATCCTTTTACTCTCTCTGCAAGCTTTTTTCATAGAATCTATGGCTACACCATCCTGTCCAAAAGACTTTACAACAGGTAGTCCTCTGGCATACTCAATTGCCGCATTGGTTAGATCGCGATCCGCCTTGGCAGATACGGGTGCATTTTGTACGCTATACTTTGAAATTACCAACAAAAATATAAAGGAGCCTCCTATAGCTACGATTGTTATCAAAGATACCTTAGGATTGATAACAGCAATCCATATAAAAATACATAAGAAATTCAAATATCCTCCAATAAAATTATCCACCATTCGAATCCCCATATTTTCTAACGTATGCAGTCCTGTTGTGATGGAACTTAATATATCGCCTGTATTGACCTTCTGAAAATATCCCAATGATACCCGTTTTAGTAAGTCACCAATTACAAGTCTATCTCTGGAAACCAGCTCATAACTAATTGCTTCCTGAAACCTGGCTCTGAAATAATCAAACAGAAAACGAAGAAATATAAAGAGTATCATTAATATGATGCTGAGTCCTATCCATTTTGTATCAAATCTTCCTACTCCTTTTCTCTCTTTAATCATCATAGCGATTGTATAAGCTGCTATAATAACAGGCATCGCCGCAAACCATCCAGAAAAGAAGGAAAAAAGAAATCCTATATATAATTTTCCTTTAAATTCACCACACCAGTCGATAATTCGTTTTATAGTTTTAAACATTGTTTGCTACTTCCTTTCCCTCTACCCCAACAGACCATGACTTTGCTCCTATATGAGCTTGCCACATATCTGCATACAATGGTGAATTTTCAAGTAATTCTTTCTGCCTTCCTTCTGCGCAAATACTACCATTTTTAAGTACCACGATATTATCTGCATTTTTAATGGTAGAAAGGCGGTGTGCAATCACAAGAAGCGTTTTCCCTTTTGTAAGCGCTGCAATACTACGTTGAATCTTTTCTTCATTTTCCGGATCAGTAAAAGCAGTGGCCTCATCCAAAATGACAATTGGTGCATTTTTTAATATCATTCTCGCAATCGCAATACGCTGTTTTTCTCCACCTGATAATCTTTTTCCTGCTTCTCCTGCAGGAGTTTCATATCCTTTTTCTAGTTTACGAATGAACTCGTCACACTGGGCTGCTTTGGCCGCAGCATATACCGCCTCATCAGATGCTTTTGGATTCCCCAGTCGGATATTCTCAAGCAGAGAACATCGAAAAAGGAAATTATCCTGTGTAACAAAGCTGATCGTATCTGCAAGTTGCTTAAGTGGAATATCTTGTATGTTTATGCCTGCTATCTCAATAGCCCCCCCTGTTACGTCCCAAAAACGTGCAAGTAGTTTGGCAATTGTTGACTTACCCCCACCAGAAGGTCCTACCAGTGCTGTGAAGCTTCCCTGTATCAAATTCATGTTAATTCCATGTAATACCTCATTTTCTTCTTTTCTATTATAAGAAAATGTAACATTACGAAAATTGATATCAAATTTATCTAGTTTTACATTATTTTTTGCTTCCGGTAAGGATGGTATATTAAGAAACTGCTGTAAATTGTCTATGTTAAACTGCATTTCCCTTATTCCTTCTCCAAATACCTCAAGTTTTGCTAAGGAACCAATCATAGACATGGACAGCATGCAGCAAAGTGCTACCTGTGCGGGGAAAAGAATTCCCTTACTGTATAACAGTAGTCCAACAGGAAGTGTTCCAAGCAGTGTAGATGGAAAAATTGCAAATGTTAATTTCATTGTAATCCAGGTAGAAGAAAGCCATTTTAAGATAAAATCACGGTAATCCGTTATTGACTTTGCATATTTTTCATAGGAAACTCCTTCCCGCCCAAATGCCTTAATTACTTCAATCCCTTCAATGTACTCGACAATCGTACTATTCATATAACTATTGGCCTTGTTATATTTGTCAAAATTCTTTCCGCTGATTTTATAGGTAAGTATCATACATATAAACGCAAGCGGCAAGGTAACCAATGAAGCAAGTGCAACTCTCCAGTCTATGATAAAAAGTCCGGTAAAACTTACCAATGGAAGAACCGCGTGTCCGGCACCTTCTGGAATCATATGTGCCAATGGAGGTTCGATATTCTCTATTTTATCGACCATGACATTTTTAATCTCCCCAATCGAATGTCCTGTGACTTCTCCAAGCGGTGCATGCATAAATGCATCCAAAATACGAAGTCTCAATTTTTCTAGAATATGATAAGCCACCTGGTGTGAAATCCCCGTCGAAAGACCAAATGCGGTCACTTTCACTGCATAAGCCACAAGGATCAGTACACCCCAATAAACCAAGGCATCATTTGTCACATTGTTTTCTGTATATAATGCAATTATTCTGTACACACAGTAATATGGTACAAGATTTGTTACAATGCTTATTACTGACAACAACACAGACAGCATAAGCTTCCCTTTGCTTCCATCTGCATAATTCATCAGACTGGAAAGCCAATTCTCTTTTTTCTTTTTCATTTACAATATTCTCCTTCAGTTCTACATTGTTTTCTGTCTTCCCATAAAATTAAAAATGGATAGTCAGAATTCTCCGACTACCCATATCATAATGATTGATCATACTTTTTTCTTCTCCATACAGACTACTTTATTCCATTTGGACCAAATATTTTACGGTATTCCAATGGTGATTTCCCTATAATCATTTTAAATGCAACTGAGAACTTACCAGGACTGTCATACCCTACTTTACCTGCAATATCCGTAACACTCATACCACTTTGATTTTTTAATAATACTGCCGCCTGATTCATCCGATATATTCTCATATATGTATTAATCGGACTTCCATAGACATTTTTAAAACAATTTTTCATTGGTGTGAGTGGGATGTCAAATTGCTCGGATAATTCCTCTTGTGTATAATGTCTTTCTATATTATTTGTCAGTAATTTATGCATCGCTTTTATTTTCTCCACTTGATTTTTATAAAAATAAGGTTTTTCTTCCCTGGTCTTTGGAAGCTCCAGCACATCAAGATAGAGTAATAGTTCGAATATTTTAATTTTAAAATAGGGGATACGTATCTTTTCTGGAACCATATATAGTTCACTGAAAATGTGTTCAATCGCAGGGGCGTTATGAATTATCATCGGCTGTTTTCCGTTACAGAATTTTTTTTGTAAACTTAATATATCAACCGGAAAATCCTTTATTTCTTCTCTTAAATTCGTTCTAACCTGATCCACATCAAACGTAATCATCAATCCATGATAATGCGAAAGTGGAAACTCAAAATGTCCCTGATGCGTAATTCTTCGATCTAATTTCAAATCTCCCGCTTCAAAATAAGAAAAAGCTCCTTGTGCAGATGCATATTCCAACCTGCCTTCTCTACAATGATCTATACAGAACAGATTTCGATTTGTGGTAAAAGTGGAGTCAAAGCTTTCCATATGATAATCATTATAAGAAATGCTTGCTCCTGGAAACACCTGATACATGGTCATAATACCTTCTCCAGTACTATTTTTCATTTGAAAGACACTACATTCTTTTGTTTCTGCCAATAAAAACATCTGTTCTTCTTCCTTTGTTTCCTGAAATTTCATGTACTCCCCCTCGTACTCGAATTCAAATGTATATTTTCTATCTGCTTCTCTATGCACTCATCAATACACTATATCTTTAACACCCTGTCACAGGTAGACAACATAAACTCTTTGTCATGGGTCACTACAATTACAATTCGCCCTGAATCTGCAATTTTCTTTATTCGAGTGGATACAGTCATCATATTTGCATAATCCAGTCCACTGGTTGGCTCATCAAAAACAAGAATTCTTTTATCAGAAAGAATAGCCGTAACAATCGCAAGACGTTGCTTTTGCCCGCCTGAAAGCGCCATAGGATGGGTATTCGCATAAGATAACAACCCCATTTCCCTAAGTTCAGACTCTATCTTTGAATCTTTCAGATCAGCTCCTGACAATTTACATTCTTCCCATACACTCTCTGAAAATAATTGGTGATTGACATCCTGCATAACAAGAAAACACTGCTTACGCCTCTTTTTTTCAGACATAACTTTTCCATTTACCAATATATCTCCACTTATTTGTTTCATTAATCCACAGAGGCTACGGATCAAAGTTGTTTTTCCAATTCCATTATACCCTGTTATAGCGAGTATTTCACCTTGAACTGCCGAAAAGGAAATGTTCTGAAACAGTGGTGTTTTCTTTTTATATCCAACCGATAGCACCTCAACAGATAATCCGGTCATCTTTCCCGCAGAATGAGCCTCAGGTAGTTCGCCGTTTTGCTCTTTTAAGCATCTCAAGCCCATTCTTTTACGTGCCTGTTCAGGTAAAGCCAGGAACTCATCCTTGGAATAGATCCGTACTAGCTCTCCATGTTTCAAATAGACCGCTCTGTCCAGCAGATCATACAAAAAAGATAGTCTGTGTTCTGCTATGATGATTGTATGCCCATTCTGTTTTAAGCTTTGGAGTAATTTCTTTAGTAAATGAATTGCAGAAAAATCCAAATTCGCTGTAGGTTCATCCAGTACATAGACCGATGGATTCATCGCATAGACCGAAGAAAATGCCAGTATCTGCTTTTCTCCTCCTGATAACTCAAATATGTTTCTGCCTAAAAGTTTCTCCAAATGAAGATTTTGAACCGTATCCTGAAACCTTTCCCTCATCGCTTCATTGCTTTTCCCCTGATTTTCCATTCCAAATGCAATTTCACTATCTGTATCCAATTGAAAAAACTGACTCTTTGGATTTTGGAATACCGAGCCAACTGACTCTGCTATTTTATACAACTTTGTGTTTGCTACATCTGTGTTTTTTATCCGTACTGTTCCTTCTAATTCACACTTTTCACAAAAATGAGGTATCAGACCGTTTACAAGTTTTGTCATCGTTGTTTTCCCGCAGCCTGATTCCCCACATAAAAGGATACATTCCCCCTGTTCAATTTCCAGATTGATATTTTTCAATGTTTTATCCTGACCATTATATCCAAAGGATACATCTTGTATGGATACCATAGCTTTAGCTCCTTACTGTATTATAAAAGTTCCGACAAGAAACAAACATCCAACCATACTGCATACATAATCCATGCAATTTAAATTTAACGTCATCATGCTTGTCTTTTTAATGGGATTCTCAATTCCTCTTGTTACAGCAGCCGCGGATAATTCCTCCGCAGTTGCAGTCGCTGACATCATAAGTGGTACCAGAATTGCTTCCAGTTTTTTAGAAGATTTAATTTTTCTTAAGCTCATTGCATCTTTGATATAGTGCGTTTCTTCTTTTATTGCCGGAAAATAGCGAATAGTGACAGATAATGCAATAATTAGTTTCTCTGAAAAATGTAATTTTCTCATTGCAAGAACAAATCTGCGTAAAGAGATTTCTTTTATCATAAGCGTGCCTACCATCAGACATGGGAACATTCGAATGGAATAGTTCACAAATATCACAAAAATCATAGATATCATTTCAGGTACTATTGGCAATATTACGTGTTGTAAAAGTAACAAGATACAAAATAACAAGATCCATTGAGCGCACATTTTGTATCTTCCAGCTACCAGCATCAAAGTAGCTATAAACACAATCCATCCTATTTCAACCCATAAGTTTTTTTGAAAGAAAGTAATTGCATTTGCAATTAGCAAAAGCAATAAGAATATCCTTGGGTCTAAAATGGAACTTATACTTGCTCGATTATGCATGCGAAACCATTCCTGCTTTCTCAAAATGTTTACGGAACAATCTTTTACTAAGCCATGCCCCCAAAATAGCTCCAAGAACTGGTGCAAGAAAGAGGATAAAAAGCATAATTGGGGAGGAAAGACTTTCTAATGCATTTATGTAGCTATCTGGCATACCCTGTCCACCTATCTGTTCCATAAATTTTTCATGCATGATCCAGATTGGAAGGGGAGATCCTGTCATTCCAAGAGAGAAAAAGATAAACGCTACTATATTTCCTTTTATGCTTTGATACTTGCTGATAAAACGTGCTACTTCTCCTAAAGCGCAGGCAATTACAAATGTGGCCAATATTACAACTGTAAACATACCTGTTACAAAATAGATTAATCCTGTAATAACTCCCATTAACAATATTGCTCCCCTTTTCTGAACCTTGGAGCACATGAGCATAAAAGGAACTCCTGTAAATAATGCAATGAATCCCGGCATAAGAATCCACATGATGGGATGTAATCCCCCCATAAGCATAAATATAAAATTAATAACAAAATAAATTGCGGAAAAAATACCGATTGTAATCAGGTCTTTTCCCTTCAGACTACCGCTAGATTCTGATTGTGACATACACGACTCCTCCTATTGATTAGCTTCAACTAACTTAGTTGCCAAATAAAAGCGCTCAACGAGCGTTTCTATCTGTTAGTATAGGAGAACTCCTTGCTAAAATCTAGTCCAATCAGACCTTTCTATTCCAATTGGACTTAATGATTGCCTCTATTCTCTGTTTTTTCAAACTCTGTTGGTATCATATTGGCAATTTCCCCAATTAATAATTGATTGATCACAAAATATCCAATTATAATCACAGCAAAAATACTAACGTATTTCTACTCCACAAGAATAATTTTGCTTTTGTAGAATACGCATTTAAAGTAAAAAATTACATACATCGTTTATCTATCGTTTCTCTTTCTTAAAACACATGAACCAATCAAGACAATAAGAATCTTCACTATTACTTTCCATTCGTTCTTTTGCAACACCACAAGAACCACCTGTTGTAAGGGGATAGTACAAACACAGCTCTTACTGCCTGCGTTGTAGATTGTCCTGATTGTATCATACCAAATGTATTTGCAACTTCCATTTTAATATCTTCAATTAGTGGAAAGGTGACTTCTACATTTTTCATTCCTTTATACTCGATTTCTTGTATTTTACAAAGCCATGCAATGTGAGAATAAAATAACCCATTTCCCAGCATAATCTTAAGGGAATTTTATTTCACCTTGTGTGGTTTTGGCTACAAATGATGGCGCTAAATCTCCAATTAATGGCATTTTTGATTCTCTCATTTCTTCCATGTACTTTACCTCCTTGGTATATTAATAATGTGTTTTTTCTATGTTAGTTTTTACTAACCACCTTCTCCTCTATTATACTACGCATATATAATCTGTCAAACTCCTTTTTACTAATGAATGTTTGTGTCTAAATAAATAGAGTAATTCGTGTACGTTTTGTTTTATAGAAGACATTGCTCTGCTTTCCACATATCTGCATATTTACCTGACTTCTTAATTAATTCTTCATGTATGCCTGATTGCGTGATTGTTCCATTATTCACCACCAGAATTTGGTCTGCATTCTTTACAATAGATAAGGTATGTGCAATCATAATAACTGTTTTATCAGCAGTAAGAAGATTTGTGACTGCTTGTTTTACCAACAGTTCATTCTCAATATCAAGAGAAGCAGTTGCCTCATCAAGCAGGATAATAGGACTGTTCTTTAGTATGGCTCTAGCAAGGGAAAGTCTTTGTCTTTCTCCTCCTGATAGTCGGTTTCCATTTTCACCAATGACAGTATCATATCCATTATCCATCTTCCGAATAAACTGGTCGCAATTTGCCATGGCACAAGCTGCTATTACTTCCTGATCTGTGGCGTTTACTCTGGAATAACGGATGTTATTCATGACGGAATCATTAAAGAAGAACACCTCCTGATCTACAAGACTAATTTCACCAAGTACCTGTTCTGGAGTTGCTTTTGATATTGATGATTTTCCAATATAAATCTCACCTTTTTGCGAACAGTAGTATCGGCTGAGAAGATTAAAAATTGTTGATTTGCCAGAACCCGAATCTCCAACAATCGCTGTAAGGCTGTGTTCAGGTATTAGAAATGACATGTCTATTATTACTTTTTCATTTTCCTCATAAGCAAAACTTACGTTTTTGAATTCTATTCCGTAATTGACTGGTGAAAACTTTCCGCTTACTGTATCCTCTGTTTCATCAAATATCCTGTTTATCTTTTCTTTTGAGATTAGAAGATTACGATAAGAAGTTAATGCGATGTATAAAGTAACATTTACCTTGCTGGTAAATAAAGGAAGCATAATCAAGATAACTAACGCAGAAGGCGTAATTATTCCAGCTATCCATGCATGTACAGAAAGTAATATAGATAGCGACAGGACTACATATCCAATCAGACCAAATAGATTTCCAATTGGCAGGATTACTTTTTCATAACCATAACTAATGTCTGAATAATTCTTCATCGCCTGTGTAAGACTCTTATTTTTATTTCCTGCCATTCCATAGGAACGTAAGGTCTGACTTCCTGTTAGATATTCCGTGATAGCACTAACATTTTCTTCTCTGGCAAGGTTCTTTTTTACTCCATATATTTTTATCTGTCTGATTGTAAAATACATAGTAGGAATGATTGCCAGTAGCGAAAGTAATAGCATTGCCCCAATAGGAACATATAAGGTGCATGCATAGACTCCTACCGCTATAAGTAAGATTATGTACTTAGCAATATCTGCCACTTTATGGGTTAACACCTGTTCATAATCTGCTACTTCACTGGTGGTCGCATTGATGTAAAACCCCGTACGGTTTTTGGTGAATAACCCAAGTGGTATTCTTTTTAATTTGTCGCCTATCAAAATCCTGACATTTCGACTTACATCAGAGCCTCCAATCTGGCAGCCTGTATAAGACGTTGCATACATTATGATACGTGTTACTATAATGATTCCAAGTATTCCCGTAGATCTTAAAATATCAGAATAGCTTATATTTCCTTTAAAAATAATGTCTAAGACTTGGAAGAGAACTAGAAAATTACAGCTACTTAGGAGCCCTTCGGCAATTACCCCAACGATAGATATTTTCAGTTTTTTATTCATTTTATAAGCACTGTACTTCATAGTTGTTCCCCTTTCAGCGTATATTTCATATTTCTTGCAGTTACATAATTAGACCATGCATTTTTAAAGTATTCATTTTCATTCATCAATTTTTCAAAGTCTCCTACTCCACTAATTCCTTTTTGTTCCACTACCACAATCCGGTTGCAATTTTTAACAATTCCGAGACGATGAGCCACTATTATTACTGTCTTATTCTTGCATAAATTTTCAATTGCCTTATCGATTTCCACCTGATTTTCTGGATCTGCTGCACTAGTTGCTTCATCTAATATAAGTATTGGAGAATTCTTAAGGATTGCTCTTGCAATACAGATACGCTGTTTCTGTCCTCCTGACAGTCTTGTTCCGTAACCTCCGACTTTTGTATTGTATCCTTCTGGAAGTGTCGCAATAAAGTCATTAATCTGCGCCTTCTTTGCAGCTTCACGGACATTGTCAAGCGTGGCACTTTCATTCCCCATTGCAATATTTTCATATATGCTTCCTCTTGTTAAAAAACTTTGCTGAAATACAACAGAAATATTTGCAAGGAGCTGTTCGTAGTCAATGTCTTTTATATTAACTCCGCCTATTTTAATATTTCCCTCTGTCGCATCATAAAATCTGGATATCAACTGTACTAATGTACTTTTTCCTGCACCAGATTCTCCAACGAAAGCTACTCTTTCGCCTGATGAAATATGAAGACTGACTTTTTCCAATACGTTGTTTCCTGGTTCATAAGAAAAGCTAACCTCCGACAATTCTATGTCATGCTCTTTTGGAAAAACCTCCGAAGCCTCAAATATAGGCTCCTCAAGTATTTCTTTTACCTGATTTACTCCATTTAATGCATAAGACAGATTATTTGCTAGCTCCTGTAGTGGTCTGACATCTGTCAGATACTGTGTACCAACAAATGCAAATAATAGAAGTACTCCCGCTGTAATATTTCCATGTATATATAGATACCCACCTGCTGGTACTAAAAACAATATTCCACACTCCAGCAATACCACATAGATTGCATAAAGTGGACCTGTTGCTTTGGAAATATCACCCCAGATCTTATGCTGAGCATTAATCGCCGCAGAAAACTTTTGAAAAGAGCTAGTGCTCATATTAAATGCCTTAATCAGTCTCATACCATTTACATATTCATGAATAGCTTCTGAAAGATTGCCACTAGATTCATTGACCTCTTCCATGAATTTTCCAAATCTTTTAAACATGATAATCATTACGATTACCACCAATAAAAGAGGAATAATGCTGATTAGCGCAAGGGATGAATTGACAGTCATTAGGTAAATAAACATAATAATCGGTCCTGACAGATAAAGTACCAATTCCGGAAGATTATGTGCCAAAAATAATTCCAGCTTCTCAATACTTTCATTCATTACATATTTTATCTCTCCAGTGCTTCTCTCACTCAATGCACCTAATGGCATTTTTGACATATGCTCCGTTACCTTGCATCGTACTTTATATAACGTGTGATATGCTCCCTTATGCGATAACAAAGAAGAACCTATTGCTAATAAAGCCTTAATTGTAATTCCCACCGCTACAATAACCGCCCAGTAAACTGCTGTGCTCATTGAAGCACTCTCATTGTAAACTGCATCAATGATTCTATAAAATGCATAGTATGGAATTACAGATAGTATACTGGCGAAAAGTGCCATTCCAATGGATGCATAGATATAATACTTGTCTTTCCCAGCCCATTTCATCAAAAGTGAAAAACCTTTTTTGTCTTCCTTCATTTCTTATTCCTTCTTTCATACAATTTTAGCTATTCCATCAGCCCAATTGCTTGCTTGATATAATTTTCATTTTCCTTTGTGACAGGCAAGTCCGCAGCAACCGTATTCTCACCGAAATGAATCACTCTAGAACACGCCTGACATATAAGCTCATAATCATGTGTCACAATAAATACAATGCTATTTTCTGCCAATTTTTTTATTAGTTCTGCTACTCGTTTCATATTGTCATAATCCAAGCCACTGGTTGGTTCGTCAAAAGCAAGTATTTTCTTTTTCCTGACTATGCTGACAGCTACTGCCAAACGCTGTTTCTGTCCCCCAGACAAGGTGTTCGGATGCCTCTCTAAAAGATTATAAAGTTCTAATGCTTTTAGTGTTCTTTCTATTAGTGCAAGGTCTGGCTTCTTAATCCCCATTGTGCATTCAGCACTTACAGTGTCTGCAAATAACTCGTAGTTTACATCCTGCATAACAAGGTAGGATTCTTTTAATCTTATTTTCTCTGTTTGTACTCTGCCATCCAGTAAAAAAGTACCTGTATATTTCTTATGTAATCCACATAATGTTCTTAAAAATGTAGTTTTTCCAGAACCGTTTTGTCCCGTAATCGCTATAATCTCTCCTTGAGTTGCCTGAAATGTAATTTCCTGCAACAAGGTATCCTTTTTATGAAAGAGACATACATCTTTTACCTCTAAGCCAATTTTCTTTTGCTTAACATGTTCCAATTTTTCTGGATGGACCTTGTTCAAATCCAATGCCCGAATTCCATAATTCATTCTTTCTGGTTCTGTTTGCTTTTGAAACTCTTCTATGCTTATTTTCGAATGAATTTTTCCATCAGCTATGTAGAGTACTCTGTCAGCAACATCCATTAAATAATGAATTCTATGTTCTGCAATAATTATAGTTTTCCCCTGTTCTTTTATCTTCATCAGAAAACTCTTCAGTTCTCTGATTGTATTCATGTCCAGATTAGATGAGGGTTCATCTAATAAATAAATCTCAGGATTCATTGCATACACAGAAGCAAATGCGATTTTCTGTTTTTCTCCTCCAGATAATTCAAAAATACTTCTTCCTTTCAATTTTTCAAGTCCTAGTTCCTTATAAACTTCGTAAAGTCTTTTTTGTATCTGTTCTGTAGGTAATGCCCTATTTTCCAGTGCAAATGCAATCTCGCTGTCCGTATCCACATTGAAAAATTGTGTCTTAGGATTTTGGAAAACAGAACCAGCCTTTTCAGATATCTCATACATCTTCAGTTGGTCAATCGGCTTATCATTGATTGTCACTTCTCCATGAATATCTCCTGAAAAATATGCTGGTATTAACCCATTCAGCAATCTTGTAATTGTGGTTTTTCCACATCCGGAACGTCCACAAAGCAAGATACATTCTCCTTTTTTTACAGAAAAATTTATCTCTTCAAGTTTTCCCCCTCCGTTTTTGTTTCCCGCATATTCAAAAGAAACCTCTTTTATTTTAACCATGCTATTCATCCTATCTTTATTTTTATTATCCATAATAAGTTTCTCTGTTAAGCAAAGAAACACCCCACCACCAATGTACCAAAAAGTAGCAATGCAATATAATCGCATAATCCAAATGCAAGTTCTACAAGACACGTTCTGTGCTTAGGATTTTCGATTCCTCTGGTGACAGAGGCAATTGTTAGTTCATCGGCTGCTTTTGACGCTGTCATGAGCATAGGCACATATATACATTCCACAGTGAGTCCAGGGTGGCAAATCATTCCTGCAAAAGACGGTTCTATTCCTCTCATACGCATCGCATCTTTAATCAGATTCCAGTCTTCTTTCACAACAGGAACATAGCGCATCATAATTGCAAAGGGTATCACAATCCTTTTTGAAATACGAGCCCTGCTCATTGCCGACATAAATTCATTAATTTTTGTTGTCTTGATTACAATACCTGCCAGTAATCCGCAGGGATACATTTGAAAAATGAGACTAAGCCATGCAGTCATCATCGTATATACTGAACCAATATGTGAACGTAGATAGAATACTGTAAATAAATACAACGCTGCAAACACCGCACTACCCCAGATTACGTTTTTTCCTTTTTTGCATAAAAATCCAAAGAAAGTAATCAGAGCAATCAGTAAACATTCATATTCTAAGGTTGGTGCCTGTGTAGCCGTTATTACTGTAAATATCATTAAAATGAGCTTTGTGCGTGGATCAAAAAATAAGTTTCTCACTCTGTAATTCCTGCTTTCTCAAACTGCTTTTTCAACAGTACACTTCCAACAAAACCGCTAAAGATTGCTACCAATGCCGTACCTATTATCATAACTAAAAGCACTCTTACATCGGCAGACGCATTCATTTGATCTATGTAACCCTGGGTCGTTCCATTTCCCAGCATCGTTTTTGCCCATCCAGAAGGATTAATGAAATATACCAAATAGGTTCCCATGCACCCATAGGAGTATATGATATAAGACAAAATATTGATCTTTTTGCTCTTGTAGCCTCTGGTTCCTGCTGTTAAATCTGCCACTACGGAACATATTACAAAGCCAAGTGTCATGCCCCAATGCATACCTGTTATCAAACATAACATGCCCACGATAATGCCAATCAAACTAACGCCACCGCGTCTTGGTACTTTTGCCAAATACAGCAAATATACTGGCCCTGGAAGTAATGCTGCCCCTAATGGGAAATAAAAGGTTAGGGTTGGTGTAATTGCAAATACACCACCTCCTATTCCTGTACAGATTAATAAGATTGCTCCAAATACACCTGTTACAATCAGGTCTTTTATAGATAATTCCCTTTGCTTTATTTCCTTTTTCGAACTTTCATACATATGATATCCTCCTTTATATTGACATACAATTTTTAATTTGGTACTCTTATGTTAGTTTTATCTAACCATCAAAAAATATAGCATTTACTCGATATTTATACAATAGCATTTCTCCTATCACGTCTGATAGGTATGAAACTTTGTCTAACCTGTATGTTTTAAAATGGAGGGTTTTTTATGAAAGATATGTCAATTGCAATGGTTCTTGAATCTACAGGATTTAAGAAGGTAAAAAATATGGGAGGTTACCCAAATGAAGGTACCTTATATAAAGTACCGGAAGAAATGGCTGAAGGGTATTACTGGATTTATATACATGAAGATCTTTTTGATATTAAAATCCATGATTTTTATTATCACAAAGATACTGTGTTCGAATTAAACTCCGGTGCATGGCCAAAATGCCTGAACATCGCCTATTATAAATCTGTTTCTGGTGAAGAATTCAACCCCTATAGACATCTAATGGCTGGCTGCGTGAAAACGTTTTTTGGTGGATCAAACAGTTTTAAAAGTGTCTTTCACAAGAAAATTCCATTGCGTTCTATAGGAATTGAAATTTTTCCTGACTATTATGAAAATTATTTACAGAAAATGTATGGTGATGAATACATTGACCCTACCAAAGCTTTTCATACTATAGACCAAACGCAGAATTTTCCTGAAATGACTGCAATTTTAAAGCAAATATGGAATTATCGTGGCAGCGGTATGTCTGCAAAGTTATTTTACGAAGCTAAGGTTGCAGAAGCAGTCAGTCTTATGATAGATTACAGCAAAAAAAACCAATCGAATAAGTTCGTAGTTTCTCCAGAAGATCAGCGGTCGATTTCTAATGTAACTGAATATATCCACGACCATTTTAACTGCAATATTTCATTAGAGTACCTAGCAAAGATTTCCTGTATGGGAACTACAAAACTAAAGACCACCTTCAAGGCGGTCTATCATTGTTCCATTACGCAGTATATTAAAGAGCGAAGACTAAGCCACGCAGAGAATCTACTCTCCACTACCAATCTAACGATCGAGCAGATTTCACAGGCTGTTGGATATCGAAATTCAGGACGTTTTGCTTCTATTTTCAAAGAAAACAGTGGTCTTTATCCGGCTGAATATCGAAAAAGTTGTCATTAACAAAAATAAAAAGCAAACCCAAAATTTTCTGGTTCGCTTTTTGTTAGAACTATATCATTTACATTTTCCACGAAAGTTCTTTTTCTCTTGTTGCAATAAACTTTTTATAAATCCCTTCCTCTTCCTTTAATAACTTATGTATCCCTTCCTGCACGATATTTCCACGATCCATTACAATAATATGATCTGCTTCTTGGATTGTATTTAGCCTATGGGCAATTATAATTGCGGTTTTATTTTTCAACAATTCCTTGATTGCAATCATCAGCTTTTCTTCATTTTCCGGGTCAACACTTGAAGTTGCTTCATCTAAAATTACAAGCTCACACTCTTTTAGCAAGGCACGGGCAATTGAAATTCTCTGTCGTTCTCCACCAGATAAGCTAGCACCGTTTTCTTCCAGAATCGTATCATATCCGTTTGGCAGATTCATAATAAATTCGTGGCAGCATGCCTTTTTCGATATTTCAATGATTTCTTCCTCAGTTGCATTTGGATTACCAAATTTTATATTATTTCGTATTGTATCTGCAAATAGATAAACATCCTGAAAAACCATTGTGATATTTGATAAAAGACTATCATAGCGATACTCTCTTACATCATTCCCTGAAATCTTGATTTTACCACTTTGTATGTCCCAGAATCTTGCAATCAAATAACATAATGTAGTTTTCCCAGAACCGGATGGACCTATAATCGCAGTAGTCGTTCCGTTCTTGAAGCTACAAGATAGGTTTTTCATTACAGGTTCTTTTTCATATGCAAATGTAATATCTTCTATTTCAATATTACTATCCGTAAATTGTTCCTTATTTCCTTCTTCTACTGTTTCAATATTTCTTAATCCAATCATGGTAGAAAGATTTTGCATTGCAACACCACGTACACCCTGCATGCTTCCTGCCATTTCAAACCCACCAAACACCATAAAGCTTGCAGTAACCAGAATGATTGTTTTTTCAATTGTCAGTTCGCCTGCTGTATATCTGAATAGGGATGTTAAAATTATAACACAAGTGCCTAATTTAAAAATCAGCAGGTACAAAAACTGCGATGGAGCAAGAGTTTTTTCTACCTCTAAAAACCCTTTTCTATTATTATGTATCACCTCAAACAAGCGATCTTCTTCCTGTTTTCCCTGACCAAAAGCTTTTAGCACGCCAATTCCTTGAATATATTCTAATGCAATTGCATTCAACTTCATTTTATATCCCAGTAATTTTTTAGTCAGCTCGTCGGCCTTCTTTTGAAACAGACTATTGCAAAATATCCCAAGCAATAATGTCATCAAAATAATGAACCCTGTTAACGGATCATAAGGTAGCATAAAAATCGCCATAATCGATGTTTGGATAAGCCCAACCAATAACATTTCAATGATGTACACGCCAGTAGTTTCTAATTCACCGATTACCGTTGTTAAACCTGCCGTAATATTACCTAATTGATTACTATGGAAGTATCCCATGGACACATGCTTCAACCGATCTCCCAGCAATCTTCTATTTTCTGCCCCCATATGATATGATGCTATATTCTTATTTTTGTCAGCGATATAGGCTGAGACAATCCTTCCCACAATACTGACCGACATTATGAGAAATACCTCCATAATACCATGACCTGTAATTGATTTATTTTGGAAGATATCTTCACAAATTTTTAACAAGGAAAGTAACACTGCACCTAAGGTAATTCCTTCAAAAACTCCCTTACATACCTCTGCTATTAACATGATTGTTATCTTCTTTGACTCTTTCCCAGATACCTCATACAGTTTTTTTATTAAATCAATCAAAGCTTATTTCCCCCATTCCATCTTTTGCTTTTATATGCGATTCCCACATGGAGCAATATAATTTTGAGGACTGAAGAAGTTCTGTATGTGTTCCTCTCGCTTCTATCCTTCCGTAATTTAACACAATAATCTGATTTGCACCTACAATAGTAGAAAGTCTATGAGCAATCATAATTACTGTTTTATTTTTCACTAATTCATCAATCGAATTTTGTATCAATGCCTCATTTTCCGGATCAGCATAAGCGGTTGCTTCGTCCAATACAATAATTGGACTATTTTTTAGTAATGCTCTTGCAATGGTAAGACGTTGTCGCTCCCCACCAGAAAAATTACTTCCTGCATCTCCAGCCAGTGTTTCATACCTTTTTGGAAGGCTCATAATAAATTCATGACAGTTCGCTTTTTTACATGCAAATTCAATTTCTTTCATTGTTGCATCTGGCTTAGCCATTTTCATATTATCCAGAATGCTCTTATGAAATAGAAAGTTTTCCTGTGATACATAGGTAACCAACTCCATATTTTGCTCTAAAGGCATTTCATGTACTGCTGCTGCACCAATCGTGATTTTTCCTGAGTTTACCTCCCAAAATCCAGCAATTAATTTGGCTATTGTTGATTTTCCACTTCCTGATGGTCCTACTATTGCGGTTAATTCTCCTTCTTTGGCATGAAAACTGAGATTTTCAAAGACTAATTGCTCGTTATACCCAAAAGTCACATTTTCAAAATGAACATCGGCACCTGACACCGGCAATTTTCTATCTGGTCGTTTCATTTCCGGTAATTTCATAATAGAATTAATTTCATTAAAAACAACTCTGATGTTTGCCATAGTATCCATATAGGTCATAGCCTTAATGAGCGGCTTGTACGAAGCATAGGATAACAACACACACATTACAAACGAAGAGAATAACAACGTCCCCTTCATATATAAGAACATAGAAACAGGTAATACAAATAACAAAGTAGATGGTAATATTTCCATTGCTGCTACCATGGAAAAACATACACTCAAATACCAGTTCAGCATAGAATCTCTGTTATCGACCACCGCTTTTGTAAAGCGGTCATAGGAACTTGCCGATTGATTATAAGCCTTAATTACCTTAATTCCTCTTATGTACTCAACTATAGTAGCATTCATCCTTTTCGAAGCTTCGACATAGTTTTTTGATTTTTCTTCATATCCATTCATCATGAAAAAAGCAAATAACATACCCAGAGGTAGTGTAATCAAATTCGCCACACCAATATGCCAGTCTATCTTAAAAATACAAATTAGAATGACAAATGGAATAAATAAATTCGCAATTACTTCCGGAATTACATGTGCGATCGGCTTTTCCATTTTATCCAGTGTTTCTCCGATAAACTGAGACCATTGTCCTGAACTTTTCTCTTCAAGCGTTCCCATAGACAATCGTTTCCATTTGAGAACTAATTTTTTCCTTGTGTTCTCAATTATCTGAAATGCCAAATTGTGAGAGGTTAGTGTAGATATTGAATGAAATAAAATACTTCCAGTAAATCCCAAGAGAATCATCGCAAAATATATCGAAAATGCCGAAAACTCTCGCGCTCCATTCATGAGTTCTGTCACAATTTTAGCCGTAGCAAAATACGGAACAATACCACAAAACACCCCCGCAATAGCAAGGACCACAGAAAAAACAATGTTACGAATAGTTCCTTTTATATAATGCATCAAACCACCTCCATTGAATGTAATACTTCGACAGAAGATTGAATAAAATAATCTTCTATAATTTCTCCCTGTTCCATTTTAATCACTCGGTCGCAAGTATTCACAATAAACTCCACATCATGGGAAATAATAATGAATTTGGTCCCTTGCTCATTCATTTTTCTAAGAATAGCACCAACTCTTAACATATTCGTTCCATCTAATCCAGATGTCGGTTCATCCAAAATAATGATTTCTGCATCATACATCATTGCAACTCCAAGTGCCAGTCTTTGCTTTTGACCACCAGATAAGGTGGACGGATGTTTATCCTTAAACTCTTGCAAATCTAAATCAACTAAAATCTGTTCCGCCTTCTTTTTTAAAGTTTCTTCTGGCTTTAGACCTGTTAATAATTCATCCAATAGACTCTCACCAAATAACTGGCTGTCAAGATCCTGTGGTATATACCATATATGTTCTCTTCTCTTTTTTGTTTTGAGAATTTTTTCTCTTAAGATCACATTTCCAGATGTCTCTTTTGCTACCCCTGCCATAATTTTTCCCAAAGTACTTTTTCCAGCCCCATTATTTCCGATAAGTGCAATGATTTCTTGGGCATAAAAAGAAAAATTAATATTATGAAGAATTGTTTTATTTTGAATTGTTTTTGTTATATTGGTTACTTTTAGACTGCGTTCCGTTTTCCTTACATTTGCGACCTTATTTCTTTTCAATGCTTCTAATTCAGGTGTTCTCAAACCAATTTGGTTTAAATCCTGTTCTGAAAGAACATCTATTTCCTGTTGTGTAAAATATCTTTCAATATTTCCTTCTTTCATCAGAACATATTGATCCGCTATGCCATTTAGATAGTATAATCTGTGTTCTGCGATTATGATTGATTTCCCTGATTCTTTTAACTCTTTCAGTATTTGAGAAAGTAACCTGGTTGATGTGATATCCAGATTCGCAGATGGTTCATCAAAGATATAAACGTCTGGATCCATTGCTTTTGCAGCTGCAATTGCAACTTTTTGTCTCATGCCATAGGATAACGTATAAATGCTATTTCCCAGTATATTTTCAATGTCCATATCCTTCGCTGATTTATGTACTCGATATTTGATTTCCTCATGAGATAAGCCAGCATTTTCACATCCAAATGCAATCTCTCCGCCTACTTCATTCGCAAAAAACTGACTTCTCGGATCTTGAAAAACATTTCCTGTACGTCTTCCCAGTTCCCATGATTTCAATTGACGAATATCTATCCCATCTAGAAAAACTTGGCCATTGATTGTTCCTTGGTAAAAATTTGGTATCAGTCCGTTAATCGTTCTTGTCAGCGAGCTTTTTCCACAACCCGATTTACCAATTAGCACAATACAATTTCCAGACTCTATATCTATGTCTATATCTTTAAGCTGACTGTCATGTTCCTTATATGAAAAACTAAGATTTTTGATTTTAACTTTACTATTCATTTATGTACCCATCTGCATACTTTAGGATGCGCTCTTTCTTAATTAAAAATTGCCAGTATTCCAATCCCTGTACTTATTATGATGATGAAATAATCAAAATATCCAAAACGATTGCTATAATAGCTTTCTTTCTTGCACGGATTGTCAACTCCCTTTATTACCGCCGCTGCTGATAATTCATCCCCTGTCTTAATCGATCTGAATATCATTGGAACAATTGCATACTCCAGTGTTTTTAGTGGATGTAAAAATACCTTTTTCGCATCTCCCAAAAAACCCCTTATCGTCATAGCCTCCATGACCGTCCCAAACTCTCCTGCTACGGTCGGAGCAAATCGAATCATTATGATCAAAATCAAAGTTATGTTTCGAAACGGCATTTTTTGAAATATGGCTATTACTTTGCCAGACGGTATGTTTAAAAGCAGATTTGCAGCAATAAACGGAATAATGAATTTATATAACATCCCCATAATCATCGGTGAAGGAAATTCAATACCAATTGGCACTAGATAAAACAACCACACAAATGTTATGATATAAATGATTAAATATATTCCACTCTGCTTTGGATATCCCACATAAAAAAGCAAACAGATGAGCCATAAAACAAACAATGCATGTGGAAAAATATCCGTCGAACATAATGAAACCACACATGAAAATACAATTAAGAAAAGTCCCGTTATTCCACTGATATCCTTGATTTTATTAACTTTTGTTTTCATTCTACAATTCCAGCTTTTTTAAAGTGTTTTTTCAGTAACTTTTGACCAAACAAAACTCCACAAGCAGCAAACACCACTGTAATTATAATCCCAAGCAACATTAATTCTGGTCTTCGAACCATATCGTACTGCATTTTTATTGTTGCATCTGCAAATCCGCCATTTAAGGCCATCTTTTGGTAACTTTCCCATGCCGCATAAATCGGTACTCCTATCCCAAGAACCATTCCAATACTATAAATGCACCAACCTATCATATTTCTTATAGGATTTCTATAAGTGTTTTTGCCTAACATTGATACTTCAGCAATCGCAGCCACAACAATAAAATAAGGAAGCATAAATGTATATCCCATAAGTGCATTGATTAATCCATATACTGTGATCCAAATAAAAATCAATCCATGTTTATTAATTCGATTGGCACATACCAAGTAAAAAATAGCCCCTATAAACATTTCAATCCCCGCTGTCCCATACAAATATACAATCGGGATTGTTACGGTTCCCATCCCTATAATCATAGAAACAGCAAAAAACAAAACCATCATAACTGCTACGGTAACAATATCCCGTATTCCAAACTTATTATTCTTATCCATAAATGACCTCCATATAATAAAGTGCGTTGGTTAGTTTTATCTAACCGACGCACTTTATTATATACTTACTTCTTATATCAAACCACTCCATTTCTTAAAAATAGAACAAAAACAGCCCTAATCCTCAATTGATTTTCTATAATCTTTTGGCAAGATACCATATATTTCCCGAAATGCTTTTGTGAATTTGCTTGGATTACTATACCCAAGACTCAATGCCAATGCAGTAATTGACTGATTCTTTTCTTTCAACTTTAATGCAGCCACTGCCATTTTGTATTTTTTTAGATATATAGACGGTGTTTCCCCAAAGATCTGCATAAAAATATTACGAAATGTAGTGATACCCATTCCCTGTGATAAGACATACTCTTCAATACTGATTTTCTCCACTAAATGAGACACAAGATAATCTTTTACTTCTTTTACTTTTTGAATTTGTGATTTTGTAAAATACTTTAATTCACATCCATTGATTTGCGACAAGTATTGTAGATGATGTAATAATTCTAAGGTTTTAATCGAAAAATAATATCTATCCTCAATTCCCATTGCGGCATACATTTCCCGAAATATATGTTCTAATTTTGAATTAGCTTTACAGATGTACCAACATTTATCCAAACCTAACGTATCACAAACATGATCGATATCAATAGAAAACTTATTCATCAATATCCTTGTATCCTGTGAAAATCCTTCTTTATTAATCGCAATTGTAACAGCCTCATAAATTCCCATTGGAAAGCTATAACATTTTGGTGTGTAACTGGTTGCATCAATACCGAAATCTCCTTCTTGTATGTATGCTATCGTATTATCAGAAAATTCACTCTCCACTCGTCCCTTTTTACACCATGAGACTTCAATAATATTTTTATCTGGTATTTCTGGGATAAAAACATCTTTACTATTCATTTCTGCAAAAATCACATCAATTCCATCAAAAATGTTATACGTATATAAAATACCTTTTCCTGTGCATTTGAACTTATAAACAGAATAATCTTTCGCTTCTTCCAGTAATACTGCAGTATCCTGATACCACTCGTTACAATTATTAATTTCTATCTTCTTTTTATTCATATTTTTCGAAACCACGGAATACAACGATTTACATTTCTACAATATTCAATATATCCATCCCCATATAGATCCTTTAGCCACTTCTCTTCTGTAGCCTTCATAAGCAGGGTCATACTAATCCAGTAGATGATTGGCAGAATCAGTAGCCATAAATTATTCGCGCAGAAAATTGCTCCTATACAAACAATCATAAACATTGATATTACATAAATCGGTCCCACTCCATATAAAGGAAAATGTTTTCTTTGATTCATCCTTTTCACCAAACTTTCCGTTAATTCAGTTAACTTCATAACCCAAATTCCCAATTACTACTTAACATTATTGAACCAAATCACGCATGCTGCGTGATAGCCCTTTTTAGTTTTTTGCTGTG
>JBGUEO010000025.1:0-73175 GCA_041821315.1 Velocimicrobium sp. | reverse complement strand
GATTTATTTTCAAATCTAAAATAATAATCTTCCTTGTCATTAAATTCATGACTAATACACTTACCATCATTTGCTTCAAAATTAGTCTCATATTTTAACAAAGGATATCCCGCACGACTCACGCCCTTTGTACCTCGTAATGTGCAGCTTATCGATTGTTCCACATTATAATCCAAGACTGGTTCCGTATATATTCCTTGAACTGTAGCAGTCTTGCCGTCACTATTTTTCAATAAAAAGGAAAGAGTATCTGCAACGTTTAGCTCATATGCCTTTGTATTATCACTGACATATCCCATGCCATAAACGGTTTTGATTTCAGGCAAATACCAAACCGCTAAATCAACTGCATGTATCAAAAAGTTATACATCCATGAAAAGCCCTTCTCACGGCTCCATTGTTTATTCAAAAACCATCTGGCATCTGTAATATAATGAGTTTCAATATGTGTAAGTTCTCCATGCATACCTGACAAGAAGTCCTCTCTTTGGCGCACTGCAGGTTCAAAATAACGAGAACTTTGTCCAATGAATACTGTTTTTCTAGTGCTTTTTTGAATCTCCATTAATTCATTTGCTTCATCTAAAGATACCAGTATTGGTTTGGTGCATATTACATGCTTACCAGCTTCAAGCGCCATTTTAATATGTTTTCCATGAAGTTGATCTGGCGTATATATGCCAATTACATCAATCGAAGGATCACAAAGCATGTCTTCATAATCTGTCGTATATCGGTCAAATCCAAATTCTTTCATTCTTTCTATACATAATGCTTGATTTAGATCACAAATATTTTTCAGCTCCCATTGCTCACTATTGAGCACTGCCGAAATAATACTACGGCCTTCTCCCAGCCCCAGAACACCCATTGTCCATTTTTTCATGTGAACTCCTTCTTTCTATCGTTGTGCTTTCAATTCTTTCACATAATCACCTTCAATATCACTCCAGTGTTCATCAGCATAGGCAATCAAACGTTGTGCATCTTCAAGTGGCATTTCAGGGAAGTATAAAAACATTGCATTGCTTCCATAGCGGTAAACCAATTTTTCAACTCTTTCAATCCACTCATCTAAAGTTCCACTATATACTTTGATCCATAACCCTTTTCCAGCTGCAACTGCTTTGTCATAAATCGGATACCATTCTACCATCGTACCATCTGGTCCATGATCCCCGCTGGTCCATTGTAGGGCATCAATTTCATCAATTTCCATAATTGCATCCAAATGCTTAATTGCATCTGGTCCATCCAAGTGATATAAAACATGATCCAATTGTTTTGCTTGTTTTCTTAATTCCTCTTGTACAAATTCTCTAAACTGATTTGGTGACATTAAGGCTGAAAAATCACATTGTATTTTTGCTGTTTTACCTGGTCCCCAAATTTGAAAAACTGTATAACAGGAATCGCCCTCAATACCTTTTACAATGTCATAGAACTGATTATAATAATCAAAATAAATGGCCTGTATTTGATCCAGACGTCTTTGAACTTCTTCTGGCTCATCAACCATATCAAAAATAAGATCTTGAACGCCTCTCATCGATGCCAATACATCAACATTTTCCATAATATCTGGAATACCAATAAGAAATTCGTCTCCGATTAATTTTCTTACATCTTCAAAGAGTTTCAGATGTTTTTTAAGCCATTTGTTCTCCGAATCATAAGCAATATCCTTATATTCCTCCCAATCTTCTACAAAATGGTCAAACCAAACCGTATCTTCATTGAAAACAATTTCGCAGCCAACATAACCAGCCATTGAACCTGGCCCAAAATCAAGGCTTATGTTTGGAAAACTTTCACCCAAGAAATCATGTGTTTCTCCATAGTAACGGAAGCGTTCTACCATACGCTCTGCATTCATATACTTATCTTCCATATCAACTGGTTTTAACTTTTCTTCCAGATTCAAATCTCTTTTATCTTCATTATTTGCAACGACGCACATCAATGGTCGTCCTGTATTTTCTCTTTTCCAATAATTTTCCCATTTAATTTTTGTTTCTTCCCAATTTTTCTTATACTTCATGCTATTCTCCTTTTCACTTCTCCATAATATTTAATGTGCTACACTTCTTTTGTTATAACGTATTTCTTATCCAATGCGTTTTCTAACTTATTGTGTTTTTAACCTTTTGTGTTTTTTCAAACAATTTTTTCTCACCATCGGAAGTGATTCCTATCATTGTCCTTTTCATATTGACCGTTTCAAATGTTTATGATATTGTCATTATAACAACAAATATTATGTCATTATATATATTTTTCAAGCATTTAGTTGTCTTATTCGAACATTTGGAGGTATTGCAATGATTAATTTTAACCAACCAGATACGTATGAACATATTGATTTTCCTAATATATATTTTCCTTTTGGTTGTTACCCCATTCATAATCTTACTACGCTTCCTCATTGGCACCCTCACACAGAAATAATCTATACACAAAAAGGCTCCGTTGATATTTACATCAACGGAACCTCGTATTCTTGTTATGAAGGAGACATACAACTGATTCCAGCAAACAGCCTACATAGCATTCTCCCTAAAAATCATGCTGTTTATATAGCAATTGTGATAGGCGACAAACTTTTAAGCGAAGTGGCTAATGATCTCCATTTTAAACAAATAAGCTGTTTCTTATCGGAGAAAAGTCATTTAATCACTTATCAATTATCCACCACAAACTCTTTTTATAAAATAATATATCCTTGCATTCAAACTTTATTGGCAGAAGATTGTTCCAATCATCCAATGAAAGAACTCATGATTAAGTTAGAAATTTGTCGTTTTTTTGCTCTGTTAAATAGATATATACCTGACATAATCGCAAATTCAGAAAAAAGCTATCCTTCTCATACTCAAAACTTAAAAATGGCAATTGAATTTCTCACCAATCACTATGCTGAAAAAATAACCATTAAAACGATGAGTCAACTTATGAATATGAGTGAGCAACATTTTTCAAGGCTTTTCAAGACTTACACAGGAAAGACTTTTGTTGATTATCTTACACAGTTTCGACTCGAACAGGCAAAAAGATTATTGATTCAATCGGATCTACCAATCACACAGATTCCAGAATTAACTGGCTTTTGCAATCCTAATTATTTTTCACGAATCTTTAAGCGTCATTTTGGCTTATCACCTTCTCAAACTAGGAAGACTAAGACATTATAACTTAAGCTGCTATAATGTCTTAGTCTTTATTTTATCTCAATCTTTATTTTTTCTCATCCTCATTTAAATCGATAAAGGTAATTTCAAACTCATCGCCTTGTATTTCATCTTCGGCAATTTGTGATTCCTCTTTTTGTATTACTTGCTTTGCCTTGGATTGTTCACTCTTTTTTTGTTGCGCTATAGTCTCATCATTATTATCTACAGATTTTTTTTTCTTATGTTTGTTGTTTTTTTTCAAATCGTCTGTAGTATCGCCTTTTTTAATTGATTTTTTTCTTTTTGTACTTTGAATTTTCAATATTAATAATATTATAATTATAAGTAGAATTGCCATTATTACCGCAAATACATATAACATAATCATTCTATTTTGCAATTTTAAGTTATAAGAAGAAGTTAGCTCTTGTAATTGATTTTCTGAATCTGCAATTGCAGCGCTATCCACTTCAACACTTTCTTGTTCCTCTTCTGCACTATCCTCCACATACCGTTGTATGAAGTTTTCTACTGTATCATATAAATATAAGGCTTTTTCCCCGGCAATATTTCGCCCGTAGATTAAATAAAAGTCGGAATTTTGATTGCTTTTATATGCGGTTACCGGCGTTTCATTTATTGTTAAACTTTCTTGTGTGAAACCCTCTGGTATAACAATTGAATCGTCAAATTCTAAAATAATTAAGGAAGCCTCAAAGGATATCGGAATATATTTTATAAAGCTATCATTTTCTTCCTCGTATAAATAAAAGCTAGTTTCATCTTCCCCCTCCAGATAAAATAAAATCATACCACTTTCTTCCGATTTCAAAACATTAACTTCTGCGTCTTTATAGGTATAACTGTATGCTTCAAATCCTTCTGGTATTATTTCTTCCGGGATATCTAAAACAACACGATAGGTCATATCTCCAATCAAGATTTCTACAGCGTCTGCTTGATCTTGCGACTCTGTTGTGTCATCCGTTTCATCCGTTTGCGACGAATTATCTACCGATGCTGCTTCTTTTGCTTGTGCTTCTCTGGTTACATTGATTACGTAAGCAACTGACACCCCATTTTCTGCTGTTACGACAACTCTGACTGTATTAGAACCAACACTTAAATCCGTTCCTTTTACACCAGTTACAGAAGCTTTGGAGTCGTTTGGAGTCCCTGATACCGCGATTTTAGTTGTTTCATAATCAACTGTAGCGGAGTATTTTACCGTTGTCGGTGAAAATGCTGGTGACAAGGTTCCTGGTGAAATCTCTAATGAAGCTAGATTACAATCGGAAGATGTTTTCACCTCTTCTTTTTCCTCTATCGTAACGGTGGAATTTCCAGCTTTACTAATGGATATAGGTTCATAATCCAAACTAATGATTTCATATGAAGCTACTGTTATACTACTCGTACTCGCTTTTAATGTATTAAAGGTTAATGTATAACTTAAGCTCGTTGTAGTTGCATTATCAATAACACCTGCAATTCGAATCGTTCCTGCTGAACCCGAAGCCGAAGTCCCGCTAACAAATTCCAAGGCGGAAGCGTCATATGCAAGCGTCAAATCCACGCCTCCTAGCATAGTATCATCCGTAGTAGATACCTTAACTGTTACTGATACTTCACTCCCCAATGTTACAGAAGGATCTGAAAACGATAACGTTCCGGCTGCAGCATATACCCTTTGATCATTTATCAACAAAACTAGGCATAATGTCATAAGTGAAAATACTACTTTTTTTATAAATTTCATGTCAATCCTCCTTAAGTTTCAATAATGTTTTTTGTATTTTCAAAAGATCGGCAATCGATGTTTTTCCATCTTGATTTGCATCCGTTGCCATCGAATACACTCCATCGACTTGTTCTAACCCAAGTATTACTTTTTGCATTTTCAACAAATCAGCAATCGATATTTTACCATCACCATTTATGTCTCCATAAATTAATATTGTGTATTCCTCTAACACTTGATCCGATGTATCACGAATTCTAATCATGCTTCCTGTACCGACATATCCCGATGTGATTTCTTTGTCCGACTGATAAACCTTAACATTCGCATCAGCTATATCCATTTTAGATAGTAAAGTCTCAACCTCAATCATTTGACTGACTCCAGTTAGATATCCATTTGTTACTGTATACGCTCCTATTGTATCAGTTAGATCTGCACCATCTGTACTTTCTGCACTATCTGTACTTTCTGTACTTTCTGTACTTTCTGTAATTTCTGTACTTTCTCCATTTCCACCTGATTCACTTCCACCTGATTTTGAAATGGACAGTTGATAGGTTCTGGCCAATCCATTTTGTGCCGTAACCGTAATATTTACGATGCTCATACCTTCCGCAAGTTTAATATCCCCAACACCAGTGACCGTTGAGGTGGTCTCATAAGGCTCTGCTGTGATATTAACATTAGAATCTGCACTATTGATAATTAATGTATATTCTTGTGTGTAAACATCAAATACTGGATTTAGGGAACAACCCTCTACTGTCAAGCTCTTCAAATAATTATTGGGTTCTCCTTTTCCCGTAGGTTTTACCGCTGCACTATCTGGCATATTTTCATAAATTGGTATGGAAAAAGATATATCATTATTATTTATGGTGGTATATGCTTTAGCGAGCTTGCTTGCTTCTGTTTCCGCACCCTGAATATTAGTCATATATTGATGATTATATATGAATGATCCTTGTACATTGAATTTTTTTAAATAAAGTGTATTTTGTCCAGCTTGTACATAATTTTTCCCAAAATAAATAGCCCCACCATATATGGAATTGGTTACATTATTCCAAGGTCGATTATAAGTAGTTTCATTTATACTCAAACCCTTTGCAAACCAAAGACCACGTTCCACTGCTGACATATTTGAGGTTGCATAAGCTCCAATATTAAAGTAATTAAAATACCCTTCGTATCCCTCTACAACTCCCGAAATGCTGTTACCTTGACCATTATTTCCCTGTTCCACAAGGATCATAGAAGCAATAATATAAGGGTTCACTGATGATTTTTCAGCTGCCTGAATTAATGTCGTACTATATTTAACATCATTATCGTTTTCTTTATATGTATTTGCCAAAAATGTTCCACTCAACATAGCACTTAAATCAGTTTCATTTTGTTTTGAACTATCATACGTATGGTTCAAAAATTGAAATATGCTAGTTGCATCCAAAAAATTTCTTGGATCCATGTAATACTGCGTAATACCTTTGCTTGCCGGTACCCAACCAGCTCCATCCATGGCAACCCACGTTTTATCCGCTAGACCATACGCTCCTTTTTCAATTGATTTCCAAGAACTTATACTACTGCTCAATACATTGTTTTTACCTAATGCGATTTCACTTGTTATAACATTATTCCAATCCAATCCCGTTTTCACAGGTATGAATTCCCAGTTGGGATACTTCACATGCAACAATGCCAACGTAGCGGCATAAGTTTCTGGAAATCCACTCGTAATTAATTGTTGCTTATAAGTTTCATCCACGACATCTGTTACTACGTACTGTGAAGAAACATAGCCGGTTATAGAATCATATTTAATTTTACTCCATCCATTACCAGCATCCTCTAATACTGTAACTTTGGTTCCATTTGTCAATGTTCCAACTACTTTGTAAGTTGTCCCCGCACCTTCTCTTACATTTAAAGTTCCCGTGACATATATAGTTCCTGGACTTTCTGCATTGGAGTATTGAATTTTATTTAAAACTATATAGCCGAATAAGCATAAAAATATTATGCAAAATAAAGGGATTTTTAATTTCTTGTATTTTACCACTATAAATATATTCTCCTTTTATTTTTTATTATATTAACTCTATCCTCTATTATTGCAACCATAGCGAACTATGTCAACCTTTGTAGTTTTATGAAAGTAGCGTTTTTGGCTCTATGAAAGGTCCTAAGCCAGCTTAAAAAAAATTATTTGTGAGGGGAATTTGAGGGAATTAAGGGGGAATTGAAGTAGAGTGAAACATTATTGAATTAAAATCATTGTAAACTTCCTTGTAACTATTCAGAACCCCACTAACGCGAGGTGTTTTGCAAAGCAAAATTCCGAGTTTTATAGCGATAAAATGCAAGTTTCTTACATTTTATGTGCATCGCGTAGCGATAACTATGAAGCTACTGAATAGTTACACTTCCTTGTAATGTAGAAAAATCAAATCGGTTGTTGGCTAGCTTTCATATTATATATTCGAATTTATCGGTCAATCAGTTTCATACATAATTCAAAACATATTTCAAATACATATATTTGTGAATCTACTAATTCGCTACGAAGAACATGAGCATTTAATTTTGCTCCCATTTTTTCTGCTAATGATTTTGCAACTGTTAAACCTAATCCTGTACCACCTTGATTTCGTTAACGATCCTGCATATAAAACCGTTCAAATAGGTGAGGTATATCATCTTCCGAAAGTACCCGCGTATCATTTATAAATGAAATGGATATACTATGCTTACATTCTTTTAGCGAGATATGAAGGTATGTGTCAGAATACCTGCTTGCATTTTGGAACAGATTAAGGAATATTCGTTCTAATGCTGATTCTTCTCCTAATACCCATATCGGATAATCTGGAATATCTATTTCTATCTGCAAATGAACTTGTTCCAAAATTTGATAATTTCCCATAATGGATTCTCTTATAATTTTTGAAATGTCAACATTGTTCAATGGCATTTCGTAATCGCCAGTATTTACCCGTGATAAATCATAAAACTGTGTTACTAGATTCTTCAAAATTTCAGCTTTATGTTCTACAATATCTATTGTTTCTACCAGTTCATTATCTTCTTTTATCTGATTGTTGTCAGATTTTTGCGAAGCCCTAAATTACAGAATACTTTTCACATCTGAAACTGTGATTTCGATACACTCAGAACATTTTTCCTGTAATGCATGAGATGTAATTTCCTCAATCAATATCCCATTGCTTAATCACCCAGAGAATTTTTTGCAGAAATCACCAGAACCGGCACATTACAATGCTTATTTACTCGAATATCTTGTATTGCATTTTCACCAATCCTTTCTGATTTATTATCATAAATTAAGTTTCATTATATAGCGGCTATTTTGTTTATTGTACCAAAAATTCTCTATAGTTGTCATATTGTTTTTCCTAAATTAAATCGAGCGTTTGACAGATGCACTCTATGAAGCATTCGGCTTTCACACAGACTATCAGATTTTAAGTACAAAATAAATGAATAAAATTTTTAAAGACACCCAAAAATAAATACATTTCTCACTTTTTATGAGCATTATAAAGGGCTAGAATTCAGTTATTGCAATGCATTCCAGCCCTTTTATTCGTTATAACTGTCAAACGTGAGATAATAACAAACATCTTATATCGTTGATATCTTTTCACGCGATATCTTTGAAAATACTAAAGGGGACGTAGTCCCACCTTCTCTTGCACTACACTTATTTTCCATTCTCATCCATCACTTTCCCATTTGATAAGTAACCATTTTCTGATAGATTTCTTCATAACTAATTTTACTGAAATCCGTCACATCAATCGGAATATCCAATCCCATTTCAATATTGTATACCTTATGGGAAATAGCAGCTGTAAACTCCTCAAATGTAGGTGCGATTCTAGACACTAAATTAAGCAGTTCTGGCGTGAATGTTTCAATATGATACTGGTTGAGCAGATGACCTGGATGTCTATCATCCAGGTCATCCCTGGTTGCACCTCTTTGATATACCGTTTGCATATCTGAATAAAGGTAAATCGTTACCGCTGAATAACCAGTTTTCTGAATCAATTCCTCCAGCTTTGGTTTATGTCGCTGATAAAATGGATACTCGATTAATATTGTTTTATTTTCCCACATCCGTTTCTGAATCGTCAGATAAAATTCTTCAAGACTCCACCAGTTCAACCTATCTTTTTGCTCCTCATTATCAAAGCCAAAAATATCCCAATTTTTTTCCTTGATTTTGTCAAAACTAATCTGCACAATCTCCTCATTGTCCAGATATTCTAAAAATCGCTCTGCCGTTTTACTCTTTCCCGTCCCAGGACCTCCAGTAAAAATAATAAGTGTTCGTTTGTCTAAAAATTCTTTTTTCATAATCATCCCCTACGCTATAAACGTTCCATTTCTCATAGCCTGAACATTTTCTGGGCTAATATTACCTTCCATTGGGCCAAATGCTGCTACATTCAGTGCACCCGCTGCGGCGGCAATCTCAGCACATTCTTTCATATCTTTTCCTTCCAGAAGTGCACACAAGAATGCTCCAATTGCAGTATCGCCTGCGCCGGTTGGATCTACGGATTCCACCTTGTATAATCCTTGTTCAATTACTTGTCCATCTCTTGTATAGATTCTGGATCCATTAGAGCCTCTCTTCAGAAACAGAATTTCCAAATTTGAATTTTCAAAACATTTCTTTACAGCTTCTTTTACATCTTCAATTCCTGTTAGAATCTTCAATTCATCGATACCTGGAGCAAACACATTAGTCATTTCCAGCACCGCATTGACGATTTCTAAAGACTCTTTACTTTTATTTGGATTGGTCAAATGCTCCACACGTACATTGGGATCAAAGCTGATTTTTGTACCTTGCTCTTTCATTGCCCTTGCAGTTTTCACAATCTCCCATCCATAACTCAGACGAGCGGTCAGTGCACATCCCATAATATGTAAAAATTTTGCATCCTTTAATGATGCTTCTGTAACATCAGGCATCTTAGCTTTCGTTGCAGGAGTGTCATCCCAATGGAATAAAAACCTACGGTCGCCCTTATTATTATAGGATACGAATGCACAAGCCGTGGAACCATCTGGATCCATTAACACTTTAGAAGTATCTACACCATCTTTAGTCAGGCGGTTTAGAATACACTCTCCAAACCCATCATTTCCAACACCCGAAATAATACCGCAGCTATGTCCCATTCTCGCTACAGTAGAAATCATAATGGAAGAAGATCCGGATGGAAATGGTCCTCTGAATAATGCAGTTTCATTTAAAGGTTTGTTAACCTCTGTTCTCATTATCTCAACCAGAGCTTCTCCCATTGTCCAAATCTCAGCCAATTTCTTTCACCACCTTCTCTTTTTCTTTTTCCGATTTGAATTTCTGAATAAATTCTACTATTTCATGGTTTGGTCCAAGTATAGTAACATACGCTACACCATGTTCCCAATATGGCAAAAAAGCAGGTCCCTCTGCCTCGGTTTTTAATTACTCATAAATACTTTTCAAAACATATGGTGTTTTTCCGGTGCAATTAAACAGGTCACAATTCTTAGCAATTTCTGCAGAGAGTGCCTGACGTCCAGGTCCAACGACTTTACGAGGATCATTTTCTTCTGGCTTGATTGTGTCTTTCACTCCTTCTGAGAATACTTTCTTTAATCCGGTGCCTACATTAATCTTGCTCATACCCATTGCAACACATTTCTTGAAATCTTCTTTGGGAACGCCTGTGCCACCGTGAAGAACAATTGCAATATCAGTTTGTTTACGAATTTCTTCCAGAAGGTCAAATCTGATCTTTGGATCCGCTTTGTAGTATCCATGTGAAGTACCAATAGAAACTGCAAGTGCATCGATTCCTGTCTTTTCAACAAATTCATGTACAAAAGAGGGATCAGTGAAAGCCTTCCCAGCTTCCTCTACATGAACTTCATCTTCATGTCCTGCCAACATACCAAGTTCAGCTTCTACTGAGCATCCATCGATACCATATATGCTGTGATTATGTGCAAAATCAGCGATTTCTTTAGATTTTGCAATGTTTACTTCGAAGGATTCCTTGGAAGCATCAATCATAACATTAGTAAATCCAACAACAACTGCGTGTTTAATCTGCTCAAGATCAGTTGCATGATCAAGATGGAGGCAGATTGGAACTTCTGGATAAGCCATTGCCAGTCCCCTTGCTGTATCAGCAATCAATGCAAGAGAATTGTTATAATATTTAACAGCACCTAGTGAAGCCATCAGAATAACTGGTGAATTCTTTTCTTTTGCACCCTCTACGATACCAACCATCTCCTCAAGAGTACTAAAGTTAAAAGCCCCTACTGCATATCTTTCTTCTGGCCTTACATCAGTTGTTGCACGTTTGACAGAATCAGCCATAATTTGTTTCATTGTTAGTAATTGCATGTCATTTCTCCTTTTTATTTACAATTTATATCATCATTGTTCCGGTCGTATTCTACCGTCCTTCGTCCAATGCCGCCTTCACCATAACGTACGCGCCATAAGCTACTACCTCATCATTCAACTGTGAAATTCGTATTCTATCTTCATCGAACTGGAAACAGGCATGTCTTTGAATCTCGTTCATCATGGTATACCAGAAGTATTGATCCGTCTTAACCATTCCGCCTGCCAGAACAATAACATCTGGATCAAACAAATTGATCAAATTGGCTAAACCGACTCCAATGTAGTAACCTTCCTGCTGTAGCATGGAAATCGCATATGAATCACCTTTCTCTGCTGCATCACCTAAAATCTTTCCATTTACTTTTTGTAAATTATAACCAATAGACTCAAATGCCATTGATTTGATACCACTCTTGATATCTCTTTTCATTCGACTATTGATAGCCGACCCAGATGCATAAACCTCAAAGCAGCCACTTCCACCACAACCACACTTTGGACCTGCAAAGTTTATAGAAACATGACCAAATTCTCCAGCGAATCCGTTTCGACCGTGGAATATTTTTCCATCAATTGCAATACCGCCACCACAACCGGTACTGATGGTCTGATATAAAACAACATTCTCTCCCTTGGCAACACCAACATTAGCTTCAGCAAGAGCACCAAGATTTCCATCATTTTCTACATAGACAGGAACGCCGAACTCTTCTCTAAGGCGATCGCCAAGCGGAAAGTTTTTCCATCCCATCATAGGAACATCAATGATCAAACCTGTTCTATAATCAAGTGGACCCGGTGCAGCAACACCAATACCCGAAATATCTTCCTTTGTCTTTCCTGCTGCTTTCAAAACTTCATATGCAAGCTCAATGGTATTCTGGAAGACTATATCTTGACCTTCGTAAGTTCTTGATTTTTTGACCTTAAAGTCTGTTATTGGCTCACCCTGATTATTAAAAACAACTGCGGTGGTCTTTGTTCCACCTATATCAATAATTAAAAAATATTTCATGTCGTTCATCACCCTATTTATTTTCTATTCAGACTTTCCTTTTTGAGCCATATCAAGCATTACAGCCAAAATGATGATTGAGCCAATTACGACTTTTTGCCAATAGGCGGAGATTTCCATCAACGTCATACCATTGTTGATAACTGCGATGATTGCACAACCAAACATTGCTCTTGCTACAGAGCCTGAACCGCCCGCCAGAGAAGTTCCGCCAAGAACTGTTGCTGCGATGGCGAACATTTCATAACCATCACCAGTTGCAGGATGCCCGTTATTAACCTTTGAAGCAGCAACTACACCAGCAAGACCAGCTGTAATACCACAAATTGTATGACTTTTCAAAGTAACCATTTTTGTATCAATACCACACAAATGAGCTACATTTGTGTTAGAACCAACCGCAAATACGTGGCGACCAAATACTGTCTTGGTCAAAATAATGTGAAAGATTATAACAACAATTATTGTAAAAATAACGATACATGGGATAATTCCCATTTTAAAGTTTTCTGTCTTAATCAGACGACCCGAACCAAGTAACGCAAATCCTTTTGGGAGTCCATATACAGGACCACCACCTGAGATGATGTAAGCTAATCCACGAAAAGCCTGCATCAGGGCAAGAGTACAAATCATAGGTACCAGACGTCTGTATGCGACCAACCAGCCAATAAATAAGCCAATGATTGCACCGCCAACAATACCCACAACAACCTGAATTACAATAATTGCAGGTGTCGACTGTACGTCAAGTGCTAGAACCACCTGTGCTGCAAGGATACCCGTGATAGCCATAGAGGAACCAACGCTGATATCGATACCGCCAAGAATAATTACATATGTAAGACCTGTTGCCAAGATTGCATTCAGACACATCTGTCCAAACAGGTTTATAATATTCGCAGGTTTCAAGAATGTTGCGTTACCAATTGAAAACCCGATCACAAGAAGGATTAGTACCACAATAACAATATTATCAGTGATCAACTGTTTAATATTACTTTTTTTCATTTTTTATTCCTCTCTTCATACATCCATATTTGTAATGGTTTACTCTGATATTAAGTTAGGTATTCTTCGTAACTATTCAGTACCTTCCTAGTTACCGCTACGCGATGCACATAAAATGCAAGAAAATTGCATTTTAGCGCTATAAAACTCGGGATTTTGCTCTGCAAAGCACCTCGCATTAGTGGATTCTGAATAGTTACTATCATTCTTCTGAAACAGGGCTTGCAAGAGAAATCAAATTCAACTCAGTAATCTCTTGACGACTTAATTCACCAGTCTGGCGACCTTCTGACATAACATAAGCTCTATCCGCTACCTTAATAATCTCTGGCATATCCGAAGACACCATAACAATACATCCACCGTCTTCAACGAATCGATTCATCAAAGCATAAAATTCAGCTCTTGCATTCACGTCAATACCTTTTGTTGGTTCATCAAGAATCAACAATCTTACACCAGCTGCCAACCATTTAGAAAGGATAACCTTCTGCTGATTACCACCAGAAAGATTTCTACAAAGCGCCTTAATACTCGGTGCTTTAATCTTCATTTTTTCCATGTACTCATCACTAGTTTCCTTTTCCCATGGTATATTTACAAAACCATTCTTTGCGTGAAAAGGAAGGTTTGGAAGAGCGATATTTTCCTCAATGCTCTTCGTAAGAAGAAGGCCCGTACGACGACGGTCTTCTGTAGCAAATCCGACTTTTCTACGAATAGCATCTTTGGGATTCTTAATATGTACTTCCTCGCCATACAAAAATACTTTACCGGATGTAATTTTTGTTGCACCAAAGATTGCTTCCATGACTTCTGTACGTCCAGCTCCTACTAATCCGGAGAATGCTACAATCTCACCAGCATTAGCATGGAAACCGACATTTTCAAATACGCCTTGCTGACAAAGTTTCTCAACGCGAAGAACTTCTTCCTTCGCAGTATGTTTAGGTTTAACATAAGCTCCAAGTTCACGGCCAACCATACTGTTTACAATTGCCTGTTCACTTACCTCGTTTACTTTATATTCTGCAACTTTAGAACCATCTCGAAAAATGGAACATTTCTCACATATAATTGGTAGCTCCGCCATACGGTGGGTTACATAAATCATAGTTGTATTTGCAGCTTTCATCTTACGTACCTGTTTAAAAAGAGAATCAATCTCTTTCTCAGAGAGTGATGATGTTGGTTCATCAAGAACTACTACTTTTGCATGTTTAGAAATAACCTTTGCGATTTCTACCAACTGCAGTTGAGCTGCTGACAGCGTAGCGCATAGTGTATGAGCGTCGATTTCAAGTCCCATTTCGCTCAGTACTTCCTGGGCATCAGACTCCATTTTCTTACGGTCGAGTATCCCTTTTGCTTTTCTAGGTTCACAACCAAGGTATATGTTCTCGGCTACAGTAAGATGTGGTGCGATAGCTGTTTCTTGCTCAATAACCGCAATACCTGAATCCAGCGCATCTTTGGGGTTTTTGAAATTACATACTTTTCCGTCCAAAAGCACTTCACCGCTTGTAGGTTTGTAAATCGAAGCAATTATCTTGATCAAAGTGGATTTTCCGGCACCGTTTTCACCAACTAGTGCATGGCATTCACCAGGATAAAAGTCAATACTGATATCCTCCAGTGCTTTTACACCCGGAAATTCTTTTGAGATATTCTTTACTTGTAAGAACGGTTCCATACTTGCTCCTCCATTTCATCTTTTTAAAAAGGTGCCCAGGCCATCTGATCTGGGCACCTTAGACCGATACAATATATTTATCCTCTATGCTTGTAGTAATTATTTGAGGTAATCTGCAACATTCTCAGCCGTTACAAGTTTACACTCGATAAGGTCTTTCTGATCACCAGTTACAGCACCTGTCTGGAAATATTCAGCCATCTTATCAACGATACCAGCGCCAATTCCTTCTGGATCCTGAGCAACTTCGGCTTCCCATATTTTACTAATTTCTGGATCTGCGATATATTCACATGCAGTCTGACCTGCATCAAAACCAACAATCTTTGTACTAGAACCTGCTGATTGGATGGAAGATAGTGCACCGTAACCAGTTGGATCACCTACAACGAATATATAAGAAAGCTCATCACCATACTGTGTTATCCAGTTCTGCATAATATCAGCTGCTTTAGACTGATCATTATCAGCATCCATAGATCCGATCAAAGTAAGATCTTTTCCGCCATCGATAGCAGATTGGATTGTTTCTTCAAAACCAGCCTGACGATCTTGTGTAGACTGAGCCGATGCGTATGTAATACATCCAACCTTAGATCCATCCGGAGCATGTTCTGCAACATATTGACCAGCTACAACACCACCAGCTTTGTTGTTAGATCCTACAAATGAAATGTACTGATCAATATAATCATCATCAAGTGTACAGTCAAATGTGAAGATTTTTACGCCTTCAGCGTTAGCTGCCTGTAATGCTGGAACCGTACCTGCTGGATCATTAGCAGAAAGAGCAATTGCATCATAACCTGCTGCCACATAGTTGTTAATAAGGTCTGTAGCAATCGATCCATCAAGCTGCTGATCTGCCAATGTTGGAGCAGGAATTCCACGTTTTTCACACTCTGCTGTGATACCAGCTTCTACACTTTGGTAGAATGCATCGTTTTCTGTACCAACGATAAAAGCAAGTTTTAAATCAGAAAGCGTTTTTATCTCACCCGTTGCTTCTGCTGCTGGAGTTTCTTTTGCTGTTGCATCTGTTGTTGCTGGAGCTGCCTCTGTAGTCTCCTGTGTTGTAGTAGCTTTACTTCCACATGCTGTCAAAGATGCAACCATTACAGTTGCCATTAATACTGATAATACTTTTTTCTTCATTTTGTTTCCTCCCATTTTTTTATATGCTAACGTGATTAAACACGTTGCTTTTAAGTTGAAATTTTATACCACTGCTGGATTGGGATACTCATTGCAAAGCAGTCTGTAGGCTGGTTCATCTTCTTCTACTGTAGGATATCTTCCCAGTGGCTCTTTAAAAAAATTATCTGTATTGTCATCGTTTGTCATAGATACTTCACCAATTAGAACTGGACCACCGTCTGGAATAATGAACTCATGTGCGAGATATGGATATAGAGTCATACTCTCACCTCTGTGAAGAATAACATTGCTACCTGCTGGCAAAATATATTGTCTACCATCCTGGCAAATCAGAACTTCTGTATCAAGATATTTGCCTGTCTCTGGATTTGTATTATAGAAAGTGAAAATAATATCATTTCCTCCACGGTTGATGATGTCTTCCATTTTGTTCTTGTGATAATGCATTGGTGACACTTGACCTGAATCACACATCATTATCTTTTCCGCATAAATCTTTTTATACTTTGGATTATGTACATTACCATTTCTGATTGTTATAAGGGCTAGTCCAAGTGTATCGAAATGTCCCTCTCCATAATCAGTCACATCCCAACCAAGGGCATTGTCACGGATTTCATCATATTCTTGACCTTTCATTTCCCAATCTTTTGGGGTAAAGTCCAGGTATGGTGGAAGAGCAAACTTGTACTCGTTCAGCAATGCCTCAAACTTTTTGATTACTGCATTGATTTCAGATCTTTTCATTGACTAATTCTCCTTTTGTCCTTTTATCATATTTATTTTATTAATAGCTTTTCCAATCTCCTCTTTGCCTTCAATCACAGAGAACTTCAATATGTTTGTTTCTTTCTCAAATGGCTGGAGATAATGTACGCTGTTATTTTCAATGTGATGTAACTTGCCGTATACACTGGAATTAGAGGGTTCAAGTCCCAGAACATAATCTCCAGCGGCCATAGATTTCCACTCCATGAAGTATGGAAGATTCTTCTGATTAAATTCAATTGTAAGTCCAATGTTTAGCTCATGGTTTGCCACCAATACAATCGTATCCAGATTTTCATCAGACTGCATATCGTGAATAAATACATATTCTCCTTCATTATCCATTGGCGTTTCCATCCTGCTCCAACGTTCTTCCTGTTCAACAGAGAATGGTTCTCTACCTGTTACCTTTTGGGTTGGAACATACAACTGACAATGTTCATTAAGGAATGGATAACCCATATTGCAGTGATACAGTAGCATCAGAGGTTCCGTTCGAAATGCCTGATTCTCAATCTCGTCAGTTATCGTAATACTATTTTCACCGAGAACACTCTCTATTCTTCTACGAAGTACCATATTTTCACCGAACAACTCAGCTTCTCGCATCTCTCCCGAAATAATCAGTTTACACATATCGCCTTCACTTACCACGTCTGTACTTACATGTTCTGCCGGAGTTGTACGCATTCTTCCGTGCATTGGATAATCTTTTCCTTCTATCGTGCATGGTGCACAGATATTTTCCAGACCACAGGTAAAGAACAGACCTCCCATAATACTTCTAAGTGCTTCTTCTCCATTGGTGTCATACTGGTTTCTCCCTTCCAGTCCCGGTTTTGCCAGAAAGGTCATATTCATTCCTTTATAGGAAAAGTCTGTAATATCTAGTGCTTTGTCTGCTGCCAAATGAAAAGAAATATCTCCGCATTTTGCTTCGATTGCGTTCAGATGTTGGGCACGTCCCTCTTTATAAATAAGTGGTCTTGCATAAACCAACTGCTGAATGCTTCCACAATATTTCATTAAATTCTTATTCATAGCTATCACCTTCTGTCCTTTGATTACTCAAGATTTGCGTGATATCTCCAAAGACTTTTCATATCAATCTTACGTTCATCAATAAGCATCTTTGCTACCACATCTCCAAAAAGCAGGAGACTCTGTTCAAAAAGAGAAGTCATAGGCTGTGCAGAATCAATCTCATCGTCCAGATAATTTTTTGTTCTTACCGGAATGCGTACCATGAATTCGCATAATTCCTTCATCTCACTATTTGGATTGGAGCCAATATGAACAATCTTTGCTCCGATTCCGTGTGCTTTCTTAGCAATTCCTAACGGGAATAAGGATCCTCCACTTCCTGATCCAACCACCAACAGATCTTTTTCTGTGATTGCCGGCTCTGTAATTTCTCCAACATAATGTGCCTTAATGCCAAGGTGTGCAAGTCTCTTACACATTGCCTGAAGGGAAAGGAGAACTCTTCCTACTCCAACGAAATATATCTGGTCAGCTTCTAGTACCGCTTTCACAAATTTTTCTACCGACTCTTGCTCTACCGCACCAAGTGCTTTATCTAACTCCGCTAACACTTCTTTTACCGCACTGTTATAATTGTCATTATAATATCCCATGTTACTAACCTCCTTTCATTAATGATTAGTACCTATTCAGTACCCTCATAGTTACCGTTAATCTGATCTTCTATATCTTTCAGTTGTTTCAGGCTTTCTTCTTGGTCTTCCTTCTTAATACAGGTACTTCCAGCAACAAAGATATTTGCTTCTCCTAACATACCATTTGTTCTAATAGTCTCAGGCGAGACGCGCCCATCCAGAATCACCTTAGTGTCTAATCCTCTTGCTTTAATCATCTCATGTAAATCATGAATCTTTCTTGCTGAGTATGGTGCTTGTTCTTCGCCTTTCATCTGCGCAAATCCCGGATTGATTAGCATCAATAGAACTGCATCACACTTATCGAGAACATATTCTAATTCGTAAAGTGGCGTAGCTGGTTTCAAAGCCACACCAGCTCTAACTCCTTTGCTGTGAATATAATTGAGCATACAGTCCACATGGTCGCAGGTTTCTATATGGAAAACAATTTGTGAAGCACCTGCTTCAATCAGTTCATCAATGAAAAACTGTGGATCTTTTGCCATGACATGTGCTTCAAATTCCAAATTGGTTTTTTTTCGAAGTTGCTTTACTGTATCCAGTCCCAGTGGCATGCTTGGGCTAAAATATCCATCCAAAATGTCCACATGAATCATCTCCAGTCCTGCTTCCACTACCACCTTACATTGCTGTTCCAGGTTACACATATCGAGTGTTATCATAGATGGTGATATGTGACAAAATTTTTTCCATACATTTTCGTTCATATTATTTAATCTCCTGCAAAAATTTCTCTATTTTTTCTCTGGTAGGAAGAGATGCAATTGCACCTTTTTCTCTGACTGACAGCGAGCCGCTTACATTTCCATATATCACAGCATTTTTCAGAAGTTCTACATTCAGCTGATCTACGGAGTAGACACCGTGATTTAGTAAATTGGAAAGGAATGCACCCCAGAATGCATCTCCTGCACCTGTTGTATCCATAACCTTATCTACTGTGAATCCAGGAATCATATAAGATTGCGCATCATAGAACAATTCACTACCCTTGCTACCCATGGTCAGAACAGCAACTGCGATATTATATTTCTTCATAATATTTTGTACATTGTCATGTCCGCCAACCATATCAATCTCTTCATCTGAAAGTTTTAAGAAATCAACATATTTCAATATCGATAATACTTCTTTGGTACAAGCTTCCTTATCGTCATTCCACATCAAATTACGATAGTTAATATCAAAGCAAACCAGTTTGCCAAGCTCATGTGCTTTTGCCATTGCATACTTGGTAGCTTCTACCGCCTTACCTGCTGATAAAGAACAAGAACCCGCCTGAATAATTCTACAGCTTTTCAAATCTTCTTCCTTAATCTCACTTTTATCCAGCATCATGTCTGCGCCTGGTTTTCTTGCAAACGTAAAGCTTCTGTCATTTTGTTCATTTAAAGAAACGAAAGCCATCGTCGTTGTTGCTTCGTCTGTAAGTTCAGGCGCTAATGGTGTTACACCATTTTCCTGCAACGTCTTGATTAAAAATTGACCGAAATCATCATTTCCCAACTTACAGTACATTCCCGCTGACAGACCATTTCTTGCAATTGCTATTGCTACATTTGCAGGTGCACCACCTGCATTTCTGATATAACTTCCAGCTTCCTTTCCCGGAAGGAAATCAATTACCATTTCACCAATTGTAATAAAATCCATACATTTCTCCTGTACTCTTCGTCTATTAGCCTTTTTCTACACTTCCAATCACTTCCATTTTCTGCATTACATATTTCTTTAGTTCTTCCATCCCTGCTGCTGAATATTTCTTTGGATCATATTCTTGTGGATTTGCAGCCATGAAAGCTTTCATTCCATTCGTATATGCAATCCGAAGATCTGTTGCATAATTTACTTTGCAAATACCGCGTTTTACACATTCACGAACCTGCTCATCCGGTATACCACTTGTTCCATGAAGCACCAGCGGAATGTCTACTACTGCATGAATGGCACTAAGGCAATCCACATTGACCTTTGGAATTCCTTTGTATACACCATGGGAAGTACCAACGCCTACTGCAAGGGAATCAACCTGTGTACGCTCTACAAATTCTTTTGCTTGCTCTGGATCTGTGTATGGATTGTCATCATCGTTTACCAAATCATCTTCCTTACCACCTACCTTTCCAAGTTCGCCTTCTACAGGAACCTTTCCAGGATGGCAAGCATTTGTAACTAATTTTGTTAATGCAATATTTTCTTCAAATGATAATTTAGATCCGTCAATCATGATGGATGTATAGCCAATTCTATATGCTTGCATAGCAAGTCCTAATGAATTGCCATGGTCCAGATGCATAACTACGGGAACCGAAGCTCTCATAGCTGCAGCTTTCACATTTGCCAGATAATAATCAAGCCCTGCATATTTTACAGTAGATGGCGTTGTCTGCATAATCACTGGAGAATTAGTTTCTTCTGCTACTGCAAGAATAGCCATTACCATCTCCATGTTCTCAACGTTAAAAGCACCGACTGCATACCCATTTTTACGAGCATCCTCCAGTATTTCTTTTGAAGTTACTAGTCCCATGTCATTATCTCCTAACATATTATTTTGTCATTAGTTAACGCTGTTAATTATTAAACTCAGTATATTATCTTTTCGACTGTTTGTCAATTGGTTTTTACATTTTCGACATTTTAAACTACTATTGCATATTTTTTTTAGTACTTATTCACAATTCTAATTATTCCAGTATTAACTTATAATAGAATTAATGAGCTTAGTTTGTAACTTAACTATGCTACATTATAATTAGGAGATATTTATGATGAAAACCGGAAAAAACTTAACTGACTTATTAGATTCTAATCGCTCTCACATTATGCACTACTTAGCAAAACATCCCGGCTGTTCTAGAGCGGAACTAGGTGAATCCACCGGGCTAACTCTTGCGTCCATCACAAAAATTATTCATTCTCTCATGGAATGTGGTGCAATCTACGAGACTGGTTTTTCTGAAGGAAAAAAGGGTCGACGATCCGTTGGACTTTCCTTCAATTATGATAAATACAAAATTTTGGCTATAAAATTATCTTGGAGCAGATTGGAAATACAGCCTTATGATTTTTTAGGAAACGCATACGGCAAATTAATTTCGATTCCTTTTATTAATGTCTCTGCCTATAATATTGAGAATGTAATTCAGGCTGCTACAGATGGAATACAAAGCTTCTGTTCACAATTTCCAGAGATTGCAAGTATCGGTATGGCTGTTCCTGGCCCCTGTTTTAGAGATACTGGAACTATCCTGCTTCCACCTTATAATCTAGATCCTGAGAAACGCTATTATTATCCATTAAAAGAGAAATTAGCAGAGCACACCAATCTTCCTATTTTTATAGAACACGATGCTGATGCAGGTGCGTTGGGCTATTGGTGGTTTGAATCATCGGATGAAAAAGACACTATTATCATGAATATCCTGGCAGATGATGGAGTTGGTATCGGTTTGGTGGATGACGGTCAAATCTTCACCGGAACTAATAACTGTTCCTGTGAGCTAGGACATATTTCTCTCGATTACAATGGAAGAATCTGCCCTAGTTGTGGCAGTCGCGGCTGTATCAATGCCTATTGCAGTACGCAGGCACTAGAGCAAATTACCAGAGAGCTTTTGCCTGAGCACCAAGACAGCATTCTACATTCCTATTCTAATATTTCCTGCCAAACCATTTTTCAGGCAGCCAAACAACAGGATTCATTTGCTTCGAAAATGGTTTTCGAATGCGGCCAATATTTTGGACACGGCATTCTTTCACTGCTTCACGTATTTAACCCGGATATCATTGTCATCAGTGGTGCGATTAGTCTTGGTGGTGATTTATTGATGAACGGCATTCAGGATACCTTGGCCAAGGGACAATCCACTTACACCATTATTCCTAAAATCAAACTGCTCCCTGCGGATACAGAGCTGACTCTGTTAGGTGCAGCAGCCTTCGCCATTGACCGTATGCTGCACGCACCAACACAATACCTTTCTCTGTCGATAAATAATTAATTTAATGATTTTCTAAAGTAGAACAAAGTATCAGCTACATTCTCTACTCTTCTACTCCAAAACCATGTATTATGAAGAACAAGAAAATATGCTGTTACAGTAATTAATAGAACCCTACTTTCTCTTTTTAGAGGCATTGAATCTGGCTAAATCACAACAAATAATCAAAAAAAAACGCTACAAACCATTTTTACTAGGTTATAGCGTTTCTTCATATTATTTGAATTTTTCGAATAATTATCTTATTTAATTTATTTCACTTCATACAGGCGCAATGATTAAAACAATAATTCCATTTGTTCTGCCTCTTCAATCTGTACCCGTGATGTCGAAAGCTGATAGACTTTCGTATCACCCTTTACATGATCTGCCTTTAAATATTGTACTTCTCTTTGTAAACCCGATTCCACTAGATTCAACACGTAAATATTATCAAAGCGATTGTAAATTGACTCACCTCCAAGTCCTGTAAGACAAATCAACTGGGTATTACATTTTTTTGCAATGTCCATCAATGGAATTAATAAATGAGAAGCATTGGTCTGGGCAAAAGGATTATCCATAACAAGAACTTTTCCCTCTTCTCTTTCGATAAATAAATCCGATTCATCTCTTCTCATATAAGAGAGTAGGCTGGTAAGTACCACGAAAGCAGATAAGAAACCCTCTCCTCCCGAATTTTTAGAAACCTGAGCCCACGTAATAGGATATTCTCTTTGTGCTTCTATTTTATATAATTTAATATTTGTAGTTCCTATGCCTACCACTAAGTCATATAAGGTTTTGGAGGTTACCCTAACGCCAATCATTTCATCTAAGTTGAGATTATCTGTCATACACTGTAAGCCTGCATTCACTAATTCATTAAAAAGCGCAGTCATTCTTTGCAAGTAAATCTCTTTGTTTTCTTCCCAGGAAGCAACCTGTATCTTTAACATTTTAATAGAGCGGTCTTTTAATGTGATCGTTGAATTACGATCAATTTTATCCAAGTTTTTATTAATTTCATTAACATAATCAAAGAACATTTCTACAATCTTTTCCTTCTCTCTATCAATAAACGCAATATCAATCTCCAACTTTTCCAGCAATGTACCATAAGACTGCAAAATAATAGATAACTGCTTGATCAAATCCTCTGGTTTGTCTACTAACTGCTTCATTAGGCTAAGTGGTTGATAGTAAAAATCTTCCTTATATTTTTCTCTACTAAGTAAGTATTCTATATTTTTCTCCAATGCCAGCTTTTGCTTTCTAGCATATTCTTGAAGATTTCTATAGTCACGAATCATATTTCCATATAATTCTTCTACCTCCTTTCGATGTAACTCTTCTAAGGAACTCTTTTGATATTTTTCTAGTTCCGAAACAAAATCAAACTCGTTTTCATAAGTGAAATCCGAAAATTCTGATAGCGCACTAATATTTGCTTCATATCCGATTCTACGGCTAATGAGTCCTTTTTGTTTTTTCTCTTCTTCTTGAATTGAAAGTTGTACTAATTTTGCTCTTGCTTTAAAAGAAATATCCACAATTTGTTCTTTTGGTATTGGTTCTTCTCTTTGAAATTTGTCGTTCATATCCGCTTTTTTATCTGCTATTTTACTTTCTTTAATAGCAATTTCTTTATCCAAACGATTCCATTTTTTCTTAGCAGCTTCCAGCTTTTCAGACAAATCCGCTACCTGCTGCTCTAATTCTCTTTCACGATATTGACTATAAGGAACTTTTTTATATTGATTATCTTCAACCTCATATTTATTGGACAGCTCAATCAAACGGTCTTGAATCTTTGTGAAACGATTTCTGGCTTTATCGAGCTGTTCTTCAATTAATTTGACATCATGATTCATTTTTTCTGTAATGGCTTCATATCTTGTTTCAATATCTACAAGCTCTTTTTGTATTTTTGTTCCTTCTTTGTATGAAGCATACTTATTATTTTTATCCGATGCAGTCTTTAGTTCCTGGTCCAAAATACTACTATTAAGCTTTTTGTCACTAATAAGTTGATAGATGTCATCTACTCTTTTTTGTCTGTCCCTAGATTCCTTCGCTAACCGATCCATATCATGTTTTAGTTGATCCATCTTCTTATGATCTTCTAAATACTTCTCGTATCTAATTCTAATATTCTCAATAGCAGCTTTCATTTGAGTGAGTTTTTGATTTTTTTCTTCTAAGTCCTTACACTGTTTTTGTAAGTTCTCGATAGATTCATCATTATTTGCTTTATCACTGCGTAGTTGGAGGAGTCGTTTTTCTTCTTCTTCATTTTGTTGTTGACTTATTTCCTTTTCCTTTTGAACTGCTTGGTATTTCTCTTGATTTAACTCCTGATAGGCAATTTCTTGCCCCATAGAATCATAATAACTAATCTCGTCCTTTTTTGTCTGTAGCTGCTTTTCCACTTCTATTACGTGCTCTTCTTTTTCCTTAACGAGCAATTCTAGTTCCTTTTCATCTAACAATTGCTTATTAAATGCAACAAATAAATTTACCTGTTGTTCCTTAAAAATCAAACTATCGTCACGATTTGGAAATTGGCTTATCTGTTCCTTTATAATAATTGGAATTGGAAAAGAGGTATAAAAATTCACCGTTGTTTTGGCTAATTTATTTAGTTCTCGCTCTGACATCATAATGCTAAACGGAAGCAATGGAACTTTTTTCAGCAACTCTTTATTTTGTTCCTTGTTATATCCACTATGTTTTAAGTATTCCATACCCGTCACATAATGAATGTCAAGGGAGTTAAGTAATGCTTCAAATTTCTTTGGCATGTCCAAGATAACCCCATGCTTCATTTTGTCCAATTCTTTTTCAAGCTTTTCTTTTTCTCTTTCCACCTGTTTCATAGACTCTTGCAATGCCACTACTTTTTCACGGAATTTAAGACAAATAAACTCCTTATTCAATTGATTTTCTTCGGGAATTGAAAGATATTTCATATAACGAAGTCTGACTTCCATCTCCTTGTTATATTTTTCTTCTTTCTCTTGTTGAAACTTCATCAATTCTTTCAATTGACCAAGTACTTTATTGCAGTCTTGAATATTTCTTTGAATTCCTTCTCTTTCTTCTTCCCTTTTTTGGCGATTGGAATGTGCCGTTACTGTCTCATGCTGTGCCTGCTTTAACTCTTGTTCTTGGTTTCTTTGTAATACTTCAAAGGTTCCTTCTTCATAATTTCCTAGAATATTTCTTTCTAGCTTATACGAAAACTTCTTGTTAAACTGACCTTCTATTTCTTGATACTGTTGAATTTTTGATTTTCTCGAACCATATTCTTCTTGATAAGAAAAGTGCGCAATTTTCTCTTCTGTTTCTTTTGCTTGCAAACTATTTTGTTCCAGCTTCAAACTTTCTACTTCATGATTGATATTATAAATTTCACTTTGTAGCTTCTCAACCTTTTCCAAATAAGCTAAATGCAAACTGTAACCAAGATTTGCACGTTCTGGCATTAGTTCTTCTTCTTTTTTCTTCATGATTTCATATTGGTTTTCTAACTTAAGAAGACTTACTTCCTCTTCTTTATAGTCCTCATATAACTTCGCACACTGATTAATCTGCCATACTTTACTCACACTCGAATGTTCTTGTTGTAATTCTTCCTTTTGTTTAGACACAAAATTTTGCTCTACAAACAAACTATCTAACTCCTCCATAAGCTGATAAATGAGATAAGAAACTTGTTCAAAGCCAATTTGTTCTACCTCTAGTTGTAGTTTTGTAAGAATTTCCTGTGAGGTGGCCTCTTGTGCTTGTGTTTGCTTTAACAAATCATCAATACAATGTCTTAGAAAACCAATCTGCTCTTGTTTTCTTAGGACTTGATTATTTAATCCTAAACACTTTACCGCATTTTCTTCTAGTTCAACGGTATCTTGTTTAAACTCTATAATAGTAGCTTTTCGCTCTATTTTCACTTCATTTTCCTTGTACTGTTGAATAAATTTTATCAGTAAGGTACGAAATTGCTTAATACGATTTTCTTCTTTATTTAATTTCGTTTCAATGGCTGGCAAAAACCACTTCTCAACTAAACCAAATTCGTCTTTTGCTTCCTTAAATAATTCTGAAAGTCCAGATTCTTTCAAATTAATTCTCTTAATTATAGTTTCCCACTCTTCTGAGTTAATTCCATATTCCTTTAATCGTTGAAAATACTGTTTTTGCTGATTTGACTGGTTCATATCAAATGCTTTGAATTTGGCAGCTTTTTCACTTCGTAACTCATCAAATAGCTTTCTACAGGAAGTGAAATTCTTTAATTTCTTACGTTTTCCCTCCTGTTCAATAATGGGAAACTTATGAATATCATAGTCATTCGATTCTTGATATTCGTGAACAAAATTAATAATTTCTAGCTCTTCCTGATTTTCTTCCTCAGCACTCATCTGATGTTTTCTAACCATCATTCCAATTAAAACATACCCTGCTCCACCATCTAGCACCCATTCTACTAAGAGAAACGTAGGCTTATTTGTGGTAAAAAAGCTTTCAAACGGACGATTGGTTGTATTCCGAAATCGCTTGTGAACAAAGGGTGCCAGCATCATTTGCACTAATACTGTTTTTCCTCCACCATTTTGAAGTGAAAGGAGCGTACTTTCCCCATCAAATAAAAAAGTTTCATCCTCCACCCGATTCGAGTTATTATTATAGTTTAAATTAATTACGCGAAATGCATTAATTTTGCTCATCTTCTTCTACCCCCAGAACCCGAAGCACTCTATGAAAATTGTTTTTATTTAGTAAATTCCAGTCCATAAAGTGATCTAGTTTTTTTGTAGTTTTTATCATCTCGTCTGCTTCAATATATATGATAAGTCCCTGCTTTTCCAAGAAATTAAGAATTGTATATGCAAATCCGCCCTTGGTTGTCTTGGCTCTCGAATTGTTATCCGTACTTCGCAGTGCCTGATATGCCTCATACATATTTTGATAGGCAATTCCGCTTTCTTGTTGAACTTCTTCTGACATTTTAACGCCTTCTTCAAGACGCTGTGATACACAATTTAACAATTCTCCTACTCGCATAAAATCCCTTACCTTGCTAGAACTTCCCTGCCCATTGTAAAACTCTACCAATAGCGTAAGAATCAAGAATTGAGACAAATAGTAGTCTTTATCGGTAGCTCCTGATTTACACAAACCCACCTTCAATTGGGCTTTGGAAAATCCAAGATAGTCATTTTCTTCCTTGGGAATTAAATAAATGGTATCCCCATACCGCTCTATATCACAATCTGCTAACTCAGCCTGTTGCTTTACTAATTTCATAACGGTATCTCGTTCTGCATAAGCACGATATAGTTCTCTCGCATTTTCTTCTTTTAATTCTTTGTTTTTTAATAAGTAATAAAATATAGTCTGGCTATAGGAGATGTCCTCCATTTCATATGTCATAATTTGTACCTTCCCTTATCGTTATAACCGTTTCCGAGCAACTTATGTTTTTTAATGTTCCATTTTCCGAGAGAATTTGTTCAAAGGTAACAATTGTGGCAGGCTCAAAACGATGCACGGAAAATTCTTCTATTTTCGAAAACTCAAATTGTTCTTCTATCACCTGTAGTAAACTGCTACCAATTAAAAATTGTTGCTTTACCTCAGTAAAATGTTCCTCCTGCTCTTTTCTTAACTTTGGAATATTGAAATTTTGTTCCTTTAATAATTCAATCATAATTTCTCGAAAAATCTCTATAGTAGGAAAAAGTGCATTCTTATCTTCTGCTGTTAATTGCTCCTTTATCTGTGACAATGTAATGCTGCCTTCTTTTTTGGTATAAATCAACAACACCCGAATGGCATCCTCATAGGTTCTCCACTTCTCTTTTAACCGTTGTGCCTGTTCCTTTTGCCATTCATCACTGTTAAAATCAAGCACTATCTCTTCTTCCTCTAACTCTCGTTGCCTCACTAGCTTCTGATAGGCAAAGGATTTATCCAAATGATAAATTTTACTACAATGATCCGAAAATAGCGGTCGCAAAAACAAATCCAAATTCTCTAAAGTTTCAGGTTTCTTTAATACATTCTGATAAAAGTCATGATGAAACTGAAACCTTGATACGAGAGACATAGCTGATAGCGCTTCTAATTCTTTCGTATACAAAGATTTTAAATCCAAATGATTTAATAATATCTTTTGATATTCATCTAAAGAGCGATTCAGATATCCTTCGATTACTTTAAGATGAGAAAGATTCTCTAGTTCCTTTTCTTCGAGTGTTTCCACATTCACACTCTGCTTCTCCATTTCTAGGACGAGACGTTTTACATATTCTCTATACTCTAAGAACTTGTCTTTTGTCTCGTCAATCGTTGCCATGTTCTGTTCTAAAACCTTACTATATTCACTAATAGAATACCCTAGTGCATTTTGCCTAATTAACCGCATTGCCTCTTGAATTTTCTGCAATTGTATTCTTAATAAATTAAATATATTTTTGATATCATCTGCTGCCTTATCATAACTAGCCTTTTCTAAATGTAACTTAAATATCATTTCATGGATGGTTAGCTTCATATTACTTTCAATCTCAAGCGTAGACAATATTAAATTATAGCCATCCTCCGTGAGATAATAAGAGGTTCTCTTTACCTCTCCTGGTAGATACATAATCTTGTTGGTAATAAAGCTAATGTGAATCTCCTCATAGCTACTCTTTTCATAACTAAAGCCTTGAAAATACATAGCTTTGCCTTCATCGCAAACAATGACGGTAATAATAAATTCTGCCAACTCCTTACATTCTTCATAGTTTAAGGGTTTTTTATAATAGGAAACATTAATGCCATCAATAAAATATCCCACCTCGTCTATGGTACAAATTTCCTCTCGCAGGGATTGCTCCATGATAAAAAGTAAGACCGAAAAAATAAGATTAGTCTGTTCATAAATCGTGTCAAACCCATATTGTTTCCAGGTTTGTTTCTGTAGGCTATTTCGAAAAAGCATAGCGTATGCCCCTACATGTTTCATTCGTTTGGAAAATTGTTTTAGAAAATCAAACTCCATTGCTGTCTCCTCTGCTAAAATTCACTCATTTGAAGAATCTCTTGTGGTAAATATCTTCCTTCTTCTAAAATACATTTCATTCTTTTTATTAAATCTGGTTCAAAATAGTCAAAAAAGGTATTTCCACCGTTTTTATTTTGCATTTCTTTGCTATAAGGCAACTCTAATTTTTCTCCTTTTACAACCATTTTCTCATAGGCTTTTGTAAAAGGAGCAAAAAAATATTTCTCTTTCATTTCCTTTTCTACTTGCTCATAAATTAAAATTCCTTCGTAATCCAAATCCCCAAAATATAAAATATGATTCTCTACCGACCTCATATAGGGTTCTACACATACGTCAAAATCCGACAAACTACGATAGATTCCCTTGCCGCCACCATAGATAAGGGTTCCAATCAAAGTATCAAAAATTCTTTCATTTCCCTCTAAAAGATATTTTCTCATACTAAAAAAGGTATCTTTATTTTCAATAATAAGCATAATCTGCCCTGTATTTTTCCTATGGGAATAATAAGCTAGAGGTTGTGAAGTTTTATAGCAGTTTAAATCTGCAATTTCCAACCCTAAATTATGTAGGATACGAATTCCGCCTTCTTTTAATAAAAATTTCTCTCGTCCAAAAATCTCAAAACTTCTTTCGTTAATCGATACTTCATTGTCTAATTTTTCTTTTGACTTTATGAAATATTGATTTAATTTCTGAATATAATTACGATCATTTTCATATTGATCCAAATGACCTAAATAAAACGAGCTATTTACTTCTGGCGCCAAAAATTGAATTTCTTTTCTCCAGGGCTCGAAGACTGACTTATCCTGTAACACTCGATAAGCCCGATATAATCCAGGTTTTTTTCCATTTAGCTTAGAGCTTTTTATCGGTTCTATTAATCCATTATCAATAAGAAGATTGATCCGCTCCACTAATTGAGGATATTCTTCGATATGATAGAATTTCTGTAATTCTTCTACGGTAATTTTATTTCGAGGAAATTGTTTGATATCTTTCATTAGGAAAACTCCTTATCTCATGTCTTACTTGCCTTTTACTTATGTTTTTTATTAAATGTAAACCGCCTTGCATTATCCAAACTTACAAAAGGGAATTTTAGTCTTAATGATTCCATACGTAACTTAAGGTTTTTAGTTAAGTTACGTATAGAAGTCTATGTTTTCCATACCTCTAGAAGATATTTTAATAATAATTTAATATTGATAATTCTATGCAATAACTTGTTTTTCCTCAAAAAATCTATCCGCAATATATTCTGCTGATTCAGCCCAAAGACCGTTTTCTGTATTCTGCAGTGTAGCATATGTTTCGGAATTATAGAACTGACCAATTGCTTCCACAAAATCTATATTTAATCTTTCCTGTAATACATCTATGACTGCACGAATCTGTATGCAAACATTCATCGTTATATCTTTTCCATTAAACATATAAATTACATCATTCATAAATACTTCTCCTAACAAACTTTAGGTTCAGTAATGCTTTTTTTGTATGAAACGACACTTGGTTATTGACCTTAAATTCATTCTTACTCTTGAAACACTTAAATACTTTTGGATTGATTCTAAACTCTGTATTGTATTTATATTTATTTTATCATGAAAGAATTATTTTCTCCACTCATATTTATTATAAGAAATTCATAAATTACTGAGTATCCTTCACCTCCCATTTTTTAATCACAATAAAGTAACTGATACAGTTAAGGTAACACTGGAATATCACGATTAACTCATTGCTGTGAAATCCAAATGTAATTGCGATATATCTTTGTATCTCATTATGATACACCTATTCTACGAAGCAATATTTCGAAAGATTTATTACATATGGTACCGCTCATTCAGTTGTTTTAGTATTCAGTATAATGCGAACGTCCTGTTGTGATACCTATTGTAGTTCGTAAAATATGAATGTCGATATTACTTTCGCCTCATGCGAATGTTTCTATTTACTCTATAGCATTTATCAAATATAATAATACCTATAAGTTTTCATATTTATTTGATTGCCAGTAAATGAGTCAGGCTATGACAATTGGAAAAATAAAATTGTTGGTTTAGAAAAAAAGAGCTGCGAATCGCATTGCACAATATGATTACAATGTTGATTACTGACCAGATGAACCACCAGTTAGTATGTGGTTTAATTATGGATTGGTTGATAAGTTCATGAGAGAATTGATGATTCGCTAGCAAGCGTTTGCCAATAAAGAGATAGCTGTAGCTGAATATTTGGAATGGAAATTGAATTGGTCGGATACTTGTGATGATAGAGGGACGTTTGAGCCAAAGAGGGAATGGAGAATGCATGACTGAATTAGTAAAATTTATTGCTGTTGATAACAAAAGTGAAATTGCTGACAATGAACAATACCTGGATAAAATATATAAATATTTAACAGATAATGGTTACATCAGTAATCTTCTTATTCCACCATCTCAAAAAATTTTGGGGTCAGTTTATTCAATTACGGAAATCAATGAAGAATCTACAGTTTTTCAAATGAATTTTAATTACACCACCAATCAGGAATCAAGTAATTGGTCAATATTCTTTCGATTTGGAACTTACGAAGTTTCTAAACAGCTTGAAATAACAATTTACTCTGATTCATACGATATTTCTGTTGATAACGAATATTTAGAACAATTAAAGCTAGCAATTAAGAATTCTATTGTGTCTGATTGGAAAGACATCGTATGGTTGTTAGATAAAGATTCCGAATTATTATCAATATCTTTATATCCTGCTATTTATAAAACTGAAAATCTCCTTCGACAACTCATAAATGAATTAATGACAAAAGTATATGGAATTGATTGGTGGGATTTATTTATTCCATCGGTTATAAAAGAGAAGCATGCTTCTCGAAAAGTGGGATACAAGTCTATATGTCAAGGATTTCAAAATATTGATGAACATTTAATGTCTATAGATGTTGGAGATTTGTTCAAAATAATAACTTTAAAACAACAAAAATGGAATCCTTCTTATGAAGAAAAACTTAACAACATTATAAATGGTAATATCCGTGTAAAAAATGCTGAATCTATTTTAGAAATACTAAAAACACAACTTGTGGTTGAAAGTGATCTTTGGGCTTTGCAGTTTTCTAAATACTTGGCTGATGATTTTATTACTCATTTTAAAGAATTTGAATTAAATAGAAATCATATTGCTCATAATAAATTAATTGATCGTTCAGCTTATAAAGTAATATCGAAATCAATTTATAATGTTAAAACTGATGTTTTTGAAGCTCTTAAAGAACTTTCAATAACATTACTTTCAAAGGAGGAACATGCTGCGTTCGAGAGACAATTTAAAGAAGAGATACAATTTTATGAAGAAATAGAGCATGAAAGAATGGAATCTGAAGCCGATATATCCATTCGTACAAATAACGAAATTATAGAATTATACGATGAGGCCTTATCTAATTTTATGACCTCTCTTCAAGAAAACCTGAGATTTCGTGAAGATCTAGAATTTTCAGACATAAAATTGCTTTCAGAGAAATTAGAAGGAACGTTATTTACAGTCTCTTCAAAAGTTACGCTAGATACTTTGAAATTTACATATTTACTTGATTTAGACAATTCTCCTGGAACCGAAACAAACCTAATTATTACAAGTACTCATAATACAGAATCATTTTCTCAGAAAATAAAATATGTAAATGGTGAAGCTTATTATAACTTCGATCAAGGATACTATATGCCTGAAACAGAAGATTATCTATCAAATCATGATTTGGATTTTTTACTAGATAGTATTGTAAAGTATATTAATAATGAATTAACAAATTTAAAAGAACAAGTTGATTCAGCTAAGTATTCTATAATAAAGGACGGGGGAACATTTCCTATTGCAGAAGCTGTTCCATGTAGTGAATGTGGTGAAGACTGGATTTGTATTGATGATTCATACGCTCAGTATGGAACATGTCTTAACTGTGGTTACACTAATGATATAAAAGTATGTTTAAGATGCGAATGCTATTTTAATCCAGATTTTGATGGAGAAACTAATGAAGATGATATTAACTTTTGCCAAAACTGTTTAGATGATTTAGATAATGAATAATTCAGGCATCAAAAAGGCATCACACTACAAAGAAAAGCCAAAATAGAGCCGGCACATTTTTTCCGAATATGCTGCATTTTCCATATAAAAAACATTTAAACATGTACTACAACGATTATTATACTTTGTTTTTTAATGCAGCAATTATATTTAATTTGGAAGCTTTTATATTCATTTTAGTTAATAATCCAACTACCTATTTAGTATTTTTGTGCAATCATATATCTTCACTCATTTTCATTCTGACACCAATTATGTTCAAAATATTACTTTAATATAGACGTTCTCCCATTTTAATCACCTTCACAATAACATGCTTTATTTCTATTATAAATGCTATATATAACACATTTAAAAATCCTAAATAATTTTGAACATTATTTTTATCGAATGTTCTTATCGGTGGCGGACTATAATGTCAAGGAATACATCCGAATGCGTAGGCTAACAGTCGCATATTACGATTTAGTACAGACTGATGAAGGGGTTTCTTTCAATAGCCATAAAGTATGAATACAATTCAGCTGATAGCTTTACCCGAGCATTTAAAAGACAATTTGGAATGTTGCCTTCTAAGGTAACATCTGTTTCTTCACAACATGGCATAAATGAATTTGCGAGGTTAAATATTATGGAACAATATTTTGAGACAGGAAATAAAGAGTTAGAAGAAAAATACCCAGATATTAAGGTAATTAAAGGACTTGAAAATTTGAAAGTTGCATGTTTTACTTATTATGGAAAAGATCCCGAAAGTCATGCCTTTGATACAATGAAGTAAAACGCCGAATTTTATGTGGCAGTAAGTATGCTGTTGGAAAAATGGCGTAAAGAAACAAAAACAAAGCATGCTACGCATCAATGGGTTTAAATCTGGATTTGTGTCCCCATTTACCATCCCATCCCACACCATTAAGATTTCTTCGGTCTTAATACTATAAAAATATTGAGTTTCATCATCAACAAAATCCATTGCTTCAATAATATCATTTAACTTTACTTTCATGTTCATCTACCTCTTATACATTTCTCGCAAAAGTAATCTCCATCAGTTTATAGTTTTCATCTGAAGAAGTAATCACTTGTTTAATGAATCAGTTTTTCTCTTCATTAAATGAATATGCCAAATGACTCATAAGTGTACTAACTTCTACGTTGTACCTATAACGTCCATTTTTGTCTACTGTACGTTCTCCCAATTTCAAAAGTCCTAATTCTTCAAATATTGGCACTAAACTATTAGAGCTTTTATCATAAAGCATCAAATCAGTTGCTGGTATCTGTAATTCCTGGTTCTTTAGTTGTAGTAAGTCTTCTATATCACATATTTCCTTATTCTTCTCATCTATCGTCAATAAAAAATCCTGAATACGACTTACATAAGTATAACTCTCTCTCCCCCAGCTAGTACCATCAAAAATATAACTGGTAAAAAATAAAATATATTTTTCTATCGAAGAAGCTTCTTTGAACGCATTATATTTTTCTCCCCAAATAACACACCCTTCCTTGTGACTTACCGCTAATATTTCATAAGAAAATGCAATATAATGCATAAAGTTAATTACATGATAAGCAGTTTGCAAATAGCCTCTATATTTATATCTATTATTTCTCTTATTTACATCTATCTTTTATTTACGTCTATCCTTCATACCACAAGCTATCAATTCTCTATGAAATGCACTTCTCCTAGAATAATTCTGTTTATACTCGAGCATTAATACTTGTTTACCATTTATGACTCCCCTAGACTCCATCACTTCACCTAATGCCGCAATATATTCCGCACATTCGAAATAATAATTTCTGTGGTTACCTTCCATAATACCGTCTACCCGTTTTTTTACAAGTTTTTCGATCCATGCAAAATAGATTTTCTGATCACTTTCAGTCATTGGGTGTAGCAGCTTAGATCTACAAAGGCACTTCCAAAACCATTCCATATCCGTTTCATTTATTTCAACAGAAGTGCCTTGTCTGTATTCTCCTATTGCAAGTGTATTAGAGGATACTATCCTCGCAATCATAGCCCTCCCACCTTCTAACAATTCCTCCGTGTTCGTGAGAATCATTAAAAATGTAGCCAATCCCTTTTTCATATAGGATGAACTCCATCCTAATGCACCTTTATAATTCATTCCATGATCTTTTACATAATTGTATTCACCATTTAACAATGCGATCAAATAAGCATTTTCAATATCTAATGTATTCTCTCGTAAATCAGTCGCCTTATTAGAATAAAATACATCTTGGCTCTTCCCCTTCTGCAACATATTATGATTGATATTTTGCAATTCTTCTTTCCATACAGAAAAATCATTGCATTCCATCATCATCCGAAGATAAGGAACCACACGTGTATCAGAGCGAAATGCTTCCAGCCAACACTGTTGAACAGCTCTGGTTACTTCACTATTTTCATTTAGAATAATATCTGCCATCAATAAAGCAATTCTACTTCTCACAAGATACTTCTTATCTATTTGTTCAAGTGCCTCTTTCCCTACTAAAAGCATTTCTTCTGAACTAATTTTATCTCGATTTTCTTTCATGTATTTTTCATATAATCCAGGATGTTGCTCATAATAGATCCGTGCATTTGAAAGCAAGTTTTCTGCATTATTCGAAAGTTCCATTGCCTCCTCTAATAGTCTCTGTGCAAAATACGAATTTTTATTACCAAGATAATCCACCCAAATTGGAAGAAATTCATCAAATTCTGGCAATTCATCACCACACTGCATAATCATCTCCAGTGAAACATCTTCTTCTGCATTTTGTATCAAAATGTACAAGGCATCTGACCTATCTTCCAGCGTGTTTGCACAATATGTGAGATATAGGGCATCCGTTACCAACATTTTATAATTCAGTTGTGATAAATCATATCCCTCTAATTCTTCTATTACAAGTGGTTCGTTCGAATAATCCTGATATTCACCGCCCACCATAATTTTTAGGCCTATTAGCATTTCAGAAATTCCATATCCTTCTTTATACAAGGCTTTATCCACACATTTATGTACATATTCGCATGCTTCTTCTATTATTTCTCCAATTCCTTCCGGATCTTAATCAGTATCTTTGTCAGATTTACTTTTCTGCATTCTGTACAAAAAATCATTACGAGCATTCTCTGGAAGCACTCTTGCAATATCATGCATAAACGTTGTCAATTGTTCCTTTTCCATTGATTGTGATAAAGAATCAACGGCATGCAAAAAATTTGATAAGTTCATCTATTTGTCACCTTTCAGCATTAAGTTATCTTCAGAATCTTCTTTTTCCAGGGAATTAGTAATATATGTTATTGAAATGCTTCCACAAATTCAAGTAATATAAGAACCTCTAATTTCTCCCACAACACTTTTTGTACTTCTTTCCACTTCCACATGGACATGGATCATTGGGGTATATCTTCTCCATTTTTACAACCGGTATCTGCTTTGGTGCGGTAAATTCGTCAAAAATGTCATCCTCATTCATTTCCCAGTTTTGGAATGATTCTTCTAATTTATCTAGTTGCTGCTGATACCACTCACCCTCTTCAGGTTTTCCAACATAGTCGGCTAGTTGTTTTGCTCGCATGAAAAGAATGGAATTATCTACATTACAAGAAACACCCCAAGTTACTCTTCTTACCACAGAGTATGCTTTTTCTGCATCTCCATTTTCAAAAAGAATCCAGCAAAACCCATTTATTCCATTACTGTTTTGCGGATCCTCTGCCAACCATTTTTCATAATGGCTATAGGCCTCCTCCTTTTTTCCCTCATAGAAAAGAGAATCGCCTATTCCACACTGGAAACAACTGTCATCATAGTCTTGCCAGTCAAACAACTCCATTATTTTTTGACAAAAAGCAATTCGTTCCTCATATTTTTGGGCATTACCAAGTTCCATCTCATAATCCTGAAGCCAGCCATCTATTGCATAGATATAATCCAATTCTTCTATCAATCCAAGAAGTGATATCATCTGGTATTGTTGTTCCATAATAGACTGAAATATCAACCATGCTTCTTTCCAAAAATTCAGCCCTTCTTCTAATTTCTGTTCGCCAATGCACTCATACCCATTCTGAACAAGCTTGTCCCATTCATCCCATTCTGTTTCTATATGATGATTATCCTCAAAATCTAGGCTTTGTTGAAGCATCTCCTCAAGACTCCTTTGATATCTTGCTTCATCAAATGATTTTCCTACCTTAAGAATATCATAGATTTCAGTTAATACTACCGCAGCTATTTTGTCCTTTGCCTCTGACTTTGAATAACCGGCATCCAGAAGTTTTTCATAAACATCTTTTGTGCAAGCCGGATTATTATCCTTTAACTGATTATCAACTACTTCTAATATTGATTTCTTTAACTGTAAATTTGCCATCGTTTTATCTCCTGCTATTTTCATATATTTTATGGTGCTCCCGTAGTGCTTTTAATTTTAATAAGAAGTTCATTATAAACTACATTTTACCAGTTATAACTTCCTCACATCTTGGTGCGTGCTTCCAACAAAACAGAATACTACAATTAATATAATTGTATAACTTTTCTTATTTCTTTTCAATATAATACTCCTTAAAAACTCGGCAAATTTTAACACAATGATTATACTTCTGATATACTTATTTTAATTAAATAAAAATTATTTTAAGAAATCACAGACTGACCCGACATAGATTTCTCCTATCCGCTAGGAACAGAAAAAAGACAGAGGCACTCACTCTGTCTTTTTTCTGTTCCTAGCACTAATAAGCATCAATATCAGAGGTGGCGATTGAACTCGAAATAACATCTTGTCTAAGGCAGGTCAGCATGATATTACTTTGAATACAATAGATTCTCCTAAATAGTGATTTTATTTTTTGTGATGATTAAACAATACACTAGATTCAACTAGTATTCTACTGCTTTAATTATCTCACTAAGCATGGTTTTTTAGAATTAAACTTCCATCCAGGAATCAGATACTGCATTACAACCGAATCATCTCTTCCGCCAAGGCAGTGCTCCTTGTAAAGTTGATTTGCCTTTCTAATTTGATCCATATCAACTTCAATACCAAGACCTGGTTTCTTTGGTACTTCAACACATCCGTCTACAATATGAAGAGGATCTTTTGTTAATCTTTCTATACCTTCCTGCCAGATCCAGTGAGTATCAAGAGCATTGTATTTTCCTGGAACAGCTGCTCCTACCTGTGTGAACATTGCAAGTGAAATATCAAAATGATTATTTGAATGAGATCCCCAGGTATATCCAAAATCATTACACATCTGTGCAACACGTACAGAACCGCTCATAGTCCAAAAATGTGGATCTGCTAAAATAATATCAACAGATTGTGACTCCAAGGAATGTGCAATCTCTCTCCAGTCAGTAGCTATCATATTTGTAGCCGTTGGGAATCCAGTCCTTCTACGAAACTCACTCATAATCTCTCTTCCTGAATAGACGCCTTCTGCTCCACAAGGATCTTCGCAATAAGTTAAAATTCCTTGCATCCCTTTTACGTATTCAATCGCTTCCTCTAATAGCCATCCACCATTTGGATCTAAATCAATGCGTGCATCCGGGAATTCTTTTTTCAAAGCACGAATTATATCCATCTCTTCATTGCCTGGTAAAACTCCACCTTTTAGTTTGAAATCTGTAAAGCCGTATTTTTTTTGCGTTGCTTTTGCCATTGCTACGATTGCATCTGCTGTTAATGCTTCTTCATGTCTTAAACGATACCAATCACAATCAGATTCTAATTCTTCATCATAGGGTAAGTCTGTTTTCTTTCTATCTGCAACAAAGAATAAGTAACTTAGCATACGGACTTTATCTCTTTGTTGACCTTCACCAATTAATTCACAAACTGGAACGCCTAACTGTTTTCCTAATAAATCAAGGCAAGGCGCTTCGATTGCTGTAATAACATGTACCCCTATGCGTAAATCAAATGTCTGATTTCCTCTTACATCTTCTTCTCCTTTTGAGTCAAGATGTTTTTTTACTTTTAAAAGGGTGCTCTTATATTCTTCAACTCTTGTTCCTTCAACAATTGAAATACATTCTTCCAATGCTTTTGTGATTTTTTCTCCACCAGGGACTTCACCAACACCCATTTCTCCGTTCTCATCATATAAAACAACAACATTTCTTGTAAAATATGGTGCATGTGCCCCACTTAAGTTTAATTCCATACAGTCTTTACCCGCTACTGGGTATACTTCCATTTTGTTAATTCTTGCCACAATTTTCTTCTCCTTGTCACGTTACAATAATTAATTTTATACAATTACATACAATACCAAAACAACCTTTTTATACCCACTATGTACAATATTCGGATATTTTATTTTCCAGAAACAACTAATATTATACTATAATAAACGAAATACCTGTTCTACCGTATCCGACAGATTTGTGCGTGCTGTTTCATGGTCCATCGCTTCTTTTAACGTACACACACCACGTACAATTGGGAAAAATGCATCTATTCCGTTCTCATTACACACAATCGCTTCCTTTGTAACAGAACCTGCAAATGCCAAAACTTTACACTCGTATTTTTTTGCTTCTTTTGCAACACCAACTGGAGCTTTTCCCATTGCAGTCTGCAAATCTAGACGGCCTTCACCTGTGATAACAATATCAATGGCTCTCATATCTTCTTGGAAATGAATGACATCTAGAATCAATTCAATTCCTGGTACTAATTCTGCACCCAAATAACTGATAAATGCAAATCCCATTCCACCCGCTGCTCCAGCACCTTCTTCATTGGAAAAATCTTTTTCAATACGTTCTGCTGTTACCTTTGCATAATGCTTCATATTTGCATCTACACGTGCCATATCGCTTTCATTTACACCTTTTTGTTTTCCATAAATATAAGTTGCACCCGACTCTCCATAAAGAGGATTTTTCACATCACAAGCAATTTGAAAATCACATTTTTTTAATTCAGGCATTAAACGCTCTAATGCTACAAAATGAATTTTCCCAAGTGCATCTGCACCTTCTCCAACATCAGACCCATCTTCAGTAAGGAATTTTGCACCTAATGCTTTTAGCATACCAAGACCGCCATCATTTGTTGCACTCCCACCAATTCCAACTATAAATTTTCGGCAGCCTCTATTAATAGCATCTTTAATCATTTCGCCTACACCATAAGTCGTTGCAATTCCCGGATTTTTTTTATCCGAATCTATTAATGTGATTCCAGCGGCCTGTGCCATTTCCATAACTGCTGTTGTTTTGTCAGCAAGGATTCCATAATATGCTATAACCTGATTTCCCATTGGTCCTGTCACTGATAGTTCCACACGGTTGCCACCAAGTCCTTCAATCAGAGCATCTGTAGTCCCCTCTCCACCATCCGCTAATGGACGTACCTGCACATCTGCGTCAGGATGAACCTTCAATATACCTTCCTTTACTGCATTACCAGCTTCCATAGAAGTCAGACTTCCTTTAAAGGAATCAATTAAAACCATTACATTCATATTCTTCTCCCAGTATTCAGTATTTCAGCTAATCTGCAATACCATATTTTTTCATTTTTCTCCATAATGTCGCTGTACTGATTCCCATTGCCCCTGCTGTTTTTTGTCTACTTCCATTATTATCATTTAGAAGCTGACGAATTTTAGCTGCCTCTGGTGTCTCCATGCTCTGGGTTAGTATTTTTTGATTATTCATTTCTTGTGGAACTGGATAAAGCTCCGTTATCATCTGATGTATCACTATTTCATCAACATTTCGCTTTGGTGCAGTTAATACTAGTCTCTCGCAAAAACGTTCTATCTGTAACGCATTTCCTTCCCAGTCTCCATTTGTGATTGCTTCCATCCCGCCGTTAGTAAGTCCAACTCGTTTCGCATATAAACGATTATATTTTCGAACATAATTTAATACAAGAATTGCAATATCTTCTTTTCTTTCACGTAATGGTGGTATATACAATGAAAATGCACAAAGAATATAATATAAATCCGCGCGAAAAATGCCTTCTTTCACTTTATTTCCTAGTTCTTGTCTTGATGTTGCAATTATACGTACTTCAAACGCAGGGGTTTCCTCGATATCTGTTTTCATATAATTTTTATATGATAAAATACGAAGTAAACGATACTGACACCTTAGACAAAGTTCATCAATATCTCGAATCACCAATGTACCCAATTCAGCCTGTTTTAGTGCACCTATATGTTCTAAATCACCAAACAACATGGATACCTGCTGTGCCTCTGTCAAACCACTACAATTAACCGTAATAAAATGACTATTTTTCTGAGCTCCACTATTATGAATACCCTGTGTAAAAATCTCTTTTTCAGTTCCGATTTCGCCATAAATAATAACCGGACTAGAGGACAATGCGTACATACGTGCAAGTTCAATACAGTTCTTCATTGCTTTATTTTTTGTTTCTATCTTACTAAAATCACCATCTGTTAAATAGCCTGAAAAGAAGTTATCCTGAATATTATCCTTCTTATCCTTAAGCGCAGCCTGTAATCGATTCATTGTAATAATTGCACCTGTAACCTGACCGTCAACTTCAATCGGTGCAATGGAAATCATAAAATTTTCTTTTCCAAGCAAAATGGTTGTGTTTAATATATCTCTTTTGGCATCTAAAATCTTATCTACGTACTCTGTATCAAGCTCAGGAACAACTTTCTCTAATGGTTTTGCAATCATGTGTTTTTCATTATTATTAAGAAAAAGTTGAGCAATATGATTTACTGCTGTAACCATCTTTTCTCCATCTACACGTATAACACCATTGTATACAGTATCCAGTACCGTAAGGAACTGTGCTTGATTCTCTTTTTCAATCTGAGATGTATAAAGAACTTTTCTCGCGATCTGTAAGGCACCACGAATGGAGTCCTCTTTTGCATTTAAAAACAAAGTCTGAACATTATAATTAGCAGCCATATTTAAAACCCGTTCGCCACCGATAATTACGTCTGTTTTATTATCTATCGCCTCTGATACAAGTTGTTCTATCATACTATGCTCTTCAACGTTATATACCTTCATATCTATCTGAAAAATTTCATTCATATAACTTGTGTCTGGAAACATACTATTGTGACCAATAAATGCAACCTTTGGTATTTTACCGTGCACCAATTTTTTTGCCTGCTGAATCAAAAGTCCTAACTCTTGACCCGTAAGCGCAATCTCAACTAATGGAACCTTTGTATATTCTTTAATCAAAGCAGCCTGAAGCCCTCTAGCAACAATTACTGCTGCTCCCTGTTCAATTGATCTTCTTGCAGCCTGTACCGAATCTGCTGTACGAATTACTTCTACCTCACAAGATTCAATATTTTCATCTGCTATGATTGTTTTTGTATATTCTGACATCTCCTGATTTGGTACTAACACCTTGATTTTTGCCACTTTCTATAACCTCCTGCTAAACTATTCTTTTTCAATTATAAGTTAAGTATAGTTGCAAAAAAACAGTCCTGCAACCAAAATATGTTACAGGACCGTTGGTGCAATAGAATTAGGATACAAGTCCCATATCCACTAATACCTTATGCAGTTTTTCTTTTTCTTCTTGTTTTAATTCTGCAATTGGATCCAAGCATTTCCCTACATGAATTCCCTGCTGCTCTAAACCTTCTTTAATTACCGCAGGGAATGTTCCCATTCCACATGCAATACGAAGTGGCGCAAGCAGAAACTGTGCATCTAAAGAACCTTTGATATCTCCAGCCATATATTTATCATAAATATCTACGCATACTCTTGGTGCTACATTTGCGCAGCTTGCAATTGCTCCCGCAGCTCCGTAGCATAATGCTGCATGAATTAATGTATCTCTACCCATTAATACATAAAAGTCATCATTGTCTCTTGTAAGACGAATATATTCTGCTGCATTTGTCATATCCCCAGTACTATCTTTTATACCAATAATATTGTCAATTTGAGCTAATTTCACAACTGTTGCTGACTCAATTGTAACATTTGTCTTAGGTTTGTTGTTATACATAATAATTGGAAGATATGTACTTTCTGCAACTGTTTTATAAAATTCATATAATTCATCCTGTGTTTGCGAAACAAACATTGGAGTCAATACAGAGACTGCATCTACACCAACTTCTTCACATATTTTCAATAGACGTATAACTCCACGTGTTGTGATATGACTGGCCCCACCATAAATATCAACTCTTCCATTTGCCTGTTCCTTAACAGTCATTAAAATTTTTCTATATTCTTCATCCGATACTGCGTAAAATTCCCCAGTTGTTCCCATCGGAAACAATCCGTGAACGCCGTTTGAAATAAGAAACTCTACCATTTCTCTTAATTTATCGTAGTCAACTTTTCCATCACTTGTAAAAGGAGTTACGATTGGTGGTATAATACCCTTTGGTATAAAATTACTCATATTAGTTTCCTTCTCTTTCTTAATTTTAAAATAGCACTGCTATTTCTTATTTTTCTTTTACAATGCTTGTTCCGGAAATTTTTTCATAATATTTAACAATTGCGTCATGATCATCTTTTTCGCATCCTTCAGATTTTAAGAACTGCATGATTTCCATCATCTGTGCTGTTAATGGAACTGGAGAACTAATTGCATGTGCTGCATTTAATGCATTACCTAAGTCTTTGATATGAAGTTCAATACGAAAACCAGGTTTGTAGTTTCCAGCTAACATCATTGGAGCTTTTGCATCCATAACTGTTGAACCTGCAAGTCCGCCACGGATTGCTTGATATACTAATTCTGGATCAGTTCCAGCTTTTTTAGCAAATGTTAATGCTTCTGCAACACCAGCAATATTTACAGCTACTACAATCTGATTAGCAAGTTTTGCAACGTTACCTGAACCAAGTTCACCAACATATACAACGGATCCAGCCATAACCATTAACATATCATAATATTTATCGAATAATTCTTTCTTACCGCCAACCATTACAGATAATGTTCCTTCAATTGCTTTTGGCTCTCCACCAGATACCGGCGCATCTAGCATTTCTACTCCAATTTTATCAAGGTCAACACCGATTTTTTTACTTTCAACTGGATCAATTGAACTCATATCTATTAATACTGTTCCCGGTTTAACTGTTTCTGCAATACCACCTTCTCCAAACACTACTGCACGTACCTGTGGTGAATTTGGAACCATTGTGATAATTGCATCAACCTGAGATGCTACCTCTGCTCCGCTTTTTGCTGCCTTTGCTCCAACAGCAACCACTTCATCAACTGCTGCCTGATTATAATCAAATACAACTACTTCATATCCAGCTTTTACTAAATTTTTGCTCATTGGTTTTCCCATAATTCCTAATCCAATAAATCCTAATTTCATTCTAAATTCCTCCTGAATTATTTTATTTAATAATTGTCTTACTTTCTGATAATGTAATTATAAAAGGTTCCATTTCATTATTCTATTGGCATAACACCACAAAACAAGTTATTTTTTTGTTTTAAGTGTAATACTGTTCAAAATTATTACTTTTTTATTTCATATATGTTTCATTCTTTTCATTAAATATGAGATATTCTTTATTTCTTTTGTATTTTCCTTTTATTGATTATATAATTCATATTTTATATAATCATGTACCAGACTGAGAGCGACAGCAATGATATTATTGTCGTACTCACAACACATTTAGATGCAAATTTATAATCTCCATCATATTTTGCCGCTAACATTGCTGATGTGCTTCCTGCCGGCATCGCTGTTAAAATGACCACTACTCCGGTAAGCATTTCTGATAAACCTAATATTTTGGCAATTACCAACGCAAATATAGGAAGTACAATTAATCTCACCACAATTATTTTTAATATTTCAACATTTATTAGATATCTGAAATCGACCTCTGCAAGAATTAATCCAATAACAATCATCGAAATGGTTGTTGTGCAGCCACCTACTCCTCGTATTGTTTTGTCCAAGACCGGCGGTAAATCAATTTGAGTAAATAGCAGCACCAACCCCAAATAAACCGCAATGATGCAAGGATGAACGATTACTTTTTTAATTGCAGCTTTTTTATCTGCTGATCCTGTAAAGCATGCTATTCCTGCCGTCCACATCATTACACGCATTGGTACAATAAAAATAGAAGCATACATCAATCCTTTTGTTCCAAATATTTCCTCCACAATTGGTAAACCTAAAAATCCCGAATTAGACACAATCGTTACATACTGCAATACCTTTTTTATTCTTTCTGGTTCTTTATTATATAAAACCCGGCTTAATATATAAGCAACTACCTGAATCAAAATTGCACAAATTAGAAGCATTCCAAACTTTCCATACGTATCATTAGAAAATTCCATCCGAAAAGAATTAATAATATTGCAAGGTAGTATAAAATATAATAATAGATCTGATAGTACTATTTTTCCATTTTGCGGTAAAATATTTTTATTTTTTAGAACAATACCAACAATAATCAGCAAAAACATTTGTCCCTGTAAACTTAGTAGTTCACTCATGTGTGTCATTATATTGACCATGCCTTTCTTTGGCTCGTAACTAAAAAACAGTAATTTGTCCTAACAGCTGATTGCTGTTTTTTTTTCACAAAGCAATCCATGAAAAGAAATTTATTTGTAACTATCATGACCCACTAACGCGAGGCGCTTTGCAACGCAAAATCCAGCGATTAATAGCGCTAAAATGCAAGTTTCTTGCATTTTATGTGCATCGCGTAGCGGTAACTATGAAGTTACTGAATAGTTACATTTATTTTAAATTATTAACTACCGGGGTAATAATTGTTCCCTCTCCAATAGCCACTTTCATATGCGCCACGGAAAGCATTATGAGGTTTTAATCTACATGATAAAATAATTCCATTACTTTGTGTTATTCTCATAGGTTGTTCCTTCTTTATATCTGATTTATACTGCTTTCTGCTTTAATTTCATATTATCATATAATGCATACACAATAGATCCTATAATTAATAACCAGATAATCCAGCCAATTGGACGTGAAAAGAATACTAAAAGACTTCCACCTGCTGCTGTAATAGACTGAATGAAATAATTTTCCAAATCTTTTCCTAGGATAAATCCGATTAGTAAACAGGACGATGGTATTTTTATCTTTCCTAAGATATAGCCAATGATACCAAATGCAAGCAAAGTCCATACATCAAAAATACGTCCATTTTTTGTTGCATATGCACCTACTATACAAATCATAATAATAACAGGATATAAACGTTGACGCGGAATATAAATAATTTTACTAATCCATTTAATAGGATAGAACATACAAATAAACATGATAATATTACACGATAATAAAGCAACTAAAATTGTGTTCCAGATATCTGGATTCTGCATAATAAATAACGGACCAACCTGAATCCCCTGAAGCATAAATGCAGAGATTAATACTGCTGTTGTTGCGTCTCCTGGAATCCCGAGACTAAGTAGTGGAATTAATGCTCCACCAGTTAATCCATTATTAGAAGCTTCTGATGCAATAAGCCCTTCTGGCACACCACTTCCCAGCAATTCGGGATGTTTTGAGAAATTCTTTGCCTGTGCATAAGATAAAATCGAAGCTGCTGATCCACCTACGCCTGGAAGCACTCCCATAAATGTTCCAATAAAAGATGAACGAATAAGGTTCACTCCCTGTGCTTTAAAATCTTTCATTGTAAACTTAGTACCCTGACTTAATTCATTGTCTACTTTTTCTATTTTAAATCTCATTCCTTCTTCTGATTCTTGGAAAATCTGTGCAATTGCAAACAGACCAATCAATACAGGAAGAAGCTGAAATCCATCTTGCATTTTAGCTTTCATAAAAGACGGAACCAAACGGTATTCATTATTAACGCCAAACATGCCACACAAACTAAATAATACACCTAAGAATCCTGCAAATACGCCTCGAAGCATCTGTCCTTTCGACAAAGCCGCAACAACTGTCAATGCAAATAAGATAATTAAGAATTTCTCGACAGAGCTAAATTTAAGTGCTACTGAACTTAATAATGGTGTAAATAACCACAAACAGATAAGTGAAAAAATCCCACCAAAGAAACTAGATATGATACCAATTTTTAAAGCTCTTTCGCCTTCGCCTCTTTTAGCCATTGGATATCCATCAAATGTTGTTGTAATTGAAGATGGTGTGCCTGGAATATTAATTAAACTTGCAGGTACCAAACCTCCTGAAATACCGCCAACATATAAACCAAGTAATAAGAATAATGCTGTTTGAAGATCATATGCATAAGTCATTGGTAAAAATACAGCAACCGCCATTGTCGCTGTCATCCCAGGAATGGCGCCAAAAACAATACCTGCAACAACGCCTAAAATTGCCATTAAAATATGTACTATTGTTAACATTGTTTTGCCCCTTTTCTAATAAAGTGTAAATCCAAAATCCACAAAAGTAATACTACAAAGTCCATCTGGCAACGTTATATTAAAGATTACGCCAAACATTACACTAATAATAAGTGTGCTGACAACTGATATAATCACGCTTGTAAGTACTGCTTTTTTCTTAATTCCTGCATATAAAAGATTGAATAAAAATACAAAAATTATACTAGTTACTGTGAAACCTATTATATTAAGACATGCAATATATCCTACAAATAATACTAGTGTTCCCCCAAGTTTTAGGTAATCACAATTTTCAATAAAGAAGTTTCCTGGTTTTTCAAAAAAATTCCCACCAACTTTTATTCGAGCTCTTCCTTCTGTTGCAATAATTCCTAACAAAAGAACTGCCAGTATTATCATTATAATAATTGGTACTATCCAGTGTTCTGTTGAATAAACAACTTTAATCATTCCTATTCTCCTTTCGTAATTAATATTTACTACATAGATGCATTGATTTTCATTTTATATAAGCTTACCTTATTTAAGAAATCTGTATGGCATTCTATAACGTTTGCCATACAGATTTCTTTTCTGCAGGAATTGGCACATGTTTATAATAACCTTGCCCATATAATAACCTGCAAACTTTTTCAAAAAATAAATTGGTGCTTAAAAGGTTTACTTTTCAAACTAACCTTTAGAAAATTAACCTCTTTTCTTATTCTGTTAATGAGTCGAGCGATGGAGCTTCTTCAATAAGGCTTTTACAAATATCACGTTTAGAATAAATATATTCCTTAGATGCTTCTGCCGTTACTTCATCTGCACTTAAAGTGTTATAGAATAATGCTGCCATATCTGCTTGGAAGTTAGGATTTTCAGTAACACGTTGCATCGCTGCTTCATACTCCGCAAGAACTGCTTCATCCATATCTACTGGGAAATACATTGCAAAATCTTTTGCGAATTCAAAAGGTTTACCTTCAAATACAACCCCATCTGTTGCCATTGAGTTAATATCTATACCATTAACTTCTCCACCTGAACCAAACATTGTCATCTTTAACTGATTATCAACTCCATCTTGTGTATATTGTATAAAAGAAGATGTATCTCCATAAATAACGTCTGTGTTACGATCCCAGAGACGCTGTAATTTTTCTGCTGTTGTTCCACCAATAATTGCTTTAATTCTGCTAGAAACATCTTCACCATATGTGTCTTTAACATAGAGATAATATGCCGCGAAGGAAAGATGAGATGTTCCTCCAGATTCAATATTGAATGAAACTGTTTCAGTTGGATTGTCAACTAAATACTGTGTTATATCGTGCAAATCATTCCAATTCTCTTCTGCTGCCGCACCGAAACATCCCCCTGGATTCTGTCCAATACGAGGTCCAACCGTCATATTTTCCAAGGAATATTTTTCATCTACAGATCCAAAAAGGACACTTAAGAATGTCATATCATGGAACATCATAACTGTTTTTCCATCGCCTTTTGAATTTGCTATTTCATCAAGTGCCGCTGCATTTCCTATAGCATCTACTTTTCCATTGAATCCCATTTCTTCACCAAGGTATCTAGTTACTAAATCAGCGATCATATAGGAATCGCCCGATGTTGAAGTAGAGCCTATTACAACTCGTACGTTTTGTCCTTTTAAGCTACTTGTTCCAGCTTCTACTGCTGTTGCATCCGTTTGTTCCGTAGATGTGCTTTCTGCACTGGTATCTGTAGTGTCAGTTGTTGTACTACTTGTTGAGCTTTCACCTCCAAATGTACATCCTGTCATTGATACTAATATTGATGCTACTGTTCCAACCATAAAAATCTTTTTCCATATTTTTCCCATTTTTTCTCCTTATTTAAATAAAATTTTGCTTTAACTAAACGTTCTCTCTGGCCTCCTTATCCACATGCATTTCGGCACAAGCAATTATCTTTGCTATTTCCTAATAAGTTTATTATAGCAAAGATAATTTTTCATACTATTGACAAAATTCAAGAATATACATGCTTTTTTTCTGTCATAACGTTAGTCTTTAACTTTTGTTTAACTTTCATTTCATTTTAATTTCATTTTCACTTCATTTTTATCATTTTTTTCATTTATTTCAACATATTCCAATAATTTTTGTTAATTAATTCTTTTTTATTGTTATTTCTCTATTTCCCATTGTTCACATCGCCCTAATTTTATGTTAGAGTATACCTATCTTTAAGAATTATAACAATGAATATTTTTAACGTAACTAATAGTTTTAGACTTAGAACGTACTGTGATTTATTCATGAATTGAATAAATTAGGAAAAAATCAATAGTTATAGACGTTTATCAAACACCTATACCTATCTATTAGAAGGAGAATTATCATGAATAATACAAATTTTATAGCTTCTCTTGAAAAGAAATATAAACAACTCAGAGTTTTCATCTTTATTATGTTGCTTATACTAATATGCGCATTTGCTTCTATTTTTATTAATCGTATGTTTGCTCTCATGCTACTAGGTGTTGCTCTTGCGTATCACGTTTTACTATTAAGGAGAAAACAAAAAGACTACACAAATGAGGTAACTAATGCAAACTTACTTACTACACTTGCTCCATCTATTGGTGCAAAAGAACTTCATCCAAATGATGGTTTTGCCATTACAACTCAAACTTTACTAAATTCTAACCTTATGCCAGTGAAAGTATTAAAGGGAACTCCGCTATTATGTTGGGGTATGGATGGCATTAAAGACGGGTTTTCTCTTTCCATGTGCGATGCAACAATCGCTCAGGATTTTGAATTAAAAGAAAAAGGAAAAAAGCGCGTTCATTTTAATACAGGTATATGGATTCATATCGAACTTCCAAATGCACCTGATCAGCACTTTTGTTTATTAGATGAAGCATCTGTTCCAACACCAATTCGCATGGATTATTTTTCACATAAAATGAATATGCAGACTACATCTGTTGGGAATGAAAATGTTGGTGCTCGATGTGTATTATATCAACCAAAAGATAAAGAAAAAAAACTTTCAGCTAAATTACTACATGAAATCCAACGTTTACTCGAATATACACCTGGTTATCTCGCAATCAGTGCAAAAGATACTTCCGTAGATTTCTTTATCCGGGGAAGATTTTTATCCAGACCTATTTCAATTGCGAAGGCTCCTACGAAAAAAATGATTGAGTTTGATTCATTTCCAGAATTAGCATATATTATTAAAATTGCAAAAGCTATGTATTCATAGTCAAAAACCGTGCAAATATCTGCTTCTTTATTTCTGATACAGTCGCATGTTCCACTGCCAGACATTCTATTTTGGGTTCTATCGTTATACGAATTTCCAAAAGATCTTCTGCAAGTTTCTTTTTATCGTAAATCAAAGACAAGCCTAATGGATCTCTGTCAAACCAATTCTAGAAGTAACAAAAGTTATTTTTGACATAAAATCCCCCTTTTCATTCACTTATTACAGTGGATAAAAAGGAGGATTTCTAGCCATTCTTTTAGGTTATTGGTGCTGGATTAAAGATACAGAAGTCATTATACAGTTCGTATTTTTCAGCTGCTGCCTTCTCTTCTCCACTAGCTACCGCAATTATTTTTTCAAATAAATTTGTTCCAATTTCTTTAATGGTTGCGTCGCCAGTTGCAATTGGGCCTGCATTAATATCAATCAAATCTCCCCACATCTGTTTCATTTCGTTTCTCGAGCAAACTTTTAGCACGGGTGCAGTTGCAAGCCCATATGGCGTTCCACGTCCTGTCATAAATACCTGCAATGTCATTCCAGAAGCTAGCTGACATGGTCCGCAAACGATATCACTAGCAGGTGTTGCTGCATAAATCAGACCATGTCTTGATGGTTTTTCAGCTGGTGATAATACTTCTACAATTGGAGATGTTCCCGATTTTGCAATAGAACCCATTGCTTTCTCGACAATATTGCAAAGCCCGCCTTTTTTATTTCCAGGCGTTGGATTTGCACTTCGGTCCACTTCTCCTTCTGCAAGATACTTATCATACCATTTCATCTCCTTTGAAAGCTTGTCACACACTTTTTTATCAACACAACGCTCTGCTATATAATGAACTCCATCGCGTACTTCTGTTACTTCTGAGAACATAACAGTTGCTCCGCCTTGTACCAACATATCAGCCGCATAGCCTGCAGATGGGTTTGCTGTTACTCCTGAAAACGCATCACTTCCACCACACTGCATACCGATGCAAAGTTCCGATATCGGTAGTTCTTCTCTTCTTCTCTGATTCAATATTGAAAGCTTTTTATCTGCCATTTTCATGAGTGCTTCAATCATGGCCTCAAAACCTGCCTGTTCCTGAAGTATAATTACATTTTCTGGCGTATTGTCTTTTTGCTCTATTAATTTATCAACCGTAAGCTTTTCACAGCCTAATCCAACAACCATAAGCTGACCACCAAAATTTGGATGCTTCGTCATATTTTGCAAAGCTCGAATTGGAATTATCGCTTCTGGTGCATTAATTGCCACACCACAGCCATATGCGTGATTTATTGCCACAATGTCATCTACATTGGGATATTTAGGAAGCAATTCTTCCTTCATTTTCTTTACTGCAACATTTAAGACACCTGTTACACACTGAACCGTAGTGCTAATACCAAGAATATTTCTAGTTCCAGCATAATCACCCTCAGCATTTCGATAGCCCATAAATGTTCTTCTGGTTGGTTCTGGAAGATTTGTTACAATATTTTTACCAAATTCCATTGCATCTACAGATGGTGGTTCTGGTAATTCTAACATAAATTCGTTGATCCATTCTCCTTTTTTAATTACCTCTTTTGCATATCCTAAAATCACACCATAACGGATAATCTTACCGCTTACCGCAATATCTTCCAGTGCAACTTTGTGTGCCTGAAGGATTTCTTGTTTTGTTACAATGTCGTCTGCAACCACCGTACCTGCTGGCGAAGTCTGAACAGCAATTGCCACATTATCCATATCATTAACACGGACAAACATTGGACTGATTTCTTTTACTCTCAACATACATTACCTCCTGATTGTAATATAAAAGTTTTTCTTGAATTATCGTTAAGTGTAGTATATACTCCATTTATAAATAAGTGAAATTAATTCTTCTTATAGTTCTCTTAATTATTTTAAGTGTGTTATTTCAAATAATGTAATGGCTTCCCGTTACCCATAACATTGAATTTTATTTAATATACTTGAATGAAAACGTTTAATAAAAAGCCTAAAAATCAATACATTCAGGCTTGATATAATAGAAAGGAATCAAATAACTATGGACTTAAAACAAATTGAATATATCTTAAAAATTGCAGAAGAAAACAATATTACACATGCTGCTGAAAAATTATACATCTCACAATCCGCATTAAATCAGCAGCTTCTAAAACTCGAAAAAGAATTGGGAACCGAATTATTTCATCGCTCACGTACAAACTGGCGCCCAACGCAAGCTGGTGAAATCTACATTGCTGCCGCTAAAAATATTCTTCACATTAAAAAGGATACATATAACCAAATTTTTGATTTGGCTCATCAGCAAAAAGGAAAACTTTCAATTGGCTTTACTCCAAACCGTGGGACTTCACTTTTTTCGGCAATCTATCCAATTTTTCATAAAAAGCATCCCCAAGTTGTCGTTGAACCAATGGAACTTAGTGTTATGGAACAATTAGCTCTTATAGAAAATCATACTTTAGATGTTGGATTTTTAACACTTCTTACCAATCAGAAAAAAAACGGTTTATCTTATTTTCATATAAGGACCGAAGAGATTTTTTTGGCTGTTCCTGCTTCTTGCGACTATAGTCAATTTGCAATATATGATCCCACAAGTAAATATCATATTCTTCCTTTAAAACAAGTAAATAATGAATCCTTTGTTCTATTGTACAAACAATCTACCATTCGTATTTTAGTTGATTTACTTTTTCAAGATGCAGGTTATATACCAAATATTTTATTTGAAACAGCCAGTACCTATACAATTTTAAATATGATAGAAGCAAACCTCTGCTGTGGTCTGATTCCAGCCTACTACGTAGATCCTGAAAACAAAAATATCAATTACTATGTGCTACCAGAACATCCTACCTGGGACATCGTCTCTTGTCATAACACAAGCAGTTACATAAGTGAAGCAGCAAAAGACTTTATAGCGCTTGCAAAGACCCACTGGTCCGTAAATTAAATCTTGACCAAACATTTTGCGATGACAATCGTCAATAATGTAATAATTCCTGCGGATGGAGCAACGTTCAGTTGGAATTGAGTAGCAATAATAATTGCTATATAACTGTCAAACTATATTGCATATAAAATATATTTTATTTCATAAAAAGTTTCACTATTTGAAAGATTGTAGCTCTAGTAGGAAAAGTTACGTTTCTTTCTTGGATTATGTCTATAGAAATTGCGTCGTTTTTATTTTATAATACGACTTGCAACCGTGAGGATGAATCAATAGTAGAGAGGATATAAAAAATGGAATATAGAAAATTTGATCATACATATATCATACGTTTAGATCCTGGTGAAGAGGTTATAGCCAGTTTAATCCGTCTATGTGAGTTAGAAAGAATCGAGCTTGCTTCTGTTTCAGGACTTGGTGCCGTAGGTAGTGCATTACTCGGTGTATTTGATACAGAAAATAAGCAATATTATAGTAAAGAATTTAAAGGTCTTTATGAAATCACTTCACTTATTGGTACTATAACACAAAAAAATGGGGACCCGTATCTTCATCTGCATATGGTAATTGGAAATCCAAATACAGATGAATGTCATGGTGGACATTTATACAAATCAGTCGTCAGTGCAACCGCAGAACTGGTAGTAACGGGAATTCCAGGCAAAGTTGGTCGGATAGAAAATAAAGACATCGGATTAAATCTATTCAGTTTTGAATAGCAACCAGACAGATAAATGGCTAGTTAATAGTTACAAATAGCGGTTTCTGAGTCTCCAGAACCGCTTTTCTCTTTCTTCAAAACTTTAAAATTATCACAAAAAACAGTTGCCATATCGGTTGAAAAATGCGTTTGTGTTGTAGACCAAACTATTCTGGTGGAAGCAGTATATGATAATAAAAAACCACCTATCTCCAATCATCTGAGGATAAGCAGTTTTTATAATTTCTAACTCTAATAATGGACACCTTCTAAATTTAACTTTTATGCCATTTCATACAATTCTTTCATCTTCTTCCCACAATATTCCGCATTCTCAGGGGTTGTATCCTCCAATGTTGCATATATGAAGGGTTTTTCTTTCTTTATATACTTCATAACTGATGTATAATCCATCTCGCCCGTACCTGCTCCCACTGCCTTTAGGCCATAGGCTTCACTTACCCGGACGAAATCCTTTAAATGAATCATAGCGATGTCTGGTCCTAGTAGTTCGATTCCTTCGGCTATAACTTCCTCGCAATGATCTACATTATCAAGATCCAGCATGTTAACTGGATCAAATAGTACTTGCAGATTATGAGATCCAATCTCATCAAGAACCATTCGCATTCTCTTTGGATTATATACAATGTGGCGGGCCACAATCTCAAGGGCTAATATTACGCCATATTGTTCCGCACAACGTACTACTGGCTTAATATTTTTGATAAATGTAAGCAGCGCCTTGTCTGTACGACACTCCGGACTGTACTTATACTCTGCGTTTGGAGCGCCGGTCTCTGTCCCTACCATGCCACAACCAAGAACGGATGCAAATCGGATATGTGCATAATACTTTTCCAATGACTGCTCAATCACTGCTGGATCTGGATGTGCCAGATTCAAGTAATTGCCAAGCACTGCGATATCCATCTCGTTTTTCTCAAAAATACGTTTCAAATAATGTGCATATCCAGGTGTCAATGCTGACGGACCGCACGGAATTTCCTTTATCGCTTTACTTAATGCAAGATGTGCACATGTATAGCCCTTCTTCTTTACAACTGGGAGCAGCTCCTCAATTGGTAACTTCTCTGCGTCATGAAGACGCAATCCTAACTGCATCATAATTCTCTCCCCCTAACTATCTTCTCAACTGTTCGCTCACAGCCATCATACAAGCTGCGCTGCCATGCTGGTTATCTGCCATCTTAGGCTCGCTAATATAATAGTCGGCTTTACCTGTACGATTTTTGAGATTATGGGGATCTGGTCCAACCCCAAGACCTGCACTGGAACAGATGCCGTACAAATGATAGCGTCCGTCTTCATATTTTAAGTAATTATCTCTGATTCCATCTATGACCTTGCTTCCCTTAGCCCCATACTCTTCTGGTAGCATGCCCAATCTTGCACCTTTCATTAATGAGTAGGCGATCATAGCGCTTCCTGAAGTCTCTGTATAATTGTTTGGAAGATCTGAAAGGTCTACGACCTGGAAAAACATACTAGTTTTGCTATCCTGATACTGCAAGATACCATCTAGTCCATTCTTAAGAAGAGTCACAAGTTCTCCAGCTCTTTTTGTATGTGCAACTGCCAACTCATAAACATCTACCAGCGCCATCAGATACCAGCCTTCGGCTCGAAGCCAGGTTGCACTATTACATCCAGTCTCCGAATCGGCCCAGTCCATCTTACGGCTTACATCACAGCCATGAAAATAAAGCTTGGTCTTCTCATTCCATAATAAATTATGGGCGCTCTCAAACTGGTCCATGATATCATCCCAGCGATTCTCTCTTGTCTCAGCAATATACCTTGCATAAAATGGCATCGCCATATAAAGTCCATCTAACCATATCTGATTTGGATAGATATCCTTATGCCAAAAATTTCCCGTTGTTGTCCTTGGATATTGTTTTAAGAAATCATATGCCCGTTCTATAGCATTGACATATTTTACTTCGCCTGTCAGGTCACGTAAAATCATAAGGGATTTTCCAAAGCTAATTTTATCAATGTTATTTTCTCCCTCTATCCAATTGGCCACATTATTTGAATTATCAATAAGCCACTTGCTGTTGTCAGTAATATACTGATTCCAGCTTACATCTTTGGTCGCATCGGCAAGATAGGCAGCTCCGACTACGCATAAATCATTCTTATAATTCCATGCTTTATCAGACAGAAACTGTGGGAAGTCAGTCTCTAGATACTGTGTAAAATATTTAATCCACATATTGGTGTTTCCTTTCTTGTAATAAAGTAAGCCATTTCGCATCTACATTCCGGCAAAATCTGCCACTCGATTCAAAATTTCTACTGCCTCACCCATTGTGACATAAGCCTTTGGACGAAATGTTTTATCTTCCTCTAAGCTCATGAAACCAAAATAGAGCGATCTGGCTACATTTGTTCCATAATTATAATATACATCTGCTACGTCGACACTCTCTGGCATTGTACTGGAAGCATTTTTATAATTGATTCCGCAGGCCTGCATGGTGACAGTGGCCATCTCCTGGCGCGTCATATAGCCCTGTGGGTCCAGCTTGCCTTCCATGTGCTTGGCAAGAAATCCATGTTCAATTGCCAGTTGCAGCGGATCCAAATCTGGCGTCTCCTCTGCACTTATCCCCGCAAGTGGAAGAAGCATCTTTGAAAGTTTGATTCTGGTAATCAATTCGCTATCTAAAACCTCATCCATTGCACTTAACATGCCTCGACATATTAGGCGCTTATAGGCGTTCTTTTTCTCACTTTTTTCAATCACTTTATAGATATGACTGCTGGATGTATGTCCCCGTTGATCGGTTGCAAGCACGCGAAGCAAGCCTACATGGTCTGTTACAATACACTTTGGTCCAATAGTGACTTCCTCCCAGATGTTACCATCCACAGAAGTCTCCCATACATAGTCATATGTTTCCGTTGTTCCACAGCTTTCGGCTATAACACTAACCTCTTCACCCTCCTGTGTCACACCTTTGATTCGTACCTTAGTTGGGCGTGGATACTCATCTCCATTGATGGTGACATCTTCAATCACTGGCTTATCCCAGTTCATGCTGTGCATCTTTTGGTCTACGCTGTCAATGTTGATATTTCTTAATATAAGGCCTGTAATTGGTACTTCTGCAAATGCTTCCAAAAAAATTCCATAATCTCCCCCATGAGCCGTAATGTTCTCCACTAAGATATTGCGAAATACAGGCAAATTATCTCCATTTCTTCCATCCTCATAGATCATGGTTCCATGAACTGCGGCTCCATTTACATGTTCTATCACACTGTCTGCTAAGATAATATCTTCTACGATTCCTCCACGGCGTGCGTTGGTCTTAAATCGTAGGGCATAGGTAAGATTAGGACTGGTAAAATAATTGTTAACTGCAACCACTTTGGAGATTCCACCGCTCATCTCACTTCCTAAAGTGATGCCACCGTGGCCATCTGCAAATTCATTATTCTCAATGAGTATATTCTTGCAAGGGATGTTAGCGATTCTTCCATCTCTGTCTCTTCCTGATTTTAGACTGATGCAGTCGTCACCTGTGTCAAACTTGCAATTGACGATATGCACCCCATCACAGCTTTCCGGATCACAGCCGTCGTTATTAGCGCCATGACTGGACAGCGTGATGCCATCTATAGTCAGGCTCCTGCACATGACAGGATTGACCTGCCACATGGGACTATGTTGGATGGTAAAGTCACTTAATAATACGCGTTCGCACTTAATCGGCTGGATGAAGTTTGGACGTAAGAAATGTCCTGTGCCAAACCTTCGTTCTTTCACTGGTACACTGTCTATATTCATCTTACGAAGTGCCTTTCTGTCATGGAGCTGCAAGTCGACCTTGTTAGCTGACCAGGCATTTTCCACTTGATGATGCCAGTTCCACCAATGCTCTTCATCTGCACCACCCTCTAAGATTCCTTCTCCAGTTAATGCTATATCATGAGCTTCGTAGGCATAGATTAGAGGGCTGTAGTTATAGCAAGGAGTTGCCTCCCAGTGAGACAGCACCAAAGGATAATTCTTCTCAATCTCTTCATTTACGAAGGAAAGAATCGAATCCTTGCTTTGCAGATGCAGCTCCACGTTATTCTTAAGCCGCAGGGCTCCAGTCAGATAGGTGCCAGATGGCAAGATCAGTCGTCCACCACCGTCTCTACTGATGGTATCTATGGCCTGCTGTAGCTTAAAAGTCTGCACCTCATTGCTATCAGTGATGATGCCAAAACCAGAACAAAGATACTCTATATTTGGAATATGAGGTTTTTCGATCTGTCTGAGAATGTTTTTCTTTAGCTGTGTCTTGTTCATATGTATCTCCTGGTAGTAATTATTCTAGTTATTCTTTTAGTTGATCCTTAGTTGTTTCTACCCCTTAGATAAGTAGTTCAAATTTTCTTCGAGCTTCTCTCCATGCCACTGATGTGTTCCTTCGCAGATTTCATGAATGACTACTTCTGGCGCGCCCATAAGCTTATAAGCTTTTCGAATAATGTCCACTTGCTCTATGGCATTTATGATTCCTCTTGGTCCATTTAGCCGATCATCTTTACAAGACTGAATAAGAAGCGGTCTTGGTGCAATCAAGCTTCCGATATCGCCCATATCCAGATGTTCCCAAAGATTTGGCACATAGTTGCAGGAACAATTGTGGTTCAATGTCATCAGTGCATCGCGATAGCCATACATATAACCACTAATAATAGCAAGTTCTACTCTGTCATCTAGAGCAGCAAGCCACAGTGTCTGCATACCGCCGCCCGAAAAGCCAAGACAACTAATCTTGTTGTAGTCCCAATCTCCGCGCTGCTTAACATAGTCCATCACCCGCATCAGATCCCAAGTCAACATTCCAACAACAGGAATCCCAAGAGGTTCTCCCATATGAGCCAGCCAGTAACAGTCGCCCTTTAAAGCAGCAATCTCGTCTTTCGTATCAGCCATGTCTTCTCGTCTCTCGCCAAAGCCGCGGCAATCTGGGCATATTACAACATAACCAAGCTTAGCGAGTTCGTAACCATAGTCATAGTGATACTGCTTTATCGTTTCAGCTATTGCACTGTATTCCCTTAAACCAGCCACTGCATATTTACCTGCACCGTTATGACCTGGTGGGCAAAGGAATACTCTAGTGGTGCTGTCAGCTCCTTGGGAAATCAAGATATACATTGGCATCCACACATCCGGCTCCACCTGGATACGAATATGTTCTCTTGTAATGATACGTGATTTTTCTGCCCCATATTCTGCAGTGGACTCTGATACCAACGCAGTTTCTGTCATAGTCTCTGCATCTATGGCTATCTCAGTTACATCTTCCATAACTGGATTCAAATCACAGAACTCCATCTTATGAATACCAAGCAGGTTTGTAAGAAGCTTTCTTGTCTCCTCTTTCCAAGCCAAGAATTCTTCCTTCGTCTCACCCCTAAAGCAGTCCTTCCTTGCGTAAGTATCAAACTTTCTTAGCATAGATGCAAGGGAACCGTAACATTGATCTATATCTGGCAGTATCTTTCTATTCTCTGAATTCATTTTGTTCTCCGATTTTCATTTACTCTTTGAACTTACTTTAATCAGCGTATTTACTTGCTATCTGAGTTCATTTGTCTTCGTACTCATTATCTTAACTATGTCATCGCAATCAGTCATCGTTAGCTTCACTCTCAGCCGTTGCTACTTTTACTGTAGTCGCTTTTTTCTGCTTTCTGTGATCTGAGATAATTGGCCACACCACGCAGAATACCGATACAAGTAAAAGAAGTGCTGAGATTGGTCTTGTTAAAAACTCTTTATAACTGCCATGTGCATAGCTGATTCCCTGACGGAAATATCTCTCAAGCTTGCTTGATAATATAAATGCAAGCACAAGTGGAGCGGTTGGCAGACCTGCTATACTCATAAATACTGCAAGAAGGCAAAGTGCCAACATAACATAGATATTGAACATAGTGTTAGAAATTCCATATCCGCCTAAATAACAGATTACAAGAATTACCGTATAGAGATAATGGTAAGGAACCTTCAAAATGTATGGGAACCAACGTTTCGTTAGAATTTGTACAAGGTAGGTAACGACAGCTGCAACCAAAACGCATGCAAAAATTAAGCTAGAAAGTTCTGGCTGTTCAGACATAAACAGTGGTCCTGCCTGTAGTCCATGAATCGTAAGTCCTGCAATCAACATAGCTGTGATTCCATCTCCTGGAATACCAAGTGCCATCATAGGAATCAATGCTCCACCAAGAGAAGCATTATTTGCTGTCTCTGAAGCCCATACTCCTGCTGGGTTACCCTTACCGAAGCTCTCTGGATTCTTGCTGATTCCCTTTGCATATCCATAAGCAACCATGTTGGAGATACCAGAGCCCATACCTGGAAGAAACCCAATCCACAGTCCAGAAACAAATGCAAAAGCGATGGTCTTGATATTTTCAAATATATCCTTAAATTTAATGCCCAGTCCCTTCATTTTACCTACATCTACATCTGGCATCTTTGCTTCGCCCTTGGCTGAATCACGGATGATCTGACAGATGGCAAACATACCAAGCATCTGAGCTACAGTACTTATACCAGCGCTTAAGTAAACATTACCAAAGGTAAAACGAGTGGATCCATTAATTGGGTCCATACCGATACAGCCCATCAACAAACCAATACCTGCTGCCATGATGCCCTTAAAGATGTTGCCCTTGGAAAGGGAAGCAATCAAAGTGATGGCGCAAAAGCACAGTGAGAAATACTCCCATGGTCCCAGGTGAAGGGCGAGCTCTGCGATAACTGGTGAAAGAACTGTAGCAATACCAACAGAGCCTATAGTTCCAATAAAAGAAGCTGTCATACCAACACCAAGTGCCTTACTAGCCTGACCATTCTTCGTCATTGGATAACCATCAAAGCAGGTAGCAATGGCAGAGGACGAACCTGGTATACCAATCAAAACTGCCGAGATAAATGTTCCCGATACGCCACCAATCCAGATTGCAAGTAACAGTACAAAGGACGTCTCCGTAGAAAGCCCAAATGTAATAGGAAGCAATAATGCGATACCTAGTGTTGCGGAAAGACCTGGGATAGTTCCGAATACGATACCAAGAGAAACCATGGCTACGATCAGGAGTAGATTAAGTGGTTGAAAACAAATTGATAATGCATGCATATATATAGCCATATTCTTGCTCCTCCTTAGTCAAATAGTACGCCTGCTGGCAACTTGATTTGAAAACCATATACGAACATGGCATACAAGCAAGCTGTAACAAGAATTGATATAATAATTGCAACAATTGTCTTAACCTCACTATTACCCTTAAGGTCATAGATAAATGCAAAAGTTGCAAATGGTGTCGTAATTAAAAATCCTAAGTATGTCATGGCAATTGCATAGACAACGAGCATAAGGAAGCTCTTAGTAATCTTTAGGATTCCGCCCTTTGGAAAATATGGTTTTTCTTCTATCATACGTTCTTTCACACCTTTGATAATTAGGGCGATGGAACTCATAGCTATTAATACGATTGCTACATATGGTAATATTCTTGGCCCTGGTTCCAGAAGCTTTGCAGGCATCTTAATAGAATGGGTATATACTGTAAAGAAAGCACATCCGATTAGACCTACGATACCTGTTATGGTGTCTCTTCTCAGTTTCATATAAACCTCCCGATTTTAATATGTCCTGAGAGAAATGTATCCCCCAGGACATTTTTTATAACTCAATTCTCTATATCTTATCATCTAACATAGGAGATTCCTCCAATGCTAATCCATCTACAAAATCTACTCAAAACATGCTTAACGTAACTTTTCACTTCCGAATTATCGTCATTATGAATAGTATACGTATTATTCTTGTACATATAATCCTAAATCTTTTGCAATCTCTACATCCTGTGCATATTCTGACTCTTGGATTATTTGAGATTCCTCAAGGCTATGCCATCCTGGAATGTTACCAATACTTGAAATCCCATCATGTACAGTTGAGTCATCACATATAGCCTGCATTGCTGCATTCATGTTCTTAACCATGGTCTCATCCATACCAGCTGGTCCAAGGAGATAATGGAATACTGAAAGGTAACAATCAGCAAATCCTTGTTCTTGTAATGTCTTGTAGTTATCTGGAAGTGTTTCTGGATACTCTGATATTGTTGTTCCATCACTTGATACAGTACCGATAACCTTAAGCTTACCAGACTTCTCATATTCAAGAGCGTTACCAACACCTACAACACCAATATCAATGAATCCACCTGCAAGGTTTGTAAGACGATCTGACTCTGAAGCACACTCAACTGAGTTAAGCTCAATTCCAGTTACCTTTTCAATCATACCAAAGAGAATTGTGTTAGCACCTGCTGCTGGCATACCTACATTTAACTCACCGGGATGAGCCTTTGCATAATCTACAAAGCCTGCAAAGTCATCATATGGTGCATCTGCGGGAACTGCAAGTGTTGAGAAACCGTTATCCTGAAGACAAGCAATTAATGTGAAGTCCTTCATAGGATTTACTTCTGCATTTCCTGTGATGTACTGAATGTTCAGCGCTGATGTTGCAACCGTAAGAGTTGTACCATCTGGCTTTGCAGAAGCTACTGTCTGATGGCCTACTGTGTTGCTATCGTAGTTGGTTACAGTTGTCTTTAATCCGTAGATACGATTAAGGCCTTCACTGTAGTAACGAATACCTAAATCTGAACCGCCGCCTGCTTTACCTGGTACCGCAAGTGTGATGGTTTCATCCGTTGGGAATCCAATGTCCTCTGCTGAAGCTACTGCTTCTGTGATTGTTGAAGATGCTTCTGTTGTTGTTGTTGAAGATGCTTCTGTTGTTGTTGTGTCTACTTTTGTTTCTGTTGAAGATGCGCTTGTTCCACCACAAGCGGTCATGCTTACTACCATTACTGACATAAGCCCTGTTGCTAAGACATTCTTAATACTCTTTTTCATATTACCTTACCTTCTCCTTATACACTTTTTTGTTACATTTTACTAGTTTCTAATAATTATCAATAAAACCCTTGTCACATTTGCCATTATATATCAGCTTTTTTAAGTTTACAAGATGTAAATAATTATATATTTCATACCACTTTGGTTATAGAACTTGCATTTGACAATTGTGTTTAGTACAATAAATGCAATAAATATAATATTGCTCACTGAATATTAACCAATGTGTTACCCTGCGTGTTCCAGCTTACAGAACTAATGCATGGGCAGTAATGAAATGTATTTTGTAGAAAGGAGAACACCTTGACAACTCGACAGCTTTATTATCTAATCACCATAGCGGAACAAGGCAACTTATCCAAAGCCAGCTCTATCCTGGGGATCTCGCAGCCTGCTTTAAGTAAATTTCTCACAGGATATGAAGACTCTCTTGGTTTTTCCATCTTTTTAAGGTATCACCGACAACTAACGCCAACAGCAGTAGGAAAATACATATTAGATTGTACCCAAAAGATCTTAGATGAGCAGACGCGTATGCAGCAGACCATACGTACACTGACAGATAGTAATCACACCAAGATTCGCCTTGCTACCGCTCCTAACCGAGGCGCTATTATCTACAGTAGAATTTATAATGATTTTTCCAGGCGATACCCTGATGTATCCTTATCCTTAACGGAACTATATGCAAGCGAACAAACAGGCGCTATCACCCGTGGTCAAATCGATATTGCTATCGGAACTGGTACTTCATCGAACAAGGTTACGGATATTCCCATAGCATATGAGGAGCTTCTTGTGTCACTGCCCGTATCCCATCCCTTATCAAATGATGAGAGGATACAACTTGCAGACCTGTCTGACACTCCTTTTGTACTGCAAGGAGTGCGACATAGTATCCGTATTCTTGCGGAAGAACTATTTAAAAAGGCAGGCTTTAACCCTGTGATAGCATTTGAATCCAATGATGTTATGCTCATTGATTCCATGCTACATCAGGCAGTCGGAGTAGGCCTTGTATCTCAAGCCCATGTATTACCTTGTAAAGAGCTGGTATACAGACCCTTAGTCCCGGCCGTATATCAGACACTACACATTCGCTATCCTCTCTGGCATACACTAACGGAGCCAGAGCGCTATCTTGCTGGACTTTTAACCAGAGAAAGACTGTCTGATTCCCGCTATTCTGCCATCTCTTCAAGCGAGGTAGAAGACCTGCTTAACTGCGCCAACGTGGACTCCGATAGCATACCAAGTGCAAATTCCCATGGTTCTGATAATACTGCAATTATGTCCCATCATGCTGCTCCTGAAATCAACTTAAACCTAGAGTTACTACAATACATTATTGCCATTGTAGACGAAAAGAGCCTAACTCGTGCTGCTGAGAAGTTTTACCTGACCCAGCCTGTGCTATCCAGGTATCTTAGAAATGCAGAAAATAAGCTCTGTACCCAGCTATTTACCAGAGTGCATAACCGCTTGATGCCTACTAATGCAGGCAAAGTCTTCGTCAACTCGTCACGTAATATTCTACAAATCATGATAGACATGGAGAAACATCTGCTTTCTTACCGTATCGGTCACGGAGGTAGCATCTATCTACAATGTGACTTTGGGCTTGCAAAATATATTGAAGAGCGTATTAGACTGCAATTCCATGATTTATTCCCAGATGTCAATCTCCTTGTCATTGAGACCAGCAGACATGATATCGAAGAATCTCTTCAAAATGCTTCCGCTGATTTTGGTTTGTATTTTTCTTGCTCGCCTAAGCACCCTGTACTGAAATACCAGATTATCGCAAAGAGTAAATTAATATATTGTAATCATTCACAGACATCCATGGCAAAGGCGAAAGATGCTATGCCACTGAATCGTTCCATATCTCCTGGTCAGGTCATGATATGCCAAAAGGGAAGTTCTCTTAGGGAAGAGCAGATTCGTATTTTAGCAGATCTATATGAATCGCCTGCTGAGATTACATGTGAAGCCAATATACGTATCCTTCATAAACTGGTAGCCGAAGGAGTCGCTGACTCTGTATTGCCTGTGGATCTGCTCTCCCCTGAGGCAAAGAAACACAGCATCCCTTTTAAACAACCTCAAGAATATAATCTGATACTGGTTCATCACCCAGGTCGTACCTTAACGCCTTCAGCAAAAATACTCATAAAGTTAATTAACAATAACTTTCAAACATACTTTAAAGGAGAACATGTGAATGAATAATATCTTTGCATATCCAGAATTAATCAAAATCAAGAAAGCTGTATATTATGATATCGCCCCGATTACACTTCCAAAACCCTTTAAAGATGGTACTGGCAGTATCCGATATGCAACTTTTTTTAAGGGTTGGGTGAAACTTTTTGATAAAGATGGCAACTGTGGTCAAGGACCAGCTTCTCCACTTTTTGTAGATTTCTTTCTGCCTCGCCTATTAAAAGTGGAAGGAAAAAGCAATGGCGATTGGATTGAATATTTCTGGTTGGAGATTCGAAACTTTGGCTATCAAAGTCCCTATATATCAGAAATGACCAATCTAGACTGGATTTTATTAGACCTGCTAGCCAACCGTGCTGGCAAGCCTCTCCACAGGTTTTTAGGTGCTACCCGTGACTGGGCTAGGGTCTATAAGGGTGGTGGGTCTGTATTATACCGCGACGAGGAACTTTTGGAAGATTTGACCAGATTTCAGGCAGAAGGCTATACCACAACTAAATTCAAGATTGGTGGACATGGCACAGATATTACAGAAGATGTACATCGATTAGAAAAAGTGAGAAAAGCACTAGGGAATGATATGCGCATCGCAGTAGATGCTAATCAGGCATGGGATGCGGATACAGCCTTTGCCTTTGCTAAGGCTGCTGCCCCATATGACGTGGCTTGGTTTGAGGAGCCGATTCATGCCTATGATATGGATGAGCTTCGAAAGCTACGCAATCTTCTAGATGAAGCAGGGATTCCTATGCAGATTGCTATGGGTGAATCTGTTCGAAGCTATCACACCCATGTAGCATACGCAGAGCACGGCGTGGATCATCTACAACCTGCAAGACTTTACTGCCTGTCGGAAAATATGCGTGTTCGCACTTTCGCACATGCACATAACTGCACCATATCTACTGGTGGTTTCACTTTCCAGAATGTTGCACTTGGTGCACTGTATTCCGAAAATGAACCTATCGAGTATCATCAACCATTGAATGAAGTAATCGTACCATACTTTAGCCTCGTATCTGAGATGAAAGATGGATGCTTCTATCTTCCAGACGAACCTGGCTTGCCAGTGCATTTAGACTTTGAGAAATTGGAGTGTGATGGGTTACTTAAAGGGATGCAGTTTTACTATAATCAGTAAGGCAACACGTTCATTTTTGATAAAGCACCTTCAGCACCAACCAATCTATCCTGTTTGCTATATCTTCTCCCTATAAAAAAAGGCTATGATAAAGTGCAAAATTAGTTGCAAATTATCATAGCCTTTGTTATTGATTGACGGTAACTCATTAAAAAATGAAAGGCCACCTTCGAAAGTTCCTTACATTCTCCAAATATAGATGTTATAAAATATCTAAACACACTCTTATGATAATAGAATTTCAGGTTTTTAGTAAGAACTATAAGGAAAAATTTTTAAATTCGTATCACCCATTTGAATACCAATGCCCAAAATGTTGTGCGAAGGCAAGATTTCATCGTCATAGTACTTATTTGCGTTAAGTTACATCAATAGCTACCGTATCTATTTTCAACACAGAGTATGAAGTACCACAACCGTTTATTCATAAAAAATAGCCCGAAGCCTTGCATTTCTGCTAGGTTTCGAGCATTTAGATCACTCAATCTCCATATTTTAATATGTATTTGCTAGTATATTGAACTTTTTTACATCTATTCATTCTAATGATTTTCTATAAAATATAAGTTTTTAACATTTTTGCAAACATATTCCAAGCTCATGAAACTTAGTAATAGCTCACCTTAAAATATTTTTTCTATATTTTCCTCAAAGTCACCATAATTATGTAGTACAGAATTAGATAAATTTCCATAATCAATTTTTTCACCAGATTGATACAATTCTAAGAATTTATTTCTCATTTCATACATAACATTTGATACCGTCTCGGAAAGATTTTGCTTTACATATGGTGTTTCTATCGAATTAATCTTTTCACTATATCCCAAACTTTTTCTAATGGCTTCTGATAAATGATTTTTTTTTGCTAACTGTGATGTTTCACGACTCTTTGCAACCATTTGTTGCCATTTTGTCTCTTTTTGATAAACACTATCAAGATATTCTAATTCTTCATCTTTTGTAAGTTTTCTTCTTCCTAGTTTACCATCAGCCACCCATATTTCTCTTGTATCATTTGCATAGCCTTCCACTATTTCATTATACATGGAACCATATGCTGTAATAACAGCTCCCATTGGTTCTTCACCATTATAGTACGCATAGCAATATATCATCGTATAAGGTCGAGTCATGATAAGGAAATACTTACCCACCTCGTAAAAATAATTGTACTACTGAATATCAATAACCTTACCTCTATCTGAGTCAATAGATAAATTTGCACAATACAAATCTTTCCATAATGTGTTTCCTTTATAAGCTCCTGTGCCAACATTTTTTATCGTATAGTACTTGTTATTTCCTTCAAAGACAGACAATGCTAAAACTCTGTCATATGATTTCCCAGTAAAATTGAGCTGTGATAATGTAGCACATCTGGTATACCCTGTTGTAATTCAACTCCTACACTTGTTCCTGCATTTAAAGCTAGCAAATTACCCAAAATCATTCTTACATTTATTAAGTAATTACCTATTCTTCTATAGCTGGGTTGTAGGGTTTCTTCATGTCACTCAAACTCCATATGGAGAGCTATGTTTTCTCATATATCAAGCATTTATACATCTATTTATTCTATGGATATTTTCTATTTTCTATAAAATATAAGTTTTTGAAGATTTTTGCAAGCACGATACCCTCTTTCTGAAATGACAATTTAAAAATATTATCTTAATACTATGCTAATATCTACTTACTACTCCGACCAATTCATTTGACCATCTGGTATACCTTGACTCCTACACTTTTCTATCACATTAATTTTTTCTTCTACATTTCCAACTGTATATTTTAGAATCAATCCTTGAAATACTATATATTTTATATTATTCCTTTTGAAGTCAACAAACCAATTCCCACCTTTGTTAGCATCACTTATCATTACTTTCGATAATTTTTCAGGTAAATCGGCTACATTTGAAGAAAAGGTAATTGCCGTCCAATACCGTGGAGAATTTTCAGTTTTCCACAATTCTACTTTATTCACATTGAGACAATCTAATATTTCTTCATTTTCAATACTTTCCTTGATAAGAATTCCCTCATATATTCCTTGTTTTTCATTTGATAGAGATTTACCACAGGAATTATTTTCTTTTACTCCATTTACTGTTAACTCATCTTTCAAAAGCACATCAACTGTTACCCCAAATATACGGCTTAATTGCAATATTTTTTCTGTCTCTGGTAATGAAATATCCATCTCCCATTTAGAAACAGACTGTCTACTAACATGACATTTTTCAGCCAATATTTCTTGTGACATTCCATTCTTGTTCCTTAAGTCTTGAATTTTTTCTGATAATTTCATTTTATTACCCCTTTACTATTTGTATAAAAATAGGATATCAATAAATTTCATATGCTTCTACCAACCCCACAGTTCTCTTTTGCAACCACAGCGTGCCTTCTTTCGTTTCCTAACCATATAAATTCTTATTCATCTTTTAATATTATATCATCTCTTAATTTCAATCGGAATTCATTATAGTTTCAAACTTTGAACATTTTAAATACTTTGAGATTTAATACCTGAATTATGCTTTTAAAATACCTTATTGACTTTCAAAAAATATAGAATGCAAAGATGACAACTAACCTCATAGATTAGTTGTCATCAAAAATAATATACAATTTACTATCAAGAACTCAGATTTCATTACCGCATAAAATCTCAGATTCAAGACACATATTTACACCTAAAAACGTTTTATGCTTTCAAATGATATACATAATAATTAAATAAAATATCCCTGGAAATAATGTTGCTGGAAAACCTTTGTACCATGTTTTATTTTTTATAAGTGATATTAATAGAATATTTATTAATTGACCTGCAAGAACCAAAAGCAATATATAACCAAAAAAATTCGCACTAAAAATGTGTAAAGAAAATACGGATATAGCACTGTAAAAATACAAATCTCCCACTCCTATAATTGGTTGCAGTCCTGGTTTTCCTGGTACTGGCAAGCAGATACTCAAGCGAGCCAGCGTATTATTCTTATTAATTAATCTGGCATTTGGTGTGTGTTTTCCCGCTTTTGTAAAACTTAACACATCCATTACTACAATTATTATGACCACAGTAAAGAAGCTATCTACTGATTTTATAAAGGCCGTAACAAGAAGATATGCAAAAGAAACGGACGCCAAACAATTTAAAACATTAAGTAAATATAACAATTTTCTACTGAGTGGTTTAATCCATAGTACAACAATTCCAGCTAAATCCACTATAAATAATATGAAAACAGCAGGCAAAATCATCTTATTTAGTAAAAATGCTAAAAGACAGCTTATAGCAGTCATAACTAGCACATATCCGTACTCCCATGTTAATTCTTTTGGTACTATTTTGCTCATTTTCCTATCTCCCCATTTCTGTTCTACTTCATATCAATATTTGATTCTTCAAGTGAAAGGTTTATAGGATTTTCTGGAAGTTCACTGCTTAAATCAACCTCAGTTGTCTCCACATTCTTATCAACTATCTCAAGATTGACATGATCCATCCAAACTGTTCCTTTTCCATTAAGGAGAATACCAATATTAATAATGTTACTATTTTCTGGTATATCCAGAACAACACAGTTTGCATACTCAACTAGATGTTACCGTAGATAGTCTTTTCCATCACCATCAATAAGAATACAAGTTTCCTCATCTTATTCAATCGTTTTATATATTCCCTTGGTAATTTGTTCAAAATGAATGCCTAAGTTAACATTGGAGGAATTGATTGGAAAGGAATTTTTTACTATATTTCAGTGTATTTTAAATTTTTCCCTTTACTTTTTTCTACTGGGTATTTTAAATTGTTCTTTTCAAGTTTATCTTCTAATATTTTGCACAAATCAATATGATTCATCTGCGCAAATCTAAGAATAAAGAAAAAAGTATCTGCCAACTCTTCCTCTACTCTTTCTTTTTTGTGTGCATTTGAAAATATTTCTTTCATATCTTCTTCTGACTTAAATCGAAATAAATCCAGCAACTCATTTGCTTCTGTAGTTATTCCAATAGCTAAATCCTTTGGATTATGGAACTGATCCCAATCACGTTCCTCACAGAAATTTTGCACGATTTTCATTAAATCCTGAATATTACCTGAGTTCATTTATACTTCCTGCTTTCTCAATTGTGTACATTTGCTTTTTCAGTGCTTCCCTTAGAGATGGATCTTGAGCATAAATATATAATCCATCCACGCCTCTGGTCATAAGCACATTAACCTCATTTTTAATCAGTGTTTCTCCAAATTTTCTTTTAGACCCATCATTTAGTGACCTTGCTTTGGTGGCGTTCTGATTTTTACTACAAGTTGGATCAAACACAATCTTACCTTCCTTATATTTGACTGAAGGTCCTAAAATTACTCCTGCATAATTTAAGTCAAATCCTTGAATCGTAAATGTTGAGCCGACCTCATCAATTGTTTGGCTTTGTTCAGCCCAAGCTAATCCTTTATTCTTTCTCTTTTCTTTTGTGGGTACTGGTATTTGAAGATTCCATGGCATTTTCCATTTACCTATACTTACTTCATATTGCAACAATCTTTCTGTAGAAGTCTTTTTATCTTTATATTCCCAATCAAATGTAGCCACCAATCTAGAAAGTCCCTTATTTTCCTTAGTGGCTTTATTCTTAATTTCATCTTGTAGTTCCTGTGGAGAATCAAATATTCTAATTTCATAGTGTTTATCTCTTGGAATCTTATCAACAACCTGCTCTTTTGTAAATCTCTTAATCCAATTGATTGTATCATCATTAGCTCTTATTCGTAGTTGATTTTTCATTTTTATGTAATTATCTTTTCCTTTTGCTTGCTGCTCAAGACTCTCAATTAATTCATTCTCCCAATATTGTTCTGTTCTTAGTATCTGATTTTTATCAAACATCACCACAACAACTTTGGCACGATTTAGAATATCTAGTAATTGATTTTTCCCTCTATATGCTTGCTTCCCTTGGGTCCACAACAAATGTGCCTCATCAATTAATACCACGTCTACGGGATTATTTTCTGAATGGTTCGTAATAAAACTAGTTGGTTTACTCACTGCATCCCCATTATCATTTTCTAAATTAAGTTTTTCTGCAATCTGTTTATATACAATTAATTGTTGGTCATGATTTACAAGTAAGTGACACTTCATATCATCTAACCCTAGTTCTTTTTTATAGGTACATAGTTCATAAAACAAACTACTATTTAATACCGTTTTTCCCGTTCCCGCTTCTCCTGATATAAATATAATCTGTCCCGTTTCATCTTTTTTTACTGCACTTTTTATTTTTTTAATAATAGATTTTTTTGCATCTTCTTGATCTGGTGTTAGTTTATGCAATGGAGATGCTTTAAATATTGCAGATTCTAAAATACTTCTTTCATCTGGAAATAGTTCACTATTGTATTGACCTAATTTACTCCAAACCGAATTGAATATTTTTTCAAACTCATCTGAAGTATAATATTTATTCTGTTGATTTCCCCTTTTGTTATGAATCTTCTTTATAGCCTTTACACTTGACATATAAAGCATTAATTTGTTTTCTATATCTAAGGTCAATGATTTATTGAAGTGTTCATGTCCAATAATATAAAGACTTGCATTTCTTCTTTTTAAGATACTTTGCCAATTTCCCTCTTTCTTAGCGGCTTCCAAATGCTGCAATGTACGTTTAGCTACATTATAT
>JBGUEO010000024.1:0-75137 GCA_041821315.1 Velocimicrobium sp. | reverse complement strand
GCACAGCAAAAAACTAAAAAGGGCTATCACGCAGCATGCGTGATTTGGTTCAAATTATTATTTAATAAAAAAGGGGTAGGCTATATTTCAAGCCCACCCAACTATTTGTTACCTGACATATTCTTCTTTAAAGCATCAACATCAAAGTTATCAATCTTATCCTTGTATTCTTCCTGTAACTCTTCAATACTCATCACACAACTATCTCACGCTCAATCTCGATCATAGTATTTATGATATCTACAAATCTGTTCCGTGGTACATAATAAGTATTCACTGTTTTTAATTTGTCGCTTTCTGCATCATATTTTCTAAATTCTACCTCTAGTCCGTGTTTATCAATCGGAATGAATTTAATACTCGTTTCCGAATCAATCAGTTGACTGCTACTCATTAACATATTATCCTCCTATTTTTCAATACAAAAAGCACCTAGATTTCTCCAGATGCTTTAATTTATTTCATTAATAAATTCTACATATTTTTTCATTATTTCCATAGTATCATCGTTATGTAATACGCCTATTTTTCTTCTAAACTTATCTTGAGTCAAATTAGTTGTCTTAGATATTCTTGCTATTGATTCTTGCTTTAATCCAGCTTCTCTCCATTTTGTAATAGGAGTATCGTATGTATCCATATCTCTTACATTGTGAGTTGTTATCTTTACAGATAATACTTCAAGTGGATCAACATTTAACACAATTACTGGTCTATCTTTTGATTGGTTTGAGTCCTCAAATGGGAAATCTGCAAACCACAAATCCCACTGATTAATCATTTACCGTCTTGCTCCTTATAATCATTATCCCAACAATCTTCTTTTGCCCATTCATCATCTTTAGAAATTGTAGGATTTTTAGGAGTGATAGCATTAATCTTAGTCTTATTTAATTTTAAAAAATCATTAAAAAAGTTATTGTCAATTTTAATAGCTGCGTTTGCTGACATAATATCACTCTCCTTAGTATAGTTTTCTTTAGAATCATCATTGTTTATAACCATATTGTACCACCTCATTATTTAAATTACAACTGTATTTAGTTATAATACAACAAAAAAGTTAAAAATAATGTCGATTCTGATTCAAAAGTTGAATAATATTTCGCAAATAATGATATAATAATAGGTTGTTTACAATTCAAAAAGAACCCCATTTCTGAGGTTCTTGTGAGTTATTTTGATTTAGTTTTTACTGTTTTCATGGTTAATTCCTAATGAAAATCACAACTAATATACTTAGTGTTCAATATCTTGTTTGTTAAGTTCGATACATCCGTACAAAATAAGGCTTTATGCCATTTCCAAAGGATAATCTAACTCCTTTTTAGAAATGCAGATTGCTACAATCATTGTATTTACTGTCTGCACCGAACCACATACCGAAGATAAGTTACATATTATTTATGATTAATTGTTATTCGTTATGAACAAAGAAATGCCGTACATCAACGTTTGAGGTTCGACATCGATACTATTATGATACTATTATGATAAGGTGTGAATGGATGAGATAGGGAATATTCAGAACAAACACTTGTTTGGTGTAATGTAAAGGTAGCCGGTGGTAAGTGTAATTTAATATTAATCTTTTAAACACAAAAATAAGGATACTATCAACTATGTTTTTCTGTTAATAATATCCTTATTTCTATGCTTAAATGCTTCAAATTCTATTGATTTTTTACTCCATTTTTACTACTTTATTACTCCAATTATACTCTAATTCTAAAATAAACAGTAACAAGATATAATAACTTATACTAAGGTATAATGCTTTAAACCTATGATTAGCCCACATTTACAATGTTTACAGAATATCATATTTTATTTCATTACAATATTTACGATTCTTCCCGGAACATAGATTTCTTTTACAATCGTCCCAGTCAACTTATCACGAACCGCTTCTTTTGCAGCTTCTAATATAATCTCTTTCGTTTCATCTGCTGCAACCGTCACGGTTATCTTTGTTTTTCCATTGATTTGAACTGCAAGTTCAATCTCATCATCTTTCATTGCTTCTATGCTGTATTCTGGCCAGCTTTCATCAAACACCGATGTTGTATTCCCAAGGACTTCGAAAAGTTCACTTGCTACATGGGGTGCAAATGGTGCTAAGAGAATCACTGCTGTTTCCAATGTCTTTTTATCGATTCCACCTTCTTTTTTTGTAATCTCTATAAATTTATTGTTGTATTCCATAAATCCACTGATTACGGTATTTAAGCTGAAATTTTCCAACCGTGTCGTAATATCATATATCATTTTATGACGAAGTTTCACCGACTCTTTTGTTTCCGCCTTATTAGCAGCTTTGCTCTCTTGAACTAAATTCCAAAAACGGTTTAAGAAGCGGTATACACCGTCAATCCCTCTGTCATCCCATTCGGAATCAAGCTCTGGTGGACCTACAAACAATTCATAAAGACGCAATGCATCACATCCATAATCTTTTACCAAATCATCTGGTGAAACCACATTTCCCTTGGATTTACTCATTTTAATACCATTTTTACCATTAATCATTCCCTGATTGAATAATTTGTTAAATGGCTCATCAAAGTCTACCACTCCAATGTCATGCAAAAATTTCGTATAGAATCTGGAATATAATAAATGAAGCACCGCATGTTCTACCCCACCGATATACATATCAACTGGTAACAATTTGTCTGCCCTTTCCTTGCTTACCAATTCTTCATTGTTATGGTTGTCTACATAGCGCAAGAAATACCACGAAGAACCTGCCCACTGAGGCATCGTATTTGTTTCACGTTTTGCAGGTGCACCACAGGTAGGGCAAGTCGTATTTACCCATTCGGTAATATCTGCTAGTGGTGACTCGCCAGTTCCAGTTGGCTGATACGATTCTACTTTTGGAAGTAATAATGGAAGTTCTTCTTCTGGTACTGCTACACATCCGCAATGAGGGCAATGTACAATTGGAATTGGCTCACCCCAGTAACGCTGTCTTGAGAATACCCAATCACGCAGTTTATAGTTTGTTGTCTTTCTTCCAAATCCTCGAGATTCTATCATTGCAGGCGCTTCTTTTTTAAGAACCGCCGATTCCATTCCATTCCATTCACCCGAATGAATCATCATTCCAGTAGCTTCGGTATAAGCCTCTTCCATCGGTTTGATTTCTTTTCCATCCTTTGCAATTACTTGTACAATAGGAATGCCAAATTTCTTAGCAAAATCAAAGTCCCTGTCATCATGCGCTGGTACACACATAATAGCCCCTGTTCCATAATCCGCCAATACATAATCTGATAACCAGATTGGTGTCTTTTCTCCATTTAATGGATTGATTGCATAGCTTCCAGTAAAGACACCCGTTTTGTCTTTGTCCTGAAGACGGTCCACATTGGATTTCATAGATGCTTCATAGATGTATTTTTCGACCGCTTCTTTCGTTTCATCGGTCGCTAAATTCTTAGCCATACTGTGTTCTGGTGCGACTACCATAAAGGTTGCTCCATACAGTGTATCCGGTCTGGTCGTATATACCGTAATTACACGGTCGGTGCCATCCACCTTAAAATCCACTTCTGCACCATATGATTTTCCAATCCAATCCGACTGCATCTTTTTAACCTTTTGAGGCCAATCTAATTTATCAAGATCGGTTAATAAGCGATCTGCATATTTCGTAATTCGAAGCATCCACTGTTTCAAGTTTTTCTTTGTTACATCAGCACCGCAACGCTCACATGTTCCATTCACCACCTCTTCATTTGCAAGACCAGTCTTGCAAGATGGACACCAATTAATTGGCATTTCTTTTTCGTAAGCCAAACCTTCTTTAAACATTTTTACAAAAATCCACTGCGTCCACTTATAGAAATTAGGATCGGTTGTATTTACTTCCATATCCCAGTCATAAACCGCTGCGATTTCATGAATCTGACGTTTGATATTAGCAACATTCTCGGCTGTTGATTTAGCCGGATGAACACCCATTTTAATTGCATAATTCTCGGCAGGAAGTCCAAATGCATCCCACCCCATTGGATGAATAATATAATATCCTTTGAGCATTTTATAACGACTCCAAACATCACTAATTACATATCCTCTCCAGTGACCTACATGAAGTCCATTTCCTGAAGGATATGGAAACATATCCAGACAATAATACTTTGGTTTCTTTTCATCCTTTACATTAACTGGATTCTTTTCCCAGTTATCACGCCATTTCTTTTCTACTTCCTTATGATTATAAGGTGTTACCATTTTTGTTTCCTCCTAAAATTTAATTGATTCCTCATTTCTATGGATCGATGCTAGTTTTTATAAACTAAAAAGCCTCTCCGCTCTACAGGCTTATGCCCATAGAGACGGAGAGGAAGTAAGTCCGTGGTACCACTCTATTTCATGTAACGTTACTACATGCACTTATGTTTCTATAACGGGAAATCCCGCCTTAAATTACTGAACGTTCATCTAAGGAGCTCCAAGGTGAGTTCGGAATTTTTCGGTTATTGTCTTTCACCAAACGACAACTCTCTGAAAACGTAATAATTCTTACTAATCCTTTTCCATGCTTTTTTCTATTTTCTGCAATTCATTTTATTACAGAGCGTGTGTGTTGTCAAGGGAATCCAGTGATTTTCCTCTTTATAAATTAATTGACAATTCCACCGGACAATGATCTGATCCAAAAATTTCTGTGTGAATCATTGCATCAACTAATTTATCTTTTAACCTAGCCGATGTACAAAAATAATCAATTCTCCATCCTGCATTTTTCTCTCTTGCACGGAACCGATACGACCACCATGAATAAGAATCTGCCTGTTCAGGATAAAAATACCGATACGTGTCAATAAATCCGGCTTCTACAACTTCTGTGAATTTACCTCTTTCTTCATCTGTAAATCCCGCGTTTTTATGATTTGTCTTTGGATTCTTCAAATCAATTTCCTTATGCGCCACATTTAAATCACCACAAAAGATAACCGGTTTCGTCTCTTCTAATTTTCTCAAATATTGTAAAAAATCAGTTTCCCATTCCATACGGTAATCCAGCCGTTGCAGCTCATTTTTTGAATTTGGTGTATAAACAGTCACCATAAAAAATGTTTCAAATTCTAAAGTTATCACTCTTCCTTCCGTATCATGCTCTTTAATTCCAATTCCATAAGTAACACCTAATGGTTCCTGTTTCGAAAAAATAGCAGTTCCTGAATATCCTTTTTTTTGGGCATAATTCCAATATTGATGATATCCAGGTAGTTCCAAATCAATTTGCCCCTCCTGTAATTTTGTTTCTTGTAAACAAAATACATCCGCATCTGCTTGGTGAAAAAAATCCAAAAATCCTTTTTGTACACAAGCACGAATTCCATTTACATTCCATGATATAAGCTTCATTTATTTATCTCCTTTACATTTCTCAAACATATCTAATTCATTCCATACCGCAATTCTAACATATTCAGGTACGTTAGACAACTTACCTTTGTCCATTTGAATGTTGTTCAAGCATTTTAGGTGAAATTAACTTTTTTCTTACAATTAGGCAGATTAAATTGAAGTTCCCCGTCATATCTTGTATACTAAATAAAAGCGCATAAGAGGAGGAACTATATGATTTTTAATAACCATCCATCACCAAATAAAAATGATTTCAATGTTGACGAAGAAAATTCAACCAACAAATCTCTCATTGAAAAAATCATTGTTGCTGTAATTGTTGCAATCGTTGCACTGATTTTTATTTTTGGATCAACCTATCAAATAAAAGAGCAAGAACAGGCGGTCCTAATTACCTTTGGAAAGGCTAAGGCTGTCACCACCTCTGGTCTTCACTTCAAATTTCCGATTATTCAAACTGTAAAAAAAGTAAATACTACGATACAAGGCTTTCCAATCGGCTATGAATCCGACACGGGAGAAACCAGCGAAGATGAGTCGCTTATGATTACTTCTGATTACAATTTTGTAAACGTTGATTTCTTTGTTGAATATCGTTTTTCTGACCCAGTCAAGGCATTGTATGCCTCTGAAGAACCCGTTCTCATTTTAAAGAACCTAGCACAAAGCTGTATTCGTACTGTAATTGGAAGCTACAACGTAGACAATGTATTGACAACCGGCAAAAATGAAATTCAAGCTAGCATTAAAGAAATGATTCTGCAAAAGTTAGAAATTCAAGATATCGGTATCCAACTTGTAAATATTACCATTCAAGATTCCGAGCCCCCAACTACTGAAGTTATGGAAGCATTTAAAGCCGTTGAAACAGCAAAACAGGGTAAGGAAACTGCACTAAATAATGCAAATAAATACAAAAACGAAAAAATTCCTGAGGCAGAAGCACAAGCTGATGGAATCATAAAAGCAGCGGAAGGGAAAAAAGCAGAACGTATCAATGAAGCAACCGGACAGGTTGCAAGATTTACTTCCATGTATAAAGAATACAAAAAGAACCCAACCATTACAAAAAAACGAATGTTCTACGAAGCAATGGAAGCAGTTCTTCCGGATTTAAAGGTAATCATCGAAAGTGCTGATGGCAATGTTCAAGAATTTCTTCCACTCGAAACCTTTGCTAACTTAGAATCCACCCCCGCTACTACAGATACAAAGGAGGCAGAATAATGAAAATAAGTAAAAAAGCTCCACTCATTATTATATTCATCCTACTTCTCTTTTGCGGTTTTTCTTCCGTTGTCATTACTGCAGAAAATGAATATAGTCTGATTCGTCAATTTGGAAAAGTTGATCATGTCATTACAGAGCCAGGAATACAATTTAAAATACCATTTGTTCAAAGTGTTGATAAGCTTCCAAAACAAACATTAATTTATGACTTGGCTCCTTCTGATGTTATCACAAAGGATAAAAAGACTATGATTACCGACAGCTATGTATTATGGCATATTACCGATCCATTAAAGTTTGCCCAATCCTTAAATTCTTCTGTTTCCAATGCAGAAAGCCGAATTGATATGATGGTCTACAATGCCACTAAAAATATCATTAGTAGCATGGATCAAGATAACGTCATCTCAAGTCGTGATGGTATATTTTCAGATGCTGTATCCAAAAGTATTGAAAAAGGCATCACCGAATACGGAATAGAACTTTTAACTTTTGAAACCAAACGACTTGACCTTCCCGGAGATAACAAAGAAGCCGTCTATGAACGTATGATTTCGGAACGAGATAATATTGCAGCAACCTACAAAGCAGAAGGTGATTCCGAGGCACAAGTAATTAAGAACTCTACCGATAAGGATGTCACTGTAATGCTTTCAGAAGCGAAGAAAAATGGAGAGATTCTCGTTGCAGAAGGAGAAGCTGAATATATGAAAATACTTGCTTTTGCATACTCTGACCAAAGTAAAACCGACTTTTATACCTTTGTACGAAGTCTCGATGCCGTCAAAGCTTCCATGACAGGAGAAAACAAAACGTTAATCTTATCTCCCGACTCTCCAATTGCTCAAATCTTTTATGGAAAATAATGACTTTTATTCTTTAATTTATAAAGGGGCTGTTGCAACACTTTGATGTTGCAACAGCCCCTTATAAATTAAAATCTCTTTTACACATTAAAGTGGCTATTTCCAACAAATTCGCGCAGTATTGAATTCTTAGGAACATCCTCACTGCTTACTCCTACAAAATAATCAAGAAACTTAAGCAATCTCTTTGCTTCCGTATAAGCTAAATCACTTGGTTCAATACTAAATAAAATAGGTTCTGCAAATTGTTTTAAAATAGCAAGTTCATAAATCATAGCAGAGTTAAACATAACATCTGCACTCTCTTGAAATGGAAAAATATACTTTTCTTCTCCATCTCGTACCGATTTCCACATCGCAATTGTCTTACTTGCACTTGCACCTCGGGTTCTGGCATCCCGTACCATTCGTCGAATCAATCTTCCATCCGATGTCGGAATTTGGTTATGCTCATCAATATTTAGTGTCGTTAGTGCACTAATATAAATTTTGAATTTGCTTTTATCTGGAAGTGCATAGGAAAGCTTATCATTAAGCCCATGAATTCCCTCAATTACTAAAATATCATCCGTTCCTAGTTGCTTAAAATTTCCTTTATATTCTCTTTTTCCTGTTTTAAAATTAAAACTTGGCAATTCAACTCGCTTACCATCTAATAAATCCTTCATATCTTTGTTGAATTGTTCCACATCAATTGCCTCTATACACTCAAAATTATAGCTACCGTCTTCATTGAGAGGAGTATTTTCGCGATTCACAAAATAATCATCAACTCCAATTGGATGTGGCTTTAATCCAAACGTTCGCAATTGAATCGAAAGTCGATGTGAAAACGTAGTCTTTCCAGAAGAAGAAGGTCCTGCAATCATTACAAATTTTTGGTTTTTACAAGAAGCAATTTGCCCTGCAATCTCCCCTATTTTCTTTTCTTGAAACGCCTCTTGCACCAATATTAAGTCACTCATTTCGCTTTTTGAGATAACGTTATTTAGTTCCCCTACGGATGTAATTTCCATGCCTTTACTCCATTTACTTACCTCACGAAGTTTTTTAAACAACTTTTCTCTTGGTTGAAATTTGGGAACAACCTTTGTATCCTGTGTAGTTGGAAGCTGTAAAATAAATCCATTGTCATAACGAATCAGTTTAAAATATTGTAACATTCCTGTGCTAGGGGGCATATATCCAAAGAAATAATCTTCAAATTCACCAAGACGATAGATGTTTGTTTTTGATACCCGCCGATAACGAAACAATTGCTCCTTCGCATACATTTTGTAATTATGAAACTTCTCAATCGCATCACTTGTATGAATCGAATATTTTTCAAACAAAATATCTTTCTCTACAAATTCATGCATACGCAATTCGATTTGTTGAAGCATATCATCGGAAAACTCTTCATCCATCTCTATTTCGCCATAATATCCAGGTCCCATTGAGTGTTCAATCGAAACCTTACTTATCTTTTCTTGTCCAACCACCTGATAAATTGCTTTCATGAGTACCATAACCATTCCACGCGTATACGTTCGCAATCCATTCACATCCTGGGTTGTTATAAATTCTAAATTTCCACTTTTTGTAACTTTTGCATTTAGTTCTCGCAAATTTCCATTTAATTTTACAAGAATAATCTCATCCTTAAATTTTTTCGCATATTCTTTGCTTATTTCTAAAAATGAAGTATTCCATTTATAGTCCCGTTCTACTCCATCTATTATAAGTTTTACATCATCCATTATGTACCTCCTAGTCAAAATATTTAAGCGCCTCTTTCATAATTTCTTGTTCTTTTTGCAGTTCAAACAAACGCTTTCTATTCTTATCATATTCCTGTGTCTTTATCTTTGCGATAATTTCTGTGTGTTTTTTTACAAAACCTGTAAGCTGACGTTGCAACGAATTATTTTTCTTTTGCAGTAAAATTTTCCCATAGCAGTATTCAACTTCGTTTTGATAGGCTTCTTTTCCTCTTTTTGCATCTATAGCAGTATAATATTTCCCATCCTCCTCTATCATATCCTCATTAAAAATAGTAAATCCGATGGAATGAAGATATCTTCTAACTTCTGAAATTTCCGATTGCGGTTGCAAAATTAACTCATCCACATTCTCTATAATTTTGTTTCCCTCTTCCAAAATACGTATTACCAAAGCTCCACCCATTCCACTTATTAAAATGGTGTCTACTTCATCTGCTTTCAATGCACTCACTCCATTTGATAAGCGAACATCAATCTCTTTTTCACAATGAAACCGCTTGATGTTTTCTTTTGCACGCGCAAGAGGTCCTTGATTGATATCCATTGCAATAATTTGTTTTGAACAATTGTGCTCCACCAAATAAATTGAAGTATGTCCATGATCGCACCCTATGTCAGCCACACGGTTCCCTTTTGTTACCATGTTTGCAACCATAAGAAGGCGTCTCGATAGTTGTATCATTATAAAAATCTCCGTATCTGTCAATATTATGTAGGATGATACGAAAGCGCATCATCTTCTTATTCTAAGTAATCTTTTAATTTGCGGCTTCTACTTGGATGTCTTAATTTTCGAAGTGCTTTTGCTTCAATCTGACGAATTCGCTCTCTTGTTACATTAAATTCTTTTCCTACTTCCTCTAGCGTGCGAGCTCGTCCATCATCCAATCCAAATCTGAGGCGAAGCACCTTTTGTTCGCGTTCGGTAAGAGTTCCAAGAACTTCCACAAGCTGTTCTTTTAATAAAGTAAATGCTGCAGCATCTGCAGGTACTGGAACATTATCATCTTGGATAAAATCGCCTAAATGACTATCTTCTTCCTCGCCAATTGGTGTCTCCAAGGAAACTGGTTCCTGCGAAATTTTTTGAATTTCACGAACTCGCTCGATTGGCATATTCATTTCTGCAGCAACTTCTTCTAACGCCGGCTCCCGACCCAACTCTTGTAAGAGTTGGCGTTGTACCCGAATTAATTTATTAATCGTTTCTACCATATGAACAGGGATACGAATCGTTCGGGCTTGATCCGCAATTGCACGCGTAATTGCCTGGCGAATCCACCATGTAGCATACGTACTAAACTTATATCCCTTTGTATAATCAAATTTTTCAACCGCCTTAATTAAGCCCAAATTTCCTTCCTGAATCAAATCAAGGAAAAGCATACCACGACCCACATAACGTTTTGCAATACTTACAACTAATCGAAGATTTGCCTCTGCCAACCGTTTTTTTGCTTCCACATCTCCATCTTCCATTCGTTTTGCAAGCTCAATTTCTTCTTCTGCCGTTAGGAGCGGTACTTTTCCAATCTCTTTTAGGTACATACGAACGGGGTCTTCGATACTAACCCCCTCCGGGACTGACAAATCGATATTTTCGATTTCCTCTTTTTCTTTATCTTCTGATTCAACCTCTAAGATGATATCATCGTCTGAAATATCGTCTGTAATACGAAGAACATCGACTCCTTTTTTCTCCAAAAACAAATAAATTTTTTCAATCTTTACTGCATCTAATTCAATTTCCGAAAAGAAATCATTCACTTCTTCAACCTCAAGAACATTTTTCTTTTTTTTAGCAAATTCCAACAAATCTTTTAGCCTCTCACTGAATTTTAACATGCTGTTTTCTTCCATAAGTTGCCTCCTACATCTGCATAGTCTTAACAATCTTGTAAAGAAATATGCAATTTTTGTAAATTCCCTTGTTTCTTCATGATTTCCTGTAACTGCGCAATATCTGTAGCATATTTGCTTGCATAATCCAAGCTATATTTCTTTATACGAACGACTATTTCATTAAATGCTTTTTCGCGTTCTAGAAGGTTCATGTCTTTGCTTAAGGATGTATTAAATAAAGAAGCTGCCTCCCTTTGTTCTTCCTTACTTTGAAATTGATTTAAAATCTTTGCTGGAGTTACCACTTTTTCCTTCTCATATTGCTCGAACAACATCTTAGAAACCTTAAAATACAACTCTTCCTTAAAATCCTCTGGGCAAATAATACCTTTGATTTTTTCAAACAAACGAGTATCCTCAATAAGCCAAGTCAAAAGAATCTTCTGTGATTGTGTAAATACATCATCCACTTTTTTGTTTTTTTTCAGTGTATTTTCAGGTCTGTTTTCATATAACTGAACACCTGCTAACTGCAATCCATATCGATTTACAAGCTTTCTAAGATTTTCGAATCCGATATTATATTTTCGATCAATTGCTTCAATATAATTATTTCGTTCAATCTCTTCTTTAAAGGCTAACAGTTTTTTCGCTACTTCATTATAAAATTTTGTCTTTTCTTCTGGATCAGAAAGATTAAATTGTTTCTCTAATACCTCAATTTCAAAATAAAAACTATTTTGTGCATCATCCATTCGCTCTTGGAATGCATCCATACCTAATGCCTTAATAAAATCATCTGGATCCTTATATGGCTTCAAATTTAAGATTTTTACCGAAAGTCCAGCATCTTTTACGATTGGAATTGCACGCAGCGCTGCCTTTATTCCTGCATTATCACTATCATAACAGAGTAAAACTTCATCGGTATATCGTTTTAATAAGTTCGCTTGTAATCCCGTAAATGCGGTTCCAAGCGATGCAACTGTATTTTGAAATCCCGCCTGATGAAGTGAAATAACATCCATATACCCTTCACAAATGATGATATTTCTTTTGCGGCTTTGTCTTGCAATATTTAACCCATACAAATTTCTGCTCTTATCAAAGACTTTTGTTTCTGGCGAATTTAAATATTTTGGTGTGCCTTCCCCCATTACTCGACCGCCAAATCCTATAACTCGGTTATTTGCATCCATAATCGGATACATCACACGATTCCAAAACTTATCATGTCCTCCTCTTTTTTCATCTAACGTAACCAATCCCGTTTCTTTTAAAAGAGCATCTTCATACCCTAGTTTCTTCAAATACTGATATAAATCATCACTATATTTATTTGAAAAACCAAGTCCAAATTTTACCATCGTTTCATCCGTTATTTGACGATTCTTTAAGTAATCATAAGCGAGCTTCCCTCGCTCTGATTGCAATTGATGATAAAAATAGTTCGCAGCAATCTTATTGATTTCTAATAATCTTCCTCTAAGATCTGCTTTTTTCTTATCTTCTTCTGAAAGCTCTGTTTCGGGAAGTTGAATTCCCACACGGTTCGCTAAGAATTTCATAGACTCAACAAACGTATAGTTCTCATATTCCATAAGAAAAGTAAAAACATTTCCACCAACTCCACAACCAAAGCAATGATACATCTGTTTATTGCTGCTCACAGAAAAGGAGGGTGATTTTTCATTATGAAACGGACAAAGTCCCATATAGTTACTTCCCTTTTTTTGTAACTTTACATAGGAAGAAACTACATCGACAATATCATTTCTTTGTCTGACTTCTTCAATAATTTCTTCTGAATAATACATATTTACTCCTAATTCATTATTTTACGGCCCAAGAGTTCGGTATTTTTAATGCAGTATACGTATCAATTGCAAAACGATCCGTCATTCCAGCAATATAATCACAAACGACACGCTCTGGCGTTTCATTCTCTTTCTCAAGCATATCCTTGTACTCCGATGTAAGCAATTCGTTATGTTTTAAATAATACTCATATAGCTCGATTACTATGTTTTCTGCCTTTCCTTCTTCTCCCTTTGCAATTGGGTTGGTGTAAACACTCTGAAACATAAATTTCCGAAGTGCAAACATCGCTTCCTCGATTTCTTTTGACATTAAAATATCATTTTTTTCTTCACTATTTTTTACAATATCATGTATCAATGTATTTAAGCGCTCTTTAATAGAATACCCCAATATCTTACGAAATTCCATTGGAATATCATTTTCTTTTATAATGTGTCCACGAATTGCATCGTCAATATCATGATTAATATACGCTATTTTATCAGAAAATCGTATTATTTTCCCCTCCAAGGTAGAAGGATTTAATGCTGTTTGATGATTGAGTATACCATCTCTTACTTCCATTGTAAGATTCATTCCTCTTCCATCTTTTTCTAATCGTTCCACAACACGAATGCTTTGTTCATGATGTTTAAATCCATACTTACAAACCGTGTTAAGTGCTCGCTCTCCAGCATGTCCAAACGGCGTATGTCCTAAATCGTGACCAAGCGCAATCGCCTCCGTTAACTCTTCATTGAGACGTAGTGCTTTTGCTACGGTACGTCCAATCTGAGAAACTTCTAGCGTATGAGTTAATCTAGTACGATAATGATCTCCTGTTGGAGATAAAAATACCTGTGTTTTATGTTTTAGTCTTCGAAACGACTTGCAATGTAAAATACGATCGCGATCTCTTTCATAACACGGGCGTATATCACAAGGCTCTTCTTCTCTTTCTCTTCCCTTTGATTCATCACTAAATGAAGCATATTGGCTCAAAATTTCATGCTCTCTTACTTCCATTTTTTGTCGAATGTTCATTATTATTATTGCCTCCCTCTTTTATTTACATAGAAAAGCACTCACTATATGTTATATTCGACTTAAATCTATGGTTTCCTTTTTTTTCACATTATGAAACGCATTTTTTTCAAATCAAGCCCCTGTTGGATTGACAAACAACATTTCTGAACCTATACTATAAATACTATTTTTTTCAGAATATTTCAGGAAAGAGAGGGATTTTATGGACAAAACTTATATGATGGAAGTTGCTATTGGGGAAAGGATGGCAGATCTTGTTTTAAAAAATGGATATATCCTAAATGTTTTTTCTGAACGAATCATAACTGCTGATGTTGCAATTGTTGGAGAAACCATTGTTGGCATTGGATCATATCATGGAGAAAGAGAAATTGATTGTACCGGAAAATATATCGCCCCTGGATTTATTGATGCACATATACATATAGAATCTACAATGGTTCTACCAATGGAGTTATCTAAAATGCTGTTAAAATCAGGGACTACCACCCTCATTGCAGATCCTCATGAATTAGTAAATGTAAAAGGAGATAAAGCACTTGATTTCCTTTTAGATGCCACCGAGCATATTCCATTGAATGTTTATATCATGCTACCATCTTCTGTTCCAGCAACAAAATATGATACCAATGGTGCGGGTGAATTTCTTGCAAAAGACATGGAAAAATATCTATCACACCCACGTATCCTAGGTCTTGGAGAAGTTATGTGTTTCCTTGACGTGCTTCAACGCAAGCCAAAGGTGCTCGACAAACTCTCCTTATTTAAAGACAAAATTATTGATGGTCATGCTCCTGGTATCACAGAAAAAGAAATTCAAACATATCGTCTATCTGGTGTCGATAATGATCACGAATGCGTAACATTCGATGAAGCCCTTGAAAAAATCGAAGCTGGATTTCATATTTTAATTCGTGAAGGAAGTGGTGCTAAAAATTTAGATGCGATTGTACGTGGCTTACTAAAACACGACATTCCGCTTGATCGATGTGCCTTTTGCACAGATGATCGCCATTTAGAAGACATGGAGCGTGATGGACACATTAGTTATTGCATTCGAAAAGCAATTTCACGTGGTATGGATCCTGTCAAGGCGTATAAAATGGGAAGTTTTTCCGCTGCCCAAATTTATGGTTTGAAAGACTTAGGTGCCGTTGCAGCTGGTTACAAAGCCGATCTTGTTATCCTTGATAACTTAGAAGAAGTAACTACTTGCTTTGTGATGAAAAGTGGTATGATTATAGACGAAGCATCTTTAAACGCATTGCATTATGAAGTAAAAGAAGAAACACTTTTGCATACTGTTATCTTGCAAGAACTCACTTCTTCCATGCTAAGCCTTACACTAGAAAAAGAAAATCATGTTATAGAAATGATTCCGGAACAGTTAGTTACCAATCACCTTCTCGAAAAAATCCCAGGAGAACATGGTATTTTTATACCAAATAAAGAATACAACAAGTTATGTGTAATTGAGCGTTATGGAAAAAGTGGTTGTATCGGTATCGCCCCATTAAAAGGCTTTGGAATCGTAAATGGTGCCATTGCAACTAGCGTTTCCCATGATTCCCATAACATCATCGTTGCTGGTGACAATGATAAGGATATTCTTCTTGCTGTAAATAAAATAAAAGAAACGCAAGGTGGCTATGTGATAGCTTCTATGGGAAAAGTGATTGATGTACTGCCTCTATCGGTTGGTGGTCTCATGAGCACTCAATCTTGCAAAGAAGTGCAGGAAAAAGCAAGTACTATGTTGTCCTTTGCTCACTCTCTAGGTATTCCAGAAGGTATTGATCCATTTATTACGCTATCCTTCCTTGCATTACCAGTGATACCTCATCTTCGCCTTTTGGACAGAGGGCTTTTTGATGTTGATGCCTTTCAACCAATTGGCTGGGATATTAACTAGATACAAGTAAAAGACAAATGGGCTTGTTAGAAATGCAAAATAAAATCGTTTCATCTTGCAACGAGCCCGTTTGCTTTTTATCCACCAAGTGTCCTATCTTGCTTTTGATACCATGATATAGCTTCCATAAATTGTTCTTTCTGAAAATCTGGCCATAGCTCTTTTACAATGTAAAAGTCAGAATAAACAGACTGAATGGGAAGAAATCCCGATAGACGGCACATCCCACCCCAACGTATAATCATATCAATTCTTGATATTTCTTTCGAAGCAAATCCACTTCTAAGATCCCAATCCCATCCATAATTTACCAAAAAGTTTACTTTAATACCATTCGTAGTTACTCTATCGTTTCGTTTTGTATATGCCAATAATTCTCTTGGAAAAAAAGAGGATGCTGTGTTTCCTACGACAAGTAGGGAAGCTTCTTCCCTCACAATTCGTTTCACTGCATCCACACAGGCCTTTTTAAATGCCATAACCTGCTCTTTCGGTCTTTTACAGTTATCTACCGTAAACCCATAATAGGTAATTTCCTTAATCCCATATTGTTTGGCAAGATGAAGGACTTCAAGTCCTGGATCCAATCCATATTCATAGCCCTCTTCTTTTTTATGTCCACTTCCCTCTGCCCATCTTCGGTTCCCATCTGGGATTATACCAATATGCCCTGGAATTCTCATAATCTTCCTCCATTATTTCAAATATTATAAGTATTCCTGTATTTCATTTCTTTATTCCATTCCTTAGTAATCAATTACCCAAGTGCAAGTCAAGCTAAAAACCACATAAGTTTACTCCACATAAAATCAACCCCCATAGTAGCAAATATATGGGAGTCAATTATATTTGAGTTAGTATAAACATTGATATTTGTTTTCTATTGTATATGACAACCTTCACTTATTCAAAAAATAAATTGCTAAATTAAGATAACCTGCAAATGTAACCCACAGCAAATAGGGTATTTGCAACTTAGCAGCTAATGGGTTTATTTTCCAGAACACGCGAATCATACTAAGAATTACGATCCATAATAAAACTAATATGAAAAAAGCAAGCAAGTATTCTTCCAAAGTAAAGAAAACGATAGGCCAAAGAAAATTCAGGAATAATTGTATCCAATAGATTCGAAGTGCACGCTCTTTATCCGCATTATCCGAAACAGAAATTAGATATGCAGAAATTCCCATTAATATATAGAGAATTGTCCAAACAACGGGGAAGACCCATGCTGCTGGTGTTAACGGAGGTTTTTCAAGTGTTTGAAACACCTCCATGCTATTCATTGTTAATAAACCAGCCAGTGCACCTACCCCAAGACTAATTGCTATGCTGCTAATTAGAAGTTTGACATTCAGTTTCATGACATACCTCCTACCCTTTTTAAAATTTTATGAATTTTGTTTGCTATATATTCAACAATCGCTTATATAATATGATTGTTTGTAATTCTAATTCCATATACTTTGCATATTCTAGAAGCGATTGATACACAATATACAAAAAAGATAAAGAGGTTGTATTATGCAATTATCCAAAAATTTAGAAGAAAATAAAAAAATAGTAAAAGAGATTTTTCCATTTGATAAGAGTTTTGATCTAATTTCAAGAGATTTGGTATTGGGTGAAACAAAAGCATTTTGGATTGGCATCAACGGTCTTTGCGAAGCAGCTTTGTTGCAGCAATTATTCTCTGATTTGCAAGATCCACTCTTTACGCAAGATGGAACTATTTCAAATATCGAAAGCTATATGAATACAAGAATTGGTTATTCTCAGGCACAATTGACAATGGATTGGAAGGTCATTATTAAGAATGTGCTAAGCGGTCCATCTGCTTTATTTATTGACGGATTTGCTCAAGCAATTATCATTGACACAAGAAGCTATCCAACAAGAGGAATGGAGGAACCTGATACCGAACGGGTAACACGTGGTGCCAAAGATGGCTTTGTCGAAACTCTTCTTATTAATACAACACTGATTCGAAGAAGAATACGTAATCCAAAACTCACATTTGAAATAAAATCAATTGGAACGGATAGTAAGACCGATGTTGCAATCGGTTACATTGGAGGAATCGTAGATAGTGATCTATTAAAAAAAATAAATGATAAAATTGATTCTCTAAAGGTTACCTCTTTGACGATGGGGACAAAGAGTCTAGATGAGCTGTTAGTAAAAAGAAGGTGGCTGAATCCACTTCCAAGCTTTAACCTGACGGAGCGACCAGATGTCGCTTGCAGTTATCTGCTAGAAGGTCATATGGTAATTATCATTGACAATTCTCCTACCATAATAATTTTACCCTGTACTATTTTTGAATTCACACAAAGCCCGGAGGACTATTATAAAAGCCCAGCTATTGGAAATTATAATCGTCTCGTTCGCTTTGGCTGCATGATTTTGAGTTTATTTATGCTACCCGTTTTTCTTCTACTTGGTGCGTATTTTCCCAATTTACCGAATGGGTGGAAGGTAATTACCTCCGAAGTAATTTCACCAAAACAACTCTTTTTATATGTACTATTTATTGAATTTGGGCTTGATTTATTTAAATATTCTTCCTCACATGCTGCCAGTGGATTATCAAACTCAATGGGTATCATAGGTGGCTTAATTATTAGTGATATTGCAATTCAATTAAAATGGGCAAGTGTAGAAGTGATTTTCTATGGTGCACTTACCATGCTTGCTACCCTAAGCTTATCTAGTATTGAATTTGGAGAAGCCTTACGAATCTATCGTATTTTCTTAGTTATTTGTACTGGATTCTTCGGCTTATGGGGGTTTATCATTGGTTTTTGTCTTGTCATTATTTCCGCAATTTCAACACCAACATTTGGCAAAAAAAGTTATTTTTGGCCACTCTATCCATTTAACTGGGAAGCACTTAAAACCCTTCTTTTCCGTTATCCTACTGCAAAAGCACAACCTAGCAAAGTATGGAATGAAAAATAATACTAAAAAGAGAAGTATTCTAAAGAAATCTGTTCATTTCTTCAATATACTTCTCTCCTTCTCAATGACTCACTTGTCCTATCTTTATAAAAAGGACTTTAAATCTTTCATAAACTCTTCTTCCTCTTTTATTAACCGCTTGGCTAAGTCTATCGATTCTTTTGACGCTTCCAGATATTTATTAAGTGCTTCGCTAATTGTCTGTATGCCCATATTGCAGCCATCCATCATAAGTTTTGCTATCTTTTTTGAATCATCATTCATCAATAATTTTACTTCTGTGCCAAAAGAAGAAACTGTTTTCGCCATGATACCAGGATCTTCTTCCTCTGCTCCTACTTTATCCAACAGGCTATGGAAATCCTCTCCAAGTTTAATGTGTTTGCTGTTATACTTATCGATTACTTGTTTCAATTTTTCTTCTTTGACAAACTTTAAAACTTGCTCCATACTATTGGTTGCCGATTTGCATCCACTGTTACATACTTTCAATAATGAAATTGTTTGTTTTTCCATTCGAACTGTCCTTTCTCTTCTTTTTATCTAGTATGAACAATTATTCGATTTCTATGAAAAAAGCAACTTTTAATTCGCAAAAAACACAGTTTAGCGCAACATGTCATTTACACAAATAAATTAACATTTGATTCTTCTGCATCACCCAAATAAGAAGCAACACCAGCGAATTCAACGCCTTCAATAATTTCCTCTTTGGTTATTCCCATAACATCCATGGACATCGTACATGCAACCAGTTTCACACCATTTTTCATAGCCTGCTTCATTAAATCTTCCAACGAATCAACATGTTTATCATGCATTACCCTTTTCATCATTGCAGTTCCCATGCCAGACATATTCATCTTTGATAACTTCAGTTTTTTTGTTCCTCTTGGCATCATCATTCCAAACATCTTATCAATAAATGGCTTCTTTACCACTGGTGCATTTGTTTTACGAAGTGCATTTAAGCCCCAGAACGTAAAGAACATGGTTACTGGTCGACCCATAGATGCCGCTCCATTCGCAATAATAAAAGAAGCTAATACTTTATCAAAGTCTCCACTAAATACAATTAAGGTCTTTCCTTGCGGCAGTTCTGCTACTCTGGTATCTTCTTCCAATGTACATGTTTCTCTTCCTTTTTTAATGAATACAATATTTTCCTTGTCTTTTCGTTCTGTTTTTACAAGGGTATTACCAGTTCTTTTACACCATGCCTCGATATCTCTTGCAAAACCCATATCCGTAGCCGAAACCTGTAATACTTCTTTTTGTTTCATTTCTGAAATTGCTTCATGAACTTTCATAATTGGTCCTGGACATTGTAGTCCACAACAATCGATTACCTTCATAACCTTATCGACATTGCCAACTTCTTGTGTTGATTCATTTGGTGCCTTTTCCGTTTGCTCCATTGTCTCATTTTCCTCTATCTCATCATGGTGCATTGATTTGTAAAAACTAGTCCCGCCAGATAAAACTTCCACTTTTTTAAATCCATTTTGCATTAATATTCTTGCCACATTATAAGAGCGAACTCCAATTGCGCAATAGACAATAATTTGTTTTTCTTTATCAAGCTCATGCATGCGCCCTCTTACTTCACCAAATGGAATATGATAGGAATTGTCAATAGAAAATACCATGCGTTCCATTTCTTCTGTTACATCAAGAATCGTAAACTCATTTTCTTTTGAAGTATCTGCAATTAAAGCATCCATTTCATCCCATTCTATAAAGGATACCATATGATGTAATATATTTTCTGCCACAAACCCGAGCATATTAACTGGATCTTTTGCCGATGAAAATGGTGGTGCATATGCTAACTCCAGTTCCTCTAAATCATAGATTGTTCCCTTTAGACGCATTGTTGTTGCAATCGTGTCAATTCGTTTATCAACTCCATCCTGCCCAACAATTTGTGCTCCTAAGATGATTCCATCTTTATCAAAAATCATCTTAAGCGTCAACGGTGTAGCCCCCGGATAATAACCAGCATGGGATTTTTGATTAATTAGTGCATTGAAATAATCTGCATTTTTTATTTTTCCTTGCAGTTTTAATTGTTTTTCATTCAAGCCAACTGAAGCCGCATTTAAATCAAATACTTTTGCAACCGCAGTACCAAAGGATCCATGATAAACCTTTTTATCACCAGTTAAATTATCTGCCAAAATACGTGCTTGCTTATTTGCAGGTCCAGCAAGCGGTATCATTGTTTTTTCTTTTGTATATGCCTGCTCTACTTCAATTACATCTCCAACTGCATAAATGTCCTTTGCTGAAGTCATGAGGTAATCATCAACAACAATACCTCCTCGTTTGTTTGTCTGAATCCCCGCTTCCTTTGCAAGCTCACTATTGGGCTTAACACCAATTGAAAGTATAACCATATCAACGTCTAATGACTGACCACTGGCTAGATTTATCGTAGTCTGATCTGACTTTTCTTCAAACGATGCAACCCCATCTTCTAAAATCAGATTAACCTGATTCATTCTCATATTCTCATGCAAAAGATTTGCCATTTCATAATCAAACGGAGCCATCACCTGCTTTTGCATCTCAATTACGCTTACCCTCAGACCAGCTTCCGATAAATTTTCGGCCATTTCCAAACCAATAAATCCACCACCAATTACTGCCGCAGTCTTTGGTTTTTTCTCTTCTACATAGGCTTTAATCCGATCCGTATCGGGTATTGTCCAAAGGGTAAAGATATTTTTTCCATTGATACCTGGAATTGGTGGTTTCAATGGAGCAGATCCTGTTGCAATTACCAAATTATCATAGGTTTCTTCGTAAATTTCGCTGGTATGCAAATCTTTTACTTTGACTATCTTCTTATCTGGGATAATTTGAAGTACCTCATTTGCCACTCGTACATCTACATTAAATCTTTTTTTCATAGCCTGTGGTGTCTGTAATAAAAGAGCATCTCGACTCTTTATCACGTCACCAATATAATAAGGAAGTCCGCAGTTTGCATAAGAGATATACTCTCCTCTCTCAAGCACAACAATATCCATTGATTCATCTCTTCTTCGAAGTCTTGCTGCTGTTGTAGCTCCACCGGCAACTCCACCAATAATTACTGTTTTTTTCGCCATAATCAATTCTCCTTTTCGTTATAACTTTGACAAACTAAGTCACATCTTCTTTTATTACTTAGTATACAACAAAAAAAAATATTATTCTGTAACAAAGTCACATTTCGAAAAATTATTATTTCTTTTAAAGAAATAATAACAAAATGGAACGCAAGAGCAATACTTCTTGCGTTCCATTTTTATTGATAAAAAAAGGATTAATCCAGTTGAGTTGTTTTTTGAAATGCTTTCATCATTAACAATGCAACCGCTGCCCCTGGATCCTTTAACGTTCTTGACGCTTCTCCTCGTGTTGCTGCACGGCCATGTACTGCAACCATTGTCGTCGTATTTATAAATCCTTCTTCGGCAGCTTTTACTGCCTTTTGAGCAACGACATGCAGACTATCCCCTACGGCAAGCGATGCTTTCATAGCTTCAACTGCAGGGTCTAATCCATCGATAAACGTCTTTTCACCAACTTTTGCTTTTCCTCTGGTCATAACGCCTTCTTCATAGGCCATAAAGAAAGTTGCAATATCTTCCTTTTCGACTTCCGTTTTTCCCTTTAAGACTTTTCCTGTCTGCATAAGTCCCGATGCCATTAATGTTCCCATTGTAGAAGGAACTGCTGTAGACATAGCTTTCCCTGCCATATAAATCAGTTTTCCAATATCCATTTCAGAGGAATCTTTTACTGCCTCATAAGCAGCTAAAAATCCGTCACTCATTGTTAACCCCAAATCTCCATCACCTACAACACGATCCAAATCAATCAAATAATCGCGGTTTTCACCCATTATTTTTTGTAGTTCATCTAATAATTTTATAAAATATAATCGATCCATAAGCCCCTCCAATGATTACAATTGAACAAAAAATGGTGTCTGTGCTGGTGCATCTAGATATTGTTTTAATTCTTCATCTAGCTTCAACAGTGAAATTGAGAATCCTGCCATTTCTAATGAAGTAACATATTCACCTACATAATAATGATGTACTCGAATTCTTTTTTCTTTTAAATATTCATCGACTTTTCTTGTTACAATATACTGCTCATCTAACGTAGTCGCACCAAGTCCATTTATCAATACGGCAACTTCATCACCATTTTCATAAGGAAGGTCTTTCACTATTTTATCTAGCATCTCTTCTACGATTTGATCCGCTGGCTCTATTTTCCCACGGCGAATTCCCGTCTCACCGTGAATACCCATTCCTATTTCCATCTCATCGTCAGCAATTTCAAACCCTGGTTTTCCAACTCTAGGCACCGTACATGGTGTCAAAGCAACACCCATCGTACGCACATTATCTGCCGCTTTTTGTGCAACTCGCTTTACGTTATCAAGGTCAAGCATTGCATTTGCTGCCGCTCCAGCACACTTATAGACAAGGACAATTCCAGCAACCCCACGGCGTTTGTTATTCTCCCCTGGTGCACTCGGTGCAGCCGATGCAACATCTTCTCCTGCCACAACACTCTCTACACGAATATTTTCCTCAAAATCAGCCATTTCAGCTGCCATATCAAAATTAAAAATATCACCGTTATAATTTCCGTATATATAGAGTACACCTGCTCCAGAATCAATTTCTTTTGTCACAGCTAACATCTGTTCCGCACTTGGTGACTGAAAAACATCACCAACAGAGCAACCATCCAACATTCCTTTTCCAACATACCCCAGAAAAAGTGGGAGGTGTCCAGATCCTCCTCCTGTTGCAATTCCTACCTTACCTTCTTTTTTGTTCGCCGATACCAGACAATGTAAATCGTCATTGGTATACGTAATCAAATCCGAATGAGCAAGATAAAGTCCCTCTAACATTTCTGCTACGTATTGTTCTGGTTTGTTCATTACTTTTTTCATATAGCCACCTTCTCCTTTTAAAATACTCCTTGATACGCTTTTTCATAAACCATAACTACGTCTTCTTTACATGGCACAATCGGATTATCCTGCATACAAGCATCCTTACATGCCAACATACTTAAGGTCTCAAAATCCTTTGGGTTTACAGAAAGTTCGGATAGATTCTGTTTAATTCCTACTTCTCTTGATAGACCAATAATAGCACCTATACTTTCTGCCATTGCTTCTGCTTCTGACAAACGTTCTGCATTGGATATTTGAAGAGCAATTGCAATTTTTTTAAAATCGTTCCCTGTTTTCACATCTGCGCCATTAAATTGCATTACATATGGAAGCAGCACTGCATTGCATATCCCATGGGGTAAATTATACATTCCTCCAAGCGAATGAGCCATTGCATGTACCATACCAAGCCCTGCATTGGAAAATGCCATCCCCGCTACATATTCTGCATACGCCATCTGATCCCTTGCCTCTAAATCATTTCCATCGTTCACTGCTCGCGGTAAATATTGATTGATTACCCGTATTGCCCAAAGTGCATCCTTATCCGTCAAAGGATTCGCTTTGTTTGACAATACTGCTTCAATTGCATGTGTCATTGCATCCATTCCGGTAGCAGCAGTAAGTCCCTTGGGCATACCTAGCATGAACTGGGTGTCATTTATTGCAATTGTTACCTTACAGTTTCGATCGACCATACACATTTTCGAGTGCTTTTTGGCATCGGTTACTATGTAAAACGTCGTAACCTCGGAGCCTGTTCCAGCCGTTGTATTGACTGCTGCAATTGGAATTCCAGCATGTTTGGAACGATTAAGTCCTTCGTAATCTTCAACCTTACCACCATTTGCAAGCACAATACTAGCTGCTTTCGCCGTATCAATCGAAGATCCTCCACCCACTGCCACCAGCCAGTCAACCTCTAGTTCACGTGCTGCATAAATGCACTCATTGACAACATCTACCGTTGGATTGGCTTGTACCAAGTAATAAATTGCATACTCTACATTTGCCTTCAATAAAACCTGACCTACTTTTTCAGCTACCCCTGATTCATATAAAAACTTATCGGTTACAATCAAAGCTCTTTTTGCTTCATGTTTTATTAGTTCTTCTGCTAAAGAGGAAATTGCTCCGTAGCCAAAAAAGCTAGTAGTAACTGCTTCCATTCTTATAGTTCCCATTTTTACGCCCCCCTAGAATTCAATGTTTCGATAATCGTTGGGATCAATTCTTCGAAGCATCATCATTTCTTCTTTTGTTGGTTCACTGGTGTAACATATTTTATCATATTCCACAGGAAATGAAGTATTTGCAATAACTTCATCCAGCGTAACATTTGGATGAAGAGAGTCTAGTTTAAGTCTTCCACCTCGAAACTCAAATATGCAAAGAGGTGTTACAATTTTATCAATATTTCCGCGTGTTGTAACAAAATCCACCTGATTTACAAAGGTACGTTTATCATGTTTTGTTCTCCATATAATAGCTCTTTTTGCCGTTGGTATGAGCACTGCACTTCCTGCGCCTCCCGGCATTCGAACCTTTGGTTTATGGTAATCTCCAATCACAGATGCATTTACATTTCCATTGATATCAAATTGAATTCCACTTAAAAAAGCAACATCCAAATCTCCACGCATTGACAAATCGAAAACTTCAGCTAATGGAAAATAGGAACAAGATTGGTCAAGTAACTCTTTTCCTGCACTTGTATATTTTTGAAGCTTTCTTGGACTTGGATCAACACCTCCTGGAATGTTTAAGTGAACTGCATTCGGAGCATGAAGACTTTTTGCTAAAAGAAGTGCAATCATCGGCATATGGGACGATACCCCATGAAACACCGTATCTTCATCTTGAATCATTCGAGACATCGCACAAACCATTAAATCACTTATTCTAAAGTCAACCATCTATTTTTATCTCCTATCTACCTTTTCACAGCTCTCTAAATAAGCCATAAGGTCTTCTTGTGTCTTAGCCATCTTAAATATATCAAGCTGCTTTCGGTCAATATCATAACTTGGAAGACAAGAACATGGACTTGCCCCTTTTTCTACTTTTACAACCGCCTCAACCATAAAGTGAGGAATTTGTGCCTTTTCTTTTGAAAATGCAAATTTATTTTCTGGGACAATTTTTTCAGTCGAAATAATAACTCGTTTCGATGCACGACTCATCAAGATATCATCAAACAGTGGACCTTCTATATAGGCATTTCCATTGATATCTGCCTCATGCACGTGTATTAGGGCAATATCGGGACGAAGTGCCTTTACAACAGTTACCATTTCACCCGAAAATGGATCTTTTATTTTTGTAAAATAATCATTCACTTCAATTAAATCACTAATCATAAGTCCTTTCACTGGCATAAAAGGAATTCCTGCACTTCCCGCACGTAATGCAGAAATTACCGTATAGCAAGCATGCTCATTCCCAGCTACCTGCCCCGATTGAACTGCCTTACGATAATGTGATGCAAGCGAGTATTCAGTTTCATAGCTAATGAATCCCGCATCTACGCTGGATACACATTCTCCCATACATAAGACATCAACATCCATTCCACCTGCTGTCTTTACGACCCGCAAATTTTTTTTCTTTTTTCGGACAATTTCTCGCACCAATGCCATTGGAGCTCTATGCAATACATTGCCACCAATTGCCACCATATCGCCATCTTTTATAAGATTAGCTGCTTCTTCTACTGTCACTAATTTGCTCATATTTCTCCCTTCTACTTCGCTGCATTGCATGCAATATGGATTGCATCCCATACCCCTGCAAAAGGTGGTGCATATATTAGGTCTGTCATTCCAAGTTCATCACAAGTCATTTGTGAATGAATAGCTACTGCAAAAACATCCACACGGAGTACAGCTCCCTTAAATCCACAAGTCTGCGCTCCTAACAATTTTCGTGTTCCTTCCTCATAAATCAACTTAATTGAAATAGGCGTTGGATCTGGATAATAGGCTGGATGATCATACGCTTTTACAAGTACTGTTTTATAAGAAATTCCCTTCCTTTTTGCATCCATCTCTCCCATACCGGTACGTCCTAATTCCAATTCACAAACTTTAATTGCTGCTGATCCCAAGGCTCCTAAGAATTCTAGGTTAGCGCCTGTCATATTGGCACCAGCAATACGACCGCATTTATTTGCTGTAGTACCAAGTGCTAGAAATGAATCTTCTTTTAAACATTCATTGTAGACAAGAATACAATCTCCTGCTGCATATACATCTTTGATTGAGGTTTCTAATTTACGATTTACAACAATAGCTCCATTTTTTGCTCGTTTGATATCCGTATCGTTTAAAAATTCAGTTGCTGGTCTGACTCCAACTGCTACAATCACAAGATCCGACTCATACATTCCTTTATCTGTCTCAACCGTTTCAATTGCAACCTGTCCATGGAACCCCTTTACCTTTTCCATAAGATGAAGTTTTACTCCCTTACTTTCCAACTCTAACCTTGCAAGCTCCGCCATTTCTGCATCAAATGAAGTTAGAATCCGATCCGCAGCCTCTATGATTCTTACCTGTTTTCCTAAATGTAGAAACGCTTCTGCACACTCAATTCCGATATAACCGCCACCAACAATTGTTACATTTTTTATATTCTCTGATTTTGCATATTCCCGTAAAAAGATTCCTTCTTCTAAGGTCTTCAACGAATGAACTCCTAACAGATAGTTTCCTTCAAAAGGAGGCATCACGGCTTTTGCTCCAGTCGCAATCATAAGTTTATCATAATGATCTACAAACTCACGATTTTCCTTGATATCGCGCACTGTAACTTCTTTCTTTTTGGTATCAACACAAATTACTTCATGATACAAATTACAATGAATCCCTGATTCTTCAAAGGCTTCTTTCGTTCTTGCTATCATTCTCCGATAATCATCATTAAAATTCCCAACATAATAGGGAAGACCGCAAGCACCATACGAGAGAAAACCGCCTTTTTCATAAACCACTATTTCTGCTGTTTTATCACTTCGAATTACCTTCGATGCACATGACATTCCAGCTGCTACACCACCAATTACGATTACTTTCATCTTAGTCCTCCAATTTCATAATCTCATGTTTTGCGTCAATCATGGCTTCCCGTGGTGTTTTTTCTCCTGCAAAAGCAAGTGCAATCTGATGATAAAGAACACCATTTTTCTCTCCTGCACGCATAAGATCAGGGAGCAATTTTGCATGTTCAAACATAGACAGCTGGCAACGATACCACGGATACTTCTCCATACCAGCAAGATAGCTTCCTCTTCGAACAGGTGCACCACTTCCCTCACCAGCTTTTTCATCAATTTCTCCAGAACGCAGAAATTGCAAAAAATTCTCCGCTAATTCTTTCTGAGTAGAACCATTGTTCACTGCAAATGACCATGTTACATTCCACGCAGTGGAGAAGGTTGCAAATCCTATATCTTCTTTATCCATGCATGCTTCATTCATAACCGTACCCATCTGTCCACTCCAAGTAACACCCATGACAGCTTCTTTGGATTGGAGTTTTTTTGCCAATTCTTCATTTCCATATGAACTTGTATCATTCCAGGCAAACTGTTTCAAGCTTACATAAGTTTCTAGTCCTTTTATCACTTCTTCTTTATCACACTGAATTTTTCCGGTTGTACCATCATAAATATCAATACCTTCCATGCGAAGAAAGGGAAGTGCATCTGTGAAGATCTCAGATTCATCTGCTTTCATTGCAATAAGGTATCCTGCATCTGCTAATTTTTTTGCCGCTTCCCTATATTCCTTTGGCGTAATAATATCGTCAAATTCTCGTAAAAGTACCTCTTTTATAACACTTTTACGATATAAAATCATATGTCCATCGCAAAAAGAAGGGGATAGATACTGTTTGCCTGCAACTCTCATTTCCTTTGCAATGACCGGTAAGATGTCTTCTTTTTCATAAGAGAGGGGTGCAAGATACCCTTTTTCTACAAAATCACGTTTCCATAAATGACCAGCAACCATGATGATATCATAATAGATTTTACCTTCTAGTACCTCCATCATGGTATTGTAATATTTATCCCATGGAACTATATCAAACTCTACCTTCATAGGGAACTTATCCACTAGTTTTTGGTCAACGTATGCCATCACTGCTGGGTCTTTTACTGCTAATATTTTTAATGTCTCCACACGAATACCTCCATATTAAAAATGACCGCATCAAATTGATTTGCCAATTATAGATGCAGTCATTTCCTATTTCTTTTCTATCATTGTGGCGGTGCATCTACAATTCCTACTATAAAAGCGTCAATTGGAGCCGTACGGTCAATTGCATACTGGGTTGTATTATCCGTTGTCACAAGAACCAATTCACCAATTCCTGCTCCCATTGTATCTGCAGCAACAAATATTTCCGATTTATTACCATAAAAAGGTTCAATCAGCAATAGTTTGAACCCAACCAGATTACTACACTTTCTGGTGGAGACGATATTGCCTTTTACTGTTCCTAGTATCATAAAACATTCTCCTTTGCTACAAATACGTCTATTTTATTAAACGCAATTTTTCTCCTTGCCGAATCAAAAAAGCATTTGCATCATCTGTATCGATATGAAGATCCAAACGATAGTTTTTATCAATTCGTACGGTAACTTTTTCCATTATTCCCGCTTTTGGTCCTAACACATCAATTTTAACTTGCTGTCCCTGCGTTACACCAAACCATTTTGCATCTTCTAAACTCATATGAATATGTCGTTCTGCAACAATGACACCTGCGTCTACTGTTACTTCACCTTCTGGCCCAACCAAGCGTATACCAGGAGTTCCTTCTATATCGCCAGAAGAACGAACCGGCGGTATAATTCCAAGGGTTCTGCTATCTGAATAAGCAATTTCTATCTGACAGGCCAAACGTTCTGGTCCTAATACACGAACCTTTGATATGCTTCCAGTCGGCCCAATGATCTGTACTTGCTCATTTGCTGCAAACTGACCAGGTTGACTTAACTTTTTGAAAAAGGTGAGGGAGTGTTTGCTTCCAAAAAGAATAGAAACTGCTTCCTTGGTCAAGTGAACATGACGAGCAGATATACCAACTGGTACTAAAAAGGGATTTGCCTCGAGTTCATTTGCCACATCCATTACCAAACCTGCCACATGCTCAACTACTTTCTCTGTATTTTTCATATGTTGTACTCCATTACTTTAAAATGGGAAGAATTGTGCTAACATTACCATGTGGTCTTGGAATTACATGTACTGCCACTAATTCACCCAACCTTGAAGCTGCTGCTTCGCCAGATTCCACGGCCGCTTTTACTGCACCTACTTCTCCTTGTACCATTACAGTTACAAGTCCCGATCCTATTTTTTCTAATCCGATTAATTCTACATCAGCTGCTTTAAGCATCGCATCGGCTGCTTCAATTGAAGCAACTAAGCCTCTTGTCTCAATCATTCCTAGCGCACTTAATTTTCGATTTTCCTTAACGGATGTTTTCGTTTCTGCCATCTTTACTTCTGCCATCTTTTTTCTCCTTTCACGCCATTTCTAATTTTCATTGGAGGCTTCGATTTGTGTTAATTTTTTTTCAAGTAAATTCATTAATTTAATGACTTCTGGATGTGGATTACTGATTGTAATTGCCACTTTAATGTTTTCACTTCCCACCTTGTCTTCTGCTCTCTTTGCTGCATCGATTGCTGCATTAACCGACGAGGTTTTACCACTTACCACTGTATGAACCATCCGTCCGCCAAGTTTTTTATGACAGCTTACAACATCAACGCTTGATGCTTTCAGCATTTCATCTAAAACAACGACGGCATTGGTATAATAATTTACTTCTACAACTCCAATTGCATCTAAATTCACTATAATCACTACCTATCTATTATTTGATAGCTGGAAGAATCTTTGCTACATCTGCGTGTGGTCTAGGGATTACATGTACTGCTACTAACTCCCCAAGTCTTGATGCTGCTTCTTGTCCTGATTCCGTTGCTGCTTTTACTGCTCCTACTTCACCCTTTACAATAACAGTTACTAATCCAGAACCAATTTTTTCTGTTCCTACTAATTCTACATCTGCTGCTTTAAGCATTGCATCGGCTGCTTCAATCGAAGCGGTTAAACCTCTTGTTTCAATCATTCCTATTGCTGACATAATTTTTTCCTCCTAAAAATTTACTTTTGATATTTTTGCAAGTTCACGTGTTCCCTCATAAGGACGTTCTATTACTGCAGTTACAACTTCATGTTCTTCATTTATTTTAAGTGCGGCTTCTTTCGCCACTTCCACTGCTATTTTTACTTGTGAAGTTGATCCTTCGAATTTTACCTGTGTCGTTAATGGTATAAATGCACTCGTATCTTTTGGATTTATGGTATCAATGCCCAATATTTTAATATCTGTTGCTTTGCAAGCTTTATCCATTGCATATAATAGCGCACCATACCCAGCACATTCTAAAAAACCGATTGCCATATTGACACCACCTCACCTTTAAATAATGCGAAAACCACCATCTGCTAACATACATCTTCTTCTTCTCGTAAAGGATCTTGCACAAGTAATTCCTTCACCAGTTGGTCCCGCAATCGTCATAGTTGTATAACCATTTCCGCCGATTCCAACTCCTTTTAACGTACAGCCATTTTTAACAAAAATAGTTGTTTCAATCTTTCTTGCAAATCGCGTCATATTATCTACATTCTTTGAAAACATAGACGCCGTATGGCGATTACCTGATTCAGCACGGTATGCACCTTGCACTGCCTCCTCAAAGGTTTTGCATGTAACAATTGGCAATACTGGCATAAGCTGTTCAACTAACACGAACGGATGGTCTGCTGGAGTTTCACAAATGAGAAGGCAAACCTCAGGACGATGAATTCCTATTTCATTTAACATCTTAGATGCATCCTGCCCTACCCATTTTTTATTTACATGATATCCTTTTTCATCCTTTATAAAAACAAGTGCTAAGATTTTTTCTAACTCCGATGCATCTAAAAGATAAGCTCCTTCGCTTACCATTTTTTCTATAAACTCTCTTACAACAGCATCCATTACGAAAACTTCTTTTTCTGCAAGGCATAACAGGTTATTATCAAACGAAGCTCCTCTATAAATCTCTTTTGCTGCCAATGTGATATCTGCGGTATCATCTACAACTACCGGTGGATTTCCTGCTCCTGCACCAATCGTTTTTTTACCAGAACGAAGCAATGCATTTACCATTGGCATGCCGCCTGTACCAACCATAAGTCTTATCTTTGGATTTTTTGTTATTTTTTCAACGGTCTCCATCGTAGGATCTTTTGCCATGGTAATTAAATCTGACGGTCCACCTTGCTCTACAATGGTTCGGTTTAAAATTCTAAGGCAATGTGCACATACATTCTTTGCAGATGGATGTACATTAAAGACAACGGCATTTCCCCCTGCTATCATACTAATCGTATTATTAATAATTGTTTCCGTTGGATTTGTTACTGGTGTAATTGCACCAATCAATCCAAACGGTGCATATTCCTCTAGCATAAGTCCTGCATCACCAGAGATTGCATCTGTTGTCAGACATTCTGTACCTGGCGTATTATTGATTACCACAAGATTTTTCTCTATCTTATCTTCATAGCGACCCATTTTAGATTCATCTATAACCATCTTTGCAAACTCTTTCGCATGTTCTCTCGAAACACTTCGAATCGCATCAATGATACGGTTTCGATCTTCAATGGTACATTCGTCTAAATATTTTTTTTGAGCCTCATATGCTGCATCAATCGCATCCTCGACTCGCTCAAATACACCATAATCACCTTTGGATGCCTTGTTCTTTTCCTGATTGCTGTAAGTACCTGCATTAATCTGACTTAAATCAATACTAGAAAGGACTTGTTTTACAATCAGTTCAATTTCTTTTGCTTCCAATGTGCCATACCTCCTTTATACTGATTCTATACATTTAATTGCGATACGACTCTTCGAACCACTTCATCAATAATTTCTTTCTTTGTTTTGTTCGCTGCTTCCACATCTACCTTTTGCTCCGTAATACTTCCACATCCACAGGAAATATCATCCTTAGATGGTCGTACAAGAGGTGTAACGCCTTTTAACAAAGTATTTGAATTTTGAGTTCCACCATATGTTATGACATCTTGCTGGTTCGTTGCTTTCACTGCACAGCTTGGTGCACCTCCAGATAAAATGCCAAGTTGTTGACGAATTCCCAACAGTTCATTTACCTGATTGCAAGAAAGCTCATTTTGCTTTCCTAATATATTGCCTGTATACATAAGTATCGTTGCATAATATTCCATTGACTCCAATCGATAAAATGCTTCAATTACATCTTTTCCCCAACTTAATGCTCCATGATTTGCTAATAAAACGCCATTATAGTCTTTACAAAACGGTGCAATAGAATCCGGTACTTCTTGCGTTCCAGGTGTCGCATATTTTGCGATTGGCACTGTTCCAAGCTGTACAACTGCCTCTGGTAAAACCGCTTTATCTAAACTAATCCCTGCAATCGCAAAAGATGTTGCAACCGGTGGGTGTGCATGGGTAACTGCCATGACATCTGGATTCTCCTGATATACCCTAAGATGCATCTTCACCTCAGAGGAAGGTTTTTTGGAACCAATCAGTACCTTGCCACTTGTATTCATTTTCACCAGCATATCTTGCGTCATGAACCCTTTTGACACCCCTGTACAAGTAGTCCACAGTGTATCTGGACCGACCTTACAACTAATATTTCCATCATTTGCAGCAACAAAACCTTTTTGATACATTCGTTTGCCTATCTCAATAATTGTCTTTTTTGCTTCAAAATCCGACATATATTGTTTCCCTTTGATTGTTACCACATTTCTCACCTCTTTCCATACTTTGATTCTACATGTTTTATGTTGTTTTGTCAATGTTTGTTTTTGTATATTGTTGTTTTATATTTATTTAATTTTGTTTTCATCCTTTGTTTGCCAAAAGTCAAAATATTATGTATAATCGATACATATTATTTAATATTCGTAATTACATTTAAATGACAATATATAGGAGGATCTTCATGTTAGCTGTAACCCGCAAAAACAAAATAAAAGATATTTTAATCGAACGAAAAAGCATCACTGTGACTGAATTATCCAAAACCTTTGATGTTACGGAAGAAACGATACGACGTGACCTCAAATTTTTAGAAGATGAAGGGTTTCTTACCAGAACTTATGGAGGGGCTTTTATTCAATCAGGCGTTGAAAACAATGTAACCGTAGAATTACGAGAAGTTGCTTATACCAAAAGTAAAGATTCCATTGCCAAAGAATGTCGTAAATTAATTCACAATGGGGATTCCATCTTCCTTGATGCATCTACAACTGCTCTTTTTGTTGCACGAGCAATCAGTGATATGCGCCTAACCGTTGTTACAAATTCTTTACTTATTATTGATCAGCTTACTGAGCTTGAAAATATCCGGGTCGTATGCATTGGTGGTACTCTTTCTAGAGATCACAAAGCCTTTCAAGGTAATTCAACCATTCAGGCGCTTGATGGCTTATATCTTGATAAAACATTTATGTCTTGCCGCTCTCTATCGATGGAACATGGAATTACCGATTCTTCGGAAGGCATGGCCATGATTCGTCAAAAATTATTAGATAGAAGCAATGAAGTTTATTTAATTGCTGATTATTCTAAATTTGATAAAACTTCCTTTATTCACATCTGCAATTTTGATAACTTAACTGGTGTTATCACCGACAAGGTGCTCAATCAAGACTGGAAAAATTTCTTAATAAAGAAAAATACAACGTTTATTTCCTGTTAAAAAAAAATATCTTTTTAAATGATGATGATAGCGAAAATGGAGTGCATACCACTCCATTTTTATTTCTTATCGCTTACAACCTATCTATTTCTTTGCTAAAGCTTCTTTCTTTTTTTCAAAAATTTCAAGTAATGATTTTGAATATGGTGGTTTAGCAATCCCATATTCTGTTACAATTCCCGCAATCAAATCTTGATCGGTAACATCAAAACATGGATTAAACACTTTTACACCTTCTGGAGCCATACGTTCTTTATACCACATTTCTGTAATTTCTTCTGCTGGACGTTCTTCAATATGAATTTCATCACCTGTTAATGTATTTAAATCAATCGTTGATGTCGGAGCACAGATATAAACTGGTACATTATAGCGTTTTGCTACCGTTGCGACAACGCTTGTTCCTATTTTATTTGCTGTATCACCATTTGCTGCTACACGATCACAGCCTACAAATACTGCATTGACTAATCCTTTTTTCATTACTGTAGCTGACATATTATCACAAATTAATGTAACATCAAGCCCGGATTCATGCAATTCAAATGCGGTTAACCTAGCTCCTTGTAAGAGTGGTCTGGTCTCATCTGCAAAAATATGGAAGTTATATCCTCTCTCCTGACCCAAGTACATTGGAGCGGTTGCAGTACCATATTTTACAGTTGCAAGCTGTCCAGCATTACAATGAGTGAGTAATCCATCTCCTGGCTTTACAAGAGTAAGCGCATGTTCACCAATCTGAGTACATACCCAAACATCTTCATTACGAATCGCTACTGCCTCATCGTGAAGAAGTTTTTTCACCTGATCTACTTCTTTATCCATATTCGCTTTTACAACATCTTCCATGCGATTAAGTGCCCAAAATAAATTTACTGCTGTTGGACGAGCCGAAGCTAAATAGTCCTTTGCTTTTGCAAACTTTTCATAAAAATCATCCATATCAGAAGCTTCTAGTTCTCTTCCTGCCAAATAAATTCCAATTGCTGCTGCAACACCTATCGCAGGAGCTCCTCTAACCTGTAATAAATAAATTGCTCGCCAAATGTCCTCTTGCACGGTTAGCGATAACATTTCAATTTTATAAGGAAGTTTTGTCTGATCAATGATAACAAGCGCATTTTTGTCATCATCCAATGCAACCGTTTCATAATCTAGAATATTTTTCTTTTCCATAGCTAGTCTCCTTTGTTTTATTTCAACTGAATTTTTTCTAAAATTTTGCAATTGCTCTTTCAATTGCTTTTTTGTAATCCGCTCCACATTTAAATGAAGTTTCCCGATTCATAACATAATCTTTTGCAAGTGAAATAACAATCTTTTCTACACGAGCTCGTTTTTCTTCATCAAGAATACTTGTAATATCCTTTACATTTGCCATTCCCACAGTACGTCGAATGGATTCAAATCCAGCCACAGCTGCTGTATCACGCAACACATTACCTAAATACCATTCCATAAATCCTTCCGTCTTCGCCATCGTATCTGTTACATTTTCCTGGAAAGATACTTTGAATTTTGCAATGAATTTATCAACAATTTCTTCAATTGTATCAATAACCCAAGTACAGAATTTTTCTTTTTCTTCTGGATTTTTAATGGTTGCGTCCCCATTGCACCATGCAAAAAACATGTTTGCAATTACATTTCCTATGTCATATCCCATCGGAGCATAAAAAGCAAACTCTGGATCAAAGACATAAGTATGTTCTTTATTAATAAAAATAGAACCCGTATGCAAATCCCCATGGATTAGAGATTGTGCATTATTCATAAAATCAAATTTACACTTTGCAGCTTCTAAATGAAGTTTCGTATCATCATAGAGCTCTTTTTGAACAAACTCTTTGATTGGTGGGAAAACATTATTGCGATGATTATAATCAATAAATGGTTCGCTAAATACTAAATCTTCACTAATTTCACATAAATCCGGATTAATAAATGTTTTTACATTTTCCTTCTTGTCCTTGTGACCCATTACTACATCCGTTGTAAGCAACAATGAGTTTACAAGAAATGTACTAATATGTTCTGCAAATAGTGGATAAATTTCATGATTGATAAGACCAGTTCTCATCATGGTATGACCAACCATATCCTGCATTAACATCGCGCACATAACAGCATCATACAAATATACTTCCGGAACAAGTCCTGGTGCATATCGACCTTGAATCCCAAGAATCTTAGCCTCAATTCTTCCTCGATCGGTTGAAAGCTTCATTTCTTCTGATATACGAAGGGATTCTCCTGCCTGTTTTATAATAATGGAACTGCCTGTTTCCAAATCTTTCAAACGAAATACATAATTTAAATTTCCATCTCCAATTTCCATACATTCCAATTTTGCATCATCTGGAAAAAAGTCCAATTTTTCTTTTACATAGTCTGCAATATCTTCTGTTTTCATTAAAAAATAGGTATCAAAGCGTGACATGTTCATTCCTCCTTTTTATTATTGTGTCATCATTTATTGTTTTTTCTTTGTAGCATATGTCATTGCAAGAGCAATTGCAAGTACCGCTCCTTTTACAATGTTCATTGCATAATATGGTACTGCCATCATAATAAGTCCATTCTCTAAAAGTCCTACTAAAATAGCTCCCATCAATGTTCCAAATGCATTTGCTTTACCAGCTCCCATAACAGAAAATCCAATATAGGCTGCAGCTACAGCTGGCATTAGGTAGGAATCACCTGCACTTACCTGTGCTGTTCCAACACGAGCTGCCAAACAAATACCTCCAAGGGAAGCAAAAGCTGCGGATAAGAAATATGCTGTTATTTTGTATTTTGCTACTGAGATTCCTGATAATTTTGCTGCCTCAGGATTGCCACCTACTGCATACATATATCTACCATGCTTGGTATAACTCAAGAAAAAGTGTGCAAATGCAACCACGCAAAGCATAATAATAATTAACCAAGGTTCTGATCCCATTGCACGAAATGTAGTGGAAACAAGTCCAGGTGCTTGAGAACCATCTGGTCTCATCATACGTTCTGTAATAGCTCCTCCGCTTGAATATGTAAGCGCAACACCTTGGAACATAAACATTACGGATAATGCTGCAACCATATCTGGTATTTTCAATTTAACAATTAAAAGTGAATTTACAACTGCAACCGATAAACAAGCTACGATTGTAATAATAATTGATACACCCATGCTTAGATTGTACCAAACAAACATGGTCATAATCAAAGTATCTGCAAAATTTGCACAAGCACCAATGGATAAATCCATACCATCCACAGATAATGAAAACGTTAATCCGATTGCTATAATTGCCGTAATAGAAATTGATCGCAATATCGTAATCATATTAGTTGCTGTCAAAAACATACTGCCACCTGTGGTTTCATTCCAGTTTCCAAATGTAAACACAATAAGCAGAACAAATATTGTAACAATTGTACCCCACTTTGTTACAAAATCAGAAAGTTTAAAGTTGGTTTTTTTCCCTACTGTCTGATTCATATTACTTACCTCCTGTCGAATAATAGAGCAATTCTTTTTCATCAGTATCAGAAATCTTTAATTCTTTTACAATCTCACCATCATACATAACATATACACGATCACAAATGCTTAATATCTCAGAAAATTCGCAAGTTGCATAGATTGCTCCTTTTCCTTCCGCTGCCAATCGCTCAATCAATTCATACATATCTCTTTTTGCACCTACATCAATTCCCTTTGTTGGTTCATCATAAATATAAATTTCTGCTTCTGAATTCAACCACTTTCCAACTACAACCTTCTGTTGATTGCCTCCAGACAAAAGTGCAACCGTTTGATTTTCAGATGGAGTTTTAATTCCCAATTCCTTAATCATTTGTCTTGCATCTTCTTTTTCTCTCTTCTTATTGACAACAGAAAATTTATTTGTATATTTTTTCATGGCTGCAACGGATATATTGGAATATACCGGATCTGTAACCAATATTCCTTCTTTTCTTCTTTCTTCTGGTACAAGTGCAAATCCATTTTTAACCGCCTGATGGGGATTCTTAAATTTAAGCTCTTTTCCCTTCAGTTTTATCGTTCCAGAAAACTGATAGCTGGCAAATAGCGTTTTACAAAGCTCCGTTTTTCCTGCTCCAACAAGTCCTGCTATTCCAACAATCTCTCCTTCATGAACATGCATATTAATATTTTTAACTTTTCCTGTCTTTTCTGTTAATCCTTCTATTTCAAGCAAAGGTACACCAATTTTACAAGGATGCTTTTCATAGACTTCCTCAAATTTGCGTCCCAACATATATTCAACAATCGTATTGGCTTCCAATTCTCTTGTCAGTGGCATGCTGTCAACCAATTTACCATCTCTCATAATCGTAATCCATTCACATATTTCGTATAATTCATTTAAACGATGAGAGATAAATACTATTCCTACATCTTCCTTTGCTAACTCCCTTACAACTCGAAACAATTCTTGTGTTTCCGAATTGGATAGAGGTGCTGTAGGTTCATCCAAAATCAAAAACTTACATTCTTCTACTACACATCTGGCGATTAAAACCATTTGTTTTTGCGCAAGCGTAAGATCAGACGCAAGCGTATTTACATTTACATTCACATTTAACTTTTTCAAAACTTCTTTTGCTGATTTACGAATTTCTTTCCAATTAACAAGTTGCTTTTTCCCCATACGGTTTACCAATGTATTAAACATAACATTTTCTGCTACCGATAAATATGGGATAAGTGCCGTATCGACTTCTTGGTAAACAATTTCTATGCCTAGATTTTTAGCATCTTTTGGAGACCGGATTTCCACCGGTTCTCCATCAAGATAAATCTGTCCTGTATAGTGCGTATTGGCGCCAGCCAAAACTTTCATCAGTGTTGATTTGCCAGCACCATTCGCACCTACGAGTGCATGAATCGTACCACTTGTCAAGCTAAAATCAACTCCATCCAGTGCTTTAACACCTGGGAATTCAATCGCTATTTCTTTCATTTCAAGTTTTAATTTATTCATGACATCTCACCTTATTTTAATGTTTAAAGAAACAATTTTTAAGTTACCTATTTTACATAAAGGTTCGTAATTGTATCTGTGTAAAGAGCACCTTCTGGATCTGTTGCATCGCCCCAGCCATCAACAATCGTTCCAAGTTCTTGCATTGTAGTTCCTTCACTTAACTGTGATGTTAAAATATTATTTGCTGTTAAGCTAAAGTAATCCGGTGTATCTTCTCCAACTAATTTGAGAGCGATTAATCTCATATCAACCGTACCAATTAACTTAGGATCAACTGCTGCTGTTGATTTCCAAACATCAGCATTTGTTACCATCAACTGAATGTCATCATTGGATACATCGATTGTGTACATTGGAATATCTGTACGCTTTGCATCATTCAATGCCTGAAGAACACCTTTTGCTAATTCATCATAGCAACCCCAGATTGCATCTACACTTCCTGCAGAAATTGTAGGAAGAATTGCTTCTGTCTTTGTTGTCATGTCACCACGTGCGTTAGCAGAATCAGAAGGAGCAATTACTTGAACGGTTTCTATTTTTCCTTCTTCTTCTAATTTAGTATAAATTTCATTACGTCTATCAAGAGGAGGGATACCAGGACCCATAAATGTTTTAAGAACTTTCATAGGATATGTTCCGCCGTTTTCCTCAAATTCTTTCATCATATACCCCAAAGATAATTCAGCTAATGCATAATCATCTTGTGATGTAGATGTAACGCCTTCTAGTAATTTTCCACTAGCATCGCCGTTTTCATATGGCATTGTATCAAAGGTTACTACTTTCATTCCTTTTTCAATTGCTGGCAAAAGCATATTGTAAGAATAAGACAGTTGTCCATGTGATACAACAATTGCATCATAATCTTTTGAAATAACCTGTGCTACTGTTTCCTGACATTTTGCATCATCACCATCTGTAACAAATGTGTCAACTGTCATACCCATTTTTTCGCCTTCTTCTACACATCCGGCTAAGTACTGCTGCGTATGATCCCCATTTGCAAGATTCCTTACGACTGCTACTTTCTTTCCAGATAACGAACTAGTTGAAGCATCCGCAGCTGGTGTTGCATCTGTACTACTCTCTTCTGTTTTTGCCTTGTCATCAGAAGAAGTATCTGGTGTGGTTTTATTTCCACAACCAACAAGCATCGTTGCCACCATAGCAGCACATAACAAAACACTTAATCTTTTTTTCATAAAAATACCTCCGTTAGTTTTTTGTGCGTTATAAACAAAAATAATAATATTTTCGTTTTGTTGTAGTATTATATTATCACATATGCTTAGTTTTTGCAATATTTATTTCTATTTTTTTGTTGTTTTGTGGTTTTGTGATTGTTTTGTAATTTTTATTTTATGAATTTACTATAATAATCTTCAATTATACCCCCATTCTGTAAGCATTTTTTAAGGTCAATGTTTATTTCGTGACTTTTTGTTTCTAAAATTACTTTTATATCTTTGCGTTTCTTTAGACATTTTAACAATATTATAAGCATTTTGTTTTGTTTTATTCAATATAATTCATGCTTCTATCAATTTTCATATAATTCCTATTTGATTACTATGAATATTATAAGTATTCCTTTGAAAAATGGTTAATATAAAAAAACAACTACTTGTTATAGGTTATATTTATAACAAGTAATTGCTTTTTCACCGTTTTCTAACATTCTTCACTCGATTGTTTTTCATGGTTTCTCTGGCATTATCATCTCGATAGCTTTTTGAAGGGTTTCTTCATCAAGTGCCCCTTGCCCATATGTTACAATATATCCATCCTTGTCAATAAAAAAAGTAGTTGGAATAGAGGTGACATAATAAGCATATGCTGCACTTTGATCCACATCAAAGTAGGTAGGGAATGTATAGCCCTCTTTTTGAATAAATTCTTTTGCCGAATCCAATGTTTCACGACTCTGATCCGTCATATTCACCATAACAAATTCTACTTCACTTCCCATTTTTTCATAAAACTTCTGGAAATCAGGCATTTCACTTTTACAAGGAGAACACCAGCTTGCCCAAAAATTTAAAACGATTGGCTTGCCAATAAGTGAAGTTAAACTAACTTCTTCCCCCTGATTATTCACAACCGTAAAATCAATTGCCTGTGTCTTTGTTTCTGTATCACTCGAATCCTCTTGCTGCTCTGCTTGTTTCTCCTCTTGCTGTTCTCTTTGCTGTTCTTCTTCTATTTGATTGTTTACATAGGTACCCTCACTTAAATTATTTTCTGTCCCGTATTCTTTTGATAATTTATTATAAGCATACATACTGCCCGCAATCAGTACGAAAAAACCAGCAATACTAATTATAACTTTTACATACTTATTCATTATTCCTTCCTTTCTTTACATGATTTATACGTCTACTATCTTTCTACGTTTCTATTTTAAAAACTCAAAAAAGATAATAAGTACCCCATCAGTCCACTCATCATAAAAATTCCTACCAATACTAAAAATATTCCAGAAACCTTATTGATTACACCATAATTTCGTTTGATAAAATCAAACGTCGCCTTGCCTTTGTCAATCAACAACGCACTTATTACAAATGGTATGCCAAGTCCTATGGAATACGTAATCAGCATAAAAATCCCTTCCAACAAAGAACCCTTTTGTGATGCAAGCATTAAGGCTGATCCTAAAAATGCTCCTACACATGGAGTCCATCCAATTGAAAATATAATTCCAAACAAAAAAGAAGCAACAAGCCCACTTCCCTTATTTTCATATGCTATCTTCTTCGTTCCATTGAGGAAATTAATTTGAATAATTCCAATAAAATTTAACCCAAGTATAACAACAATCAGTCCTGTTACTATATTAATTTCTGTTTTATATTTTGTTAAAACGCTGCCCATAGTTCCTGCAAATGCTCCTAATATAACAAATACCGTCGTAAATCCTGCAACAAATCCAATTGCATTTTGAAATGTTTTCTTTTTATTGTTTTCTCCATTTGAAAAAAAGGAAACATAGATTGGCAGCATTGGCAATAAACATGGTGATATAAATGTAATTATTCCCTCTAAAAATGTAATTATATATTGCACCCTTTCACCTCCCTCATTGTAATATTTCTCCTCTATTATACCTTGTTTTTTTTCTCTTGTATGCGCATAAGTCACATAAGTCTACCTATTTTGTGACAATATCACGGAAAATTAATATTGTTTCTTCTATACTATAGAAAAAAGGAGGTTACCTATTATGTTTCTTAATAAAGTAGCAGAAAACAAAGAAGGAAAAAGTCTTGTGGTAGATACCACCCGATGTCCGCAAAATCATCCCTGTCCATCGATTCATGTATGTCCTGTGGATGCACTCTCGCAACAAGGCTTTCTGGCTCCTGTTGTAGATAAAGCAAAGTGTATAACATGTGGAAAATGCGTAAATTTTTGTCCAATGCAAGCCCTTTTGCTTCAATAATAAGTTTTACATGGCAACATAATTTAAGAGCCATCACTTAGATTTCTCTACATAATGGCTCTTTTCGTATTTGTTTAATTTTTTTTGCAACTAACATAAACTAGACTTGTCAGTCCATTGCTTGACTTTTCTTTTTTGGTTTGCAATTCATCAAAAGATTCAATCATTTTCCCAAATTTTACAAATCCATAATTTCTACAATCAAAATCTGGATATCTTTTAATTATCATATTTCCCAAATTCCCGAGAAACATCCATCCATCCTCATCGGATTTTTCTTCAAGCAATCCTAAGATTGTACGCTTAATGTTCTTCATACTCGTTATTGGTTCTGCATCTTTACTTAAAATTGGCTTCTCAATCTCTGGTTTGCTTTCATTTTCATCTTCATTTTTTATTTCATAATGTTCTTTTGCATTTTTCGATTCACTTTTATATAGTACATCAAGTGTTTTAAACTGCTCACATGCTTTTACAAATGGAGATGGTGTTTTACTTTCTCCCATACCAATTACCCGTTTACCCGATTCCCTAAGTCTTACTGCAAGTCTTGTAAAATCACTATCCGAAGTTGCAATGATAAAACCATCCACAATGTTTTCATACAAAATATCCATCGCATCAATTATCATGGCTGAATCGGATGAATTTTTTCCACTGGTATAATTGTATTGCTGTATTGGGGACAATGAATTATCTAAAAGGCAATTTTTCCAAGATCCTTTTGATAAATCGGTCCAGTCTCCATATATTCTTCTTATACTTGCTACTCCATAAGCCTCTGTCTCTCGCACAATAATTTCAATATACTTTGGAGATATATTATCGGCATCAATCAGCAGGGCAAATTTATTTTCTTTATTCATTCGATCTCTCCTTTGAATTATTACTATTAGTATAATCCTTATAGAGCTATCTATCAATATTCAATTTGCCCCGATATCATAATTTATTCTCTTTTATACCAATTAATTTGTAAATTCTTGTGTCCAATAATAAGTTCCATTGCTTGATTGATATACTCCAATACCAACTTTTCCAAATTGGCTTCCTAAAATATTAGCTCTATGACCAGAAGAGTTCATCCATCCATCCATAACTTCACTCGGGCTTTTTTGACCATAAGCAATATTCTCTCCGGCTGCTAAGTAGCTAATATTATATTCATCCAAAACAGTAAAACAGCTTTGACCATTTGGTCTTGTATGAGAAAAAGAAGTCACTATTTCTTCTGCTCTTTTATTGGCTGCCTTTTGCAAGGTATCATTTGTGCTTAATTCTCCCAAACCAGCTTTTGCTCTTTCCTGATTCACTAATTGAAGCACTTGATCTGCAAGGCTTTGAGTTGCCTGACTGTTCGAGTTTGATTCGTTCGAACTTGGTGTATTTGTTGGTGTATTTGTTGGTGTATTCGAAACATCGCCTATTGTATTATTTTGTAGCGATTTAGTGACCGACACCACCTTAGAACATTTACTTTTAACCATTGCCTTTTTACTTATATTATACGCCCTTACCTTGTAATAGCATGTTTTCCGTCCAGCCTTTTTATCTACAAATGTAGTATTCTTTGTTGTTCCAATGCATTTGTATGTTCCTTTTTTACCTGTAGAACGATATACCTTATATTTAGTCGCACCTTTTACCTTAGTAATCTTAAGTTTTACCTTAGTTCTACTTTTACTAGCAACCGATACTTTTGGTTTACATTGGCTTAGTGTACGAACCGTTGCCGCCTGTGCATAACTACCCGATTTACTCTGCATTATACTTGAACTAAACATTACCCCCACGAGCATGGATATAACAAGTAACCATGCAGTACTATACTTTCTCATATATATACCTTCCTTTCCCTGTTCTAACCTTGCTTTACTAAAAAGCACTTAGAAGTCATTATTGAGTATCTTTGTTCAGTGTAACGCAAATCTGTAAGCGTTGTAAACGAACAATTATAGGAAGGATTACTATATTTTTCCTTGCTTTATAAAAATATATGAATGAGTCCTCCAACGATTCCTGTCATGACCATTACTAAAATAGGACTTGGTTTATAAATTCGAAGCACAAGTAGAGCAACTAAGAATACAAGGAATTCATAACCATTGATTCCTCCTGCCTTAGCCGTAAAACCACCCTCACCCCATAAAGCTAGAATAAATATCGACATTCCTGCAGATGCAATTAAGGCGACCACCGCTGGCCGTAGACCCGATAAAACGCCTTGAATTATACTTAAATTTTTGAATTTAAAATAAAGCCAGGCTAATATCGATACAATGATTATGGAAGGCGTCAGACATCCCAATGTGGCAATTAAAGCCCCACCTATACCAGCAATTCTTATCCCAACAAAAGTTGCTGAATTAATGGCAATTGGCCCTGGTGTCATCTGTGCAATGGTTATCAAATCTGAAAATTCTGTTAAGGATAACCACGGATGTATCACAACTACTTGCTCTTTAATCAGAGGCAACGCTGCTAATCCTCCTCCAAAACTGAATAGCCCAACTTGAAAAAAGCTCAAAAAAAGTTCCCAATAGATCAATTCATACCACCACCTTTTTTTCTATAATTTGATAGGAGTACTTTTACTGCTCCAATTACACCACATGTAATGATAATATACATGACATTAATACCATATACATACGTTGCTAAAAAGGCTATAATCATGACTAAAATTCCCAAATAATCCTTTTCTTTCACAATGCTTCCTGCTAAGTTAATCACTACATCAGCTATGACCGCAGCCACGCCTGCCTGCATGCCTTTCAAAACTGCATTTACAACTATATTATCGCGAAAAGCCGCATAAAAGAAAGAAATGATAGACAAAATGATAACTGGTGGCAATATCGTTCCAAAAGTCGCAATACATGCCCCTAAAAATCCAGCCATGCGGTAACCGAGCAAAACGGCTGCATTCACTGCAACAGCTCCTGGAGAGGATTGTGCAATTGCTGCAAAATTTAACATTTCTTCCTCTTCTAACCACCCAAATTCTTCTACAAACTTTTTCTTCATCAGCGAAATTATTACATATCCCCCTCCGAATGTAAATGCACTCAAATAAAAGGTAGATAAAAACAATTTCATATAAATTTTCTTTTTTTCTTTCATCTCAACTATTTCCTTTCCTCTCTAGTTTAACATTGTAGAAATATAATTAAAATAGTATACTATTATATAGTTCAAATAAATGCATTATAAGGAAGCTAAATTATGGAAACTCTTACTTCTAAATTGACATTACAAATAGCCATCCCTTATAATCTACAGTAAATCGTTATACAAAAAAAAACGAAAGGAGAATCCTTGCAGTTACGTTGACTAACTAACATCCCCACATAAGAAAAAAGAAAGGTTGGTGAGTATTATGAAATTAAAAAACTTACTAATTATTGTATTCTCAAGTATTTGTATTGCAGCTACCGGTATCGTTTCTCTCGTAGCAGATAACGCAATCCAAAAACAGACCTCAAATAAAATTGAGGCAGAACTAACCGCCGAAACCAATCAACTCGCCAGTGATATAAATGGTTGGATGCTTGGTAAATCACAGGCAGTATCATCCATCGCTTCTTTAATGAGTGATGGCATTGCTTCTGAAATCACTCCCACTTATTTAAATCAAGTGCTTCACACCAACGATAATGAAGGAAATGTATCTGATTTATATATTGGTTCTACCGATGGTAGCATTATTGATGGCTCTTTTTGGGTACCTGATGCAGATTATGATTCTCGTACAAGACCTTGGTATATATCTGCGAAAGACTCCGATCACGTTGTATTTACTGATCCCTATTTTGATAAAGCATCTAAAAAATGGGCAGTCTCTATTGCACAATCCATAAAATCTGATTCAGGAACATTACATGGTGTTTTAGCGATGGATATCCTTTTAGATACCATCACCCAACGGGTTATATCACAAAAAATTGGTGATAGCGGTTATGCTTTTGTTACAGATTCAAAAGGATCTTTCCTTGCACATAAAGATTCTGATTTAGTAAATACAAATATTAAGGATCTAGCTGGGATGGAACCCGTTGCCGATGCCATTTTATCTAACGAAAGTGGTATTATAACATCCAATTATAATGGTACAAAAAGTATTGTAGTATATAAGCAAATCCCTTCTACTTCCTGGATTATCGCAGTAACAATTGATCAAAATGAAGTCTATGCTGAATTAGTTCAAAGTCGAATTTCTTTTATTCTATTGATTATTTTTGTTTTATTGATTGTCTTAGTTGTTGCCTTTTTTGCAGCAAATAAAATCACAAAACCAATCAAACTACTTACCAAGAGTGCTCAAAGGGCTGCTGATGGTGACTTAAGTATTGAAATATCACATGCTGGTTCAAAAGAAATAAGAGAGCTTTCAAAAGCCTTTGAAGTTATGGTATCCAACATTGGAAAGCTGGTTAGTGATATTGGTAATGCTGCGAGCTTAGTCACTCACTCTTCCACTGAGATTAGTGAGCTTGCAGATTATACAAAGTTAATTTCCGATGAAATATCAAAAACTGCAAATGAACTTGCAATTGGTGCACAAAGTCAAGCAGAATCTGCATCAAACGGTGCCGAAATGGTAAGTAATATGTCTACAGCCATTCGTCAAATCAGCGATTCAAGTAAAGAATCACATGACATGATTGTAGAAGTTAATAATTCCGTTTCTGAAGGTGTTTTAGTTGTAGATAACCAACTCTCTCTCATGCATCAAAACCGTGAGTCCACAGAAAAAGTTGGCCACGCGATTGCTCTTTTGGAAGAAAAATCATTTGAGATTCAAAAAATTGTTAGTGTCATAGGTGAAATTGCGGATCAAACCAATCTCTTAGCACTAAATGCCGCCATCGAAGCCGCCCGTGCGGGAGAACATGGAAAAGGCTTTGCAGTAGTTGCTGAAGAAGTTCGTAATTTAGCAGAGCAATCTGCATCTTCTAGCAATGACATTGAAAAACTGCTCCATGATATTCAAGATAAAACGCTGCAAAGTGTAGAAGATGTCACTGCTGTACAAAAAATTGTTGCACAACAAGAAGTATCACTAGAAGAGACGCGGTGCCTTTATCACAAAATCCAAGAATCTGTATTAAAAATTGTTGATCAAACAATCCTTATTTCAGAAGAAACAAATGGGATTGAACTACACTCTCAAAAAGTATCTGGTTCCATTGAAGATGTTGCTGCTGTTACCGAAGAAAACGCCGCTGCAACACAAGAAGTTGCAAGTGCTACTATTGAACAGAGCACCTCTGTTTCACATATCAGTGAGGAAGTTGCTACTTTAGTACAAGAGGCTGCTGCATTAATGGAAGCAGTTTCTTCCTTCCAAGTATAATTGATTGAACAACTATTATCCATTTAATACGCTAGACATAACAAAAATCGAGTGATTCGCACTCGATTTTTGTTATGTCTTATTCTAAAATCTTTCCATCGGTTGAAATGGTAACCACTTGCCAAGGTATAAATTTACCACTATTTTGTAAAGCTACCTTTGATGCGTGTTCAATTCCTCCACAACATGGAACCTCCATACGAACAATGGTAACACTCTTTATATCATTTTGTGCAATAATATCTGTCAGCTTGTCTGCATAATTTCCCTCATCTAGCTTCGGGCAACCAATTAAAGTCACTCTGTTTTTGATGAATTTATTATGAAAATCTCCATATGCATATGCGGTGCAATCTGCAGCAATTAAAAGATTAGCATCTTGAAAATATGGTGCATTTACTGGTGCTAACTTAATTTGGACCGGCCATTGAGAAAGCTTCGATTGCATATTGTAAGGCTCACTTTCAACTGCTTCCATTACAAAATCACTGTGATCAATTTTTTTTGATTGCGTTCCCGGACAACCACAAGGGAGTACTTCCCCTTGCTTCTTTTTCTGATTTTGTTTTACCGCTATTTCATTATATTCTGCTGCTTCCCTTTCAACAAATGTGATTGCACCCGTCGGACAAGTTGGCAGACAATCACCTAATCCATCACAGTAGTCATCTCGTAACAGCTTAGCCTTTCCATTTACCATTCCAATTGCTGCTTCATGACAGGCAGATGCACAGATTCCACATCCATTGCATTTATCTTCATCTATTTCAATAATTCTTCTTACCATAGTTTAGTCCTCCACTTTTTATTTTCTTTTTTCATATGCTCATATTACAATATTTATCAAAAAATATCTGTTGTTTTTACAACATATTATATTTTTTGTAAAGAAAAAGGCTGCTGCAAGTGCAACAACCCTTTTTTCTATCTATGTTATCGTTTCAAATTAAATGCTTCCTTTTTTCGGTAGACGGCTCCATCTCCCAGTTCTTCTTCAATTCGAATTAACTGATTATATTTTGCCACTCTCTCACTTCTACTTGGTGCCCCTGTTTTTATTTGTCCCGCATTGACTGCGACTGCTAAGTCTGCAATCGTTGTGTCTTCTGTTTCACCTGAACGATGTGATACAATTGCCGTGTATCCTGCTTTATGAGCCATTTTAATTGCTTCCAACGTTTCCGATACGGAACCAATTTGATTTAATTTAATCAATATGGAATTTCCGCATCCAAGCTCCATTCCTTTTGCCAGCCTCTCAGTATTAGTCACAAACAAATCATCGCCAACCAACTGAATTTTATCTCCTAATTCTTTGGTAAGGAGTTGCCATCCTTCCCAATCTTCTTCATCCAATGCATCTTCGATTGAATAAATCGGGAATTTATCACATAAGGATTTCCAGTGATCAATCAACTCTTTCGAAGTTAAATCTTTCCCGCTTTTTGGCATATGATACTTGCCAACTTCACTTCCCTTCCATTCACTTGAAGCTGCATCCATCGCTATCACAAAATCATCTTCTGGTTTATATCCTGCTTTTTCAATTGCTTCTAGAATAACTGTAATGGTCTCTTCATCACTAGACAAGTCCGGCGCAAACCCACCTTCATCTCCCACCGATGTTGCCAATCCTCTTGCTTTTAATATCTTTGCAAGGGCATGAAATACTTCCGTACACCATCTTAAGCCTTCACTAAAACTTGGTGCACCTACCGGCATAATCATAAATTCCTGCGTATCTACTGTGTTTGTTGCATGTGCACCACCATTTAAAATATTCATCATTGGCACTGGCAAAACATTTGCATTTATTCCACCAAGAAATCGATAAAGTGGTATTTCCAATGCTTTTGCTGCTGCTTTTGCGGTAGCTATCGAAACAGCAAGAATCGCATTCGCTCCTAACTTACTTTTGTCTTTTGTTCCATCTGCAACTAACATCGCTTTATCAATTGCATATATATCGATTGCATCCATTCCAACTAATGCTTCTTTAATCATAGTATTTACATTGTGCACTGCCTTTCTAACACCTTTTCCCTCGAATCGTTTGGGATCTTCATCCCGCAATTCTAAAGCTTCGAAAATACCGGTTGATGCTCCACTTGGTGAAGCTCCAATTCCGACTGTTCCATCGCATAATAATACCTGTGCTTCTACGGTTGGATTTCCTCTAGAATCAATAATTTCTCTGGCTTTTACATCATGAATCGTTAATTTTTTCATCTTGTGTTACCTCCTTATTGATTTGTTACGTACTGCTTTATACCTAATATCTATTCTACTCCATCATACCATTTTTTATCCATAAGAGCAATCTTGTAACAAAAAGAACGATTTTATCTTTCTTTTTGAAACATCAAAAAAAATCCAATTAACATCAATCCACTACTTATAAGAATTGCCCTTTCCTGGTACAAGCCTACGCAACTATTACCAAGCACTGCACCAATCGCAAAAATCACAATAACGCCATATGTTAAGAGACTCTTTTTTAAGTTTTTTTTCTCTTTTTCATAACAATAATCACATAATGCCTGTGTTGCTGTTCTCAAATTTCCGATGCACATTGTAGTAGCAATTCCATTTCCCTTAATTTTTCGAAAGCTTTCTACTTGAATTCCACAGGCAAATGAAACCATACTATTTGCTAATAAATTAGCCTCTTGCGGTAAGAAGCTAACCATAAATAATATGATTGCTTCTGTTAAAACCGTTATTTGTCGCCAGTGTATATTCTCTCTTTGTTTATATTGAAATCTTACAAGGTCTGCAATTACAATTCCACAGGTAAACGCTATAATAGGAACAATATAACGGATTGCTATTTTAAAGTTCCCATCTGATAAATGAATCGCAAATAAAATAATATTTCCAGTCTGTGCATTTGCAAAAACATGTCCCCGACATAAATAGGTATAGGCATCCATAAATCCACCTGATAAGGCTAGTATGGTTCCTAATTTTAGTGATTCTGACATTTGCTCTGATTTTTTCATAAAAACTCCTTATAAAATACCTAGTACTCGCTGTAATAAAAGACTAACCGTAGCAATTGCAACCCAGCAGCAAAACCCCAATACAATTGGTTTTCCTCCCTTTTTTACCAGTTTTACAAGATCCGTATTTAGGCCGATTGCACTCATTGCCATAACAATAAAGAACTTACTTGTTTGCTTTAAATTGGAAAAAACATGTTGTGCAATCTCTAACGATTGGCCGGAACATAGGCTAGTTATAATTGTTGTAATAATGGATGCTGTCACAAAATACAGAATAAACATGGGAAATATTTTACGAATATTTACTTTACTTTCTGTATCCAGAGAATTTTTCTTTTCTTTTTTAATTCTTAAGAAGGAAAGCACTAATGTAATCGGTATAATCGCTAATGTTCTTGTAAGTTTTACAATAGTTGCATACTCTAATACTGCTCCATTGGTTCCATGAAGCGTATCCCAAGTCGATGCTGCTGCCGTAACGGAGGAAGTATCATTAATCGCAGTTCCTGCAAATAATCCAAAGCCCTCATTTGATAGCCCCAATACACTCCCAAGTGTTGGGAAAATGAGTGCAGCTATAACATTAAATAAAAATATAACGGATATTGCCTGCGCAATTTCTTCATCATCCGCATCAATTACAGGTGCGGTAGCCGCTATTGCCGATCCCCCACATATTGATGATCCTACACCGATTAGCGTTGATATTTTTGTTGGTACCTTTAGAAATTTGTGCATAATATATGCTACAATTAGGGAAGTTGAAATCGTTGATACAATAATCGGAAGTGATGTCACCCCTACTTTTCCTACCGTCGCAAGATTCAATCCAAATCCCAACAAAATTACTGCATATTGCAGTATCTTCTTTGATGTAAATCGGATTCCCTCTTGATACGATGTTTTATCTTTTATTATGACAGCAAGAATCATACCCATAAGAATCGCAAGAACTGGTGCTCCGATTACCTCAAGTTCATCTACAAATTTTACCACAGTCCATGCTGGTATCGCAATCAGCAGACATAATAAAATTCCTTTTCCATTCTTCTTTATAAAATTCATAACAGTTCTCCTTCTTTTGTTTTCTATTAAAAATGTATCACCTTATATTGATAATGTAAAATTATTTATATTGATTATTCCATAATTTAATATTATGATTAGATTTATAAAACGCTTAGAAGGAGGTTATAATGCTAGACTTTCGAATCGAAACATTCTTATGTGCATGCAAATATATGAATTTTACAAAAGCTGCACAAGAGCTTGGTATCACACAACCGGGAGTATCTCAACATATCAAATATCTAGAAGGTTTTTATGGTGATAAACTCTTTACTTATTCCAATAAATTATTACACCTAACTCCCACTGGTGAACAATTACGTGATGCTATGCTCTCCATTAAGCATGATAATATACACCTTCGAAAACAAATTAGTGACCATGCGCAAGCACAAAAAAGTATAAAATTCGGTGCGACTTTGACAATTGGTGAATTTATGCTCCCGGCTAATTTGATTTATTATCTCAAGAAAAATGATAGCGTACAAGTTACTTTTATCATTGCAAATACTCAAAGACTTTTATCCTCATTGGAAGAAGGAAGCATTGATTTTGCAATTATTGAAGGCTATTTTCAAAAGAATGAATATGAATTTCGTACCATTTCAAATGAAAGATATCTACTTGTATGTGGAAATGATTATCCGTTGGAGTACATTTCCAATTTTTATGAATTATTCACACATAACCTCATTGTCCGAGAAGATGGTTCTGGTACAAAAGAAATTCTTGAACGCTATCTCCTAGATCGCGGATATTCATTCACTGATTTTTCAAGTACCTCGACGGTAAGCAGCATTCATGTAATTAAGCAGTTGGTAGAAAACAATTGTGGGATTACCTTTATCTATGAAATAGCTGTAAAAAAAGAACTGGAAGAGGGGACACTCCGGGAAATCAAATTACCCGGTGCTGATTTATTGCATGAGTTTAATTATATATGGCGTAAAAATAGTGTCTTTCGAGATTATTATCTTGATTTATATGAATCATTTTTTTAATCAAAAAAACAAAACTGTAGCAAACTATGACGTTTGCTACAGCCTCTCCTATTTTTTAACCACCGATAATTCTTTTGCTTTCTTTTGCAGTAAATCTGCATATACTTTATTCAAATCATCTCTGTTATTATTCTGTTTGGATGTATCCATCCGAATCGTATTCATAAAACGATTTCTGCATTCACTATAGTAATAATCAAAATATACTTTTTTATCATACTGTTTTGGACCATATATAATTTGATTGGATTCCAACGCTTTTTTTCTTTTTTCATTTTCATCCTTTTGTTGTTCCAAAAATTGTGCATACTCATATGTTTTAATTATTCCATTTTCTTTCAATAAGATTTGCTCTGCCCTTATCAAAAGTACTTTATTTGTTTGTAAATCATAGGTTTGATTGGAGTAAGTATCAAGGTAAGGCATAGAACAAGAAGCTAAAAACTCATATTCTTCATTTTCTATTTTTTCACCATTAACAACCAGTATAACATCGCTATTATATCGGTAAAATCCAAATAAAATCACTACCACCACAATACATAATACACTAAGGATAATTCTCTTATTGATTTTATTCATAGACAATAGTAGGCGCCCAGTACGTTTCATCCGAATAATTATTCCCCTTTTGATCCAATACAAAATATATCACCTGATCTTTCGTTACTTGCGTTACGATACTATGACTAACTCCTGTAGTATCATTACCCGCAATAAATTGCCAACCATTTCCTGGCCAAATCTGTGTGCTGTCTTTCATAATCTTAACATTTACACCATCATAGCCTTGACTTACTTTTTTCGGATTGCCTGTGATTAAAATATTACCATTGTGTGGAGCCTTCCATGCAACAACCGTATCATTGCCATCGGGATGTAATTGTGCTGGCGACCATATTAAACTATATGCATTCGTCCCCCTCCATCTACGAACCGAATCATCCCATGTCATCTGGTTATACGTAGTACCGTCATACTCCAAATACTCCCAATTTTTGTATCCTTGTTCACTTGAAAAATCACTTATCAAATTATACTGTTCCACCACATCATAGGTAATAAGCGGATTCCAATTGGAACCATCATTATATGTTGTACTATTTTTATTTACTACAAAATATATCATATCGTTTGTTACAACATCGACTGTAAAATCATGAGATGCACCCGTAGTATCGCTTCCTCCTATTACCTGCCATCCACTTTTTGGCCAAACTTGATTACTATTTTTTACTATTTTAACTCGTATGCCATCACTCCCGGTATCAATCTTCTTTGGATTTCCAATAATTTGCACGGTACCATCTTTTGGTGCTTTCCATGCTATCACCGTGTCGTCTGAATCTGGATGTACATTCCCTAGTGCCCATATCAAATTATAAGTATTACTTCCTTGCCATTTTTTCTGACTTGCATCCCAACTCATTGAACTATATTGACCATTTGCAAGTGTCATATAATACCAATTACTATTTCCTTGCAGTGTATTAAAATCTCTGGCAAATACAAAGGTATTTTGATCATTACTCTTTGTTACAGCGCTCTGGCAAGCACCTATATCATAGCTTCCTTTTGTCAATGGAGTACCCCAAAAGTCTTTTCCACCATTATCTTCAATATACATTCCTGTATTAACACATGGAGATGTATTTTGAATCTTGAAATTATTTGCAAATGAATATCCATCCTGCGGTATGGAAGCATTTACAAATTGAGGGTCTGCCGTAATGGCTAACTTGTCTGTAGGACAAGCATCACAAGGGTAATACAAATTATTTATATAAGTGGAAGATGCCCAGTTTGGTGTCTGATTAAAATAAAATATATTATTCCAAAATTTATGGTTAGTACCTGCATTCCCATAACATGCATCGAGCGTCCCATTTGATTTATAAAATGTATTATTATATAGTTCAGTTGGTTGGTCACCTGCACGAACCACATAGCTATCATCATCAACACTAACATTATATCTTAACACTGTCTTTTCATGTCCTGGATCTTTATTAATTCCAGCACAATCGAGCCAAAATCCTCCTTGATTTCCATGCGTATAGTTATATTGAAATGTAGTAATTCCGCCAGTTCCCCAATCCGTATCAAATGCAGTTCCATCACTTTGAAATAAAGTTGTTCGGGCGACTTCATTGTATTGAAACATTGCATCGTCCGTACCGCAAGTCCACAATCCTGCTATAATTTTTGTCTCACTTGAATTACCTAAAGCACCTGCATCATAGCACAAATTATACTCAATCAGTGGAGAAATGCAATTTGCAACAATCATTCCATCCGATCCTGTTCTACTAATCGTATTTCCTTCAATCACTACATTCGTGTGATGTTGATCCACAATAAAATCTTCTCTTTGATTGATACGAATTCCACTAGTCAAAACATCATGTACATAATTATCTTGAATCAATACATCATTAAAATGCGTCGTAGAAGTAGAGCGACCTGGCATACTAACATAGATTCCTGAATTCCAATACATACTTTCATATGTAGCCATACTTCTTCGGTTTTCACCAGTTACATCATGCACTTCACAATTCTTGATTGTGATTCCATTTGTAATACCATCAGCTTTTCCGTAAACAAAAATACCCTGGCGAATGCCACGTTCCTGTGCCTCATTTGTAACCTCAAGATTAGAAATCGTCCAGTATTCCTGTCCATCCAGTTTAACTGCTGCCTCTGCTCCTCCACCTCTGATTATTGGTTTATTTCCTTCTCCATACCTATCGATTGTAATATCTGCCACACTACTCCCAGAACCTTTTGGATGTAGCATACCACTCCATGAACCACCTGATTTAAAATAAATAGTATCACCAGCTAAGAAGGTCGTTGCATTTACTTTTCCCAATGATTTCCATGGTGTTTGTTCACTTATTCCATCATTTGAATCATTCCCATTTTCACTATCAATATAATAGTAGTTTCCACTATGCAAAGAATTTTCTCCACTTGCTAATACTGGTACATACGGATTGACTCCCATTGATATAACAAGAATGACCGCTAACATACATGCTAAAATCTTTCTCTTCATATGATTCCTCCAATTATTCTAATTTTACCATCTGCTTCTTGAATTTCCAGCAATTTAATTCGTTCATCCATCCATGAATTTGGTGAATGGATAATTAAAAACATTTGATTTCTTTTATTCCTAAATATCATTCCGTGACCGCCATCTTTGTCATATAGCAGTTCCTTACTATGTTCCCATGGTCCATAAATTCCTTCTTTTGAATAAGAAACACCAATGGAATACCCTGATTTACTATAACTTGACCATATCATTGCTAACTCACCATTTTGCAGTGATACTACATAAGGTCCATCTGTAACATATCCCTTTTTATTGTATTCGTTGTTTTCAATCGTCCATTCTGCTTCTGAAGCTTTAAATAATGTCGTTACACTTGTTTGTAAATAATCCATATCCTTCGATAATAAGGCAATGCACACCTCTCCATCCGTTACTTGTGTCCATTCATGGCAAAATATGAGATATACGCTATCACCGTTGGCGTAACATGTACCATCCAAACAATCCCATTTTTCCGGAGTAATCGCTTGATTTCTTATCGGTATAAAAGGTCCCTTTGGAGAATCTGCCTGTAATAGTTGAACCCCTCTTCCCTTCTCCCCCTTAAAGCTTGCTGTCATATAATAACATCCCTTGTATTTAGAAATTTCTGGTGCCCAATAATTTTCCATTCCCCAGAAATCCGGTTCTGGATGAAACACTTCAAATGGACCTTCAAACTGCTTTAAATCGCTACTCTTGTACATTTGAAATCCATTTCCGCTCCCAGTCCAGGTATTCTTATCCGTTGATCCATATAAATAATAGGTATCCTCTTCTAAGAAAATAAAGGGATCACGTATACGGATTTCGTTTTGCTGCAATTTTTTCATAAATTTATCCCTTTACCGCTCCTGCTGTCATCCCTGCAATGATATGTTTTTGCAATACCAAATACAAAATAGCGACCGGAAGCGTAGCAAATACAACATTTGCAAATACAAGCTGCCAATCCGAACTATGATTCCCAAAAAAGTTATATACCGTAAGTGGAAGTGTATAATTTTGAGCGCTATTCAAAAAATAAACAGATATACCAAAATCATTCCATACTGCCATAAAATTAATGATAATTGCAGTTATCGTAACTGGCTGCAACAAAGGAAAAATAATCTTAAAAAACAACTGCATATGATTGGCTCCATCTAACCACGCCGATTCATCAATCTCAACTGGTATACTCTTTATAAAACCTGTATACAAAAACACAGTAAATGACATATTAGCAACGATCAAAACAAGAATTGCTGCAAGCACATGACCTAGATGAAAAAAGTTACATACAAAATAGGTTGGTATAATCTGCATAGGCAATACTAACCCAAAAATGACGGTCATATTCAATACGCTTGACAGTAAACATTTTTTTCTCTGTAAAACGAAGGCCATCGAAGACGACAATATAATTAGCAAAAGAACACAGATGACGGTAATAAATAGGGAATTAAAAAGCCCCTTCCATACACCACCTTCCACTATCATTTGCTTGTAATTTTCTACAATATGCCATGTGGTCGGAAGTTTTATATTCATTTGTGCCGCTTCATTACGATCCTTAAACGAATTAATTATAACCATAAATACCGGTATTAAAATGATTAACGTAAGCAGCCATAATATGATACTTAGTATATAATTGCTTTTCCTTTTTTGCATCACATTTCCACCTCCCTGTTTGCAATGTATTTGTATGTAGGTATTGCAATTAGCCCTATAATAATAGCAAGTAAAATACTGGCTGCACATCCTTCTCCAAATCTTCCAGAGCCAAAGGATTTATAAATCAAAGTACCAAATACTTCTGTAGTAGAACCTGGTCCTCCTTGGGTCGTTGCCTGAATTAAATCAAACACTTTCAAGCCTCCAATAATGTTTAAAATCAATGCATTGTTAATCGACGGTAACAGAAGTGGAACTATAATATAACGAAACTTCTGCCATCCATTTACTCCATCTATTTCTGCTGCCTCAAAAAAATCTCTACTAATTGCCTGCATGCCTGATAACAATATAACCATCGTAAATCCAGACCATTTCCAGACTTCAATCGCACAAATCGAAAAGATTGCTAACTTTTGATTGGTTAACCATGATTGTGCCAGCACACCTAGCCCTGCATGATTCAAACAATTATTGATTAATCCGTTAGCAGGATGCATCATGGATGAAAATATTAAACCTACTGCAACTGTATTAATAACTGCTGGCATAAAAAAGATGGTACGAAGCCCATTCGTAAACACCAATTTTTTGTTGAGTGCCATAGCAAGCAATAGCCCAAATATCATTTTAAGAACGGTTGTTACGAATGCAAAGATAAAGGAATTGTAAATTGCCCTTCTCATATTGGGTTGTGTGAATACATCCAAGTAATTCGATATTCCTGCAAACTTTGCAGACCCAAAATCAAATCCTAGCATCTTGTAAAATGACAAAATAAGGCCGCCAATTGACGGAATGATAAAAAAGATAACAAATAGTAGTAAACCTGGTATTGCTAAAGTGTAGGAATACCTTTTCATTTTTTTTGTTCTCATATGCAAGTCTCCTATTGCGTATAGACGCTGGTATATCTGGCATCTATACGCTTGAAAATTTTATTCCCAGTTCGCATCTCCTTGTGCTTTTGCACTCTTTTGAGTCTCTGTATCAAGTGCATCTGTTACATCTTTTGCATTGGCAAGTGTTCCGGTATAGTAATCCAAAATATTCTCTCCCAAACTGCCAAACGAATATTTATTAATTTCTTCCCAATCTGTCATCGATTTTCCACTGTCCATAATTTCTTTCAAATCTGCCGTGGCCACGGATAAGGTACAATCTATTTTTGTATTTAAATACAATCCTGGTTGTGCAGTTGCATATATTTGCTGTGCTTTCGACGAAGCAAGGAAATTCATAACCTGGCGTCCTAAATCCACGTCATCACATTTTGTAGTAAGCGCTAAGGAATACGGAGTAAACATATTGATATAATTTTCTCCACTTGGTGTAGGTATTGCAAATCCTCCAATATTATCGGCCTGATCTGGGAATTTATCCGTGATATTATCCGCACACCATGTTCCATTTATGTACATCGCACAAGTACCATCAGCTAACGCCTGCTGTGCATTTTCAAAGGTATCCGAAAGGTAGGTCTCATTTACATATCCTAAATCAATAAGTTGTTTTGTCCGTTCAATCGTATCTACAAAATTTTGGCACTCGCTATATTTTATTTGATTGCTACTAATCTGATTCATCAATTCAAAGGTATCGATTCCTCGTTCTGCTGCTTCTGATACCATACCTGTAATCGTAGGTGGCTGTACCGTCCATACATCTTTTGCTGAATAGTAAACTGGTGTAACTCCTTTTTCTTTTAAGGTTTTGCATACGCCTAACATTTCATCCCATGTTTGTGGTATTGAAACCCCAGCATCTTCAAATACTTTTTTATTATAAAACACACCAGATAACGTAACTGAATCAATTGGTATACCATATAGCTTATCATTATATACAAATGTGCCATTTAAAGCAGAGTCTTTATATTCTGATATACTTTCTAATCCAGTTAAATCTACCAATTTATCTAACCCATTACTTGTGTTTGTTTCAATCCATTGTGGCTTATATATTTGAATAATATCTGGCAAATCATCCGTAGCGAACTTTGTCTGAATTACCTGATCTCCTTGTGTCCCCCCTTGAATCTTAGATATTTCCAGTTTAAAACCCAATTCCTTTGAATTTTCACTGATATACTTCTCCAGTGCTTCCCATCCTGCTTTATACCAATCGGTATACATTAAAACAGTAAATGTTTTAACTTCCCCACTCCCGGTATCTGTTGTTTTGGATGAATCGGCTGTCTTTGTCCCCCCGCATCCGATTAATGAGGTCATCATGACTGCACTTAACCCCAAAGCCAACCATTTTTTCATACTTCTCTTTTTCATACTATTTCCTCCATATTTTATTCCCATAAATTGGGTTAATATAATCATACCATAGGAATTACCCTTTCTTTATTGTACTTTTTTCATAATCATTGCACTTTTTGTATTTTTTCCCCAGATATGTTGACAGTATCTTTTTAGAATTATATGATAATAGCAACGATAAAAGAGAATGGAACCGTGATTCATATGAAAAAATTACAAAGCATTCGGTACAAATTATTATTATCCATGTCACTTATATTTTTAGTATTTGTAGCTATCGTTTTATTTATATGGTATAGCGCATTGAAAAATCAGGCAGAGTCAACTGCAATTCGTAATATGGAATCTACCATTCACGTGTCCAATCTTGCGTTTGAAAATCAAGTAAAAGATATTATCAACGTGGCCTCTCTTACCACCATACGAACCGATAATTCACTTTCTACAAATATTTTAAATATTATCGAGCAGGATTCATTAAGTGCTGCTGAAATCATTGCATATCGCCGCAGCGCGAAAGATTATCTGATTAGTTTATGCAGTTTTAAAAAATACCTAAATGGACTAATGCTTAGCAACTTTCAAGGGAACACCGTGCTATATGGAAATCCAACTCCCTATCAAATGATTATTGATAATAATTGGATTTCCCTTTTAAACGATACTCCTTCTACCACTACCTTTATTGAGCCACATTATCAAACCAAATGGTATGCAAATAAGAACGACCTTGTTTTTTCTATTATGAAACCGGTATATGATTTGAGCCAAAAAAAAATTGGCTTTGTAATCGCTGATATTAATTGTCAGCTTTTTAATGATAGTTTCGACATGACTCATTATTCCAACACCTCTTTGTATCTTATTGATAACAATTTACATAATGTTATATTTGCATCCGACAATAATATTTTAAATCTCAATCAATCGGAAAAGGTCACTTCCAGTATTTCAAAACAATTAAAGGGTGATACCGGTGACTTTTTTATTACAATTAAAAAAACAAAATATTTGGTTGTTTACAACAAATCTACTCTTACAAATTGGAATACCATCAGTATTATTCCGGAAAAAAATATCCTAGCAGAATTTTCTACTGCTGCAAAAAATGTATTCGTTATAACCATTCTTTTGTTGGTTGTTATGATTTTTCTTGTTTTTACATTTTCTTCTTTATTGACAACTAACATTACAAAATTAACAAATGCAGTCAAAGGTATTGGAGGTGAAAATCTTTCCCTTGATATCTCTATCACTTCAAAAGATGAAGTTGCCGATCTTGCCACACAATTTAAGTCCATGTTAACCAGAATAAAAAGTTTACTAACAGAGATTCGAACAAAAGAAGAGGAGAAAAGGACTGCCGAACTTGCGGCGCTTCAATTTCAGATGAATCCCCACTTTTTATATAATTCACTAAATACAATAAAATTTCTAGCTTCCATACAAGGAATTGAAAATATTCAGACGGTTGCTGAATTGCTCTCTTCCCTCATGCATACCAATATGGATGGCAGAACCGTTTTATCCATTGAAGAAGATATCTGCTTCACTAAGTCTTATCTAACCCTTCAAACGTACCGTCATACAATTATTTTTGATTATACAATAACAGCAGCCCCTGAGATTTTAGACTATAAAGTGCCAAAACTATTCGTACAACCTTTAGTAGAAAATGCAATAAAACATGGTCTTGTCGATAAACAGGTGGGTGGATCTATCATGGTTGAATACAAAGTAATAGACTCTGTTTTACATATTTGTGTGGATGACAATGGATTGGGAATGAGTGATGAGCGAATCAGGGAAATATTGTCAAAAAAGCAAAACACCAATGCTGGTCATATTGGCATATACAATATTAGAGAACGATTAAAATTATATTATGGATTGGAGTATGATATCAAGATTGATAGTACTCCTAACCATCATACTAGCTTTGAAATTACCTTACCCGTATTGGAAAACGAGGAGAATAAATTATGATTAACGTTTTATTAGTGGATGACGAATTATTAGTACGTACCAATATAAAATTAATGCTAACCAATTTTTCTGACACAATACATATTTGTGGCGAAGCCGCAAATGGAAAAGAGGCTCTCCCTTTAATTCAACGCCTGCAACCAGATGCTATTCTTTCTGATATGGTTATGCCTCATATTAATGGTCTTGAACTTTGTGCCATTGTAAAGAACGATTACCCAGATACATCTTTTATTGCTCTTAGTAATTATGATGACTTTGATTTGGTTCGTGGTACTTTAAAAAATGGAGGTGTTGACTACTTATTGAAACATCAACTCAATGCAGATATGCTTTATCAGACTCTGTCCAAATTAAAGTCAAAAATAAACAATACCCCTAAAACAATTTCATATAACGATAATTCGATTAACGCATTACGAGAAAAATTTATTTTAGATTTACTCGGCAATATGTTTTTTTCTAAAAGCGATATCTTATATCATATAAAAACATTATACCTTCCATTGGATATGACACAAGTTCGTCCCATTATTATGCGCATTGACAATTATTCTAAGATTTTAAATATACAGGATACAAAAAAGCAGCGTATTATTGAATTTTCAATTACTAATATAGGGAACGAAATTTTACATAAATATCCAACTGGGGTTTTAACTCATTTAGATAATGAATTTTATTGCATACTGATTTCTTTTGCTACGATACATAGCGAATCCAAAATGAATGAAACTACCCATTCCATCATTCGTCAAATTTCATCCAATTTAAAAACCTACTTAAATATTACAACAAGCTATAGCATTGGAAAAATCTGCTATGAAATTGAAGGAATTTCCGCTTCCTATGAAAAAGCCCGACAAAATCTCAAATTCACATTTTATACAGGAAATGAATCGATTCTAGATGAAACGATGGATTCTGTAGAAAATGAGCCCTTACATGGATTGGATTTTAATATAGAAAAAAAGATAGTTGCTGCAATTGTTGCTATGGATCATAATCAATTGCTGCTATGTTTAGAATTAGCATTCGAAGATATTGCTAGCAAACGCTTAAATTTAAAAAATGCACAAATGATATTTTCAGATCTTATCAGTCTAATTGTAAGAGTATGCCGTGAAAAGGGAATTCCTTTGGATCATATTTTTAAAGCCAATCTTTCTCCCACGGAATTACTCTCTCAACTGACCACCATCGATCAAGTATATCAATGGTTTTGTAAACTATTCAAGACCTTGTTTTCACAATTAATGACTCAAACAATTGGAGCTTCTGACTATGTACGTAAAGCCTTAGCTTATATCCATTCTAATTATTCAAAGGCAATTTCTCTGCAATTAGTAGCACAAGAAATAGGAATCAGTCATGGATACCTAAGTAAAATATTCAAAGAAGAAACAAAGCAGGGATTTAGTGATTACCTAAATTCCCTGCGAACTTCTATTGCTAGTGAAATGATTGCCTATGGTGAAACTGACTTACATAAAATATCAGATTCTTGTGGATTTCAAGATTATGCATACTTTTTTAGAGTCTTTAAGAAAAAAATTGGTATGACACCTACTGAATACAGAAAAAAAAGCCCATAAATTATCTTACTTTAACATAGAAAACAAGGTTTGTGGAACATTGGACAATGATACTTGCTTTTCGACAGCTCCGATATCATATGCTACCTTTGGCATTCCATATACAACACAAGATTTTTGGTCTTGCCCAATCGTTCTAGCCCCTCGCCTTCTCATCGATAACAATCCTTTTGCACCATCATAACCCATACCAGTTAGTATTATCCCAACTGAATTATCACCGGCTTCCTTTGCAACGGAATCAAATAATACATCAACCGATGGACAATGTCCATTCATTTTTTCATCATAGAACACTTCGGCTTTATATTTATCTCCCATTCTTTTTATCCTCAGATGTTGGTCACCAGGTGCAATTAAAACGATTCCTGCCTCAATAATATCTCCTGTTTCCGCCTCCTTTACCTTAAGATCACTTTGCTTATCCATTCTCTCGGCAAACATGCGAGAAAATATAGGAGGTATGTGTTGTACAATTACAATCCCTGGTATATTTTCTGGCAGCTGTAAAAGTACACTACTTAATGCTTCCGTTCCACCTGTGGATGCTCCCATTGCTATAATTTTATTTTTTGAAAACTTGCTTTTTGATGGAACAACCTGATTTGCTAATTCATCTTGATTTGTAATATGAGAAGTAGATGCTATCTTAATTTTAATAATCAATTCTTGAATAAACGACTGCATATTGCTTGCCGTTTTATTGTTTGGCTTTGCTACAAAATCAACTGCACCTGCTTCCATTGCATCAAATACCGCATCACTCACACTACTAACTACAATAACTGGTAGGGAATATTGTGGAAGTAATCTCCTAATAAATTCAATTCCATTCATTTTTGGCATTTCCACATCACACAACATGACATCTGGTTCATACTTAAGTATTTTATCTCTGGCTTCAAACGGGTCCGCTGCTTTTGCAACCACGTCAATGGTATCATCCATTCCAATGCCTCTTATTATCGTTTCTCGAAATACAATACTATCATCTACAACCAACACTTTTATCTTTTTTTTTATCATCTGATGCTCCTATATTTCAACTTTTATCATGTTCTCATATTTTTTTGTATACAGAAGGCATTATATATTGACAATCATACCGTAATCGATCAATCGATTCAGAGTGTCCCACAAATAAATATCCTCCATATTCTAGTTGATCAAATAATTTTTTTATGAGTTGATTTTTCGTTTCCTGATCAAAATATATCATTACGTTTCGGCAAAAAATTACATGAAATTTCTTTCGAAACGGAAAGACTTCTTCCATTAAATTGAATTTTCGAAAAATTACTTCCTGCTTTATTCTCTCACTCACAGCCCAATTATTGTCATCGTATTTTTGAAAGTAATTTTGTATCCAATATAATGGCAATGCATCCATTTTCTCATTGCTATAAATACCTTTTATGGCTAGATTTAATGCATTCTCTGATATGTCGGTAGCCAATATCTGTGCATTCCAAAAAAGTTTTTCTTTTCCTAGAAATTCATCAATAATCATTGCTAATGTATACGCTTCTTCTCCAGATGAGCTAGCTGCACACCAAATACGCATATCTTTATCATCCACCGAATCTTTCAACTTAGGTAAAACAGTATTCTTAAAGCAGTCAAAATGCTCCGACTCTCTCATAAAAAAAGTGTGATTTGTCGTAATTTTATTGAGTAGCGTTATGACTGCTTGTCCACTCTTATCTGCCATTAAGTAATTAAAATACTCGGTATAGGTATTGCATTTCATTTCTTGCAATACTTGCTCTAACCTGCCTGAAACAATTATCGTTTTCTCTTTTTTCAGATTAATCCCATAGTTAACTCTAATATAATCGGCTAATTGCTTAAATTCATTTTCTGTAATTGTAATCATTTTACCCTCAATCAATATTTCCCAAATTCATTATCACTAAGAATTATTTTTTTCCCTTTTTTATCCGCTTTCGTGTCTGCTGCCTTTCCTTTTTTTTCTTTTTCTTCATCAATAGAAGATCCATAGCCACTATCACTATCAAATTCTTTATATGTATTTTTCTTCTTTTTAATACGCAATTTGAATTTTGAAACTTGCTCCTCTAATAATAATGCCTGACTTGCTAATTGTTCACTTGCCGCTGCACTTTCTTCCGACGTTGCAGAATTCGTTTGAACAACGGTTGAAAGCTGCAAAATACCTTGATTGACTTGCGCTATACCAGTTGCTTGTTCATTGGATGCCTCTGCTATACTACTAATTAAATTCGCTGCATTTGCAATACCATCAACTATTTTATCCAAAGCAGATGCGGTTTCATTCGCAATCTTAGTCCCTCCTTCTGCCTTCTTAACAGAACCTTCGATCATAGCTGTCGTCTCTTTTGCTGCATTTGCAGAACGTGCCGCTAAGTTTCTAACTTCTTCCGCAACGACTGCAAATCCTTTCCCATGCTGGCCTGCTCTTGCCGCTTCCACTGCTGCATTTAAGGCTAAAATATTTGTCTGAAATGCAATCTCATCGATTACTTTAATGATTTTTGAGATATTTATAGAAGCATCATTGATATCTTCCATTGCCTTTAACATCTCACCCATCTGATTATTGCCTTCTACTGCACTCATTTTTGCTTCTTCTGTTAGTTTATTCGCTTCTTTCGCATTCTCCGCATTTAATCTGGTCTGCGTCGAAATTTCTTCAATGGACGCTGATAACTCTTCGATGGAGCTAGCCTGCTCTGTCGCACCTTGAGACAATGCCATACTTGAATCAGAAAGCTGCGTTGAGCCAGCAGAAACTTGTTCTGCAGCGGTATTAATATTTCCCATAACTTCATTTAAGTTATCGGTCATTTTACGAAATGCAAATGCAAGCATTCCAACTTCATCTTTTGTATTATCCAAAACCTCTACATTAAGATCCCCTTCTGCCACTTTATTCGCTATTTTCACTAGCTTTGTAATTGGTTTACTTATAATTTTTGAAATAAAGATACCTAATATCATAGCAATTATAATCGCTATGACTACAATCACTATTACAAGTGTAATGGTGCTTTGTGAATCACTCGAATATTGTTTTGACAAAATCTGTCCACTCTCATCCTTTAGCCGAAACAAAACATCAATTTGATCCATTATTTCAGCTACTATAACAGCACTTTCCTCTGATTTTAAAGTAATCAACGCTTGTTCTTGTTCACCGGCAATTGAATCTTTAATAATCTCTTCTTGAATCGGCGTATATTTACTAAGCGCTGCCTCAAGGTTTCTATAGGCCTCTTTTCCTTCCGTAGTTTGGAGTGAAGATTCAAATTCTGCCAATGCCCCATTCATAAGTTCTTCATATTTATCAACATTTTGTATATTTACTTCTCGTTGTGCACTATCTTCATCTGTAATTAAATCACGCACGCTAATTCGAACCAACTGATAATTTTGAGCAACACTCGCAATATCACCAAGTGGAACTCCATAGTCATTATATAATTTACTATACTTGCTATCCATTTGATTTAAACTATAAATACCTACAACTCCTACAATTCCTGCTATCACCGCTACCATTACAAACCCAACAATTAACTTCGTTCCGATTTTCATATTGGAATACCATTTCATATTATAGCCTCCTTCATTCTATGTTGACTAAGCTTCCTATTTCTTGATCATTTAATAATTTATCCAGATCAAGTAGTAGTTTTACTTCACTTCCGACCTTTCCAATTCCTTTCACATATCGGTTTTGTCCATCTTTCACATCTGGCGGCACCGCAATTTCTTCTTTCGAAATGGAAAGTACTTCGGATACATGGTCTACAATTAATCCTATCGATATACTTCCGATATCAATCACAACAACACACGTTCTGTCGTCATATGAAACCCACTCCTTTTTAAACCGCAAGCGAATATCCATTACTGGTATGATTTTTCCTCGTAAGTTGATAATTCCTTTGATATAATTCGGAAGTTTTGGAACCTCAGTAATTGGTTGAATTCCAATTATTTCGGTTACATATTTGATTTCAATGCCATATATTTCATTTCCTATTTGAAACGTAAGGAATCTATCCTTTTGGGTATCTTCCTCCTGTTCCAGGAAATCCGAATCTCCCTTTTCTTTTTCTAGCATTTTTCCTCTCCCTTCGAATTAATACAATATAAATAGTTTTTGAATTATGATTTTTCTTTGAGGATTAAACCAAATTTCTCTATCACTTCCACTAGCTTTGCCGTATCAATTGGTTTCGCGGCATATGCATCACAACCTATTTCAAACGTACTCTGAACATATTGTGTTTCGCTTAGGGCAGTTGTCATGATAACTTTAGTCCTATCCCCTGGTAAAATTCCTTGCTGCAATTCCAAATCTCGTATGGATTTTAGTACTTTAACCCCATCTAGTTTTGGCATCATAATGTCAAGACAAATCAAATCATACGGTTTCTTCTCTCTCATGGATAATAAAAAAGCATCCAACGCTTCGATACCATCTACAACCAAGTCACATTCTCCGTAACGATCTAAAAATTTGAATAGAAACTTTCTGCTAGCAAAATCATCTTCTGCAATTAGTATTCTCATCTATTCTTCCTCCTTATCAAACTCAAGTTTATTGCGAAGTATTTTAAATTCGCTTATTACTCGTTTTATATATACAGTTGCTTCTTCCAAATTTCCTCTTCGTGCTGCAAGTTCTATTTTAAATGCAATATCCTTTAATTCCATTGAGTCAAGTTCATTAAATTTTATCTTTATTTGATGTGCAAGTTCCTCAATTAGACTTAAATCATCCTTTCCTATTTCCTTCTCTAACGCCTCCATATTTCCCCATATTTCGCTTACTATTTTTTTGATATCCGGCATGGTTAGACTTGTATTCTTCTGTTTACCCTCTGTATCAATTTTTCCTAGAAAATAATAACTATCCCCTGCAGTAATCAACAAATCATCTTTTCCTTGTATTACACCTTCAATTGTATAAAAAAGTTGATTGATATCAATTGGTTTCGGTACATATCCATCCATTCCAATTGAAATAAACCGTTCCTTATCTCCTTTTAAAGCATATGCAGATAAAGCAACAATTGGTGTATGCCTTCCAATCCCCTCTTTCTCCCTTATCTTTTCTGTTGCATCCATTCCATTCATTTCAGGCATTTGAATGTCCATTAAGATGACATCATATTTATCGTTTTCGTATGAATTAAGAGCCTCCAATCCATTATTCACCAAATCTACCGTGTGTCCTCTTTTTATTAATAGTTTGGATATAACCTTACGATTGATTGGATCGTCTTCTGCCAACATAATATTTAACTGACGTTTCGCTCTCGATATCTGAGCAATCTGACTTGCCTTTCTTTGGACTTTACTTCCAATTTTAAATTTTAAAGAAAAATAAAATATACTTCCCTTTCCTTTTTCACTTTTTACACCGATATTGCCACCCATTAGCTCTACTAATTTTTTTGAAATTGCCAGCCCTAATCCTGTCCCTCCGTATTGTTTTGTAAAGCTTTGTTCCACTTGATTAAAACTTTGGAATAGACGATTGATATCCTCTTGAGAAATTCCTATCCCCGTATCTGCAACGCTAAAAATAAGTTCAACTTCCTCTTTCGTCTTTTTTATATTCTTTACCGTAAGTACAATGCTTCCTTGATTCGTAAATTTAACCGCATTGCTCAAAAAATTGTTTAGAACTTGGCGTAAACGATTCGAATCTCCAATTAAAAATTCAGGTATTGACGAATTAAATGTGTAACTTAATTCCAATCCTTTTCCATCGACTCGAGGAGAATAACTTTTAATAATTTCTTCTACTAACTCTTTCAAATTAAAATTCAAATTTTCTATGGATAATTTCCCTGCCTCCATTTTAGAAAAATCTAAAATATCATTGATGATTTCTAATAAAGAATTGGCACAAGCCTTAGCTGTTATTAAATTATCTTTCTGTTCATAGCTTAAATCCGTCATAAGTGTCAAGTCTATCATGCCTACCATTCCATTAATCGGAGTTCTTATTTCATGGCTCATATTTGCCAAAAACTCGCTTTTCGCACGATTAGCAGCCTCTGCAGTCTCTTTGGTAGAAATTAAACGAAGTTCTGACTGTTTCATTTCTGTAATATCTGTAACAATACTTACAATATCATCTTTATAAGGACTATAAATCGCGATGGAAAGCCATTTATTGTAATTTACGGAGTAAAACTCCTCAATCATAACACGCTCGCCTAATATAAGACCACTTGCATAATCTTCAATCACATGCTCGAGAAATTCTTTACAATTTGGGAAAAGCTCAATAAAACTTTTTCCTAATACATTCTCTTTTACAATTCCAAACATTTCTTCAAATGCACAATTTACCTCTACAAACTCCAGATCATAAAAATTATGTTCTACATCATAAAGTAATTTGTAGTACGAATAGGCATCCTGCATATTCATAAATAAGTAATAGTATTTTTCTTGATTTAATTGAATCTCTAATTCTGCCCTCTTACGTTCCGAAACATCTCGCACAATACTAAATAAAATCTTCTTTTCCCCAATACGAATTGCCTGTGTACTTACTTCAACTTGAAAACTGCTTCCATCCCTTCTGTAATGCCTACTTTCAAAAAATGAACCTTTATCAATGGCTTTTTTCACCTTATCACTTGTAAGACCCCAATCCTCTCGAATTGCTTTTATATTCATGTTACAAAGCTCTTCTTTCGAATATCCATATGCATCAACAGCCGATTTGTTTGCTTCCGTAATCCATCCATCAAAATCCATAAGTAGGATAATATCTCTTGCATTATCTATTATTTTTCGATAACGCGCTAATACTTCTTCGGCTTCCTTACGTTCTGTAATGTCATACACCGAGCCTATATATCCAAAAAAATTGTCTTTTAAATCATAATATGGGGTATCAATTGCAAGACACCATCGATATTCACCATCATATCGACGCACTCGTACTTCACATTGAAAACTTTTTTGATTTGAGATTGCTTGCTTTCGCATCGTTTCATAATGCTCTAAATCTTCTGGATGGATGCTATTATACCAAACCGTTCGAAGATTTTCTTCTTGTTTTAAACCAATGAAACTACTCCATACATTATTCACATAATTGCATTCCAATTTTTTATCGCTCATCCAAGCAAGCGAAGGGAGCTGATTTAAAATATTAATGCATAAATCCCTAGACTCTATAATTGTCTTCTCTATCATTTTGCTTTCTGTTATGTCCGTAAGTGTTACAATACAATTTCGATTTCCCATCCGCTCAATTGGTGAAACACTGGCTTTAAAACAATAGTCTGCTTCCACGCTGTCAATTATAAATATTTCATTCAATTCAATATTTGTAAACATATGTCCAGTTTCCAGGGATTCTAATATGCTATTAAATAAACCACAATGCTCACATCGCTCCCCATACCCACATCCTAATACATTGCTTTTACTTTCTTTGCAATTAAAACTGTCTCCAAAGTGTTTGTTTAACACTTCCTCTCGTTCTTTATGAATAAATCGTAACGACGTATCATTTATCTGTGTAATCAGAGCGTTTTCATCAAATATCAACATTCCGACTGGTGCTGAATCAAACATAAGTTGTAAATTATTTTTTTCATTTAAATTTTCAAACTCCAGCGTTTTAATTCTTGTAATATCACGAAGAATCACTACAACACCAATTGTTTTTGCAGTTTTTGCTTTGATTGGAGAAAATGTGGCGGATAAAAATTTCTTTTTCTTTGTCTTAGTGACAAGGAACGAATTACTTTCTAACCCGCATATCTCATTGTTCTCAATCACACTTTTGATTGGTGCTGTTAATGAAATACTTTCATCGCTATAATATAATTGAACTACTTCATCGAAATGCTTTCCTATCATCATTTCGCCAGTCTGTTCTACGATATGTTCTGCTTTTTGATTACAATATACAATTTTACCATTTAAGTCGGTCGAAATAACACCATCACCTATGCATGACAAGGTTGCTTCAGCAAGCTCAATCGTTTCGCAACCCAATTGATTCTTCATGATACATCACCTCATCTTCCTCGTTATAAATCAATTAACTCTGCAACATCAAGAATCAAACTAATGCTTCCGTCTCCTAGCAAGGTGCAGCCTGCTAATCCCTGAATTTTTTTCATTTTTTGTATGTAAGTAGGTAGGGTTTTAACAACTACTTGCTGTTGCCCTAAAAGTTCATCTGCAAAAATGCAGACACATCGATTCTCTTGTTCTACAATTATTATGATACCTTCTGTAAACTCTGTAATATTTGTTTTTACATGATATTTTTCATGCAATCTTAATATTGGATAACATTCTCCTCGAATCATAATCATTTCATTACCCTCTGGATCTGTTATAATATCTTCTTTATGAGGTCGGAGCGATTCTTTTATGGAAATAATTGGTATTGTATAACAAGAATTTCCTATTTTTACATTCATTCCGTCTATGATTGCTAACGTTAATGGTATCGTTAACGTAATCGTTGTCCCTTTATTTGGTATACTATCAACCGATAACATCCCTCCTATTGTTTCAATATTTTTCATAACCACATCCATACCAACTCCACGTCCTGAAAATTCAGAAACGTTATCTTTTGTTGAAAAGCCCGGTAGCAAAATGAGATTAAAAATTTCTTTATCACTCATATCTTCTGGCTTTTTATATAATAAACTATTTTCTTTTGCTTTATTTAAAATTTTTTCTTTATCTAAGCCTTTACCATCATCACGAACAATAATTAAAACATCACTACCCGAATTCTTTGCCTCCAAGGTGAGAGTACCTTGTATTCCTTTTCCCTTTTCTAGACGTTCCTTGGCTGCTTCTATTCCATGGTCAATGGAATTTCTTACTAAATGCATCAAAGGATCTGAAATGTGTTCAATTATATTTTTATCAACTTCCGTTTCTTCTCCAACAATTTTAAGCTGAACTTCTTTGTCTAGTTGCTTACACATATCACGAACAATTCGATGCATCTTTTGAAAAGTAGGTGCAAGGGGAACCATTCGAATGGACATAACGGTATCTTGCAATTCACTGGTAATTTTATTAAGCTGCTGTGCTGCTTTTTGGAAGTTATCTAACTCTAAATCTACTAAATCGGGATTTTGTGTAACCATCGCCTCTGCTATTACCATCTCACCAACCAAATCCATCAGTTTATCTAATTTAATAACATTCACACTGATTATACTCTGAATCGATGGATGGGATTCTTTTTCCATCCCTTTCAATATGTGTTTATCTGCTCTTTCATTTGATATCACAGGTTTTATAACTATATTTTCTTTTGCAATTAATTGTATATTTTTTTTATCTGTCTTATATTCATCCATATCAATCTCTGTAAGCTCGATTGATTTCAAAAAAATAGTCTGTTCAAAAAACTGATTCATCTGTTCATAGTTTATATTAGCTTTTAAATAAATAATAAATCCTTCTTTTTGAATTGACTCCACACTACCATCATCATCAATGATATCCTCTGGAAAATGATAAAATTCTTCTGTGATGTCACTCAAATTATGAATGATCGTGTATGCACGAATATTTTCCATTTCGCATCCTTCATCAAAAAAGATAACGGCTCGATAGCAGTATTCATATTCCGTTGCTGAACTTTTATCTTGACTAATGTAATATTGCTGAGGCGTCTTCTCTTTCTTTTGAACCGTTTCTTTTGCTTCTAACACATTATTTTCTTGTTTCAAATCAGATAAAAATAACGTCAACTCGTCAATTAACACAGATGCATCCCCATCAAGTGAATCACTATTTTTTATTTTTTCTAACTCAACTTTAATAAAGTCAACACCCTCTAATACAAAATCAGACAAAGTGCTACAATCAACCTGTTGGGGTTTTTCTTCCCGAAGAAAATAAAACACATCCTCCATTGTATGTGCGAGCGTAGTAATATTTTGAAACATCATCATAGCAGCGGAACCCTTTATCGTATGCATGATACGAAAAATTTCATTTATTGCTTCTGCTGTAAAAGCGCTCTCTTTTTCACTGTTTAAAATGGACTGTTCCAATTGTTCAATCAATTGAGACGTTTCAAATATAAACATATCAAGCATTGGTTCATTCGTAAATTGATCTGACATCTAACTACCTCCTGTCATCTGCTATCTAAATCACTAGAAGTTTATGAATCGTACTTATCACGTAATCTTCTTTAAAGGGCTTCACAATAAAAGTTTTTGCTCCATACACAATGGCCTCTTTCACCAAGGACTCTTGTCCCATCGCAGATATCATAACAACTTTTGCTTTAGAATCGATTTCCATAATTAGTTTTAATGCTTCAATGCCTGTCATATCTGGCATTGTTATGTCCATTGTAACAACCTCAGGCTTATATTCTTTATACATTTGAACTGCTTCTATCCCATTACTTGCCTCTAAAAATTCAATGGAACCATCTTTACTTAGTATCGTTTTTATTGCTAATCGCATAAAGGCTGCATCATCAACGATAAGAACTTTTTTCATAGCTTACCTCCATATATTTATTCCATAAATATTCACGAATATCAATTTTAACTTTTTAAATAGACCTCAATCAAAAGTATTTACACATATTATATAGTTTTTATTCTTTTATGTCAATATTTCATATTTTTATCTTTTTTACGTGATGTTAAAGTTCTCTTTTCATGTACTTTTTCTAACTTAAACTTTTTTCTGATATAAACCTTTATGTATAGCTTTTTTGAAATTCCACATACTATCTAAAACGATATGACGAGGTCTTCTATGAAAAAAACAAATAATGGATTAACCGCTGGTTACTTAACTATGATGGCTTTAGGAACCGTAATTGGGGGTTCTTTCTTTCTTGGTTCCGCAGTAGCAATAAAAGCAACTGGTCCTAGCATTATTCTATCCTATATTCTTTGTGGTATTTTCGTTTACTTTATTTTATTTGCATTATTGTTATTCGTAATTTTACACGCATCCAATTCTCGTATTTTAAATCAAATTAAAAG
>JBGUEO010000023.1:8214-76105 GCA_041821315.1 Velocimicrobium sp. | reverse complement strand
GGGAATACGGGAAGTTTGGTAAAAACACATGCAAGCTTTGCCGGGTGGAATACGGAAACGGATGGAAGTGGAACAAGCTATGCAGCAGAGGATACTTTTGCCATGGGAACGAGTGCGGTAACACTCTATGCACAATGGACGTCAGATACGACGTATAATATAACCTATCATGGGAATGGGTCAACCGGTGGCAGTGTGCCAGTGGATGGTAGTGCATACTATGACGGTGACTCCGTGACTGTCTTAGGGAATACGGGAAGTTTGGTAAAAACACATGCAAGCTTTGCCGGGTGGAATACGGCAACGGATGGAAGTGGAACAAGCTATGCAGCAGAGGATACCTTTACTATGGGAACGAGTGCGGTAACACTCTATGCACAATGGACATCGGATACGACGTATAATATAACCTATAATGGGAATGGGTCAACCGCTGGCAGTGTGCCAGTGGATGGTAGTACATACTATAACGGTGCTACCGTGACGGTGTTAGGGAATACCGGAAGTTTGGTAAAAACACATGCAAGCTTTGCCGGGTGGAATACGGAAACGGATGGAAGTGGAACAAGCTATGCAGCAGAGGATACCTTTGCCATGGGAACGAGTGCGGTAACACTCTATGCACAATGGACGTCAGATACAACATATGGCGTAACCTATCATGGGAATGGGTCAACTGGTGGCAGTGTGCCAGTGGATGGTAGTGCATACTATAACGGTGACTCCGTGACGGTCTTAGGGAATACGGGAAGTTTGGTAAAAACACATGCAAGCTTTGCCGGGTGGAATACGGAAACGGATGGAAGTGGAACAAGCTATGCAGCAGAGGATACCTTTGCCATGGGAACGAGTGCGGTAACACTCTATGCACAATGGACGTCGGACGCAACGTATGGCGTAACCTATCATGCAAATGGAGCAACTGCTGGCAGTGTGCCAGTGGATGGTAGTACATACTATAACGGTGCTACCGTGACGGTGTTAGGGAATACCGGAAGTTTGGTAAAAACACATGCAAGCTTTGCCGGGTGGAATACGGCAACGGATGGAAGTGGAACAAGCTATGCAGCAGAGGATACTTTTGCCATGGGAACGAGTGCGGTAACACTCTATGCACAATGGACGTCAGATACAACATATGGCGTAACCTATCATGGGAATGGGTCAACTGGTGGCAGTGTGCCAGTGGATGGTAGTGCATACTATAACGGTGACTCCGTGACGGTCTTAGGGAATACGGGAAGTTTGGTAAAAACACATGCAAGCTTTGCCGGGTGGAATACGGCAACGGATGGAAGTGGAACAAGCTATGCAGCAGAGGATACCTTTACTATGGGAACGAGTGATGTAACACTCTATGCACAATGGACATCGGACGCAACGGATCCAGTAACACCACCTCATGCAGCAGCGAGTACGTTGACACCTATAGCTGGTGATAATAATCAGATTATCATCACAGTCATAGACACACTGGGAGGAACAGATACAAGCTTTACAGGAAATAAGACAGTAACGGTAATCGGATATCAGAAGGCAACGGATGGGAGCTATGGCAGTTTTGGAGGAACGACTTTAGAAGCAGATGGTTCAACAGATAGTACGGTTTCTTTCGTAAATGGTGTTGGGACAGTCAATTTGCAACTCAATAAGGCAGCTTCGCAGACTATTAGATTTTCTATTGTAGGTGTGGATACACTTGTAACCAATAGTCTTGTAATTACACCACTTCCATTAACTGCAGCACGCATAGAAGTGACACGGGATATCATAGCCCCTACAGTGAACAGTGGACAGTTTGCGCAGCAGCCAATGGTAACAATAAAGGATATCTATGGTAATATATGTACCAATGATAACACTACAGTAATTATCGTCTCTAAACGGGATACAGGTTTATGGACACTTAGCGGTACGACAAGTGAAACTGCAAGTGCAGGCGTAGTCACATTTACTGGATTGAGAGCGATAAATGATGCCGGAGTGATAGATGCCCAATTGGCTTTTCATAGCGGGCAATTAACAGAAGCGATAAGTCTGAAAGTGAATTTGCCTGCACCGGTTCCATCCTTTAATGGTAATGCTGGAAATGCCGATAACAAAAAAAACAATGAGGTAATTATTAAGAATCAGCAACAAGATAACAGTGCACCTGCTACAAAACTAAATGATATAACAGAGAATTTGAAAAATACCGTATTCACAAAAGAGGAACTTAAGAAAATAGCGACAGGAGAAACTGCAAACGTTATCTTGAAGATCACGGATATCAGTGACTCTGTAAATGCAGATGATAAAAAGCTGATTGAAAAGAAGCTTACCAAAGATACATCCGTCTTATATATTGATTTATCTCTCTATAAGCAGATTGGAAATGGAACAGAGACTAAAATAACAGAGACTACGGATAGGATTAGTATTAGTGTTGAAATACCAGAAGAAATCCGTAGCACGCATGGAGAGAAGGACAGAATTTATCAGGTTATTCGAATCCATGAAGGAACGGCAACTACTCTTGAAGGAACATATGATTCGATTACACATCTTTTTACCTTTCAGACAGACCGATTTTCTACCTATGTATTAACATATAAGGATGCTGATGTCGATGGAAGTGAGAATATCGTAACCGTAGTGAATGACTTCTATCATCTGAGGCTGTCAGCAACAGCGGCAAAGACCTCACAAAAACTGAACTATAAAAAGGTATCAGGAGCGGATGGATATATAATCTATGGTGCACCATGTGGTAGAGATAATAAGCTGGTCAAACTCGCAGATGTATCAGGAAAGATAACAAGCTATAAAAACAAGAACCTGAACAAAGCTACTTATTATAAATATAGGGTTAAGGCCTATAAAGTAATAAATGGAAAGAAAGTTATAATTGCAATATCTAAGGTCATTCATTCGAGTACGACAAGTAAAGCATATGACAATCCAGCAAAGGTAACAGTAGATACTTCAGTAATAAAATTAGCAGTGGGAAAATCAAAGATAGTGACCGGTCAGGTGGTATTATCAAAAGGTAAAAAGATGAAAAAACATACGGTAGAAATCCGGTATGAATCATCAAATAAGGCCATTGCAAGAGTAAGCAGAAATGGCAATATAAAAGCCATATCAAAAGGAACTTGTTATATCTATGCATATGCTCAAAATGGAGTATATAAAAAGATAAAGGTAAAAATAAAATAGAGTATCGCTAAAACGATAGACTAGCCAATTATTCTAGAGTTAACGTGGATTTTTGAAGTTAGCATTGGAAAAGGATGGAAAAGGATTTAGAAAAAAGTTTGCTTTTTGGGTTGACATAAGAAAAAAGATATGCTATCATACAAATATAATCAATATGAATTTTAAAGCTGACAAGAAACTCAAGTCATTTTTTTCGGATTTGATATTCTTCGTCAGCTTTTTTTATCTTGATGCTAAAAATAAGGAGGTACTGCATATGAATTACGGTACAGTGAAATGGTTTAACGCACAAAAAGGATTTGGATTTATCACAAACGATAATGGTGGAGAAGATGTATTTGTACATTTTTCAGCAATCGTTTCTAACGGATTTAAGAGCTTAGAAGAAGGTCAAAAAGTAACTTTTGATACAGAACAAGATCCTAAAGACTCTAGAAAATTAAAAGCAACTAATGTTTGTGTAGCATAGTTAAACTATAAAAAGCCTTTCCACCAATTGAATGAAATTGGTGGAAAGGCTTTTTTATTGTAAAGAAAATCGAGGATTATGATATAATGATTCTATCAATAAATAGGGCGGTTAAAAATCAAATATGCCACTTTGATTTTTGTAACCGCCCATTATAAGTTGTTATTTTGTTATAAATTGTCCAACGAGGCCATTGAGTGACTCGGCCTGTGCAGTAAGTTCCTGACTGGTAGCAGAACTTTCTTCTGCAGTTGCAGATGTATTTTGAATCACTGCGGAAATTTGCTCAATACCACCATCAATTTTTTCCATTGATTTTGCTTGTTGTATGGATAAAGCCGTTGTTTCTTGAATGATAGTACGCATGTTTTGAATCGATGCGACTACTTGAGCAAGTGATGTGGAAGTAGAGTCTACAATCTCGTTACCGCTTTGAATTTCCGATACGGTAGACTGAATGAGTTCACGGGTGTTCATTGCGGCGGTAGCACTTTGGTTTGCAAGTTCGCGGATTTCATCAGCAACAACAGCAAAGCCTTTTCCAGCCTCTCCAGCTCTTGCTGCTTCAATTGCTGCATTTAAGGAGAGTAAATTGGTTTGGGAAGCAATATTTTCGATACTTTGCGTGATTACTGCAATTTGTGAAGAAGTTTCAGTGATACGTGTCATGGCATTGGTCATGTTCTGCATCTGATCGGTACTATTTTGTGCTTCTTTGGTGACATCTTCTGCCATTTGATCTACCATTTTAGAAGATTTTGCAGTTTCTTCTACTTGTAATGTAACTTCATCTACGGTAGCACTTAATTCTTCAATGGCACCAGCTTGATCGGTTGCGCCTTCTGCGAGACTTTGGGCAGCTTCTGCAAGGTTCTCAGCACCACCCGCAACTTGAGAGGCAGCTTCTTTGATTTCAATAATTGTACTGCTTAACTGAGTGGCAATATTTTCCATGGAGAGTAAAATAGGAGCATAATCACCAATATAGTTTTCGGTACAACTGCTTTGAAAGTTGAAATTGCTATTTGCCATCGTCTGCAAGCAGGCACCAATGTCATCTATAATTTCAGAAATACCCTTTGTCGTTAGTTGCATGCTTGTTGCTAGACTGCCAAGCTCATCTTTTGATGTATATGTAATATCAACATGGAGAGCTCCTTCTGACATTTTCTTTGCGGCACTTTCAACTTCTTGAATCGGATTTTTAAAGGATGTTACTAAGCGTTTTATGCTGCGAATGGAAATCCAGATACTAAACAATGCCAGTACCGTACATATAAATATTACAATAAAACGGACAATGTTGGAACGAGTGTAATCGCTGGCTGCGCCTACTTCCATATCTTGACCGATTTGAACCAAGAGTTCTTTTACCGTTTTCACACTTGGCGCATAATAGGTTTCATAGATTTGCAAGGCGGCAAGATTATTATTTGCCGAGGCACTTGTATACATAAGCTTTTCAAACTGTTCGTTGTTATCGAGTGCTTTTTGAAAATCATTCAGTGATTCTGGATTTTGCTTATAAACCATTTTGAGTGTTTCAAAATTCGAACGTAACGATTCAATCTCTGCCTTTGCAGTATCGACATATTTTTGTGTTAAAGCAGTGTCAGAAGTTGTACATGAGAGCAAGGTATTAATGGAAGCTTCTTCAATATTTTTTTGCATTTGCCACTGCGTAGTTACTACTTTGTAAGAAGTAGAATAAAAACGATCAAAATTATTTCCAATAAAAGCAATTGCTGCAATGGAAAAAATAACAGCAATTAAAAAACTACCAATTGGAAAAATGAAAGAATGTTGCAGTTTTTTTGAAATACTTAAATCTTTAAAATCTTTAAAATCTTGTTTTATATGGTTCTTTTTCGGTCTTATATGGTTCTTTTTCGGTTTCATAGGGCACTATGGTCTCCTTTTCTTAGGTATATATACTCATAAAAACATTATAGAGTAATCCGTCTGCAAGTTCAAGAACAAGTATCATTTTTAGTGATTTAATGAATTGCATGATAGAAACTGCCAACTTCATTCCATGCATTACGGCTCTCTAGCAATAGATCTCCAGACATTTGGAATACGTGGAACATTCCTTCATAGATGGAAAGGCGTACGTTTAGACCTTCTTCTTTTGCCTTTGTGGCAATGGTCTTAGAATCACTAAGCAAGACTTCGTGTGTTCCTACTTGGATGAGCATAGGAGGCAGGTATGAGAAGTCACCAAATATAGGAGAAATATATGGGTCTTTTGGATCATTATCTCCGATGTAGGAAGAGTCAAAAAGCATATTATTTGTGGAGTTACCAAAGAGGGGGTCACGGTCATAGTTATCTATATAGCTTTGGCCGCTATTAGTAAGGTCTGCCCATGGTGACATTAGAATTAGACCGGCAGGCGTTGGATAGCCGTGATCGCGAAGATACATAGCGAGTGCTAGAGCGAGCCCGCCGCCGGCAGAGTCCCCCGCGATAATTAGATTATTAGGAGCATAGCCTTTGTCTTGTATTATAAAAAGATAAGAAGCAAAGGCATCTTCTAGTGCTGCCGGATAGGGATCTTTTGGTGCAACGCGATAATCGATGGTTACCACATCGCTCTGGTTGCACTGTTCTAAATAGTACATGGAGAAACGGCGATACGCATTTTTCATAGGACCGATATAACCTCCACCGTGGAGCTGCAAAATGCAAGATTCACTGTTTGTTTTTGATTTTTTTAGGTATTCCAGCGAAAAATTTTCCAGGTTTATTTTTTCACAGTGATACTTAGATTTATAGAGAAAAGGGGGCTCTTTTGGATTTTTTCGAAATTTTCCAGTTTGAATGGATTCTCCCAAATGATGGGTGGATGTAATTTCTGCAATTAATTCACGCATTAAATTTCCTTTAATACTTGGCTTTTTCATATTCATATTTATATTCATATTGACTTCTCCTTGTGTCTCGCTATTTTTGTAAACAATGGATGCATTGGGGAGAGGCTACATGTGAAATCTTCGAATTAATTCATTTTTCAAGCCTTTATCTCCAAAAAGGATGGAACCTATCAAACTTAAAATACAGGTGATCCCTGCAACAATGGCAAATCCCTTTTTTGTTATGATTGGGGTAAAACAAAGGGCAAAAGAAAGGATGGAAAAGATGGTGATGGTTAATTGATACATAAAGTAGGTTTGTCGTTTCATCGGATTAACAATCATAAGTACGATAACGACCAGATTGGATACAAGGATAAGTGCTGGAATGACAAAATTAATGGACCATCCTTTGTAACCGATAACATTATCAATAATGATACACAATACGCTGGCACCGATGGTTTGTACTAATATCTTGGAAGCAAGGTTTGAATTCCTCAAGATAGAATAGTATACCGTTAACATGGCATAAATGATAGCTGCTGCCGATATAAGAGACCAAAGTACAGGAGCAACATCATAAGTAGCATAATTTATGACAAACAATACAATCCCTGTGAGAAAGGAAAGAAACATAAAAATTCTACGAATGATATGAAATGCACCTAGATTAAATTCAATTGGGGGATACATGGAAAACGACTGCATTTCAACCGATGCATCAGGGGTATCATCAAGTAAGAGTTCACCGCAAAGTGGGCATAAATCACTTTGATCTTTTACATAGAGGTTGCATCTTTTACATAGTTTCATGAGAAATACCATTGCTTTCTATTGTAACAGGAATTCCTTGTTTTGTGAGTGTGCGGAAAAATGCTTTTTGTAAATAAGTATCCTTTAGCACAGAGGAAAATGTCACAATTAATTTATTTTGGTAAGAACAAATACCACATTTCATGTTTTGTCGTTTGGATACACCAATTACAAAGTGAAAGTTTTCAATCTCTGATTCAAATTCTTTGGCAACACAGATTGGTCCTAAATTGGATAGCGTAGTGGTACAAGAACGACTGGAACGGCGAAACACGAATTGAAGAATGAGCCATTTTATAGGAAGTGGAGCCATACGGATGTACCATCTTTTCTCATTTGAAACATTATAAGAAATAATTTTTTCCATCCATTCTTTGGTTATCATCTCATCCATTTGTTTGCTGACAAAAGAAAGTACTTCCTGAAACGTATGATCTTCTCCGCTAAATAAAAATTTTACAGAAGTAACAGCAAAAAAATTTGAAGTAGTGGTAGAATCAAAAAAAGAGCGCAAATTCACAGGAAGATTAATTACAATGGGTCGCTTATCTCCTTGTCCGTTCGTATATTCTTCATAAATGCAGTACAGGAGTAAAGAAATCACATATTTGGTTATGCTAACAGAGGATTCCTTACATTTTTTTTTCAAAGCGGGCAAATCAACATAGCCGTGAATGATGTTAATGGCATCAAGATAAAGGGTATCGCCACTTAAGTGAAATGCCTTTTTAACGGGATAGATAGTTGTTGGACGTTTTTTGTAATTTTTAATATAACTATCTTCGACGCCTAAAATACAATCACTACTAGGAATTAAATGGGTATTCCCTTTTATAATGCGAAGGTACATGTAGGTAAGTTCTTTTAGAAAATTGATTGCTCCCATCCCGTCGGTTATCGCATGAAAAACTTCGAGATTAATACGATTTTCATAGTAAGAAACTCGAAAAAGGAAATGTCCTGGAGCTTTTGGATCTAAGTATTTACAAGGGTAGGTGGCTTCTTTTTCAACACAAGGAACCTTCTTTTTCGTTTCAAAGTAGTACCAAAAAATACCTCGACGCAAGCGTACATTGATTCCTTCAAACCATGGAAGTACTTCAGTAAGTGCTTGCTGCAAGATATCTTCTTTTATTTTTTGCTTTAAAGTGGCCGAAACTCGGAATACATTGGTTAGATTTTCACTGGAGATAACAGGAAAAATTTTTGCTGTATTGTCCAGACGTCGCCAGTTTCGACTTTGCTGTTTGGGATAACGCATAATATACTCCATTCCTGTACGTGTTTTTATACTTAGTTTACTATAATATGTAATACTTGTCTATTTTATTGATGACTTGTAAAACAGAAAAATAAAAAAAAGTTCATAAACGAGGAGAAGCCCAGTAAAGGGTAACATCTTTACCGGGCTGTTTATGAAAAAAATATTTATTAGCACTATCTGTTTGCTTAAATATAGTATATATAAAAGATATGAAGAAAGTTTGTTGTTACTCTAAACTTTCTGTGAACAATAAGAAGGATTATGTTCACAATTTGTACAAAATATGGTACACTGATTTTGGATAAAGATTATTATGGGGGGTATATTTATAATAAGGGGAAAGAGTGGAAAGAGGAAATGAAAAATTATGGAAAATAAGAAATACACACTAAAGGAAATAAAGGAATTATTAGAAATAGGAGAAGAATATCAAGCTCTTGAAAAAAATGGGCGTATTATTCGGCTTCCTCTTCCATTAGGATCTTTGATTTATCGTGTTATACCAGATTGTACCAATTGTACAAAGGTGGAAGACAAAGATAATTGTAAGATTTTGTTACGAAATACCTGCAAAAAGAAAGTAATGCCTGGTGTGTTTACGATTGATTTATTCCCAGATTATGGGAAAACAGTATTTGGCACAGAATCGGAAGCAGTCGTAGCGAGTGTATCTTCGTAATCGAAAGAAATTTGTGAGGGGTAAATGTATGAATGTTGGTTTGTTTACGGAGACTTATTATCCGGAAATTAATGGAGTAGCCACTTCTGTATTTATGTTAAAGACGGAATTAGAAAAAATGGGACTTCAGGTGTATGTATTTACGACTACATCGCCAGGAACACCTGAATTTGAACATAATGTATTTCGTGTGCCAAGTCTTCCTTGTATTTTTATCACAGAGAGAAGGGTTGGTATGTTTTATTCTCCGAAACTAGCTCATATTATAAAAAAGTTAGATCTGGATGTGATTCATACGCATACTGAATTTTCACTTGGCATATTTGGAAGAATTATGGCAAAAGAGTTGCGATTGCCAATTGTTCATACCTATCATACTATCTATGAAGATTATACGCATTATATTAATCGAATGCATATTGAAGCAGTGGAACAAAAAGCAAAGGCTTTTATGCGGATGTTTTCAAAGATATCATGTAATACAGCAGAGACTGTGGTTGTACCAACGGTAAAAGTTAAAAAATTATTGGAAAGTTATTTAGTGGTTAAGGCAATTGAAGTCATTCCAACGGGGATTGATTTAAATAAATTTAAACAAAATTACTATGATTGTAATGAAATCAGAAGACTTCGGTTAAGCTATGGAGTAGAAGATGATGAAAAGTTGATTTTATCTTTGGGACGTGTTTCATCTGAAAAAAATATTGAGGAAATTTTGCGAGTTATGCCAGAATATATGAAGCGGCATGAAAATGTGAAATTTATGATTGTTGGAGATGGACCGGACCTAGAACGTTTGATGAAGCTAGCAAAAACTTTTCCTTTTCGGGACCGCATCCTCTTTACTGGGTCGCAAGCCTGGGATAAAATTGGAATATTTTACCAGATGGGAGATGTGTTTGTGAGTGCTTCTAAGAGCGAAACACAAGGACTTACATTTATAGAGGCGATGGCATCATCGCTGCCAGTAGTTGCAAAAAAAGATCCTTGTCTTGATGGAATTTTGGAAGAAGGATACAATGGGTATACGTTTGAGAGTGCATGGGAGTGTATGGAGGGACTGGATCAAGTGCTTTTTTCAACACAAGATATCGATTATTGCAACAATGCGGCACGTAAGGTCGCAAAGTATTCAACTGCCCAATTTGCAGCAAAGATTGAACAAGTTTATGAAAGAATGCTGAGGGTTCAGATACAAGGAAGTGAATTACCAATCCGCTAATACATAATCTGGGTTGATAATTTTCGAAAAAGGTGATATACTAATTTTAATAAAACATCCTGAAATGTGCGATCATCTTGATATTTTGAACCTACATTTACGTTTATGGGACACTTATATTTTTAGCTGGATGTCAGGCCTCCATTATGCAGGGGAAGGCAGAAGGCTATGTGCGGTAACCCACCTAGCTTTGGCTAGGCGTCAAAATTCAAGAACCGGCATTTTGGGACAATTGCGAAAGACAAAGGCAGCTTTTTAAGCTGCCTTTTTTAAAGAAAAACAAAAGTGTGCCAAAAGGCAGATAGGAGCATGCATGAGAGATGGATTTGTAAAGGTCTGTGCAGCAACTCCAAAAATTCGAGTTGCTGATTGTCAGTTTAATGGAACGGTAATTAAAAAAATGATTGAAGACTGTGAGGCTCAAAATGTAAAATTAATTGTGTTTCCAGAGCTTTGTATCACAGGATATACTTGCAGTGATTTATTTTTACAAGATACGTTACTTCGGGAAGCATATGAAACACTAGATGAGATTAAGGAGTCAACGAAAGACAAGGACATTCTTTGTGTAGTTGGACTTCCAGTTATGATAGATAATAAACTGTATAATATAGCAGCTGTTTTACACCATGGTTGTATTTTAGGTATGGTACCAAAAACAAATATACCAAATTATTCCGAATTTTATGAAGCAAGGCATTTTCAAAAAGGAAATAAAAGGGCTAAGATGTGGAATGGAATTTTAGTTGGAACGGATTTGTTATTTCAATGTGACAATTTGCCAGGCTTTGTACTTTCACTTGAACTATGTGAAGATGTATGGGTGCCGATGCCACCGTCTACAAGACATGCGCTGGCAGGTGCTACGGTAATAGCTAACCTTTCCGCGAGTGATGAGATTACTGGAAAAGATAGTTATCGAAGAGAATTGATTAAGGGGCAGTCAGGAAGATTGGTTTGTGCATATCTTTATGCAGACGCAGGCGAAGGAGAATCTTCGACGGATTTGGTATTTGCTGCGCATAATTTTATTGTAGAAAATGGAACGGTGATAAAAGAATCCAAACGTTTTGAAAATGAGAGTATTGTTGGAGAGATTGATTTAGGCAGACTTTCCAGTGAACGGAGGAGAATGACAACCTTTGAGATGAATCAAGAAGATGATAGCTATACTACTGTATCATTTACTTGGAATATGACCAATACCGAACTTACTCGTACGTATGAAACAACACCATTTGTACCAAGTCAAAAAAGGGATCGCGATAGAAGATGTCAGGAAATTTTAAATATTCAGGCATTGGGATTAAAAAAGCGCTTAGAACATACAAATTGTGAATGTGCAGTGCTTGGAATCTCAGGTGGACTTGATTCTACATTGGCGTTGCTAGTGACAGTACGTGCATTTGATATGCTTCATATTCCAAGAGAAAAAATCATGAGTATTACCATGCCTTGTTTTGGAACGAGCAATCGAACGTATCAAAATGCAATTAGTCTTGCAAGAGAGCTTCGAACGACTTTAAAAGAGATTCCGATTAAAGATGCGGTTGAACTTCATTTTCAAGATATTGAGCAACCACTCGATTTACACGATGTTACGTATGAAAACGGACAAGCGCGCGAACGTACACAGGTGCTTATGGATTTGGCGAATAAATACAATGGATTGGTGATTGGAACAGGCGATATGTCAGAGCTGGCACTTGGGTGGGCAACGTATAATGGCGATCACATGTCGATGTATGGAGTCAATGTATCTGTACCGAAAACATTGGTTCGCTACTTAGTACTCTATTATGCAGAGACAGTGGAAGAGGGTGAATTAAAAGATGTACTTTTTGATATCTTGGATACACCAGTAAGTCCGGAATTATTGCCGCCAAAGGACGGAGAAATTGCACAAAAAACAGAAGACATCGTAGGACCTTATGAACTTCACGATTTCTTCTTATATCATATTATGCGATTTGGATATGAACCGAAAAAGGTATACCGATTGGCAAAATATGCGTTTGCCAATCAGTATGAGGATGCGGTTATCTACAAATGGCTATGTACCTTTTACCGTCGATTTTTTTCACAGCAGTTTAAGCGTTCTTGCCTGCCAGATGGTCCAAAGGTGGGAAGTGTTGCACTTTCTCCAAGAGGAGACTTAAGAATGCCGAGTGATGCAAGTGTCACAGCATGGATGCGTCAATTAGACGAGATATAAGCTTTTTGTAGCAGTTCATCGATTGATTTTACTAATAGTTCTTGTGTGTATTGATTTTCCGAAGAGAGGGTTACATCGCTAAGTGCGCTACCGCAGCAAAGCTGGTCAGAAATGTCGGATAGACAAGGCTGCATAAGTGGATACATGGTAGTTACGGATTCTCCTAGGTTTACAAAGGATACCGAATTGATGTGATCGGCATCTACTACGAGTTCTAAATTTAATAAATTTTGTCCCAAGGTAATTTGGGAGGTGTAAACACCTGGATGATAGAGGGATTTCCCTTGTTCATCCGGTGTTTTTGTTTTATTGCTTGGCTGAAACATAATAATGAGCAATAAAACAAGAAGTAAACCAAGACCAATAAAAATGGCGGTATATATAATTTCTTTTAGCGAGAGGATAACAATTTTGGTTTTTGACATAAGGAAACCTCCAAAATGGTTGCTGTGGACACGAGTATCGTGTGCTATTATTGTTATATCTTATTAAAAAAATATATATTTTATGATACAATAGGTTTAAAATTTATAATATTATCGCGTCCATTATTGCGAGAGGAGATCGAAATGTCATTACAGCTTATTTTAGGAAGTTCTGGAGCAGGCAAGTCCCATTATATATTCAATCGGATGATAGAAGAATCGATGGAGAATCCAAATACGAATTATCTGGTCATTGTTCCGGAGCAATTTACTATGGAAACACAGAAGGATTTCATTACGATGCATAAAAATCACGGAATTATGAACATTGATGTATTAAGTTTTATGCGACTTGCGTATCGCATTATGGAAGAGATGGGAATGAAGGATGTCAGTGTGTTAGAAGATACGGGAAAGAATATGGTATTTCGAAGAGTGCTGGAAGAATTGACCGATTCACTTTCCTATTTTAAGTCAAACATTCGAAAACCTGGTTTTGTTGATGAGGTGAAATCTATGTTATCTGAGCTGTATCAGTATAACATTGGCACAGATAAGCTTGCTGATATGATTGAGCTAGCAGAACATAAACCGCTGCTTCGGGCAAAATTAAGGGATCTACTTGTAATTTATAAAGGGTTTCGTGAGTTCCTTCAAAATAAATATATTACTGCGGAAGAAATCATGGATGTACTATATGATGCACTACAATATTCAAACGTGATTGAAAATAGCGTGATTTGTCTGGATGGATTTACAGGGTTTACTCCATCGCAATATAAGGTTTTGTCGCGCTTATTTCTTCGGGCAAAAAAGGTGTACGTGACAGTTACGATTGATGAAAGAGAAGAGTTAAGGAGAGAGGGAGAAGAGTTTTTGCTATTTCAATTGAGCAAGAAGACGATAAAAAAATTAGAAAAAATAGCATTTGATAACAAAATTGATGTGTTAGATCCTATTTTTCCTAGAAGTAAAAATGGAAGTCTATGGAGATTTGGTGAAAACAGCCCACTCGTTGCGTTAGAAAAAAATCTATTTCGCTATCCGTTTGAAGCTTATTTGGAAACGCAGGAAAGTATATGGATAAGAGAGTTAAAAACTCCCAAGGATGAAGTGCGTTTTGTCGTACGTCAGGTAAAGGAAATGTTACGAAAAGGGTATCGCTATCGTGATTTTGCAGTTGTTTCTGGTGACATACAAAGTTATGGAAGAATCATTGAACAAGAGTTTTTAGCAGCAAATATATCTTTTTTTATGGATGAGAAGCGGGAAATAGCAAAAAACCCATTTGTTGTTCTAATCAATAGTTTACTAGAACTATTAAGAAAGCAGATGGATTATGAAAGTATGTTTCATTATCTTCGTTGTGGTATGGTTCCATTTGAAGCGGAAGAAGTGGATCGCCTGGAAAATTACTGTCTTGCATTTGGAATTCGTGGGAAGAAAAAATGGAAAAATCCATTTACAAAGTGTATGAATGGAATGGACGATGCAGAGCTTTTCGTACTCAATGAGATTCGTGAGCGTGTGGTTGAATCAATTGGTCAGTTAGAACCTCTTTTTGGAAATAAGAAGCACATGGTAGGTGCATATGTGGAAGGACTCTACGATACGCTGATTTCGCTTGCTACGTTTGAAAGACTAAGCAGCATGGAGGATGATTTTACTAAAAAGGGTCAGCTTTTGCTTGCAAAAGAATATGGTCAGGTCTATGGCATGATAATGGAGATTTTTGAGCGGATGATGGAACTTTTGGGTGATGAGGAAGTGACACTTTTGGAATTTCAGGATATTTTAAATGCAGGAATTTCGAAAGCCAAGGTTGGTGTCATTCCAACAGGGATTGATCAGATAGTAGTAGGAGACATTGAGAGAACACGTCTAAAAGATATTAAAGTATTGTTTTTTATTGGCGTAAACGATGGTGTGGTACCAAAAGCCGTACAAGGGGGCGGGATTTTGTCTGATATGGAACGGGAGTTACTCAAACAAAAAAAAGTAGAGCTAGCACCAACAAAACGAGAAAAAATATATACCGAGCGTTTTTATTTATATCTTAATTTGACAAAACCTAGTGATAAAGCATTTCTTACTTTTTGCAAAACGGATTTTTCTGGAAAGGCAGTAAAAGCATCGTATCTGATTGGAAAGATAAAACAAATATTTCCAGAAATAAAAATGGAGGAAGAAAAAAATGACTGGGATAAAATAAAATATAATATGGATGAAGATGCGGGAAGAGATTGTCTACTAGAAGGAATTCGTGAGTTTGAATGTGTTCAAACGGCAGAAATGGATTGGAAAATAATTTATAGCTGGTACTTTGAACAGAAAAAATCGACAGATGATTTTATTCAATATATTACAGATGTTTATGGAGAGCATACGGAGGGTAAAATAAGTGAGGCGGTTGCAAAGGCATTATATGGAGATAATTTGGTGGGAAGTGTAACCAGACTTGAGCAATTTGCCTCTTGCGCCTGCGCGCATTTTTTGTCATATGGATTACGTTTAAAAGAGAGACAAGAGTTTAAATTAAATATTCCTGATATGGGTAATATTTTTCATGCTGCCTTAGAGTTATTTTCAAAAAGGCTCGAAGAGAAGAAACTTACCTGGCAGACAATTTCATTGGAAGAGCGAGAGATGCTAGGAGAAGAATGTGTGCGTGAGGTAACGATGGAGTATGGAAATACAATTTTTCACAGCTCCAAGCGAAATGAGTATATGATTGAGCGAATCAGCCGGATTTTAAAGCGAACACTTTGGGCGCTTACCATGCAGCTTTCACAAGGTGAATTTCAGCCAAGTGGTTATGAACTTAAGTTTTCCTATATGGATGATTTGGAAAGTGTGAGAATACCACTAGGAGAGAGTAGTGAAATGCGGTTAACTGGAAGGATTGACCGCGTGGATCTGTGTCGGAAGGATGATGATATTTATGTTAAGGTGGTGGATTATAAATCTGGAAAGAAAACGTTTAATATAGTTGACCTTTACTATGGACTAGAGCTTCAGTTGGTAGTCTATATGGGAACTATGCTAGAACGGATAAGGAAGGATTATCCAGAGCAAAATGTGTTGCCGGCTGGTATCTTTTATTATAATATCAATGATCCAATTATAGAAAAAAAGGATTTATTATTTCATGAAAGCGATTTGTTAAAGGAGCTTCGAGTCAATGGGCTTGTCAATGAAAAGAAGGAAGTCATTCAGGCACTCGATTGTTCGTTTATTGAAAAAGAATTAGAAGAACTAAAGCCTTCTGTTAAATCGGATGTGATTCCGGTAGAGACGGTAAAATTAGGTAATTTTTCAAAATACTCCAGTGTTGCGACGAAGGAAGAATTTGAACAAATTATTTCATTCGCAAGAGGTAAGATGTTAGAGTTTGGAGAAGGAATCTTTGATGGACAATGTGAGAAAAATCCATATAAATTGGGTGAAAAAACAGCATGTGATTATTGCCAATATGGAGCGGTATGTGCGTTTGATAAAAAAAGTAAAACGGATCATTACCGTGTGCTGGAACCGTTTAGTAAAGATGAAATATTACAAAAAATATTTTTAAATCGGGAGAAAGATGAGGGTGAAAAAGGATGAATTGGACGAAAGAACAAGAAAAAGTTATTTTTCTTAGAAATCGAAATATTCTTGTTTCTGCTGCCGCAGGATCTGGCAAAACAGCAGTATTGGTGGAACGTATCATAGAGATGGTAAGTGATATAGAGCATCCGGTTGATATTGATCATTTGCTCATTGTTACCTTTACGAATGCTGCCGCAGGTGAGATGCGTGAGAGAATTGGAAATGCAATTGAGAAACGCCTCTTGATGGACAAGGACAATTTGCATTTGCAAAAGCAGATGACCTTGATTCACAGTGCGCAAATTACGACGATACATAGCTTTTGCCTTTCGGTGATTCGAAATTATTTTAATGAAATTGATCTAGACCCTGGGTTTCGGATTGGGGATGAAGCGGAACTTCGCTTGATGAAATCAGATGTTCTCTCAGAAGTATTAGAGGCAAGTTATGAAGTGGGTGATGAAAATTTTCTTCACTTTGTGGAAAGTTATGCAACTGGAAAATCAGATGCAGGACTTGAGGATATGGTGCTAAAGCTCTATGATTTTTCGATGAGTCACCCCTGGCCTATGGAGTGGTTGGAAGATACCAAACTGGCATTTTTATCAGAATCGATAGAAGATGTATCAAAGACAATGTGGATGAAAGAGCTTCTCTCCTATACTAGATGTATGATAGAAGGTGCAATTGCAGATAATGAGAAGGCATTGGCACTTTGTGAAGAAGGGAACGGCCCATACATGTACATTGATGCGCTCAAAGAGGATCAATTGATTCTCAATAAGCTGCAAGAATGTAAGGATTATGAGGCATTCGAGCTTGCGTATCAGGGAGTGGACTGGATGCGTTTATCGGCAAAGAAAGACCCAACGGTAGAGGTAGAAAAGCGAGAACAGGTAAAAGAAATTCGAAATCGAGTGAAGGATATTGTAAAAGAGATAAAAAATCAATATTTTTTTCAAGGATTGGAAGAGAGTCTTGATGATATTAAGAGGGTAAAGCCGGTGGTAGATGCGCTCGTGTCTCTTACCATATCGTTTGCCAATGCATTTGCTGAGAAAAAAGCAGAGAAAAATATTTTGGATTTTAACGATTTGGAACATTTTGCTTTAAAAATTTTAATAAAAAATGGAGAACCTACTGCAATTGCGTTCGAACTTCGGGATTTTTATGAGGAAATTTTGGTAGACGAATATCAAGACAGTAATTTGGTGCAAGAAACAATTGTGAGCAGTATCTCTAGAGAGAGCTTAGGACAGCCTAACCGATTTATGGTAGGAGACGTAAAGCAAAGTATTTATAAATTTCGATTGGCAAGACCAGAATTATTCATTGGAAAATATAATACGTATACAGCAGGTGATAGTAAAGAGCAGCGCATAGATCTTCATCAAAATTTTCGCAGCAGGGACAGCGTATTAGCTTCTATTAATCGTGTTTTTGAACAAATCATGCATCGTACGCTTGGAAACATTGAGTATGATGGAGATGCAGCACTAAATCCAGGTGCCAAGTTTCCACAGCTCGATCAGGGCATAGTCGGTGGTAAAACAGAAGTTCTATTATTAGATGGACAAGAGGAGACAAGCGATAACCTTCGTGCAAAGGAGAAGGAAGCAGAGGCGATTGCTACACGTATACAACAACTGAGTGAGGAAGGGTATCTGGTTTTTGATCAGGGGAGATACAAAACGGTTGCTTATCAGGATATGGTCATTTTACTTCGTAGTATGACAGGATGGGCAGAAGAATTTGTAGAAGTATTATCATCGCGGGGAATTCCAGCGTATGCCGATACACGGACGGGCTATTTCTCAGCAATTGAAGTTCGCACCTCCCTCAATTTATTATTGATTATTGATAATCCATTGCAAGATATCCCATTGACATCTGTATTGCGTTCACAAATTGGAGGATTTACGGATGAAGATCTTAGCTTGATTCGAATTATCGATTCGAAAAAAACGATGTATGAAAGTCTTTGTTTCTATCAAGAGGGAGAAAACGATACATTGGATGGGGCAATATTTGATAGGCAGCTGCAAGAAAAAATTCAAAAATTTCTTGTCATGTTAAAGCGATTTCGTGATATGGCACCCTATACGAGTGTATATGATTTGCTAAAAGATATTTATAAAACGACGGGATATTATGATTATGTAACGATACTTCCAGTAGGCGTGATACGAAGAGGAAATCTGGATATGCTGCTTCAAAAGGCGTTGGATTTTGAACATACAAGCTATCATGGACTCTTTCATTTTAATCGTTACATTGAAAAGCTTCATAAATATGACATTGATTTTGGTGAGGCTGGAGGCGATAATGCAAAGAATGCGGTTCGAATTATGAGTATTCATAAAAGTAAAGGACTTGAATTTCCCATTGTGTTTGTAGGGGGAATGGGCAAGCAGTTTAATCAACAAGATGCGAGAAGTCGATTGATTTTACATCCAGATATGGGGATTGGACCAGATTATATTGATTATGAAATGCGAACAAAAACGTCGACGTTGATAAAAAAAGTGATTCAAAAAAAGATTGTTTTGGAAAATTTGGCAGAGGAACTCCGGATTTTATATGTTGCAATGACCCGTGCAAAAGAAAAACTAATTCTCACAGGACAAGTAAAGGATGCTGCAAAAAAAATGGAATCATGGATGGCAAAAGGGGATATGACTTTTATTGAAGTATCATCCGCTTCCTCTTATTTTGACTGGATTATGCCGTGTGCACTTCATTGTCCGGATGAGTTTTTGGTACGAGGCATGAGTCTTATGGAAATTATAGGAACCGAAATGAAGGAACAGATTTCAAATCAGGCAAAGAGGCAAGCACTCCTTGATTGGGATAGTAACGAATATTTAAGTGAGAAGAAACGAGCAATGATAAATCAATGGATGAATTATGAGTATCCCTATTTGTCTGAGCAAGTGATTGGGTCAAAAGTGTCGGTATCGCAATTAAAGAAAAAAGCATACGAAGAAGTACAAGAGGGCAAGGTAGAGTTATTTGGGGAGAACGAAAAAGAAGCGTATATTCCAAACTTTAGGCAGAAAGATGAAAAAATTGTGGGAGCACGTCTTGGTACTTTATATCATAAGGTAATGGAATGTATGTCTTTTGAAACAAGAGGGAATCAAGCGAGTCTGGAAGAGGAACTCAATGATTTAGTAAGATTGGGACGTCTCGATGCAAACGATATCAAAAATATAGAGTTAAGTAAATTTGTCCATTTACTAGAATCTCCGTTAGGTCTGCGCATGATAAAAGCACAAGGAGAACAGCTTCTTTATAAAGAACAGCCATTTGTTTTAGGCGTGCCGGCAACGCGAATTCATCCGGAGCTTATTAGCGATGAGTTGGTAATTGTACAAGGAATTATAGATGCTTTTTTTGAAGAGAATGGAGAATTGGTTTTGCTTGATTATAAAACTGACCGTGTATCATGTGAAATGGAATTAATCAATCGCTATCAGTCACAGCTGAATTATTACCAAGAAGCATTGGAACAAATTAGTGGTAAAAAAGTAAAGGAGAAAATTATTTACTCCTTTTATTTAGAAAAAGAAATTCGAGTGGATGCATAATAATAAATATTTATTCTGTGAAACTGCCGAAATAATCAAAAAAAGACAAATGTCTCTTGAAGATGTTTGATAATTTGATATAATAATTTTATATGTTAGAAAATATAGAGTACAAAAAGGAGAGAAGATTATGAAAGAAATGAAGAAGTTCATTGCGGTGCTGCTGGTTGTTGTTTTGGCCTGCCAGATTCCGTTCACCGCAAAAGCAGCAGATGTAAAAACAGTAACTGGTACAGTGCAAGAAGTACAAAAATATGGGAATCTTACCATGGATATTAAAGCAAAGGCATTATATGATGCCGGGTTTGATTTGGGGGATATGTTAAAGGTAACAGTTGGTGATACAACCTGTTCCATTCCATTTGGTACCTCTTATAGTGATGTGGATACGGGAAACTTGATTGTACGTGATTCAAAAGAGGACGACTTACTAATTGTAGCCATCAATATGGGAAATTTTTCAACTACATATAACGTAGGAGTTGGAGATAAGGTTACCTTTGAACTCGAGGAAAAAGAAGGCTATCTTTCAGAATATCTGTTAAGACAATTAAAACGTACGGACGTTAGAAGTGATTATAAGACAGATTCTATTTTTGCAAATTTTAGAAGTGTAGCAACAACCGGTATCAAACCTGGGATATTATATCGAAGCGCAAGTCCAATCAATAATGAAATTGGACGTGCAGCTTATGCAAATGAACTTGCCAAGGCGGTTGGTATTAAGACGGTGGTCAATCTTGCAGATTCGGCAAGTGCTATTAAAAAATATATTGCATCCGATGATTTTAATTCGGAATATTACAAGTCTTTATATGATGCAGGAAGCGTAGATGCGCTAGATATGGGTGTTGATTTGTCAAGTAAAGAATTTGGCGCAAAATTAGCAAAAGGGCTTCGATTTATGACAAAAAATGAAGCACCATATTTGGTACATTGCACCGAGGGAAAAGACCGGGCAGGATTTACAAGTGCTGTATTGGAAGCACTTATGGGTGCGTCTTTGGATGAAATTGTGGCTGATTATATGACTACTTATGAAAATTATTATGGAGTTGAAGAAGGAAGCGAACAGTATAGCGCAATTGCAAATAGTAATATTGTTACCTCACTTACAACAATTGTATGTGGCTATGACAAAGGCACAAATATTAAAAAAACCAATCTTTCGGTATCGGCAGAGAACTATTTGCTTGGCATTGGTATGACACAGGATGAAATTAAAACATTGAAATCAAAACTTTCCACGGACTCCGTATATTCGGATAAAAATGTGACGGGAACCGTTACAGAAATTGAAAAATATGGGCATACTTCTACTGATATTACGATAAAAGATTTTTATAAAATGGGATTTCAAGCAGGAGATATGGTAGCGGTTGTATTTGATAATGGATTTGTATTAGAAGCACCATTTTTGGATGGTTATTATGTAGATAATGGGGATCCGTTAGTTCGTGCATATCCAGGACAAGAAAATATTGCGGTGTGTATTAATTATGGTAAACTCTTCGAAATAGCAAAGGTAGAAGTTGGCGATAAAGTAACGATTATGATGTCGCAGAAAAAAGGATATTTGAACGAGTATGAAATTCGTAAACTGGAGAGAACCAATAATCGTGAGGATTATTCTTCGGATGCGATATTTGCAAACTTTAGAACGGTCACGATGGGTAGTATTGCAAAAAATGTATTATACCGTAGTTCCAGTCCAGTGAATAACGAACTTGGAAGAGCAGCTTATGCGGATGCATTGATAAAGAAAGCAAAAATAAAGACAGTTGTAAACTTAGCAGATTCCAAAGAAAACATAGAATCCTATTTTGCAGCAGAGGATTATAATTCACCATATTATAAAGGACTATATCGTGATGGCTCAGTAATCACTCTTAATATGGGTCTAGCTTATAGCAGTGATGAGTTTAAAGAAGGTGTCATCGAAGGGCTTAAATTTATGGCGGTAAACAAAGGACCATATGTATTCCATTGTACCGAAGGAAAAGATAGAACTGGATTTTATGCGGCATTATTGGGCTCGCTAATGGGTGCTACAAAAAATGAGATAGTGGAAGATTATATGACGAGTTATCAAAACTATTATCAAGTAAAGAAGGGATGGGAGCAATATAGTGTAATTTCTGAAGATGTAGTATCTATGCTAAAATATATTACAGGAAGTAATCAATTGACGCAGAAAAACCTTACAGAAGGTGCAAAAGCTTATTTGGTTTCTGGTGGCATGACAAATACACAAATCAAAGCATTAATGACAAATCTTTCTACTAGTACGAAGAAAATTGAGAAAGAAAAAACAGATTCAAGTACGAGTAGTGCTTCTACCATTCCAAACTATGTTGTTATAAAAGGAGATTGTCTATGGACAATCGCAGAAAAACAGCTAGGAGATGGAACGCGTTATATAGAAATTTACCAATTAAATAAAAAAATAATAAAAGATCCAGATGAACTTAGTATTGGACAACTTTTATTTATGCCAAAGGCTTAATGAAAAGTAGGGCGCGTTGTATATCTAGCTTATATAGTTAAAAAGTTTGGAGTTTTATTATTAGCGATTACTTAAAATGGGAGATATGTCCGAAAATTTTCGGGCATATCTCCCATAAATTATGTTTGATAAATGGTTATAAAAATGCTTTGATTCTTTCTACTAACATTTCAATGGCGACTTCGTTTTTACCGCCTCTAGGAACAATGATATCCGCATATTTCTTGGAAGGCTCAACGAATTCCTCGTGCATTGGTTTTACAGTTGTAATATATTGATTAATAACTGATTCGAGGCTTCTTCCTCGTTCTTCTACATCACGAAGAATACGGCGAATAATACGTTCGTCTGCATCGGTATCGACAAATATTTTAATGTCCATCATAGTTCTAAGGGTAGGGTTTTCGAAAATTAAGAATCCATCAATAATGATGACTTTTGCGGGATGAATCAATACGGTTTCTTTAGAACGGTTATGATTGGAAAAATCATAAACCGGGCGTCTGATTGACTTACCGTTTTTTAAAGAAAGAACATCTTTTATAAAGAGTTCTGTGTCAAAAGCGTTTGGATGATCATAATTTAACTTTGATCGTTCTTCAAATGGCATATCATCATGTGCTTTGTAGTACATATCATGGCATAATAACTCTACGTTTCCAAGAAATTCCTTCTTCAAACGATTGACAACCGTTGTCTTTCCCGAAGCAGAACCTCCTGCAACACCTATTATAATTACTTCTTCCATGTGTTCCTCCTAAAATGTATGGGTATAATTTCTTTTTTGATATCTTATCACAAATTAGTAGGAATTGAAATACAAAATAGAAAATTCCTTGATATTCTTTAACTGTTCGTTTAAAATGAGGTGTGAATAATTAGTAATTCAAAGAATATAGGAGTTTTATATGGAAGCGTATACAGGATTTGCAGGGGTTTATGACTTATTTATGGACAATATCCCTTATGATACATGGAGTCTTTATTTAATATCGCTGTTAAAAGAATATGGCGTGAAAGAAGGATTAGTAGCGGATCTAGGATGTGGAACAGGAATGATGACGGAAGGGTTGTACCAAGCTGGGTATGATATGATTGGGATTGATAATGCAGAAGAAATGTTGGAGATTGCCAGAGAGAAAGCATATGAGAAAGAATTTGATATTTTATATTTACAACAAAACATGCAGGAAATGGAGCTTTTTGGTACGGTAGCAGCGTTTGTTAGTATCTGTGACAGCATCAATTATATTACAGAAGAAAACGATTTATTACAGGTTTTTCGCTTAGTCAATAACTATCTCGATCCGGGTGGGATATTTATTTTTGATCTCAATACAAAATATAAATATGAAACCATATTAGCGCAAAATACATTTGCTGAAAACAGGGAAAACTGTAGTTTCATCTGGGATAATTATTATGATAGTGAAGATAAAATAAATGAATACGATTTGACAATTTATGCGAAAGACGAAGAAAATGAAGGCGATAGAGATATATTTTACCGATTTGATGAAGTGCATTACCAAAAGGCATATGAATTAAAAACAATCAGGCATTTGCTTGAAAAGGCTGGAATGGAGTTTGTTGCAGCGTATGATGCATTTACGAGGGAAGCACCAAAGGCGGAAAGCGAGCGGTTGTATATTATAGCAAAAGAACAAAGACAAGATGGAAAATATTATAAAAACTAAAAGAATTTAGAATGGAGAAAAAATGGAAGATTATATCGTTCGTGCGACTGCTGCAAATAATCAGATTCGCGCATTTGCAGCTACCACGAGAGAACTGGTAGAACATGCAAGAAGTGCCCATAATACAAGCCCGGTAGCAACTGCAGCACTTGGTCGCATGTTAACGGCCGGAAGTATGATGGGAAGTATGATGAAGGGAGATAACGATTTATTAACGCTTCAAATTAAGTGCAGCGGTCCTATTGGTGGTATTACCGTGACTGCAGATGCAAAGGCAGATGTAAAAGGATATGTAGTGAATCCAGATGTTATGCTTCCGCCAAGTAGTAAAGGGAAATTGGATGTAGGACGTGCGGTTGATTTAGGGGTATTGAGTGTAATCAAAGATATGGGACTCAAAGATCCATATGTAGGACAAACTCAGTTGGTTTCTGGTGAAATTGCAGAAGACCTTACCTATTATTTTGCAACATCAGAACAGGTACCATCTTCTGTTGCGCTTGGTGTATTGATGAATAAAGATAATACGGTTCGTCGTGCAGGTGGGTTTATCATTCAATTGATGCCGTTTGCAGAAGAAAAAGTAATTGCAGGGTTGGAAGAGAAGATTGGTGCAATTACGGGAATAACAACACTTTTGGATCAGAATATGACACCAGAGATGATCTTAGAATATGTACTTGGTGAGTTCGGTCTTGAAATAAATGAAACAATTCCAACACGGTTTTTTTGTAATTGCAGCAAAAACCGCGTGGAACGTGCGATTGCAAGTATAAGTAAAGCGGATATAAAAGAAATGATTGAGGACAACAAGCCAATTGAAGTAAATTGCCATTTTTGTAATACAAATTATGTATTCGATGTAAATGAACTCAAACAAATAATTAAAAAAAGATGATAAGCCTCTTGACACAAATGTGCCATAGAAAGACGATAAGCTGTGTTCTACAAGGGTAGTTACAAAAGAAAAAGGAGGCCAAAAGATGAATAAAAAATCTCTTTTGACGGTATTATTAACTTTAAGTTTAATTTTTGGAATGAATACATTTTTTGGTTATTCAGACGGAATTGTAGCACAAGCAACATCCACTTCATTAAAAATACCAGCAAAGGTGAATGCAACCTTTTTAAATGTAAGGAAAACGGCTTCGGTAAAAGGAAAACAACTTACAGTGGACGGTGTGAAAGTATCGATAAAGAAAAAAACTGCACTAACGATAATAAAGCAAAAGGTAGTAAAGGGAAAAATATGGTATTATGTATCCTTTCGATATAGAGGTTCAACCCAAAAAGGCTATGTATTAAGTGACTATGTTCGCATTACATTTAAAAACTATGTAAGTGCAAAAATTAAAACTTCCTCCAAAGTAAAGATTCGAAAGGGAGCGGGAACGGATAAGTCATACTTAAAAATAAATGGTAAAACGGTTTCTTTGAAGAATAAAAACGAAGTAGTTATTACGAGAGAGACGACTGACAAAAAGGAAAATAAATGGTTTAAAATTTCTTTTGTTTATAAAAATGAAACCAAAGTAGGCTATGTGCCAGCAAAAAATACCACGTTGACTGGTATTACATATAAAGTAGGAGAAGTAAATGCTACTTCATTGAATGTACGTAAATCGGCTGGTATAACAGCCAAGAGACTTACCCTTGACAAGGATTTTGTTGCACTTAAACAGGGAGCTTATGTGATGATAAAAGCAAGTAAGGTAGTGGATGATGAAACTTGGTATAAAATCATATTTAACTATATGGATACCAAGCTTTCCGGTTATGTATCAGGACAGTATGTTACGATTACAAGTGAACTTGCTTCAAATGTAATGGCATCACCGAGCCCTTCTCCAAAAGATACACAGGAGCCGGAAGCAAGTGAAACACCACAACCTAGTGCGTCGCCACAACCTAGTCAATCACCACAACCTAGTCAGTCACCAGAACCTAATCCGTCACCTACACCTAGTGGAGCAGTTCCAACACCGATTCCAGATGCTGATTTTCAATCCTATTTGGTAAGTCAGGGATTCCCAGATAGCTATAAAGTGAGTCTTATGACACTTCATGAAGCACATCCAAACTGGATATTTAAGGCATATCAGACAGGACAAGATTGGAATAGTGTAATCGAAAGTGAGTCTCAAGTAGGACTTAATTTGATTAACAAAAATAAGACAAGCGGATGGAAATCGTATGCTACGGGTGCATATAATTGGAATACAGATAGATTTGTTGTATATGATGGAAGTACTTGGATTACAGCTTCCAAGGAAGCTGTTTGCTATTATATGGATCCAAGAAACTTTTTATTCCAAAATTCAATCTTTCAGTTTGAAGCATTGGAGTATCAGGCAGATTACCAAGGTATAAGTGGTGTTGAAACGATACTTAAAAATACACCGATGGAAAATCAATTCTTTTCATACATAGATGGCGAAACATTTTTAGAAAAAACAGTGCGTTATAGTCAGGTGTTTATGGATGCAGCAATCGTATCTGGAGTGAGTCCTTACCATCTCGCTTCGAGAGTAAAGCAAGAAGTAGTAACAAATTCAACAACATTTAGTAGTTCTGTCACCGGAACGGTATCTGGATATGAAGGATATTATAACTTCTATAATATTGGCGCTAGCAATAGTACTACATTGGGCGGAGCAATTGCAAATGGACTTAATTTTGCAATGGGAAATAAAATATCGAGTGAAGTAAACAAGTTAAAATATAGCCTGCCATGGGATAATCGATATAAGGCAATTGTCGGCGGAGCAAATTATATTGGAACGAATTATATTAATCGTGGGCAAAATAACATTTATTTACAAAAGTTTAATGTGACACCAATCTCTACATACTCTCATCAGTATATGGCAAATATAGAAGCCGCAAATTCAGAAGCCGCGAAGACCTATACAGCATATAATGGTATGGGATTATTAGACACCGTGTTAGTATTTAATATTCCAGTTTATAACAATATGCCGGCAGAAAAGAGTCCGATACCAGAAAATGTAGAGAATCCGAATAATTGGTTAAAAACGTTAACTCTTGGAACCTATTGTTTGACACCGGAGTTTAAAGTTTCCGATGGAGGGAATCAAGAGTATCTTTTGACAATTAATGATGCTACAATAACATCACTGGAGTTATCTGCAACAAGTGTAAGCAGCAGTGCACAAATAAAGGTAAAGTTGAAACAAAATGGTATGACGACTACGGTTGCAACTTCGGGATCGGCAACGATTCCGCTTGTGAGTGGTGAAAATGTAGTTACTGTTGTAGTTACCGCTGAGAACGGTGATGTCAATAATTATGTTGTAACTATTACAAAAACACAATAAGAGGATCGAACATGAAAAAAAATCAGGTGCAAAAAATCATATACATTTGCTGTTTTATGGTATGCTTGCTTGAAATCGTTTGTGTGCCACCCAAAGAGGTTTTGGCAGCAAGCGCAGCGGTTAACCTAAGTTTAAGTACAGAAAATGTGGTGGTGGACAGCACCTTTTCTGTGGTGTTATCCGTAGAAGCGAGTGAAGAAATTGGTAATTTGGATTGTTATTTATCCTTTGATACAAAGGTACTTCAGTTTGTTTCAGGTGGAGCCTATGTGACGGGTGGCGATGGACTTATTATGATTTCAGATGATGATGCTACTACTACATCCACAAGTAAAAAGTATTCGATGAAGTTAAAGGCGATAAAGGGTGGAGAAACTACGATAAGGATTGATGATGATGTAAACATTACCTGTGCGTTAGATGATGCCAAAATGTCGCTTTCTTGTAACCAATTGCTATTTGATATTACAGATCCAGAGCGGGTTAGTGATGATACTACATTAACAAAACTTTTGATTTCTTGTGGGGAACTTTCTCCAAAATTTTCTCCCATGGTGAAGAAATATACAATTGCAGTTGACCAAACGGTAAATCAGATTGCTATAAATGCGGTTCCATCGGATGAGAATGCGACGGTGAGCGTATCTGGAAATACGTCACTTGAAATTGGAAAAAATACGATAAAAATAACAGTGACGGCACCTTCAGGAGACAAAGAAGTAACAAAACTCATTGTTACTAAACAAGAGAGTACGGTTATAAAGGATGAAGAAGCAGCGGAAAGTAAAGCAGATACCATTCAAAATACGGGAGTAACCGCATTTGAAGATGAATCAGGCAGTCGTTTTTTGTTTGAAGAACTTAGGGTGCAAGTGATTTCACTGGAAGATGAGAGTTTGTTGCCAAAAAATTATGAAAAAACGACGATTGTTATGGATGGTCTTCCGATTACAGTATATACATCAAAAGACAATTTAAGCAGCGACATCTTGCTTGTGTATGGTATGAATCAGGATGGCGAAACGGGATTATACCAATACAATCGAGCCAATAATACATTGACAAAATATCAAAATGAGGCGAAAACAGAAAGTGAAACCGAGCGAACAATAGCTTCAAACTGGAAAGAGCAAGATAAGGATTTAGAAAAAACTTCGTTTGTTCTTATCATATGCATACTGGCAATTCTTTGTATTGTACTTAGTGTTGTTCTTGCCTTTCTTATCATTAAGCTGAATGGGCAAGGAAAGAAAAAACAAAAAGAAGATGACTTTTTTTAGCCATCTTCTTTTATATATTCGTAGAGAAGACCGTTTTTTACATGACGGATGTGACGTCCATGATATCCGCGTCTTCGTAGTTCTTTTTGAAAGTTATAGAGCATAAATCCATGGAATACGATTAATATGTTTTCGTTTGACCAATCAATTTTATCCAGAAATTCATTGATTCTCTTTCTTGTTCCCAAAATGGTTTCTGGCTGGCTTTTTGATTTAAATAGCCAAGCAAGTCGTCCACAGATATGCCATACTTCAAAAGGAAGGCGAATACGTTCTGTGTGAATGAAAGGGGCATTATCCACTTCTTGTAAAAGTTTGTCTACAATAATGTTGCCGCTATATACTTCTTTTGCTGTTGTTATAGCACGAGGTAAATCACTGGCATAGCAAATATTCCATGCAATACCACCCATTTCAACGGTTTTTTTTATTACTTTTGAATGCTCGTATTTTTCAGACCAGGTTCGAAATTCTTCTGAAGTCAACATCCGTTTATGGGGACAGTTTACTTTAAAATGTCTCAATAATCCAATTCGCATATCGTAATCTCCATTTCTATAGTATTATTCTATATCGAATAAAAAGAATTATCAATCCTAGATTGATAATTCATAAATTGTTCACAAGATGAAATCTTGACGGAATAAGAGGACTATGTTATATTTTAAGTATAACAGCTATAACTGAGTGTTTAAGGGAGTGAAGAAAATGATTGTCGAAATAGATTTTAACAGTGATGAAGCCATATATATTCAGCTTCGTAATCAAATTGTAATTGGGATTGCAACTGCTGAAATTAGGGAAGGCGAAAGCTTGCCTTCGGTAAGAGACCTTGCGGAACATATTGGAATTAATATGCATACGGTAAATAAAGCATATTCCATTTTAAAGCAAGAAGGTTATTTGCAGCTAGATCGAAGAAAAGGAGCTATCATTGCGCTTGATCCAGAAAAATATGATGCAAGGCTTGCTATGATGGAAGATTTGCGCGTGATACTAGCAGAAGGAATATGTAAGGAAATTTCATGTGAAGAAGTTCACAGAATTGTTGATTTAGTATTCCGCGAATTTAAAAGGGAGGTATAAAAATGTTATGTGATTTTTGTCATAAACGAGAGGCTAAGATTTATTATACCGAAATAAAAAATGGTGAAAAAAAAGAACAATATTTATGTGAGGAATGTGCAGCAAAACACTCTTCATTTCAAATGAATAATGGTGAATTTAGTATAGAAGAAACATTAGGCGGTTTTTTATCGAATATTCTGGGTAGTATGTATGATGAGAATGAGCAGCAAGAAAGTAATGATACGATGCCAAGATGTGAAAGCTGTGGTATTACTTATGATGAAGTACTAGAATATGGAAAATTTGGTTGTGCACATTGTTATGACAGTTTTAAGGAGATGGTTGATAAGAGTTTGCAGCAAATTCAAGGGAGTAATACGCATAACGGAAAGAAACCAGAAAAACGAAAAGAATCGAGTACCGAGGTGAGAATACAATTATCCGAGTTGGAAAAGCTTGCTATTTTACTACAAGAAGCAATTGAGCGTGAGGAATTCGAGGAAGCAGTAACACTTCGAGATCGTATACGAGAATTGAAGGGAGAAGAAGAATGCGCAAATGGTATGAAGAAGAAGGGGAATACAGCGACGTAGTTATTTCTAGTCGTATTCGTTTAGCAAGAAATATTAAAAGATATCCTTTTTCTCCAAAATTATCGGAGGATCAGGCGGTTGCACTAAATAAAGAAGTAATTGGGAAGCTAGCCAATATAAAGAATGAATCAGGAATATTTCTTTCGAGTAGTATTAATAAAATGGATGACATTAGCAAAATGAGCATGCTTGAACGTTATGTAATAAGTCCAGCGATGGTGGATAAGAAGCAAGAAACGGGGCTTTTAGTCGCTCCGGATGAAAAAGCAAGTATTATGATAAATGAAGAAGATCATATACGAATCCAAAGTTTGACTGGCACAATGAATATAAAAAAAGCGTTACAAGAAGCAAATAAAATAGATGATTATTTAGAAGAGAAACTAGATATTGCATATCATAATCAATACGGATACCTAACGGCATGTCCAACGAATGTAGGAACTGGTCTTCGAGCATCCTATATGGTGTTTTTGCCAGCACTGGATGGAGCAGGTAAGATAAATCAGCTTATGAACGAGGCAGGACGATTTGGAGTTGCGATACGTGGGATGTACGGAGAAGGAACAAAGGCATCTGCAAGTATTTATCAGATATCCAATCAAAAGACGTTAGGAATGAAGGAAGAAGACATCATCGAAAAACTAGATGGTGTAGTGTATCAAATTATTTATCAGGAACGAAAGAGACGAGAATATATTTTAGCAAATAATTATGCGAGTTTAGAGGATCAAATTTATCGATCTTATGGAGTTCTTAAGTATACCAAACAAATCAATACTAAGGATGCAATGACATTGTTATCACAGCTTAAATTTGGTGAAGATGCAAATTTGGTTGCGTTTAAAAAATCAAATTACATGTTTCAATTGATGATGGAAATACAACCTGGAAATCTGCAGACTACGCTTGGGAAAATTGCAGGAAGCGCACAAAGAGATCAAAAACGGGCACAATATATTAACACACATTTGCCTGAATTTAAATAAAACGGAGGACATAGTTATGTTTGAAAATTTTACAAACAATGCAGTAGAAGCAATTAATAATGCGAAAGAAATTTCTTTTGCATTGTCACATAATTATATTGGAACGGAGCATTTATTAATTGGATTATTAACCGCACCTGGTGTGGCCGCTACGGTGCTTGAGGAAAATGGGGTCGATAAGGATAAATTGATTGATTTGATTGAACAATTAATTGCACCTCAGGGCAATATAGGAATGATGGACAAAGATAACTTTACACCAAGATCAGAACGTATCTTACAACAAAGTGTGAAAGAGGCAGTGCGATTAAAGGTACAAAAGGTAGGAACAGAACATATTCTTATTTCCCTTATTAAAGAATCTGATTGCATTGCGGTTCGTCTATTAAATACACTAGGTGTAAATGTGCAAAAACTGTATGTTGACATTATGACTGCGATTGGAAAAGATGTTGGCGTAGCAAAAAATGAATATATGGCAAGCAAGGGAAAGACAAAAGGAAAGTCTCAAACTCCGACACTAGATCAGTATAGCAGAGATTTGACGCAGCTTGCAAGAGAGGGAAGGCTGGATCCAGTTATTGGGAGAGAGAATGAAATTCAGCGTGTTATTCAGATATTAAGTCGAAGAACGAAAAATAATCCATGCCTTGTTGGAGAACCAGGTGTTGGTAAAACTGCAATTGCAGAAGGTCTTGCAAGCCAGATTATAGCAGGGAATATACCAGATACGATAAGGGAAAAGCGTTTATTGACCCTGGATTTATCCGGTATGGTTGCGGGATCAAAATACCGTGGAGAATTTGAAGAGAGAATTAAAAAAGTGATTGCAGAAGTAATTAGTGATGGAAATGTTTTATTATTTATTGACGAGATTCATACCATTATTGGTGCTGGAGGGGCGGAAGGTGCAATTGATGCATCCAATATTTTAAAGCCATCTCTTGCAAGAGGTGAAATACAATTAATAGGCGCAACAACAAGAGAGGAATATCGAAAATACATTGAAAAGGATGCTGCACTTGAGAGAAGATTTCAACCAGTTTTAGTAGAGGAACCGAGTGAGGAAGAAGCAATCCAAATTCTGAAAGGACTTAGAGGCAGCTATGAGGAACATCATCGAGTTACGATTAACGATGAGGCACTAGAAGCTTCGGTAAAGATGTCCGCTCGATATATTAATGATCGATATCTGCCAGATAAAGCAATTGACTTAATTGATGAAGCATCCTCTAAACTTCGCTTAAGTACCTATGTAGACTCTCCTAAGATAAAGGAGTTGGAACTTGAAAATAAAGTTTTAGAACAACAAAAAGAAGATGCAATTAAATTAGAAGCATTTGAAGACGCGGGCGAAATCAAGAAAAAACAGAAACGCAATAGTGTGAAAATATTAAAACTAAAAGAAAAGCAAGAACAAGAAAAGATGGAACGGGAACTGATTGTGGGCGAAAATGAAATCGCTGACATTATTGCATCTTGGACGAAAATTCCAGTGAAAAAGATTGCAGAAGAAGAAACAGAACGTCTTAAAAAGCTAGAATCTATTCTTCATGAACGGGTAGTGGGACAGGAAGAAGCAGTTTCGGCGATTGCCAAAGCCATTCGACGTGGACGTGTAGGATTAAAAGATCCAAATCGGCCGATTGGTTCTTTCCTCTTTTTAGGACCGACAGGTGTGGGAAAAACAGAGCTATCAAAGGCACTAGCAGAGGCAATGTTTGGAAGTGAAAACTCTATGATTCGTGTTGACATGTCAGAATATATGGAGAAGCATAGTGTATCGAAGCTGATTGGATCACCTCCAGGATATGTGGGTTATGATGAAGGGGGACAGTTAAGCGAAAAGGTTCGTCGCAATCCATATTCCGTTATCTTGTTTGATGAAATTGAAAAAGCGCATCCAGATGTATTTAATATTTTACTACAGGTATTGGATGATGGTCATATTACCGATGCTCAGGGAAGAAAAGTTAGTTTTAAAAATACTATTATTATTATGACTTCAAATGCAGGAGCAGCACGTATTGTTGAACCGAAGAATTTGGGATTTGCTTCCATGCAAGATGAGTCGCTTGACTATAAGAAAATGAAGGATGGTGTCATGGAGGAAGTGAAACGTCTCTTTAAGCCAGAATTTATCAACCGTATTGATGAAATTATTGTATTCCATTCGTTAACCAAGGAAAATATTAAGGAAATTGTTGGTATTATGCTAAAAGGCATTAACAAGCGTTGTATGACACAGATGAATATAACACTAAAGATAACACCAGGAGTGGTTGATTATATTGTAGGCGTAGGATTCGACCAAAAATTTGGAGCAAGGCCACTTCGTCGGGCAATCCAAACACACGTGGAAGACAAATTAGCGGAAGCTGTATTAGAAGGGACCATTCAAGCAGGAGATGCTGTTTCTGTTCGAATGAAGGGAAAAGAAGTCGAATTTTATATAAAATAGTAGAAATATTAGAAAGTGTATTGTATAATAATAGAATACTAGATATATTAGTAATAAAAGGATAAACAATTCAGATAAATTTTAGGAGGATATTAAGATGTCGATTATTCAAGGTTTGATTAGAAGAGAAGAAAATAATACACTGAGTTTTGGCGATTATACGTTAGATAAAAAGACAAAGATTGAAGATTTTGAATTTGAGGGAAATATTTATAAAATCAAAACCTTTCAGGAAGTAACAAAGTTAAAGAAAAATGAACTTTTGGTGTATGAATCAGAGCCTGGGACTGTCGTTCACGAATTTTATAAAACCTCAGATTTGATAAAATTTCGGTTGGAAGGGCTCGAAGATTCTCAAGTCACATTGGAATTAGAACCAGAGCAAACCTATGAAGTTGTTATCGATGGGAATAGTATAGGAGATGTAAAGACAAATCTTGGAGGAAAACTTATGATGAGTATTTCCTTGGAACCAGAAAAAGAAGCTACCGTTAAAATTGTGAAAAAAGTAAACGCATAGAGTTTTCAGATAGGATAATAGGTTAGATGGCGAAAAATAAGACAATATTTTTCTGTAAAGAATGTGGATTTGAATCTTCTAAGTGGCTGGGGCAATGCCCTGGCTGCAAGGTATGGGATTCATTTGTAGAAGAACCGACGGTGGGAAAGACAAAGTCGGTTCTTTCTTATAGGAATAAAAATGGGTGCAAAAGGGAACCAGAGCCATTGTCAAAAGTTCTTATAGAGCACGATGAACGAATTAAAATAGGAATTCAGGAATTTGACCGCGTATTAGGTGGTGGAATTGTGATTGGTGGACTTGTTTTAGTTGGTGGTGATCCGGGAATCGGAAAGTCAACACTTCTTTTGCAAATGTGCAGACATCTAGTTGACAAAGAAAAAAAAGTACTTTACATATCGGGAGAAGAATCACTAAAACAGATAAAGATGCGAGCAGACCGTATTGGTGGTTTTAATGGGGAACTGATGGTGTTAAGCGAAACAGATTTAGATGTTGTCGAAGAAACGTTAAAAAATATGATGCCAGCAGTTGTCGTAATTGATTCCATTCAAACCATGTTTCGTGAGGATATTTCTTCTGCACCAGGTAGCGTCAGTCAGGTCAGAGAGACGACGAGCGCTTTATTGAGACTGGCTAAGAGCCTTTCTATATCTATTTTTATTGTTGGACATGTAACAAAAGAAGGTATGGTGGCAGGTCCTAGAGTATTAGAACATATGGTAGATACGGTGTTGTATTTTGAAGGGGATGGATCAGCTTCCTACCGAATCCTTCGTGCGGTTAAGAATCGATTTGGTTCAACCAATGAGATTGGTGTATTTGAAATGAAGGGAAGCGGGCTTGTTGAAGTGACAAATCCATCGGAATATATGTTAAAAGGTAAGCCGCAAGATGAAGCAGGTTCCGTGGTATCTTGTTCGATTGAGGGAACAAGGCCTATTCTTGTTGAGATACAGGCACTAATTTGTAGGACAAGCTTTAATATGCCAAGGAGAACGGCAGCAGGGGTTGATTACAATCGAGTAAATTTGCTTATGGCGGTTGTGGAAAAACGATTAGGGGTTTCATTAGGGGATTGTGATGCTTATATTAATGTCGCAGGTGGAATTCGAATCAATGAGCCTGCACTTGATTTGGCATTAATCGCAGCAATTGTTTCTAGCTTTAAAAACGCCTGCTTTGATATGAACACTATTTTGTTTGGTGAAGTGGGGCTGACTGGCGAAGTTAGAGCAGTTAATATGATAGAACAAAGGATAATAGAAGCCTCAAAAATGGGATTTAAGGTATGTCTTTTTCCAGAGGCAAACCGGACATCTTTTGATAAGCAACTTGGTATGGATATGAAATTGATAGGAATCAAAAACATAAGAGAACTTCTTAATTACATGTAATGGAGAGGGATAGTATGCAAGGTAACGAAAAAACAATTGAGATAGCAAGGGTAGCGGAAGCAGTCGATCAGTTAGATGAAGCACAAGGAATGTTGGAAGGAGTTGCATACGATATTTTGAATTGTTCCGATTCTATTCGAAATGCGACTCAAAAAGTAATGGAAGCAGTGGAATCTACCAAAGAAAAAGATGTATCAGAACCCTCGCAGACAATCGCGAATGTTTTGGATTGTCTGGAGGAATTAAGTACCTTTATAGAAGACATGTCTATGTGTGCACATTATAACGAAGAAATCTCTGCAAAACAGCATGAAGTCGTTGAAGAAATAAAAGAAATGCTCGATGACTACAAAAGATTATCCAAAAGCTGGTAAGTGGATGGACAGTATAGAGATGGTACTCTATGTTGCGTCGAACCAAAGTTCATTTTGGAGAATAGGGAGCAGATACTTTCATAGGTCTGGCGAGAATATTTTAGATTAAAAATTCTTGCTATTTTGTCAAATAAAATAGGTGCAATGGAATAACCCCAGAATGTGGAACCGTTGATTAATTCAGAACGATCCAGCGTTGCAGGGGTGATTGGATATTCGCTACCGGTTACTTTGTTTTTCGCACAAAGACTAACATACTTGCTATCTTCATCAATGCGAAAGAGTAATTCACACAGTTGTGAAGAATCAGTTCGAATATGGAGTTCTTGTAAAATATCATAGTTTGGCTTTAATTCTAAAGCATCCAGTGCATCTAATCGTATTTTATGGAGATCACTGTCGCTGATTAAGTGTATTAATTTATCAATACTGCCTTGACTTAATACATCTCGGGTGACACTGTTATCCTTTTCTGAAAGAAAAGTAATTAAAGTATCAATTTCTTTTTGGTTCAATAAGGAAAAACTAGATTCGTTCATAACGGTTACCTCCAACCAAATATTTATAATTCTTATTCTATTTTAACATCTTTCGACAATCAGGTAAACTAAAAAATTAAATACATTAAGGAATACATGCGCTTATTAAAATAAATTATAAAATTGTGGTTGATTTTAGTTTGAATTTTACCTATAATTAGAGCCATTACAACCCTAAACCAAGTTAAACGGAGGTCAAAATGCAACTTTTAAAAGAAAGAATTCAAAAAGACGGGAAAGTAAAAGAAGGAAATGTGTTAAAAGTAGACAGCTTTCTGAATCATCAGATGGATGTGAAGCTTTTTGTGGAATTTGGGAAAGAATTTAAAAAACGTTATGAGCATTGTGATATTAATAAAATATTAACAATTGAAGCTTCTGGAATCGGTGTTGCTTGTATTGTGGCTCAGTATTTTGAGGTGCCAGTCGTATTTGCAAAGAAAAATCAGACAAAGAACATTGCAGGCGATACGTATACTAGTAAGGTGGAGTCTTTTACACATGGAAAGGTGTATGATATTATTGTAGCAAAAGAGTTTTTAGGTCCAGAAGATAAAGTTTTAATTATTGATGACTTTCTTGCAAATGGAGCTGCCCTACTTGGGTTAACCAAGTTGGTGAAAGATTCAGGAGCAGCATTGGTAGGAGCTGGAATTGTGATTGAAAAGGGATTTCAGGATGGAGGAAGAATTGTACGTGAATCAGGAGTTCATGTGGAATCTTTAGCAATTGTAGAATCAATGAATGCTAAGACTGGAGAAATTGTGTTTCGGAATTAAGTATAAATAAAAAATGCGGTCTGTTCATAAAAATACAGCAAAACGAAATTTAAGATTGCTGTATTTTTTGTTTTTGTAAATATAATAAGAAATATTCTATTTCGTGTATTGAAGCGGAGAAGCTGTTGTGATAAACTAACATAAAAAGAAGTCCAAGAGAAAAGAGGCGGAATGCAATGAAAAAGGCAATAGTTGTGTTCTATGGTTTACTATATATTTTATATGCGATAGCATTACTAAAAACAAATGTAAGGATTGGAGATATCGTATCGCCGATTCTTACATTTCTAGCATTTTTCTATATTTTGAAAGGATTTTTTTTGGCTGAGACAAGTAAAATTCAAAAAGTCGCAGGATGTTTTTTAGCATTGAGTGTGTTTTTATGGTTTTTATGTGATGCGGCGTGGGGAATATCTACATTGATTTTTCATATGAATCCACAAAATAGCACAGTAATAACCTATGGATATTCCATTACCAATTTGTTCTTGCTTGTTTCGTTTATTATATCTGGATATCAGGAAATTAAACATTGGAATAAAATGCAGGTGTTTTTGGATACCTTGCTTATTTCCGTAAGCATTATGGTTTTGGTATGGGTTTTTGTTTTTGAACAGGATGTACAAAAGGCCAATATAATAAAACAAAATATCGTTGCGATGCTATCAATGATGGCAGATGCATTTTTGTTTGCATGGACAAATATTTGGTTTTTCTCCATCCGCAAGAATAAAATCTTGTTGTCCGCTTATTTGTCTGTTCTTGGAGTAGCAGTATTTGTTATCACGGACTTTATCTATTATTATCAAATATTTTATTATTCCTATGAACCAAATTCTTTATTAGATGGTGGATATATGCTCGCGTTTACACTACTAGCGATTGCTGGTTTGCTTAAAACAAAGAAACAAAAAGAGATGGTTCACAATACCATGGAAGACAATGTGATGGGAAAGCATGGGAAGGAAATCATATTTTTAGCAGTTTTAGTTATCATGGTGTTATTCCGTGGTGATCAAATCCAATATCTCTTTTTTATGATTACGTTGTTTTTATTATATTATGTTTTTAAAAACTATATACAGGCCAATGAGTTTAATCGTGAATTGCTTCAAAAAGAAAAAGAATATGTAGAAGAGTTGGAAGCACAGGTAGAGGAACGCACCGAAGCAATTGTTAAGGCGTTAAATACAGATATTGTTACCGAGTTATACAGCCGCTATTATTTTGAAGAGTACCTGGAGAAAGTGTGTGAGGCAGAGGAAGGAAAGCATTCCATACAATTGTTTTATATCGAACAGAATAAATACCGAAGTATTTTGGCAATGTATGGGAAATATGCGGCAGAAGCATTTTTAAAAGAAGTTGTACGGCGAATGAAGAAAATTGCGTTAGAAAAGGGAGTATTTCTAGCGTCCTATGGCGAAAACAGTTTTATGATGGTAGTAAAGGGAAATTATACATATGAAGAAGGATTACACCTTGCAGATTACATTATTCATACTTGTAGTGATACATATACGATCGCAAATCATGACATCGTAGGTACCCTAAATATAGGAATTTCTTATTATCCATTTGATGCAAAAACAGCAGAAAATCTAATTAAATGTGCTGATTCTGCTATGGTTCATGCAAAAAAAATAGGATTTAATCGGGTACTTCAATATAATACAAAGATTGGTAAAGAGGAAGACTATAAAAATCAAATCGAGATGAAGCTTAAATCGGTTAAGTTCGATGAAGAATTTCAATTGTTTTATCAGCCGCAGGTTTTTTGTGATAATGGAACTATATTTGGAGTCGAAGCTTTGATTCGCTGGAAGAGCAAAGATGGTACTTATATTCCACCAAGTGAATTTATACCAATTACGGAAGAAACAGGATTAATTGTTCCTTTGGGATATTGGATATTGGAGCAGGGGATAATGCAAGCAGTAAGATGGGAAAAAGAATATGCAAAAAAAATAAAAATGGCAATTAATGTATCGGTAAAGCAGTTAGAAGATCCAGCGTTTATTTCAAATTTGCGAAATATATTGCAAAAGTATCAAATAGAGGCGGAAAACATTGAACTTGAAATTACAGAAAATGTACAGTTAGAAGAAAATGGAGGTGTGCTTGATATAATACATCAGATCAGTGATATGGGATTATCCATTGCAATTGATGATTTCGGTACTGGGTATTCTTCTTTATACTATTTAAAAAATCTTCCAATTAATCGCCTGAAAATTGCTAAGCAATTGATTGATAATATGGAGGTAGATTCTTATGATTACACCATAATTAAAATGGTGATTCAAATTGCAAATGCGAGAGGAATAAAGGTGATAGCAGAAGGGGTTGAAACAAAAGAACAATGGAATTGTTTAAAAGAATTAAAATGTGATGAAATACAAGGATATTATTTTGCTAGACCGATGCCTGTAACTGATATCGAGAAAAATTGGCTTCAATAAAAAAAATAAAAATAGTTGCCTGATTCCAATGGTAATTATAGATTTTGGGTTGATTAATTGATAGAATATCGATATAATCAATCCTAAACAAGAAAACTTTAACACTTTACTATAATAGCAAGGATGTGCAATGAATTATAAAATTAAAATTATGTATGATGGGTCGGCTTATAATGGATGGCAGCGTCAGAAGAATACAGATAAAACAATTCAAGGTATCCTAGAAACTTCGATTTCCCTTATTTTAGGTGAAAATATACAACTATACGGATCTGGAAGAACAGATGCTGGTGTACATGCAAAAGGGCAGATTGCAAATTTTCATACAAAAGTAGTTGTTTCATTGAAGCAGATGCAGAATAGTCTTAATTTGATGCTTCCAGAAGATATAAAAGTATTGCAGCTTAATGCAATCGACGCAAAGTTTCATGCCAGACGAAGTGCGGTAAAAAAGAGGTATTCCTATAGTATTTGGAATTCTTACATTTCTCCAGTGTTTGAAAGAAAATATTTATATGAAAGAGTAGAAAAGCTTGATCTTAATGCGATGAGAGAAGCGAGTAAATATCTAGTTGGAGAACATGATTTTCGAAGCTTTTGTTCGAATCGAACATTTGAGAAATCAACAATACGAACAATTTATAGTATTGATATAGAAAAAACAGGGGATAAAATTGTGATTTTTTATGAAGGCAGTGGATTTTTATATAATATGGTTCGTATTTTAAGTGGAACATTGATTGAGATAGGATTAGGAAGCCGTAAACCAAATTCAATTTCAGCTCTATTAGAAGCAAAAAAGAGAGAGTTGGCGGGATTTTGTGCTCCACCACAAGGACTGTGTTTGGATCACGTTTTTTATGAAAATCAATGGGAGGAGGAGAACAATGCAATATTTAGAGGAGATAGGGAAGAGAGCTAAGAGGGCATCACGAATCTTAAACAAACTCTCACAAAATGAGAAAAATAAAGGATTGCTAGCCGTTTCAGATGCATTGCTTGAACATGCGGATACATTACTTTGTAAGAATGGAGAAGATGTAGAGCAGGCAATGGAACATGGAATCAAAGATTCTTTGGTGGATCGTCTGAGCCTAAACCGAGAGAGAATCGGGGAAATGGCAGAAGGACTAAAGCAAATTGCATCTTTAGAAGATCCAATTGGAGAAATAATCTCTATGAAAACACGTCCAAATGGATTGCAGATTGGCCAAAGAAGAGTTCCAATCGGTGTTGTTGGAATCATCTATGAGTCGAGACCAAATGTCACAGCGGATGCGTTTGGACTTTGCTTTAAAACAGGGAATGCAGTAATCTTACGAGGTGGAAGTGATGCACTCGTGTCGAACCAATCCATTGTTTATGTGATAAAAGAGGCATTAAAGAAATGTGGATTACCAGAGGATGCAATTATTCTAATTGAAGATACCAGCAGAGAAACGGCAAGGGAGTTTATGAGACTCTATAATTATGTAGATGTGCTGATTCCACGAGGTGGAGCGGGACTTATTAAAACGGTTGTAGAAAACAGCACCATTCCTGTGATTGAAACAGGTACGGGAAACTGTCATATTTATGTCGATGAATTTGCTGATATCGATATGGCAGTTAATATTATTAAGAATGCAAAAACACAGCGTCTAGGAGTGTGCAATGCCTGTGAATCTTTAGTGATTCATGAAGCAATTGCTAAAACGGCAATTCCAAAAATCGTGGATTGTTTAGTGGAAAATAGAGTGGAGATTCGTGGAGATCAAAAAAGCCAGGAAATTGATGATAGAATTGTGCTGGCAACAAATGAAGATTGGGGAATCGAATATTTAGATGCCATTCTTTCCTTAAAAATTGTCTCTACGATTGACCAGGCAATTGCACATATCAATCAATATAATACGGGACATTCGGAGGCCATCATTACAAAGGACTATGCGCATTCACAACAATTTTTATTAGAAATTGATGCAGCAGCAGTGTATGTGAATGCCTCTACTCGTTTTACAGATGGGTTTGAATTTGGATTTGGTGCAGAAATTGGTATTAGTACACAAAAATTACATGCAAGAGGACCAATGGGATTGATTGCACTTACAACAACAAAATACATCGTTTTTGGAGATGGACAGATTCGCGCATAAAAGCGACAGAGGAGTGAGCAGCATGGATAAAAAAATTGGATTTATTGGTGGAGGTAATATGGGTGGAGCCATGATCGGAGGAATTGTGGGTGCATCCCTTGTGGCAAGCGAAAATATACTCGTAGCAGATTTAAATAAAGAGGGAAGAGACAATCTTTATAAGAAATTTTGCGTTCAAACAACAAATGATAATATAAAGGTTGCAAAAGAAGTAGATATTTTGTTTTTATCGATAAAGCCTAATATCTATCCAATTGTGATTGATCAAATAAAAGAAGTCATTTCGAGTGATACTTTAATTGTTAGTATTGCGGCAGGTCAGACGATTGAACATATTGAAGCACTGTTTGGAACTGAAATAAAGTTAGTGCGTACGATGCCTAATACACCAGCCTTGGTGGGAGAAGGAATGGCAGCACTGTGTCCGAATAAAAAAGTTACAAAAGAAGAACTTGAGGATGTAAAGACAATTTTTGAGAGCTTTGGAAAATGTGAAGTGGTTTCGGAGACTCTAATGGATACAGTAATAGGAGTCAGCGGTTCATCCCCAGCGTATGTATATATGTTTATTGAAGCGATGGCAGATGCTGCGGTACTTGGAGGAATGCCAAGATTACAAGCCTATCAGTTTGCAGCGCAGTCTGTGTTGGGTTCAGCAAAAATGGTACTTGAAACCGGCATGCATCCGGGGATACTCAAAGATATGGTCTGCTCCCCAGGAGGGACTACAATAGCTGCGGTAGCAGAGCTTGAAAAATCAGGATTTCGTGGGACTGTAATGAGTGGAACGCTTGCGTGTATTGAAAAAGCGAAGGAAATGAATCAAAAGAATTAAAACAAACAGATAGGAGAACGTTAAGATGAAGTATATGGTTGCATCGGATATACATGGATCATTTTACTATTGTAATAAAATGTTGGAAGCATATGAAAGAGAAGAGGCAAACCGGCTTATTTTATTAGGGGATATTTTGTATCATGGACCTAGAAATGATTTGCCAAAGGAGTATAATCCTAAAAAAGTGATTGAATGTTTGAATGCTAAGAGCAAAGAGCTCCTTTGTGTACGTGGTAATTGTGAGGCGGAAGTCGATCAGATGGTATTAGAGTTCCCTATAATGGCAGAATATGCAATGCTTGTATGGGATAATCTAACTCTATTTGCAACGCATGGTCATATTCATAACAAGGGAAATATGCCACCACTGAAATGCGGGGATATCCTTTTACATGGGCACACACATGTACAGGCAATGGAAGCAATTGGTGATTGCTGGTATCTAAACCCAGGTTCTGTTTCAATTCCAAAGGAAGGAAATGAAAATAGTTACATGATTTACGAGGATCATACCTTTTGTATTAAAAATCTGGATGGAACAAAATTGCAACAAATTATCATAACAGGAAAATGAAAGGAAACAAGTAATGAAGTTTAGGCCTTGTATCGATATTCATAATGGAAAAGTAAAGCAAATTATTGGAGGCAGCCTGATTGACAGGGGGAATGGTTTAGTTGAAAATTTTGTTTCAACGCTTGATGCGAGATATTATGCAACTCTTTATCGGGAAAATAATTTAATGGGTGGACATATTATCTTGTTAAATGAGCAAAATTCAGACTATTATAAAAAAGATGTAAAACAGGCATACTTGGCATTAGAAGCATATCCATTGGGACTTCAAATTGGTGGAGGAATTACGGATGCAAATGCAGAAAACTTTTTGCAAGCAGGGGCATCTCATGTGATCGTAACATCCTTTGTATTCCAAGATGGAATAATAAATTATGATAACTTGGAAAAGTTAAAGAAAAAAGTAGGAAAAGACAAAATCGTACTTGATTTGAGTTGCCGCAAAAGAGAGGATAACTATTATATTGTTACAAATCGTTGGCAGACATTTACACAGGTAACAATATCAGAGGAAATACTCAATGAACTTTCAAATTACTGTGATGAATACTTAATTCACGCGGTAGATGTGGAAGGGAAGGCTTCTGGTATTGAGAAAGATTTGCTTTACTTGCTGTCAAAATGGGACAAAATTCCGATTACTTATGCAGGGGGCGTAGGAAGTATGGAAGATATTAAAATGCTTCAAACAATTGCTAAAGGCAAAATAGACGTAACGGTTGGAAGTGCGCTTGATTTGTTTGGAGGAAATATAGCATTTGACCAATTGCTACATTTATAAAAATAAAATGCATAAAAGTAAAAGTGGGGACATGTTACCTAGAATTATAGTCTTTGTTTTGTTAGTATAACAAAAAGGATAGTTTTTATGGATAAAAATAGGATATTGTGTTAAGATTTTACTTATAACGTGAGTCGTGGGGATTTCACAGGAAACGTAAAGAGGAGATGGAGATATGTTTAAAAAGAAAAATCCAGAGGTTCTTTCAGAGAAGTTTCAAGAGGAAGTAATTGAAAAACTAGAACAACATGTGGAAAAAAGAGAGGAATTACAGCAGGAAATTAAGGAGGAGGTTAAGGCAAAAAAAGAGGGATTTAAGATGCTTCGAGGGATTCGAGCAAAATTGATTGGTGCATTTATGATTCCGGTTTTATTAATTATTTTATTGGGAATCCTATCGTTTAACAAATCATCGACTGGAATTATTACCAATTATGAAAATTCTACCTTGACAAGTATGGATATGCTCTCAAAATATCTAGCGTTAGGATTTGACACAGTACAGGCAAAAACGAAGCAGCTTTGTGCAAACGAAACCATGATTAATTATTTTTCTGGTAGATGGGATAATGATATCAGCAATCAGATTACAAAGCGAAAAGAGTTAGAAACAACCGTTGTATCCAATATACTGACTGAAGATTATATGTCCAATATTTATATTCTATCCAGTTATACTACACCAATTGTAGCAAAGGGTTCACTTGCTCCACAAGCATTTGATAATTTTTCAAATGGAGAAGATTATAAGAAAATACAAGCGTCTGGTGTGAATTATAATTTTTTTGGATATCATGATACAATTGATGAAGATGCAAAAGTAACAAGCGATACATATAGTTTATCTTGTATAGGTACTTTAAATGCAATTGGTAAAAAAGGAATTGGATATATAATTATTGATATTTCACCAGAATTTATTCAACAGGCCTTAGCAGATTCTAATCTTCCAGAAGGAAGTATCTGTGCGCTGGTAACACCAGATGGAAGAGAACTCTATGCGGATGCAAAAACGATACCAGAAGGATTTAGTTTTGCAGGGCAAGGATTTACGGAGGAAGGAGCTGCGGAAAGTGGATATCATTATGTAAACTATAACGGGAAGGAATATTTATTCTTATATTCTCCGTTAGCCACTGGAGATGCCTATGTGTATTCCTTAGTACCAAAACAATTTATTTTAAAACAAGCACAAGCAGTAAAGAATTTGACAATTTTGATGGTAGTGATAGGAACCATAATAGCAGTATTTTGTGGTATCCTTTTAGCAAGTGGTATTGGCGGTACCATTCATAAAATAAATACAGTATTAAAAAAAGTAGCAGAAGGTGATTTGTCTGTAAATGCTAAGATAAAGCGCAACGATGAATTTAAGATACTTGGAGACAGTATTAATCACACAATAACTAGTATGAAACAACTCATTTATCAGATGGCAGGCGTGAGCGGGAATGTTTCTGATTCTGCGATGAAGGTATCAGATAACTCTAGTATGTTGTTAGAAGCAACAAAGAGTATTACACAGGCTGTTGATGATATTGAACAAGGAATCAATCAACAGGCAGAAGATGCAGAACTGTGTTTGAATCAAATGAGTGATTTGGCGGACCAGATTGGCAATGTTTCGCAGAATGCCGAAGAAATCGAACGAGTTGCTGGTAGCACATGCAAAACGGTAAAAGAGGGTATGGAAATTGTAGATATTCTTGGCAATGTTGCAAGAGATACGACTAAAATTACTGGAGTTATGATTCACGATATTGAAGAGTTAGAAGTAAAATCAAATTCAATTAGTAGTATTATTAAATCGATTAATGATATTGCGGAACAAACAAACCTGTTATCATTGAATGCATCCATTGAAGCAGCAAGGGCAGGTGAGGCAGGCAAAGGATTTGCAGTAGTTGCAGATGAGATACGTAAATTAGCCGAACAATCGGCTACGGCAGCAGGTGAAATAGGTACGATTATTTTTCAGATACAATCCCAAACCAAATCTACAGTGGTAAATGCGAGAAAGGCAGAAGAATCGGTTCATTCGCAGGAAAGTGCACTGGAGGATACGGTGAAAATTTTTGAGGAAATTCGAGAAAGTGTAGAAGGACTGTCTAAGAACTTAGTGATTATATCAAATGGAGTTGGTCAAATCGAGCGAACAAAAGATGGTACACTAGAAGCAATTCAAAGTATTTCTGCTACATCAGAAGAGACAGCTGCTGCGGCAACAGAACTTGGCGTAACGGCAGAGGAACAGTTGCATTCGGTAGAAGAACTTAATAAAGCTGCAAATCAACTTAGCGGGGATTCAAAAAATCTAGAAGAGGCAGTTAAAGTGTTTAAATTAGAAGAGTCATCGAAAGAGTAGTAATATTATAATAGAGAGAGCTGTTCAAAAAGGAAGATAACCTTCTGTTTTGTAACAGCTCTTTTTTTGTGAATGTTTTATGCTCTTTTATCTGCAATTTTTCTTGCCAGATATACCACAGGCGTGTCTGCAAGGCTAGTTGCGACAAAGATAATGTAGCTGGAAAATACGATACTCCAAAGAGTACTCATATCATACATGCCGTAAAAGGCAAGAAAAGTAAATAAAAATGTGTTAAAAAACTGAGAGATTAGAGTAGAACCATTGTTTCTTACCCACAATAATTTGCGTCGGTCTCCCGTTAATTTTTCTGTGAATGCCCACCATTTGTGATATGCCCAGACATCAAACTTTTGTGTAATGACATAGATAATTAAACTTGCAAACATCAAACGAGGAGTGTTTGAAAAGATGCTTTGAATATTTGGAAATGCCCAATCGGTGGATGCAGGGGTATACAACAGCCAGGATTGTGATAAAAGGACAAAGGTAATGGAAGTAAAAATTCCAATATTAACGGCTGTTTGTGCTTCTTTTTTTCCTGCAACTTCACTTAAAATGTCCGTGATTAGAAATGTAGACGCAAACAATATATTACCCAAAGTCTGTTCCATGCCAAACGCACGAATGACAATTAGGACTTCAATATTAGCTGCGATGGTAGCAATTGCTGTAAAGCACATTAATCCTTTTTGTCCAAAGATGTAAAACCATAAAAGTATAGAAGCATAAATTCCGATTAAACTGACTATGAGTATGTACTCATTACTGATATTCATATTTTTTACCTATTTTATCCGTTTGGATACCTTTCATTGCAGATTGTTTTGTCATGTTGTACTGCCAACACCAAAGTCGGTGTTTTCCAATAAGATATCAATCCGATCATTTTCCTTGTAGTGAGGATAAACAAAATTATAAAAGGCCTTTATGACATCAGAATCTGGTTTGACTTGCGTGGAGTTTTCTACCATTATATTTACGCATACTCGCTGAAAATGAGCTAATCCAGTTTCAATATCATCGCGCATAGATGTTACTGTTTGTCCACTAATTCCTTGTAAAAGACATACTTCGTCAAAATAGTTTGCGAGTATGGAGGGGGTGGCTATATCAAATCCTTTGCATAAAACTGTTTCACGAAACAAAGTATCAAAGGTCTCGACTCCTGTTTTAATATGAACGTTGATACCGATTTTTTCAAATCGTTCTCTCAAGGGTATGACTTCATTTCGATGCATCCAATGGCATTCAAAATGCAAGTCTTTTATTTGTCGTTCCAAACAAATCGATTCAATTTGTAAAAGTGTAGCTTCATCTAAGTCTACGAAACTGCCCGAATTTATTACTTCCAAACGATGAAATTTGCCGGTGACTTGTGTTAAGATGGAGTGGTTTAACTGATAGTTTTTGGTAACGTCTTTGCTAAAATCCAGATGATAATCACAAAAACGACACTTTCTCCACTGGCATCCGGTGCCACGCAGCATGACGATTTCCCGCGGATTTTTCTTTGTAATAAGAGAATAGCGGATGATAGTATGTTCCGAGTTATTCATAGAGAACTCTCTCCTTTATAAATGTAATTTACAAAATGGGAGTATTTTTAATCCAATCCAATAAAAAAAGGCGCAATAAGCGCCTTAAAATACTCGTATAATTTGGCCCTAGTTTTGTTTAACGACAGGATGGTTACGAACTGTCTTATTGATTTGTACATGCGAAAAAAGTATAGCATATTTTTTTTTGACTTGCAAGTTAAAAGAAGTTGGAATGCATATGCGAAGCGGGAAAATAGCAGAAAATAAGTAAATGTTACAAAACTACTTGATTTTTAATAACTATGTGTTATAATTGTTACATAAATGTTAATTAAGTTTAACAGATTGTTAAGGAGATTGTTTATGAAACTCAGAAACTTAATGTTGTGTTTACTTGCTTGCGTTTTAGTGAGTGGAACAGTTGGTATTCACACATATGCTGCTGAAGTAACAGAGCAAATAACGGAGACAACTGCTACAGACGTAATTACACAAGCGTCAGATACGAATCTTATTGAAACAGAAGATACAACACAGACAATAGAAACAAGTAAGGAATCAGAAGTAACAGAACCAGTAGAAGAGTTAACGGATAGTGAAGGAAAAGAAGAGGAATCTTCGGACTCAGCTTTAAAAGAAACAAAAGTTAAAAAAGAAACTACTACGAAAGCAAGTACTACGAAAGCAAGTACTGAAAAAAAAGCGAAAAAAACGGAACAGGTAACCTATACGAAAGCAGAACTTCGCTTGCTTGCAGCGCTGATCTCATGTGAAGCAAATGGAGAACCATATGCGGGAAAAGTGGCAGTTGGTATCGTTGTCGTAAATCGTATGGAATCAAAGTCATTTCCAAATACAATAAAATCAGTAATCTATCAAAAATATCAGTTTGGTCCAGCAAGAAACGGTGCACTTGCAAAGGCATTAAACGAATATGATGATGGAAAATTTACTTCGAAAAATGAAAAAGCTTGTATTAAAGCAGCAAAAGAAGCATTATCGGGTACGAAGCAAACAACATATAAAGATAAAAAAATTAACATGAAAAGCTATTTATATTTTAGTGGACGTGTAAGAAAAGCGAGACTAACCATAGCGAATCATCAATTCAAATAAGTAGTGTGAAACAAAAAGAAAAAGAGGTTTAAAAGACCTCTTTTTTTCAATGTCTTAAAAAGTGACAACACGTGTAATTAAAAATGCCGTTATTTATCTGAAATTAGGGGTTTTTAAATAGGACAAATTGTGATAATATATTATATAAATGCCATTTATGACCGAAGGAGGAGAAACAACCATGGAAATGGAACATGAAAATTCCTTATTGGAAAAAGAGGTTGTCTCAAAAAATTTTATAGAACAGATGATAGAAAAGGATTTGGCAGAAGGAAATTGTAAAAATATTGTAACGAGATTTCCACCTGAACCAAACGGGTACTTGCATATTGGACATGCAAAGTCGATTTTATTAAATAGTGGACTTGCAAAAAAATATGGTGGAACATTCAACTTGCGATTTGATGATACAAACCCAACGAAAGAAAAGATGGAATTTGTTGAATCCATTCAAGCTGATGTCGAATGGCTTGGTGCTGACTTTAAAGATCATTTGTTTTTTGCTTCTGATTATTTTGATAAAATGTATGAAGCTGCTATGAAACTGATTCAAAAGGGGAAGGCATATGTTTGTGAGTTATCGGCAGATGAAATTAGGGAATATAGAGGTACACTAAAGGAGCCAGGTAAAAACAGTCCTTATAGAAATCGTAGTGTAGAGGAAAATGTAGATTTATTTACACGTATGAAGGATGGGGAGTTTGCGGATGGTTCAAAAGTATTACGTGCTAAAATTGATATGAGTTCTCCAAACATTAATATGAGAGATCCTATCATTTATCGAGTAAGTAAAATGAAACACCACAACACAGGAGATAAATGGTGTGTATATCCAATGTATGATTTTGCACATCCGATTGAAGACGCAATTGAAGGAATCAGCCATTCTATTTGCACGTTGGAATTTGAAGACCATAGACCATTATATGATTGGGTTGTAAGAGAGTTAGCATATGAATATCCTCCAAGACAAATCGAATTTGCAAAGCTTTATTTAACCAATGTAGTTACGGGTAAGCGGTATATTAAAAAACTAGTAGAAGATAAGATTGTGGATGGTTGGGATGATCCAAGATTGGTTTCGATTGCGGCACTTAGGCGACGTGGATTTACAAAAGAATCGATTCGAATGTTTATGGAATTAGTTGGTGTATCCAAGGCAAATAGTTCGGTTGACTATGCAATGCTTGAATATTGTATCCGTGAAGATTTGAAATTAAAAAAACCTAGAATGTTAGCGGTGCTTGATCCAATTAAACTAGTTATTACAAACTATCCAGAGGGTCAAAGAGAGTACCTTGAAATGCCTAATAATCAGGAAAACGAAGAACTTGGAAACCGCCAAATTTCGTTTGGACGTGAGTTATACATTGATCGTGACGACTTCATGATTGAGCCACCAAAGAAATATTTCCGTTTGTTCCCAGGGAATGAAGTTCGTCTTATGCATGCATATTTTGTAACCTGTACCGATTATATTACCGATGAGTCAGGACGGGTAGTAGAGGTGCATTGCACATATGATAAAGAGACAAAGAGCGGTAGTGGATTTACTGGAAGAAAGGTAAAAGGAACGATTCATTGGGTTGATGCGGCGACAGCACTGGAAGCGGAAGTTCGCCTTTATGAAAATATAGTGGATGAAGAAAAGGGAGTTTATAACGAAGATGGAAGTGTAAATGTTAATCCTAATTCTTTGACGATATTAAAAAAATGTTATGTTGAGCCAGAACTAAAAGATGCAGTTGCATATGATAGCTTTCAATTTTTGCGCCACGGGTATTTTTGCGTAGATTGCAAAGATTCCACAAAGGAGCACTTAGTATTTAATCGAATTGTATCACAAAAGAGCTCATATAAGCCTGCTCGGGGAGGAAAGTAATCAATGGGTATTTTTTCAGGACTTGAGTCGTTTGGCTTGAGTAAACTTAAAGATGTTGATATTTATGAAAAACAATCAAAAGATGAAAAATTAAAAAAAGAAAAAGAAGAAAAACCAAAAGTTAGAGAAGCTGATATTTTATTTGATAAAACCTATACTTGCCCTGTTTGTGACAATGAGTTTAAAGCAAAGACGGTTCGCACAGGAAAAGTAAAACTTATGTCTGCAGATACGGATTTACGTCCCAAATATCAGCTTGTGGATGCGCTCAAGTATGATGCAATTGTTTGCCCAAAGTGTGGATATGCTGCACTTAATCGTTTCTTTACGTATATGACATCTGGACAGAGCAAATTGATACGTGAGCAAATTTCTGCTAATTTTAAGGGAATGAATGACAAAGGTGACTTCTATAGCTATGATGATGCAATTGCCAGACATAAACTTGCGTTGTTAAATACGGTAGTAAAACATGGAAAGACAAGTGAGCGTGCCTATACTTGCTTAAAACTTGCGTGGATGTGCAGAGGAAAGGCAGAGAACTTGCCAAAAGATGCGAAAGATCGCGAGAAGAGTTTGGAAAAACTCAAAAAAGAAGAAGATGAGTTTATTAAAAATGCATATGAAGGTTTTTCGGCTGCATTTATGAAAGAACAATTTCCAATTTGTGGAATGGACGAGAATACGGCGACCTATTTAGTTGCAGATTTGGCTAGAAGAAGTGGTAATTATGAAGAGGCAAATCGTTTTATATCGCGTGTAATTACTTCTAGGCAGGCGAGCGAGCGTATTAAGGCAAAAGCGAGAGAATTGAAAGATATTATGAAAGAAAACGAAAGTAATTAAAAGTAGGGATTGTTACAAAATAAAGGATTGATATATTTTGTAGCAATCCTGTTTTGTGTTTGGGAATATAGGAGGTGAACTATCACATGAGCCAGGATATTAAAATTTCAGTTCGCAATTTAGTGGAATTTATCATGCGTTCGGGTGATATAGATACTTCAAGGAATGGAATAAGTGATGCAACTGCTTGCCAGGAGGGAACAAGAATTCATAAAAAAATACAAAAGTCAAAAGGAGGGAATTATCAGGCAGAAGTACCGTTGTCTATTACGATACCACTTGACTTTGAAGGAGATGCCTTTTCTCTTTGTATTGAGGGAAGAGCAGACGGAATCATAGATGGAACTTGTATTGATGAAATTAAGGGAATGTATATGGATTTGGAATACATCAAGGAACCTATTTTTGTACATTTGGCACAGGCAAAATGTTATGCTTACATTTATGCAAGAGAGAAAGAGTTGGAAACAATCGATATTCAAATGACATATTGTAATTTAGATACTGAAGTTTGTAAATATTTTCATCACATGTATTCATTTAATGAATTGAAAATTTGGTTTGATGGTTTAATTAAAGAGTATTCAAAATGGGCAAATTGGCAATATCAATGGAAAAAACAACGCAATGCATCGATTAAACAAATTGAATTTCCATTCCCTTATCGAGAAGGTCAAAGAGATTTAGTAGCAGGAGTGTATCGCAGCATTATTCGTAACAAAAAGTTGTACATCGAAGCACCTACGGGGGTAGGTAAGACGATTTCTACCTTGTTTCCAGCAGTGAAAGCAATGGGAGAAGGTGAGGTTGAAAAAATTTTTTATTTGACAGCAAAGACCATTGCAAGAACTGTAGCACAAGACACCATATCTCTCTTAGTTGAGAAAGGGATGTTTCTAAAAGTGGTGACAATAACTGCAAAAGAAAAAATTTGTATTTACGACAAATGTACTTGTAATCCAAAAGAGTGTGAACGTGCCAGTGGTCATTATGATAGAGTAAACGATGCTGTTTATGATTTGCTTACCTCACAAAATCAAATTAGCCGGGAGCTTATTTTAGAATATGCAAAAAAGTACAGTGTATGTCCGTTTGAAATGTGTCTGGATACTACGAATTGGGCAGATGCAGTAATCTGTGATTATAACTATGCGTTTGATCCAAATGCTCATTTACGTCGTTTTTTTGCATCGGAAAAGAAGCAGGACTTTGTGTTTTTAATTGATGAAGCACACAATCTGGTAGAACGAGCAAGAAAGATGTATAGCGCTAGGTTGTCAAAACGTGATTTCTTGGAAGTCAAGGCAATCATAAAGCCTTATCATAAAAAATTAGAGCAGGCGCTTGCCACTTGCAATCATGATTTACTTGAATTTAAGCGAGCTTGTGATGAATTTGAGGTTGTTTCGGATATACAGATGTTTGCCTTTCATTTGATGCGTGCTATGACATTTTTTGATGAATTTTTACAGGGAATGCCAAATCTTTTGGATCGGGATATTGTACTTAATTTATATTTTGATATTCGTCATTTTCTTTCTATTTATGAAGAAATGGATGATCGCTATGTAGTCTATACCGACTATGAAGATAATACAAGGTTTGGCATGACATTAAATTGTATGGATCCTTCACAAAAACTTATGTATTATTTGGAAAAGGGAAAGAGCGCAATCTTTTTTTCTGCAACCTTATTGCCGATACAATATTATAAGGAACAATTAGGCGGTACCAAAGATGATTATGAAATGTATGCCCCTTCACCATTTGATGTTAATAAAAAGTTACTTATGATTGCATCCGATGTCAGTACAAAATACAAGAGCCGAAATGAATCAATGTTTCAAAAAATTGCAACGTATATTGAACGATTATCGACCGCTAAGAAGGGAAATTATTTTGTCTTTTTCTCTTCTTATCAAATGATTTGTCAGGTAGCTGCTTATATGAAAGAGAGCGAAGATGTGGAACTTCATATGCAAACACAGGGAATGAGTGAAGAGGGAAAAGAAGAGTTTCTTTCTCATTTTTCGGAAGAAAGCATAAAAACACAGATTGGATTTTGTGTCATGGGTGGGATTTTTGGTGAAGGCATTGATCTGAAAAATGATCGCTTAATTGGAGCTATTATTGTTGGTACAGGAATTCCAATGGTTTGCAATGAACGAGAATTATTTCGAAATTATTATCAAGAAAAAAAAGGTGCTGGTTTTGATTATGCCTATCTTTACAATGGTATGAATAAAGTGTTACAATCAGCAGGAAGAGTAATTCGTACAGCCGAGGATAAAGGAGTTATTTTGCTTTTGGATGAGCGTTTTAGTAATTGGCAATATACGCGATTGTTTCCTAGAGAATGGTTTCCAAACCAATTTGTAAACGAGTATTCAATGCGAGAGATAGCAAAAGAATTTTGGAGGAATACAAATGATTAAATGTGTACTATTTGACCTTGATGGCACCTTAGCAGATACGGTAGAGTCGATAGCAGTTGCTGGGAACAAGGCACTTGAAATGGTCGGGCTTAGACCGCAGCCAGTAGAAAAATATAATTATTTTGCAGGAGATGGTGCAGATACTTTGATAAAAAGAGCACTCAAGGCTTCTGGAGATGAAGATTGTAGCTTATTTGAAATGGCTTATTCTGAATATAAAAAGTTTTTTGAACTGGATTGCACGTATCATGTAACCCCTTTTCCTGGAATCAAAGAAATGCTGGGTGCACTAAAGAGTAGAGGAATCAAAATAGGGGTAATCTCCAATAAGCCACATCTTCGTTCTATTGATGTAGTGGAATCATTATTTGGAAGAGACTATTTTGATATCATCGTAGGTCATAAGGAAGGATTCCCTAAGAAACCGGATCCCGCCAGTACCATTGCGGCAGCAAAGGAGCTTGGATTCATGCCCAATCAATGTATCTATGTGGGGGATACAAATGTTGATATGAAAAATGGAATGGCAGCTAAAATGTCTACAATTGGAGTACTTTGGGGATTTCGTAAAAGAGAGGAATTAGAAGCTTTTTCACCCCAGGCAATTATAGAAAAACCAGAAGAAATTCTAAATTATTTAATCTAGGAGGAGTGGATAAATGTTGTTTGTGAGGACGAATGAGTTAAAAACGGGAATGCGTCTAGCAAGACCGATTTACAACAAAAATGGGGTTTTGCTATTTGAGCGGAATACAAAACTTAGTATGCAAGGAGTTTATAGTATTAAAAATTTTGGATTAATTGGTATCTATATTTTGGAATCTGCGGAGCCGCTTCCGCCAATGACAGAAGAAGATATTGCGTTTGAACGGTTTCAGACAATGGCAGTTTTTTCATTAAAAGAAATATTCAAAGCAATTGAAACAGGGAAACGTGCGACTTCTCTACCAACATTCGTGAGTGATATCATGAAAAATTATGGACATGTGGCACATAAACTAAATTTTATGCAAAATATTAGAAGTAAAGAAGATGCTATCTATAAACATTCGATTAATACAGCTATTTTAGTTGCATTGATTTCAAATCATATGCACATGACAAATCAGGAACAAATTAAATTAATCATGGCTGCCCTTTTACATGATTGTCAATTCGATACGTATAAGTTAGACGAAGAAGTGAAAAAAATTATTACGCAGATGAAGTACAAATTAAAAGCAATGGAGAATAATAAAAATGATATAGAAGTAAGCCTGCTGGCTGAAATTCTTCTGGTTGCTTATTTTTACGATAATCTGACTGCGATGAAGCTCGACGAAGAGCCACAGTCTGAGGTAGAAGCAATTCGTTATCTTATGGAGTTGCAACATGGATTTTCAAAAGAAGCAGTGTGGGGACTTATTGATAGTATCAATATACTAGCACCTGGCATTTGTGTCGAATTAACAAATGGAGAAAAAGGAGTTGTAATTACAGAAAATAAAAGTAATATACTTCGTCCAGTGATTTTGTGTTTTACCGATAATAGAATATTAAACCTTTATTATGACAGTATTTTTAAGGAAGTGCAGATCAAAGATATTATGAAGAGTATGGACAATCGATTTATTATGGATCGTACCTATATAGAACAGGGGAAGAACGAGTAACATATAGTTGACTTTTTATGGATTGCGGTTATAATAAAAGTATAGAAATGAAATAAAAAATGGATTTATATAGGTTCATAATTGGATGAATGTCTCTACCAACTACCGTAAATAGTTGCCTATAAATCCCCATCGACTAGGGGAAACAGGCAATGGTTTAGGGTAGTTTTTTGCTGATTTACTGTGACCCGATTGTCTGCAAATTGTATTGGAGGGTGAAAGGATGAAAGATTTTATATTAAAGGGAAGTATTTGTTATAGTAAAGACAGGAAAACAATGGAAGTTATGGAAGATGGTTACCTTGTTTGCGTGAATGGAAAATCACAAGGAACTTATCATGCTTTACCAGAAAAATACGCAGATTTAAAAATAGTAGATTATACGGATAAGATTATTATTCCAGGACTCACAGATATGCATGTACATGCACCACAATATGCATTTCGCGGGTTGGGAATGGATTTGGAACTGCTCGATTGGTTAAATACCAATACATTTCCAGAAGAATCAAAGTACTGTGATTTGGAATATGCAAAACGTGCATATGGTATTTTTGTCAGTGATTTAAAAAAAAGTGCGACAACGAGGGCTTGTATTTTTGCAACCTTGCATGTAGAAGCTACCATCCTTCTTATGGATGAACTTGAGAAAACAGGGCTAAAGACAATGGTGGGTAAAGTAAATATGGATCGAAATGCGCCAGATTATCTTTGTGAGAAAAGTTCCCAAGAATCGGCAGAGGCTACGGTAGAATGGATTGAGAAAGTGGAATCTATTTATAAAAATACAAAACCAATCTTAACACCACGCTTTATTCCAACCTGTTCAGATGATTTAATGAAAAAATTAAGCAAGATACAAAAAAAATATAAGTTACCGCTGCAGTCTCATTTGTCAGAGAACCAGGGAGAAATTGCATGGGTAAAAGAGCTTTGCCCAACTTCTGCGTTTTATGGAGATGCCTATGACCAATTTGAATTATTTGGGGGAGCATGCAAAACGATTATGGCACATTGTGTATCTTCTAGTGAGGAAGAGATAGAGAGGATGAGGGAAAACGAAGTATTTATTGCACACTGCCCACAATCAAATACCAACTTGGCATCTGGAGTTGCACCAGTAAGAACCTATCTGGATCGAAATATGAACGTAGGATTGGGAACCGATATAGCAGGAGGAGCATCCATTTCTATATTAAAAATAATGGCAGATGCAATTCAATCTTCAAAACTTCGCTGGAGGCTGTTTGATGATTCCTTAGTTCCACTAACGTTTGAGGAGGCATTTTACTTAGGAACACTGGGAGGCGGAGCCTTTTTTGGAAAAGTAGGGAGTTTTGAGCAAGACTATGAGTTTGATGCAGTTGTGTTGGATGATTCCAATTTATTACATCCGCAACAACTAACGGTGAAAGAGAGAGTGGAACGAATGATTTACCTCTCGGATGAGCGTAATGTTGTAGGAAAATATGTTTCCGGTCAAAAAATATTCTAAAATTTACGACAGGATGTACAAAAAAATTATTACCACCTAAAAATTTGTTATTTATAATTGACAGAATCCATAATGACATATATAATCAAATATAGATAAGCAGTATAAACAAACGTATTATTTATAGAAAACTTATATAAGTTCATAATATGGTTGAACGTTTCTACCAACTACCGTAAACAGTTGCGCTATAAGTTTCCTTACTTTGAATAAAAGAATAGGAAACTTATTGCGCAATTACGGTAGTTTTTTTCTTGTATAATATAGTATCTATAAAAATATAGCAGAGAAAGGAATGTGGGTCATGATAGTAGGAAAGAGTATTCCACGTGTTGATGCTGTGGATAAAATCACAGGAAGAGCAAAGTATACGGATGATTTATGTGACAAGGGAGCTTTGATTGCTAAAATTTATCATTCAACCATTGGAAATGGAGTAGTAAAATCAATTGATACAAGCGAGGCGGAAAAAATTCCGGGTGTAGTTAAGATTGTAACTTGTTTTGATGTAAAAGAAAAACATTATTTTCCAACCGCAGGGCATCCTTGGTCAACGGATCCACATCATCAAGATGTGGCAGATCGTTTGGTATTAACGGATCGAGTACGATTTTATGGGGATGATGTTGCTGCTGTAATCGCAGAAGATGAAGTCGCAGCCAGTCAAGCAATTCGGGCACTTAGAGTAGAATATGAAGAATATCCCATTGTTCTTGATGTAGAAGAAGCGATGAAAGATGGGGCACCATTAATTCACGAAACCTATCCAAACAATATCTTAGCTCATACAAGTAGTCGGAAAGGTAACTATGAAGAGGCAGTAAAGGAAGAGGGACTTACAAAAGTGGAAGGGTGGTATGATACTCCTACCGTTCAACATTGTCATATTGAAAACTTTATTTGCTATTGTTATGAAGAAGCAGGTCGACTAAATGTTATTTCCTCCACACAAATTCCTCACATTGTACGTCGTATTGTAGGCCAGGCGCTTGGAATGGATTGGGGAAAAATTCGTATTGTAAAGCCTTATATTGGTGGTGGATTTGGTAATAAGCAAGATGCATTATATGAGCCATTATGTGCATATCTTTGCACACAGGTTGGTGGAAGACTTGTGAAGCTTGATATTTCCAGAGAAGAAACGTTTGCGAGTAATCGGGTACGTCATGCAATGCGCTTTCATATTATTTCATACGTACGTCCAGATGGAACCTATGCTGCTAGAAAAGTTGAAATTTATTCAAACCAAGGAGCGTATGCTTCTCATGGACATAGTATTGCGGCAAAAGCAATGGGAGCATTTCCACAGTTGTATCCGTGTGATAATGTAGAGTGTGATGCGTTTACTGTTTTTACAAATCGAACGGTTGCAGGAGCAATGCGTGGTTATGGTATGCCACAGTTTTCATTTGCAGTTGAAAGCCACACGGACGATGTTGCAAAAGTAATGGGAATATCTGCACTTGAGTTTCGTCGTAAAAATTTAATGCCAATGGGTTATGTTGATGGATTTTCAAAGAATGAGTTGTATTCCGATTCATTCAACCAGTGTATGGATAAGGCGATGGACTATATTGATTATGATAGAAAACTTAAGGAATATACAAACCAGACGGGTGATATTCGACGTGGCGTTGGTATGTCCGTATTTTGGTATAATACAGCAGTATGGCCAATTTCATTAGAGTCGTCTTCTTGCCGTATGGTATTAAATCAAGACGGATCGGTACAAGTGCAGGTAGGTGAGACAGAAATTGGGCAAGGTGCCGACACGGCATTTGCACAGATGACCGCAGAAACATTAGGTATTCCATTTGAAATGGTACATACCGTAACAACACAGGATACGGATATAACACCATTTGGTACGGGAGCCTATGCATCAAGACAGACGTATGTTGCAGGATTCTCGATTCGACAGACTGCAATACAGATGAAAGAGAGAATTTTAAACTACGCATATGAATTGACGCGTATGCCAGCTTTTAATTTAGATATTGTTGATGGAATGATTGTTCAAAAGCTAGATGGGAAAGTATTTATGACTCTTGGTGAATTAGCAACACAGGCTTTGTATAGCTTGGAGCATAGCGAACATATCACTTCTGAAAGTACGTATCAAATCAAATCAAATGCGTATTCATTTGGTTGTTGTTTTGCGGAGGTAGAGGTAGATATTCCTCTGTGCAAGGTGAAACTTCTTGATATTATTAATGTTCATGACTGTGGAAACTTAATAAACCCAGCACTTGCAGAAGCACAGGTTCACGGTGGTATGAGTATGGGAATTGGATTTGGATTAACAGAAATGCTCATTTTTGATGAAAAAACAGCAAAACCACTAAACAATAACCTTTTAGATTATAAACTCTCTACTTTTATGGATCACCCACACTTGGAAGCTCAGTTTGTAGAAAATCCTGAGCCAACGAGTGCATTTGGAACGAAATCACTTGGTGAACCACCAGCTTGTCCGGTTGCTTCGGCCATACGTAATGCTGTATTACAAGCTACGGGCGTTTCAATCAATAAGGCACCGTTGAGACCACATGTTTTGTTTGAACGATTCAAAGAAGAAGGACTTATTTAAGGAGGATGTAAGCAATGTATGATATAAAAGCATTATATGAAGCGACAAGTGTGGCAAATGCAACCGAGTTATTGCTCGCGCATCCAGAGGCAGAAGTAATTGCCGGAGGAAGCGATGTGCTAGTTCAAATCAGAGAAGGCCGGCGAGCTGGCAATGAACTTGTTAGTATTTATAAATTAGATGAACTTCGTGGTGTATCAATGGAGGAAGATGGAACCATTCGGATTGGCTCTTTGACAAGTTTTTCTCATATTACAAAAGATCCAATCATTCAAAAATATATCAATGTACTTGGTGAAGCGGTTGATATGGTGGGAGGACCACAGGTTCGTAATATTGCAACTATTGGAGGAAATACTTCGAATGGTGTAACTTCAGCGGATTCTGCTTCCACTTTACATGCTTGGGATGCGATTGTTGAGATTTCTGGAGCAGAAGGAATACGGCGTATACCAATTAAAGATTTTTATATTAAGGCAGGTAAGGTTGATTTGCATCCGGGTGAAATTCAGACTGCAATATTGATTCCAAAGAAAAGCTATGAAGGATACAAAGGGCATTATACAAAATATGCAATGCGTAATGCAATGGATATTGCAACTACCGGTTGTTCGGTCAATGTTAAGTTATCCGAGGACAAGAAAACAATTCTCGATGCTCGTGTTGCATATGGAGTAGCCGGACCAATTCCAATGCGGACTCCTTCTGCAGAAGAATTAGTGAAAGGGCAGCCAGTGTCAAAAGAAACTTGCAAGAAATTCGGAGAAGCGGTTCTCCTTGACATTAATCCTCGTGATAGCTGGAGAGCAAGCAAAGCGTTCCGATGTCACATCGGTGAGGTTATGGCAGAGCGTGGACTTGAAAAAGCTATCAAGAGAGCTGGAGGTGAAATCTAATGGCAGCGAAACAATATCAATTGGTTACATGTACAATTAATGGGAAGAAAACGGAAACGATGGTAGATGTAAGAGCTTCGTTGACGGATATGCTTCGAAATGATTTTCGATTAACAAGTGTGAAAAAAGGCTGTGAGGTTGGTGAATGTGGAGCATGCACGGTATTAATTGACGGCGAGGCGTATAACTCTTGCATCTATCTTGCAATATGGGCAGAAGGAAAGAGAATTACGACTGTGGAAGGGTTGTTAGGTCCAAACGGTGAGTTGACTGACATTCAGCAGTCTTTTGTAGATGAATCAGCGGTGCAGTGTGGTTTTTGTTCACCAGGGTTTATTATGACATCATTGGAAATTTTAGACAGTGGAGTGGAGTATACAGACGATGAACTTCGTAAACTACTATCGGGGCATCTTTGTCGTTGCACAGGTTATGAAAATATTTTTCGGGCAGTAAAGAAGACGATGCTTCGTCGTTTAGGAAAAGAAGTAGAATAATCATTTCTTATAAAAAAGAGAGGTTGTTGCAAATTTATTTTTTGCAACAACCTCTCTTTTTTATAATGATTAAGTAATAGATAGAAAAAAATTGTAACAAATAGCGAAAAAATTACAATTACATTTTCGGCTTTGTACAATATGATTATAATTGTTATAGTAATAAATGGAAAAAGAAGTAAAATTGCAGTAAAAATGGGGTTTTTGTAAAGATTTTGAGAAAAGAGGAGGAAGAAAAGTGGAATTAAAAAAATTAATATCGATATCACTCGCTTTTGTTATGGTTGGAACGTCAATCAATTATCCAACAGTACATGCAAAGGCAGAGTCCTATCAGAGTATGAGTTTGTCTGAGGGTGAAGAGAATACCGTTGCAGGGTGGACACCGTATTCTACCGAACATACACAAGAAGCTTTGGAAGCGATGGTTCCAGTAAAGGATGGAAGCGTTAATAAGACACAAAAATTTACACATAAAGAATGGACAGGAACTACATACGAAGATGTGGATGGAAACGAAGTGAAGGCAGCGGATGTATATGGTATTAATGTGCAAGAAGCATCCACGTCTTCTACATTGTCAGTTGCTTATGATAGTGTAGAAAAAGCAATAACAGGTGCTAAGGATTATAAAAAAGAGGTTTCTAAGTATGTACAGTATTTGACAGGCTCTGATAGTAGTGTAACCGATTGGAATTTGGTTGTTTTACAAAATCAAGAATTAGCACAAATGGATTCTTATAAAGATTTTTATAAGACAGATTATAATACGTCGGGGGTTGGCATAGATGATGTACAATGGAAGAATAACTTAGAACTTCCGGCAAGCTGGACAGCATATGGGTTTGATTTTTCAATCTATACCAATGTACAAATGCCTTGGCAGGCAAAATACGATTCAAATGTCGTGGTACCAGCGGCACCAACTAATTATAACCCAGTTGGATTATATCGGAAAAGCTTTACCGTTGACAATAGTATGTACGATAGCAATGGAAGAATTTATCTTTCCTTTCAAGGGGTCGAATCGAGCTATTATGTATACATAAATGGAAAAGAAGTGGGATATAGTGAAGATACGTTTAGTCCACATAGTTTTGATGTTACAGATTATTTGAATACAAAAGGGGAAGAAAATCTTCTTGCAGTAGAAGTACATAAATTTTGTGATGGTACGTGGATGGAAGATCAGGATATGATATACGATGGTGGAATTTGCCGTGATATATACCTTTATGCAACGCCACTTGTACATGTCAATGATTATTTTGTTCGTACCAATCTGGATGAAAACTACGAAAATGCGAATATGGAGTTAGATCTTGCAATTTCAAATAGCAGCAATGCCAGCGCCAATGGGTATAAGGTGGATGTCGCATTGTACAATGAAGATGGTTCTGCATTTATGAATGGAAAGACGGTTGAAATACCAAGTGTAGATGCAGCGAGTGAAGACGGTGCAAAAACAAAACTTGTGGTAAGTACCTCAAATTTTAAGGTCTACCAACCAAAGCTTTGGTCGGCAGAAGAACCCAATTTGTACACACTTGTCCTTACCTTGTATGATACATCTGGAAATTATCTTGAAAGTGTATCGCAAGAACTTGGATTTCGGGAAATTGAATTTACCAGGACAGAGGTAGATGAAAATGGAACTCGTGTAACGAATAGAGAAGACTATTCCTCTATTACGATTAATGGTATGCCACTTTTGCTAAAGGGAACCAATCGTCATGATACAGATCCTGTCTATGGTAAATATGTTCCAAAAGAAACTGCGGAGGAAGATGTGCTGTTGATGAAACAGTATAATCTAAATGCAGTCCGCACATCTCATTATAGTAATGATGAATATTTGTATTATTTATGCGATAAATATGGACTCTATCTGATGGGTGAAACAAATTTAGAATCACATGCATTAATGAATAGTGGAACAAAACAAGCAAATTTTAAAAGTCTTGCGATGGATCGAACGGTAACCGCATTTAATCGTTTAAAGAATCGAACTTGTGTGGTAATGTGGTCAACAGGAAATGAAAATCATTATTCAAGCAGTTCTACTTATGCCGATGGTATGTTTTATGACCTGATTTGGTACTTTAAAAATCATGATAAAACTCGTCCGGTACACAGTGAATCGTCTGGAAGTGAAAGTGGAACGGATATGGATAGCAATATGTATCCATCGGTATCAACAACATGGAGCAAAGCATCTTCTAATATGCCTTATGTATTGTGTGAATATGATCATGCAATGGGAAATGCGGTTGGAAATATAGAAGAATATTGGGATGCAATCCGTAGTTCTGATAATATGTTAGGTGGATTTATTTGGGATTGGGTGGATCAGTCAAGGCTAGTTTCGTTTGACAAGTTACCAAAGAAATATCTGGTTACAGATGCAAGCAGTCAAAAGGCAAGTGGAGTTGTAAGTGTGAATTCGATAAATGAATCTCCAGCAGCAGCATCGCTAACTAGTAAGAGCTTAAATGGGTATATGCTAATGGATACGGCATATACAGATAATTATAATAATGAAACAACTGGAATCAATCAGACATTTACAATCGAAATGATTGTGTATCCAACTTCACTTGATAGTGATAGTGTATTTATGTCAAAGGGAGATAATACATGGGCATTTAAGACAAATAGCAGTAAAGAAATAGAATTTTTTGGCTATCATAGTGGAAGCTGGAACTCGGTCACAACGCAAGTTCCAGATCAGTGGTTAAATAATTGGCATCAGATTGCCGTTACCTATAATGCGGGAGCTGTTACTCTTTATTGTGATGGGACATTACTTAAAAGTGGGGCAACAAATACCACGATTGATCCTTCTAGTTATCAGTTAGGCGTTGGGTATTGCCAGCAAAAGGGAAGAAAGTTTGATGGAGAAATATCGGTTGCCCGTGTTTATAATAAAGTGTTAACACAAGAAGAAATCACAGCACAAAACACAGTAACACCGGGTATTTTAGAAACAGATAGCAGAGTTGTATTATGGATTGATTACAGCAATATTAAAGAAATGTCAGCAGAGGAACAAGGAATTTATGATTATTATGCACAACCATATGCATATAAAAATCTATATGCTTCTGGGTCTACAACTTCGAGTGCAGGTCAAAGTATATCAAATATATCCACCGTATCGACAGGGTCAAAAACAAGCAGTGGATATTTTTATGGATATGGCGGTGACTGGGGTGATTCTCCAAATGATAATTCATTTTGTGTGAATGGTCTTGTATCACCAGATCGAGATGTTCAACCAGAACTTTATCAAGTAAAATATAGTTATCAAAATTTTTGGTTTAGTGCAGATGATGTTGAGCTATCCAGTGGAACTATAGCAGTGTATAATGAAAATAGTTTTAAAAATTTAAATGACTATAATTTGGTGTGGACGCTAAAAGAAGATGAGAGGACAATCGGGACTGGAATACTAAATGCACAAGATGTTGGAGCAAGACAGACGAAGAAGATAAACATACCATATGCTTCATCGCTTCCAGAAACATTAAAAGAAGGAGCGGAATATTATCTTAATCTTTCGGTACAGCTAAAGGAAGATGCCTCCTATGCGAAGGCGGGACACGAAATAGCACAAAAACAATTTTTACTACCAGAAGAAGTAACACAGGCTGCAAAAATTATTTCACAAAAAGGTGTAGCAATTGATACAAGCTTATCTGACTATGTGATGGTTAGTGGCGAAAGCTTTTCTTTCCAAGTAGATAAAACAACAGGTGCAATGAAAAACTATGTATATGATGGAACAACACTTGTTGAACGTGGTGCAGTACCTAACTTTTGGCGCGCACCTATGAACAATGATAATGGAAATTATGATAGTGGTTGGCAGACGATGGGAGCGTCGGCAGCAGTTGATTCCATCGTAGCAAGCGTCAATACAGAGGGACAAACTGTAATTACCGTAAAACTGATTTGCTCAAAAAATACAGGAGTAAAGGAGACAATTGTTTATACAATTGACGGAAGTGGTGCAGTAACGGTTCATACTAGCGTAGATGCTACGGAATCGGGAATTGCTAATTTTATGCGGATAGGATCAAACATGACATTACCTTCTGGCTATGAAACGGTTAATTGGTATGGAAATGGACCAGTTGAAACATGCTCAGATCGTAATAGTTTTGCACAAGTTGGGGAATATACAACAACCGTAGATAAATTATTTTATCCATATTTGGATACACAGGATACGGGCACATTGACCGGTACAAAATGGATTAGTGTTACAAGTTCGGCGACGGACAGTGCAATTTTGATTGCGGCAAAGGATAGCCTGGAGACAAGTGCACTTCATTTTACGGCGGATGATTTAACGAGTGCACAGCATCCTTATGAATTAACAAGGTTAGATGAGACAATCCTTTCATTAAATTATAAGTCGCAGGGAACTGGAAATAAAAGCTGTGGCCAAGACCCACTCAGTACGTATTTACTTTCAACCACAGATGTATATGAATATGAATATACAATGATTCCATACACGAAAAATCAGATAACCAATGAAAACACTTTAACACAGATAAGTAGAGCTTATCGAACAGTTGCTTCGGTAGATTGGAATAGTCTGCTTACAAAAAAAGCACAAGAATTTGTTGATTCAATAAATAAAATTGTGGTTTACAGTGAGTTACCATATGAAACATTGGAAAAATGGATGGAAGAATATAATACAGAGTATACAGAGGAATTAAAAACATTAATTGCTACCCTTGATTCCAATGTAGTTACGTCACTCGAACAAAAATTAGAACAAGCAAAAGAACTAAAGGGGAGAAGCGCTAAGGTTTCAATCAAAGATCTTGGTCAAAACGGATTTGATGAAGTTGTAACCGATCCAGTCGAATTTAAATTAAGCTATGATAAAACGATTGGAAGAAACATTCTTACTGGATATTTTGCAATGGAAGAAGAAAACGCAACGACTACATTCAATGAAGTGATGAAAGGAAGTAATCCGTTTACAGTTGAAGCATGGATGAATCCAAATGGTGGAAATTCTGAATCAAATATGTTAATCAGTAAAGGTGATTCTTGTATGGGATTTCGTATTTCAGAAAATTCAGTATACTTTTTTGTTAAAAACACATCGGGAAGCTGGAAAATATGTCAGGGAACATTAACAGATTTGACTACATGGCATCATGTAGCAGGCGTTTATAATGGAGCAGATTTAGAAGTATACATTGACGGTGTACTTACGAAAACAACTACTTCGGTTGGAAGCATTGCATCGCAGGAGGAGGCTCCACTAGGAATCGGAATTGATAAGCTTTTGTCAAGAGCAGGTGGAAACAGTTTTGCAACTGCAAGAATATATAGTAAGGCGCTGACGGCAGAAGAGTTGACAGGGCAAATGAATTATGACAAAGGAATGATACAAACTGCTGCGGTTGCAAAGACAGATGCTGCGGTACAGCTATGGTATGACTTTAGCAATTTCTCTGTCGAAGCAATTTATAATGCAATTGATAGTTTTTCTGCAACTTCAAGCAGTGTAGGCAAGGATGGAAAGACAATCGCATTAAAGGTTGGTGAAACGGCAACAATTTCTTCTCTTGTAGGACCAGAAAATGCAACGGATAAAACGGTTACATATACATCAAGTGATGAAGCATGTGCGGGGGTATCCAAGTTAGAGTCAGGAAGTTATGTAAAATCAATCACAACAGATGGAAATACCATAAGTAGTAAGATTTATGTGAAAGCATTGCAGGAAGGAACAACAAGCATTACAGTACTTGCAAATGGAGAGGATGCTCTGGGTAACAAATTGTCAGCAAAGACATTTGATATTGTTGTTACAAAAGAAGTAGCTCCAACACCAAGTCCAAGTGCAACACCAGAACCAACACCAAGTGCAACACCAGAACCAACACCAAGTG
>JBGUEO010000023.1:0-8114 GCA_041821315.1 Velocimicrobium sp. | reverse complement strand
CCAAGTGCAACACCAGAACCAACACCAAGTGCAACACCAGAACCAACACCAAGTGTTACACCTGTACCTACTTCCTCTCCGGAGCCAAGTGTAACACCAACACCTAGTACTGATCCGGGCACATCACCAGTTATAAGACCAACCATAACACCAACAACAACACCTTCACCAAGTCCAAGCGCTACACCAATTCCATCGATATCAGATGAAATAAAAATTGTAAAGAAAGTAAATCTTTATATTAATGGTACAACAAAAGCATCAAAGATTTTAGATGTGACGCTTCCTGAGACAGTGGACGAGAAGGATGCAACGATTACCTATTCTACATCGGATAAGTCTATCGCAGTGATTAGTAAATCAGGTAAAATTATTGCCAAGAAAAAAGGAACGGTAACGCTGCGAGTGAAAGTACGATATGGGGATGAAACCTATAGTAAAAAAGTAAAAGTAACGGTGAAACCGGCGACCTTTACAGTAGGCGGAGATAAGATAGCAAAAGAAGGAGAGAGATACAAGTACAAGCTGAAATTATTCGGATTTAAGAAGTCTGACGTAACGGTAAGTACAACAAATAAAAAGATATTGAGAGTAAGTAAAACTGGAAAAGTAAGAGCATTAAAACCTGGAAAAGCAAAGCTTATTATTCGAATAGGAAAGAAGAAGAAAACAATTACTATTGTTGTAAAATAAGCAATCTTAAATGCTAGAATACAGAAACTTATAATTTGAAGAAAGAATGAAAATGGAGTGTAGAGTATGAAATCACTCCATTTTCGTTACCATTAATTCAACTTTTTAATCGGAAGCAAGAGTTGAATTAAATGCGCATAAAATTACGATAAACTGGGGATTTGTGAAAAATTTGGGATTTATGAAAATCAGGGAGGATAAAAAAGCTAATGTATACAGTTTTAATCGCAGATGATGAAAAGGAATTGCGGCGCGCAATTGTACGAACAATAAATTGGAGCAAGATTGGATTTCATATTGTTGGTGAGGCAGAAAATGGGATTGAAGCGATAGAACTTGTTGAACAGTTAGAACCAGATCTTTTACTAACGGATATTAAAATGCCGTTTGTAAGTGGAATTGAACTGGCACGTAGAGCAAGGAGTGTTCGACCAGTTATGGAAATTGCATTTTTAAGTGGTTATGATGATTTCGAATATGCAAAGCAAGCGATTGAATATAACATTATTAGCTATCTATTAAAGCCATTATCCTTGGCTGAATTAACGAAAGAATTAGAACATATCAAGAGAAAGATGGATGAGAAATTTAAAAAAATTCAATATATGCATGCTCTTTCTGATTTTAATCAAAAAAAGGAGGAGTATGAAAGAAGTCTTTTCTTATTACCACTTTTTTTAGATATGGTCTCTTTTCATAATTCGACAAGCGAAGAAAATGATAAAAGTGAGAATTGTAAAATAGAACAGCGAGCAATTCAACTAGGCCTTAGGCGAGCAATTGATGTACACTCACTTTACAGGGTTCTTGTCATACAATTTTGGGAGGATGAAAAATCGAATTGTACAGAGGAGAAACATATTGGATATGTAGATGAAATTATTCGGAAATATGTTTGCTGCGGAAGTGTATATTCGAATGGAAAGATAATTACTGTTGTTGGGGATATTAAGCGGAGCCTGGATAAATATACACCTATATTTACCAAAGAAATTATACAAGGAGCAGAACGGATTTTAAAGCAAGGCTGTGAAATTGGGATTAGCAGAGAATTTGAGAGCTTGCGTAATGGGAACACAGCTTATGCAGAAGCAGTAACTGCTTGTGAATTTACGTTTGGGGAAGGAAGAGAACCTCGTTTTATTTCTGACATGGAAAATAACTATATCAGTAAACCAGTAGATGCAATTACCATGGAATTGGAACGATTGTTAAAGACAGCGCAAGAAGAGGTGTTAGACTCGTTTTTGAATCGCGTGTTTGAAGATGCACAAATGGGACATAATGAATTTTTGATGATGCAGCTTATGTCAACAATTTATGCTGTTCTTAGCAGTACTGCGACGCAAGAAGAGGTAGAAAACCTATTAAAGCAGATGGCATTTTCGGATAAGTTAGTTGTTCGACAATCCTATGACAAAATAAAGAGAAGCATTCGTGATTTTGCATTTGCTGCACGAAATATGATAGCAAATCAACGAAAGCATTATTCAGAGGTTATTTGTGAGGAAGCGGTTCAGATAATCAATGAAGAATATATGGATGAAAATTTAAAACTTTCTTCCATTAGTGATCGACTTCATGTCAGCGTCAGCTATTTGAGTACGTTGATAAAAAAAGAGCAGGGAGAGAGTTTTGTAAGTCTTTTAACAGAAAAGAGAATGAAAGTTGCAAAGGAATATCTGCTATGTTCCTCTCGTAAAATACTTGAAATTGCGAATGAATGTGGTTATAGTGATCATCACTATTTTAGCTATTGCTTTAAGAAATACTACGGCATGCCACCAAATAAAATGAGGGAATTGGTTCGAAATGTTTGAGATGAGAAAAGAGATAAACTATAAAAAAAAGATGTCTTTGTCGACTTTTTGGATGTTGCTAATTAGTATACTAGTAATTTCATTGATTGGAATATCTATGGTAACTTTTATTCAAATTTATCGAAGTTCACTTTATCAGGCAGCTTCGATAAATTCAGAACAAGCGGTTTCACAAGTAGTTAGTACAATAGGCATTTATTCTGACGAAATCAAGCAGAATTTAAAATATTTAGAAAATGAAATGAACCAGGTAAAAACAAGAAAAGATGCTGAAAAATCTTTTGAATCAATGCTTTTGATGCAACGTAATATAGTTTCTATTATGGTATATAGCATGAATGGGGAGCTATTGACTCATTATGCCAATAATCAGATATTAAAAGATGATCAAAGTAAGAGCTTATCATATTACCCAGATATGTTTGATTTGGGAGAATATGAAATATCAGCACCTCATATTCAAAACTTGTATGAAGGATATTTTCCATGGGTGGCAACAATTGGAGACCGTTTAAATTCAACGCTTTACGGACAAGAAGTTTATCTTGTAATGGATGTACGTTTTTTTTCTATTTTGTCCTATGTAGATAATGTAAGTATTGGTCAGCACGGCTATTGTTTTGTGATAAACAATAAGGGGGAATTAGTTTATCATCCAAAACAGCAGCTTATTTTTGCCGGCGTAAAAGAAGAAGAGATTGATAAATTGAGTGCTCTAAAGGATGGAGTATACATTCAAAAGGATGTCATCTATTCGGTAAAATCAGCAAAAGAAAATCCTTGGAAGGTAGTTGGTGTAAGCTATACCAATGAGCTGGTATCACAAAAAATATACAAGGCACTGCGAACAATTGGGATAAGTGCGTTGTTTTGCATGCTGCTAGCGTGGATTGCAATATTACTGTTTTCATTCAGGGTATCAAAACCAGTGAAACAATTGGTGCAAGATATGAAAGAATTTGAGAAAAATGCGGAGCATTATCGCTATAAATCAATCCAAGGGATTGATGAAGTACAGATGCTCTCTGAGTCATTTGCACATATGGTAGTCATTATTCAGCAACTTATGGAACGGGTAAAACAAGAAGAAATCATATTGAGAAAGGCCGAATTAAAAGCACTACAGACACAAATAAATCCGCATTTTTTGTATAATACACTGGATTCTATTCAATGGCTGTGTGAACAACAAGATAAAGAAAAAGCAGTTGAAATGGTGAGCGCACTTGCTAAATTTTTTCGAATTAGTATTAGTAAGGGACATGAATTAATTAGTATTGGAAATGAAGTGAAGCATGCAAAGAATTATCTTGTGATTCAAAAATATCGGTATAGTAATCAGTTTGAATATTCTTTTGATATCGATGAGAGTGTTTTATCTTATTATTGTAATAAGATTATTTTACAACCATTGATTGAAAATGCAATTATTCATGGGATGGATACAACAATGGAGGATGGAGTGGTCACAATCAGTGCCAAAGAAGGTATGGATGCAATTTATTTAGTTGTGCAGGATAACGGAATTGGTATGTCAGATGAGAAGAGAGAGAAGCTTTTATACTGTGATGTTAATCGACAGTATGGCATTGGTCTTAAAAACGTAAATGATCGAATTCATATTTATTTTGGCGAGAAGTATGGTGTTTTTGTGGAGAGTGAAATGGATGTAGGGACAAAAGTTACCATTCGATTACCTAAAGTTTTAGAGGAAGATGCAAGTAAAATTGATTTAGGTGAATAAATGGAAAGGATGGCAAGATTCATATGAAACGAATGATATCAAATGGAGTAAGGTTTGTTCTTTTGGCTGTAGTTATAATTTTGTTTTCTTCTTGTGAGAAAAAAGAACAAGCGTGGTCAAATCAGAAGCAAGATAAGTCTGATATTGCAGTTATCACGAAATCAACAGACTCTAATTTCTGGAAAGCAGTACAACGTGGTGTGAATACAGCTGCAAGCGAGTATAATTTAAATGTGCTATTTGAAGGACCTGATAACGAAGAAGATTATGAAACTCAAAATGAAATGATTCAAAACGCAGTAACAAATGAAATGAAAGCAATTGTGATATCAGTGATTGATACAAATGCCTCAGTCGATGCCATTCAAAAAGCCAAAGAAGCAGGATTATTTGTGATAATTATTGATAGTGGTATCAATATGAAAAACATGGATGCCGAAATAAGCACAGATAATTATGGAGCAGGGATAAAAGTAGCAGAAGCAATGCTGAAAAATGCGGAAGGCAATATTTATGTTGGGATTGTAAATTTTGACAAGAATACAACCAATGGGCAAGAACGCGAAAATGGGTTTCGAGATCGAATGAAACAGGAAGAGAGAGTTGAAATTGTAGATAGTATTAATGTGGAATCCAATGTAGAATCAGCGAGTCAGGGTACTAAAAAATTAATAAAGGAGAATCCTACAATCAATGCGATTGCAACGTTTAATGAGTGGACAACACTGGGAGTAGGTGATGCCATAAAGGATATGAATCAAAAAGATGCCATTCAGGTTGTGGCATTTGATAATAATGTAATTTCGGTGGCAATGTTAGAAACGGGAGAGATTGACGGTTTACTTGTTCAAAATCCATTCGCAATGGGATATCTAGGAATAGAAAATGCGTATCGGCTGATAAAACATCAGCAAAAAGGAGGAAAGGTTATTTATACCGATGCAATTTTTGTTGACAAAGAGAATATGTTTGATACATCGGTTCAAAAAGTATTATTTCCTCTAGATAATGAAAATTGACCATAATGTTAAATTCTGTAATAAAATTGTAAGTTTATTTCTATGATAGCCTATGGTATACTTTATGAAGGAAAACAAAGACAATAAGTAACAAAAGGTGTGAAGAGTATGTGGAGTAAAGAATTATTTGGAACAGATGTTTATCATTTAATTGCATGTTTTATTGTTTATAGCATGCTTGGATGGTTATTAGAGTCACTTTATATGTCAGTTTGTAATCATAAAATAACCAATCGTGGTTTTATGCTTAGTCCGTTTTGCCCAATTTATGGGTTTGGTGCAGTTACTGGTTATTTATTGCTTCATCCATTTGCCGGTAATGTGGTTAAGCTATATTTAATTGGTGCAATATCAGCAACTATTTTTGAGTTTTTAGTTGGAAAGCTCATGATTCGTCTATTTGGCGAATTATGGTGGGATTACAATGAAAAACCGCTTAACTATAAAGGAATCATTTGTGTAGAAAGTACAATTGCTTGGGGATTTTATGCAGTCGCTATCATTTTATATTTAAATAGCCTGGTGATTAAATTTATCAATCGACAAGATATGTCGATGGGTATTATGCTATGCCGTGTTATTTTAGTAGTATTTATCATTGATTTTTCCTATCATTTAATGCATGCACTTGGAGTAAATATAAGTAAATATCGTGAAAAAATGCATGAAAAATATGAATCAATAAAAGCACGTTTGTATTAGTAAATTATGATTTAATAAGTTGAAAGACGCGGAAGTATAAGAATGGACGCAAAAACAGAGGTAGGTATTTGTATCCTCGAATGGAACCATACAGAGCCGAGAAAAATCAATCGCATGAACAACTACGCAGAACCTCAAGGCAACGAAAACTCACTCGTGTGGGAGTGAGTTTTCGTTAGAGTTTCAGCTTCGTATGCTAAAATGATTTTTCTTGGCTCTGCATGGTTCTATTCGAGATATTCATAATCGTACTGTTTTTGCTGATATTTGAACGTTTTCATTGTCTACTTAAAAAGTTAAATGTATAATACATACAAGACATCTTTTATTGCGTTTGTCTTCAAAATCCGACTGCGTCAATTTGGATATTAAATCAGGACTTAATTAAATAAGAGTCGCCCATTTACTGCAGTCCCAGACATCTGTTGCAATATCTTCGTAGAATTCAGGCTCATGACATACCATAAGAATGCTTCCTTTATATGTTTGTAACGCTTGCTTTAGTTCTTCCTTTGCTTCTACATCCAGATGGTTTGTCGGTTCATCGAGAAGTAAAACATTCGTTTCCCGATTTACTAGTTTGCAAAGCCGCACTTTTGCTTGCTCACCACCACTCAGCACTTTTACGAGACTTTCAATGTGTTTTGTGGTTAGACCACATTTTGCAAGTGCGGAACGAACTTCATATTGTGTATAAGAAGGAAATTCTTTCCAAATTTCTTCAATACAGGTAGTTTTTGCATCAGGAGTCATTTCCTGTTCAAAATAGCCGGTGCTTAAATAATCTCCAAGTTCCACGAAACCATGAAGCGGTTTAATTAATCCTAAAATGCTTTTAAGAAGAGTGGTTTTTCCAATCCCATTCGCACCGATAAGCGTGATTTTTTGGCCACGTTCCATTTCCAAATTGAGAGGAGATGAAAGTGGTTGTTCATAGCCAATAACTAAGTCATTGGTTTTTATAATATAACGACTTGTAGCTCTTGCTTCTTTAAAATGAAAGGTTGGTTTAGGTTTTTGACCTGCTAGTTCAATCATATCCATCTTATCTAATTTTTTTTGACGAGACATCGCCATGTTTCGAGTTGAAACGCGAGCTTTGTTTCTTGCAACAAAATCTTTTAAACCTGCAATTTCTTTTTGCTGCTTGCTATAGGCAGCTTCTAACTGCGATTTTCTCATACTATATACTTCCTCAAATTTATCATAGGAGCCAACATAACGGTTCAGTTCTTGGTTATCCATGTGATAAATAAGGTTGATAACACTATTTAGAAATGCAATATCGTGAGAAATTAAAATAAACGCATTTTCATATTCATTCAAGTAGCGTTTTAGCCATTCGATATGTTCTACATCCAAGTAGTTTGTTGGTTCGTCTAGTAATAGAATATCTGGCTTTTCTAGCAATAGTTTACCTAAAAGCACTTTGGTTCTTTGTCCTCCGCTTAAGTCAGTGACACATTTGTCGAGACCAATATCGTTCAATCCAAGTGCACGGCCAATTTCATCAATTTTTGAATCAATAATATAGAAGTCATGAATAGTAAGTAAATCTTGAATCGTTCCTAATTCTTCCATATATTGTTCCATTTCCAAATCACTTACATCGCCAAGGTTATCACAAATATGATTCATGCGATCTTCCATTTCATATAAGAAAGTAAACGCAGAAGCAAGTACATCTTTAATAGTCATTCCATGTTCAAGTGAAGTGTGTTGGTCTAGATATCCAACACGAACGTTTTTTGCCCATTCTACACTGCCTTCATCGGGCATAAGTGTTCCAGTAATAATATTCATAAAAGTGGATTTTCCTTCACCGTTTGCCCCAACTAACCCAATATGTTCGCCCTTTAAAAGTCGAAACGAGACATTGTTAAAAATGGCACGGTCTCCAAACCCATGGGATAAATTTTCAACATTTAAAATACTCATTTTTCACCTAATCCTTTGTTTAAACATTAATATAACTCGTTTGCCATTATATCATATGGAACTTTAGATTGTAAATCATGTAAATGGAAGAATATAAAAGTCGCATATAGTATAAAGTTAGAAACGGGATAAAAAAATGAAATAAATAGATTAGAAAAGTTCTAAGTCAGGGGCTCAAAACAAGGAGCCTGATAAGAA
>JBGUEO010000022.1:0-78103 GCA_041821315.1 Velocimicrobium sp. | reverse complement strand
AGGGTTTTTGTGTAAATTCCTTTAATAATTCCTGTAAAATAATCTAGCACCATCAGCCAAATAACCGCCTACCAGTGCAATTACTACGCTGATTCCATTAAAATATTTTTCCATTTTCTTATCCTCACTTTTCTTTTTTTGATAAATTTAAAAGAGCCAAGGATTTCTCCCGGCTCTTAAATTACTATTTTTTATTCTGTTATTGTCTGATCTGCAATAGTTTCTTCTGCAGCATCTGCTTCAATTACTTTTACACATAATTCGTATGTATTCATTATACATATCCTCCTTTTATAATCCTAATTTTTGGTTACATAAATCAAATTGCATATCTAACAAATATTCATTTAACGCACTAACTTGTTCGTTTGCTTTCTGCGATTCCGTCTTTGGCAAATCTACCAATATCGGTGTTGGGTTCTTCATATCAGTCACATCCACACCTATTGCATATTTTCCTGTTGGTATTTTTACCCATAAAAAAGGCAAGTCAGTAGGCTCTTTAACGCTACCGCTTGCTTGGAAAAATATTTTTCCTGTTGATCATAAATAATTAACATTTTCAATTTTTCACTCCTTTATACTCAAACGCGTACCATGTTGATGTTCCGGGGAATGGCAAAACAAACCCGCCTGTAGTTATTGCTACATAAGTTTGAATTTTGTACAATTCAGCGGTGTCCGGATTATTATTGTAATCGTATTGCACACATGCATCCGAATAAAGCATATAGGTTGATGAATAATCTTTAAGCATTACGATTCTTGGGGTAAAACTCAAACCAGATATCACAAAGTAAAGACCTTGATTTGTTGTCGAGATTCCCATGAAATAAGACGTTATATTGCCAACTCCCGAATATGTAGAAACTGTCCCACTCGCTTGACGTTTTGCACTTCCAACGCGTCCAAAAATTGTCTTTCCAAGTATTATATTTTCTGCTAAAAGGTTTGCATCATCAAGTATCGTTTGCGCTTCTGTTAGATATTGACCACTAGATATTGTCTGATTGAAAGTTGATAGAGTATAAGTTGCGGCGACTTTTGTAGGTATGCTTTGGTGTACCGTTCCACCTCCATTGTGATAGCCTTATGGCAGAGTGTATGTGCCATTTACGGCAAGTGATTGGTTTTTGCACCACGGTTTATCATTGTACCTGGAATCGGCAAACCATTAGCACCAACAATTGTATATGGACTTAATACTTGCGCGCCTGTTGTTACATCAACAACGCTTAAGTCAGCACCTCCACTGGGAGATAAAATTCTTACTATACCCATGTTATCTACCTCCAATCTGTAAAATAACAGGTATGTCAATCGTTGGTTTAACTCCGTATGCCTTAAACGTAGCTACATTATCAACCGTTCCACTACCCTTTAATCGTGCTAAGTCAAAAGCATTTACTTGTGCAGTAGTCGGATTATTTAAATCAAATCCAACATCGTAATTCTCAATGCATGAATCCGTTATTATATTTATGTATGGGGCTGAACTTCCAGTCCATGTACTTGCTAATAATGTTGTAGTTAGTTGATACAAAGGCTTGTTTGCATCGCAGAACGCTTTCAACGCATATCCCGCTGCACTCGTCTTTGGAACTTCCACAACTAAACTCGGATTTAGTTCACTGTTGATGTACGCGTTTGTCTGAACTCCATATGCCAAACCTGCCAGTTTTCAATTAAGGAAAAAGCATTCGTCTATATCCTTCTTTATAGTAGAGTAAGACGCGGAGAAGCCCTTGCTCTTACGAAGAGTGATATAGACTTAAAGAATGATGAAATATCAATTAACAAAGCTCTTGCTTGGAATGGTAATTTGCCTTACGTCAAAGAACCTAAAACCTATCACTCAATAAGAAAAATTCCGATACCAGATATTCTTAAGCAGATACTGATCGAATATGTTAAAAATACAACTTCATTCCATCTATTCGCAAACTCATATGGTGAGTTAATGACCGAATCGCAATTTCGCAAACTCTGGAGAGGAATTCACGACAAAATAAACATTGCGCTTGGCGGTGTTCCAGGGAAGCGCGATCGTAAGACTGGCCGAATGGTGGATGGAATAAATGCAATCCAGGGACTAACCCCACACACCTTTCGTCATAACTATGCAACCATGCTATACTATGCTGGTATTGATGTGAAAGAAGCCAAACGAATATTAGGACATTCTGATATAAAAACAACATTAGAAATATACACGCATCTTGATAAAGAAAAGTCGGGTGCCGCAAACAAATTAAATAAATTTATTGCCATTTAAACTAGTAATAAATCATAATAATAGTTGTCAATTAGTTGTCATGGCATTTAAAAACCCAGTAAAATCAAGGGTTTGAGGTCGATTGCTTACCATTGGTAGTGTTGAGGTCACGGGTTCGATTCCCGTCGCTAGCTTAACGATAAAAACAGCCGAAACCTTTGATTTTGATAGGGTTCGGCTGTTTTTTGTTAGTTCTATTTGAAATTTGATTCTATGACATAACATTCACACTCTACGGTATTTATTTTTTATTAACACATATATATACGCTGTAAGACATGATAATGAGCATACACAAATAGGTTTTATCCAATTACATATTGGACTGCTACCCAAATGATACTTGTCAGCCAAATAATTTATTATAAGAATAAACATATAATGTGATAAATAAATAAGCGTTGATAATTGTTTTCCAACAAAAGAAAACCCTTTTAAAATCCTATTAGGTTTTCCTGTGTAAACCATTGCCAATATAAAAAGACCTATTGAAATAATAGCTGAACTAAAATGAAAATCCATATATTGATGACTGAATATGTATTCTACTATGATTAAACCTAACCCAAATAAAATCATCAAACATGCTTTATCTGTATTTATATGCCCTTTTATTACCCTTTCATGTTTGGCTAATATTCTACCGATTAATGTGAGCGGTAATCCAAAAGTAATTGCATTTCTAAAAATGAAAATATTATTATCAATATCATAATGATTTTGATAATAATATCTTCCAGCAATTTGAAATAGTAATAATACTGTAATAAAGAATATATTGAATTTATTATCCCTATTAATCTTACTAATTAGAATTAAAATTAAATATGTCCAAAATGCTGCATACAAATACCAAAGAGTACCATTAAAAAATGTTCCTGTTACAATTGTTCGTAAGGGATATTGAACCCCCTCAACTGTTGAAAGATAGCGTTTAATTGTTTCTCCTTTTAGCGTGCAGTTCACAACTATCTGTGCAAATCCATACAAAATTTCAGATATAATTATTATTTTGAACATACTTATAAATTTCCGTTTCAACCATTTTTCATCCTTAAAATAGCTAAAATAACCAGTAATCATAAAAAAAATAGGAACTGGAAATCTTAATGCATATATTATTGCTTCTCCAAGTAAACCAGGAATTGGACAATGGAATAAGATAATAATTATACAAGAAATTCCTTTTAATGAATCAAATGCCCATTTTCGCTTTTTAATATACTCCATTTTAGCCCCTTCTATTGATCAAAATCATTTTACTAGATTCGCTATTTCCTTCTGCTTTCAGCTAATACTTCTTCTGGGTATTTCATATTCCATGTTTTTCGTATATCCGTCATAATGTTCATGACATCAATGGTATAATCCAAGTGCATTGCGTCCTCTTCTCCCAAAACAGCCTTCTCCATATCTATGATCTCATATCGTAACGCGTCTTCTTCTCTTCCCTCTTCAACTATTTCCTGTCTCCCATCTTCCGTATAAGTAATAACCGCCTTATCAGCCCTCGGATACTCATAGATTTCGATAAAACCCTTGTCGTATGAAATGGTGCCCCTTTTGGGTTGTTTTGCATGAAGAGATAACGATATCGCAGCCATCTCTTGCTGTCGATTCATTAACAAAATTCCTGCCTGTTCATCCACTCTTGTAGGTGCAAATTTCACTTGCGAGGTAATCTGATCTGGTGCTTCTGTCATAAACCACCGTACAAAAGACAGAGCATATACACCAATGTCAAGCAAAGCTCCTCCTGCAAGATTTCGATTAAAGAATCGATTGGTCATATCATACTCTTTGTAACTTCCAAAATTCAGCTGTATAAAGCGGAGTGAGCCAAGGCTTCCACCCTCCACAATAGTATGAAGTTTTTTATACAGTGGCATGTGATAAATTGTCATTGCTTCCCCAAGCACTACATTATGCTTTTTTGCTAGTTGTACGGCCTGATTTAGTTCTTCTGAATTTAGCGTTATTGACTTTTCACATAATACATGTTTTCCACTATTTAATGCTTCAATCAAATAGGATATGTGGGTGTTGTGTGGTGTCGATATATAAATAATATCCACCTCATCATCACGAAACATATCATGTAAATTATCATAAACTTTAGGAATTCCATACTTTGCAGCAAACGCAACTGCCTTTTCCTGTGTCCTATTTCCAACACCATACAGTGTCCTTCCTTGTTTTTGCATCGCTACAGCCAACTGATTGGCAATTACTCCACAACCTAATGTGGCCCATCGATATTCTTTCACACTATAACCTCCTTGCATCAATCTCTACTTTGTAAAATCATTCCTATTTTCTATAACAACATCTGTTTTGCAATCTTTTGCATCTCTTCCTTATCTACTTTAAGTACTCTTCTATCATAGGTCAAAAGTCCATTTGTCTCATCTTCCACATCACTCACTTGTGTATATATCGATGCACATAATCCCTTTTTCTTCTGCGCTATCACCTCTTTTAAATACAAATCACGAATTGCCTCCTGAAATTTTCCCGTTTCATTATAAAAGCGGTATCCATACGTTTTTACTAAATTATATGAATACTTGGGGAGTTTGCACGAATAGCCACCAAATTCTGACAATACAACCGGACGACTTCCTTCCTTGATCGCAACTGGTGAAAAATAAATATGCTTGCTATCTACATCACTCTTTTTCTGACAAAACCACCCAGACGTGCTATCAATAAACCGAGAGTCATCATATTGTTTCACCAATTCATACATTTTATCACTCTCAAATTGTCCCCATCCTTCATTAAAAATAGTCCAGTAACAAATGGATGGAACATTATATAATACTTTAATCGTCTCTTTTGTAAATTTTCTAAAGTTGTCTTTTACCGTCTTTGTACGAAATAAAAGGGAATCGTTTATACGATTCAGTCCAATCGTAGGAAGTATCGTATCTCTAAGAAAGAAATAGTGTCCATTGTTTACCATATCCTGAAAGACAATCATCCCTAGTTTATCACACAAATGATAATACATGGCAGGTTCTACTTTTATATGCTTGCGGAGCATATTAAACCCTAATTCCTTCATTGTAGAAATATCATTCTCATAGTTTTTCACATCTGCTGGAAGATAAATACCATCACTAAAGTACCCCTGATCTAAGAGTCCATGAAAAAAATAAGGTTCTCCATTTAGGCAAAGGCGAGATATTCCATTTACTTTTTTTATACACAGCGTACGAAGTGCAAAATACGAAGTAATACGATCTCCCTCCACCATCATTTCAAACTCATACAGATACGGTTGCTCCGGTGACCAAGTTTTTGGCTGATGAATCGATATTGTTATCTCATTTTCTTCAAATTTTTTATAAATTATACCTTGTTCTGTTTTTATCAGAATTTCCTTCGTCTTTGCCAACGAATCCACTTGTATTCGAACAGAATCCAAGGTAGGTGTTATTTTTAATTCACGAATATAATCAGATGAAACACTTTCTATCCATACCGTCTGCCAAATACCAGAAACCGGAGTATACCACATACCTCCCCGCTTGTCTTTTTGTTTTCCATAAGGCAGATCACGATTTAACGTATCTTTTACCTTCACAACAATCACATTCTCATTTTTTAAATAAGGCGTAATATCTGCGCTAAAGGGTAAATAACCGCCCACATGAGTCATCACTTTTATTCCATTTATGTAAATCGTAGCAATTTGATCCACCGCCCCAAAATGAAGCAGCACCTTATCTTTTATAAACTTTGGTGGAAGAACTACCTTTTTTTTGTAAAACAAATACTCTCTCTTCTTTTTTCTTTTATGAATTCCAGAAAGTATGGACTCTGGCGGAAATGGAACCAGAATCTGCATAGGGAATTCGTCTGGGATTTTCTCACACCTCGATAGAGCAAACTCCCACTTCCCATTTAAATTTACATAGGACTCTCTTTTTAATTGAGGTCTTGGATATTCCTGCCAAGGCATATCACTAAGGTTCTCTCCTTCTTTGGTAAAATGATTCTTGTAGTTCACGTTTACTCCCCCTCTTCCATTTCATCGATTTGGTGGATTTACCCATCTTTTCAGACTTTTTTTAACAAAAAAAGGTGCATGCAAATAGAAAAAACATTCTACTTTGCAACCACCCTTCCTTATTCTTTCATAAAATATATTCGTGAAAGCTTTGTTTTAATTCGTTGTAATGCATTATCAACAGATTTTGGTTCCCGATTAATTTTCTGTGCAATTTCTTGGTATTTTAGTCCTTCTAGGTATAAGGCAAGTACTTCCTTTTCAAAGTCACTTAAGACTTTTCCAAATTCCCGTTCCAAGGTAATGACATTTTCTTTATCAATAATAAGTGATTCTGGGTTTTCATTATTATTGGTATACAGACTGTCTCTTTTTTCATCAAATGTTGGTGCATTAAAAGAAATATAGGTATTAAGGGGTATATTTTTTTGTCGATTGGAGGCTTTAATCGCATCATAGAGTTGTCTTGAGACACAAAGATCGGCGAAAGCACCAAAGGTACTTTCGCGTCTTTTATCATAATCTCTGACTGCCTTATATAATCCAATCATTCCTTCTTGTATCAAATCATCCCGATCTCCACCAATTAAAAATAATTTCCTTGCTTTCATACGTACTAGATTTTTATATTTCTCCAGTATGTAATCCATCGCTTCGGTATCACCTTTGCGAATCCACTCTAGTATTTCTTCATCGCTTTTTTGTGAAAACTTTTCTCCCAACGTTATCTCCTCTATTTATCCTCTTTGCCTTACAATTTCGTAAGCCAAAACTCCCATTGCAACGGAGGCATTTAATGAATCAATATCCCCCTTCATTGGAATGCTTGCGCTATAATCACACTTTTCTTTGACCAAACGACTTACTCCTTCGCCTTCGCCTCCGATTACAAGTCCGATCGAACCCTTTAAATCTAACTCATACATCTTGGTTCCCTTCATATCTGCACAAACAAACCACATACCACGTTCTTTCAATTCTTCAATTGTATTGGATAAGTTTGTAACCTTTGCTACTGGTGTGTAATTGATTGCTCCCGCACTTGATTTTGCAACGGTAGCAGTAAGTCCTGCCGCTCTTCTCTTTGGTATGATAACACCATGTGCTCCCGCTTGATTTGCTGTTCGAATAATAGCACCTAGATTGTGTGGATCTTCAATATTATCAAGCAAAACCAAAAATGGTTGTTCCCCTTTTTCTTCTGCTATTTTAAACATTTCATCAATATCCGCATATTCATAAGCTGCACAATATGCAATCACGCCTTGATGCTTTCCTGTCTCGGACATCTGATCCAATCTCTCTTTTTTCACAAATTGAATAATTGTATCCCCTTTTTTTGCTTCACGAAGAATTGATTTAATCGGTCCATCCTGACTTCCGTCTAATATAAAAACCCGGTCAACTGGTTTACCAGCACGAAAAGCCTCAAGTACTGCATTTCTACCCTCTATTGTTAATTCTTCATATCTCATATGTTTTCTCCTATTTTTTCTAATCCTATTTTGATTAAGCGAAGTATCCGCTCCATTTGGTTATCAAGATACAGATATCCTATCAATGCCTCTAGTCCAGTGGCAGTCCGATAGTCATTGATACTGGCATTTTTTGCCGTTGTTGCTGACTTTGCATTTCTTCCTCTTTTATACACCGTAAGCTCTTCTTCGGTCAATTCTTCTTCCAATGCACGAATCAAGCGCGCCTGCGTTTCCGCCTTCACAATCTTACTTGCCTTTTTATGAAGTGTATTCACTGGGGCATTTCCTTTTTCTACAAGAAGGGTACGGATAATAAGATCATAAACCCCATCTCCAATATAAGCAAGCGTAAGTCCAGAATACTGCCTTATATCTGTTCTTTTTGTCCCAAATACTTGATCGATTTGATCATAAAGACTCGTTACGCTCTCTTCCATTTTACACCTTCTCTTGTATCTTCTAGTATAATTCCCTTTTGTAATAATAAATCACGAATTTCATCCGCTTTTGCAAATTCACGATTCTTTCTGGCCGTTTGCCTGTCTTCTATCATTGTTTCAATTTCAACATCTAATAGTTCTTCTTCTTTTTCAACTTTAATTCCTAAGATATCACAACGCTTTACTATGTGGTTATATACTCCTTGCACACACTCTTTTGTTGTTTTATCATTGACCTCTATGTTTGCTGTTTTTACCATTTCGAAGATAGCAGATATAGCATCTGGAGTATTAAAATCATCCTCCATCGCAGCATCAAATTTTTGATTGAACTCCTCCATTTTCAAAAAAAGTGCATGTTCTTCTTTGGTAAGTGCTTGTTCTTGTGCTGTATTTCGAAAATCGTTCAAACGTCCAACACAAGTCTCAATGCGTTCCAACCCATTTTTTGCAGCATCCATTAACTCACGGCTAAAATTTAGAGGCATACGATAATGTGCCCCACTTAGCATAAAGAATCGAAGTACTTCATAGGGATATTTTTCTCCAATTTCTCTTACTGTAAAAAAGTTTCCATCGGATTTAGACATTTTCTTATTATCAATATTTAAGAAACGATTATGCATCCAATACTTTGCAAATTCCCCTCCATTTGCCGCTTCACTTTGTGCAATTTCATTTTCATGATGAGGAAAGATTAAGTCTTCTCCACCTGCATGAATGTCAATCTGATCCCCCAAATATTTTTTACTCATAACGGAACATTCAATATGCCAACCTGGTCTTCCATCACTCCATGGGGACTTCCAAGCAGGTTCCCCTTCTTTTTTAGGTTTCCAAAGCACAAAATCAAGTGGATCTTCTTTTTCTTCTTCACCCGCCACCTGTATGTCACGATGTCCTGCTTCTAAATCATCTATATTTTTCTTAGAGAGCTTTCCGTAAGTTTCAAAACTTCTCGTGCGAAAATATACAGAACCGTTTTTTTCATAGGCATGTCCTTTTTCAATTAAAGTCTGGATCATCTCAATCATACCGTCAATTTCTTCGGTAGCCCTTGGGTGTTTCGTTGCCTCCATTACATTAAGATGTTCCATATCTTCTTTTACCGCTTCAATATATCGTTCGGAAATCTCAGTCGCATTAACACCTTCTTCGTTTGCCTTTTTGATAATTTTATCATCCACATCGGTAAAATTAGTTACAAAATTGACTTGATATCCTTTGTATTCAAAGTATCTTCGTACTGTGTCAAATACAATCATCGGTCGTGCATTTCCAATATGAATATAATTATATACCGTAGGCCCGCATACATACATGCGCACTTTTCCTTCTTCAATTGGTTCAAACTCTTCCTTTTTTTTTGATAATGTGTTATATATTTTCATAAATGTTCTCCTTTTACCTTAGTTTACCACTCGCTCAAGCTGCTCAATTCGTGCTTTTAAATCCCTTAATTCATTCGCAATTGGATCTGGCAAATGTATTTGATCCAGTTCTTCCCTTGGTACCCTTATATTGTCACGCTTCACAACCCTTCCCGGTACTCCTACAACGGTTGAATTTGGTGGCACTTCGGATAATACAACTGAGCCTGCTCCAATTTTTGAATTTTCACCTACGGTAAATGAACCCAGTACTTTTGCACCTGCACTTATCATTACATTGTCACCAATGGTCGGATGACGCTTTCCATGTTCTTTTCCAGTACCTCCTAGCGTAACTCCCTGATACAATGTAACATTTTCTCCTATAATTGATGTTTCTCCTATGATAACTCCGTTTCCATGATCAATGAAAAATCCTGTTCCAATCACTGCTCCCGGATGAATTTCTATCCCTGTTTTACGCACTGTCCGCTGCGATACCCAACGTGCAAAAAAATAATGTTTCTTTTTATATAGTCGGTGCGCAACCTTATACCCCAGCATTGCTTTAAAACTTGGATATAAAAACACCTCTGTCCAACACTTAAAAGCAGGATCCCTTTCTTTTATAAGTTCAATTTCTTCTTTTATAAATCGAATCAATCCCATTATATACTCCTTATCTAAATTATTCTTTATTCTATGCAATAAATGATTTTTTGTCAAGATAGCTTGCCATTCACCAGATAATGTCTGCCATTCACCAGATAATGGCATTACGCTTCTAATTCTTCAAAGATACGAATTGCATTCTTCTTCACCTTCGACTCATAAAGTGCTTTATCGGTATTCATAAACAATTCAGCAGAATCCATATGTTTGGAATAGACTGCAATCCCAAAGCTTGCAGTCAACGGAAACTCAAATTCTTTCCCTATATTTGCTTTTTCTAAATCATATTGTATTCTTTGACAGATTTTAACAACATCTTGCAACATTTGATTTTGAAATAAAATACAAAATTCATCTCCACCATAACGAAACGTCATCGCATCATTACTATTTTCTTTCAAAATTTTTCCAAATTCAATCAAACACTGATCCCCCTTTATATGTCCAAGGGTATCATTTAATTTTTTAAAGTCATCCAAATCTATCATTACCAGAATATAAGAACTATCCGATTCATCCATTTCCATCGTGTAGATTGCATCACGCAAGGCTTTCCGATTATGAATTCCGGTAAGTTCATCTATTTGAATCGTTTGCTTTAATTTATAACGTTCCAATTCTTTTTGTATACTTGCTGTATTTTTTTCTTTTCCGAAATGGATAACTATCATGCAAACAAACGAAAATCCTAATAGTATACACAAGGATATGATAAATTCTGCTAATCGGTTTCCGTCGCTTAGGATGCTTAACTTCTCTGAATCCCACTTTATAAAAAGTTCAGAAATAATGACACAAAACATACTACATCCTGCTGTAATTCCAGTTAATGAATAGCTTCCATATACTACGGTTAACAGAATTGGTACCGCAAATATAAAGTATAGTGTTGAAAAAATAATATGAACCGAAAAGACAACAAAGCAAATTACTACAAATAATAAAGATATCATATAAATTTTTACGGTTTGCGATACCATAGGATCGTGTAATGTGGCGTAGGCAATTACAATAAAAAATAGATTTAATACACAAGGCGCAATCAAATACTTAAATAAATAGATTGGTATCGTGGAATGAATTTCTCCCATTTGATATAAGATAATTCCCATTCCACATTCAATCAAGCAAATAAAAATAACAAGTCCAAAAGCTGTTTTAAAGTGCAGATGTAACCACCTTTCATCAATTTTTTTGTATTCCTCCTGTATTTCTTTGATATACAACTTTTCCATATTACTCCCTTTACCTCGCTTTATTGGATTCTACACTACTTTCTTTACAAAAATTGAAACTAGTTCCGGGCTAAATTGTGTCCCTGCATTCTTTATCAATTCATCAATTGCAATTTTTTTTGATAATGCACTGCGATAACTTCTCTCACTAATCATTGCATCATAGCTATCTGCAATTGCAATGATTCGTGATTCCATCGGAATATCCTCACCCTTTAGTCCTTTTGGATATCCGGTTCCATCCCAGCGTTCATGATGTGCCAATACATATTCTGCCATTTCAGCCAAATCATTTACCGTACTAAGAATACGGTATCCAATTGCCGGATGTTTTTTTATTTCTTCCCACTCCTCTTTTTCCAGTTTATCTGGTTTATTCAAAATTCTTTCATCAATTGCTATTTTCCCAATATCATGTAACAAACCCACCATCTTTAATTCCTTTACTTTATCCTCCGAAAACATTAGAATCGTTCCCATTTTTTCACACAATTGAGAAACTCTGCGTGAATGAAGCTCTTCTCTTGGATTTTTTTCATGCAATGTAGTGATAATGGTAGTGATCGTCTTTCCTCTCATACTTGGACTCTCATAAAGCTTTCGTCGATACATATAATCTTCTGCTTTTTTAAATACATCCAAAGAACTTTGATCCTTTTTAAATTTTGTACTAAATCCAATTGAAATGGATAAGTCCATCTCATTCACTTTTTCTTTTTTCGCACTTTTATAAACCTTTTGCATCAGTGATTCAGCCATATTCATTTCTGTCTTTGGTGATAATACCACAAATTCATCTCCCGAAAGTCTGCAAATGGTATCATCTTCCCGATATGCTTTTTTTAACGTATCCGCTATTTTTACAATATATTGATCTCCAACCATATTTCCAAAGGAGTCATTGATTAATTTCAATCCATTAATATCAGCAATCGTAATACTCAAAGGCATATATTTTGTATGATTTAAGCGTTTCAGTACCTGATCAAAATAACGTCGGTTATATAATCCGGTTAACTGATCATGATAGCTTAAAAATTGCAACTCTTCTTCCATTTTCTTACGCTTACTTATATTATTTATAATGACTGCTAACTGGTTTTCCTTTGGCCGATATGCTAAAATTTCATAATAAATATTCGTTTCTTTCTTATATCGTTCGTAACTGCAAGGCTCTCCTGTTTTTATAATATTTCGCATTTTTGATAAGTACTCCTGTTCATAAGTTGGATGTATCTCATCAAAACGTCTTCCAATCGCCGCTTCCTTTTTTATTCCAGTAAGTATTTCATGACTGCTATTGACTTCTACAAGAATAAAATCCTTAATATCTTGGCCTGTAGTTCCTTCATATAAGGCTAAACCTAGCTGCATTTGAGCAATTAGCGTTTTATATTTTTCTTCACTTGTAGCAAGGTTTTTATCATATTCTAACATTTGCTCATATTGGGCGCGTAATTCTTCTTCTGCTTCGCTAATCTGCTCTACATAAAGCTGAAGTTCTTCGTTTGTTTCTACCAGTTCCGCTTTACTTTTACGAAGCTCTTTTTCCGTTAGCTGCACTTTTTGAATGAGTTTCTCAATCGAATGGTACAAAAGTATCGTAGTAATAAAGATATACAAAAAACCTTTATAGGTATTAGCCAAGCGTAGCAAATTTGAGCTTTTTATGAAGCGTATGGTTGCCGAATCCGAAAAATAAACCCAAATAAAACCGATTACTAAATATGTAATACAGATTCGAATATACTCTTTTTTTAAAGAAACTTTCTTTTTCCTCGAAATTATCATAAAAACCCCTTTCTCATATAGTATTTTCCTACTCACAATAAGATTCTATTTGTGATAGTATAGATTATATTATATTCTGTACTATTTTTCTACAAAAGGAATGATAATTCTACAAATCTTTATTGCATTTTTCTATCTTCTACGATATAATTTTAGTAATGATTATTATTTTCGGCATCCAATTTGTAACCATCCAATTATATAGTTTAACCCCCTTTCAATCACAACGTTTGTATTTGTATATTCCACATTACAAACTTTAGACGCGCAAACCAACTGCGCAGGAACGGAGAAAATTATGGAACAAATTTTAAAAAAGTTTGAAGTGTTACTCGAAAAAGAAGCGAAAGAAGAGGCTGTCATGTTCGTCTTAGATCAATTACAATGCGAAACCATCGATGTACTTGATTTATATAGCCATGTATTGACTCCTTCCCTAAACAACATGAGATGTGATTTAGCCGACAAGCGGATCTGTATCTGGAACGAACATGTGAAATCATCCATTGTGCGAACCATTGTAGAATGTTGTTTTCCTTATGTTATAAAAAAGCGAGATCAGATAAATCCAAAATGGAAAGGCACCGCTGCTATCCTATGTCCTCCTGGCGAATATCATGACTTAGGTGCCAGAATGGCGACTGACTTTTTTACCATTAGTGGCTATTCCACTATTTTTGTTGGAAGCAATACACCCTATCAAGATTTTTATCAAGCCATCCATGTAATAAAACCAAACGTAGTTGCAATCAGTGTTAGTAATTATTATAATCTTGTGGCTACCCAAAAAATGATTGAAGAAATAAGACACTCACTACATGATTCCCTTACCATTGTAGTCGGTGGCAGTGCGTTCCATAATGATACGGCAAATAAAGTAAGCTTAGTTGGAGCCGACTCATATACTAGTACCTATGAGGAAATATTAAATTTAAATGAAAAAGGGGTGAATGTATGAGATTAGGATTTCGCATCGCTATAAAATTTTTAAAATCAAATAAAGGACAGACTTTTTTAATTATACTTGGTATTGCAATCGGTGTATCCGTCCAAATTTTTATTGGTTCTTTGATCCAGGGTCTTCAAAAGAGCCTAATCGATAAAACAATTGGTAATTCTTCTCAAATAACAATTACTTCGAAAAATGAAGACGCCAAGATACATAACTATACTTCCCTGGTTAATAAAATACAAGCTACGGACTCAGCAATTACACACATTGCTGTAACATCCGATCATGCCACACTCTTTCAATATAAAGAACAGTCAAAATCATTATATCTTCGTGGGTTTGAATTCGAACAAGCGAATGGTATCTACCATATTATAGATCAGCTCACACAAGGAAGACTCCCAAAAGGAAAAAACGAAATTCTGCTAGGTATTGACCTGCAGAATGAATATAATCTTCAATTAAATGACCAAATTGAACTTACTACCTCGAATCAAACAATCGAAACGTGCACAATCGTTGGATTCTTTGATTTAAAAGTTGCAAGTTTAAATAGCAATTGGGCCATTACAACGCTAGATAACGCTCAAAGCATGTTTGATACCGGCGACACGGTAACCTCTATTGAACTTCAGGTAAATAACAATTCCATCTTTTTAACAGATGAACTATCTGTAAAAATCGAACAAGCCTTGCAGCAAGATGATTTGTCGATTGTAAATTGGAAGGAACAAAACGAATCGCTTCTTAGCGGATTGCAAGGGCAAAGTATTTCTAGCTATATGATTCAAGTCTTTGTTATGATATCTGTCATTTTAGGAATTGCAAGTGTACTAGCAATTACCGTACTACAAAAGTCAAAACAAATTGGCATTTTAAAAGCAATGGGCATCCGTAATTCTTCTACGCGCTATATTTTCCTTTTTGAAGGTCTCATTCTTGGGTTCTTTGGTGCACTCCTTGGAATCTTATTGGGACTTCTATTATCCTTCTCCTTTACCAAATTTGCACTCAATACAGATGGGACTCCCGTTGTCGCATTGTATCTAAACTATCGATTCATTATGCTTTCTGGAGTCATTGCAGTATTTGCTTGTGTTCTTGCAGCATTGATACCTGCAATTCGTTCTTCTAAGTTGAATCCAATCGATATCATCCGTAATAATTAAAGAAAGGAGAATCCTATGCGTACAATTATTGAACTGAATCATGTAAACAAAATATACGGTTCTGATATTCAAACCCAAGTCTTACAAGACATCAATCTTACATTTATAGAAGGGTCGTTTAATTCCATTATTGGACAATCTGGGAGTGGAAAAAGCACGCTTCTTAATATTATAGGAACGCTTGATAAGTCCACCTCTGGAGATGTTTTAATTGCTGGACAAAATGTAACTACCATGAGTGCAAATCAGTTAGCTGATTATCGCAACGATACCATTGGATTTGTTTTTCAATTTCACTATTTACTTCCAGAATTTACTGCTCTTGAAAATGTTTTAATGCCCTATTTAATAAAAAACGGAAAAGCCTCAAAAGAAATTGTAAAGCAGGCTGAGGAAACCTTAGCACTGGTAGGACTGGATAAAGTAAAACATAATTTGGCGACAAAAATGTCTGGAGGACAGCAACAGCGAACCGCCATCGCAAGAGCGTTAATCAACCATCCAAAATTAATTCTTGCAGATGAACCCACGGGTAATCTTGATTCCGATTCAACGGAAACAATATATGATCTACTTCGCAACATCAATCAAGAAATGAAAACTACATTTATCATTATTACGCATGACCGACGCATTGCAGAGAAGACAGATCGCATCGTAGAGATCAAAGATGGACGCGTTCACATGGATTTAAAGCCATAGACAACTAAAATATTATTAATTTTTATTCCTACAACCGGAACATTCACTACATTCCATCGGGTTGTAGGAATATTCTTTTATACTACGAAGTGAGCATATTGCCTGCGATGAGATACCCTCGCCCGTTCCAGTAAACCCAAGCCCTTCTTCTGTCGTTGCCTTAATATTAATTTGATTGGTTTCAATCAACAATGCACCTGCTATCTTTGCCCGCATGGCTTCGATATATGGTGACATTTTTGGCTTCTGGGCTATAATTGTTGCATCAATATTTTCAACTATAAATAACTGATTCTCGATAAGCTTACCTACCTGCTCTAATAGTTGAATACTAGAAACCCCTTCATAAGCCGGATCTGTATCCGGAAAATGTGTACCTATATCACCAAGTGCCGCTGCACCCAAAAGTGCATCCATAATAGCATGCACAAGAACATCAGCATCTGAATGTCCGAGCAATCCCTTTTCATATGGAATCTTTACTCCACCTATCATAAGACATCTATTTTCAACCAACCGATGAACATCATACCCCATTCCAACTCGCATTGTCCCATTCTCCTTTTATTTTATAATCCACGAAAAATATACAAAAACAGGAAGCCACTTTGGCTTCCCAATTCTAATAGCGGAAGGGGGATTTGAACCCTCGACACCACGGGTATGAACCGTGTGCTCTAGCCAACTGAGCTATTCCGCCATCTGTATGATACATCACGTTTTAACCGTGATACCTTATGTATTATACTAACTTGTCTACTCCTTGTCAAGTATTTTTTTCTTTACGAATGGAAAATTTATGGTATACTTAATATACATGTGTAAGCATAAATGACACTATTCTATAAGACAATTAAAGGGAGATATTATGTATTATTTCATTATAAACCCCACTTCCAAAAGTGGACTTGGCAAACATCTATGGTATGATCTCAAAACAGAAATGGATCAACATAAAATAGCCTATCAATACTATTTTACAAAGCGTCAATTTCATGCAACTAAATTAATTGAGGAAATTCTTCAATTGAATGGAGAAAAACATATTATAATAGTCGGAGGCGATGGCACACTAAATGAGGCTGCCAATGGATTTCATTCCTACGAAAATGCAAGTATTTCCTTTATTCCATCAGGATCAGGAAATGACTTTGCAAAGGGCATCCATCTTTCAAAAAATCCGATGTATCTTCTCACCTCCATCCTTACAAGTGATACACCATCGCACTATGATCAAGGTTTATGCCATGTGAGTTCAACTAAAAGCGCACCAAATTCTCTTAACTCAAATGAGCGTAAGTTCCTAATTAGTGCTGGTATTGGTTTTGATGCTTCTATATGCTATGAGGCTTTGAATTCAAAGATAAAAAATTTCCTCAATAAAATTAAGCTTGGAAAACTGACTTATGTTTTAATTGCACTCAAACAAGTTATAAACTATACGCTAACGGACGCTCAAGTACAAATTGATGGTGTAATTACAAAAAATTATCCTCGTATCTTCTTCATCGCTGCTATGAACCAACCGTTCGAAGGTGGAGGATTCAAAATGGCACCGCGTGCCGTTGCAACGGATGGCAAACTATCCATTGCTGTTTTCTATAATATGTCAAAACTAAAAGCAATCCTTATACTTCCTCTTGTTATATTTGGTATGCACACCCATGCAAAGGGATTTGAAACATTTGATTGTGAGACCATTGATATAAAAACAAACGTTCCTTTAGTCGTACATACAGACGGCGAATATGCTGGCTTAACCGATCATTTGACTTTTTCTATCTTACCAGAGCAAATCACGTATCTACGCTAACGGAAGTATTCTACTTCCGTTATTTTCTTTTTCAACCACAATCTGATGTTCCATTCGTTCTTTCAGTTCATTCACATGAGAAATAATTCCAATCATCTGGTTATGTCCCGAAAGTTTAACTAAACTTTCCAGTGCCTGATCCAGTGACTCTTCATCAAGACTCCCAAAACCTTCATCGATAAATAATGTTTCGACCTGGATACCTCCAGCATTCCTTTGTACGATATCAGAAAGCCCCAGAGCCATCGATAATGCTGCCTTAAAGGATTCTCCTCCTGATAGTGTCTTAACGGATCGTTTCTTTCCTGTATAGTTGTCTAGCACTTCCAAATCCAAACTATCTGTCGTTCTCGCATCCATTACCCTCCGCACTTTCATTAACGCATACCGTCCTCCTGTCATACCTGCAAAACGTAGGTTTGCAGCCTTTAATACATCCTCAAAATAAGCTGCCAGCACATAATGTTCAAACACCACACGATCTTTATTGTTTCCCCGTGTAACATTCTCCAAATTGCTATAAATTGCATACCTCGCTTCTTTCTCCGTTAGAATGGATAGTTTTTCTTTTATGGATTCCAACGCATTTTTATTCACTGTTTGTTTTGATAATTTAAGCTCTTTCTCCTTTTGCAAATCCCTTCGTTTTCCCTCCTGATTTACAATCTCTTCTTTTAGTGTTTCTATATCCAACTTTTTAAAAAGTGTACGTTCTTCTTTGCTTAATTTTTTTGTCTCTTCATCCTTTTGCTGATGGATTGCCCTTTGTGTCTCCCACTCCGTCTTTTGCCGGTTCACTTTTTCAATCATTGCCAACCGTAATGCTTCTGCTTCCTCTCGTTTTTTCTCTTTTGCTATCGTTTGCCGCTCCAATTTTTCTTCTGTCTGCTCTTGCTGCTTCACCCAATTTTTCTTTTCATTCTTTCTAGTGATACAATCCCTTCTCTGCCGCTCCAATGCTTCTTCCTTACTAAGAACAGACTGATAAACCGATACAACGGTTTCCTTTGTAACAAATAGTTGGGCGAGTGATTCCACGATTTCTTTTTCCATGGCCTCCAGCTTACCCTTTTCCTTCGTTGCTCTTTGATAGAGTTCTTCTAACACTGCTTCTTCTTTTTCACATTTTTCCTTCCAGCGCTTTACTTCCTTTTCATCTGGAACTTCTTTGGATAACGTTGCAACTTCTGGATGTTCCATCGATCCACAGACAGGACAAGGTTTCCCCTCTTCTATCAACTGCGCCACAATTCCAATCGTTGCTTCCTTATATAGTTCTTCCAATTCAGCATAGGTTCGTTTGAGCCCTTTTAGTACTGCTCCCTCTCTTACATATACTTCTTGTTCCTTCTTTAATTGTTCTGCTTGCTTATCTGCCGCCTTTCTTTTGGCGAATAAACGAACGAATCCTTCTTTTTGATTTTTTATTTTCTCAAGATCTAGTTGTATTCTCCCCTCTTCACTGTCTATATTCACATAGTCAAGAAGCTTCTTTTGAATATATTCTTTTTCTTTTTGAAGCGACTCTATTTTGCTGCTTATCTCTTTTGATGTCTTTTGTATTGTATCTTCTAATTCTTTTTTTTGATTCATTCCCCCCTCATACTTCTCTTTTTCTTTTTCTACCTTTTCCTCTTGTATATGAAGCATATTTTTGAGTTTTTCTAATCGCCCTGCTAATTCAAAATACGATTGTCCTTTTGCTTTTCGCACTTCTAAATCATTTTCTTGTTCTGTAATTCGTTTTTCCAGTTCACGTATTTCCACTCGGTTTGCTTTCACATAGTCAGACAATGCTTCTACTATCTTTTCATAAGATGCATGCTCCTTTTCTTGCAACTCACTTAGTCGCTCATCTCCTGATCCATCCATCATCGCCCTTGCTTCTTCCATCCGATTACGGAGTGCCTGTATTTCCTGATACTTTAGTTTTGCCTGTTCCGTTAATTTTTTCTGTATTCGTTCGTATGTACTAGTTTTAAAAAGATTCCTGAATATTTCAACTCTTTCTTTTGAACTTGCTAGTAAAAGTTCCATAAATTCGCCTTGTGCAACCATAGCAATCTGTTTGTATTGTTCATAGGTTAATCCCATTATTTCAATCAAACGCTGATTTACTTCTTTCAAATTTGTAAGCGGAGCTTCTTGTTCTATTACAAGTTCTGCCGTTTCACTTTGCGTAATATATCCCTCTCCTCTTTTCTTTTTACGCTCATATCTTGGTGTACGAAATACACGAATCATCTTACCCTTATGCGAAAAAATAAGTTCAACAAACGTATCTGTTTCTTCTTTGGCAAAATCACTTCGCACCGAATTTTTATCCCTGGTTTTTCCACTCACCATGCCATAAATTGCATAGGTAATCGCATCAAAAATCGTTGTTTTTCCACTTCCCGTAGCTCCTGTTATCAAAAACATACTACCGGCTTCCATACGTTCAAAGTCTACTCTCTCTTCGTTTGGATAAGGTCCCCACCCACTGATGATTAGTTGAATTGGTTTCATTCTTCCCTGCCTCCTACCGCTTCTATCACATCAATCATTGTATCCTTGCTCACTTCATCCAATTCTTGATCCGTCACTTTTTCATAAAACTCTTCAAAAATATCGATTACGCTCCGTCTCGTCATCTCTTTTGCCATAGTTTCTATTTCGGTCTCATGGTGAATGTTCTTTTCTAATATCAGCTTACACACATTTGGATAAAAGCAACGAAGTTTTCCAATCGGATCAAGGATTTCTTTGGTATCAGTCAGCGTAACCTTAAGATAATCGTCCGGATTACAAGCTTTTACAACATCTTCATTTGTTAATTTTTCTAAAGTTCCTTTGATTGCCCGCAAATCTCTCATTGGCCGCAATAAAATTTCTTTCACAGAAACATCGCCCTTTTCCTTTAATTCAATACAAACAACACTTTTTTCATGATCGACCTCAGAAAAAGAATATTTAAGCGGTGATCCTGAATAACGAATCGTCTCGTATCCAACCTGCTGCGCTCTGTGTATATGACCTAGTGCAACATAGTCAAACTTTTTTAAACACTGATAATCAACCACATCAATCCCACCTACACTAATTGGATATTCTGCCTCTGGCTCTTCAATATTTAAGGTTCCACCCGCCACAAAATGATGTGTTACTAAAAGATTTCTCTTCGTTTCATCTATTTTCAGTTTTTCCATTACATCGTTTATACAGGCTGCATAAGTGGTCCCTTCGTATCCAAAATGACGCATCAGTGCTGGCTTAGCAAAGGGCAGTAAATATAAATTTACTTCACCGTATTCATCGGTCCACGTAACTGATTCTACTTTATTTGAAAATTCTGCAGCAATATAAAGTTTTTGATTTTTTAATAATTCTTTTCCAAAGGCCAATCGCTCTGGAGAATCATGGTTTCCACTTACAAGGAAGATAGCAATTCCATCTCTTGATAGTTCCGTCAAAAAATCATTTAAAGCTTTTACCGCATCTGAAGGCGGTATTGCACGATCATAAATATCACCTGCTAGTATAACCCCATCCACCTTTTCTTCCTTTGCAATTTCAACAATTTGATTCAAAATATATCGTTGCTCGTCCAACATTGTATACTCACTTATCATCTTACCAATATGTAAATCTCCTGTATGTATTAGCTTCATATTTAAATCTCCTCTGTACAAACTCTTTTAAATGTAGTAAATTTATTCATAGAAACAAAAATTAAAAAAGGGGTGAACACATGAACCGCCATTTTATTAAAATCAAAACGTTCATTACAATTTCTAGTATTGTTACAATCGGTCTCGAATATGGCTGCTATTACTTTTTAAATACACTCTATGGAGCGATGCTCCTTGGATTATTCCTAAATTTAATTTTATGTCATATTTATCTTGAGACTTCTTTGACTTATTTAAGTTGTTTTTTACAGTCTTGTATCAGCATGTTGCTAAGCGTTGGGGCAACTGTTTTTATTTACACCTACCATACCGGAAATCTTTTGATTTATGATAAGAAACTCCCCCTTATAATTTTACTAAACTGGCTCGCTCCCTTACTCTATAGCTTACTTCGGAATTTTACAGATCATGGCCCCCGATTTGTACATTTTCGCTCTTATTTTTGGAGAACCAGCATATGCTTTGGGGCATATTACATTTTTTACTTTATCAAACATTTTTTTATTACCCCAAGCAGCTTTCCTACGAGTGCCTCTGCGATTTTTAACCCATTTATTCCTTTTCTGGCAACTGCAACCTATGTTGAAGACTGTATCTATTTAGATCAGCCATTATCCGTATTACTGATTTACATTTTTAAAACAGTCTTAATTTTCGCACCACTTGGATTTTACGGGGCAATTTTACTAAAAGAAGCCAGTAGAAAAATAATTATCATACTGACTCTCTTATTGCCAATTACCACCGAACTGATCTCCTTGTTTCAAAAAAATGTCTTTTCTGTTGACACATACCTTTACAACGTGATTGGTTTTTTGATTGGAATCTTACTGTATCAATTACTAAATTACATCTCAAACCACTCGCTGCAAACTGACTTTTTAGCAGATCGTAGCAAATATAGTTTTTTTAATTTCTACTATTAATATTTTCGAAATTCGTTAATATCATGAATCACTATCTTTAGTCCTTGGATTAGTTTATCAAAAAGGCCTGCCTTATATAAGTTAATGACAGCCATTCCAATCGGAATACCGATAATCATACCAAGGACTCCTTTTATCCGATACCCCACAAACAAAAACACAAGCGTTGCCAACGGGCTAAGTCCAATACTATCTCCCACCATTTTCGGTTGAAGAATTTGGCGTATCACCTGACACACTAAATAAATAATAATCAGGCAAGCCGCTTCAAAATAGTTACCACTGATTAAATCAATGAGTGCCCATGGAAAAAGCACTGTACCAGTTCCAAACACAGGCAGAAAATCCAAAAAAGCAACTCCGAGCGCCAATAAAAAAGAATAGTCAATTTGTAAAATTTCAAACCCTACAAACAAAATAACAACGATCACAAGCATAATCTTAAATTGTGCTTTAAAATAGCCCCCAATTGCCATCGCAAAGTTATTTTTAACTAAGTTAGCTCTCTCTTGCAAGGAATCTGGCATCAAATCTTTCAACCCATTTAGCAGTTTGTCACGATCTGCAATAAAAAAATAGGCAGACATAATTGTGATGATTGCCATTAAAAATGTTTCAGCCACATTTTTCATCAAAGACCCTGCATCAGCTGCACTAAATTGACTCATATTCCCAATCGCATCTCCTAGATACTTCATAAGGTTATTGATAAAATCATCCAAAAATAATTGTACATTGGAAGGCATCACACGATAGACGCCCGAAAGATTTTCTTTGGTAATGCTAATTTGTATTTGAAAACGATTGAACAAATCTGGGAGGTCATTTATAAGAGAAATAATTTGTCTCCCTAAAAAGGATATTCCAAAATAACAAAGACATACCACCGCTGCTATCGCCACTATAATAAAAATTGCCGAACTATGCTTTCGCACAATTTTAACTTTTTTTTCTAAAAATTTCACCACTGGATTTGCAATCATTGCTATAATCCACCCAATTACAAATGGTAAGAAAAAGCGAATTGTTTTTGGTACAGCAAACACGATAAACAGTACTACAACTAATGCAATTAAAAAATCAACCATTATTTTTATATAAACATCTTTTCCTCTCATAAATACCTCCCTATTTCACAAATGGTTTTGCCATTAAAGTTAAGAAAAATACAATTGCTGCCACAATCACAATCGTAGGACCCGTTGCTGTATTGTTATAGTATGATAAAATAAGCCCCAGGATACCAGAGAACAACGAAATTTCAATTGAAAAACGATGATATTCCCTCATATTCGATGCCAAATTTCGACTACTTGCCGCAGGAAGAATCAAAAGTGCATTTATAATCAAGATACCAACCCACTTTATGGATAACATAATAATTAATGCAATGAGGACAACAAAACAATTATCCAAAATCTGCGTTTTAATCCCCTTACTCTTAGCTAATGTTTCATTAATGCTCATACCATGCAAGGAGTTAAAACAAGTTGTCCAAAAAATAATTGTGACAACAAAGATTGCCAATAGTAACGCAATCTCTCTTGGTGTAATGCTTAGAATATCCCCCACCAAAAGGTTAGAGTACTTTGTAAATTGTCCATTTCGCGATAGTACAACAAGTCCAAGTGCGGTACCCATTGAGGAGAAAACAGAAATCACTGTATCGGTTGATACCGTCTTTCTTCGCTTAATCCAGTTTAGTAAAAGTGCAAATACCACTGCAAACAAAACCATCGATATACTGGTGTCCATTAACCCTAAAATGACACCAATCGCAATTCCTGTAAATGCAGAATGTCCCAGGGCATCCGAAAAAAATGCCATCCGGTTATTCACAATCATTGTACCAAGAACTCCAAACAATGGAGTTATGATAAGCATTGCCAAAAATGCATTTTTCATAAAGTCATACTGCATAAAAGAAAAAGGCAGTATTTTTTCTAATAGTATATAGATTGTATTCATCAATTATTACTCCCTATCGATTCATCCTCGCCAAATATTTGGACAAACTCTTTACTTGAAAACACCTCATCTGGCCTTCCCTCTTTTTGTATCGTTTGATCCAATAAAACAACGCGATCTGCGTACTTCTCTACATATTTCAAGTCATGTGATACCAAAATAATTGCCAAATCATCATTATTTTTCAAATAATTAATATTTTTATAAAAGAGTTCCAATCCATTTCGATCAATACCAGATACTGGCTCATCTAATATTAACAGATTCGGTGTCGGATAGGTTGCAACCGATAATAAAACTCGTTGCATCTGTCCACCAGACAAATCACACACTGGCTTATCCATCAGATCCTCTACTTCAAATTTTTGTAACTGCTCTCGTATTTTTGCTTCTGTCTTCTTACTTTTCCAAAGAAAAACGGGGACACGGCTCATAAAACTTGCAAATAAATCATATACACTCGTTGGTGTGTTTTTTGCAATATTTAGATGCTGAGGTACATATCCAATTTTTAAATTTGGATATGTATTATTTCGAATATCTTTAAATTCAATCGTTCCTTCATGCTTAATTTCATTTAAAATGGCTCGCATTAAAGTTGTTTTCCCTGCACCATTTTTTCCAATAATAGCAGTTAGCTCCCCACAGTGAATGTGTAGATTGATATTTTCTAATATCTTCGTATCACCGATGGTAACTTTAAAATTTTTAATCTTGATACAATGGAATCCACAATGTCCTTTTGTTGTTTTTGCCACCATTTGCTTATTATTCATCTTCCAACACCTGCTTTAACATTTTTATGTTTTTTTGCATCCCGGTTAGATAGGCATCCTTATCCGTATCACCACTTACCAATGAATCAATAATACATAATGTTGCCCCTGTCTCTTCTGCCACACGCTTAGGACTCGATTCACTTAACTGTTCTTCCGAAAAAATGTAGGTTACATTATTTTCCCTCACTTCATCAATCACATCTGCTACTTCACCTGCACTAAGATAAGTATCCTTGTCCAAATCAATGCTGTGTATCACTGGAATGGAAAGGGCGTCTGCCAGATAAGCAAATGCATCATGAAAGCTTATAATACCATTTTTTAGCTTACTTGCATCCAAGCTCTTTATTTCTTTGCTTAAAGCAGCTACCTTTTTACTATAAGTATCGCAGTTTTTCTGATATCGTGCTTCATTTACCTGATTTGCTGTGCTTAATCCCTTTGTAATATTTTCAAGTTGCATACGATACCTATCTGGATTCATCCAAACATGTGCATTTTTTTCACTCGCTTCCCCAAGTAGTTTGATTCCCTTGCTTGCATCAATTACCGTAATCTGTGGGTATGTTTTTAAGATTTCTTCAATAAAACCTTCCATTCCACCACCATTTATAATAAAAATATCTGCGTTTTCTAATTTACGCATATCCGTAGTCGTTAATTGATAATCATGAAGACACCCTCCCTGATTTTGAGTCAAATTAACCAGTTCTATGCCTTTAACACCGTCTACAATATTTTCTGTAGCAATATAGATGGGATAAAATGAGGTAACGATTGTCAATGTATCATCTACTTGATTTGTTTCCTTTTTATCGCAAACCACAGTAACTCCTACACCAAGCAGTGTAACCACTATCATGATTGCCAATAATACAATTTTCTTCTTCAACATATACCCTTTCTATTTTCTTTCGTTTCTTTATTCTTTTCCCAGCATATTTGCCACAAGCAGTCCAATCCCCAATGCTAATATTCCAGTTATAACCGTAACAAAAGAAAGTGGGGGAATACCATTACACATAAAAATTGCAATTGGCGATGCTGCCACAAGTCCCAAAATTCCACAATACGTATAACTCTCAAAACGATTGAGTAAGAGTTGAATCAATTTTGCTATAGCAAATATACCAACCACAACACCAATACCAAATGGAATCAATGCTCCACATGTACGTAACAGTTCTGGTATATTCCCGCTTGTAAGTGCTTTTATAAAATCGGTGATTAACGTAAGCACTGGATAATAATATCCTAATATCATTAGAATCATAGATCCACTAACACCTGGTATCACCATCGTTGCGGCTGCAATTATGCCAATGAAAAATAGCTTAACAACTTCAATGATTGATAACCCAATCGCTATCTTTACAAAACTACCCTCTCCAAGTAACTGCAAAACGATAATTGCAGCAAAGGTAATCAAAAAGATTACTACATGCTGGATACGAATACTCTTACGGTTTACATGCGTGGTAAGAATCGGAAGTCCTCCCAGAATCAATCCTATAAATAAAAGGCTTGTTTGAAATGGATAATGTTCCAGTAGGTACGTGATACTAAAGGAAAGTCCCACAATTCCTACTGCCATACCAATCAAATAAGGTAATAAAGTCATTGCGCTTTTCTTAAAATCTTTGAATAAACCAGTTACACTATCAATTATCTTATCATAAATTCCCATGGAGACCATCATAGTTCCCCCACTTACTCCTGGAATTGCGTTTGCTATTCCAATCATAATCCCTTTTAAACACTCAACAAGAAATTTCATTTTTACTCTCAAGCCTTCCTATTTTTCTCTATTTTGCATCTCCACGATCAACTACAACTTCATATCCGACGGATTCCATACGCTTTTGAAGACAAGACCTGCATTGTGCCGCCTCATCTCCTGTACAAATCTTATTATCATACAATTCATATTTTTTACGCATAGAAACCGGTGACAAATTTGGCATCACTACATTTGCACCTGCCAATATTCCCTTTTCTCTTCCCTTTGAATCCACGGTTCCTAGTGCTGTAGTCGCTGGAAGTAATATTTTTGGTAATATAATACGAATCATAGATAACAAAAGCAATGTCTTTTTTGTACTTCCGGCTTCGTATTTTGCAAATTTTGTTTCGTGATGTGGGATAAAAGGCCCAATTCCTACCATTTGTGGCTGCAGCTCTTTCAAAAAGATTAAATCCTGTGCCAGATGTTCTTCTGTTTGTCCCGGTGAACCAACCATAAACCCTGCTCCTACCTGAAATCCAATCTCTTTTAAATCATATAAACATCGTATTCGATTGCTCAGACTCAAATTATCTGGATGCAACATCTGATAGTGTTCATCATTTGCCGTTTCATGGCGCAACAAATAGCGATCGGCTCCTGCTTCCTTATATGCTAGATAACTTTCTTTTGATTTTTCTCCAATAGAAAGTGTCAGTGCACAATCTGGATAGTTCCTTTTAATTTCACGGATGATCGCAATCATCAACTCATCTGTAAAAAACAAATCCTCTCCACCTTGTAACACAAAGGTTCGAAATCCTAACTCATATCCATCCTTGCAGCACTCTAAAATTTCTTCTTTCGTTAAACGATATCGATCAACTTTTTTATTTGCTGCCTGAATCCCGCAATAATAGCAATTATTCTTGCAATAATTCGTAAACTCAATTAATCCGCGTACATATACTTTATTGCCATAATAGTTTTGTTGTAAACGCACTGCTTCCTGCCGTAAAATTTCACTTTCTTCATCCGTTATATTTTTTAATAAGAAAACATATTCGTCTTTTGTAAGTTCTCCATTCGCAATTAGGCGTTCAACCAAGGTTTTTGTATTCATTGTTTATTTTCCTTTCGCTTATTACTCATTATATCGATAAGTTCTTTCTTTTGCAATTAAAAAAAGCAGCCTAAACCGTAACGACTTTTAGTCCGGCAGGCTGCAAATTTTATTCAATTAGACCAAGTTTACGAAGTACATTTTCAAATTTTTCTTGATCAATTGGTTTTCCCGCATAGGCAACACATCCAAATTCGAATGCTTTTGTCACATTTCTTCCTTCATTCAATGCTGTTGTCATGATTATTTTTGCCGCTTTTTCTTCTGTAATTTCTCTCTCTTGTTCAATATCACGCATTCGCTTTAATGCTTGATACCCATCAACACCGGGCATCATAATATCCAAACAAATCAAATCATATCCTTCATCAGCGTCAAGAGCCATTGTAAAAGCTTCTACTGCTTCCTCTCCGTCTACGGTAATATCACATTCTCCATATTTAGATAAAAAGCGAAGCATAAATTTGCGGCTTGCGAAGTCATCTTCTGCAATTAATATTTTCATGATTATACTCCTTTGCTTTTCCTATATTAAAATATTACTATTAGTGAATCCGTTTGTCAAATTAAGTATTCCTTAAGTGTCCCAATTAATGCCTTCATTTCACATTTCGTTCCTATCGTCACTCGCAAATAATTATCAATACGAGTTTTATTAAAATATCGCACAAAAATGTTTTTTTCACGAAGCATCAAAAATAGTTCCTTTGCTGGAACTGATTGATGCGTAATAAACAAAAAATTCGTCTTTGAATCTGGAAAGTCAAATCCAAGTTCTTTAAGTGCCCTCTTTGTTTCTTCTCTTGTTTGAATGATTGCATCAATCGTATGTTCAAAATAATTTTGATCCAAAACAGCCTGTTCTCCCAGCAAAATGGATGGCAAATTCATTGTATATGAATTAAACGAATATTTAACATCTTGCAATGCCTGGATTAATTCTTTATTCCCAAGTGCATATCCAATTCGCATTCCTGCCATGGATCGAGACTTAGAAAACGTCTGTACCACTAAAAGATTGTCATAGGTATCAATTAACCCTCGTGCAGACGTTCCTCCAAAATCAATATATGCCTCATCCACGATTACAACCACATCCTGGTTATGTTTAAGAATGTCTTCGATAAAGTCAAGCCCCTCACAAATTGAGGTTGGTGCATTGGGATTGGCTATCACAACACCCCCATTTTCTTTATAGTAATCCTTTGCTTGTATTCGGAAATTTTCATCCAATTCAGGTGTTTCAAATGGAATCCGATAAAGATTTGCCCATACATCATAAAAAGAATATGTAATATCTGGGAATAAAATTGGTTTCTTCGAATTAAAAAACGTTAGAAATGATAAGGCTAATACATCATCTGAGCCCACTCCTACAAAAACTTCATCACTGGATCGTCCATAATTGTCTGCAAGCGCCTCTACCAAAATTTTTGCAGTAGGATCCGGATATAATTTCAGTCGATCCATATCTATTTTTTTTGCTAATTCTATCACACCAGGCGCCGGTGGATATGGATTTTCATTTGTATTTAATTTAATCATATCTGCCAAATCTGGTTGTTCCCCCGGCACATATGGCTCTACTTCTCGTATATTATTCTTCCACATTTGCACGATAACACCTCATATCTAACCTTGTTGATTGTTTTATTTATAGTCGTTTGCTAGTTTCTCAAATGATGGTAATGAACGTTCTATCATTGCATAATCCACGCAATAGGCAAGTCTTACATATCCATTACAGCCAAACGAAGAGCCTGGTACCAGCAGCAAGTTGTATCCCTTTGCCTTTGCTGCAAATGCTTTATCATCCTCTTCTAATGCTTTAATAAACAAATAAAATGCGCCTTCTGGTTTTACCATTTCATATCCAAATTCAGTTAATTTTTCATATAACCGCTCTCGATTCTTATCATAGGCTAGAATATCCACCTGAACATCTAAGGTCTTTTTAATTACGCGCTGCATAAGGGATGGTGCATTCACAAATCCCAGAATCCGGTTTGCAACATTTGCCGCTTGTGATATTTGTTCAAAATCATCCAATGCAGATGGCATTACTAGATATCCAATCCGCTCTCCGGGTAATGATAAGGACTTGCTGTAAGAATAACCAACAATTGTGTTGTCATAATATTTCGTAAGATACGGAACTTTTATTCCGTCATATGCAAGTTCACGATATGGCTCGTCTGCAATTAAGTAAACCGAAGTTCCAAACTTATCTTGTGCTTTGTACATAATTTCTGAGATTGCCATAATCGTCTTTTCTGAATAAATCACGCCAGTCGGATTGTTTGGTGTATTTACGATTACCGCCTTCGTCTTTTCTGATATTTTTTCTGCAAACTCGAGAAGATTTGGTAAAAAATCGATTGTATTGGGAGAAATCACCACAAGTTCACCGTTGTAATTGGACACGTAATTACGATATTCGCCAAAAAAAGGAGCAAACACAATTACTTCATCCCCTGGATTTAGTAACGTCTTTAATGTAACGTTAAGTCCACCTGCTGCTCCCACTGTCATTAGAATATTTTCTAATCCAAAACTTGTAGAAAAGCGTTTATTTAGTGATACCGCAATTGCTTCCCGAACATCCTCATAGCCTGAGTTATTCATGTATCCATGCACACCCATGCTCCCCTCTTCTTGGATCACTTCAAGAATTGCCTGATTCACTTCCTTTGGCGGTGCTACACTTGGATTTCCCAAACTAAAATCATACACATTTTCTTTTCCATATATCGCTGCCATGTTTTTTCCCTCTTCAAACATCGCACGAATCACAGAACTATTCTTAACTAAATCCATCATTTTTTCTGAAATCATTATTTTTTTCCTTTCCTACAGCCAAGATACACGGTTTATATCTGATGAATAAAAATTCCACTGCGAAGTTTTGGCTCAAACCAAGTTGATTTTGGAGGCATTAATAATCCTGCATCTGCCACATCAAACAGCTCCTCAATTGAAGTTGGATACATCGAAAATGCAAGCATCATATCTTCGTGACAACGGCGCTCAAGCTCAGAAAGTCCACGTATTCCACCAACAAAATCAATACGCGTATCCGTTTTTGGATCAATAATTCCAAGAATTGGAGTGAGAATTTCATTTTGAAGCAGGGCAACATCAAGTCCTTCTACCGGATGATCTTTCAAAATATCAGCTTTTGCAGTAAGTCGATACCATTCCTGATTGATGTACATTCCTATGATTCCCTTTTTTTCCGGTTTATAAGCCGCATCCATTTTTTCTACTAGAAATTTTTCTGCGATTAAATCCATTACTTCTTCCCTTGATTTTCCATTTAGATCTTTTACCACACGATTATAATCCAAAATCATGAGTTGATTGTGTGGAAATAGTACAGATAAGAAATAATTAAACTCTTCTTCACCTGTGAAATTTTTATGTTCCATTCTTCGTTTCAATCCTACTTTTACCGCGGAAGCTGCACGATGATGTCCATCTGCAATATAAATAGAATCGATGGTTTCAAATGCCCGCTCAATTTCAGCTATATCTGCATCCTCTCTTATCACCCATACACGATGGGAGACGTGATCAGGTGAAGTAAAATCATACTCCGCTTTCTCCGTTTTTGTCTTGTCCACAATTCTATCAATCGCTTTGTGTGCGCGATAAGCTAAAAAGATAGGTCCCGTCTGTGCATTTAGCGTATCTACATGCATAATACGGTCAGCTTCTTTCTCTACACGCGTATTTTCATGTTTTTTTATACGGTTGTTTTCATAATCATCAATAGAAGCACATCCTACGATTCCTGTCTGTGAACGACCCTCCATCGTTAATTCATATATGTAATAAACCTGTTTGTCCTCACTTAGAAAACTCTCATTTGCTATCATTTCTAATAAAATCTCATTTGCTTTCTCATATACACAAGCAGCGTAAGTATCAACGCTATCCGCAAATTGCGTTTCTGCACGATCGATACGAAGAAAAGAAAGTGGTTCCCTTTCGACTTCTCTTTTTGCTTCTTCTCGATTATATACATCATAAGGCAATGCCGCAATTTGGCTCACCAAATCTTTTCTTGGACGAAGTGCTTTCAATGGACGTACGGTTGACATACTGTTGTTTCTCCTCTCAAATTAGTAAATTGGTTTTTTATTTGATAAAGTATAGCATATAGATGCCCGATAAAATAAGTAGGTGTGCCGGATAAAAAACATAAAAGATATATTTTAAATTTAATCCTCGTTTTCCATTATAAAAAAAGATTGGCAAAAACGAAAGGACAACGGTTGGTGCTTCAAATGACATAAAATAAAGTGCTTCACATAAACACATATAGAGTCGATTAAATCGTAAGATATACATAACAAAGATAGCAATAATTCCCCAAAATCCGTAGTCTGTTCTTAACACATCTGCAAGCACAGCTGCAAGCAGGAAAATAACGGTCTGCATAAGAAGCGCACATATATTCCTTCCCTTTGTAATCCTAGGTAAGATATGATCTCTCCCATATTGGATTCCCATCATCATGAGTAATCCAATTAATAACGTAAAAAAGACGTTTTGATAACTCATATAGAATGCCTGTTTTGTAAATGCTAAATCAAAAGGAACTTCAGAAATAATTGCAAATACCGTAAGTCGAATCGCATATTTCACACGACTTTTCGTATAAAAAAAACCTTCCACTAATAAAAAGCAAAAAATTGGAAACGCAATTCTCCCAGTTGCCCGCATAATTTGATCTGCAAGGTATAAATTATCTTTTATAATTACTCCATTTTGATAATGCAGCAAAGGTTCTAGTATTACTGCCGCTGTATGGTCAATTAGCATCGTTACAATTGCTATGAGTTTTAGCGTCGAACCACTTAATCCCCTTTTTCCTATAGCGTTTGATTCACCGTTTTCTTTATTCATGATTGCCCTCCATTTTCCCCTATGGAACGAAATACTTATTTTATTTTAACGCGAATTGCAATATATTCTTTGATTAACCGCACGGCTTCTTGAAAGGATAATTCACTGGTATTAATACATAAATCATAGTTTGCTGCATTATCCCATTTGCGCTTGGTATAATATTCATAATAAGCTGCTCTATGCTTATCAATGCGTTCTATTTTCTTTTGTAAGTCCCGTCTCGAATCATTTGACATCGTTTCTAAGGTATCTAGGCAATGCTTTTGTGGTGCATGTACAAAAATACGAATCACATTCTTGTAGTCCTTTAAAATATAGTCAGCACATCGACCCACAATAATACAAGATTTATCTTCTTCCTCTGCCAATTTACGGATTACCTTTGCCTGATAATTAAATAGATTATCATTGGATACAAAATCATCACTATCTGGTGAAATCAGTTCTCCAGAATACGACTTCTTCATGACTTTATATAAAAAGCTCTCTTTTATCGTTTCATCCGCTTTTCCAAATAATTGTTCGTTGATGCCACTTTCATCCGATGCCAATCGAAGAAGTTCTCTATCATAATAATGGATATTTAGCTCCTCGGATAGCATCTTTCCAATGGTTCTTCCCCCACTTCCATATCCTCTTCCAATCGTAATTACATACTTTTCCATAATTCACTCTCCTAAATATGCTTTTTTCACGGAATCATTTTCTAATAAATCCTTTGCTGGACCGTCTAGCACAATCGTTCCTGTTTCTAGTACATATGCACGGTCAGCTATGGATAATGCTTTTTTTGCATTTTGCTCAACTACAAGTACCGTCGTTCCGCTTGCACTAATTTCTTTGATGATGTCAAAAATTTCTGAAACAAAGATAGGTGATAGTCCCATCGATGGTTCATCCATCAAAATTATCTTAGGATGTGACATAAGCGCACGTCCCATTGCAAGCATCTGCTGTTCCCCTCCACTCAGTGTTCCTGCCAACTGTGACTTTCTCTCTTCGAGTCTTGGAAACCGCTTGTATACCATAGTAAGCGTATCTTCTATTTCTTGCTTATCTGTTCTCGTATAAGCTCCAAGTTTTAAGTTTTCTAGTACCGTTAAATCTGCAAATACTCTTCGCCCCTCTGGAACATGTGCCATGCCAAGCGATACAATTTTATGTCCCGCTACTTTTGTAATGTCTTGCCCTTCAAATTCAATTTTTCCTGCTTTTCCCTTGATTAAACCCGTAACCGTATGAAGTATCGTGGTCTTTCCTGCTCCATTGGCTCCAATCAAAGCAATCACTTCGCCTTGTTCGACTTCAAAGCTGATTCCCCTTATCGCCTGTATCATTCCATAGCTTACTTCTAAGTCTGTTACTTTTAGCATCGCCATTACATTTCCCTCCTATTCTCCAAGATATGCCGTAACTACTTCCGGATCATTTAACACAACTTCTGGTGTCCCTGTCGTTAACTCCATACCAAAGTTAAGTACCGTCAACTGTTCACAAATACCAGCAACTAATTTCATATCATGCTCAATCAAAAGGATTGTAATATCAAATTGGTCCCGGATTAGACGAATCGTATCCATTAGTTCTGCTGTTTCATTTGGATTCATACCAGCTGCCGGTTCATCTAATAATAAAAGCTTAGGGTTTGTTGCAAGGGCTCTTGCTATCTCTAGCTTTCTTTGTTTTCCATAAGGAAGATTCGAAGCTAAAATTTCTGCTTGCTCTTTCATACCAAATACTTCTAAAATCTCAAGTGCTCGTGTATCCATTTCATGCTCAATCTTTTTATATTTTGCAAAATGCAATATACCACTTCCCAAAGAATAGTGGAATTCGTTGTGCAAGGCTGCCTTTACATTATCAAGAACTGACATTTTCCCAAACAAGCGAATATTTTGAAATGTTCTTGCAATCCCACTTTGACAAATCTGCGCTGGATTTTTGCCGACTAAATTTTTACCATCTAACACAATACTTCCATCTGTCGGAAGATATACTCCTGTTAGCATATTGAATACCGTCGTTTTTCCCGCTCCGTTTGGTCCTATCAAACCATAAAGACATCCCTTTTCAATAGAGATAGTAAAGTCGTCTACTGCACGTAAACCACCAAATGAAATTCCTAATTTTTTAACTTCTAGTAATGCCATGATTTACGCCTCCTTCTTCACTCGTTTTAACTTTGCTGTAAGGTCACTTGCTAAGATACGCTGTTTTAATTCCGATGAATTAAATATCATCATCGCGATTAACACAATCGCATATAACAGCATACGGAATTCATCCGTGCTTCGAAGCATCTCTGGGAGAATCGTAAGAATGACAGCTGCAATCACAGATCCCCTTATGCTTCCCATTCCTCCAAGAACTACAATAACTAAAATTTCAATGGATTTATTATAATCAAAGTTAGTTGGCTGTAACATTCCTACATTATGTCCATAGATAACACCTGCAATTCCAGCAAAAAATGCAGCAACAACAAATGCCATTACCTTAAATTTACTCACTGGAATCCCTACTGCTTCGGCAGCAATATAATTATCTCTAACTGCACAAATCGCTCTTCCTTGTCTTGAATTCACTAAATTCTTAATTGCAAAAATGGTAAGAATAACCAAAATAAATACAAATGTAAAATGCTTATAATTTGCATGTAATTCAATTCCGGATAGCCCCATTGCCCCATTGGTCACCTTCATTGCATTTATAATAGATTTAATAATTTCTCCAAAGGCCAGTGTAACGATTGCCAGATAGTCCCCTCGCAAACGTAATACCGGCACTCCAATAATGACACCAAAGGCAGCTGCCATTAATCCTCCTGCCACTAATGCAATTGGAAACTCCACCGCCATAGGGAGATTTAAATGCATCGTTATAATTGCTCCCGTATAAGCTCCTACGGACATAAAACCTGCATGCCCAAGTGTTAATTCACCTAAAAATCCAGTGGTTAAGTTAAGCGATACCGCCAAGATAACATTGATGCAAACAGGAACTAAAAGATTTTTAAACTGTCTATTTAATACGTTTCCATATAAAAGAGCTGCAACAATCGCATATACTATAACTACAATTGCAATATTTTTTATAAGCTGTTTGTCTATTTTCTTATTTTTCATCTCACGTCTCCTCCCTAATCATACTTTTTCTTTTCTTATTTTACCGAGTAATCCAGATGGTTTTATCAGTAAAACAAGAACAAGAATACCAAATACAATGGCATCAGAAAGTTCCGTTGATATATATGCTTTTGATAAACTTTCAACCAATCCTAGAAGGATTCCTCCAAGCATAGCTCCTGGTACACTTCCGATTCCCCCAAGTACTGCGGCTACAAATGCTTTGATACCAGGCATGGCACCAAGCGTAGGTCTCAACGACTGATATTGACAAATATAGAGAATACCAGCAATTGCTGCCAATGCCGATCCAATTGCAAACGTTAAGGAAATCGTTTTATTTACATCAATTCCCATAAGCTCTGCTGCTCCCTTGTCTTCGGATACCGCACGCATTGCACTTCCCATCTTTGTCTTATGAATAAACCAGGTAAGAACACTCATACAAATCGTAGTTACCACTAACGTTACGATTGTAATTCCTGAAATCGAAATCCCACCAAGCGTAAATCCTTTCAATGTCACGATGGATGCTTGTGGAATTGGCGTAGCTCCAAAAATCAAAAGAGATAAACTTTGTAACAAGAAACTAACACCGATGGCTGTAATCAATACAGCAAGCGGTTGTGCAGAACGTAATGGTTTATAGGCAACACGTTCAATTACAACACCAAGAATGGTACATACTAAAATCGTAAAAAGTACCGCTGCCGCTACTGGCAAATGTAGAATTGAAAGCCCCACGTATAGAGCATATGCTCCCACCATAATAATATCACCGTGTGCGAAATTAATCATTTTGGCAATACCATAAACCATAGTATAGCCAAGTGCTATCAAGGCATAGATGCTACCAGACCGCAGACCATTGATTACCTGCTCTAACATATTTTGAAGAATTCCCATTCTGATACCCTCCTAGTTTTTTTATCCGTTAATTTCAGCTGATAAATACAACTTTTCAATACTCCTATTATAGTGCTTAAAAGTTGTATTTATCAACTGAAATCTTTAAAAAGATTGACAGCTACATAAGAGTAAGCTCTCATTTGCTGTCAATCATATTATTATTTACTACTTATTTTAATTTTTTTATTGAGCTGCTGTATATGATCCATCTTTAATCGTAATAAAACGAGCACCCTTTTGTGGCTCACCATCTGCAGAAAAACTGATTCCTTTTCCCGTCAAACCATCTACCGAAATGGATGTCATTGCACTAATTATAGCTGCATTATCTGTCGTTCCTGCTTTTTCTAAAGCTGCTTTGAATACATATACACAGTCATACCCATCTGCTGCAAACTGATCTGGTGTTGTATCGTAAGCATCGCTATATTTTGAAACAAAATCAGCTGCTGAAGCATCTCCTGAGAAAAATGGGCTCAAGAAAGTTGCGCCTTCTACGGTTGTAGAATCGGTTACGGTATCAAGAATACCATCCCAACCATCACTACCAAAGAACGGAAGGTTAAGAGAAAGGTCTGCTGCCTGCGTTACAATGTGCGCTGCATCGGTATAATACATCGGTGCAAAAATTGCTTCTGCATCGGTTCCTTTGATTGAAGTAAGCTGTGTATTAAAATCTTCACCATCTGCAAATGCTTCCGTGGTCGTAATCATTGCGCCAAGCTCTTTTACTTTTGCTTCAAACGCTTCGTAAACACCTTTGCTATATGCATCCGAGTTTTTATAGATTACTGCTATCTTTTTATAGCCTAAATCCGTAATCATACGCTCTGCCATCGTTTCCCCCTGAAGTGGATCCGTAAAGCATAAACGGAATACATTATCATTTTTTGTAATATCTGCTGCAGAGCCAGATGGGGTAATCATTAAGATTCCATCTTCTTTTGCTAAGTCAACAACGGATAAACAAGAAGCAGTAGTAACACATCCTAACAGAGCGTTCATACCCCCATCCATTAGGGAATTATATGCAGTTACTGCCTTATCTGGCGCTGCCTGATCGTCTTCAAATTTAAGCTCCAATTGCATGGTTTTGTCTCCAACCGTAATTCCACCTGCATCATTGATTTCTTTTACTGCAATTTCTGCGCCCTGCTTTACTGAAATACCATAAGAAGCATTCTCTCCAGTCAGTGGTCCGATACCTCCAACCAAATAGGTATCTCCATCAGTACCAGATTTACTGCCGCATCCCGTAATTGATGCAACGGTTAATGTTGCCGCTAAACCAAGTGCTACCATTTTCTTCATTTTTTTCATAAACATTCCTCCAAATTCTAAGTGTTTATTACCTACAAGCATTTGTCTCTTGCCTGCTTACACAATAATATAAACAAATATACCCTACATAATTTAATTTGTCAATGCTTTAATGTTACAATGAATTAACTTGTGAATTAGCTTAATTCCTTCGTTTTATACAAAAACACCACCTCTATTTGACAATCTTATTCTATCAAATAGAGATGGTATTTTGTTAATTTAATCGATCTATAATTGAAAATCCTATGGTGTTTTCTGGCATTTTTAAATCAAAATTGTCTACAACCGTAGCTCCAATCACTGCAAATGTATCCACCTCTTCTAATTCTCCGCTTCCTTTCATGGATGGAGAATACGCAATAAACGGTACTTTTTCTCTTGTATGGTCACTGCCTGTATAAGTAGGGTCATTTCCATGATCTGCCGTAATGATTAAAAGGTCATCTTCTTGTAACATATCTAAAAATTTTCCTAAATTGATGTCAAATGCTTCTAGTTCTTTTGCATATCCAACCGGATTTCTTCTATGACCCCATAGTGCATCAAAATCCACTAAGTTTACAAAGCAAAAACCAGTAAAATCTTCTCCTGCAATCTCAAGTGTCTGTTCCATTCCGTGAACACTTGATTTTGACTTGTAGGCTTTTGTAATCCCTTCTTCTACAAAAATATCTGCTATTTTTCCAACCGAAATTACATCAAGACCTGCATCTTTTAATACATTGAGTGCCGTTTGACCAAATGGCTTCAATGCATAGTCATGACGATTGCTCGTACGCTTAAATTCGCCCTTTTTCTTACCAAGATAAGGCCTTGCAATCACACGTCCAACTTTCCACTCATCTCTCAACGTAAGCTCTCTTGCAATTTCACAGTAGTGATACAAATTTTCAAGACCCATTGTCTCTTCATTTCCACAAATTTGGAGAACAGAGTCAGCCGACGTATACACGATCAAATTTCCAGTCGCTATTTCTTCTTCTGCAAGCTCCTCTAGTATTTCAGTGCCACTTGAACTTTTATTTCCAATGATTTTTCGCCCCGTGCGCTTTTCTAATTCATCCAACAATCCTTTTGGAAATCCGGTTTCGGTAAAGGTTTGAAAAGGCTTTGTAATTTTAAGACCCATCATTTCCCAATGTCCTGTCATGGTATCTTTCCCCAAACTAGTCTCTCTCATTGGCATATAATAAGCCATTGGCTGTTCCACTGGTTTTACTTGTTTTAGAGGATGTAAATTTGCCATACCCAGTTTTTGTAGATTTGGAATTTGAAACGTATCGACCGAATCTGCAATATGACCTAGGGTATCAACACCCACATCACCATATTCTTTTGAATCAGGCATTGCACCAATTCCTAGCGAATCGATTACGATGGTAAATATTCTCTTATATTTTTTCATGATTATCTCCTATCTGTGCTATCTAAGCCTTTATCTATTTCAAATTATTAGGACCAAATCCAAGTGGAAGCATCTCTTCTAAGGTATATACCTTGATATCTTCTTTGGATTTTGGAAGAATAATCTGAAACGTTTTCGGATCACAAAACTCCATCATAACTTGACGGCATATCCCGCATGGTGGGCAATAATCGATTAATTCTCCATTTTTTCCACCAAGTACTACAATCGAGTCAAATTCGGTTACTCCTTGACTAATTGCTTTAAAAAAGGCCGTTCTCTCCGCGCAATTTCCTGGAGAATATGCCGCATTTTCAATATTACATCCTCCAAAAATACGACCATCCTTCGAATGCAATGCTGCTCCTACTTTGTAATTCGAATAAGGAACATATGCATACTGTAACATATTCATTGCCTGATCAATCATTTTATTAATTAACTCTTTATCCATTTTGATACCTCCTAATTAGGTATAGGGCATGAAAATGAAGTGTTAAACACTTCATTTTCATTTTGCGAATCCCTTTATTTTATTTGCCTTACAATCAATAGCCAGTCCCTTGCTCATTTTTTAAGATTTTTACAATACGACTCGTTCCCAGACGACTTGCTCCTAGCTCTATAAATTTTTTTGCATCATCCAATGAACTTATTCCACCAGCCGCTTTAATTTTAACATGTGATCCGACATGTTTTGCAAACAGTGCAATATCCTCAAATGTAGCTCCTGCAGTAGAAAATCCAGTTGACGTCTTTATAAAATCCGCACCTGAATTTGTAACAATTTCACACATTTTAATCTTCTCTTCTTGTGTTAAAAGACAGGTTTCAATGATTACTTTTAAAATTTTATCACCACACGCAGCTTTAATTTTACGAATTTCTCCTTCTACCATATCAAATTGCTTGTCTTTTAATGCTCCAATATTAATTACCATATCAATTTCATCTGCACCATTTAAAAGCGCATCGGTTGTCTCAAACACTTTCACTGCCGTCGTAGTGTACCCATTTGGAAACCCTATTACGGTACATACACGCATTTTATCACCAACATAGTCCTTTACTCGTTTCACAAAGCTTGCAGGAATGCATACACTCGCTGTTCCAAATTTAATTGCATCATCACAAATTACTTTCATTTCGTCCCATGTTGAACCCTGAAGCAATAACGTATGGTCTACCGTTTTTAAAATATCTTCGTTTGTCATAAAAGCCCTCCTTATTTTTAATCAGTTGCGATTACTCTCCTAACTCTAATGCAACTTCCATCATTTCGTGGAAACTTAACTGTCTATCTTCTGCAGATAAACTCTCCCCCGTATACATATGATCCGAAATTGTAAGCAAACACAGTGCCTGCTTCCCTGCTCTGGCAGCATTCATATAGAGTGCGGCAGCTTCCATTTCCACACATAACACCTGCATTTTACGCCAATCGTCATTTACATTACGGTAGTCATTGTAAAACACATCTGCAGATAATACATTTCCTACAACTACATTTGTTCCCTGTGCTTCCGCCGTTTCTACTGCTTTGCGAAGAAGATTAAAATCTGCGATTGGTGCATACGTACCAGGTAATTTATATTGAGCCGCATAGTTTGAATCCGTACATGCTCCCATTGCTATTACGACGTCTCTTACCTTAACATTATCCTGAAGTCCTCCTGCTGAACCGATGCGAATAATTCGATCTACATCATAAAAGTGAAACAATTCATAGGAATAAATTCCTACAGAAGGCATTCCCATTCCTCCACCCATAACGGATATTTCTTTACCCTTGTATGTTCCTGTAAATCCTAGCATATTTCGAACCGTATTAAAACATGTTACATTTTCTAAATATGTTTCTGCGATGTATTTCGCTCGTAATGGATCTCCTGGCATCAATACTGTTTTCGCAATTTGTCCATCTTTCGCACCAATATGAGGTGTTGGTATATTCTTCATTCTTCGATTCCTACTTTCTTTTATTATCTTCTCTGATTAAATTTCGTATTGCTTCAACTGCAACACTAATTGCACTTTCGGTATCATGTGCTTGTGGGTTTTCCATTCCTTTTTTCTCTCGTTCTTGATTTGCGACTACAAGGAACGTAGATCCTACTCGAACACGTAAATGACTTGCGACAACAAAAAGCGCTGCCGATTCCATTTCCGAAGCCAAACAGCCAAGACGAAGCCAAGCTTCCCATTTATTCATCAATTCATAACTAACTGGCTTTGTTTCTGGCTGATGCTGTCCAAAAAAAGCATCTTTGCACTGAACTACGCCCACGTGATATGGTAAATCTAATTTTTTTGCGCCTTCTACTAATGCAGTTACGACATCATAGGTTGCAACTGCTGGAAATTCGATTGGTGCGTATTCTTTACTTGTTCCTTCCATTCGAATTGCGCCATTTGCGATTACGACATCTCCGCCCACTACATCCAAATCCATACCACCGCAAGTACCAACACGAATAAAAGTATCTGCTCCGCAGCATACTAACTCTTCCATCGCTATTGATGCAGATGGTCCGCCAATGCCAGTGGAGGTTACACTTACCCTTACTCCATCTAAATATCCTGTATATGTCACATATTCTCTACTGTCTGCTACTAGCTTCGCATCATCAAAATGTTCCGCAATTTTTTTACAGCGCTTTGGGTCACCTGGCAAAATAACATATTTTCCAACATCTCCAAGTCCAACACCTGTATGATATTGTTTTCCAGATCCCTCTGTATAATCCACCATAATAATACTCCTTCTACCCTATATTTTTATGTTTTCTTAAAATGAGTGTGCAGCCAATCGTTAAATATCTATTTTTTCAGCAGATAAGGCTTTCATTTCCGTATATTGACTTTCTGTAATAGAAAGCTTACTTCCTTGAACCGATACTAATTTTTCTTCCATCATTTGTTTTAACGCCCGATTAATTGTCTTTATCGAAAGTCCGGTTTCATCAGAAATTTGCTGCCTCGTCAACTTAACGGTGCACCTCCCATCTACCGTGTTTTGCTCATAAAGGTGTTCAAATAACAAATAAACTCGATCAATTCCCTGTAAGAATAAAAACGCCCGCTCTTTTCTTGTTTCTTCTAACAGATATCGAATTACAGTTCTACTGTGCATCCAAAGTGCATTGTTGTCTTGTAGCATCCATTTTTTAAACACATCATTCTCTAAAACAATAAACTCACAGGGTGTTTTTGTAATCAATGTGGTTCGATACGTATCGCAGTCTAGAAAGCTTTCCATTCCGCCTAGTATCTCAATTGCTTCATACTGACAAAAATCATAAACGATCCCGAAAATACGAAAATCACTCGCTTTTACTACACCTTTGGTTAATATGTACACCTTATTTACTTTATCCTTTTCGCGAACAAAGATCTCATTTTTATCTAGTTCGACAACCTTACAGGATTCTAATAACCAAACAGGTGCATTACGAAACAACTCTGCTAACACTACCTTTGGGTGTCCTTCTAATTGGTTTAACACATCCAGAATCTTGTTCATATTGTTTAACCTCTCCTCTATAAGATACTATAATTGTAGTGTTTATACACAAATCAAAAAAGGCCAACTGTCCTTATCCTTCATTAAATCCTATTTTTCTCACTTGGGCTCCGCGCATTTCAATTCTAGGTGCACCTTTTTTTTCAATGTAGTCACGTGTAATTGTCACTCTACCAATATTGTCATCTTTTGGAATTTCATACATGATATCAAGCATAAATTCTTCAATAATTGCTCGCAATGCTCGTGCACCAGTCTTTTTCTCCACTGCTTTTTCAGCGATTGCTTCCAGTGCTTCTTCATCAAAGCTTAAATCTACTTCATCGAGTGCCAACAATTTTTGGTATTGTTTTAAAATTGCATTTTTAGGCTCCTTTAATACCTGAACCAACATATCTTTCGTAAGCTCTTGTAACGTATACAATATTGGAAGTCTACCTAAAAATTCTGGGATCATTCCAAATTCACGCAAATCTTCCACTGTAACTTTTGATAAGACATCTGGTTCTTTATCATATTTATCTTTTAAATCTGCAATAAAACCAATCGAAGCTTGCTTATTCAATCGTTCTTTAATTACTTTATCAAGTTCTGGAAATGCTCCGCCACAAATAAATAAAATATTCTTGGTATTGATTGTCGTAAGGGGTACCATAGCATTTTTACTGGTTGCTCCCACTGGCACCTCTATATCTGCTCCTTCGAGTAATTTAAGTAATCCTTGCTGTACCGATTCCCCACTCACATCTCGATTGGTAGTACTCTTCTTCTTTGCAATTTTGTCAATTTCATCAATAAAAATAATTCCCTTTTCCGCTTTTTCTACATCGTTATCTGCCGCCGCCAAAAGCTTCGACAAAACACTTTCCACGTCATCTCCAATATATCCAGCCTCCGTAAGAGACGTTGCATCTGCAATTGCTAGTGGAACTTGAAGCAATCGTGCGAGTGTCTTCACTAAATAAGTTTTACCACTTCCTGTCGGTCCAATCATTAACATATTAGATTTCTCAATATCAATCTCATCACTTACTCCAGAGGTTACTCGCTTATAATGGTTATATACCGCAACCGAAATCACCTTTTTTGCATACTCTTGTCCTATTACAAATTGATCAAGCTCTCCCTTTATAACATGAGGTGCTGGAACACTTTCTATATCAAGAATTGGTTCTTTTTGCTCTTTTTCTTTTTTCTTTTTAATTTTTTGACTCTTTGGGATATCATTTGGCATCTTATTCATATTCATCATATTTGGATTCATATTCATAAGATCCATATAAGGATTTTGACTGCCATTGTTGTTGTTAATACTGTCAAAGGTTTTTTGCATACAGTCCGAACAGATGCATATATTATTTGGAATGCGAATCATCTTTCCCACTTTGCTCTCAGGTCTTCTGCATATATAACAAATATCTTCATATTCCTCATTCTTATTTTTTGATTCATTTTCTAATTTATCATCACTCATAAAATACCTCTTTCATTTGTCTGTCGTTTCACTTTTATTATATCCCACCTCGTTATGATAGACAATAAAGAAATCCTTAACTTTTTCCCAAATTTTTTGTTTAAAAATAGGAAAACCACATTTAGGATTTTTTTTATCCCAAATGTGGTTGATTCATAGTTTTCCGTTTAACTTATTTATTCTTTTCTTTTATTGATTAAATTGATTAAAAAAATCTTGTAAACGATCATTGATGTCTTGATTTGTCTGGTTGTTGTCACTTCCATTACTATTTTGATCTGGTGCCTGCTCTGGCGCCTGTTCTGGTGTCTGCTGTGTACTATTGTCTTGTTCGTTTGTGTTGTTATCATCCGACTGATATCCAAAGTTACCTTGTGCACTGTTATCGGTTTTGCTTAAATTGTTAAGGGTTTTGGAGTCTTTGAGTGTAACTGTTACATCCATTTTCTTATATTCACCATCAACACTACGCATTATGGCAACTGTAATTTTGGTACCAGCACGGGTATTGTTTACCTTTTCTTGAACTGCTTCAATTGTTTTGGCTGTAGCACCATTAATTGCGGTAATGATATCACCCTTTTTAATACCAGCTTCTTCAGCGGCACCTCCAGCGGCAACTTCATGAACATAAACGCCAATTGGCATATCATAATAATTATTATCTTTTGTTATGTCGTTTCCACTAATTCCAAGATATCCTTTTTCATCATCTGCTAACACTTCACGATTCATAAGTTCATTAATAATTGGAGTTGCCTCAGAAATTGGAATTGCATATCCCATTCCTTCTACATCAGTATCTGCATATTTTAAATCATTGATTCCGATTACTTCACCCTTGATGTTAAGCAACGCTCCACCACTATTACCTGGATTAATTGCTGCATCTGTCTGAAGGAGTTCTAACTGGCTTCCCTGCGTTGTACTTGTTGTATTTACCTGACGATTCTTAGCACTCACATAACCCACCGTTACCGATTGTCCTGAACCTAATGCATTTCCAATTGCAATCGCCATCTGTCCAACTTTTACATTATCTGAGTTTCCTAATGTTGCAATCTTAATTGCACTTAATGTTTCCTTATCAACATCTGCGGTTTCTACTGCAACTACTGCTAAATCAGCGGTTGAATCCGTTCCTTTTACCTTTGCTTCATACACTTTATCATTAATAAAATTAACCGCGATTGCTTTTGCATTTTCCACTACATGATTGTTTGTCACAATTAAAATTTCTTTATCATTTTGTCCTACAATAATTCCCGATCCACTTCCATCAAATTCTTGTGAATAAACCTGTCCAAAATAACTATAATCCTGCGTCATTGTACTTGTAATAGAAACAATGGATGGCATTGTATTTTCAACGAGCTGTGTCAAGTCACTCGAAGTACCAGATGTAGTTGACTCCGAAGTCGTTGCTACTGGTGTTGTAACTTGAATGGTATTTGCAGTAGAGCTATTTTTTGTTGGGAACAAGGTATCTGCGGTTCGATTGACTCCTTGAAATACAAGTCCAGCTACTAATCCAAATGCTACTGCACAGGCAATAAATTTTGTTGCTGATTTCCCAAATCCATCGGAATGTTTCTTTTTGTTACCACCTCCTGCACCTCCTGCTTCATATGTAGAGCCATAATTGGATGCTTCTTGTGTAAAATTTGACTGATAATTTGGAGCTTCATATTGAGGAGTATTTGCCTGCGTACCGTTTTTTGCTGCTGCCTCTGCCCAAAATACATACTCATTATTTGTATTATTTGTATTATTTTCATTGTTTGTATCATTGTTTTTGTCTTCTCTATTAAATTCGTCCATTTTTATAATCTCCTTTCCATGTGTTCGTTTGTTCTTGATGCATTCATAATAGCATCAATTTGTGTTCAGTTTGTGACGGCTTTGTTAATATTATTTCATAATTATCCTCGTTCACTTTCCCTTCCAATCAAACATTTCTTATAAAAGTTTAAGTATATCGTATAAAAATCTTTATAGACGCATATCCAATATTGTATTATAATGAACAAGTTAACATAATACACATCACATACTATAAACTATATGCATTTAGGAGGTTTTATGATTAAAGACAATCAAAAATTCTTTAATATCACTCATGTTATCATAGATGCCATACTAATTATTGCTTCATTTTCATTGGCTTTTTGGCTTCGTTGCAGAAGTCCTTTGGTTGATATGTTTCCAACCTTTCATATTCGTTACTTTTTTCCTTTTGCAATTTATGCTAAAATTCTTATTTATATTGTACCTGGATATTTAATTATTTATCACTATTCTGGCATGTATGGGCCAAAACGCATTCGAACTCGAAGAGCCAGTATATTTAACATTTTACGTGCGAACTTTATTGGTTTTATTTATTTTACCGTATTAATGGTATTATTAAAAGAGAGCTTTGGTGATTTGTCCCGTTGGTTTATCTTTTTCTTTGTTGTTATTAACACCTTGCTTAATTTAAGCTTTCGCTCGCTCTTAACCCGCTCGCTTCGTGGTTTCCGTAAAAAAGGATACAACCAAAAACATGTGTTAATTGTAGGATACAGCCGAGCTGCAGAACGCTATATCAAACGTCTTATGTTTAATCCTGAATGGGGGTATCATGTGTATGGCATCCTTGATGACAATTGTCCTATCGACTTTGAACATAAAGGCATTCATGTCATTGGTCATCTTGAATTACTAGAACAAACACTTGCAAAAATCGACTTAGATGAAGTAGCAATTGCCTTAAAAATAAATGAATATGCAAAATTAGAAAAAATTGTTGCTCTTTGTGAAAAATCGGGCGTGCATACAAAATTCATTCCTGATTATAGTGAGTTCATCTCTTCAAAACCATATACAGAAGACTTATTTGGACTTCCCGTAATTAACATACGAAATGTACCACTTAGCAACTCTTTTAATAAAGCAGTGAAACGTGCCATCGATATTTTTGGTTGCCTCGTAGCACTCCTCTTATTTGCGATTCCAATGCTTGTTGTTGCCCTTATTATCAAGATAACATCCCCTGGTCCTTTGATTTATAAACAAGCAAGAATTGGACTCCATAATAAAGAGTTCCCGATGTATAAGTTCCGTTCCATGCGCCTACAAGATCCAAAATGCGAAAAAGTAGCCTGGACTATAGCAAATGATCCACGTGTTACAACGATTGGTAAGTTTATTCGCAGGACAAGCATTGATGAACTACCTCAATTATTTAATGTATTGAAAGGTGATATGAGTTTAATTGGACCTAGACCGGAGCGACCTTTCTTTGTCGAAAAATTCAAAGAAGAAATTCCACGCTATATGATCAAACATCAAGTTCGTCCTGGACTAACTGGATGGGCGCAGGTAAATGGTTATCGCGGTGATACCTCCATAAGACTCCGTATTGAACACGATTTATACTATATTGAGAATTGGTCCTTATCCCTTGATTTTAAAATCTTGTTTTTAACCTTTTTTAAAGGATTCATAAATAAAAATGCGTATTAGATGTTCGCATGAATAAACGGTTGCAATCACCAAATTCCTTACTTTAAAATTTGGTGATTGCAACCGTTTATTTTGATTCTTCTTCCATCAATTCCTTTACAAATCGACTGACTTCCATTTCTTTATTAAATCGTTCTTTGGTATAATAAATATGTAGGTTTTCCTTAGCTCGTGTCATAGCTACATAAAACATACGTCTCTCTTCTTCCAGATCCGCCGTGATGCTTGCCTTATGGTGTGGAATAACCGTCTCGTTTGCATCAATCAAAAAGACCGTTTGATATTCCAGTCCTTTCGCACTGTGCATGGTTGAAAGTACAATTCCCTCTTTATTTTCCTTATTCTTTCTTGCCTGCTCTTTAAGAGTGATTCCATATGCTTCAATATGTTCAAACCACTCATCATAGCTCTCAAACGGCTTTGCAGCTTCTGCTATCTCATCTAGAATTTCATATAAATCATCTACTTTAATGCGACGGTAGTCCGCATATTCTTCCAAAAAATCATTGTACCCTATTCCTTTTCGAATATAAGTAATGGCAGCATAGGGCGTAATCTTTTTTAACCATTTCAAATCCGATTCCCATTGATCAATGCGATCTAGCATCCAGTTTTTGTCTTCATAAAAGATGCGAAGCTGTTCAAAGTTAACATCAGGATTTATAAATGCTTCGCGGCTGATATAACGCTTCGGACGATTTGCGATTTGCATAAACAATTTTCTTTCCCGATTGCCAAGAGCTGTCCGAATATAACATATCATATCACGCCCAATAAAATGCTCGTAAATATTTGGTATGGCATCTTTCATGCAAAAAGGGATATTATACTGCATCAGTGTTTCAATCAACATTCTGGGCTGCGTATTCGTTCGGAAAAGTACAGCCATCTCCTGTAGCTCAATTCCTTTTTCCTGATTGTTTATGATTTCCCAGGCAACGCGTCGATTTTCTTCCTTACATGTTGGAAACTCTTTAATAATAATTGGTTTTCCTTTCTTTTTATTTGACTTTATATCTTTAATAAATCGTTTCTGATTATGTTTAATAACCCTTGCCGCACCTTCTGTAATGGATGCATTACAGCGATAATTGATATCTAAAAGTACTTGTTTTGCATCCTTATAATCTTTTCCAAAATTCAACATAATCTCTGGCTTCGCACCACGGAATCGGTAGATTGACTGATCATCATCCCCCACGATAAATAAATTATTTTCTGGTAACGCTAAGAGTTTTATAATGGCATATTGAATTTTATTGATATCTTGAAACTCATCAATCATTATATATTGAAATTGTTCTTGCCACATTGCTAAGATATCGCTTCGCTGACTCAGCAGTTCGTAACAATAAACCAACATATCATCAAAATCAATTTTACGTTTACTTCGTAGCATATCTTGATATTTCGCATATATCTCACGAAAAATCTCTTCCGAACAGCTTTTTGAATAGTAATGGCTGATATCCATCATTTCACCTTTTACCAAGCTTATTTCACTTTCTAATTCGGATATAAATTCTCCTTCATCTTCTATTTCAAACGAATAGCTCTTTATCATATCACGAAAAAAGGATGTTTTTTCTTCTTCCCGAATGATACTAGTTACATTATAGTGATAGGCATGTTTTAAAATGGAGAAAAATATTGCATGGAAGGTTCCAAATTGAACGGTGCGATATGCATAAGATATCTTTGAATCTTGCATTAAGATTTGAAAACGTTCCTTCATCTCAATTGCGGCTGCTTTTGTGAAGGTTACGACAAGAATTTTACGGGGATTAATCCCCTTTTCAATCAGACATTTGGTTCGTTGTGTAATAACGGCTGTTTTTCCAGAACCTGGACCAGCTAATACAAGTGCTGGTCCTAAGTTATGTTCAATTGCCATGAGTTGCGAATTATTATATTTCATTCCTATTTCCCTTTGTAATGACAGGATAAAACAGTATCTTAGATTTCACGTTCCAGTTTCTCTATAGCACTCTGAATACGAAGAATTGATTCTGCCTTCCCGATGATTTCCATAATTTCAGTTGCGCCTCCCGGTGTCATTTGCTTTCCGGAAACAGCCGTACGAATTGGCCACATAGCATACCCATTCTTGCATCCTTTTTTCTCTACATAGCCTACCAATGTAGCATATAATGCATCATTGCTATAGTCTTCTTGTGCTTCAAATAAAGGAAGTAATTCTTTTAGTACCTCAAGGGATGATTCTGGCGTCGTCTTCATCTTTTTATGTGTATACATGGAGCAATCATACTCTGGAACTGCTTCAAAGAAATCAATATGTTCTTCGATATCTGGGAATATCTCGATACGTGTCTTTACAAGTGAAGCAACCTTTTTTAAATCCATATCTTTATGAATTGTCTTTTTAATATATGGCTCAGCCATATCATAGAACTTATCAAAGTCCATTGCTTTCATGTACTCACCATTCATCCATTTAAGTTTTACCATATCAAATACAGCTGGTGATTTATTAATTCGATGATAATCAAATGCTTCGACTAATTCAGGAAGTGTAAATATCTCTCTGTCATCTGTTGGACTCCATCCAAGCAATGTCACAAAGTTTACAACTGCTTCTGTCAAAAAGCCTTGATCTAACAAATCTTCATAGGAAGAATGTCCGCAACGTTTACTTAACTTTTGGTGTTCTTCATTTGTGATAATCGGACAATGAATGTACACTGGAACTTCCCAGCCAAACGCTTCATACAAACGATTGTATTTTGGTGAAGACGATAAATATTCGTTACCACGAACAACATGTGTTATATTCATCAAGTGATCATCTACTACATTGGCAAAATTATAGGTCGGATACCCATCTGATTTCATTAAAATCATATCATCTAACTCTGCATTGTCTACCGTAATATCCCCAAATATTACATCGGAAAATGTGGTTGTCCCTTCTGTTGGGTTGTTTTGCCGAATTACATACGGAATCCCTGCCGCCAGATTTGACTCGATTTCTTCTTTTGTTAAATTCAGACAATGTTTATCATATTTCACAATTTCTTTTCCAGTTTCATCTGTAACAGAAACCTTTAACGTATCCAATCGTTCCTTTGTACAAAAACAATAATATGCCTCACCTTTTTCAATCAGCTTCTTTGCATACTCAATGTAAATTCCTTGCTTTTGACGCTCACTTTGAACATATGGACCTACCCCACCGTCTTTATCTGGTCCTTCATCATGAATAAGTCCCGTTTTTTCTATTGTACGGTATATAATATCAATCGCGCCTTCGAGAAATCGTTCTTGATCCGTATCTTCAATTCGAAGTAAAAAATCGCCGCCCTCATGCTTTGCTACTAAGTATGCATAGAGTGCCGTTCTTAAATTTCCAACATGCATTCTGCCAGTTGGACTTGGTGCAAATCTTGTTCTAATTTTGCTCATTTCAAATCCTTCTTTCTTTGCTTTTAAACTCTACCCACGATTATACACTAAATTTCAACAAAGTCAAAGGACCTTTTATAATAAAATCGCAGTCTATATATTGCGCAAAATCTTCTCTTTGTTTTCTAAATCTTCATAATTAAAAACTACCGATTCAAAACGAATTCACGCAATCAGTCGCATTGCGCCACGTTATAAATCGGCAGTTTCAATTGTGAAATAGCTATAAATTAAGGTTATACCGTAATGAATTTTTTTATTGTCTCAACCGCATGATCAATTCCGGCAAAATCTGTTCGTACTGATATATCATAATTAAAAAGTGTTGCCCACTTATCACTGGTATGATAATTATAATAGTTGGAACGACGCTTGTCATATTTTAAGACTTCTTCCCCTGCCTTTTCTTTTGAAATGCCATAAAGCATGGTTGCTCGTTCAATACGGAAATCGAGTCCAGCATACACAAAAATATGCATCACATTCGTTTTATCCTTCAAAATATAATCTGCACAACGGCCAACAATGATACATGGGCCTTCTTCTGCAACTTTTCGAATGATATTAGATTGTGCGAGAAAAATTTTGTCATCCAGTGAAAGGCTTGAGTAACCAAAGTCCTGATTGCCATACGCATTCATTCCCATTGCAATTGAGTAAAGCAAACTATTAGTCGCCTTCTCTTCTGCTCTTGCAAATGCTGCTTCCGCAAATCCACTCTCTTTTGCAGCTCGTGCAATTATTTCATTATCATAAAAAGGAATCCCTAATTGCTCTGCAAGTTTTGACCCAACCTCTCGACCACCACTCCCATATTGTCTGCTGATAGTAATTACCTTATCCATACAAATCCCTCCTAATTTATTACTTCTTATAAAAAGGATACCATATTGTCAGATAAATTACCAGTATTTTATATAATTTTTAGTGTTTAGCATGTTTCTCTTAATTTCGTCCAAATTCGCTTAGCTCAAGTCCTTCATTTCGCTCAAGCGCTGTTTTAATGCTCCATGGATGCGTAAAGATGAGAAGTGGATTTCCTTTTAAGTCTTTTACTTTTTTCGTATCTGAAGTCACGCTTAATCTACTAACTTCTATTTCTTTGTTTTCAATCCATCGAATATGCTCATAAGGAAGCTGATCCAATCGAATTTCAACACCATATTCTGCTTCCAATCGATATTTTAATACATCAAACTGTAAAACCCCAACGACTCCAACAATAATTTCTTCCATACCCGTGTTGTATTCTTGAAATATCTGAATTGCACCTTCTTGTGCTATCTGCTCGATTCCTTTAATAAATTGTTTACGCTTCATTGTATCAATTTGGCGAACTTTTGCAAAATGTTCCGGTGCAAACGTTGGGATCCCTTCATATACAATTTTACTCTTTCCACTGCACAAAGTATCTCCAATCGAAAATATACCAGGATCAAATACCCCAATAATATCTCCCGCATAAGCCTCTTCTACATGCTTCCGCTCTTGAGCCATCATCTGCTGTGGCTGAGAAAGACGTATTTTCTTTCCACCCTGAACATGCATTACTTCCATTCCTGCTTCAAATTTACCAGAGCAAATACGCATAAATGCAATACGATCTCGATGTGCCTTATTCATATTTGCCTGTATCTTAAATACAAAGGCAGAAAATTCATCCTGAAACGGGCTAATCTCACCCACATTTGAGTTTCTAGGAAGTGGTGACGATGTCATATCCAAAAAATGTTTCAAAAATGTTTCAACACCAAAATTCGTTAATGCAGATCCAAAAAATACAGGGGACAGTTCCCCTTTGCGCACACGTTCCATATCAAATTCATCACTAGCTCCATCCAAAAGTTCAATTTCCTCAATCAAAGTAGCATGATTTGGTATTCCTATCAACTCATCAACAGACGCATCCCCTAACGATACTTCCATTGTTTCTACTTCCCTTTGCCCATTATTTGCTGCGGTAAACTTTGATATGCGCTTGGTTTGTCTATCATAGACCCCTTTGAAATTTTTTCCTGAACCGATTGGCCAGTTGATTGGACATGTACGAATGCCTAACACTGTTTCAATTTCATCAATCAATTGAAACGGATCATTTGCTTCTCGATCCATTTTATTAACAAATGTAAAAATCGGAATTTTTCGCATTACGCATACTTTAAATAATTTAATTGTTTGCGCTTCCACACCTTTGGAACCATCAATAACCATGACGGCAGAATCTGCTGCCATCAATGTACGATACGTATCTTCGGAAAAGTCCTGATGACCTGGTGTGTCTAGTATGTTAATACAGTAACCATCATAATTAAATTGCATAACAGAAGAAGTTACCGATATTCCTCTCTCTTTTTCAATTTCCATCCAATCCGAAACAGCATGCTTTGCCGTTTTTCTTCCCTTTACAGACCCAGCAAGGTTAATTGCACCTCCATATAACAAAAACTTTTCTGTCAATGTAGTCTTACCCGCATCTGGATGTGATATAATGGCAAATGTTCTTCTTTTTTTTATTTCTCTATCTAAATCAGCCACTGCGATTTCCTCCAATTAATGAACGACTCTTCTCAATTTATTTACAAACCCCTTTATTATATACAAATTTGTAAGTTATGTAAAGAAATAATACTAGCTTTTTTTTAAAAAATCCTTTACAATGTGCATGTATAATAAGGAATTTCAAATATATTGGATAACATGTAATTAATGAGGGATAATTTATGGATTTTAGTACGTATAGCAATGATATTCAAACAATTATATCAAATATTGAGTTTTATCGACGCAATGATTCGAAATTAGTCTTAACGTATTGTGACCAGCTTATTCAACATGCAAAAAAGCATGATGACCCGGTGCTTTATGGCTATGGATATTACTATATGTGTGAAGCCTATTTTTCTTTTCATGATTACCCCATTTTTTTGCACTATCTGGTGAAGGGAATTACCTACCAGCAAAAAACGAATGACGAATTCTTACTTGCACGGTCCTATAATCTCTTAGCCATCAGTGCTGACAGCCAGGGAAATTTAGTATCTGCTCTTGATTACTATTTGACAGCACTTAAATATTGTGAAAATACGAACTTAAAATATGAGTCAGGTCTGGTCTATACAAATATCGGTCATTTGTACGTCACTCTAAAGGAATATAACACCGCAATTCGTTATTTTGAACTTGGGCTAGATTATATGGCTTATGAAAAGCAAAACTCTTTTTATTTTACCAATTTAGCACTTAGCTTCGTTGCAATTGGGAACTGCTATTATAATCTTGGATATATGGATCAGGCAATGGATTATGCAAATCAATATAACCATGAATGTCCTAAAACTTGCCTAAAGGATTATAGTCAAGTTGCATACCAATGTTTCTATATAAAACTTTTAACTGCTCTGGAACAATTCAAAGAAAGAGATATCTTGATTACACAATGCATTCCTAATATCACCTCTATCACTTCCCTTTTGGATATCTATTATGAAATCTTTGATTTTTGCGAGCATTTATTCCAAATAAAAAAATATGATGAACTTTGGCAAGTACTCAATTATTTAGAGTTGCTTACCAATTCTGCCGATATTGCCCATCTACAACTTAAAGTTCTCAACTTAAAAATTCAGTATTTTAAGTTATTCTCAGATGAACCAAATTACCTACAAGCAACGTCTCGTTTTTTTACAATTTCAGAAAAAATGCACGAAGTTGCAACAAGCACTACCCTATCAACCATTAATTTACGATTTTCATTGGAAGAAATTCGTTCGCTCAACGACTTAATGGAAGAAGAAAACCGCATGCTACAAGAACGTTCTGAAAGGGATTCTCTGACTGGATTACCAAATCGCTATCGTCTAAATGACTATTCCGAAGAAGCCTTTGAACGAGCCTTTAACAATCAAACATCACTTGCCGTTGAAATATTTGATGTGGATTGTTTTAAGCAATTTAACGATACCTATGGGCACCAAGCTGGTGATGACTGCCTTTGCCTCATTGCTAATTTTTTAAAGGAAATTATGCGTGAAGACATTTTTTGTGCCCGATATGGTGGCGACGAATTCATTATTATCTACGAAAATAAATCAGATGAAGAAATTATGCAAATTGCAACCAAGTTAAAGCAATCGGTTGAAGAATTAAAAATTAAGCACGCTAACTCAATTGTTGCACCTTATCTTACCATTTCTCAAGGTGTTCGTAACTCCATACCAAGCATTGGAAATAAAATGTGGGACTTTTTATTTGCAGCGGATGCCGCTCTCTATCAAGTTAAGCAATCACAAAAAAATGATATACTTTTGGTTCACAAAACCACTTCAAAAAAAGCAGATACAAATATGATTCAATATATAAATAATTAAAAATTATACTACATAATACGGGGGATTTAGAGTATGAAACGAACAGGAAACAATCATTGGTCATTATTTTTATTGATTCTTTGCGGCATCGTATTAGGCGGATTTATAGGTTACCTTACAAAAAACATTTCCTATCTTTCCTGGCTCGATTATGGTCAAACATTTGGCTTAGAAAAACCTGTAAAACTGGATTTAGGTATCTTGATACTTACCTTTGGATTGACAATAAAAATATCCATTGCAAGTATTTTAGGTGTTCTATGCTCCATCTTACTTTATCGCAATCTCTAATCAAATAGCTTCATTCCATATACTCAATACATCAGAATATATGGAATGAAGCTTTTAATTTTCTTTACTATACGCAACACCCAGTTTTGCTGGTACATTGAAATTCTTTCTGGATACGGTTAGTACAATTGTTAGAATATAAGGAAGTGCAATAAACAGTTCATTCGGAAAATATGCACCTCCTCCAATTGACTGCATATAAATAGCGATGGCTTCTGTAAAACCAAACACTACCGTTCCAATTACTGCCCCTTTTGGATTCCAGTTTCCTAAAAAGCAGATAGCAAAGGCAATCCAACCACGTCCTCCTATCATATTTGAGGTAAACATTCCCAGATATCCGACGGAATAAAATGCACCTGCAATTCCTCCCATGACTCCTGCCAACAAAACTACTGCAAATCGAACAAAATCAACATTGATCCCTGCTACATCGACCGCTTCTGGATTCTCGCCAGTTGATCGAATAATTAACCCTATGGATGTACGAAATAAGAGAAAATATGCCATCGGAATAATTAAGTATACCAGATAGGTTAATATGTTTTGATGAAAAAAAACAGGTCCTATCACTGGAATCTTTGATAATATCGGTATGGAGATTTGACTCAATGGAGAAATTTTTAATGGAGCGGTAGGAATTCCAAAAAGCACTCGTTGAAAATAAGTACAAAAACCTGCTGCCAAAATATTAATTGCTGTTCCAGTTACTACTTGATGCTGTTTTAGAAAAATACAGACAATCCCATAAATAGCTGCTGCCATCATCCCAGTTAACATAGCCACAAGAATGCCGATTAGGGCGCTTCCTGAAAGATATGTTCCGACAAATCCTCCCCATGCACCCATAAGAAAAATTCCTTCTATTGCGGTAACCATCACTCCGGAACGTTCTGCAATTACCTCTGCAATCGAGCCATAAAGCAATGGCGTACTCATCATTAATGCACGACTCAGCAAATTAACTATCATTCTCCCACCGCCTTTTTTTGTAATTTAAGTTTCTCTCTCCGATTCTCCAAATAAGATCGGAAAAAATAGGAAATAATAACAAAAATCATAACAAACCCTTGCATTAAATCTACAATACTTGCAGGTACATTTACACCTGGCATTCTTCCCATTAAGTTTCCAATCACACTCAATGCTCCAAACAAAATGGATGCAAAAATAATGCCAATCGGGTTTGCATTTGCCAAGATTGCAATTCCAAGGCCAGCCGAACCGATTCCTGAATTAAAGTCCTGAATGAGCATATGCTGCACCCCGTTTACTTCTGTAAATCCAGCCATACCAGCCAAAGCTCCACTTATAAAAAATGTGATAATATAGATTTTTTTTGATGGAATTCCTGACATTTTTGCGGCTGATGCATTGCTTCCAACTGCACGAATTCGATAGCCCAACGGAGTTTTATATAATAAAATCCATATTGCAATTGCAACTAAAATTGCAAGAATAAATCCGATATGCAATCGAGTTCCACTTATCAAATTCGGAATCCATGCGTCGCTTGTCAACGCATCGGTTTGCGGGTATTCTCCTTTTGACTCTTTTAAAAAGGTCCGCAATAAATAATTCATAAGAGCTAAAACCACATAGGTCGACATCATACTCACCAAAAATTCATTGGCATTGTAATGTGCTTTCAAAAACCCAATAAAAGCTCCTATGAGTCCACCCCCTACCATAGTCAATAAGAAAACAATTACTAACAATACAAACGTTGGAACTCTGCCTTGAAGCTGCAAGGAGACAGCAATCGCAACAATTGATCCCATATAAAACTGTCCTTGTGCGCCAATATTAAATAAATTGCATTTAAATGCAAAGGCAAACGATAAGGCTGTAAAAATCAATGGGGTAGCTTTCAAAAATACATCGCCTAAGGTATACTTATCCGTAAACATTGTAGTTAATGCCTCTCCAAATACTTCGATTGGATTAATACTTAATAAAATAAGCATGCATCCACTTAAGACTAAACCAGCTAAAATTGCCAAAAAATTGGTAACAATCATGTCTCTTAATTTTGCATTCATCGTTATGCCTCTCCTTCCCCAACGTAACCAGCCATTAGTAGCCCAATTTTTTCTGTTGTCAGTTCGCCTTGATTGTAAATTCCCATAAAGCTCCCTTTATATATAACAGCAATCCGATCACACAAATCAAAAATTTCAGATAGTTCCGTCGATACCAAAAGAACACTTTTTCCTCTTTTTGCCTCTGCCAGCACTGCTGTATGAATATTATTAATCGCTCCTAAATCAAGTCCTCTCGTTGGCTGATTTAAAACTAAAAGTTCTTTTCCATTATCTACTTCTCGAGCCAATATTACCTTTTGTTGGTTTCCACCGGATAGCCCTTTTGCCTCTGCATCTGCTCCAAGTGCCTTAATTTTATATTCTTCGATTGCTTTTTCCGTATACATATCCAGCTTCTTTTTATCAATCAAGCCATGTTTTTTCCACTTTTTATCATAGCTAGTTTTTAACATCAAGTTTTCCGATACTGTCATATCCATAATCATTGCATCTTTATGTCGATCTACCGGAACATAACCAATCCCTCTGGCTATATGCTCCTGAATCGATAACTTTGTTATATCTTCGCCCTTTAAAAAAATCGTTCCTTCGGTTACCTTTAATGCACCGCAAATTACCTCACACAACTCTTCTTGTCCATTTCCGCTTACCCCTGCAATTCCAACTATCTCGCCTTCCTTTATTTCAAAGGAAATATCATGCAATCGCGGCGTTTCTCCCCTTTTTTGTACGCATACGTTTTTTAGACTAAGCTTTACTTCCCGTTCCTCTTTTACATCTTCTTTTTCCCGTTTTGCCAAAATTATATCCTTACCAATCATTTTTCTAGCTAATTCAATTTCATTGGTCTCTTTTGAGCTAAGGTTTCCACAAAGAAGTCCATTTCTCATAACGATGATTCGGTCTGCTACTTCCATAACCTCTTTTAGTTTGTGAGTAATAAAAATGACGGAATTTCCCTCCTTCGTATAGCTCTTCACAAATTCCATCAGCTTATCTGCTTCCTGTGGAGTAAGAACCGCTGTTGGTTCATCCATAATTAAAAGTTTTGCATTCAAATAAAGTGCTTTCAAAATTTCTACTTTTTGTTGTACACCGACTGCAAGCTCTGATATTTTTGCATCCACCGGAATATCAAACCCATATTGTTTTGCCAAATCTTTTACTGTATTTTTACAAGCTTCATAGTCAATCTTGCCGTGAACATTTCCCAATATAATATTTTCCGTTACTGTATGTGCTGGTACTAGAGAAAAGTGTTGTTGAATCATAGATATTCCAAGAGCCATTGCATCTTTAGGCGAATTTATTTTTTGTTCCTCACCCTCCATAAAAATTTGACCCTCATCTGCTTTATAAAGTCCATAAAGAATTTTCATAATTGTACTTTTCCCGGCTCCATTTTCTCCTAAGAGAGCCACTACTTCACCATGCCCAATACAAAAAGAGATATCCTTATTCGCAATTACTCTTGCAAAATATTTTGATACATTTCGAAGTTCAAAAAATGGCACTTCCACTTGACATCCTCCTAACATTTATTAAGGAATGGCGCTCAATCCAGAGCGCCTTTTATCATCCTATTCTACAAACAATGCTTTTAAATCAACTTTTCCATCTTTAAAATCCTGAATCCCCGTTTCAACAGCATCTTTTACTTCCTGTGAAATATTATCCGTGTATACTGGCACGAAAATATTTTCGTTAATTCCTGCTTCGTGTACCACATTTCCGGTTAAGTCACCGTTCATATATTGATCAATTGCCCATACATAAAATGTCTTAAAATCAAACACTACCGATGCAACTACCGTATCTGGATCAACTGTTGTCTGGTCACTGGAGAATCCAATAAACTTAACTCCCTTTGCTTTTGCTGCCTCAATACTACCAAGCCCAACTTCGTTCGCATATACAAACAAAGTATCTGCTCCGTTATCAATCATTTGTTCTGCCATTTGTTTGCCAAGAGCAACATCATCCCAACTATTTGCATAAGCTCTGGTCGCTTGTGCTTCTGTTATATTTCTGCTTTTTGCAATTTCAACTGCATTTTTTTCATATACATCCATCAAATGTTCCATTGGCTCATTTGGGAATCCTCCAATTGTTGCAAAATTCCCATTTTCAGTTACATTGCCTGCAATAATCGATGCAATGTAGCTTGCCTCATATTCTTTTGGAAAAATCGGTGCAATATTGTCCCCATCACATTTTGAACCATTGACAACACAGAATGTTGTTTTCGGATAATTAGGAGCAACGCTTGAAACTGCTTCATCAAACTGTGATCCTGCAGACAATATTAAATCATATCCACGTTCTGCATATTCGCGGAAGGTAGATTCAAAATCGGATGCCTGCACATTTTCAACGTATTCCATTTTTGTTCCCAATTGCTCATTACAAGCAACCAATCCTGCATAGTTTGTTGCATTCCAGCTCTGATCATTAATAGGTCCTGGTAGAATCAATACAATTTTGTAATCCGCTGCACCATTGGAAGCTTCCTTTTTTGTCGTCTTTGAATCGGTATTTTTCGTATCACCGCATCCACTCATCAGCCCTATGATTGAAACAATCATAAGAATTAAAATACTAATTCTTTTCTTCATATAAATCTCCTCCGTTTTCTATAAGATATACTTTAATTATATATATTTTTACCAATCAAACAATTAGATTAAATTACTGTTTTGTCGATAATATTACTGTTTATACAAAAAAATAAGCAAAAATGAGTAATTTACATAATCATTTTCGCTTATTTTTTTCTTATTTGTTCATTTTTCCATTTCTGTATTCAAGAGGAGTCACCCCATACATTTTTTTAAACGTACTACTAAAATATTTTGCATCATTAAATCCTACCACCTCTGCAACATCTGAAATTTTATATTCCAACTGCCCCAAAAGTTTTAAAGCTTTGAGCATTCGATATTCTATGATATATTCCGACAGATTTTGGCCCATATGCCGTTTAAATAGCTCCGATAAATAATTAGGCGAAATATACAGTTCCGAAGCAATATCCTTTAATGCTATCTTTTTTGAATAATTCATTTCTATATATTCTGTTGCTTTCTTTACCAAAAGATTATCCACTTCCTGCTCTTTTTCCTCTATGGTCTCTTCTACATTATCCTTTTCCATTTCAATCCTTGTCAGTATGGATATCAATTCTTTCGGATTGGTAGGTTTTGTTATATAGCGGGTAACTCCCAATTCGATTGCTTTTTGTGCAAACGAGAAATTGCTATACCCACTTAAAATAATAATGGAAACTTCCTGATTCTTCTCTCTTATTTTCCCAATTAACTCAAGTCCACTTACTTCTGGCATTTTTATATCCGTTATCAAAACATCCACTGTATTCTCATATAAAAATTTAAGTGCTATCTTTGCCTCTTCAAATACTCCGACTACGTTCCAATTTTCTTTTGCATTCAGTAGTTTATACAATCCATTGCGAATTTTTGGTTCATCATCTACAATTACAATATCCATTTTATACCTCCATTTTATTTTGGAATATATAAAGTAATTGTTGTACCTTCTTTCCATTTACTTTTTATATCTAAGCCATATGCATCTCCATAATGTAAGCGGATTCGCCTGTCAACGTTTCGAACTCCTATACTTTCTGGTTCTTCCCTCTTTTCTAATTCATACGTAAGCTTTGTAAGTTCTTCTCGCTTCATCCCTTCCCCATTATCCGTAACCGAAATCAAAATACATTCTTTCGTTTCACAGCCCCGTATCCAGATCCTTCCACCCTCTCTTTTGGGCTCAATCCCATGTAAAATAGCATTTTCAACAAGTGGCTGTAATATTAATTTGGGCACAAAATATTCGTTCATGGTCGCAGGGATTTCGATATCATATAAAAGCCGTTCTTCTAATCGATTTTTTTGTATACATAAATAGCTTAAAATATAATGTAATTCTTCCTCCAGCGTAACGAATGCATTCTTTCCATGAATGGAGTATTTCATTAAATCTCCTAGCGAAATAACTACTTCACTAATATCATATTCTTCTCTTTCGATCAACATCCAATTGATGGAATCTAGTGTATTATATAGAAAATGCGGATTAATCTGTGCCTGCAAGGCTCCAAGTTCAGCGTTCTTTTGTGCTATTTTTTCCTGATAAACTTCTTTTATTAAGGTATTTATTTTTTCAATCATAAAATTAAAGGAATCAATCAAATGTCCAATTTCGTCTTTCCTACTATTTTTCAACTGCAAATCAAAATTTCCTTCCTGTACTACTTTCATCGCTCCCGCTAAATCATTAATCGGTTTTGTCATAGTATAGGCTAATAATGAGACGATAGCTACAGCAATGATAACTGTAATAAATACCAAGCTGTATATTGCCTTTCTTAACACCGAAGACTGCGGGAAAAAATCATCCAGTGACACTGCTGAAAATGTCTTCCATCCAGTGACCCCATTATATTGCCCGCACACATAATATGTTTTTCCTTCCCATATAAGCTCGAACTTACGAATTCCATTTTCAAAATTTTCTTCCATTTTATTAAGCCACGTATGCTTCATATTTTTATTGCTGCAAATGATATCGCCCTTCTTATCCACAATAAACGTATATTGATTTTGAAACATACTTTGATTACTTAAAAGAAGATTACTAAATATATCTGGATTTAATTCCACGACTAGTAATCCCAGTTCCTTTGTTCCTTTCTCGTCCATAATTGCTTTTACCATAGTTACTACCAAATCATCCCCCACCTCATCCTTTACACACAAAGCTTTTGCAGTTCCTATCCAATTCGCCTTATCTGTTTTTTGAGAAATAAATTTGTAATACTGCTTTAACTCTTCGTTATTTTTTATTGAGTAGCGTTCATTATAGCTAAACAAAACGCTCCCCTTCATATCAACTATCATAATATCGGAAATAGCTTCAAACGCACATACGAAATTTTTAAATGCTTCCTTCACATAAGTATCCTGCTTTGTATCCTTTTTATCTGTATTCTTTTTTATCAAAAGTTCCCTGACCGACTGACTCATGCTCAAGTTCTGTGCAAGTTCGGTCATTCCTCTTACCTTCGCATTGATATTAATATCAATGCGATTAATTGTATCTGCCATCTCACTTTTTTTATTGGATATTACAATCCGTTCAGAATCCATATATGAAAAATAACCAATTAACGCTCCAAGCATAATAATTGTAATAACAAAAGTCAGAACTAATTTTCTTCGAAGAGTCATTGATATCCTCCATAGTTTCTCTCATTACGTATATTCATCGGACACTTTCTACTATTTCTCATTTGTTACCTCTAATATCATCACATACAACAAGGATACAATATCTTTTAACATTTTAACAGAAAATATAGCATCTTCAATAAAATTTTTTTTCTAAAGTTGATATTTAATATCGTATTATCAATTCCTTCCCCACAAATAAAATAAGACCTTCCCAGCCAAATGACTGGGAAAGCCTTATTTTTAATAAACTACTTGCAGTTTTATAAAATGCAGTCTGTGCACTATTTTTTTAGATTTTTCACAACAACTGTTGTTTTAACTGTAATTTTTTTCTTATTATATAAAGTTAAGGTAGTTATAATAGTTGTACTTCCTTTTTTCTTAGCTTTAATCTTACCTGCTTTGTCGACAGAAGCCACTTTCGTATTCAAAGACTTGTATCTAACTTTTACACCACCGATTGCACTGCTTGAAGTTTTATCTTTCAGATATGTTACCATTTCAAGTGTTTGTGGTAAATCAATTTGAATGTTCTTTGTTTTTCCAACAAAAAGTGTCTTTTTGCCCGGAGTAACTTTGATTTGTTTTCTCAACGAAGCAACTGCATTGCTATCCGCCTTTTTCGGAAGAATTACATAATCCGAGCAATGTAATATATTCATCGTTATATACCCATCATCTTCTACTTTATAAAAAGAACTATATGGTAAATTTTCAAGTTTCTTCGTTGAAGTATTAAAATGATATACATATATTCTATGACCATAGAGACTGCTGTCAATCAAATTGCTAACATCAATCCGAACCGTTGCCTGTGAAGGTAATACTCCTTCATAGTTGAAATTCAATACAATTGCATTGTTTAAATTTTCATCTGGATTTCCATTCAGCAAGAGCTTACTTACATTTTCATCTTCTATAGCCTTTTCTAGCGATAACGCCAGATCAACATCACTTAATTTTTGCTGTGAGTTTGCCAAATCCTCTCCCGCAAATTTCCAGGAATAAAGTTCTTTCCCTTCTTTATTATTTACGACTACACGAACATCTTCTTTTTCTTTTGCAGCTTCTTTAAATATATCTGTTTTATACTCGATCTTATCCCCTTCCTGATATACATCAGCAGAAGGTATTGAAGTTGGTTTTGGTGTCGGTGTAGCTATTACAGGTCCTACCGGGCTGTCTCCCATATCAAGTTCTCGTGGTAAAAATAGAACTGTTTTTTCTACCACTTGGGAAATTTCATCTCCCAAAACAGCAATTGCTTTGATTATTACAGTCTCTCCTTTGGTATTCACTGTTTTTACTTCAACTGGAGCATTATATCGTTTCGATTGCAAGGATGGTACCGTATTATCCAGCGTGTAATAAATTGCTGCGCTAGAAGCTGTAGAAACCATTGTTACGGTAACCACAGCATCATTTGAAACACCTGATGTATCTACTGGGTTAGTAACCATACTAATTTCTTGCAAACCAGCCATTAACACTAGGTTATTTACCGCCATGCTAAGTGCCTTAGTTGCTGCATTGATTGCTTCTTTCGTTGCATGACTATCTGCTAATACAGCCTGTGCAATCAAAAGAGCATCCGTCACTGCTGCGAAACTGTCTGCTGTGTATCTGCTTGCATCCAGCATAGCTGCTTCACTAACTGATTTCTCCAATCCACTCTTGTCTACTGTTATCGCTTTATCAACTGCCAGCCAGCTTAAAACTGGTGCTTCTGTTCCCGATGCAAGAGCAATTTTGACGGTTAGTGTAGTATCCGTATTCAAAGATACCACTCCCTCCACTTTAGCATCGGTTTCCACTGAAGATACCACTACATTCTCTCCTAATAATACATTCTTTTCATTTCCAGCTGCATCCGTCCAGGAAGCAGTAATATTCATGATTCGTGGTCCCTGCCACCATTCATGGAAAGCAAGGTGCAAATTATAGTCACCCGCTTCCATTGGTAAAGTATAGATAATTGGCGATGCCGATTCGCCATTTCCCTGAGCATACAACCCACTGGCAGTCTTATCCGTCATATCAATGTTCGATTGTGCCTTAAAATTCACTTGTTCCACATTGTATCCCCACTTAGTTTTGCCTTCCACATATGCCTGGTCTGCTTTTTCATTTTTCAGACCAGAGATACAATTTTTAACGGCTTCATAAGGCTGAGTCGTAGTCTGCGTACTAACATCTATCCCACTATCAATAAACCAGATCAACGTTTGAGGCACTACTTCAACCTTTACGGAAGTTGTAAGATCTGTTCCCTCTACAACACCATCAATAACAATGCTTTGGTATGGGGTAGAAATATCCACTCCCTGCGTATTCCAACTTACTACAGCTGTTCCACTTGTTCCATCCACTTTCGTTACCTGAACCGTTTCTGGTAATTGCAATGCCTGCCCGCTGGCAACTGCTTGGACATCCGGAGCAATCACTGAAACAATTTTGTTTGGAGCAGGCTCCCCGATTTTGGATACTCCTAACCAACTGTACATAGCAGCCTCACCCGATACATAGGATAAGTGATATTCTACCACTGTCTGCTTATCTAAAGTAAACGTTATGGAATCTTTCACATTGCTGCTTCTAAGATTAACAACATTTCCTTTTACTTCCTGCTCTTTACCCTTAGAATCCGTCCATGTTACACTTGGCTGCATATCACGACTGCGTCCACTTCCATAGAATTCATGATATCCTGCCGTCAATTCATAGTTCCCTGCATCCAAAGCAAACCGATAGATCATAGGCTGTGTAGCACTCGTTTTGTCTCTCAGTCCAACACTATATTTATTTGTACCTATATAGCTGTCCGGCCGATCACCTCCATCTATTGTGGCACTTACTTTGTACGTACTGTCCGATACATATCCCCAACCTCTTTGATCCGAATATGCAGCATCCGAAGAATTATTTTTAAGATTTTTATCTAATGCATACACTGCATGAAAAGGTTTAGAATCAGCTGCTATTGTATTTTTGTTATAGTACCCTGCTCCAGTACCTGCATCAACAAAATATTTCAATCCTTGCGGTACAACTTCAATGGTTGCAGTAACCGCAAATCCATCGTGTTTAATTGTACCCTTAACCGTAACCGTTTCATATGCTAACGGAGCCGACATACCCTCCGTGTCCCAGCTTACCTCTTTGGTAAGCGTATCACCTTTAGCCGTAGTACAGGTTAAGTTAGAAGGCAGGTTCCATTCGTCTCCTTCATACATAGCAATGAATACATCCTCTGCCGATACCACACTGGTTCCTTTAAGCAATCCATCCATTGCCGCCTTTAACGTTAGATATGCCGCGTCAATCGCTTCTTGCGTAGCATCTAACGTATCAAGAACTGTTTGTGCTTCACTAACTGCGCATTCAAAAGCATTCCATGTTACATCCATATAATTATCAGGGCTTATGGCTGTAGCCTGTTCAATCAATTCTGTTAACTGTGTCCTGTCAGTTTCACGAAACGGTAAGAAATAAATCGCATCCAATACCATTGTACCTGATGTCACTGTAATGGTAACTTCGTGTGAGGTATCATCAAACCCTTTTAGCATATAAGCACAGCAATGCTGGTTACTAGAAGTAGTCGAAACATTTTCTGCTATTTTTTTGTTATCCACTACAACATCCAGTGAGGCAGTTCCATTATTTTTACCAATCAAGGCAAACCCTGCTCCTGTCATATTAAAATGAATCGTAGCACCCACCGTTGATGTTGTACTTGTGGAACGATACCAGTCGTTACTGCTTCCACCTCCTCCTGCTATGATATTCCATGTACCAGTATAACTCACCTCATCTGAGGCATTGTCAACGAGTTTGGTGGCATAAGGCATATAACCTGAAACCTTTTCTACCACCAAATTGTCAAACGAGGTTTCCCCCCAGTCACATCCTAGACGTACCCGACCAAAGTATTCCGGATTGCTATCCAAATAAGTGGCAACTTCTTCCCCATCAATCCATGCCGAAATAAAACTTCCCCGACCTTCTAATGCTAAGTTATAGGTTCCGTTCTGACTTTTCTTTACGGTTCCGGTTGATAAAGTTGTACTTCGTTTTTTCAACGTCCATGTTCCATTTGCTGTAATCTGTAAGTTATATCCACTTCCTTCCATACCCATTCCTGTCTGTTCCCGTATATTGAGAGCAGCATACCCCAAGCCATCTACCGTAGCATCCACACTGGCTTTATAATTCATCCATCTAAAGTCACCAACTACACAATTTGGTTTATAGTTATTCCATTGTCCCACCGATGTAGTAAGCAATTGCTTCAGCTGTCCATTTTCAACAGCAAATGCGCCACTATAATCCACAATATATCGAGGTTCATTTCCACGGCTTTCCAGATATCCTTTTTCATAACCGGAGTATTCAAAATCATCTGCATACAGTATGGTATTGGTATTATCTAATTCCTTGCCAGCCTCATCTGTATCTAAAACTTTTTTTTGCGTCTCTTCCAGAAGACGGTTATTATATTCTTCTTTATCATTGCAGTCCAACGTGGTTACCGTTACCATTGAGTATGGTTCAACTGTTACCGTATAATATCCATCTTCGTAAGCTGCTTCGCCCTTATATTTTAAATAACTGTCTGTCTTGGTTTCCCATATTTCCATCGGGGCACCAGCTTCCAAATCCATATTTTCTGCTTTGATCGAGTATTCCAATCGTTTCTCACTGTTATTTACCATAACTATAGAAAAGTTACTCTTATCTGGTGCAGCCAACGTTAAATAGCTTGGATTTCCGCTTTGATTTGTCAAATGATCCCATCCATTTGAATTGTTATCACTGGCGCTTGGAATAACCCGCCAGATTCCAGCAGTGTTACTGCTGTTTTCCCATCCAGTTACCGCAAACTTGGTAAAGTGTTCCAGCATATAAATAGCTGGATCATAATGTACATACCCTGCCCAAGGCTCTCTTGCACTTAAAAGCTCTTTATGATCATATTGAGATCCCTCATAAAAGGATCCGATAGCAGGCTGAAAAATGTAGTGAGTCTTACGAGAATAAACAAAACTTTTGATAAAATTATCTGCCATTGCGAGAGGGCTTTGATACCCCCCGATGGTTCCTTTCCCGTAATCCGCTGACTTATTTTCCTGGTATTCGGTATAACTAAATGTTGCGCACCCTTCACTGTACCACACTTCCTTATCATCGACATCAGCCATAGTCCGATAATCTGCGGTCGAAGTTTCATCCCCGGCTCTATAATGAAAACCCACAGCATCAACAGCACTGTAAAGATTTTTATCCGCTCTCATACTAGGGACGATATTTAGAGAATTATTTTCATCTGAAGCAATTATTTTAATATTATGATAGGCTTCTATCGCTGTTGCATCCATATATTCCGGAAAATCATTTTCTGCTGTGACTCTATTTTTATACCACTTAATAAAATCTCCATCCGGATTGGTGGTTTCATTTGTATCCGGATTCACATAATCCACTATGTAATTATATTTTTCATATGCATCAAAAATAGTTTCTTTATACCATTTATACATAGCTTCATATCCGGCACCTGTTCGGTCGCTGTTCCAGGCACTGTTTACCCATGCAGGCATGCTCCATCGTAAAAAACTGACTTTTACACGGGTATTGATCTTTTTCGCATCTGCTGCCAACTGAAATCCTGGACTTCTGGAAGCATCTGCTTCTTCATTTTCAAAGCGCATAGTGCAAGAATCAGCACCTGTAGAATTATTTCCATCATTTCCCATTTCAATTTTAACATGGTCAATGAGAGGATGATCCCCTCCAAAAAGCACACCCATCATTTTATTGTATGCATCTAGAGATTCTTGTTTATAGTCCATCAAAAGATTACTCGTACTGTTTCCACTTAATACACCAAATCCTTTATATGTCAGTCCATTTTTATTCGATGCAGCAGTTTCCACATCTTGTCCATCAATTACAATCTCAGTTGGTTCGATTTTTTCTGGTATTTCAACTGTTCCTTTTGCCACAGAAAACCAACTAATAACCGGTGCCTCTCCTCCTGTCGCATTCTGTACCTCCATAGTAACTGTGCAAGCTTGATTCACTGTAAAGCTTACGGATTCCACTGCCGAACTTCCTATACCGGATATGGTAGTGGTATCAGAAGTAACACCTTCCATCCCGTCACCACTCAATGCAAGTTTTATGCTTCGTCCATTCCACCATTCATAAAAACCAGCAGTTAAAGTATAGGTTCCTTTTTCCATATGATATTTATAAGAAAGTGCGGTTGTCTTGCTTTTACTATACCAACCTGTCTGAATTTTTTTTGTCACATCTACATTGCCAGTTCCTTTTTCTGCAAAATTACTTCCCGTTCTTCCCCATTGATCGGTATCGTTATATACCTGATCTGCCACCTTGTTTTGTAAGGTAGTAGATGCGAGTTCTTGCACGGCAGTGTATGCTTTTGATTCCCCTCCTGTGTCACGACTTGCATCAATATAATATACAAGTTCATTTGACTTTAATGGAATAACCTCAACCTGTGCCTTAACCGTATCCCCATTTTGTGTAGTTCCCGTTACCTCAACGGTATCATAAGGTACCAAAAAGGTATTCTCTTTCCATGTCCATTCCACTGAAGTTTGCTGCCCGTTCACATCAATCGTGGTCGGTAATGTTGTGTCACTCACATCTGCTGCATCTTTATACGCAGCCGCATAGATAGTAGTTATGCTTGCTGCATAACTTAATCCTGCAGGTATACCAGATATTAACATACACAAACTAAGCAATACTGCCATACTTTTTCTGGAATTTTTCCCCATACATTTCATCTTGTTCTTCCTTCCCTTCTATTTTTATGGCGCTCCAACTTACAATATTTCATATTTTATTAGCAAATATGCTTTATTATATTAGATTACCAATATAAATTTTAGACAATATATATGGATTTTTCCATTTAATTTTTTATTATTTTATGTATTATTTTTGTATATTTCATTTGTTTTCCAATGCAATATGTCATATTTTACTAAAACATATACTATCTGCTAACACCTTTTCGCCAAATTCAATTTTTAGCTGCTTTACTAAGGCGAGCGCATTTATTTGACTATATAAATCATCCAAAAACATTCTTGAATTTCTGAAGAACGCGTTTCAAAATCAAGATCTTGTTCCTTAATCTTTTTAGTAGCCTCCATTATGCTTTGCCAGTGTGATACTTTTCAATTTCCCCCCAAATAAAAATAAGCCCCCCCAATCGTAACTAGGAAAGCCTTATTTTTAATGAACAGCTTAGCGTTCTATATAGATTAATCGAAGGAAAAAGATTATTGGATCATGCACATCACAAATGGTTCATCGGAATCCCTTCCAATTATTTTCAAAACTTGCCTGTTCACTGACAAAATCAAATAGGGTCTTATTTCCCACCAAACAGGTATAGTGTACCTGGCAAGAAACGCTTTCATGGATGATACGTGTCATTTCGCCCGATTTTGGAGCTCGTAAAAGGTGAGCCTTACTTTTTAGCAAACTAACCTTTAACCAAAGCTGATCCTGCTTCACGATAATAGTATCTTTACTGATAAGTACAAGCTTTGCGCCGCAATAGGTAGCAATACGGTATTCCCTTCCCTTCCAGAAAACAAAACCTATGCAGCCATGGAAACCTCCAATCCCAAACGGTATGTTTGCAACTGACAGCATAATGCTATTTCCTTCAAAGCTGCATTGTGTCCAAAGATACCTTTTAGGAAATGACCTGCCCCGGTCTCCTTCTATATAACCTATTCCGTTATGAAACACATATTCCTTTTTGTTCAAGCTTATCATACCCTCCACCCGGTGAGAAAGACTAATCACACAGTGTCGGCATTCCATAAACGGAACAAGGCTAAACGGTCCCATTATGTCATAGAGAGGAGAACAGACCTCTCCAAACCATAATTGTCCTTGTAACTCAAACCCCTCCTTTTTTATATCCAGGTGGCATTTTTGTTTGCTGAACATGTTGTTTCCAAGATAAACATGGAATTTCTTTTTATCCTGATAAAAAGAATTTGCATCAAACTTAATATTATAAGCTTCCCGATTGCCAATCACTTGCAAAGAAGCACTACTCCTTCCCTTGCTATCTCTATGAAAAGCAGGAATCAGTGCTATTGTATCTGTCGTATTCTGCTGTTTAAAATACCATCCCTCAAAATAACACTTATCCATGATTTTGATTCTCCAAATCCTTCTGTGCGGGATTATCTAAAAGGACTCCATTTTCATCAAAGCGAGAACCATGACAAGGACGCCCTTTCCTCTAACTGAACCTCTTTTCGCCAAATCGACTCCATTTTTTTCCTCTCAAAACATTTCACTTCTATTTTCTTATTTTCATTATTCCTATCTCCCTCCTAAAATATACATTTTATACGTTTACTGAAATCGTTTTCCCTCCCTTTTTTTCCAATTTTTAATTTGTTACAATGGAAACTAGGCTGTCTTAATGCTTAAACTTCAATTGTTATCATTCCCCCACCTGTAATAGGTGAATTGGCTATTAAAATCTCCCCACCATGTTGCTTTACAATAGAATCGGCAATAAAGAGTCCCATTCCATAATGTAATTTCGAACTACGGCTGAAATCGCCTTGATAGAATTGCTTTGCTGCATTTTTTAAATCATCTGTTGAGAACCCTTCTCCACTATCCGTAATGGTGAATCGAATTTTATCTTTGCTTGCTGATGCGTAAAAACAAATCATTCCATTCTTTGGAGAATAGTCAACCGCATTCGATATGATATTTATAATAGCTCTCTGCATGAGTGAAATATCCAGATTAATACTATCTGGTAACTCCTTTTCGCCAAATTCAGTCTTTAGCTGCTTTACTAAGGCGAGCGCATTTATTTGGCTATATAACTCATCCAAAAACATTCTCAAGTTTACATGTTCCAACTGCAGTGAATAACCGACTTCTGCTCTGGTTAAATCGATCAGTATTTTAAGATATTGTTCCATCCGATCTGCGTTCCTTAAAATGTAGTTGGTATATTCCTGCTGCTTGTCTGTCAATTTGGAATCTCTGAGCAGTTCCGCATTGCCTCGGATAATTGTAATCGGTGTTTTTATATCATGAGCCAGTGCAGACGTTTGCTCTTTTTTTTCCTGTTCCATACGCCATTGCTGCTCCAGAGAATGCTTCAGCTCAAACTTCATATCCGACATGGATAGAAGGATATGATTGAATTCTTGAATTTCCGAAGAACGCGTTTCAAAATCAAGATCTTGTTCCTTGATTTTTTGAGTAGCCTCCATTAAAGGTTGTAGTTGCTTTTTTAAACGCTTTGCAAATAGGGTTGTGACTATAAAGCAGCCTGCTATCGCGTTAACAATGCAAAAAAAGATTAACAACTTATCAATGTTTGGAAGATATTCTTCCATCCAGTCAACACGATACCTTGAACCGATATAGTAGTGCAGGATACAAATACCATCTTCCCGTTTGATGGATAGATAACAGTCATTAAGTGTTGCGGGTCTATAGTTTCCTTTGACATAGGAAATTGCATGGTTCACTTCTTCTTTTTTCATATTACTTTGCAAAACCGTATAATCTTTTGATAAATACACATATGTGCAGGATGCAGGTATTAGCTTACGATCAAACGGTTTGGCCGCAGAAATCTTTGACTCCATATTTTTAGCCTGCACCTCACTGGAATTTGCGTAAGTATAAAAGCCCGCACGCATTCCTATGCTAAAAAAGGTATAGGGAATCACTACCGCCAATATAAGCATTGCTACCATGGTAAAAAGATATTCCAAAAATATAACTTTTAGTGAAACCAATCGCTTTTTCATAACCATTTGTATCCGATCCCCCATACCGTTGAGATTGGTAACAAATCAAACGCAGCAAATTTTGCCCGAATATTTTTGATATGTTCCGCAACCGTGGAGGGATCACTCTCCCAACCTGGACCGTGAATGGCCTCATAAATCTGGTCTCTGGAGAAAACCTGCCCCCGGTTTTTAGCAAGAAATTCACAGATGTTATATTCGCCTTTTGTCAGTGGAATTATTTTATTATTCACACTTGCTTCCTTTGCAGACAGATCAAACCGAACACCCAATGCGCAAAGTATACTGTGCTTTTCTCGTTTTTCCCTACGTAGGTGGGCATTCACTCTTGCCCTCAATTCTCCTGTACCAAATGGCTTTGTTATGTAATCGTCCGCTCCCAATAATAGACCGTCCATAATATCTGTTTCCATTGTTCTGGCTGTCAGGAATAGAATTGGACAGTCAACGATATCCCGAATTTTTCTACAAAAAGTAAAACCATCCACTCTAGGCATCATGACATCTAACAAGATAAGATCATACTCTGCAAGGCTATCCGATTTCACTTCATCTGCACACTCAGCAGTTATCACTACATAGTTATCCTTTTGCAGAGAATTTTTAATTAGTGCCAGTATATCTGGTTCATCATCAACTGCTAGTATTTTCACCATAACATGCACTCTCCTATTGTTTTTTACCAGTATAAAAGAAAGAATCGTAATATGCAAGCCGCACCATTTGATTGAGATTCTTAATAAAATTATTCATATGTTTTTCTTCCTTCCCAGTTTTGAAACCAGAGAAAGCTTACAAAAAGCGCAATACAAGAAGTTAAGAGCGCAATTAGCAATCCTTTTTCAATTTCTGCATTCCCGATTGCGGTGCTTGAAGGATTGACCCAGATATATACCAGATAATCATTTAGACGCACACTCCATGCACATGGTATATAATACCATTTACCATCGCCCAATCCGGTCAGAGCAAGGGCAGAAATTAAGCTTTCTGCAATTCCAAGTCCAATAGAAGCACCCCTTCCGTATTGGAAACTAACAAATTGGTGTAGAATATAGAGAAAGAAGTTTCCTGCCACCAATATTCCTACAGCCTTTAGGTATAGAATACCAGGTGCAGCCTTAAACCCGAGGGCAAACACTAAAACTGCAAGGGCAATAGAACATGTTCCTAATAATAGCAAAAGAGCTAGTTTACTGGCATATGCTACAGTTCTTGACTTTATATTACACAACATAACCTGAAAACCGCCCGCCTGCCCTTCCTGCTCAATTGCCTTACTGCAAATTAGGCCAATAATCAGTGGAAATGAAATGGAGAGAACCTCCAAAAATCCGCTTATTTTTATATCTACCTTCCATGAAGACGTAGAATAGTAGCCCAAAAATAGGAGTGCAGTTCCCAAAGGAATCAAACCATGAATCAAAAGCATGGAAGTATGTTTGAATTTGTAACAGTCTGAACGAATACAACGTATGAACGTTACCATCTTACTTTACCTCCTGTCTGGAAAACCAATTTGCAGTCACCGTTAATAATAGCACAAAAAAAATAACTGAAATAATGATACCTAAAAGGATAACTTCTGGATTCAGTAATGCATCTCCATGTTGCGCGAGAAGACCATTTGGTAAAATACCAAGTACCGGACACATCAGTCGTGTGCCCCAGCTATAGGAACATACCCACCAAAAGGATCTAGACGCTGCACATAAATCCAGAACAATCCCACCACCCACATTAATCAGAATAGTTACCATCAATCCAAACTTTTTGGATAGAAATAAACAGAGCGGAATTTGCCAGAGTGAAACAACGACCAGAATGAGTGTTGCTACTATCATTTGAGATACCGTTATGACTGAAGTAGAATTGTAACAGTATTTACCTATAATTATCCCCACAAGGTGAATAAGGCTAGCCGTAGCAACGTAACCAGCAATTAGCAGTACTTTTGAAATCCATACTTTCCGTAATGAAACCGGAAGTGCAAATACAGTTCGGTAATGCAATTTATTTTCTTCTTTTTGATTAAGCAATGCTGTTATGAGGGTAATAAATCCCGGGAAAATCATGGTATACCACCAGTTATATCCATTTTCTACAAAGTACCTTCCAGAAACAATTGCAAGCATGAGCATAACCAGTGGTGCAATAATAACCATTTTTTTTGCAAAGCTTCGCTTACATTTTAGATGCTCCGCTTTTATATAATTGAACATTTTAAACACCCGCCTTTTTGCTTTTTGCTACAACTTCCATAAAAAGCGATTCAAGATTTTCGTCTGAATTTATGATACCCTCATATCCCAATATTCCATTGCTGATAATGCCGATGTGATCAGCGATAAGTTCCACTTCGGATAAGTTATGGCTCGAAAGGATTACGGTAATGCCCTGCTTCGGAAACGAGCGGATAAGTGCTCTCAAATCTTGTATGCCAATCGGGTCAAGTCCATTGGTCGGTTCATCTAGGATAAGTAATTTGGGATTGTTCAACAGTGCAATTGCAATGCCTAGGCGCTGCTTCATCCCCATAGAGAACTGTCCCGCACACTTTCTCCCCGTATCCGTCAAATCAACAGTTTGCAGCACTTCATCGATTTTCAAATTAGGCAGTCCCAAAAGCAGTGTACGTACTTTAAGATTTTCCCTGGCGGTCAAATTTTCATATATAGGTGGAGATTCAATCAGAGCACCAATATTAGAAAGGTCACTTCTGCTCCATGGGTGTCCTTCAAAAAGGATCTCCCCCGAGGTCTTGTGAAACATACCAGTAATCATTTTCAATGTCGTTGATTTTCCGGCTCCGTTTGGTCCAAGCAATCCATAAACAGAGTTTTCCTGTATTGAGATTGAAATGTTGTTTACGGCATGCTGTTTTTGAAATGTCTTGCAAAGATTTTTTGTTTGTAAAATATAATTTGTCATACTTATCTTCCTTTCTTAAGTTCACTCCAGACTATAAACCTCAAGTTTAAGGATTCCATAAAGATTTGAAACTATATTATTTTTACCTTTGTTTCCTTACTTTTGTAGTTCATCCATTATCCCTAGATTCCCGATACACAGTGATAACTGACTGGAATTATACCAAGGAGCGTCCATATAAAGGTGCTGATAAGGCGATTCCTTGCATCTTCTGAACGAGATCTTGAGGGTAAGATGTTCGGTAAGTTTATATCACTTATATTGATTTCTCATCTTGATCACAAAAAGCATTTATATTCACTTTTATAATGAATACAAATGCTTATTGATTATTATTGCATCAGCATTACTTACTTTTTAAATATTCACATATTGCGGCAATTGTAAGATCCTTTTCCTCAATATTGTTTGTGATATCATCAATCAAGTCCCATGCCAGATTAAATTTTTTATTGTCTGCTAAGAATATTCTGGCTTTGGGGCGCGGAGTCATACCTTGAGGTCCGGCTCCTGTGACATAATTAATTATGATGATTACATCTTTAATATTATCGTTGTTCACGTCGCAAAAATCTACAGCTGCCACACTATCAAAAAGACCCACATAATTCTCCGTACTGTTATTTTCACAGTAGTAAGGGAAAGAGTAGATAACCTTATCCTCTTTCGTTAAGAAAAATGAAACGTCTTCAAAATCAATACTGTTATCTGGTTCATATGAAATAAACCTTACGTTTCCCCAATCACCCAGTTCTACATTAAATGATTGATCTTGTATAATTCGTTTTTCTTCAAGAGAAACATTCAAATCAACCGCGCTAGGGTCAGCAGAAGAATCTTTCCCCTCGTTACCATTCCCTTGTTTTACCTTTGCAGAACATGCACATAGTCCTAAAACTGATAATAATACTATTAACGTCACAAATACTCTTTTTCTCATTATCTATCACCTTTCATACACTTCCTTCCCCCTACTGCAGGAGATGGGGCTTGTATCCTACTTTTTGCTGCAAACTCTCCTAAATATAAATTTTCTTTTTCTAATAATCTTTCGTAATCCATATACTCCTCCTGATCTTATATTACTGCATTAATTTTCAAAAATTCACCTAGAACTTTGGTGTTTTTTCCATATCATCTTCCAAAATTTAGCATCTAATAAATCCATATCATTTATTTTGTTGTCGAATGTTAAATATTTGCCTTTAAAAATTTCAAAATACATCATAATTACAACAGGCATAGTGAGCACCACAAACACAGCGATGCAAAGAAAGACCATCTACTGTTACAATTCCGCTCTTAAATCTTTTTATTCTTATCTTCTCTTTTTACAAAAATAATGAATTTTTGTTCATATGTATCGGTAACATAGTCAGTTTCATATCCTGCACTAAGCCATGATATTGCCTGAGAAGCTATACAGAGTAAAGGATATTCCCGCCATGAACAACATATTGAGGATGATGTGACAGAATTCATGTTTTAAACTTTGAAACCAGACAATCAGCTCCATTTATTTAGGCAGAAAAAGACACTATACGATAACAACCTCTCGGTATGGGTATTTAGTCGAGAAGTTGTTATTGTATTATGAATATTCACTTACTTGAGGGCGTAATTTTTTCTGTGTCCAAAAAAAAGAGTATTTCTTGAATTGAGTT
>JBGUEO010000021.1:0-78292 GCA_041821315.1 Velocimicrobium sp. | reverse complement strand
AATAATCTGATATAAATAGGATGCTAGGAGTATTAATAATTTGTAGTATTACATTTTCGTATGTTCATATAACTGTTTCCCCGACTCTGTTAACACAACCCCTCTTGAACTTCGATAAAACAAAGAAACCCCCAAATTGTCTTCCAATTTTGCAATTGCTTTACTGATTGCTGGTTGACTAATATAAAGCTCCTTTGCAGCATATGAAATGTTTCCCTTCTGAGCCACCATATGGAAGATTCGATAGGCAGATAAATTTCCTTGCACAAAACACACCCCCTGTAATTTCAGTCACCGCTCGATACCAAACATTTATATAAGACTAACATATGCTATGGAAAAACACAAGTTGTGATATAACTACAAGTTATTCAAAGTATATTTATTATGTATTTTACTTATAGTCTGCAATGTGCTAAAATACAACTAACTAAAAAGGAAAAAAACATTTAAAGGAGGATGTATCAAATGGGAATGACAATGACTCAAAAAATATTAGCGGTTCATGCAGGCCTTCAAAGTGTAGTTGCAGGGCAACTAATCGAAGCAGATTTGGATTTGGTTCTGGCAAATGACATAACTGGACCCGTTGCAATTCATGAAGTAGAAAAATTAAATAAAAAAACAATTTTTGATAAAGATAAAATAGCACTTGTACCAGATCATTTTACCCCAAACAAAGACATCAAATCAGCAGAGCATTGCAAATGTCTCCGTGAATTTGCAAAAGAACATGATATTACAAATTATTTTGAAATCGGAGAAATGGGAATTGAACATGCACTGCTTCCAGAAAAAGGTCTAATCGTAGCCGGTGAAACTTGTATCGGTGCTGATTCACATACCTGCACGTACGGAGCTCTTGGTGCGTTCTCCACTGGTGTTGGAAGTACTGACATGGGCGCCGGAATGATTACAGGAAAGGCGTGGTTTAAAGTTCCAAGTGCCATTAAATTTATCTTAACTGGAAAACCAGAAAAGTGGGTGAGCGGTAAAGATATCATCTTACACATTATTGGAATGATTGGTGTAGATGGTGCCTTATACAAATCCATGGAATTTGTTGGTGATGGAATCAAAAATCTTTCGATGGATGACAGATTTACCATTGCAAATATGGCAATTGAAGCTGGTGCGAAGAATGGCATCTTCCCAGTAGATGAACAAACAATTTCATATATGGGTGAACATTCAAAAAAGACATTTACAATTTATGAAGCGGATGACGATGCGATCTACGACGAAACCTATACCATAGACTTAAGTACACTCGCATGTACCGTTGCATTTCCACATCTACCAGAAAACACAAAAACAGTAACAGATGCAGGAGATATCACAATTGATCAGGTTGTTATCGGTTCTTGTACCAACGGACGTATATCGGACTTACGAGCTGCTGCAACAGTATTTGAAGGAAAACATGTTGCAAAGGGAATGCGTGCGATTGTATTTCCTGCTACGCAAGCTATCTACTTACAAGCCATTGAAGAAGGCCTGATTCAAACCTTTATCAAAGCTGGTGCAATCGTAAGTACTCCAACCTGTGGTCCTTGCCTAGGTGGACATATGGGAATTCTTGCAGCTGGTGAACGTGCCGTTTCTACCACCAATCGTAATTTTGTTGGCCGCATGGGACATATTGATTCTGAGGTTTACCTTGCCAGCCCTGCTGTTGCTGCAGCAAGTGCAATCACTGGAAAAATCAGTCAGCCAAGTGATCTTGGTTTATAATAAGGAGGTATTCAAATGAAAGCTCATGGAATCGTTCACAAATACGGTGATAATGTAGATACCGATGTTATCATTCCCGCAAGATATCTTAATTCATCTGACGGCATGGAACTTGCAAAATATTGTATGGAAGATATCGATAAAGATTTTGCAAACCGAGTCAAAAAAGGAGATATTATTGTCGCAAATAAAAATTTTGGTTGTGGTTCATCTAGGGAACATGCACCATTAGCCATCAAATGTGCCGGTATTAGCTGTGTCATTGCCGAAACATTTGCTCGTATTTTTTATCGCAATGCAATTAATATTGGACTTCCGATTATAGAATGCAAGGAAGCCTCTAAAGGTATCGATGCTGGCGATGAAGTAGAAATCGACTTTGACAGTGGCATGATATACAACAAAACAAAAGGAACTTCCTACCAAGGTCAGGCTTTTCCTGAATTCATGCAACATATCATTCAATCCGAAGGATTAATTAATTATATTAATAACAAATAACTCTCCCATTTGACCAATGTCATTTAGTTAAGGATATCTGATATTTAAAATGGCTATCTATGAGAAAAGAAAAGGCAAGGGAAACTGAAATTATAGTTTCCCTTGCCTTTTCTTATTACGAAATCTAATTTTAGTTATGAAAATAAAGCAGATAATTATCTCTGCTTAAAAATTGATGTTTCTATCCCGCAACGTAATTGATATAGTTCTTTAATTTTTTCTGATGAAAATTCTTTTGGTTCCAAATTCGTGATTAAAATATGTCAAAAGCTCGCCGCAAATTTTCAACTATCTGTCAAGTGCTTTTTGGGATTTGTTTTTGTACAAAAAAGAGCAGAGTACATTTTTCTGTACTCTACTCTGTATAAATTATATAGTGCTGATATCCTTAATAAATAACATTGCCCATTTGACACCTGTCGTTTTTATGAATAGTCCGGCGTTTTAATAGTTCCTTTTATGTACTGATTGCTGCAATACAGATTATCCTTTCACACTACCAAGCGTAACTCCTTGCACAATAAACTTGGAAAGGAGCAGATAGACAAAGATGACTGGGAAAATAGAAAAAGCAATCATCATATACATTTGTCCCATATCAAACTTTGTAAAATCTGCGCTTCTAATATAAGCTATCCATAATGGTAGCGTCTTTACTTCCGCTTTTGTTAATATCAATGACGGTGTAAAATAATTATTCCAGCTAGTTACAAAAGTAAAAATTACCTGTACTGCCAGTGCTGGTTTCATCATCGGCATAATAATCGAATTAAAGGTATGAAACTCATTGGACCCATCTATTCTGGCTGCCTCCACGATTTCAAGTGGCAGAGCACTCTCCATATACTGTTTCATGAAGAAAAAGACTGCTGGTGCTGCAATTGCTGGAATAATGAGTGGGACAAACGTATCCTTTAAATGCATTGCTGTAACTAATTTAACAAACCCAAGCGCACTAATTTGTGTCGGTATTGTCATGATAAGTAGTATAAAGTTAAATGCATATTTCTTTAATCGAAAATCATATGCATGGATGGCATATGCTGTCATTGCAGAAAAATAGACGGATGCAATCGCTGTTAAAGTCGATATTATAATACTATTTATCATACCCCTTACAATTAAAATAGTTGTATTATCCAATACATTTGATATATTTCGAACCAAAGATTTTCCTGGCAGAAGTGAAAATCCTCTTTGAATATCAACATGTGCTCTGGTGGCATTCACAAAAAGCATCCAATACGGAAATAAACAAATAACACTTAATATAATTAACACAACATAGCAGATTGTTCTTCTGATATTCACGCTTAATAAACTGCCTTTTTCTTGCTTCTTCATATCAATCACCTCGCTTCTCTCTGACTGGTTAATGCTTTAAATACGAATAAGCTTAATACACTCGTAAGGATAAATATAATGACAGAAAGGGCGCCAGCCATACCATAGTTCCTACTAAATAAGTGATTATTTAAATACATAATTAAGGTCATTGTCGTCCTATTGGGGTCACCTTTACCATTTGTAAAAATCTGTGGTATATCAAACATCTGTAAACCACCAATTAACGATGTAATCATTACATATACCATAATCGGTTTTAATAATGGCATTGTAATTTTTGAAAACACTTGAAACGGCGTTGCCCCATCTACCTCTGCTGCCTCAAACAACGCTGTATCAATTCCCATCATACCTGCCATTAATAAGATTGTTGTATTACCAAACCACATTAAAAAGTTCATAAGTGCTATCAATCCTCTGGCACCTATCATCGAAGTCATAAAGTGGAACGATTCTTTAATAACTCCATTCTCAATCAATAACATATTTACAGGTCCATTATTCGAAAACAAAGTATAAAATAACATTGAGAACGCCGAAGCCATAATTAAATTCGGCATATAAATAACGGTTTTAAAAAAACCGGAACCTTTCAATTTTAATCTTGTATTAGTAAACCATGCTGCTAAGAGGAGTGAAACAACTATCTGTGGAACAAATCCGAGCACCCACATAATCAAAGTATTTTGGGTGTATTTAAGTAAGTCACCTGTCTGAAATAACTTTATGTAGTTATCAAAACCAACAAAGGTTGGTCCAATTACTTTCAACCCAGACATATAGTTTTCAAAAAAACTATAGTAAAAAGTTGATATCATCGGTATAAACGAAAATACTCCATAAACCAGAAAGAATGGTATCAGAAAAATATATCCCCACTTGGCATAGCTTACATATTTTTTATTTTTTGTGTTAGAAGCTTTCATAATTGTCTCCTATTCCAAACAATCTTTCATAAATAAAAGGGCATCCTCAAGATGTCACAGAAGCCCTTTTACTTATATTTCCTGTTATCGATTATCTTGTCAATTCAGGATATTTTTCTATCGCTGATGTGTAGAAATTATCTAATGCTGTTTTTTCATCAACATTTCCTTCAAAATAATCACTCATTGCCTGCTGCATTGATTCGTTTAAGCCTTGATCATAGTCGCTGATATTGCTCATATCAATTTTCTTTGCTGCTTCTGCAAAGAGAGCAATGTGGTTTTGTCCGCCTAAGAAATCAGATTTGTAATCGCTGTTTGCAAGTTCATTCATAGCTGCTTCATTATTTGTATAATCTTGTGTATCCACAGTAATCTGTTTCATAGTAGCTGGATCACAGGTTAAACGATACATCAAATCTTTAATAAATGGAATATTATCGGTTCCTTTTGCTGCACAAATCCATGTTCCACCCCAGTAATAAGGCTGTGGTCCTTCACAAACTGCATAATCACCATAAATACCATTACCAACTGCTTGCTCTCCCTCAGCATCTGCTAAAGAGTTTCCTAACAATGTAAAGTTGATACCCCATGTAGAATAGAAGAAACCAAATACTTTACCATCTGGTCCTTGATCTGATTGCCATTCAGGAGCCCAAAGTCTTGTTTTATTATTGTATCCTTTATCGGTATAATCCTTTGTCTGTTTTACCCATTTCATAATATTATCATCAATTACAATCTTTGTACCATCTACCCATGGTGCTGATACGTTATTCGAAAATGTTCTAAAAGAATCATCATAACCAGAAAGCATACGATAACCAGATTCGTTCATCTTTGCTGCAGTTTGATCGAACTTGCTCCAATCGCTTAATGCTTCTTGCACCTTTTCAGGCTCATCGCTTCCAAGGACTTCCTTTGCGATAGAACGTCTATAAGCAAATAAGCCTGGTGTAGCCTGCCATGTGGTAGCTTTTTGAATTCCATCAACGGTAACAATATCTTTTGTATACTGATACTGTCCAGCAAGGTCTTCTTCTGTCAATCCAACATCGCCGACAACATCAAGGGTATAATCTGATTTTGTATACTTGCTAGCATAATCTGCTTCCGCTAGGAATATATCAACTTTGTCATCAGCTGCTGCTGACTCTTGAGCCTGCAATGCAGCGTCCAGATTGTTTTGATATGCATTATTTTCATTTGCTACAATTACAAAATTAACATCTACCCCATGCTGTTCTGCAATATCTTTTGCATAAGCCTCATATCGTCCTTGAAATTCATCATTCCAACAATATATGTTTACTACTTTCCCCTCTGTTGCACTCTCTGTATTTTCTGTATTTTCTGTGTTTTCTTTGCTTGTCTCTGCTTCAGTATTTGAACTTTCTGCCCCGGTTGAATCTGTCGTCTTACTTCCACATCCAGCTAACAATGTAGAAACCATTGTAATTGTAAGCAATGTACCTATTAACCTTTTTTTCATTAAAAATCCTCCCTTTTTACCTTACATTTTTGGTTGCATTATTTCTTTACTACTTTCCCCAAAGAATTTTGCCTTTCATACTCCCTGTCACCGTTTGCATACCGATTTTCCTTCGATAAGCTTCCCTTCAATGACAATATGTTCAATCAAGGTGCTCTTTGGTTTTTCGATTAAGCTGATTAGTTTCTCTGCTGCTCTACGTCCCATTAATTTTGTATCCTGACGGATCGTTGTTAGTTTTGGTTCAATTCGAGATGCAATGCTAATTCCATCATACCCAACAATTGAAATATCTTCTGGAATCTTTAACCCTCTTGCATTGATTGCATTCATTCCACCGACTGCAGATAAATCATCTGGAAAAATAATACAGGTTGGTGGATCTTGCAAATCCAGTATTTGATTGGTCATTATTTGAGTATGTTTTACCTCTCGATATTTACCATCTACTATATATTCATCTGGAATAGAAAGTCCTAGCTCTTCTACTGTTTTGTAAAAGCTAACCAATCGATTTCTTGAAACCGACGTATTCTGTCCATGAATATATGCAATTTTTCTGTGACCCTGTTTATAAATGTAGCGAAGCAAATCAGAGATTCCTTTTACATTATCAGAAATCACAGCCATTCGATTATCAAACAAATGATCAATTGTCACAACTGGCAAATCACTATTTACCAAATCAAGTACCTCAAGATCATCAAATGGAACACAGGCAATAATAACACCTTCTAGTCCCCTATATCTACTGTGTTCTAAATAAGACATACGGTTTTTGTTGTCTTTGTTGCAATTAATGAACGTTAAATCATATCCATGTTTCTCGACTGTAACCTTAAAGCTATCTAATACGCTGGCAAAGTAATCGTGTGTCAAACCGCTTTGAGCCTCATCTACAAATAACACACCTATATTATAGCTGCGGTTTGTTCGCAAAGCTCTTGCTGATGAATTTGGAAAATATCCCATCTCCTTTGCAGTCTCGCGAATACGAACTTTTGTATCTTCACCAACGTCTTTATGATTATTGAGTGCTTTGCTTACAGTAGCAACGGAAACATCACATGCTAACGCAATGTCTTTCATTGAAACCATGTCATCTCCTCCTTATATACCTTAAATATAAAATTATACACTTTTTAAAGCAATCTGTATATAAGGCTTTTGTTACTTAATCGTTTTCGTACTTTTACTATACAACACATTTTATATAATTGCAATATGTTTTTTAATTTTATCATACATATTTTACATATTTAGCTTTTTATTTTTTAACCTTTTATTCATTTTTACGCCTTATTCCTCGATTTTATCATGTTTTTGCACATAGTTAGCTGTTTTTATAGTATACGATTTCGCATTTTTTTATATTTTAAAGTAATAATTTAGCAGATATTGTTTTATCTTGTTTTTCTTTTAAATTCGATCAATGCAAAGAATAACTATTGATTTTTCGCATTTTATCGACTATACTCTTACTATGTTCTCTTACTATTTAATCGTTTTTCGTCGTTACTTAATCGTTTTCTTTCAAAAAATCGTTTTTGTAATAAATTTAAAGAATAGACGGAGATTACTAATATGAATTTTGGATACTTTGATGATCAGCAAAAAGAATATGTAATAACATCACCAAAAACTCCATTACCTTGGATTAACTACTTAGGATGTGAAAATTTTTTCTCTTTGATTTCCAATACGAGTGGTGGTTATAGTTTTTATAAAGATGCGAAGTTAATGCGGCTGACACGTTATCGCTATAATAATGTTCCTTGTGATAGCAATGGCCGCTACTATTACATAAAAGAAAATGGTGAAACCTGGACCCCTGCTTGGCAGCCAGTGCAAACAGAGCTTGATACCTATTGTTGCAGGCATGGTCTTGGTTATACCACATTTGAAAGCAGTAAAAATGAGTTATCTGCTCGCCTAACTGCTTTTGTTCCAATTGGAGATAATTGTGAAATTAATAAATTGACCTTAAAAAATAATAGTGCGCAAGATAAAAAAATCTCACTATTTTCCTATCTCGAATTCTGCTTATGGAATGCAGTAGATGATATGACTAATTTTCAAAGAAACTTAAATATTGGAGAAGTAGAGGTTTATCCTTCTACTATATTCCACAAGACTGAATACCGAGAAAGGCGTAATCATTTTACTGTATATGCGGTAAATTCTGATGTAGAGGGATTTGATACTGATCGAGATACCTTCCTTGGTGCCTATCGTTCACCTTCTAACCCTTTTGTGGTAGAGGAAAACAAATCTGGTAATTCGATTGCCAGTGGGTGGTCTCCAATCGGATCATTTCACTTAGAGAAAACACTCGCACCAGGAGAAGAAATATCTTATATTTTTATTTTAGGATTTGTAGAAAATCCAGACGATCAAAAATGGGAATCGGAGAACATAGTTAACAAAACATCAGCGAATAAGCTGTTAGAAAAATACAAAACAGTCGAACAAGTGGATGCTGCCCTTGAGCAATTAAACCATTACTGGGAACATTTACTTTCCAAATATACCATTGAAACGTCCGACACGAAACTAAATCGAATGGTAAATATATGGAATCAATATCAATGTATGGTAACATTTAATATGTCACGATCTGCTTCTTATTATGAATCTGGAACAGGACGCGGTATGGGATTCCGTGATTCCTGTCAAGACCTATTAGGATTTGTACATTTAATTCCTGCATCTGCAAGAGAACGTATCCTTGATATCGCTGCAACTCAATTTGAAGATGGCAGTGCTTATCATCAATATCAACCACTTACCAAAAAAGGTAATTTAGATATTGGAAGTGGATTTAATGACGATCCTCTATGGCTCATTGCCGCGACAAGTGCCTATATCAAAGAGACCGGCGACTTTGATATTTTAGCCGAAATCGTTCCATTTGATAACAATTTAGCGTGCTGTGGATCTTTACTGGATCATCTAAGGCGATCATTTTCTTTCTATGATACTAACCTAGGTCCACATATGTTACCTCTAATTGGTCGTGCAGACTGGAATGACTGCTTAAATCTCAATTGTTTTTCAACCATACCAGGAGAACCATTCCAAACCACCGGCTCTTCAAATGGTCCGGTTGCAGAATCCATATTTATTGCTGGAATGTACATTAACTATGGAAAAGAATTTGCTGCTATTTTAAATCATCTTAATCTCCCAGAAGAAGCAACAATGGTTCTTTCCAAGGTAGAGCAGATGAATTGTGCTGTACTAAAAGATGGTTGGGACGGAGAATGGTTTCTTCGAGCATATGATGCAACTGGTAAAAAAATAGGTTCAGCCGAATGTAGCGAGGGGAAAATTTTTATTGAACCGCAAGGATTTTGCGTAATGGCAGGAATTGGAATTGATAATAGCTATGCAAAACAAGCACTGGATTCTGTGCACGATAAACTAGAAACCAAATACGGAATCGTGTTATTACAGCCTGCTTATCAAACGTATCATTTAAATCTTGGTGAGATTAGTTCTTATCCACCTGGATATAAGGAAAACGCAGGAATATTTTGTCACAATAATCCTTGGATTTCAATTGCTGAAACTATAATAGGACGTGGTAACGAAGCCTTTTCCATTTATAAAAAAACATGTCCTGCTTACCTTGAAGAGATAAGTGAAATACACCGTTCCGAACCATATGTATATTCACAAATGATTGCAGGCATTGATGCAAAAAACTTTGGTGAAGCCAAAAACAGTTGGCTTACTGGAACAGCTGCCTGGACATTTAAAAATGTCTCACAATTCATCTTAGGAATTAAACCCGATTATGACGGACTTAAAATCGATCCATGTATACCAAGTGACTTAACTGAAATTAAAATCACACGACATTTTCGTGATGTCACCTATCAAATTACTATATCCAATCCTTTGGGTTCACAAAAAGGAGTAAAGCAATTTTTTATTGACGGCATCTTGCAAAAAGACGCTTTTATTCCTTATCGAACCGATAAAAAAACTTACGATATCTTAGCAATTATGTAAACAATAGAAAGTAGGTGTAGAATGAATTTTCCAAACAATTTTATATGGGGTGCCGCTTCTTCCTCTTATCAAATTGAAGGTGGCTTCGATGCAGATGGAAAAGGTCTTTCCATCTGGGATATCTTCACTCATAGAGTTGACCGGATTGCACACAATCAAAATGGAGACATTGCCTGCAATCATTATTACGATTTTGAAAAAGACATTGCTCTTTTAAAAGAATTAGGCATTCCTTATTATCGACTTTCTATTTCCTGGCCTCGTATCTTTCCAAACGGTGATAAGGAAGTTAATAAACTGGGATTGCAGTTTTATGATACTTTAATTGATCAATTGCTTTTAAACCATATTACTCCATATATTACACTTTATCACTGGGATCTTCCACAAATACTCGAGGATATCGGCGGATGGAAAAACCGAGATATTGTAGATATTTTCGCAGACTATTCTGCATTTATTACAGAGCATTTTTCTGATCGAGTTACCAATTTTATTACCATTAATGAACCACAGTGCATTGCATCTTTGGGGTATAGTAACGGAATACATGCTCCTGGTAAAACGCTTCCTGACCTTGATGTATTTCAAATTTTTCACCATCTTGCGCTCGCACATGGAGCGGCAGTAAAAAAAATGCGTCAAGTAGTAAAACAGACCATTCATATTGGTCTGGCATCTACTGGGAATCTCTGTTTTCCTCAGACTGAATCAAAGGAAGATATTCAATGTGCAAAAGAACTTTCTTTTCAAGTCACTAAAGAAAATTGGACTTTTTCTCATTCTTTCTTTTGCGATGCCATTATATTGGGTAAATATCCTGACGTTTCACACATTTTTGGTGAAGCTCCTTATCCTTTTATAAAAAAAGGTGACATGGAACAAATGGCACAGCCAATTGATTTTTTTGCTGTAAATGTTTATAATGGGCACGAAGTAAGTGCCTCGTATCAAGGACACTTTGTTCCAAAATACAATGGATTTCCAAGAACTGCGCTCAAATGGCCAATCACGCCTGGTGTTATGAATTGGGGCATGCGCTTTTTGTATGAACGGTATAAACTACCGCTTATCATTACAGAAAATGGAATCTCTTGTAATGATAAACTTTTTTCAGATGGATTGGTTCATGATTTGGATCGCATCGACTTTTTAGAACGTTATCTTATCGAACTAGAAAAAGCGGTGCATTCAGATGCCAAAATTATTGGTTACTTTCAATGGTCTCTAACCGATAATTTTGAATGGAACAACGGCTACGAAGAGCGTTTTGGTCTTATCTATATTGATTACCGTGATCAAACGCGCCACATTAAGGATTCTGCTTACTGGTATTCCAATATTATCAAAAAAAGCACAAATTCTTAATAATTGCATCACACTTTTTTCACAATATAGCACTATACTATATTTATCAAAAGCCAATTCGACTTTTTTAAATATAGATGTTTTTTCATTATTACCCTCTCTTAAAAAAGGGACTTCCAATTGAAGTCCCTTTTTATTTTCTTTCTTTTGTCTCTTTCGAATAATTCATCCACTTTGAAAACATACTATAAAAAAAGGAGGTTCTTATGAAAAAAAATGCCTATAATATTAACGAAGATGAAGATTACCTTGTGTCTGCATCTTGTAATGATTGTACTGGACTAATCCCATCTGCCGTTCAATCAGAAGATGAAATGGAGAACTATCAAAATATTTGCAAATTTTCTCCAACACAAATAAACCAATCAATTACCCCAAATAAGAAAAAAGTAACCTAGCAAAGAAGTCGCTCAATATCAAGCATGCCCCATCCTTGATGAATCCGTTCCATTCCATGATCAATCGCACGATTCTTCAATCGAATTTTTACTTCGCGGGGTGTCATGTCCGGATATTTTTGTAAAAGCAGTGCGATTGCGCCAGAAACAATAGGTGTTGCCATAGAAGTTCCACTCTTAATCGCATACATGGTTCTTAGTTTACCTTGTATGAAATGGTAATTACAGCTTAACACATTGCTACCTGGCGCAACAATATCCGGCTTCATGATACATGCTTTTGTTGGTCCTCTACTCGAATAATTATTAATTTTTCCACCACCAAAATCGACATAGTCGCTATCATCCGATGCTCCAACCGTTATTATCTTCCGACTATTTCCAGGTGCCCCAATCGTCTTTCCTTCTGGCCCATTGTTTCCCGCAGCTGCCACAACAATAATTCCGTCATCCCATATTTTTTCAACTCCCCGAACAAATGCAGATCCCTCATCGAGATCCTTTTTGGCAGAACTTCCAACCGAAATATTAAGGATTCGAATATTATATTTTACTTTATTTTTACGAATCCATGATAAGCCTTGTAACACTTCTTCAATGTTTCCATTTCCTTTATAATTTAGAGCCTTAATAACAATCAGATTGCAATTAGGAGCAATTCCAGTATAACGACCCGATGACTCATACCCGTCTCCTCCCATACAGCCAGCAACATGCGTTCCATGTCCATTATCATCATATAGGCTCGTCTTTCCATTTACTATATCCTTAAATGCCACAATTCGATTGGTTCTATATACAAAGTCAGGGTGTGCTATAATTCCGGTATCTACTATAGCAATGCCAATTCCATTCCCATAAATTTTCCTTTCATGTGCCCAAGCTGTGTGTATCAGTCCATTCACCCGTTCCATATAGCTCCGATGTTTTTATTTTCAATATATGAAACTTAAGAATCAGAGGTTACCGAAACATCTTTTGTTCCTCTAGCATATGCTTTAGTTCTTCTTCTCCAACACTTATCCAAGCATCTTCTTCCTGCACATCTAAGCCAAGATATTCTCGCAATGTTCGTATATCATCACTCATTCCCCAGCGTTGACTATATCGATCAATCTCATCAAATTCGATTTCTCCGTTCAAATAAAGTTCCTTAAATTTCTTCTCTTCCATAAAATCCTCCTCGTAGGTATTTCTAACATCTATTATTATGCCTCATTTTTTATTGTTTAGCTCGTTCATTTATCAAATACAAAAAAAGTTGACAGGTTTTCATTTGAAAAACTTGCCAACTTTTTTTACTGCGGGAAATGGGACTTGAACCCACACGCCCAAACGAGCACATGAACCTGAATCATGCCTGTCTGCCAATTCCAGCATTCCCGCATTTATCATAAAGACTATGATAGTATATCAAATTTTTCAATCCTTTGCAAGAATATTTTTAGAATCCACCACAAACCACCACAAACTCCTCGAACTGATCCAACGGCATGGGCTTTGCATAATAATATCCTTGCACCATATCACAGGAAATATCTTTTAAAAATTGAGTCTGCGTTTTTGTCTCAATTCCCTCTGATATCACCTTCATATCCAATTGTTTGGCCATACTAATAATACTCGATACTATGATTTGTTCCTCTTTTTTCATTTCACCATGACTAAAAAATTCCTTATCCAATTTAATTACATCCGTTGCCATATCCTTCAATAAAGTCAAAGAAGAGTAGCCTGCACCAAAATCATCAATCGAAACACTAAATCCATACGTTCTTAGTTCCTTCATTACATTTATGGTATTCTTCGTATCGCTTACAAACACGCTTTCTGTCAATTCTAATTCCATATAATTTGGTGGAATGTTATATTTATCAACTAAATTTTTAATTCTTTTTACAAAATAGCCATCATTTAAATGAATACGAGATACATTCACCGATATTGGAATTACCTTCTTACCCTGAAGCATCCACTTTTGTATGATTTTACAAACTTCTTCATACACAAAAAAATCCAATTGTAAAATGAATCCATTTTTTTCAAAGAGAGGAATAAATTCATCGGGAGGAATGATTCTTCCATCTCCTTTCTTCCACCTTACAAGCGCTTCCGCTCCTGCTAACTTTTCATTTTGCAATTCAACCTTAGGTTGTAAAAACACAATAAATTCTCCATTTATCAACGCATCTTCCATCTCATTCGAAATTTCTTGTTCTTTCCGGATTTTTTCTTCCATTTTATCATTATAGAATTTCCATGTAGAGAATGAGTTTAATTTTGCATTTTTACGAGCTACATTTGCATTATCAATTGCAATACTAATATCCGTCTCCTTCTGTTTCAAAAAATAAACACCTGATATAACGATAATATTGGTCGCCACATGTTTTTCTTTTTGCACGTTATGAAAGTTCTGGCTTAGTGATAGCACCATGGTTTCTATTTCTTCTCGTTGCTCGTATGGTACTAATACTACATAATTATCCGCAGATACCCTTCCAAAAATGGATTTTTTGGGAAATACTTTGACAAGTTCTAGTGCAAAATCATATAAGATACGATCGCCAAATTGATATCCGTAAACATCATTAATATATTTAAAATTACCAATATCACTATAAACAACTGCATACTTAGTTGTTCCTTTTTTCAGTAAGGCTACTGCATCTTTTTTAAATTTATGAAGCGTTGGCATTCCAGTCAGTGCATCATAATTTTTCATATGGTCAATTTGCTCTTGGATTTTCTCGGTTACTTTGAGACGTAAAATATGAAAGGATAATACCCTTGTCACCGAAACAATGCCATCCTTTTCCTCTTGTGTCCACACACGATTGCTATTCTTAGCATCTACAGCACAGATTATTCCTTTGAATAATCCATCTTCATAAAACGCGCATTGCAATATAGACTGTTCCTTGTTTATTATCAAAGAAAGCCCATTTTGGTCAAAATAAGTTTTGTTTTTAATAAATTCTTTATAATCAAATTCTTTTACAATATCTTCTTGCTGACGATTTAGTGCGTTATATCCATAGGTTAACGTTACTACTTTTCTTCCCTTTTCCTTTTCATAAATTTCAACACTTGTCGCATGGTATTCTCTCGCCAATTTCTCAAGCAATAAATGAATTGCACTATAAACATCTTTCGTCGTAGACATAAGGTCTTGCGCATAAATTCCAATATTTTCAGCAAATCCATCTTTATATTTCATTTTTCCAATTTGCTTTATATCCTTTGGATTCATATCTTCCATTGCTCTATCTGGAACTATCTCTATGTTGTTCGAATCAAACAGTTGTGCTCTTCCATATCCCTTCGCTTTTGCATAAAACAAGCTTGCGTCTGCCATCATAAACAACTCGTCATACGCTCTACTATTCATCGGGTATCTTGCTATTCCCATACAGCAAGAAATTTTGTTGTTTCCAGTTCCTCCCGCATATGTTTTCTCTAATACTGCATTTAATTGACGAATAAGAAGCATAACATCTTCTTTTTCACTCATATTCTTTACAAATACTGCAAATTTATCATCAACAATTCTTCCAAATATTGAATTTTCTGGCATTGTCCTTCGAATACTCTCGGCAATATTTGTCAAAACAGTATCACTAAATAAGCGACCCATATTATTATTAACTCGCTTAAAATTATCGATATCAATTAAAAATAAACATCCCTCTTGCATTTGCTGATCGGTTGACAAAAACAGCTCCGTATATTCTTTCATATAGTGCTTATTATAAAATCTTGTTAATGTGTCTAATTGACTCTGTTCCTTTAACCACTCAATCTTTTTATGATTATCATCATCATCATTAATACACCCTATTATATGTCTCATACCATTCAGCTGATTAATCACAGCTGTTTTCACGCGACACCAAATATAATCTCCTGCATTTGAAAGAAAACGAATTTCTTTTTCACTGTCTTGCTTACTCTTAATAATTGCAATAAACTGCTCATAATCCGCATAAAAAATCCCTGTTTTTTTAATAAACTTCTCTTTCTCTAATTCAATGACTAATCGATCTAACTTCGAAAAGTTTTCATTTTTAGCAAAAAATATGGATTGTGTTTGTTCATCGTATTCAAAGAAGCAGTTTGTATTTAAGGACAAAAAGAGGCTAAATTTTTCTCGTTCTTTAAAAAGCTCTTGTTTCAGCCTATCAATTTCAGTGTTCTTATTTTTGTTCTGTTGCATAATAATTATGTACTCCTATATTGCTCCTAATTACGTCCCCCTCACAAACGATGTTATTATATCACTTAACCCTCTATATTACAAACATATTTCTTCCATTTTTCGTTTTTTTGATTTAGACTTGACAATTAAAATCAAAATCGTTATAGTGAATTAGTGTTAAATAATATTTCGCTAGGGGTGCCAACGGCTGAGAAATACCATGTATTGACCCTTATTACTTGAACCGGATAATACCGGCGTAAGGAAGCAACCGACTCGGCTCCTCTTTGCGTATATCCAAGGAGGATTTTTTTTATGAAAGAACTATTATTTAAAACGGTTGACGGTGAGTTTTCCTTTACAACTGCCGGCTATATCACATTTATTGTGTTAATTGCACTATTAATTATTGCAGCCGTTCTACTAACCAAAAAGACACCCAACCGCAGAGAAGAGAAAAAATTTGATACCAAGCAACTCGTTTTCTGTGCCGTATCCATTGCGCTTGCAATGATAACCTCTATGTTTCCAATCTACAGTTTTCCATTTGGAGGTTCGGTAACCTTATTTAGTATGTTTTTTATCTGCTTTATTGGGTATTTGTATGGGCCAAGCGCTGGTCTTTGTACTGGTCTTGCCTATGGGATCTTGCAACTTGTTATTAAACCATATATTTATTTTCCAGCTCAGGTATTGGTTGACTATCCATTGGCCTTTGGTGCACTTGGTCTCTCTGGCTTTTTCTGGAAATCAAAATACGGTCTAATAAAAGGTTATGTTACTGGAGTTTTGGGGCGATATTTCTTTGCTGTTTTATCTGGCTGGATTTTCTTTGGTGAATATGCTTGGGATGGTTGGGCAGCACTTCCATATTCCCTTGCCTACAACGGAGCTTATATTTTTACCGAGGCTGCTGTAACCATATTTTTATTATTTTGTATTAAGCCTCTTTCGAATGGTCTTAATTACATCAAAAAACTTTCTATGGAATAAAATAATTCTTATTTTTAAAACCTATAATAAAAATCGAGTGTCTCATCACTCGATTTTTATTGTCATTCTTTTATTTTTTTTATGGTTTATCAAAATTTCTATGTTTTTGTTCTTATTCAAACAACGAAGTAGAAAGATAACGTTCCCCTGTATCCGGTAATAATACTACAATTTTCTTTCCTTTATTTTCTGGTCTTTTTGCAAGTTCTGTTGCTGCATAAACTGCAGCTCCAGCAGAAATTCCAACTAGCAATCCTTCCGTTTTGGCTAATTTGCGGGATGTTTCAAATGCTTCTTCATTTTTAACTGAAATAATTTCATCCACAATATCAAGATTCATGACCCCTGGTATAAAACCAGCTCCAATCCCTTGAATCTTATGAGGTCCTGCTTTCCCACCAGCCAAAACTGGTGAATCTGCTGGCTCTACTGCCACAATTTTTACATTTGAATTTTTTTCCTTTAATGCTTCACCATTTCCTGTAATGGTACCACCTGTTCCAACACCAGCAACAAAAATATCAACCAACCCATCGGTATCTCTCCATATTTCTTCAGCCGTTGTTTTACGATGTACCTCCGGGTTTGCAGTATTTTCAAATTGCTGAGGAATCACAGCATTTCCATATTCTTCCTTTAATGCATTTGCCTTTGCTATTGCTCCTTTCATTCCCTCAGCTCCAGGTGTCAACACCACTTCTGCGCCTAGCGCTGCAACAATCTTTCGCCTCTCAATTGACATTGTATCTGGCATTGTTAAAATAAGTTTAAGCCCCTTAGATGCTGTTACAAATGCTAATCCAATCCCAGTATTTCCACTCGTTGGTTCAATAATTACAGTATCTTGGTTAATTAATCCTTGCTTGATTCCATCTTCAATCATAGCATAGGCAATTCTATCTTTTACGCTCCCTAGCGGATTAAAATACTCAAGTTTAGCTATAATTTCAGCTTCCAATTCATTTTTTTGTTCATAATTTGTTAACTCTAATAAAGGTGTGTTACCAATTAAATCCGTTAATTTTTTTGCTATTTTACTCATCTTATTTCCTCTCTTTCTTAATTCCTAGTTACTTACTATGTTTAATATGATTTATTTATACTTCATTTTTAATATACTGTCAACCCCTTTTCGAATTATTTTTTATTAAATTGATTTCTCTTTAAACTTTTTTTATAAAATGGTCGATATAATTAGTAGCGTCTTAATTTTACCACAAGGGAGCAAACAAATGAATTTAGATAACCGAGTAAGCAGTTCTGGTTCTTCCATCAATCAAACCAGTGTTTCCCCAAAAAAAAGTCATACCGTTGGCAATCTAAGTAAATACGATGAAGCGGTTCCGCTAAAACAGATTTCACTACATCAAGTCATCCGTGGCGAAATAACCGATCTAAGAAATAATGAAGTAACGGTTACGCTTCAAGATAACACAACAGTAACTGGAAAACTGCATAACGGTTCTATGCTTTCAATCGGTGATACTGCTGCTTTTCGCATTTCTTCGATTCAACCCCACATCGAGCTTGAAGCCCTTATCCCAAATTCCGCAGTGATTGAAAATTCTACCATTCAAAAAGCACTAGAATCAGCTGGTCTACCAAAAACAGAAAAAAATCAATTGGTGGTTCATGAATTAATAGCTAATAATATGCCAATTAATAAGCAGAGTATTCAAACTATTTTATCACAATCTTACCAGTATAAAAATGCACAAATTAGTACTCTTGTTCTAATGAACCGACATACGATTCCCATAACAGAGGAAACCGTCACTCAATTTGAAGCATATCGCAATCTAAATCATCAACTTGCGTCTAAAATTGATACTTTTTCTGAATCTATCCCCTCACTGTTACAATTACTATCCCAAAAAAGCTCTTCTTCCGCAGTTTCTTTCTTTGGCAATCAATTACTAGGAATTTTTTTATCGGAAGACACCTTATCTTCCAGCACACCAAATGAAGCTACTATTTCTGATTTTACTTATGAAGATAAAGCTTCTTTACTTGCTATTCTTGACCATGTTTTACTCAGCGAAAATGAGGTTTCAGCCATCCAAGATGGTAGTGCACACGTTCGCAATCTTGTTCATTCTATAAATCAGGGGATTGAACTAGCTTATCAATTTGACAAAGAAAACTTAAAATCTTTCATGGATGAAACAATGCAAACTAATTATGAGACTGATGACGCAATCGATAGAAAGCAAATAGAATCTAAGCTCTCCAATATCCCAAAAGCAATGGATTCATATGATGATGCTGTCATAGTAAAGCTCTTTTCAAAATTTTCAAATATGCAAGATCAAAACAATGAACTAGGTTCTGTCTTAGATTCGGAAAATCGGATGGAATTAATCAAACAATTGCACGATTTTCCACTTTCAGATTCCATAAAACATAGTATTCAAAATGGAGAGATTACACTGTTTGATACGCTACATGCGATTAAATCCTCTATCCCTGTGACTTCTGAGGACTCAGTGCTTCATCTGTTTGATTCCGACGTATTTAAAACCCTCTTTAAAGGCCATATTGTTTCAAATTGGACATTGCATCCTGCAAACCTCGACGAAACGGATTCGGTTGATCATTTATATGAAAAAATATATACACAAAGCAAGGAACTTGATTCTTTTTTTAAGGCAACCCTTGGAAATACGGATATTGGTTCTTCCTTTTCCAATCAAGCAAGTGATATAAAGCAAAACATTGACTTTATGCAACTATTAAATCAGATGTTCTCCTATATACAGCTTCCAATTAAACTAAAAGAACAAACCGTACACAGTGAGCTTTATGTCTATACAAAAAAGCATTCTTTAAAAAATAATCCAGAAAGTATTCGAGTTTTACTTCATCTTGATATGGACAAACTAGGATCGCTTGATATTCATGTGGCCTTAAACCAAAATCAAGTGAACACAAAATTTTATCTTCCTGATAAAACAATAAAAAATTTATTTAAAGATCATATTAGCGAATTAACCGATGCTTTGGGGAAAAAAGGATATACAATTTCGACTGAATTTTCTGTACGCGAACAAACAGTGGATATTGTAAAAGATTTTATCCAAATGGATGATTCAAACAACCCGGTCAAACGCTATAGCTTTGATATTCGAGCCTAAATACAAAATAGGATAACACATGATTGCTAAACATATCATGCATAATCCTATTTTTTTAATAACGTATGCTTTATTTTTTAATTGATTCCTCATATTCATCAAAAATGTAATCAAGAATTGGTGCTAATCCAACAAATTCACAACCATATAAGTTTGTTTCATCTTGTGCAAGCTGACTCCGCACAATTCGCACGACACAATTTAGGACTGAGTCACTCCCCCCAAGCTGAAGTTTTGCGTTAAAATAAAATCCTATGGGCAAAATACTGGTTGATTTAAAGCCAATTCCAGATTTCGAAATATCAATTACCTCAATTGGTGCATGTACATTATCTGTTTTTACATTATTCTGCTTAAATATGGATGATATATCCAAAAATAACTCAGCAGGTAATCTCTTATTTTTTCTCTTTTCCTCCATATAATCCTCCCTATATGATATAGTTATCTATTTTGTCCATCTGCCATTCCATTAAATTAGCAAGTGTCACATGGTCAACTACCCCTTTGATTGCTTCGTCCATTCGTTTCCACAATTCTAGCGTTGCACATCCTTCTTGTCTTTCGCAAGTATTTTTCTCGTCCTCAAGACAAGCCACCGGAGAAAGACTTCCTTCTGTTAATCGAAGTATCATCCCTACCGTATACTCTTCTGGACTCTTTGCCAGTTTATAGCCACCCTGAACACCTCTGGCACTCTTAACGTAGCCAGCACGGTTTAAATAACTAATAATTTGTTCCAAATACTTTTCTGATATTTCCTGTCTTGCTGCAATTGCCTTAATTCGAATAAATTCACCATTATTATGAAGTGCTAAGTCAAGCATTAGTCGTAATGCATATCGCCCTTTTGTTGATATTTTCAATACGGTCACCGCCTCAAATATTGTTTTGTTACTATTACAAATATACTCTATACACTACGATTAAGTCAACCTATCTATGCAAATTCCCTCTTACTATCTCAATCAATAAAAAACGAATTTCATTTTCTAACAAAGAAAAAAGAAATTCGTTTTTATTAATCTTCTAAACGGAGCGAATCACTTCAACTCTTGTAATTTTTCCATGACTCATTTTAGCAATCCGAAGAGCTAATCCATCATGATCATAATATGCAACAGCACCCGTTGCAATGGTGATCTTTTTATCCTCTAACATACGAATAACGACTTCTCTTAGTGTCTCTTCATCATCTTCTGGTAAATGAACGTGTGAAATTATATTGGCAATTTTTACTTTTAAGCTTGCTCTTAAAATAACTCTCTCCGTTTCATCAAAACCACAAAATAAATATTTTCTTATTGCAAACAAGGATGCGATTGTAATTACTCCCATAAATGTAGCGAGTGCGTCATTATGTAGCACCACAATCTGTCTTGCTGTCGCAAATAACAATACTTCAATGACAGTACTTGGTGTATGCTTACTAAGCATTTTAACAAACTCGACTCCCACTGCCAAGCTAAACGCCTGTGCCAAGAATTCATTCATAACATCCGTGCTATATGTTCCCTTATAAACATCCGGATTAAAAATTCCAAGCATAAATTGAACCGATAGTACAGCAATTGCAATAATTAGTATAAATGTAACAAATAGCTCAACATAACCTGCAATCCGAAATATCTTAGATTGTAAAAATTTTTTCACAATGATTTCTCCCCATTAAAGTGTTTTCGCTCGATCCCTAACATTTTTTTTGAAATTAATAATGGTATGGTCATATTCTTCATTCATAAAAGACGAAGTAATCATAAAATCAGCCGTTGCCTTATTATTTGCCATTGGAATATCATATACCTGTGCAATACGAAGCAATGCTTTTACGTCTGGATCATGTGGCTGTGCCTCTAATGGATCTGAAAAGAAAACAACAAAATCCACTTTTCCCTCAACAATCTTTGCTCCAATCTGCTGATCTCCTCCGAGCGGACCACTATTATAACCTTTTACCGGTAAATTCGTTTGATCAGTAATCATACGTGCTGTCGTTCCTGTTCCGCATAAAATATGTTTTTTTAATAATTCCTTATTTTCATCACACCATTGGATTAATTCCGGTTTTTTACTATCGTGCGCAATGAGTGCAATGTTTTTTTGCTTTCTAATTGTTAATGTAATAAAATTGTCATTCATACCTATCCTCCATTATTGTTAAGTTGAAGTAATTTTAACATCACTTTTAAGACAATGCAAATTAAATTATTATTATATTAAAAATTTTGAACATTGGCAAGCACTCCCACATACAATACAATGTAAATATTTTTAGGAGGCAATATATGAGTGATTTAACAACTACAAACTGCGGTTGTGGAGGTAATGATGTCGGAATGGGAAACAATTGCATTTGGATCATCCTTTTGTTATGCTGCTGTGGTGGCGGCGGATTTGGCAATAGCTGTGGTGGCAGTGGCTGTGGTGGTAATGATTGCGGTGGAATGATGTGGATCATAATTCTTCTTTGCTGCTGTGGTGGTAATGGTTTCTGCTAATATTTTTTAAAAGGGAAGTGCAACTGCACTCCCTTTTTTTATTTTCGTCTGTCCAAAAATCCATTTCTATTTTTGCACATCTCGCACTCAATATCAACTTCATAAATTGTAGTTTCATCAATTACAAGACGCGTTTTTCCTTCTTGCATTGTTTCATACAACGTTGTATCATCATCGCTTAAGTTTGGCGAAGCATAATCAAAATTTTTGTATTGCATTTTTCTCTTCTTTCCTACTTTTTATATCAATATATGACACAAATCGTCATTTTGCAATTCGTATCACAGTTAATCTCTATAAAAATGCTTGATATAACCTATCTGAGATGACATATTTTCAAAAAGCATATCAACTAAAGTCACTGCAACCATTGACTCTACTACTACTACCGCCCGTGGTACAATTATAGGATCATGACGCCCTTTTACCTCAATTTCAATTTCTTCTCCATTTTTATTTACCGTATTTTGTTTTTTGGCAATGGATGGCGTTGGTTTAAATGCAGCACGTAATATAAGTTCAGAGCCATCACTAATTCCACCCAATATTCCACCTGCATGGTTACTATCTTTTACAATTGCTCCCTCTGTGCTCGCTTTGAAAAAATCATTGCTTTCATACCCACACATGGATGCCGCCTGGAAACCACTTCCTACTTCAAATCCTTTTACTCCACCAATTGACATAATTGCTTTCCCAATATTTGCATCCAATTTTTCAAAAACAGGTGAACCAATTCCTGCAGGCATTCCTTTTACAATACATTCCACAATTCCACCAGCAGAATCCATCTGTTGCATTTTTTCTTTCAAATAATGTTCCGCAGCCACAGAAGCCTCTAAATCAGGCATATATAATACACTTTCAGAAATGGATTTATAGTTGCATTTTGTATAATCAATCGAGACAGGTCCAATCGACTTCGTATAAGCGGTTACTGTAATCCCTAATTCATTTAAAATTGCTTCAGCAATTGCACCCGCAGATACCCTTCCTATCGTCTCTCGGCCTGAGGAACGTCCTCCTCCTCGATAATCCCTAAATCCATATTTCATATCAAACGTATAATCCGCATGACCTGGACGATAATAAGAAGCAATATCATTATAATCCATCGATCGTTGGCTCTCATTCATCACCATCATTGAAATTGGAGTTCCTGTTGTTTTTCCTTCAAATATCCCCGATAGGATAGAGACTAGATCCCCCTCTTTTCTTGTAGTTGTGTACGGATTACTTCCTGGTTTTCTTCGATCCAAAAATTTTTGAATCGTTGCTTCCTCTATCATAAGTCCTGCCGGGCAACCATCTACAACGACTCCAAGTCCCTTTCCGTGTGATTCCCCCCATGTTGTAACTCGAAATAAGTTTCCAAAACTTGAACCTGCCATAGCTTACCTCATCATTCATTCTTTGATTTTTTCCGAAAGTTTTTCAACAATATGTTTCATACAACCATCTTCAAATGGACTATCTAGCCCAACTTCTTTTATCATATTCACATAAAAATCACTTGCTGATAACTTGCAAAGTTTTAAATAACTTTCCCATGCACGTTTATAATCTTCATCCATTTTTACTTTATATTGAAATGCACACGTCTGGGCAAGACAATAATCAATATAATAAAGCGGATAATCATAAATGTGATGTTGTTTTTGCCAAAAACCACCTTTTTCAAAAAATACATTTCCTTCATAATCAAGATGGGGCTTGTACTCCTTTTCAAGACTTCTCCATGCAGTATGGCGCTCCATCGGAGTCATATTAGGATTTTCATAAATGATATGTTGAAATTCATCTACCATTGTTCCATACGGAATAAATGCTGCTGCATCTTCCAAATGCATCGATATATAGTCTTGGGTTCGATCTTCAAAAAACAATTTCATCCAAGGCTCTACAAAAAATTCCATCGACATAGAATGTACTTCTGCCGTTTCCATTGTGATTTCAGCATGTTCACGAATCGGATCTTTACCTGAAATATATCCTTGAAACGCATGACCACATTCATGTGTTATTACATCTACATCACCACTCGTTCCATTAAAGTTTGCAAAGATAAATGGTGCATGATACATCGGAAGAAATGTCATATATCCACCCGTTTTTTTTGTCTTTCTTCCAAGCACGTCAAACAATTCGTTTTCTATCATAAAGTCAAAAAATTCTTTGGTTTCCAAAGAAAGCTCTTGATACATTTTTTGGCCATTTGCTAAAATTTCTTCTGGTGTGCCAACTGGAGTTGGATTGCCATTCCTAAAATATATTCCCTCGTCAAAATAAAAAAGTTTACTTAAACCCAGTCTTTTTCTTCTCTTCTCATGCAATGCTTCAACAAAAGGAACAAAATCCTTTTTCACTTGATCGCGGTATTTTCTTATCATTTCTTTGTCATAACAGTTACGGTTCATGCGGTAATATCCAAGTTCTAAATAATTATCATACCCTAACTCTCTTGCCTGTTTTGTCCGATTCCATACAAGCTTGTCAAACAGCTCATCTAATTTTTGTGCATGTTCAGCAAAAAAACTTGTATATGCCTCATATGCACATTTTCTTGTATCACGATCATTGCTTGTCAAATATTTTCTCATCAGTGATAAGTTAAGTACTTCCCCATTCCAAGGAATTTGTGCCCCTGCAAGCAAATTATCATATTCCGTTGTTAACGCATTTTCTTCTTGCATTAGAGGAATTAACGTTTCATCAAATGCTTTTAAGCTTATTTCAATATTTTTAAATGCTACCTTACCAATCTTTTCTTCTAAAAAGTCCTTATAAGGAGAATGATATAAAAGTTTTGCATATTCTACACTTAAATTACTGATTTTCGGCATAATTTCATCATAATAGGCTTGTTCTTTATCAAAAAACGCATCCCTTGTATCAATATCATGATGTATCTGTGCAATGGTAATATTTGTACTGATCCAATCACTAATTTCATATTGTTTTTTATGCACCTCAAACTGCTCTTCTCCACTTTTTGCCTCATGAAACGCTTCCATTAAACCCTTATATTTTGCCTCTACCTCTTCATAACTGACTCTTTCGTAAGGCATCTCACTAAATTTCATAATTTTACCTCCGTTCCAACTTCGTTTTACTATCAAAAATAGTATACCACCATTGTATAAAAAAATCTTTACTTATTTATGCTATAATGCTATTATTGTTCTTTAAAAGGGGGAATTGTCCGATGCAATTTTATAATTTTGACAACTCCATATCGAAGAAACATAGCATACCATTTGAGGTATGCTTTATTTTTTGCCCTTTATCATGGCAGAGTGATAACTCAATAAGAAAGCAGAGGTAGTTTATGAAACAACTCATCCATTCCAATTATAAAAACATAGTTTTGATTTTGCTAGGGAATCTCATTTATACACTGGCAGTTGCAATGTTTATTTTACCAAACAACCTTATTACTGGCGGCACTACGGGACTTTCGCTCGTTGTAACACGTTTTTTCCCAATCCCAATTAGTACCTTTATTCTTTTATCCAACGTACTATTGTTTATTCTTGGCGCGGTTGTTCTCGGAAAAAGATTTGCTATAACCACATTACTTAGCACCTTCTTTTATCCCCTTTGTCTTGCAATTACAACGCATATTAAAGGACTAAGTAATTTCACAAATAATCCAATGCTTGCCACTGTATGTGCTGGGTTTATGATTGGCTTTGGTATTGGTATCGTAATAAAAGCAGGTGCTTCTACTGGAGGACTCGACATTCCACCCCTTATCTTAAATAAAAAATTAGGGTTACCCGTATCTGTCTCCCTTTACATGATTGACTTTATCATTCTTTTATTACAAATGGCATTTTCCAGCAAAGAGAAAACATTATATGGCATTTTATTGGTTCTAATCTACAGCATTGTTCTCGATAAAGTATTATTAACCGGAAGCGCAAAAACACAAGTAAAAATTGTAAGTAAAAAATATGAAGAAATAAATACCATGATTATTCTTCAATTAGACCGCGGTTCAACTTTAATGAATGCGGAGACTGGTTTTTATCGTAGTGCAACAAAAGTAGTATTAACCATTATTTCAAGCCGTGAGCTCTCCAAATTAAATAGCATGGTTCAATCCATCGATCCAAATGCATTTATGATAATTAACCAGGTAAACGAAGTAAAAGGCCGTGGGTTCACACTCGATCGTGAATATCATTAAAAAACAAATTCCTCAATATTATACTCTTTTTGCAAAAACAAACCTGCATCCATATTATCCGTCAATGACTCTGGTGTATGCGCATCTGAGTTGACAATCGTTTTAATATCAAACCGTGCGGCTAGTTCCCAAAATTCTCTCTTTGGATACGCAATTTCAAACTTTCCCATATCCATTGATTTTCGAATGCCGCTACAATTTATTTCCAATGGCATATTTAATCCTTTTGCTGCCTCTAACATATATGCACTCACTGCTAGTGCCTCTTTATTCCATCCAGCAAGACTCAAGCAAAATAGGTCTGGATGTGCCATAAAGGTAAAACTTCCAGACTCCATCGCTTTGACAAAAGATTCTGCATATGCTTTTAACATTTTTCCATCAAAAATTTTCTTTTCCTGAAAACAGCCAACCTTTTCACCTTCAAAAGGAAATGCATGGATGCTACCAATTAAATAGTCCATTGCATATTTCTTTTTTATATCCTGAAAAAAAGAAATATATTCCGGCGAATAATCGCATTCCAGACCAAGTAGAATACGCATAGTAGGATTATCCTTTTTCCCCTCTAAAACTGCATCTACATAGCCCTCAAGCTCCCCAAGACCCATCCGAACATCCAGCCACCACCCATCTGGCAACGGTGAGTGATCTGAAAATCCCAATTCGGTCATATTCTTTAATTTTGCCATCTTAATATAATCAAAAACATCACCCTTCGCATGCTTACAGCGAAAGGTATGTGTATGAAAATTTTTCATTCAATTTCGCTCCTATCTTGATTTTCACAAAAGTAAGGCTGTTGCAATATGTGAAGAATTAATCTTTCATTTGCAACAGCCTAGCCTTATTATTTTTCTACTTCACAACGTACCGCAGCTTCTAGTTCCTCTGCCTTTTTCTTAGCATCTTCCATCGAATTTCCTTTTACTCCAAAATAAAATTTAATCTTTGGTTCTGTTCCCGAAGGGCGCACACAAAACCATGCATCGTCTTCTAATTCAAAATAGAGTACATTGGATGATGGGAGTTTCGTCTCTTCCGGTTTCAGATAATCTCTAACCTTACGTACGTTCAACCCAGCAGCTTTTGTCATAGGGTGCTCTCGCATCTCATTCATCATTTGCTTAATTTGATTTGCTCCATCCATCCCCTTCAAGGTTATTGTCATTAAAGATTCCTTATAAAAACCATACTTCTCATAAATATGGAGCATTTGTTCCCATAGCGTAATCCCTTTATTTTTATAATAAGCTGCCGCTTCGCAAAGAGCCATTACTGCTACTACAGCATCCTTATCCCTTGCATGTGTTCCAATTAAGCAACCATAGCTTTCTTCCAATCCAAAAATATATTCATTAGACCCTGTTTCTTCAAATAATTTGATTTGCTCTCCAATATACTTAAATCCAGTCAACACTTCAATTAATTGCATTCCATACTCCTTTGCTACAGCAAAGGCCATATTTGTCGTTACTATGGTTGATACAATCGCACCGTTCTTTGGAAGAATTCCCAATTCCAATTTACGCTCTAATTCATATTCACAAATTAGCAATCCAGACATATTCCCAGTAAACGTTTCATATTCACCCGTTTCACTATTTCTTGCATATACACCAAGACGATCCGCATCTGGATCCGTTGCTAATACAACATCTGCCTTTACTTCCTCCGCTAGAGAAAGTGCTAATCGAAATGCATTTTTATCTTCCGGGTTTGGATAACTTACCGTTGGAAAATCTCCATCTGGTAATTCTTGCTCCTTCACAACATATACTTTTTCGAACCCAAGTTCCTTTAAAATACGTCGAACGGGAATATTTCCAGTACCATGAAGTGGTGTATATACAATTGTTAAATCATTTGCAACGGATTGAATTGCATCCTTACTTAATACTAATTTATGAAGTTCACCGATATATGCATCATCAATTTCTTCTCCAATACTATGATAAAGATTTTTTGCTATTGCATCGGATTTTTTCATTGTTTTAACCATAGAAAAGTTGGTTACTTCGCTTACTTTTTCGATAATCTGAGTATCTTTGGGTGCTGTTACTTGAGCCCCATCTTCCCAGTAAACTTTATAGCCATTATACTCTGGTGGGTTATGACTTGCCGTTACAACAATGCCTGCGCAACAACCCAATTTACGTACGGCAAATGATAGCTCCGGTGTTGGACGAAGCGATTCAAAACGATAAGTTTTAATTCCATTTGCATTTAAACAAAGAGCTGCTTCATCGCTAAACTCTGGTGAAAAATGTCTGGAATCATAAGCAATGGCAACCCCCATATTCTGTTTTCCCTCTTTAATAATAAAATTAGCCAACCCTTGTGTTGCTTTACGAACCGTATATGGATTCATGCGATTTGTTCCAGCTCCAATAACACCACGAAGTCCACCTGTACCAAATTCAAGGTCACGATAAAAACGATCTTTGATTTCTTCATCATTTTCTGCAATGTTTTTTAATTCCCCTCTGGTTTCTTCATCAAAATATTGATTGTTACACCAGTCTTCATACTTTTCTTTATAATCCATACCTGTTCCTCCTAGTATCATTTTTCTATGGTTAATTATAACATGAAATTTTCTTTTTCCAAGATAAAATAATTTTTTCTATTTAATTTTATCATATTTTTGTAATAAATGATCCAAAACAGATTTATAAACCAACATAATATTGGCATCAATATAACAATATTTATTTACAACAAATTCGCAGGTTTTGTAAATAAATAAAACACTCATTAGTAATAAACTTCCAATCATTATTTCTGGCTCAATCTGCTGAATAATCAAAAATAGAGATCCTCCAATATAAAATAGAAAGGCAAGCATAAAATGTTTACTTATATTTACCGCTTCACACATCGAATCAATTAATTTTTCCATCCGCGTATGAAGTGTCAAAAAATCTTGATCTTTTAAAAAGTCATACAAATCTTGATATATTTCCTGACTACTCTCCATTCTGTTTTTTGAACTACGGTTTATTTTATATTTTTCATAGGATAGACAATATTTTTGGTAACGTTGCTCCCCTAATTCTTTTTTTAAAAACTTTTTAAAAACGCTTAACACAGTCTCACTCGCTTTCCTTATTATTAACAAAACGTTCATAATATCGCCATATTATGCTCACATCTGCCTTTTATAATATTACCATAGAAACAAAATAATATTACATTTGCTTATTTCATAATTTTTTTCATAAATTGGCCTAGTAGTTACCTCCCCCCTCTGCTAGGCTTTTCCTCTGCACTTTTTTAATTTGCAATAAAATTCATGCAAAATTATTTTATAATATCTATTATAGTATATCAGAAAGGTAATGTTACTTTAGAAAAATCCCCCTTTTTACAACAAAAATTTCATGTTTTCTTTGATTAATACTCAAAATAGTGCTATAATACTTCCTGAACTAAAATCAAACCATTTGGGAGGTAGAAAAATGTCAAAAGTTATGGTTATGAATCATCCATTAATTCAGCACAAACTCGGTATTATGCGAGTAAAAGAAACATCTACAAAAGAATTTCGTGATTTGGTGGCAGAAGTCGCTATGCTTATTTGTTATGAAGCAACGCGCAATCTTCCTTTATCTGATATTGAAATTGAGACCCCACTCGTTAAAACAACCGTCAAAGAAATTGCTGGAAAAAAGCTATGTATCGTTCCAATCCTTCGTGCCGGTCTACACATGGCAGATGGTATTCTTAATTTAATTCCAAATGCTAAGGTCGGTCATATCGGTATGTATCGTAACGAAGAAACCTTAGAACCAGTCGAATACTTTTGTAAACTGCCGCATGATGCTGCTGAACGAGAAATTTTCGTAGTTGATCCGATGCTTGCAACTGGTGGTTCTGCTATTGCCGCAATTCGTCAACTTAAATCTCGTGGAATTCATCGAATTCATTTTCTCTGTTTGATTGCTGCTCCAGAAGGATTAGCTGCATTACAAAAGGATCATCCTGATGTTGATATCTACATTGGAGCTCTGGATGAAAGACTAAATGAACTAGGTTATATTTTACCTGGACTTGGTGATGCCGGCGATCGTATTTATGGAACGAAATAGAGCATACTCATTTAAACGGTCAAACAAACTCTAACACAAACTCTTTAAATTTCACATTTCAGAAAACAAAAAACAGAGCCGCCGCACTGCTCTTTTGCTGCAAGTGCGGCAGCTCTGTTTTAATCTCGTTTCGTACAATATAACCTATTTCTTTATATACCTATTTTTACTACAATTCAAAATCTATATTAGAAGAAGGTACACTGTAAAAATCTGATTGAAATTAAGCTCTGGTTACGTTAGCAGCCTGAGGTCCTTTATTGCCTTCAACTACATCAAATACAACTTCTTCACCTTCGTTGAGGCTCTTGTAGCCATCCATGTTAAGTCCTGAGAAATGAACGAATACATCGTTTCCAGCTTCATCAGAAATAAATCCGTAACCTTTTTGGTTATTAAACCATTTTACAGTACCTTTACTCATTGTGTTGTTCCTCCAAATTATAAAAATCATTACTTTAATGTAACAAATTCATAATACCATTATTAGAAGTATATGTCAAATACTATTTATTTTTGTTTTTCCACCTCTAAACCAAGCTCATCCAATTGTTTTTTATCCACCACATTAGGAGCATCTGTCATGAGACATGAGGCATCTTTCACCTTAGGAAATGCAATTACATCACGTATACTATCTTGCTTTGCCATAAGCATAATCAAACGATCCAAACCAAATGCGAGTCCTGCATGTGGGGGAACCCCATATTTAAATGCATTTAATAAGAATCCAAATCGATCATATGCCTCTTCTTTCGTAAATCCAAGAATTTCAAACATTTTTTCTTGTATGTCATTTTGGAAGATACGGACAGAACCGCCACCTAACTCGGTACCGTTTAGCACAATATCGTATGCTTTTGCTCGAACTTTTCCAGGTTGCGTATCAAGCAATGGTAAATCTTCTTCCATCGGCATGGTAAACGGATGATGCATTGCCGTAAATCGGTTTTGCTCCTCTGACCATTCTAGCAATGGAAACTCTGTAACCCAAAGAAATTTATAATCACTCTTGTTTAATAATCCAAGCTGACTAGCTATTTCTACGCGTAGTGCGCCAAGCACATCATACACCACTTTATTTTTATCTGCTGCAAATAATAATAAATCACCCGCTTTACCATCCATAGCTTCTACAAGTGCGTTTAATTCTTCTTGCGTCATAAACTTAGAAAAAGAAGATTTATAACTACCATCTTCATTGATGCATAAATAAGCAAGTCCTTTTGCTCCATAACCCTTTGCAAATTCAACCAAAGCATCAATTTTTTTTCTTGGCATTGCACCCTGCCCAGTCGCATTGATTCCACGAACACTTCCACCATTGGTAAGCGCACCAGTAAATACGACAAAGTTACACTCTTTTACAACATCAGACACATCCCTTAACTCCATGCCAAAACGAAGATCTGGCTTGTCAGATCCAAAACGATCCATTGCTTCTTGCCATGTCATTCGCCATATTGGTAATTCTACATCAACGTCTAATACTTCTTTGAACATTTTTTGAAGCAAGCGCTCATTTACATCAATGACATCATCAATATCAACAAATGATAATTCCATATCAATTTGTGTGAATTCTGGCTGTCGGTCGGCTCTTAAATCTTCATCACGAAAACATTTTACAATTTGAAAATAACGATCATATCCTGAGCACATTAATAACTGCTTAAATAGCTGTGGAGATTGTGGCAATGCATAAAAGGTGCCTGTATGAACACGACTAGGCACTAAATAGTCTCTTGCACCTTCTGGAGTACTCTTCGTAAGCATCGGTGTTTCGATTTCCAAAAATCCTTCCTCGGATAAAAACTGTCGTGTTAAGGTAGCTACCTTACTTCTCATGATTAAATTTTTCTGCAAATCAGGTCTTCTAAGATCCAAATAACGATATTTTAATCGAAGTTCTTCCTTTGTTTTACTTTCGTCTTCAATTGGGAAGGGTGGTGTCTGTGCCTCTGAAAGGATACGAATTCTAGTTGCACGAACTTCAATTTCACCGGTTGCTAAATTCTCATTTACATTTCCTTCTCGTTTGCATATTTCTCCTGTAATAGCAACTACAAATTCGCTTCTTAATTTTTCTGCCTTTTGAAAGTGTTCTGCTCCACAATCACTCTCTTCAAAAATAATCTGAAGCAATCCGGAACGATCTCTTAAATCTACAAAAATAATACCGCCTTTATTTCTGCTTTTTTGTACCCATCCCATTACGGTAACTTCCTCACCAACATTTTTGACGGATAGTTCTGCACATCGATGACTTCTCTTTAATCCTAGCATTGATTCTGCCATTTCTTTTTCCTCCGTTATCTATCTCTTAATAAAATAATCTGTAATTTTTTCTAAATCGACTTCTATTTCCTCATGACTTTCCATGTTTTTGATACTGGCTTTTCCTTTTTCAAGCTCATTTGCTCCAAGAATCAGGGTGTTTTTTGCGCCTATTTTATTGGCAAATTTCATCTGTGCTTTTACGCTTCGATCCATATAATCAGTCTCTACGACAATATCTGCATCACGCAATGTATTTACAATAGAATATGCTTTTGCTTTCGCTTCTTTTCCAAGAATACCCACGTACAATTCGATAGAAGGTTCTTCTTCTAGTTGTATTCCCTCTTTTTCAAGGAAATAAATAATACGTTCAATTCCCATACCAAATCCAACCGACGCAATATTTTGCTTTTCATCAATTTCATTGACCAAATTGTCATACCGTCCGCCTCCACACAACGTAAACCCTTCTTCATTCACAAATTCAAATACTGTCTTCGTATAATAATCGAGTCCACGAACAATCCCCGTATCAATTTCGTATGGAATATTCAACTCATTTAAAAGACTTTGTAATTCTTCAAAGTGTTCCTCGCATTCCTCATCTAAGTATTCAATGGTTCGAGGTGCATTCTTTACAATCTCCTTACAAGATGGCACTTTGCAGTCAATTACACGAAGCGGATTTTTTTTCATCCGTTCCCGACATGTTGGGCATAAGTTTTCTTCATGCTCACTTAAATATCGAAGCAATGCTTCATTATATGTCTTTCTACAATTCGAACATCCAATGCTATTTATATGGAGTTTTGCATCGTTTAATCCAATTTTTTTAATAAACGTAGTGATTAACGTAATTAATTCAACCTCTGCAAGCGGACTCTTCGAACCAATAAATTCCACACCAAACTGATGATGCTGTCTAAGTCTTCCACTTTGTGGCTGCTCATAACGAAATGCTGGTGTCACATAAAATAATTTGGTTGGTTGCGTTTGTGCATATAAGTTATTCTCTAAATATGCACGAATGGCACCTGCCGTTCCCTCTGGTTTTAACGTAATACTTCGATTTCCTTTATCCTCAAAGGTATACATCTCTTTTTGAACGACGTCGGTTGTTTCTCCTACGCCTCGTTGAAATAATATGGTATGTTCAAATACTGGTGTTATAATTTCTTTTATGTTATAGGCTCTGCAAAGCTTCCTCGCAGTTGCTTCAATTACCGTTCTCTTATGCATATTTTCTCCGTACCAGTCCTGCGTTCCTTTTGGTCTTTGTGTAATCATAGTTACTCCTTCCTACCTCTTTTAATGATAAACAATCTATTCTCCTTCTTCAAAAATAGATTGAAATAATTCCATCCACTCTTCCTGTTCTACGCTATTTTCATTATTTCGTTCAATAACCATTTGAATGTCAATAAATCGTTCTGAAAAAACAACGCGTTGAAATGCCAAAAAAATCTTCATATCAAAATTTTTCACTTCATCAATCATTAGTTCCATCGCTGTCTCAACTTCAAACGCTTCTCGATATGGTCGTTTTGAAACTAGAGCCGAAAATACATCGCAAGCTCTCAAGATTCTAGCTCCCCATGGAATTGCCCTTCCCTTTAGATTATCTGGATATCCAGATCCATCATAATTTTCATGGTGATGGTAAACCGCTTGTTGCAAACTCTCTTCAAATCCATTTGCTTTTAATATATCATAACTAAACGTAGGATGCATCCTTATATACTTCATCTCTTCCACTACTAGCGTATCTTTTTTTCTTCCATACAAATACTTACTCAATCGTAGCTTTCCAATATCATGAAGCATTCCCGCCATTGCCATTTCACAAATAAACTCTTCCGATTCGTTAAGCTCTCTTGCAAGCGCAGAGGCCAAATTACTCACCAGCATTCCATGCTTTATTGCATCAGACAAATCTTCTTCGATTGCATCTAGTAGTTCCTCACTGTCCAGTGAGTATATGCTATAGGCATTATTCATGAAGCCCTTCCTTTCTTAAAAAAGCAGCTTTGCGTTCAATCATTTCATCAATTCTTCCGATATAATCCACCAAACTCTTTACATTTTCAATCCGCTCCATTCGATTTTCATCTTGAAATATGAGCTTCGTAATAGCTCCAGCTCCAAGCGCTAAAATTGTATGTTTTTCCTCCATAATAAGAATATTATAGAGTCCAGCCTTTCCTTCTTTAGCATACCCAATATTTTCTTGATTTGCACCCGTTCCACTTCCTTGTGCATTTTTCTGTCGATACATATAATATGGTTCATACCCATTTCTGACCGCAAACTTCCTTGCAAGTTCTGTCATTTCATCTACATTTTGAGGTATTTCGACTTTTCCTTCTTGATTTAGCCTTGCTGCACGCTTGGTAACAAGGGAATGTACCGTAATACTATCTGGACTAAGCTTCCTTATTTCTTCCAAGGTATATTCCATATCCTGTAAGGTCTCACCAGGTAGCCCTGCAATCAAGTCCATATTTATATTAACATGTCCTGCTTTTCTTGCCAACAAAAAAGCTTGATTTACCTCAAGAACTGTATGACCTCGCCCTATTCGAGTCAAAGTTTCATCCTTCATCGTCTGAGGATTAATAGAAATTCTATCTACTCCATATTCGCGTAACAAGCAAAGTTTTTCAAATGTGATACTATCTGGTCGACCAGCTTCTACCGTAAATTCTTTCACTTTGGAGCGATCAAAAGATTCAGTCACTTTTATTAGCAGGCGTTCTAGTTGTCCTTCATTCAGTGCAGTTGGTGTACCTCCTCCAATATAAATTGTAATTAACTGCTTATCTAAAAAACAAGTTCTCGCATAATCAATTTCTTTAAATAAAGCATCTAAATACTCATCTACTCTTTTTGCATACTTTTGTATCGAAAAAGAAGTAAAGGAACAATATAGGCAGGTAGTCGGGCAAAACGGAATTCCAATATATATACTATACCCATTTTTATAATCAATTGCTTCTAATAACTCCATTTCTTTCTTTGCTATCTGATAGCCAAGATTTACTTTTTCATCGGAGCATAAATAATACTGTTTCATTTGTTTTTTTACTTCAAGAAATGTATTCTGTTTTTCCATATACGCCATAAAAACCTTGGTTGGACGAACTCCTGTCAGAGTTCCCCAATCCAAATATCTTCCCGTATGCTCGGACAATACCTGATATAATCTAATTTTTAACTGATTTTTATAACTTGTTTCCGTAGAAACCGTGCAGCTTTTCTGTAAGATAGGTATTCCATTTTGAAACAATGAAATACCTATCTTTGTATCATTTCGTTCAATTTTAATCTGCACAATTTCTTCACTTTTTTGTAAGGCATCTGTAGTCTTAAACAACGTAATCTCTTTTTGGTAAATATGTTGATGTGGATAAAAACTTTTTACAAGAGCCTGCACATCATAGTTATACGAACAATCCTTCATAAATATTTCAATCATTAAAGTTTACTCCCAACCGTTTTCATTTATATATGGATTATTCCGTCTTTCATACCCAATCGAAGTTTCCGCTCCATGTCCAGGATAAACCTTTGTTTCATCTGGTAACGGCATTAATTTAGTTCTTACTGATTCAATAATTTGATGACCGTTTCCCGTTGGCATATCCGATCTACCAATACTCTCTAAAAACAAAGTATCTCCGCTAAATAAACAATTCTGTAATTTAAAATAATAGCATACAGAGCCTCGCGTATGTCCTGGTGTTTCAATTACTTCACATGAAAGGGATCCAAATTCTAATTTATCCCCATCGTTTACCCATTCATCCGCAATAAGAGATATTTCTCTTGCTATATGACTGGAACAATTCCACTCTGGATTTTTAAGCAATTCTTTTTCTGTATTATTGGCATATACCTTAACAGAAAAATAATTTCTTAAATCTTCCGTCCCATATATATGATCGAAATGTCCATGTGTTAGCAAAATTGCCTGTAAGGATAGCTGATGTTCCTTTAAAAAAGCAATGATTTTTTCTGCCTCATCCGCTGGATCAATTACAATTGCTTCTTTTGTACGTTCATCACTTACAATATAACAGTTCGTTTGAATCATTCCTAACATTAAACGTTGTATTTTCATCAGCCTGACGTCCTTTCTATATCGATTACACCTTCTATACTACGAAGTTTTTTTACCAATGCATGGAGCTGCTCTACTCCATGAATTTCAAATCCAATCGATATGGTTGCCAAATCTTGTTTATTTGTTCTTACATTCATTGAGATAACATCAATTTTGTTTTCCGTAAAGGTCTTTGATAATTCAGCCAAAATGCCCATTCGATTGATTGCATAAATTTTAATTTCAGCTTCATATAGTTCACTTTTTGCATCATCTGCAGGAGCACTCCACTCCGCGTCAATCAATCGTGCTCTATCTTCTTCTGGTAAATTAATGACATTAATGCAGTCGGTTCGATGTATGGACACCCCTCTTCCTCTTGTGACAAATCCTATAATTTCATCACCCGGAACAGGACTGCAACATTTTGAAAAACGTACCGCAACATCATGTATTCCCTCTACAACAATACCACTTTTTGATTTTGCAATTGAAGCTGGCTGTCTTGCATCTTTTACCTCAGAAATCGTCTCAAGAACTTTTTCATCCGTAATCTTTCTTCGAATATTTTTATTATACTCATCTTGTAATCGGTTCATAATCTGGCCTTCTTTTAAACCACCATGACCAATTGCTGCAAGCACCGAATCCCAATCCCGGAAACCATATTTTCTCATGCATGTTTCCATATAGTCCGGTTTTAAATAATCGCTGAGAACAATTCCTTTTGACTTACAATAAGCATTCAACATCTCTTTACCTTTTGTAATGTTATCCTCTTTTAATTCTGTTTTAAACCATTGGTTAATCTTATTTTTTGCTTGTGTACTTTTAACCATGGATAACCAGTCGCGACTCGGTCCCTTTGAATTTTGAGAAGTCATGACTTCGATTCGATCCCCATTTTTAATCACATAATCAATCGTCACTAATTTTCCATTGACACGAGCACCAACCATCTTATTGCCTACTGCACTATGAATACTATAGGCAAAATCAATTGGTGTTGATCCTGTTGGAAGATTTTTTACATCTCCAGTTGGTGTAAAACAATACACATTATCTGCAAATAAATCAAGGTCACTTTTTAAAAGACTTAAGAATTCTTTGTTATCAGACATGTCTCTTTGCCACTCTAAAATCTGTTTTAACCAATTTAACTTTTCTTCTTCACTATTTGCATTCTTACTTCCATCCGCACCTTCCTTATATTTCCAGTGCGCAGCAATTCCATATTCTGCCGTTCGATGCATTTCCAATGTACGAATTTGTATCTCAAACGGCTGCCCATTAGGTCCAATCAACGTTGTATGAAGTGACTGATACATATTAGGCTTTGGCATTGCAATATAATCTTTGAAACGCCCTGGTATCGGCTTATACATTTCATGAATCACACCAAGTGCAGCATAACAATCCTTTACTGAATCTACAATAATACGAACTGCAAATAAATCATAAATCTGATCCAATGTTTTGTTCTGATTTACCATCTTTTTATAGATGCTAAAAAAGTGTTTTACTCGCCCATCTATTTTTGATTCAATTCCCGCATTTTTAATATGCGTAGATACCTCATCTACGATGCTTTGTATAAAATCTTCTCGATCCATTCTCCTAGCTGTTATTTTTTCCGTCAAGTCCACATATACTTCTGGTTCTAAATATTTTAATGACAAATCATCCAGTTCTATTTTAATCTTCGAAATACCAAGTCTTTGCGCTATCGGTGCATAAATATCCATCGTCTCGCGCGCCTTCTCTTTTTGCTTTTCTGGACGCATATATTGAAGTGTGCGCATATTATGCAAACGGTCTGCCAACTTTATTAAGATAACCCGAATATCCTTTGCCATAGCAAGAAACATTTTTCTTAGATTTTCTGCCTGTATCTCAATCTTATCCGCATCATAATTTATTTGCGTTAACTTTGTAACACCATCCACTAATAAAGCAACTTCCTCGCCAAACATCTTTGTCACTTGGGCAGATGTGATTATGGTATCTTCTACCACATCATGTAAAAGTCCTGCTACAATCGTTTCTTTGTCTAACTCTAAACTTGCAAGAATCAAACACACGCACAGTGGATGAATGATATACGGTTCACCCGATTTACGCTTCTGATCTTTGTGTGCATTATAGGCTAACTCGTATGCTTTCTCAATTAGTGACAAGTCAGCAGATGGATGATAGCCACGGATTGCAACAATTAATTTATCATATAAAATATTTGGATCAGTAAAATCCTCTGGTTTCATCGGCTGTTGATAGTCATTTTTGACAATTTTAACTGCTTCCCCTTTAGTCCCATTTTCCTGATAATCCATACCATCATCACCTCATTCATCCTTTTGCATATAATTGCATACTATTATAGGTTTTTTCAAAAAAAAAATCAATCTTTAATTCTGATTTCAATGACAAAAGCTTTCGTTTTACTTGCTATTTCTCTTTAAAATGGTATAATATACAAGTCAGCGGAATGTCCGTAATATTGAACCAGACACATAGGAAGGGTAAACGCAATGAAGAAAATAGAAGAATATGTAAGAAGTATTCCCGATTTTCCGGAAAAAGGAATTATTTTTCGGGATGTCACTAGTATTTTACAAGACAAAGATGGATTACACTTAGCAATAGATTCCATGCAAGCGGCTCTAGAAGATCTTGATTTTGATATCGTTTTAGGGCCTGAATCAAGAGGTTTTATTTTTGGAGTACCAATCGCCTACAATCTAGGAAAGCCTTTTATTCCTGTTCGCAAGAAAGGCAAATTACCTTGTGAAACAGTTGAAATGGAATACGATTTAGAATATGGAACCGCTACAATCGAAATGCACAAAGATTCCATAAAACCGGGTCAAAAAGTAGTTATCATTGATGATTTAATTGCTACTGGCGGTACCATAGAAGCAATCACAAAATTAGTAGAGCAGTTGGGCGGCGAAGTCGTTAAAATTGTCTTTTTAATGGAACTAGAAGGATTAAAAGGACGTGACAAGCTAAAGAATTTCAATATAGATTCCGTTATAAAATATCCTGGTAAATAATGTTATATTTATATAAAAAAGACGCAAATTGATGCAATAATATTTATCTTTGTATCAATTTGCGTTTTAGTTTGACCAAAAATTGTTTTTCCTATATAATATTTTTGTGACAATCACATAATTTTAGGAGGGCACTTTTATGAGTAAAGAAACAAAGTATGTAACCCCACAGACTTTGGAGGGTAAACTTCCCCTAAGTCAAGCAATTCCACTTGGCCTACAACATGTGTTAGCGATGTTTGTCGGCAACTTAACTCCACTTCTTATTATTACCTCGGCTTGTGGCATCGAAGCCGGTTCCGACCTTCAGGTATCCTTACTTCAAAATGCAATGTTAATTGCTGGTATTGTAACACTCATTCAATTATTTAGCATTGGTCCAGTTGGTGGAAGATTACCCATCGTAATGGGTACAAGTTCTGGATTTATCGGAGTATGCAGCTCCGTTGTTAATGTCATGGGCGGCGGTATTCTTGCTTATGGTGCAATTATGGGAGCCACTATGATTGGTGGTTTATTTGAAGGTGTCTTGGGATTCTTTCTAAAACCACTTCGTAAATTTTTCCCATCCGTTGTAACTGGCACGGTTGTATTAAGTATTGGTCTTTCCCTAATCCCTGTCGGTATTAATTCATTTGCCGGTGGTGGAAGCAGAGTAAAAGACTTCGGTTCTATGGAAAATCTATTTCTTGGTGCTGTAGTCCTAATTACAATTATTATCTTTAAACACTGCACAAAGGGAATTACTAGTTTCTCCTCTATCCTAATCGGAATCATTGTAGGATATATTGTAGCAGCTCTTATGGGCCTTGTACTACCTACTACTTTCCAATACACAGACCCTACAACTTCTGAGGTTTCTACCGTAACGAAAGCGTGGGTTTTAAATTGGTCAAACGTTGCTAATGCATCCTGGTTTTCCATTCCAAAATTACTTCCAGTTAAGCCAGTCTTTGATTTAAAAGCAATTATTCCAATTTGCATCATGTTTATTGTGACTGCAGTAGAAACAATTGGAGATATTTCTGGTATTACAGAAGGCGGCCTTTCTCGTGAAGCAAGCGATCGTGAATTGTCTGGCGGTGTTATCTGCGATGGTCTTGGTTCTTCGTTTGCAGCTATATTTGGTGTTCTGCCAAATACATCCTTTAGCCAAAATGTTGGACTTGTAGGTATGACTAAGGTTGTGAATTTATTCGCAATCTCCACTGGTGCAATTTTCTTGATTGCATGTGGCTTATTTCCAAAATTAGCCGCTCTTATCTCCATTATGCCACAAAGCGTCTTGGGTGGTGCTGCTGTCATGATGTTTGCTTCTATCGTTGTAAGTGGTATTCAGCTTATTACAAAAGAAGCTATTAATACAAGAAACATAACGATCATTTCCGTTGCTCTTGGTTTAGGATATGGTATTGGATCAAATACCGCAGCGATTGGAAGTCTTCCACAAAGTATACAGTTAATTTTTGGTGGTTCTGGTATTGTTCCAGCTGCAATTGTAGCAATTGTTCTAAATCTTGTTTTGCCAAAAGAGGATGCAAATCACAACTAGTTAACACTTTATTTTATAAAAATAATAGCAAAACTCGAGTAGCAACTGACTCGAGTTTTGCTTTTTATAATTGTTTAAAATCATCTTTTTTCTCTAACCAATTAAAATATTCCTCATCCAAATCAAAATCAGTTGATTGAAACCCATCTGCCACTTCGTCTTCTGTTTTTTCTTGTATTGTTACCTCACTACATTTTTTATCCTCTTCTATCATATCTTGGATTCGATCTTTCCACTCATCGGCTATTTTTATTTGAATTGGTTGTTTTTGTGATTTAATGGATTCAATTCGCTTTTCTATCCCGTCATTTATTTTTATATCATATGCTTTCTTCGGGATATACGCCTCATCTATTTTAATTTCATACATCGCTTTTTTGATTGGTCTTGTGCCATTTTCCGAAAGTTCGCGCAAATCTTCTAATAATTCTTTTTGATTGCTTTCAATTATGTCAATTTTTTGATCAAAATCTTCCATTGCTTGTTGCATAATAATGCGAATACTTTCTTTTGCCCTCTTTGCTGCAAGGCTCACTTCTACCAACATATCATCCACGTATAAAAGCGAGGCGCCCTGTACTTCCCTTGCGTATTCTTCGGCTTCTTTTACAATATCTTCCGCTTTTTTCTTGGCATCTTCTATTTCTTTTTTTCCGACATCTTGTTCGTTCTTCATGAACCCAACCTCATTTACGTGTACTGATTTTTAAAGGTTTTTCATTATTAAAGAAGTGCATCTTACCCTGCATTTTCTTCGGCACTTCTCCTATTTCGGATGGCATCAAAGCACTTTTAAATTCTTTTGTCAATTTAGAAGCACAAGAAGGACAGTATCTTCCAAAACGAATTTCAGCTTTGCAAATTTCACATTGAATAAAAATCTCTGAACCTTCAGGAATCTCCAGTCTTCCCTCTCTTAAATACTGATCAATGACAGATACTGGAATTTTTGTTGCATTTGAAATATTTATGGCTGGCTGTGGCCCTTTTTCTTCCAGATACTTTCTAATCTTACCGTACTCATCAAGTTCAATATATCCACACTTTGGACACTCATATTCCCCCAAAGCTTTGTATGTATATCTTTCATTGCACTTTTTACAATTTGTTGGTCGAAATACGTTCCTTAATTGATCTCCCATATCCATCCTCCAAATCTTTCGCTATGTCTGCTTTTATTATAGTACAAATACACGTCGCAGACAATGCATTCTTGTAAAAGTTAAGAAAAGCGTTATAATTAATCCATTTCCTCGTTCATTGACAATACCTGTCCTGTTTTCGTATTTAAATATACATCATCCTTAACCGCTAATGATCCATTGACAAAAATATAGGAAAACCCTGTGGCAAGGCATCTTGGATTATCATAATTTGCTTTTGTTGTGATTTTATTCAAGTCAAAAATCAAAAGATCTGCATCCATTCCCTGTTTAACCTCTCCTTTTTGATTCATCTGATACAGTTTTGCTGGTAGTCCTGTCATCTTATAAACTGCTTCTTCTATAGGAAGAACTGCTTCCTCTCTAACATATTTTTCCAAGATTTTCGGGAAAGTTCCATACATTCTTGGATGGGGTACTCCTCCAGTTGGATACACACTATCTGAGATAATATTGGTAAATGGATATTTCATTATCTTCTTTATATCTTCTTCCGCCGTAATAAAGTCTATCATTGCGACATTACAATTTTCTTCAATGAGCAAATCATATGCACACTCATATGAATCTTTCTTTTGAATCCTTGCAATCTCTTCGATTGACTTTCCTACAAATACCTTATTCTTTTCTGTTTGCACGGTTGTAACACGGATATTTTCCCATCCGATTGATGAAACTAAGTTTTCAAATGTAGCAGATGGAGATTTTAAAATATGTGTCAGATTTTCTCTTTGCTCCTGGTCTTGCAGGCGTTTTGTAATTTCATGAAAACCACCTTCTAAATATTGTGGTGGAAGGACTTGAATTAGTTGGGTAGAACCTGCTGTGTACGGATATACATCGCAAGTCACATCCATCCCTTGCAGGCGGGCATTCTCAATTAAAGATAATACCGTATCCACACCATGTCCCCAGTTTCTCTTTCCGATACATTTTAAATGACTGATATGTAACGGTACATTTAATCTTCTAGCAATCTCTATCACTTCTTCTATGGACTCTTTAAATATATCACCTTCCCCTCGGATATGCGTTACCAATGGGACATTAAACTTTTTCATTGGTTGAAGTACCTCTACAAAATCATCCAAATTGTAATTGTATTCTGGAGCATACACAATACCAAGACTCACTCCAAGTGCCCCTGCTTCTAACGAATCACTAATATAGGCTCTTGCTTTTTCTAACTCCTGCTTGCTTAATTTTCCTGTATCGTATCCTTTTACTGCTGCTCGCACCGTTCCATCACCTAATAGCATTCCCACATTAATTGGAAGCTTTTGCTTTCTTAATGCTTGCATATAAGAGGCATAATCTTCAAATGAATCGTTACACGTTACTTCCCCAATGATTGCTTTTAAAAAATCAAAGATCTCTTCCTTACGTTCCTTGGGACAAGGTATAATACTGAGCCCACAATTACCATTTACAATCGTCGTTAGCCCCTGCCTTACCTCTATTTCTCCAAATTGTGGCAAGAACACGTTCGCATCGGCATGACGATGTACATCAATAAATCCAGGTGTTACATATTTTCCCTTTGCTTGAATTACTTTTTTTGTATCTTCATTTAATGAACATCCTATTGAAGCAATTTTCCCATTTTTTACTCCTACATCTCCAACGTATGGTTTTTTCCCAGTACCATCCACAATCAAGCCGCCTTTAATTAAGTAATCTAACATTTCAATTCCTTCTTTCCTTCTGTGAAACAATTTCTTATTACTAATTATGATACTACATTTTTTTCATGTCAAGTATCTCTATACTCTTATGGTTACTATCTACACCCTCCACTTTATCAAAATATAAGTTAATACAAATTCCAAGTAAAACGAATACTCCTCCTAGCATTTGTTGCAATGAAAATGAATGTGTTAACAAAATATCCAATAGAATTCCCATAAAGACTTGACCGACAAAGAGCAGTAATGTCATATAAAATGAAGAAATTTTAGTTACATTTAAGTTTAAAATAAAGACAACGAATATTCCAATTATTCCTCCTAAATATCCCCACCAATGACAGGACCCCATGAATCCAACATTAGAAATATCTTCTCTCCCGTAAATAAATAACACGATTACTGATGTCATAAATCCAAATAAAAAGTTATAAAACGTGCTGGTCGAAAGGCTAGTTTCTACTGCAAGTCTTGCATTTACAGTACGTGCTAAAACAATGGTACAGCCAGCTAACAAAGATACAATAATCGCAACTATCATTTTTCTTACCTCCTATATCGTTAACAATACGATTCCCATACAAACAAAAATAAAACCAACTATTTTTTTCTTATTAAATCGCCGTCTCATCATCCCAAACAATCCGAACTCATCAATTAAAATAGACGTAATGCTTTGCCCTAGTAATCCTAGTGCCATTATTGCAGATACACCAATTGCACCATATGCAATATTATTACATATAGTGGTTCCTACTCCAATCACACCACCCAGAAAATAATATATTGGTAGTTCTTTGGGCAATTTAAGTCTTACATGCTTTATCTTGACCATAACACTTAATGGAATTAGCCCAATTAAGTGGATCATTACCGTTGCTAAATATACACCATACCAAGAGGTCAGTTCTCCATTTATGGCAATCATAGAGGTGGTTAAAATCCCACCTATAATAGTTAAAAGATAATACATTGTATTCAACGCTCCCTTCCCTATTTTTAATCATACGAAAAAATTTCGAATACAACTATGACTTTTGTCATGTTAATCAAAATAATATTGTGATACACTAGATAAAAACGAAAGGGAGGTATTCTCTTTGAAACTAGAAAAGCTACTAAAGCAACAATGGACGAAGCTAGACAAATATCATATACCTGAACCTACAAAACAAGAAGCTGTTCTTCTATCTTTTGCAAAAGGAGAATTTCTTTGTTTGGAAGGCGAGCGATTTCCTTATCTTCTTTTATTAATTAAGGGAAAAGTAAAAGTATGTATTACAGAAGCGAATGGAAAAACGCTATTGCTAAGCTTTTATTACCCTGGTGCCGTTTTGGGTGATGTTGAACTTATGCTTGATGGGGTGGGAACCACAAACGTAACTGCAATAACTCCCGTTACTTGCATTGGAATTCCTATGAAAGCATGCAAACTTGCTCTAAATCAAAATCTTACCTTTATGAAATGTACTGCTCGAACAATTGCAGAAAAATTTGTAACGAGTTCCAAGCATAATACTACCAATATGCTCTATACCATTGAGAATCGTTTGTGTGCCTATATAGAAGCTACCAATGAAAACGGCTACTTCCAAGAAAATCTAACGGAAATAGCCGAATTGTTAGGTACCAGTTATCGCCATCTTCTTCGAAGTATGGCATCCCTTTGTGAACATGGTGTCTTAAAGAAATGTTCTCGTACCAACTATAAAATTGTGGATTTCTATGCACTTCGTGAAAAAGCTACGGATTGCTTTTTAAATTACTAATTTCTTCTACATCAATTGAAATATTGGTTTTACTGCCGGATAAATCTGTCGAAAAATCTGATACTTATCTTCATATGCTTTTACAAGTTCCGGTACTGGTTCAATTGTTTTTACTACCTTAACAATCTTTTCTGAGGCCTCTTCTACTGTTTTGTATTCACCACAACCAACTGCAGCTAAGATTGCACCCCCAAGTGCCGGTCCTTCCTCACTTTCAATCAGTTCAACTCTCATATTTAAAATATTAGCCATCATTTTTATCCAAAGAGGACTTTTTGCACCGCCACCGCAAATTCTTGTCGTTTTGATATCAAGTCCAAGAGACTTTGCAACTTCGTAGGAATCACGTATTGCAAATGCTACTCCTTCTAATACTGCCTGTGTCATATCCGTGCGCTTGGTATCCATTGACATACCAAAAAATGCACTTCTTGCCTTTGAATCATTATGTGGAGAACGTTCCCCCATTAGATATGGAAGATAGAAGACTGAATTTTCACCTAAAGTCTGTATTTCTTTTTGCTCCCTTTCAAACGCCTCGGTATCAAGAATGTCTTCCATCCACCACTTATTACAAGAAGCCGCACTTAAAATACAGCCCATCAGATGATAATGCCCATCTGCATGTGCAAATGCATGAAGTGCATTATGACTATCTACTGCAAAGTTTTCGCTTGAAATAAAGAGAGTACCCGATGTTCCTAGTGAAATATTACATTTACCATTTCCAACGGTTCCAGTTCCAACCGCAGCAGCAGCATTATCTCCAGCACCTGCTATAATTTTAACCAGCCTGGAGAGTCCAAGTTCGTCTGCAAGTTCTGGTAGTATTGCACCTACCACATCATAACTTTCAAATATCTTGGCAAGCTGTTCCTCTTTGACATCACAGATTTCCATCATTTCCTTTGACCATGACTTATTCTCTACATCCATCAAGAGCATTCCAGAAGCATCCGAAACATCCGTACAATGCACACCTGATAAACGATATGCAATATAATCTTTTGGAAGCATAATTTTTTCGATCCTAGCAAAATTATTTGGTTCATTTTTTTTCATCCATAAAAGTTTTGGTGCTGTAAAACCTGCAAACGCAATATTTGCTGTATATTTCGATAATGCTTCTTTTCCAACGACTTCATTGAGATAATTTGTTTCATCCATTGTACGTCCATCATTCCAAAGAATTGCTGGACGAATAACCACATCATCCTTATCAAGAGCAACCAATCCATGCATTTGCCCACCAAAACTAATTCCTGCTATTTGAGTCTTATCGATTTCACTTATTAACTCTTTGATTCCCTCTATCGTAGCTTCCCACCAATCCTTAGGGTCTTGCTCTGACCATCCTGGATTAGGGAAATAAATTGGGTATTCTTTGGATACGATTTTTACGATTTTTCCGCTGCCATCCATTAATAATAGCTTTACTGCAGAAGTTCCTAAATCAACACCGATATATAACATAGTTATCTCCTTCCTTTAGCTGAATGGATTTTCTGTTTTATAAAGCATTCCCTTTGGTTGATTAAATCCAATTTCCTCTACCTCTACACCTACATATTTAAACACTTCATATATTGCTTTTCCAAAATGACCAAAAGCAACCGCACCATGATGTGGGTAATTTCCTTCAATTAAAACATGTCGATAAAATCTTCCCATTTCTGGTATCGCAAATATACCAATTGCACCAAATGAACGAGTTGCTACAGGAAGAACTTCTCCATTTGCAACATAACCGCGAAGTTTTGCATCAGCCGTACTCTGTAAACGGAAGAACGTAATATCGCCTGGTATAATATCCCCTTCTAAGGTGCCTTGTGTTACCTCTTCTGGTAAATTTCTTGCCATAATCATTTGATATTTCATTGCACAAAATGAAAGTTTTGAAGATGCCGTATTCCCACAATGGAATCCCATAAAAGTGTCCTTTAACGTATAGTCAAATTTACTCTTAATTTCTGATTCATACATGTCGCTTGGAACACTATTATTAATGTCTAATAACGTAACGGTATCTTTACTTACTACCGTACCAATAAATTCACTTAATGCACCATAAATATCTACTTCACAAGATACTGGAATTCCTTTTTCTGCCAATCGACCATTTACATAACATGGTACAAAACCAAATTGTGTCTGGAATGCCGGCCAACATTTACCTGCAATAACCACATATTCTCTGGAACCTTTGTGATTTTCTACCCAATCAAGCAATGTAAGTTCATATTGCGCAAGCTTAGGCAAAATTTCTGGTTTCAAATTTCCTTCTAAAAGATCTGCTTCCATATCTTTTACAACAGCTGGAATTCTCTCATCATTGTCATGTAGTTTGTATGCTTCAAACAAGTCAAGTTCAGAATTTTCTTCTATTTCAACACCAAGATTATAAAGTTGTTTAATTGGTGCATTGCATGCTAAAAAGTCCTGAGGACGTGGACCAAAACCTATAATTTTCAAATTTGTCAATCCAATAACTGCACGTGCAATTGGTGCAAATTCTGCAATCATATCTGCACATTCACTTGCTGTTCCCACTGGGTATTCCGGAATGTAGGCTTTGATATCTCGAAGTTTTAAGTTATAACTTGCATTTAGCATACCGCAATAAGCATCACCACGGCCTTGAACCAAATTGTCTCCATGTTCCTCTGCTGCAGCAACAAACATAACTGGTCCATCAAATTCTTTTGCCAATAACGTTTCGGATGTTTCTGGACCAAAATTCCCCAAATAGACAACCATTGCATTGCAACCAGCTTCTTTCACTTCCGCCAATGCCTTTTTCATGTCTAATTCATTTTCCACACAGGTAGGGCATTCAAATATTTCACCAAATTTTTTTGTATATTCTAAAACCACTGCCTTTCTTCTTGAAACAGATAATGTCATTGGGAAACAGTCTCTACTTACTGCAACAATTCCAATTTTTTCTTGTGGCATATTATTCATTTTATTTCCTCCATTTATAATTTATTTGTTTTTATAGTACAATATTTTCACCGACTAGACCCACAAAGCTATTTTCAATCTTCGCATCCTTATGAGAAATTAACCATTTATTCTTTGCAAATAAAAGCTTATCTTCTGATGCACATCCAACGGCTCCATCAAGATCTGTATTGGTATCTCTTGGTAATACAACTAAATTACGAAATACTTCACCATCCACACTTAACGGTGCATAATGGAGTGTTGTCGCATATAGTTCATATACTTGTCCTGCCGGAACAAAAAATGCTTCTACTTTGCTGGTTTCATACGTAAAATCCTCTTGCACATCTTGCTGTTTTCCAAGTAACAAAATCAAATCAGTTGCAGCAACTCCAATTTCTGAATTTCTATGATACTCTAGTGCATCTAAACGATGATTGGTTCCATTGCAGTATCCAATTTGTATCGGCATACCCCCAAACAAACCGTTCTTTATTGCATCGCTTTCTGCTAATGCTTCCATTTTTTCATCGGTTGGTTGATAAATAACCGCATCCGTTGGTGCTTTTCGTTCATTTAACTCGTTCAGTATGGCGGACACTTGATATTCTTTTGTAAGAATCCTTCCATAAGGTCGGAAAGCAGCATCCTCCATTTTCTTGATTTCCATACCTTTCTCCTTTCCTTGATAAATGTTTTTTTACCTATCTTCATTTTATTGAATCACTTCATTTCTTTCTACCAAAAACTTATCTAATTAATAGCACTTTCTTGTCTTTTTTTTATTTCACGTCGATACTGGCTTGGCAAAATTGAAAATCGTTTTTGAAAGGCCTTGGAAAAGCTCCTACTATCAGGAAATCCACAGTTTATGGAAATTTCACTAATGGAGTCATCCGTATTTACAAGTTGCTTGTATGCAGCATCTAATCGTATATTTAACACATAACTTCTATAATTAATACTTGCATATTTCTGAAATATTCTTGATAAGTAGGTGGGAGAAAACCCAAACGTTCCTGCTACACTAATTAAGGATAGATCCTCTTTATAATTATCTTTGATATAGCGAGTAATTTTAGAAAGTTTTTCTAAGTTTTTCTTTTGCTTAATTCTCTCTTCATCCAATTCTACTTCTCGATACTCTAAAATAAGCAAATGTAGAATTTCATAAAACTGACTCAATACATGGAATATATATCCATATTCTTTGGCTTTATATGCGAAATACAAATTCTTCATCAAAGTAACCAATCGCTTATCATTTTCCTCAATAGTTGCTTTAAAAAGAATATCTTCTATATTGTAGGCTTCAAAAAGATTTCTTGGAATTTGCAAAACAATTGTGAAATTAGGAGTTGGACAATCAATGGAATGAATTTCATTCGAATTTACAATAATAAAATGACCCGCCTCCAATGAATGCAATTCAGAATTAATGAAAAAATTGATTTTTCCTTCTAAGACAAAAAAAATTTCAATGGATTGATGCCAATGTTTAGATACCTTATATTTTCCCTCTCTGCCCTCAAATTCAAAAACTTTAAAAGGAAGATCATCATTTAGCACTACTCGTTCATGTCGAAATTCCATCGTTACCTCCCCTTGACTTAAGTACAAATACTGTATACATAAAATATAGCACACCCATTCGAAATAAGAAACTCACATTATCCAAAAAACTAAAAAAAGTGCATTTCTCTCTTAAGAAACACACTTCATTCTTTATTTTTATGCTTCAGTCAATAACATAATATTTTGTGGTTCTATATACAAATAATTTGGCAAATTTTCATTTTTTTCACTTTGCCTTCGTTCAATTTTCCACCAAATTTTTTCTCCGCTTGGTGCATGAAAAATCAAATTTTCTTCAAACGGGCCCTCTACTTTTTTTGGATGAACCAATTCAAAACAATTTTGGCTTAATGGTTCCAAAAACGGAGTAAAATCATGTGCACGAATACCAATATATTTTATGTTATCAGATATTGGTCCAGACACAATAAGTTCAACATTCCAATCAATTGCTCTAACTTTATAGTCTCCTATTTTTACAGCTTTTGAAATATTTTTACAACCAGTGAGCCTAGCTGTCTGGAAGTTAGGTGGCGACGCAAACATTTCCCTACATTCGCCATGTGCAATTACACTCCCATGTTCCATTACCATAAGTTGATTGCATAATTTATAGGCTTCATCACGATCATGTGTAACCAGTATTGCACATCCTCTAAACTCTTTTAAGAGTTCCAACAATTCTAGTTGCAACTCTTCTTTTAAATATGCATCCAGCGCAGAAAATGGTTCATCTAATAGGAGGATTTGGGGTTTACAAACCAATATTCTAGCAAGTGCAGCTCTTTGTTGCTGCCCACCAGATAGCATTTTAGGATATCTTCCTTCTAGCCCTGATAGATGGAAACGTTCCACTGCATCTTTCACTATCCGTGTATGTTCTTCTGTCTTTTTCAAAAGACCAGCATAAATGTTTTCTTCCACTGTCATGTTTGGAAACAATGCATAATTTTGAAATAAAAATCCTACTCTCCTCTTTTGCGGTTTTTGGTTTATCCTTTTTTCACTATCAAAAAAAATAGAATCATTGTGTATAATTTTTCCATAATCTGGTGTAATAACCCCTGCAATCGCACGCAATGTCATACTTTTCCCACATCCAGAAGCTCCTAGTATTCCTACACATGCATTTTCTGTTTGAAACGATACATCCAAGGTAAATTCCTTTAATTGTTTTTTAATATTAACTTCTAACCCCATTTGAAATTACCTCTTCCTTCGTTCTTTCCCCGAAAAATAATTCATAACCACAACTACTGCAAAAGAAATACTTACTATGATCCATACATATTGGTATGCCGTCTTCATATCTCCAGCTGCAACTGCTGAATACACCGCAAGTGGAAGTGTTCTCGTTTTGCCTGCCATATTTCCAGCAATCATTGCGGTTGCACCAAATTCCCCAAGGCCTCTTGAAAAGGCTAAAATACCACCCGATACAACTCCAGGCAGTGCATTAGGTAGTTGAATTTTCCAAAAAACATTCCACTCTGAAATTCCTAATGTTCTGGCTGCTGCTAGTATGTTTTCATCAACCTGCTCAAACGCTGCTCTTGCAGAGCGATACATAAGTGGAAAAGAGATTATCACCGCTGCTAATACCGTTGCACCCCATGAGAAAGCAATTTTTATGCCAAAGCAATCCACAAAAAATCTCCCAATTGGTCTCTTCACTCCAAATATAAAAAGTAAAAAAAATCCGGCTACCGTTGGTGGCAATACCAACGGCATTGTAAGTAATCCGTCAAGAATACCCTTTACTCCCTCTTGCTTGATATTTACAACCAACTTAGCTGCCAATATCCCAAGAAAAAAAGTTATAAATATCGACATCGTCGCCGTCTTTATTGATATTAGTATTGGTGATATATCCACGTTCCATCCTCTATTCCCTATTTATTTGGAGTAAATCCATATTTTTCAAATATAGCCAATGCTTTATCTGATTGCAGAAATTCCACAAAAACCTGTGCAGCATCTTTTTTTGATGAACTTGTTGCAACTCCTACTGGATAAATGACGGGTGCTTCCAAAGCTCCTTCTGGTGCTTGTGCTATTACCGCAACATCCTGTGTTGTTGCAGCATCTGTAGCGTATACAACTCCAGCATCTGCACTTCCCTCTGCTACCCAATTAAGGACTTCTGTTACATTTGTTCCCAAACTTGCCCTTTCTTCTACGCTATCCCACAAACCAAGATTTGTCAATGCTTCTTTTGCATATTGTCCCGCTGGAACACTTTCTGGATCTCCAATTGCTATCGTATTAGCTTTTGTGATATCTTCAAATGCAGTTAAGGAATCTTTATTATCTTTTCCAGTAATTAAAACAATCTTATTTTCCAATAGGTCAACTACAGACTCATTATCAATTAAGCCCTCTTCTGTTAAAGCATTCATCTGTTTTTTTGATGCTGACATAAAAACATCTGCTTCTAACCCTTCCTCAATTTGTGTCTGTAATTTTCCAGAACTATCATACGTTCCTTCTACCGTTATGTTAGGATATTCTTCTTTAAACAATGGTATCAACTCATCGGTATAAGAATACTGTAAACTTGCCGCAGCAGCAACTAAAATAGTAACTGGCTCCTGTGTTTGTACGGTATCATCTGTTTCCTCACTCGGTGTTTCCTGTGTAGTTTCTTTTGTTTGTGCTTTGTCACTATCCGTTTTATCCACTGTCTTACTTTTACAAGCAGTAAGGGATAGTGCAATTAGTAAAACAAAACCAATCATTGCTAATACTCTTTTTTTCATCATACTATAATCTCCTTTTGTAATTGATATTAGAATTATACACCGACTTGTATTTTAAAACAAGTCGTAAGCAAAAAAATAATTTGCTGCTGCAATATTTTTTTGTAATAGCAAACTATTTTTATTTATTTGTTTTTTCTGAAAAAAACGTTTAAAAATACTGTTCAAAAATTTCATTTGTTTTTTCTTTCACTTCTTTTTGAAAGGATTTGTAGCGATACATTAAATTTTTTCCTTCTTCTGTCAAAAAAGAACTTCCTCCTGAAACTCCACCTTGTTTTCTCTCAACAATCGGATGTCCCCACTGTTCTTCCATTAATCGTATCATTTTCCAACCTTTACTGTATGAGATATGCATCAGTTGACAGGCACTACGAACAGAACCGGTATTCTCTATTAAATCAAGCAATTGTTCCGTTCCAGGTCCAAAAAAAACCTGTTCTTTTGCTATCGATATTTTAAGAGATGGATGTAACATCTGCTTCTTATGTGCCGCAATCAATTCACTTGACACCGCTCGTTTGCTAATATCAATCATTGTTCCTTCATCATCAACATCCAACCAACTCTTTTCAAATCCACTTGTCTTGATTGCTGCCGCTATTCCACCTGTTCCTTCATATTTTAATATAAATGGAACAATCGATGCATTCATTACAAGCGGATGCCCTCCTATCCCTTGATAAGACGGACAAATAACTTGTTCTGGTGCATTCATCAGCTTATTTACCGTGTTTACTGTAAACATAGGAATATCAACCGGACAAAATGCAATTCGATCACAAATATGCTCCAAATATGTAAATCCTATTTTAGCAGTTCGCAACATATCTGCTTGCTGATAATTTTCATCACGAAGGCAAATCACTCCCATATGTGCTACTTGTTTTTCTACCTGGTCAGCTTGCTCTCCTGTTACTAGGACAATTTTATTTACCCCAGCCTGATAAAACGTTGCAACAACTCGCTCAACGATAGAAATAGAACCCACCTCCAGAAGCGGAACAAAACCTATATCTTTTGACTGCATATTGGCAGCAACCAAAACAACTCCTGTATTCACTCAGACCCTCCTACTACTTTTCTCTCCGTTGTCCATATACTTCATACATCATTAATGCAGCTGCAATCGCCGCATTCAAGGACTCTACCTTTCCCTCCATTGGTATTTTCACCAAACAATCTGCTATTAACTTGGTTTCTTTCGTAATACCATTTGCCTCGTTCCCAATAATAATTCCACAGCTGTCTTCATAGCTTTCCATATTAAAATAATTATTACCATTCAAATCTGTAGCATACAATGCCACACCATTTTTTTGTAATATTTTAAGTGTTTTATGAAAATCTTCCACATACAAAAATGGCATACGGAAAATGGATCCCATGGTAGAACGCACTACTTTAGGATTGAATAAATCAACCGAATCCTTACTCAATATAACACCATCAACTCCGGCACCTTCTGCTGTACGTAGAATTGTACCTAAATTGCCTGGATCACGTAAATCCTCTAATAGCATAAAAAATGGATGTTCCATCGAAAGAAATTTTTCTAAATTATATTGTGGCATCCGAACAATCGCCAAAATCCCTTGAGGCGTTATCGTCTCAGATATCTCTCGAAAAATCTTATCTTCCACAATTTCAACCATATCTTGATTTAAAACCGTTGTTTTCATGCAATCTTCTTTATAATAACTCTCAGAAATATACACCTTAAGAATTCGATTCCTTGCTTCTTCTACCATCTTTTTACCTTCTACAACAAAGGTCAGCGTTGAATTTCGAAGCTTTGCTTTTTTTTGAAGTTTTTGAATCTCTTTTATCTGCGTATTGCTTGCACTGCTAATCATATAATTCCTCTACTTTTCGCTTTGAAGCTTAGTTAACTGCTCGTTTTCTCCAATTACTACTAATACATCATTACGAGATAGTTTTTGATCTGGCAATGGATTTATGTTCAATTTACCATCATTTTTTATACCAATAACATTAATATCATATTTTTTTCTTACATCCAACTCTTTTAACGTATGTCCATCCCACTCTGCTTTCGAATTAATTTCCATCAAGCTATAGGTAGATGATAATTCAACGGCATCAAAGAAATTTCCATGAATTAACTTATTTGCAATACGAATTCCTGTTTCTTTTTCTGGAAAAACAACTTTATCTGCTCCTACCTTCATAAGCACTTTTGCCTGTGTCTCTGTCTGAACCTTTGCAAGTACAAACGGAATTCCCATTTCTTTTACTAAAATAGTTCCTAGCACACTTGCTTCTAAATGTTCACCTATTGCAATAACCGCTCCATCAAAATTACCAATTCCTAGAGAAGATAACGTTTCTGCATCCGTAACATCCGCCTTCACTGCATACGTAACAATATCTGCTATATCATGAATTTTATCTTCATTATTATCAACAACAAGCACTTCACATCCACTTTCTGCTAATGTAATTGCCACACTTTTTCCAAATCGTCCTAACCCAAACACTACAAATTCTTTATTTTTCATTTTCACTCCTCTTTCCTATCCTACCATTATTTTTCCCTCTGGAAGGCTTCTATTTTTTGCTTTTTTACTCGTATTAAAAAATAATGCAAGGGAAATTGGACCGATTCGTCCAACATACATCGTAACTATAATTATAATTTTGCCAAGAAATGTTAAATTTCCAGTAAGACCTCTTGATAATCCTACCGTTGCAAGAGCAGAGGTTGTCTCATAAAAAACATCTATAAACTGTGCATTTTCAGTTATAGATAGTAAGGTAGTAGCTGTAATCAGGACTCCCGAACTAATTATAACGACAGCCAAGCTTTTTCTAACAATACCGCTTGGCACTTTTCTATGAAAAATTTCTGTATCTTCCCTTCCTTTAATTATACAGTATGCCGAAAGGATAATCATTGCTACGGTCACAGTTTTTACACCACCCGCTGTACCCGATGGAGACCCTCCAATGAACATCAAAATCATACAAATAAAGGAGGTCGTGTTTCGCATGCTTTCTTGTGGAACCGTTAAAAATCCTGCGGTTCTTGTTGTTACGGACTGAAAAAGAGAAGCCATTAATTTTTTCCACAGTGGCATTGATCCTAACGTGTTGGGATTGGAATATTCTAATAAAAAAACCAAGAGCATTCCACCCAAAATCAAAATTAAAGAAACAGCAATTACTACTTTTGAATGTAGTGTTAACTTAGAAAAGAACTTTTTAGGCGAACACATGGTTTTTTTTTGTCTTCTTTCCTTTATTTGTGCGACCACGTCCCACCACACAGGAAAGCCAATACCGCCCAATACAATAAGAGTAATAACCGTAAAATTCACTAAAATATTTCCCTGATATGGAACTAGACTATAACTACCAATCAAATCAATTCCCGCATTACACATAGCGGATACGGAAATAAATACGGCTTTCCATACTCCAGGAAAAAAAGTATAATCTGGAATAAACTGAATTGCTAAAAATAATGCACCAATTCCCTCTAGCATTAACGTTGCCTTTACGATTCGCTTTGTCAGTCGTACAAGACCTCGTAACGTATTCAGATTATATGCATCTTGAATCAAAAGGCGTTCGGTTAGTGTAATTCGTTTTCGTAATATCAAAAGCATAGTTGTGGTAAATGTTACTACACCCAACCCACCAAACTGAATTAATAATAAGATCACTGCCTGACCAAATAAGCTCCAATGTTCCACCGTTGTAACCGTTACCAAACCTGTAACACAGATTGAAGTCGTTGCCATAAATACTGAATCAATAAGTGGTGTCCAAGTTCTTGCCTTAGAAGATATTGGTAAACATAATAATATCGTCCCGATAATAATCGCTGCGAGAAAACCAACCGCAATAATCTGAGTTGTAGTCAGTGTTCTCTTCCCTATATGAAACATATCTTTTTACGCCTCCTATGATCAGTTAGTCATTGTTTTGCATTTTGCTAAGCTTTGCCGTTTGATCTGCTGCTGTTAAACTATCGATTACTTCACTCAAATCACCATCTAGTATTTCATCCAAGCGATGCGATGTAAATTTAATTCTATGATCCGTTACTCTTCCTTGTGGAAAATTATAAGTACGAATTTTTTCGGAACGATCACCGGTTCCGACCTGACTTCTTCTTGATTCTGCTTCTGCATCATGTGCTTTTTGCTGCTCTAATTCAAACAATTTTGATCGAAGTACTTTAAGTGCTTTATCCTTATTTTTAAGCTGTGATTTTTCATCTTGACAAGAAATCACAATTCCTGTTGGTATATGTGTTAAACGAACCGCAGAATCAGTTGTATTAACACACTGTCCACCATTTCCAGATGCACGAAATACATCAAACTTACAGTCATTCATATCCAATTGTACATCCACTTCTTCTGCCTCTGGCATAATAGCAACCGTTGCAGTAGATGTGTGGATTCGCCCACCTGACTCTGTTACTGGTATACGCTGCACACGATGTACTCCACTTTCATATTTTAATTTAGAATATGCTCCACTTCCAGCAATCATAAATACTACTTCTTTAAACCCACCAATTCCATTTTCATTTAAATTCATCATATCGACTTTCCATCGATTTCGTTCTGAATATCGGGAATACATACGAAATAATTCAGCTGCAAAAAGTGCCGCTTCATCACCACCTGCACCTCCACGAATTTCAACGATAACATTCTTTTCATCATTTGGATCTTTTGGAAGTAAAAGAATTTTTAAATCACTTTCTATCTGCACTAAATTCGCCTTACAATCACTTAACTCTTCCTTTGCTAATTCTCGCATTTCTTCATCATTTTCTTCATCTAAAATAAACAAACTATCTTCTATTCCAGCTTTTGCTTGCTTATATTCCTTGTATTTTTCTACAATTAAACTCAAGTCCGTCTGTTCCTTCATCAATTTACGAAATCTTTCCTGATTGTTAATACAGCTCGGTTCTTGAAGTTCACTTAGAATTTCTTCAAAGCGAATTAATATATCCTCTAACTTATCAAACATTTTTATCCTCCACTATCTTTAACTTTTGCCGCATACTACTCGATCGAGTCCACACAGGTCTTTTATTATATCGATATCTGTAAAATCAGCTTTTTCTAATATTTTTTTTACATCTTCTCCTTGATTATAACCTATCTCAAAGAATATTCTACCATCTTTATTAAGATACGTTTTCGCTTGTTCTATTATTGCTTGATAAAAAAACAAGCCATTTTCTTTACCATCAAGTGCCTGCATTGGTTCATGTAAGCGAACCTCTGGCATAAGCTCCTTTATTACTTTGCTCTCTATATAAGGTGGATTTGATACTATTATATCATATTTTTCAGGAACAAAGGCAAACAAATCGCTCTTTATCCAGTTTACTTCCACCTCGTTTGCAATTGCATTTTCTTTTGCAACCATTAAAGCATCTTCTGAAATATCAACTCCACACGTCTCTCTTGCTTGCCCAAGCTTTTGAAGACTAATTGCAATACAGCCTGATCCAGTACACATGTCAAGAATTTTCTTATTCTTTGAACAAGTCATAACCTTTTCTACTAGGCATTCTGTATCCTGCCTTGGAATCAATACATGCTCATTGACATGAAACATGAGTCCCATAAATTCTTGATTTCCCGTAATATATTGAAGTGGTATATGCTCACATCGCAATTTTATAAGTCCTAGATATTGCTTTACTTCCTCTTCTTCTACCAGTTTTGCTTGATTAAGCCAAAAAGATACCCGATCCAAATGGAAGCAAAATTCCATGAGATACCAAGCATCTATTTTTGATTCCGCAATTTCAGACTGAGAAAGCAAATCTTCCCCAGCCTGAAGTAATTGTTTCATATTCATCATGGTTCCTTTTTCTTTTCTTCAAATACAAAATATTTATCAAGTGCATTCAATATTTCATCATCTTCATCATCTAAAACGCCTGCCGCAACTTGATATGGCTCAATTGATTTCACTTTATTTTTAATTGCTTTAATATTTTCTTTTGCTACTGCCAATTCTGATTCGACTGTTTTTTCTTGCATTTTCGAATTTTTCATTGCAACCGTATTGATACTAGCTTCAACCTTTGAGTCAATAGGCTCTGTTTTTACTTTTTCCTGATACTCTTTCCAATCAAAAACTGCATCTACAGAAGCAATTGCTACTTCAATCATAGAATCATCAGGTTCTCTTGTTGTCAAAGCCTGTAACCACAATCCAGGTTTACTCAATATATCGACCACCTTAGATTCACTATTGCCTGCCAGCCGTATAAATTCATAAGAAATTCCCGCAATAATAGGTACTAATAAAATACGGCATACCATGCGAAGCCATATATTATCCATTCGAATAACCATAAAAAAGATAATACTAACAAACATAACAATAAATAAAAAACTCGTTCCACAACGCTTATGGCTCTTGGATTGTTTTTTTACATTTTTAACGGTAAGTGGTAATCCATGTTCCACACAATTGATTGTCTTGTGTTCCGCACCATGGTACATAAATACCCTTTTAATATCCTGCATAAACGAGATTCCAATTACATATGCAATAAAAATAGTAATCCGAATCAATCCTTCAATTAATGCAAGCAAGGTTGCATTATCCACCATTTTATTAAAAATTTCTGCTAGGAAAAACGGTAATATCATAAAAATTGCAACTGCAAGTATAATAGAAAAAACAACTGTTGCCCCCATAACAACCGATTCTGCTTTTTCTTTAAATATTTTTCCAAATGTTTCTTCTATTTTTGTTGGTTTTACTTCCTCTTCCTCATAAAAGCTTGCCGAATATGTTAAAGTTTTCATCCCAATTACCATTGATTCAATAAAAGAAACCATACCACGAATAATAGGAAGTTTCATAAGTGGGTGTCTTTTCTGAATACTTTCGTATTCTTCATTTTTCACTTCAATTGTTTTATCTGGTTTTCGAACTGCTATGGCATATACATCTTGATTTTTCATCATTACTCCCTCGATGACAGCCTGTCCCCCAATTCCTGACGATTTCATAGTATGCTCCTTCCATATAATGAAGAAAAAGGTTGAGATTAAAAGCAACCTCAACCTAAATTCGACTTATTCGTTGTCTTGATTTAAACCATATCTACGATTAAACTTGTCAATAGCACCACGAGCTTTAGCAGCTTTTTGTTGTCCTGTATAGAACGAATGACATTTCGAACAAATTTCAACGTGGATTTCCTTGCTTGTAGATCCTGTTACAAATTCATTTCCACAGTTACATGCAACTTTTGCTTGATAATAATCTGGATGTATTCCTTGCTTCATTTTTTTCACCTCACTGATAATTTATCGGTCCCAACCGATCGTGTCGTTTATTATATAAACAGCTTTTTAACTATATCATATATCCATCGAAAAAGCAAGTGTTTTATCCTATAATCTTTACCTTGCGAACGGTCTGGACAAACTCTTCATTGTTCTTTGTTTTTACAAACATATCAATGATTCGCTCCAATGCTTCCTCTGAACGCAATCCACTTAATGCCTTATGCATCAAAAGATTCGCTTCCGCTTCTTCTTGGTTCAAAAGTAAATCGTCTCTACGCGTGCTTGATTTCATTAAATCAATTGCAGGAAAAATCCGTTTTTCCGATAAACTTCGATCCAAAACCAATTCCATATTACCAGTACCTTTGAACTCTTCAAATACAACATCATCCATTCGGCTTCCAGTTTCCACTAAAGCAGTTGCCAATATCGTCAAACTTCCGCCTTCTCTCATATTTCTAGCTGCGCCAAAAAACTTCTTTGGCATATGGAGTGCCGCTGGATCTAGCCCTCCTGACAACGTTCTTCCACTTGCCTGTACCGTTAAGTTATATGCTCGTGCAAGTCTTGTAATACTATCCAACAAGATAACTACATCTTTTTTATGTTCGACCAAACGTCTCGCCCGCTCAATTACCATTTCTGAAACACGTTTATGGTTTTCTGGCAATTCATCAAAGGTAGAATAAATGACTTCTACATTTTTCCCTTCAATGGATTCTTTTATATCGGTGACTTCTTCTGGTCGCTCATCAATTAACAAAATAATCAAATTCATCTCCGAATGATTCTTTGTAATTGCCTTAGCCACCTGTTTTAATAAGGTTGTCTTTCCTGCTTTCGGCGGTGATACAATCATTCCTCTTTGCCCTTTACCGATTGGAGATACTAAATCCATCATTCTCATACCAACACTGCATCCTGGAGTTTCTAAGTGTATCCTGCTATTTGGAAAAACAGGTGTTAATTCCTCAAATTTTTTACGACGTTGTGCCTCAGAAGGATGAAACCCATTTACACTTTTTACAAAAAGCAGGGCACTAAACTTTTCATTTTGATTTTTAATTCTAATGTTTCCAACTACAATATCACCCGTTTTTAAATTAAAACGACGTATTTGTGCTGGTGATACATAAACATCATTTTCACCTGGCAGATAATTGTCACATCGAATAAAACCATAGCCGTCTGGAAGTACTTCAAGAATTCCTTCTTTCCTTTCTCCACTATCCAATTGCTCTATATCTGCAGATGCATCTTTTTCTTTTACATCTTTTTTCAAACCCACTTCCTGGGCACTTTTTACTATTTCTTTTGGGGTCGGCGTTTCCTCTATGCCTTGGAGTTGCCCGATTAATTCCTGTTTTCTTAACGCAGAAACATTCTTCAAACCTTTTTCCTTGGCAATTACCTTTAGCTCTGTCAGAGACAGGGTTTCGTAATTACTACTCATATTTTCTCCTTTTATCACGGATTCGTTTTGCAGATTTGCAAAAGAACTTTTTGACTTGTGCTTCTATAACTAGGGTGTTATTAGTTTTAATTATACACTTACACTTACAAAATGCAATGTTTTTTTCCTTGATTTACATATTTCATAATGTTATCATTAATATTGGTGCTTAATAAAATCATACTTCATTTAAGAAGATAATCATGATAGGAGAATGCAAAATGACGACATTTGAACGGGCTCTTGCCCTTCATGAAGAATGGAATGGGAAACTAAATACTACACCAAAATGTCAGGTAAAAACAAGCGAAGATTTAGCGCTTTCTTATACACCTGGTGTTGCTGAACCATGCAAGGTGATTGCAAAAGATAGAGATGCTGTTTACAAATATACCATCAAGGCAAATACTGTTGCTGTAGTTTCTGATGGAAGTGCTGTCCTTGGGCTTGGCAACATAGGTCCCTACGCTGCAATGCCTGTAATGGAGGGAAAGTGCGTACTTTTCAAAGAGTTCGGAGGCATAAATGCATTTCCTATCTGTCTCGATACACAAGATACCGAAGAAATAATCAAAACAATTGTAAACATTGCTCCTGCTTTTGGAGGAATCAACTTAGAAGACATATCGGCTCCACGATGTTTTGAAATTGAAAGCAGACTTAAGGAGCTTTTAGATATTCCCGTTTTCCATGATGATCAACATGGGACTGCTATTGTTGTACTAGCTGGAATTATTAATTCTCTAAAGTTAGTAGGAAAAGAAAAAGAATCCTGTAAGGTTGTAGTAAATGGTGCTGGTTCTGCTGGAATTGCGATTGCAAAACTTTTACTTTCCTATGGTTTTAAGCATTTAGTGCTTTGCGATCGTAGTGGCATCTTAACAAATTCTACAAAAGACTTAAACTGGATGCAAAAAGAAATGTTATCCTATACAAATTTGGATAACAAAGAAGGTACGTTAAGCGATGCCCTGATAGGCGCAGATATCTTCATTGGTGTTTCTGCTCCAAATATTGTTACCGCTACGATGGTTGCTTCCATGAATAAGGATTCTATCTTGTTTGCAATGGCAAATCCAATCCCAGAAATTATGCCTGACATTGCAAAAAAAGCAGGTGCACGAATTATTGGTACTGGCCGCTCTGATTTTCCAAACCAGGTCAACAATGTCATTGCATTTCCAGGAATATTTAAAGGTGCTCTAGAAGGACGCGCTGATCAAATAACAGAGGAAATGAAGCTTTCCGCTGCGCTCGCCATTGCAAACCTTGTGAAAGAGGACGAATTAACCGATGACCACATTCTTCCAGAAGCCTTTCATCCCGAAGTAGCACAGGTAGTGAGTGAAGCAGTTAAATCTCATATCAGATAGGACGTGACATGGAAAAGCAAGTGGTAAAAATGTGGAATGATAAACGATATTTCTCTTTGGATTACTTTTTAAAGCAAACATTTGGAGAAAAAGTATACAAAGTTGCTTTAGATGGCGGTATGACCTGTCCAAACCGTGACGGTACACTCGATACAAGAGGCTGTATTTTCTGTAGTGCCGGAGGAAGTGGTGATTTTGCGGCAGCGCACATATCCTCTGTGACTGAGCAAATTAATCGAGCCATTATTGGTGTTCAATCCTCCAAACAAAAGAGTCAAAAGTCGTTAATATGTAATAAATTTATTGCGTATTTTCAATCTTACACCAATACGTATGCCTCTGTAGAATATCTAAGAGATCTTTTTTTAGAAGCGATTTCACATCCTTTGATTGTAGGATTATCCATTGCGACAAGACCCGATTGCCTTTCTCCTGAAATCCTCGATCTTTTAGAGAGTCTCAATCAAATAAAGCCTGTTTGGGTTGAACTTGGACTGCAAACAATACATGAGAAAACCGCTGTTTTCATCCGGCGTGGCTATCCGCTTTCTATTTTTACAAAAGCCGTTTTTAGTCTTAATCAACGTAATATTCCTATTATTACACATTTAATTCTAGGTCTTCCTTTTGAAACAACAGAAGATGTACTTGAATCTATTCACTACATTGGAACTCTGCCGATTCAAGGTGTCAAGCTTCAATTATTGCATGTATTAAAGGGAACTGATTTAGCAGATCATATCCATGAGTTTAAAATTTTATCACTCGATGAATATATTGACCTCGTAATCCATTGTTTAGAGCAGCTTCCTCCAAATATTGTGATTCATCGCATTACAGGAGATGGTCCAAGAGATCTTTTATTAGCTCCACTATGGAGCATGCAAAAGAAACATGTAATGAATGAAATCCATCGAAATTTAAAATTAAGAGATTCTTGGCAGGGAAAGGACTGGTAATTTATGAATTCAGATTCAATGACACTTTACAAGTTAATCATCCTATTTCTATTAGATAAAGTGGATTTTCCATTGACAAATGCTCAAATGTCAAATTTTATACTTGATAAAGGCTATACGGATTATTTTAATATTCAACAAGCCATCAAAGAATTAGATACCGCTTCCCTATTAAAAGGTGAAACGATTCGTAACAGTTCTTATTTTTTAATTACAGAGGCAGGCAGAGAGACGCTTGATTTTTTTAACAAAGAAATTGGCGACACCATTAAGGCCGAAATTTTTGACTTTTTAAAAGAAAATAAATATAAACTTCGTGAAGAAGTTTCTACATTATCTGATTATTATGAAGGAAAGAAAGGTGAATTCGTCGCCCACTGCTATGTTCAGGAAAGAGGAAGTAAAATTGTTGAAGTAAGCTTAACGGTTACTTCAGAAGAAGAAGCTGCTTCCATATGTAATAACTGGAGAGAAAAAAGTCAGGAAATCTATGCCCATCTTATGCAAGAATTGTTATAAATAAAACAACCAAATCACAAGCAAAAACCGCAATGACTCTACACCAAATTTCAGTTTCAAAGGTGCAGTCAATTGCGGTTTTTCTATTTTTACTCTTCTTCATAATAAGTTAACATATCTTCAATGTATTCCCAAATCTCATCTCTCCCCGATTTGTTTAAAGAAGAAAATGGAATGATGGGAGTATCTTCGATACACTCTAATTTTTTGCGAATGATTGCCATATGTTTTTGTAAAGCACCGCGACTAATTTTGTCAGACTTTGTAGCAATCACGATTGGATTATATCCATAGCGCAAGCACCATTTATACATGTCTACATCATTTTGCGAAGGTTCATGACGAATATCCACTAATAGAAACAAAATACGCAGTTGCTTCGTATTTTTTAAATAGTTATCAATCATTGCTCCCCATTTTTTCTTTACCTCAATGGAAACTTTTGCATATCCGTATCCTGGGAGATCCACAAAATATAAGCAATCATTGATATTATAAAAATTAATTGTCTGTGTCTTTCCTGGTTGTTGTGAAATTCTAGCATACGATTTTCGGTTCATAAGCGCATTAATTAGAGAAGACTTTCCTACGTTTGACTTTCCCGAAAATGCAATTTCCATTTTATCATTTTCTGGTAATGTGCTTGTAATACCGCAAACGGTTTCTAAATTGACTGATTTTATATGCATCGTTTCACTTCCTCCTCAATAAAAGACTGCTCAATCACCTGTTCCATATTTTCAACAAACGTAATCACTATTCCATCTAGGATTTCTTGTTCTAACTCACAAACATCTTTCTCATTTTGTTTTGGAACCAAAACTTCTTTTATATTTGCCTTTTTTGCTGCAATTATTTTTTCTTTGAGGCCACCGATTGGAAGCACACGCCCGCGAAGTGTAATTTCGCCGGTCATTGCCAGATCCGCTCTCACTTTCTTATCTAGAATCGCAGAGAGTATTGCAATTGCCATTGTGATTCCTGCAGATGGTCCGTCTTTGGGCACTGCACCCTCTGGAATATGAATATGAATGTCATTCTTTTCAAAGAAGTTTTTCTTCACTCCATAGCTTTCACTAATCGAGCGTATATAACTAATACCTGTTTTTGCAGATTCTTTCATTACATCACCAAGCTGACCCGTCAGCTGAACCTCGCCTTTTCCTGGTATTATCAAGACTTCTATTTCAAGGGTGTCACCACCAACACTTGTCCATGCAAGACCTCTTACCACACCAACTTCGTCCACTTTGTTTGCTTCTTGAAACCTATATTTTTCTTTTCCTAAATAGTTATGAAGATTCGTTTCATTGATTCGAACGTTTTGCTTTTCATTTTGAAAAATCTCTTTTGCAGCTTTTCTCGAAATTTCTCCAAGACGACGTTCTAGATTACGAACACCTGCCTCCTTGGTGTAATGATTGATTATTTTTTCTAACGCCTTTGTGCTAATCGACAATTGTTTCTTTTCAAGTCCATTTTTTTGAATCACTTTTGGCAATAAATGTTGCTTCGCAATATGAAACTTCTCACTTTCGGTATAGCTGCTCACTTCAATTATTTCCATGCGGTCAAGTAACGGTCTTGGAATCGTCTGTGTTGTATTCGCCGTAGCAATAAACAAGACTTCAGATAAATCAATTGGTATCTCTACATAATGATCCATAAATTTCACATTTTGCTCAGAATCAAGAACCTCTAATAGCGCAGAAGATGGATCTCCTTTATGGTCACTGCTTACTTTATCAATTTCATCCAATAGCATCAATGGATTTTTAACTTTGGCATTTTTAAGTCCAACTGCAATCCGTCCTGGCATCGCTCCTACATAAGTTCTGCGATGACCTCGAATCTCTGCTTCATCTCTTACGCCACCCAGACAAATTCTTATATATTTTTTTCCAAAAGCATTTGCAACGCTTCTTGCAATAGAAGTCTTTCCTGTCCCAGGTGGTCCAACCAAGCAAATAATAGGACTATCCCCTCCACCATTTAACGCGCGAACTGCTAAATATTCCAAAACTCGCTCTTTTATTTTTTCAAGTCCATAGTGTTCTTCTTTTAATATTTTTTTCGCATGCTTAATATCTTCATTATCTTCACTCATCTCATCCCACGGGAGAGCAAGTAAAGTCTCTATATATCCTCTAGAGACACTACTTTCTGATGAATTTGATCCAATATTCTTAAACCGATTAATTTCTTTTTTAATGATTTCTTTTACTTCCTTAGACGCATTTATTTTTTTCAATTTTTGCTCAAATATTTCTACATCCGTTTCTGCATTCGTCTCACCTAATTCTTCTCGAATTACTTTCATTTGTTCCCGAAGTAGATATTCCTTTTGATTTTTGTCAACATGCTCTTTCACTTTTTCTTGAAAATCCTTTTTTATTCGAAGAATTTCTATCTCCTGACTTAGCAAAATAGACAAAGCCGTGTATCGTTTCATCACATCCACTTCATTAAGAATCAACTGTTTTTGATTTGGAGTAGCTAAAATATTATTGATAATTTCTTCAATCAATTTTTCAACATTTTCAACTCCATCAACATTCTGAATTGCAGCATTCGGCATTTTACCAATAACTGCTTCATAAACCATCACTAAATCTTTTAATCCCCGGAGCATTGCTTGTTTCTCCGTCTCACTTATATTTTCTATACTTAAATCTTTATAGATTACTACCTCTGCTTTTAAATACGGATCTTCTGCAATAATTTCCTTAAGTCCCGCTCTTTGAATTCCTGCAACCATTACTCGAATGATATCCTCTGGGAGGCGAATAATCTGCTTTATACTTGCTATAGTACCTACCTCATGTAAATCTTCTTCTCCTTGCGGGGATTCCAATGTATCGTCACGCTGCATGACTACAAATATCATCTGATCCGTGAGCATAGACTCTTCCATTGCTGCAATGGAAGTTTTTCGCTTTATATCAAAATGAAGCATCATACCTGGCAAAATAGTCATTCCCCGAAGAGCAATTACCGGCAATACCTTTTTATCATCCCTCATCTTTTGTTCCTCCTAACCTAAATCAACACGTAAAACAAAAGACTGTTGGAAAATAGAAAGTTTCACAACAGTCCCCTAATTAATTATGCAATTTCATTATCATTTGACTTTTTAGAAGCCTTTTTACCACTTGTTTTTCTCGGCTGATTATCTTCTGAATAAATCAGGTCAGCCGCAATTTTATTATCAACAGCATCTTTTGTAATAAAACATTTTACAACCGTCTCATCTGAAGGAATCCGATACATCGAATCCATCATAACAGATTCCATAATTGCTCGAAGTCCTCTTGCCCCTGTCTTTCTTTCAACCGAACGTCTTGCAATTTCACGGATTGCCTCTTTCTCAAAATCAAGTTCAACTCCGTCAATTTCAAACAGCTTTTTATACTGTTTTATGATTGCATTTTTGGGTTCCGTTAAAATACGAACCAGTGCATCTTCATCTAATAAATCTAACCCTACACTTACTGGTACTCGACCAACAAATTCAGGAATCAATCCAAATTTAACAAAATCCTGTGGAAGTACCTTTTTAAACAACTCACCCACATTATCTTTGTTTAACTCCGCAAGTTTTGCACCAAATCCAATTGATTTCTCTCCAATTCTTGCTTCGATAATTTTTTCTAATCCATCAAAAGCTCCACCACAAATAAACAAAATATTTGTAGTATCAACCTGAATAAATTCCTGATGTGGATGCTTTCTACCTCCTTGCGGTGGTACGCTTGCAACCGTTCCTTCCAAAATTTTAAGTAGCGCTTGCTGTACACCTTCACCAGATACATCCCTTGTAATCGATGTATTTTCAGATTTTCTTGTAATTTTATCAATTTCATCAATGTAGATTATCCCACGTTCTGCACGCTCCACATCATAGTCTGCTGCTTGAATTAATTTAAGTAAGATGTTTTCGACATCTTCCCCTACATATCCAGCTTCCGTAAGTGCAGTAGCGTCTGCGATCGCAAACGGAACATTTAAAAGCTTAGCAAGTGTCTGTGCTAAAAATGTTTTACCAGAACCCGTTGGTCCAACCATGATGATATTGCTTTTTTGTATTTCTACATCTAAGTCTTTTTCCGCCATTATTCTTTTATAATGGTTATAAACAGACACAGCCAAAGTCATCTTTGCCTCATTTTGCCCAATTACATATTGATCCAAGAAATCTTTAATCTCAATTGGTTTAAGCAAATTAATTGTGCTCTCATCAATTTCATTTTCTTCAAATTCTTCTTCAATAATTTCAGAACATATTTCAATACATTCATCACAAATATATACGTTGGGACCTGCAATCAGCTTTCGCACCTGATCTTGTGTCTTATTACAAAAGGAGCACCTTAGCTGCTTTCTATCGTCTCCACGATTTGCCATATTTAATCTCCTTATACGCTTGTTTCACAAGAATTAACGACTCATAATAATGTTGTCGATAAGACCATATTCCTTGGCTTCTTCTGCTGTCTTCCAGTTGTCTCTTTCCGTATCCGCTTGAATAATATCCAATGGTTTACCTGTGTTTTCACTTAATATCGCATTTAACTTTTGCTTGGTTCTCCGCATATGTTCTGCTGCAATAATCATATCAGTGGCTTGACCTTGTGTCCCACCAAGTGGTTGATGAATCATGATTTCTGCATTTGGAAGTGCAAGTCTCTTTCCTTTTGTACCGCCTGCTAAAAGAAATGCTCCCATACTAGCTGCCATTCCTATACAAATAGTAGAAACATCACATTTAATATACTTCATTGTATCAAAAATAGCCATACCAGCAGTTACAGAACCACCAGGACTATTGATGTATAAATTAATATCCTTCCCAGGATCTTCGGATTCTAAAAATAATAACTGTGCAACAATAATACTTGCTGTTGTCTCATTTACTTCTTCGCCAAGAAAAATAATTCTATCTTTTAAAAGTCTACTATAAATGTCATAGGATCTTTCTCCACGGCTTGTTTGTTCGATAACATAAGGTACTAAACTCATCTAACACTACCTCCTATTTCTCAGATGATGCTTCTACAACAAATTCAACTGCTTTTTGAACTGCCATGTCAAGCGCAATTTGTTCTCTTTCTTTTTCTCCAATTAATTCTTTTAACTTATCTTCTTCCATCTGATACATAACTGCCATATCAGCAATTTCCTTTTCAATATCTTCTTGTGAAGCCACAATATTTTCTGCTTTTACAATTGCTTCAAGTACCAATCTAGTCTCTACACGTTTTACAGCCTGTGGTCTCATCTGTTCCATAAACTTCTTTGAATCCATACCCGTAAACTGGAAGTATTGTTCAATCGATAAGCCTTGTGATTGAACGCGTTGAGCAAAATCTTCTGCCATCTGTTTCACCTGACTATCAATCATAGGTTCTGGTATTTCCATCGTTGCATTTTCAACAATTTTTTCAATAATAGCTTCTTCTTTTTCATTTTTAATTTGCTTTTCTTTTCGCTCAAATATTTTCTTTTCAACATCCGCCTTATATTCTGCCAATGTATCAAAATCAGAAATATCTTGGGCAAAATCATCATCTAATTCTGGTAATTCTTTTGCTTTGATTTCTTTGATTGTCACCTTAAACATCGCTGGTTTTCCTGCAATTTCAGCCGCCTGATAGTCTTCTGGGAACGTAACATTTACTTCTAGTTCTTCCAAAACATTTTTACCAACTAATTGTTCTTCAAATGTATCAACAAACGAGTGACTGCCCAATGTCAAAGCAAAATCCTCTCCCTTGCCACCTTCAAATGGAGTACCTTCTATAAATCCTTCAAAATCAATGGTAGTAATGTCGCCCATCTGTGCTGCTCTATCTTCTACAGTTACCGTTCTAGAATTTTGATCTCTCACTTTATCAAGTTCTTCTTCTACTTCTTCTGGTGCAACCTCGGCTGTTTTATTTTCTACTTCAATTCCTTTGTAATCTCCCAAAGTCACTTCTGGTTTTACTGCAACTTGTGCTGTAAAGATAAAAGGATTACCCTTTTCAATCTGGACAACATCAATATCTGGCTGAGATACAATATCAAGTCCGCTTTCTTTCGCTGCACGTTCATAAGCTTCTGGAATAACTAGGTTTGCTGCTTCTTCATAGAAGATACCTGCACCATACATTTTTTCTACCATTGCACGTGGTGCTTTTCCTTTACGAAATCCCTGTACACTTATTTTTCCTTTGCCTTTCTGATAGGCTTTTTCAATTGCTGCATCGAATTCTTCTGCACTCACTTCTATTGTAAGCTTTGCCATATTTTTTTCTAAATTTTCTACCTGTAAACTCATTAAAAATTTCCTCCTACGATTTCATTCTGTTGCGACTCATAACAGTATATCATGAGTCTTTAATTATTTCCATATTTTTTTTATAAAGTAAATCTTAAGATAAAATGTGTCCTCGAGAATTCAAAACGGCGACTACACGATCCACGTATTTGCGGCATAATTCATCCGATTTCGCCTCCACCATAACACGTATAACAGGTTCAGTTCCACTTTCACGAAGAAGAATTCTTCCATCCTGCCCAAGTTCTTTCTCAATTTCTGCAACCGTCTCTATCACTATTTCATCTTGCTTTGCGGCCGGTTTACTAGCTACTTTCACATTTTCAAGGAGCTGTGGATAAATCAAGATGTCCTTTGTCAGTTCCGATAAAAACACTTTCTTTTCCAACATCACTTCCATAAGCATTAAGGAGGTGAGTACTCCATCACCCGTTGCTGCATATTTACGAAATATAATGTGTCCTGATTGTTCTCCGCCTAAAATATGTCCATTGTTTATCATATTTTCATATACATACTTATCTCCAACCGTTGTCTTTTCATAAGAAATTCCTTTTTTATCAAAGGCTTTATACAATCCCAGATTTGACATAATGGTTGTAACGACGGTGTCATTCTTTAATTCGCCTCTGTCTTTTAGATAACAGGCACATATGTATAAAATCAAATCACCATCAATAATGTTTCCTTTATCATCGACTGCCAAGCAACGATCTGCATCACCATCATACGCAAAGCCAACATCCAATCCTTTTTCTATTACAAACTGCTGTAATACTTCCATATGAGTGGAACCACAGTCACGATTAATATTTGTTCCATCTGGATCATTATGAATAACATAAGTTCTTGCCCCTAGTGCATCAAATACACCTTTTGCTACAGCAGTAGCCGATCCATTTGCACAGTCAATACCCACTTTAATATCTTTAAATGAGCGTGTTGCTAATGACATTAAATATCCAATGTAGCGATGTCTTCCGACCGAGTAATCCGTTACTTTCCCAATGTTTTCCTTTGTTGCAAAAGCAAATTCATCTTCTGTGCTATCAATATATGTTTCAATCATTTCTTCGATTGCTGCCTCTAATTTATGACCACTTCCATTCAGTACTTTAAGTCCATTATCATAATACGGATTATGGCTTGCAGATATCATAATCCCGCAATCAAATTCTTCACTTCGAATTACATAAGAAACACTTGGTGTCGTCGTAACATGCAGTAAATATACATCCGCTCCGCTTGCCGCTAATCCTGCAGACAGGGCATCTTCAAACATATAGCTAGAGCGCCTGGTATCTTTGCCAATAACAACACGTGCTTTATGATCTTTCCCATAATAGTTTCCTAAAAATCTTCCTACTTTATAAGCATGCATTACATTTAAATCTACATTTGCTTCTCCTCGGAAACCATCCGTCCCAAAGTATTTACCCATATGATTGACTCCTTTACTCCTCATAAAAAAAGCTTCCATTTTTCATATTATCACAATTTATCCTTCATTGCAAGGTTCGTTTCCTGTTAAATCAGATCAAACAAAAGAGAATAGTAATTTATGAGTCACTATAGAATCACAAATTACTATTCTCTCGCTTTCAGTAACTAAACTTCACATAAAACATAATCGTTTTACTTATCAGCATTCATTACTTTCCAGACATTGATTCTTCCTGTTTTCTAATCATCTGACGAACCATTTCGCCACCAATTGATCCGTTTTGAGCGCTTGTTAAATCTCCATTGTAGCCTTGTTTTAAAGGCACACCAATCTCAGAAGCAACTTCCATCTTAAATTTATCCATTGCTGCTTTTGCCTGAGGTACTTCCATACGATTTGTAGAACTACTGTTTTCTGTCATTTTTTCACCTCCGTGACATTCTTTCAGATAAGATTTTTATTTCTTATCTTGCTATTATTATGCTCGAATGCGAAAAAATTATTATGGTAATTGTAGGAAATCATACGATGCTATAACTTGTAATTTTATTTTATTTCATTTCATATATTAAAATAAAATATAGCTAAAACCCTGGAGTTCATATGCTCGCATTTTTTCAAACTATAAATAAAATTTTTTGGGGATTTCCACTTATTTCACTTTTACTTTTTACTCATCTTTTTTTTACCGTTCGTCTTCATCTTATTCAAAAACATACATTTCATGCAATTAAACTTTCCGTCCGTCCAAATGGTTCGAAAGAAAAAGGATTTAGCCCTTTTGGAGCACTGGCAACCACGCTAGCTGCAACCCTTGGCACCGGAAACATTGTTGGCATTTCAACCGCTGTTGCTCTTGGTGGCCCAGGTGCTATTTTTTGGTGCTGGATTACGGGGGTTTTTGGAATGGCCACTAGCTATGCTGAATGTTATCTTTCTCTTCACTTTCGAAAAACAGACAACGAAGGACATTTTCACGGTGGACCTATGTATGTCCTAGAAGATGGCTTACATAAAAAATGGCTGGCAACTTTATACGCGCTCTGTGTTATCTTAGCTTCTTTTGGTGTTGGTTGCACCACACAATCAAATTCCATGGCAGACACCCTTCAATACCTTTTTAACATACCAACAAATGTAACTGGAATTGTCGTTTCTGTTTTAGTTGGTTTTGTCTTATTAGGTGGCTTCCAATCCATTGAATCTTTTTGTATAAAGTTGGTTCCCTTTATGAGCATCCTATATTTTACTGCCTCTATCTTATTATTACTTATAAATTTCAAATTTATCTTACCAAGTATTACCCTCATCTTGCACTCCGCACTATCACCTGACTCACTACGTGGTGGTCTTTTGGGCGGAGCCATTCGATATGGCATTTCCAGAGGTCTCTTTACTAATGAGGCTGGCCTTGGTTCTGCTGGTATTGCAGCCGCTGCAAGCAATAATTCCAGTAAGGAGCGACAGGCTCTTATTTCAATGTCAGCAACTTTCTGGGATGGTATGAAAAGGTACACGTTTAGTTTTATTTACTTTATTATATGAAGAAATTGATTTAGGCTCTCGGTTTTATTCTAACCAAGAGCCCTTCTTTTACTACTGCAACTTAATCCGCATATATTTGTTAATAGTTACTGGTTTTTAAATTAATTTGTTATTGGGTTTGCCCATAGATTCTCTCCTTTTTAGATTTTTAGAATTACTTAGAATTTTTAATAACACACTAGTCAATTTTATTTTACATTATTTGTAAAATAATCGCAAGAGAAACTTCTCAAATTTTTATTGCCCATTTATGATCGGCAATACTATAAATAGTTGTAAATATTTTTTCTACTCCTAGTATTTCTACAATTATAACAAAATCTAAGCTACTTAAAAAAGTAGCAGGAACTCCATTATAAGTTTTTCTTTGCCTTGTTATATTTTTTGGTTTTTTCCAGCGTTTAATTTTAAAGGTTTGCAGTTCTCCATATTCATCTTCTACGCGGAATTTGAACTATTTATATACTTGAGAATTAAGCAGTGTAGAAATGCTTAAAAGAACTACATACCTTTGGTGCCTGAATTGCCGCCAATTTTATAAATGCGAAAGCAAATTTTTAGATAAGATAAAATGGATTAGCTAAAATAAAAAATAAAAAGAGTTATTAAAAGCATTGACATAGGGTGTACCCTATGATATAATAAGAATATGAAAGGAGGACAACAGATGAATAAACACAGAAAGAAACCAAAAGAAAAGAAGCAGAAACTTGAAACACTCGCTTATATCGTTACAATAGTTAGTGGAATAACAACAACGATAGTAGCAATCCTAGAATATCTCAAATAACTGCTTCGAGGGTGGGCGAAAATCCCACCACTCACCCTCATTATAATTCATCTGTTTAAATAAATCTATGAAAAAAAGTATTATTTTACTGCAAGCTGCAAGTTTAATAGCCTTAGGATATTTAGTAATGAAACAACCTAGCATACCGCTAATATCGACGACAATATTAGTCTTGGCGTCGCTTGTACTAAATGTTATTACAGAGGTAAGAAAATGAGTGAACCAAAACGACAGACGATTGCTTCAAAAAAGTACCAAGAAAAAATAGGTCTTGTACCAAAGACATACAAACTAAAAAAAGAAATTGTAGAAGATTTTGCTAAGGCGTGCGATAAGGCAAGTATAAGTCAAGCGGCACAGCTCACTAAGATGATGCAGGAATTTTCAAAACAACATCTTTAAATAACTGCAATTTACTTAACTAAAAATAAACCCCCGGCGCTTACCGGGGAAATCTTTATTCGTTATAATTTTTTACTTCAAAGCTGTAGATTTTGTCAAAAGATAAATATTCTTTCCTACTTAGGAATGGTTTTACATTGCTCTTTTTAGGGATGCGGTAGTAGGATTTACCGGTACCGTCAGATCGGTTGTCATACCATGTAAGGAATGATTCTAATTCGGTGTTGGTAAGGCTATATTCTTTTATTGTCCCGTTTGTCATTGCGATTTCTAGGATGGCACTATTTCCCTCATAATCTCCATTTGGAGTGGCAGATACTTCTTTTGAATCAGTAGAACCATCTGCACATATCACATAATAATAGGTAGTACCATTAACTACATCTGTATCAGCAAATGAATTTGTTGTACTGGTTCCAATTTGTATATACGGACCACCAGCTGTAGTAGATCTTTTTATGATATATTTTGTTGCACCTTCAATAGAATTATCATTCCATGATAAATCTACTTTTTTATTTCCTGCATTTGCTTTAAGAGAATATGGATTTATTAAATACCCCGAATCATCTATATCAATAGCATCTAGTACAAAATATTGAGAAGATGTCATTGTTGATGGAGTTTTAATTATAACAGTATGAACACCTAATTCTAATCCAGTCTTTTCATATACTAATGCTTTAAATATACCAGTTGTTGAATATTCACTAAATGTACTATTTACATTATCTATACTTACAATAGCATCTTTGACCTTATTATCAGACATTTCCCCAATAATACGAAGTTTCGTACCATAGAATTTAATTGATATTGTTGATACACTGCCACCTGCACAATTGGTACAATTCTGATTCCATCTATAACTATTATATTGAGAACCATTAGTTTTACCCCATGTACCTCTATAAATTATATTAGAATTCGCATCATCAATTCTTTGCCAACCACTTTCATTAGTTGCTAGTTGTGTTCCAACCGTTGCTGCATAACTTACATTCGACATTCCCATCATTGCCACCAAGCAGAATGCCATTACACATATTACTCTTGTTATTTTCTTCATTTGTTTTCCCTCACAATCTAAATTTTTATTGCATACTCATTTTATTAGAGAAAGGGATATTTTAACAGTCTTATAGTTTACAAATGGAAGTGGTAAAATGGAAGGTTTGGGGATAAATTAGTGTTTGCTGGCAAAAGAAAAAGGCTCCCAGTTGGAAACCTTAACTGCAAATTAACTGTTTGAAATAAAATTATGATGTGATATAATTTACTAGGTGGAGGAATTATATGGACAAACTTAATGAATATAAAGAAATTTATTACAAGGAATTAGAATTTAAAGATAGCATGAACGGAAAAACAGGAAATTCTATTACTTTTCTTACTATACTATGCACTGGGCATGTGTATATGTTTAATATAGTAGTTCGTTTAGATTTTGTTTTTTGTATACTTCCGATACTATTTACTATATTTGAAGGAATATCTGTGTTTTACACCGCTTTATCAATACTTAACTTTTATAGATCCTATCATAACTACGAATACAAATATATTTCTATAGAGGACACGTACATCCGTATAAATGAAAATGAAAAATTAAAGAATTATTATTCTGATATTGAAATTAATTCTGCAAACTGTAATATGCTTTCCGATTCATTTATCAAAAATGCAATTAATAATAGGGAGGAAAATATGCGAAAAAGTGAAAATCAGATGAAATTAAGTAGCTCGATAATTAAGGCAATAGTATCATTAATTTCAACCTATGTTTTTTGGATATTTTTTATTAATAGAATATTCTATTAGAAAGGAGGACAATTGTTATGTCAGATGAAAAACAACAAATTAATAACTCTAATGAAAACGTACATTCAACACCAGAAACAATACCAGTTTTAAATACAACACCTGTAAAATCTGATATAGTTTTTGAATCATTTTCTCAAACAATTCAATATGAAACAAAAGATTCATCTAAAGAAGATTAAAGTATAGTACAAGCATTTACCAATAAGCCCTTGATTTTTTAATCTTTCAATCCATTTTGGTATATTCTTTGTATTATTGAATTCTTCTCTAAGAATATCCGATTTTACGCATGATTCATCTAATTTGTGCTTATTATTCATTGTTATATTATTCCTATTTTAATTATTATTATACATTTTATTGAAAAAGTTTCAAAATAGACTAAATATTTTAAAACAAAACTGGCACCCATTTTACATACCTTTTAATGGGTGCCAGTTTTGTTTATTCGCTAAATTCTTTATCAATTCCAAAAGCAATTGCTTTCGCCATTTCCTTGTAATTCCCCTTCTTGTACAACAAATAATCGTCCTTATCATCCACGAAGCAACACTCCACAAGGATTGCAGGAGCTTTTG
>JBGUEO010000020.1:0-78560 GCA_041821315.1 Velocimicrobium sp. | reverse complement strand
ATCTGTGGAACCGCTAAAAATAGAAGTAAAATGTCTAAACTAAATGACATTGATTTTTTAATGCCTGGTCAAACAATTCATGATAAACTGTTTTTATATTGTCATTAATAAAAGTTAGATTGAGAGCAGTTCTACTTGAATCCACATTATCAGCAGTAAATGTTCTGTTGTTATGATTCAAGGAGCCTTCTCCATTCATAATACTTATTGTCCTCTCCATACATTTCTCCTCCAAATTATTGTGGCATCGCACCACCCTCTCTTATTTGTAATAGGTGCCGGTCACGGCACGTAATGAATGATTTCTCATGGAAAGTTTTGTTACTTTTGTCAAAAGTAACGCAAAAGCACTTTTTACCGTCACTACCCCAAAATGACAGCATAAACTGCTATCATAATTTGCAAAATGTTCCCATTGACATAGACACATAAATTGCAACCTCCGAACACAATTTTTGCACCTAGTCCAAGCTAAGAACATGATATTAATGAAACTGATACACTACGTCATGAAGCACCATTTCTTCTGCCATCATCCTCGCCTGATTCCGAAGGTGTAACTGCTCTATAAACGAATTTGCATTTTGAGGTTTGTGCTTTTGCAACCAGCCACTTTCAATATCATCAAGCAAATCATATGCAACTTCATTTACTTCCATCGCTTTTCTGTTCAATTCTCCAAATCTCACCAGACTACGATATCTAATCGGATAAATACTCTTCATATGACCAATCCACATTCTTCCATACTTTCCTACGTCTTTCAGTTGTTCTTCTTCTGTAGGAACAGATAAGACAGGATAAAATATCCCATCGATCTCCTGATATTCAATTTCTAATTTTTCAAATATGGTTTGTTTTCTCATGATTTTATAATTCCTTTCATTCATTTCAAGGCCGCAACACCGCAATGAACCTCTAATTGCAACCTTACATTTTACTAAAGCCTTTGAATAAGTATCTTCTCCCTCTGCTTCAGCCATTGCTATTTTTGTAAGTAAATAAGCTTCATCATATGTAAATGGTTCGTATGGATTTACCACCGCATCTTCCATACTCTCTTCACTTACAACTTTCATTTCAATAGGTTTTATTTCTATAATTATTTTTGCAGAACCTGCATTTAAAACAGGGTCTGTATTATATGAATAAATTTCTACTTCAGATTTACACTTTTGCTGTATTCTATTTCCAGCTACCACCGATACAGTAGAACCAATGATTCCAACCGTCACTCCGATGCAAGCAAGTCTATATAACTGCTTTTTCAAGTGGCTTTCCCTCCTTTGTAAAACAGAATGTCATCTGCCCTGACTTACCAGTAAGTAACATGCTGTTCAATATTCCTTTTTCTTTCTCTTTTTCCTGTGCACAATCACAATGTTCTCCTGGATCAAGATTGCACCCACATGCAGGGCATGTATTAAAATAAGCCATCTCAACTCCTTTCTAGAAATATCTTTCTTGAAAGTATCTCTTTGAAATTTTTCCTTTTGGCCACTTTTTGTAGCCTTTGTTTACTAGTTCGCAATTTAATTCTCGTATAACGTCCTGCGCTTTTGTCCTCTGACAGCCAAGAATAGTCATAACGTCTTCTACTTTGTAATATCCAATTGTCACATTGTTCTGCTCAAGCACTGCCGGCATTAGAAGCACTCCCTTCTACAAATTTTTCTCTATCCAAACCTTTAAACTTTGCGATACTGCATTCAGCTCATCAAGATTTTCGAGTATTTCGGTTAATTGTGGCTTTTCATCTTCTGATATCTTTCCATCTGCCACAATATCTAACAAATTTTCCTTAGTTGCTGATATCTTTCTAAATGATGACAATGCCTGTATTGATATTCTGTCTAAATCACTTAAACTAACTTCTGGAACATTTCTACCAAGAGGACAAACCTCTCTGCAGTAATGATTTTTCAGCTCTGGAGCATTGTATAAATCAGCCATTCTTAAAATGTTGTTAGCTGGAATAATTTTTGTTATATCCAATTCGTAATCAGCAAGAGTACTGGCCGATATTCCAAGCTGTTCAGCTGCTCCCTCTCTGCTATTTATCTTGTCATTGTACTTTGCAGCTTCTTTTCTACAGCGACAATATATGTTGCTAGCTGCTTTTGTTGGACTGGTTCCCATTTATTTCTATGCCTCCTTAATTTATAATTAAATCATCCCATCAGGAAAGTTTAAGGGCAAAAAGAATCAATAGGCTCATTGATATACTCTGAAATAATTTTTGCTTCCTTTAAGGAAAGTGGAGATTTTCCATTTTCTTTTTTGCTATATGCGGAAACCGTTTTTAAACCGAGTGCATCAGACATGTTTCTTTGAGTTAAATTATGTTTTTTTCGTAGTTCTTTCAAACATTCGCTCATTTATATTTGCCTCCTTTCTTTCCTGCTAGGAAAGTTTATGTACTAATATTACATTTTCCCATCAGGAAAGTCAATGGTTTTTTTATTTTTTCTTCCAGTTAGGAAACTTTGTTTATTTCCTGCATGGAAAATGCTATATTTATTATGACTAGGAGGTGATATGATGAACCGAATTAAACCATTACGAGAAGAAAGGGGAATGACACAAGCAGAACTTGGAAAGCTACTTAGCGTAAAAGATGCTGCAATATCAAAATATGAGTCTGAAAAAGTACCCCTAACAGCAGAGACGATATTGAAATTAGCAAACATTTTTTCAGTTTCTACTGATTACTTACTATGTTATTCAGATTCAAAAGACGAAACGGTTATTCCACTTCACGAAAAATACAGTAGTTTTGGAGTTTGTCTCAAAAATTCAGAATATTCTTATGATGAACTGGCAGTTCGATTAGGGATATCTTCAAAAGATTTTTCTGATATACTATGTGGTAAAACAATGCCTTCATTAGAAATATTATTAAAACTTTCCGAATTATGCTGTATTTCCACTGACTACCTAATAGGAATCAGTGGAAAAAATAGAGATAAAGATTTGAATGGTGTTATACCTTTTAAATACAATTTAAAAATATCGGACAGAATAAACGAACTCCTATTGAAATCTGGTTATGAAGTAAGTGAAGGATATTCTATGCTGGGAAGCATACTTTCTCTTTCCAATAATGAAGTATATAACATGGTTACATATGGTTTTATACCTCACATGGATACTGTAATAAAATTGGCAAACTTTCTAGATGTATCTATCGATTATTTATTTTGCATATCAAAAGATATTGACGAAAAATTGCTATCCGAGTTCAGACGTTTAAATGATGATAACCAAGATATTATAATAGGAAAATTAAAAGAACTGTCAAAAGAACAACGATATGAAGAATCTGTTGCAGCAGATACTAAGAAAGCAGTTGGAAAATAATAAGCCTCGAATGGTACCGGGGCTGGAAAGGGTTTTGAAATGAATTGTGTGAATTGTGGTCACGAATTTACAGAAGATATGTTTATCGGCGGAATATGCTTCAACTGCGGATACCAGATAAAAGAATCTGAAAAAGTATACGTTGCTGAAAAGAAACAGCAACAGCGGATACTAGAGCAAAAGAAACAAGAAACCGAAAATGAAAAACTTAAACAGCAAAAAAGAATATTAGCTGAGCAAGCAACCCGTTTTAAAAATCATATGCTAACAACCGGATATGATTTCGATGGTTTCAAAATTGATAATTACCTTGGACTTGTATCTGGGGAAACAGTCATAGGTACCGGATATTTTTCTGACGTTTCCGCTTCCATATCTGATTTTTTTGGCGCATCTGTTCCAGAATATTCAGATAAAATTAAATTAGCTAAAAAAGCGGCTCTTATGGATATGATAAAAGATTCAGTAGCTTTAGGTGGCAATTCAATTATAGGAATATCCTACGAATTTATGACTTTTTCCAGAGATATGATAGGAGTATCCGTAAATGGAACCGCTGCAAAAGCAATAGCAATAAATGAAAAATAGTGGAGGTATTTATTATGAATAATCCTAATCATACGTCACAAATGATAACCGAAACCGCAAGGGAATATGAAGGAACAAAAAAATATTATTCCCGCTCTGCAAAAGTCTTGAACGGACTTCGGCAGAAAGTCATGGATGATCTGCAGATAAAAGCAAATGATGATGATAATATATACGATGAAGAATTTGAACATGAAATAAAGGAACGTTTATCAAAATTAGATGAATTATCTAGGAACGAATTCTACAGACTTAGGACTAAAAGTAAAAATAATGGTGTCCTATCAGCAAAAGACATTGATATGCTCACATTAGAAGCTATGGAAAAGTCTTATAACTACCAAAAAGATAAATGAAGGAGGTGGTAACGTGCCTGCTTATAAAGAGGATAACGGAACATGGACCTCAAAATTCAAATATAAAAACTGGCTTGGTGATTGGAAACAAAAGACAAAACGCGGGTTTTCTAAAAAAGGAGACGCAAATAAGTTCGAGATTGATTTCAAAGCAAAGTTCGTGCATTCTTCCGATATTGCTTTCTCTGCTCTTGTTGAAAACTATTTAGCTGACTTTGTAGATAACAAAAAAATTGACGTTACGACAGCAGAGAGAAAAAGAGGTACATTTGAGGGAAAAATAATTCCGTTCTTCAAAGATAAATCAATAAATCAAATAGACGAATTAGATGTTCTCAACTGGCAAAGCTGGATTAAAAAACAGGGATATGATAAATATCCCGATAAAGATGGGTATGCTCCTACATATCTAAAGTCTATGAACAATGAATTATCTGCTGTGATGAATTATGCGTGCAGATATTACAAGCTTCCTTCAAATCCTTGCACAAATGCTGGGAGTATGGGGAAAAGCGAAGCCGACGTTATGCAGATATGGACTTTGGATGAATTTAAGTTATTCATAGGATATGCAGATAAGTCAGCCGCCAAAGTTGCCTTTGACATTTTATTCTGGACAGGAATACGTGAGGGAGAATTGTTGGCGCTCACGCTCGCAGATTTTCTGCCTAACCTAAAACTAAACATTGATAAGAGTTTTGCAGTTGTTAAAGGTGTTCAGATTATAAAGGATCCTAAAAATGAACCAAGTGTAAGGTGCATTGCCATACCAGAGTTTTTATATAATGAAGTGCAGGACTATGCATCTGGTCTTTATGGTCTACAACAGACTGATCGACTATTTATGTTCACAAAGTCATTTCTCTTAAAAGAAATAAAACGTGTAGCAAATATGGCAGATTTGAATATTATCAGGGTACATGATTTAAGGCATTCCCATGTCTCTCTATTAATTGAGATGGGATTCAATATCTTAATGATATCAGAACGTCTTGGGCACAAAACGGTGCAGACAACCTGGAACACATATGCACATTTATATCCAGATAAAGGAAAACAGATTGCCTATGGTTTACAGGAAGTGAACTTAAATGGGATTACCACGAATCACTCTGCAGAGGATCAGATGCTTAGTCTATTGGGCGAAATTAAAAAGAACCTTCCAAACTACAACACCTATGAACGCGATGATATTATAATGTGGAATAGTAAAAGAAAAGTAAAAGAAATTGTGGATAGATTATCATTTGACAATACTGTAATATCTTACGAAGATGAAAGTAATGTTATAGTAGAACCAACCGAAGCTTTTATTGTTATGATGAAAGAAGGATATTTTGAACTCAGCAAAGAAATTATATTCTGCTTTTCAAGTAAAGGTTTGCCAGTGCAATATTTATGACTTTTTAAATTTTGGTGTCAGTTGGGTGTCAATTAGCAAAACAAAGCCCCAAGAACCATTGATTTTACTAGGTTCTTGGGGCTTCGACATCTACTCAAACTCAATCGTAGCTGGTGGTTTCCCCGTGCAATCATACATAACCCGGTTAACCCCTTTTACTTCATTTATAATTCGGCTTGTCACCTTACCTAGTACTTCCCAAGGGATATCTGCGCTTTCTGCGGTCATGAAGTCGCTGGTCGTTACGGCACGCAGTGCAATGGCATAATCATAGGTACGTTCATCCCCCATGACTCCCACGCTTCGCATGTTGGTAAGTGCTGCAAAGTACTGCCCGAGATCTTTATCGATACCAGCATTTTTGATTTCTTCCCGATAGATATAGTCTGCATCTTGCACGATCCTTACTTTTTCCGCCGTTACATCTCCAATGATACGGATGCCAAGCCCTGGTCCTGGAAAAGGCTGACGGAATACAAGATACTCTGGTATGCCAAGTTCCAATCCTGCTTTGCGCACTTCATCTTTAAATAGAAGACGAAGCGGTTCAATAATTTCCTTAAAATCAACATAATCTGGAAGTCCGCCTACATTATGGTGGGATTTGATAACGGCAGAATCACCAAGTCCACTCTCAATAACATCTGGGTAGATGGTTCCTTGCACAAGGAAGTCTACTGTACCAATTTTTTTTGCTTCCTCTTCAAAGACACGAATAAATTCTTCCCCAATAATTTTACGTTTTTGTTCTGGTTCTTCTACTCCTGCAAGCTTTTTATAAAAGCGCTCTTGTGCATTCACACGGATAAAATTCAGATCATAAGGACCATCTGGTCCAAATACCGCTTCTACTTCATCCCCTTCGTTTTTACGAAGTAAACCATGATCCACAAAGACACAAGTAAGTTGTTTGCCAATGGCTTTGGATAAGAGTACCGATGCTACTGATGAATCTACTCCACCCGATAGGGCACAAAGAACCTTTCCATCTCCTACCTTTGCTCTCACTTCTTCAATCGTCTTTTCAACAAATGAATCCATCTTCCAATCACCACTGCAACCACATAACTTGTAAACGAAGTTAGCGAGCATCTTCATTCCCTCAGCCGTATGCATAACCTCAGGATGAAACTGTACTGCATAAAGCTTCTTTTCTGGGTTTTCCATTGCAGCTACTGGGCAGACTGGTGTATGTGCGATTACCTTAAATTCACTTGGTGCTTGTTCAATATAATCGGTATGACTCATCCAACAAATTGTCTTTTGAGAAACGCCATCAAATAACTTGGAAGTGGTATCTACTTCTACTTCTGTCTTGCCGTATTCACTAACTGGAGCAGTTGCCACAGTTCCGCCTAATATATAGGACATTAGCTGTGAGCCATAACAGATACCAAGGATTGGTATCCCAAGTTCGAATATTTCCTTGCCACAGAGCGGAGAATCGACTCCATAAACACTGTTTGGACCTCCTGTAAATATAATTCCTTTTGGATTCATATCCTTTAGGGTATCCAGGCTCATATTGTAAGGATGTACTTCACAATAAACGTTGCATTCTCTTACTCTTCTTGCAATTAACTGATTGTACTGCCCTCCAAAATCAAGAACGATTACTAACTCTTTCTTCACGCTTGTACCTCCATTGATTAATTTCACTTTCTTGTACTATCACTGCTTCTATCATATGCATAAACCCCTTATTTGTCAAAGGGGTTTCATGGAGAAAATTATTTTGTTTTTATGGATTTCTTTGTTTATTTGTGTCAATTCAATTCATCCAATGTCATTTCATAAGAAGGCAAAAATTCCTTCATAAAGATACCAATTTCTTTTAATTGCATTTTTTGTATACTTTCATATAGTGTCTGATATGCACTGGAAAACTCGGTATTTCCAGCTTTTCTCTCTTCGATGCACTTAATCAATGCAGATATCTTATCCGCTGCTTTTACGAGTTTCCATAGATATTGATCTGATTCTTCTTTAAAAAATAAAGTCTCATAATAACTACGCATATCCATAGGCAGCATATCCAAAAGCTTGTTGGCCGCAACTTTTTCTACTTCACGAAAGGCCATTTTCATATCATCACTATAGTATTTTACTGGTGTTGGCATATCCCCTGTAATAATCTCCGTACTATCATGATATAATCCAATCAGTGCGGCTTTTTCTGCATCCAATGTATTGCTAAGACGTACGTTGCTAATGACCGCCAACGCATGAGCTATCATGGCTACCTCCATAGAATGCTCACTAATATTTTCCCGTTCTGAATTGCGCATAAGCGCCCATCGCTCAATGTACTTCATTCTAGACATCATTGCAAAAAAATGATAACTCATAACCGCTCCTGCTTCCTTATTTTTCTAACATCTTTTTAATATATTGCCCCGTATAAGACTGCTCCATCAAAGCAACTTGCTCTGGTGTTCCCTCTGCAATAACCATACCACCTTTATCACCGCCTTCTGGTCCCATATCGATAATATAGTCGGCGGTCTTTATCACATCTAGGTTATGCTCAATTACAATGACTGAGTTGCCCCCTTCGGACAGACGATGTAATATTTCAATCAGCTTATGAACATCTGCAAAATGAAGTCCGGTTGTTGGTTCGTCTAAAATATAGATTGTCTTGCCCGTGCTTCGCTTACTTAGCTCGGTCGCTAACTTGATTCGCTGTGCTTCTCCGCCCGATAACGTCGTGGATGGTTGTCCGAGCCGAACATATGAGAGTCCTACATCATTGAGTGTTTCCATTTTACGACGGATTGATGGTATATGTGCAAAGAAAGTAAGTGCTTCTTCTACTGTCATATCTAATATGTCATAGATACTTTTTCCCTTATATTTTACTTCCAGCGTTTCACGATTATAGCGTTTACCTCCACAAACTTCACAAGGCACATAGATATCTGGCAAAAAATTCATTTCGATTTTAATAATGCCATCTCCTGCACACGCTTCACAGCGGCCTCCCTTTACATTAAAACTAAATCGTCCTTTTTTATATCCCATAGCCTTTGCATCCGGTGTTGTGGCAAACAAATCACGAATCATATCAAAAACTCCGGTATACGTTGCCGGATTGGAACGAGGGGTTCTCCCAATTGGAGACTGATCAATCGTAATAACCTTGTCAAGTTGTTCGATTCCCTCGATACTATCATGTGCTCCTGCAATCACTCTGGCACGGTTCAATTCTCTGGACAGTTTTTTGTTTAATATCTCATTGATAAGTGAACTCTTCCCAGAACCAGAAACTCCCGTTATACAGGCCATGATTCCAAGAGGGATTTTTACATTCACATTCTTTAGATTATTCTCTCTGGCACCTTTAATGGTTAAATACCCAATTGGTTGTTTTCTTTCCTTCGGAATTGGAATCTTTATTCTGCCACTTAAATACGCACCAGTAATGGACTTTTTGCTTTTCATAATCTGCTGTGCCGTACCTTCTGCAATTACTTCGCCACCATGCTCTCCAGCTCCAGGTCCAATATCCACAATATAGTCTGCCGCAAGCATGGTATCTTCATCATGTTCGACTACAATCAAGGTATTTCCAAGATCTCTTAAATTATATAACGTCTTTAATAATTTATCATTGTCACGCTGATGAAGTCCAATACTTGGCTCATCTAAAATATACGCAACTCCCACCAGACCCGACCCAATCTGCGTTGCAAGTCGGATACGCTGTGCCTCTCCACCAGAAAGAGAACCCGACGCACGTGACAAGGACAGATAGTCAAGGCCTACATCCATTAAAAATCCAATTCGTGAATGGATTTCTTTTAATACCAGCTCGCCGATCTTTTCCTGACGATCGCTTAGTTGAAGTTGTTCCATAAACTTTGATAAATCTGCAATTGAAAACCCAGTTATTTGCGATATATTCTTATCTCCAATCGTTACTGCAAGTGCTTCTGGCTTCAATCGTCTACCACCACAATCCTTACATGGCGTAACACGCATAAAAGTCTCGTACTCTTGCTTGATGCTATCTGAACCAGTCTCACGATAACGACGCTCCAAATTACGAATGAGTCCTTCAAACATAACATCGTATACCCCTTCTCCGCGCATTCCTTTATAATGCACCTTGATACTCTTATCAAAACCGTGCATCATCTTATCACGTATCGACTCTGGCAACTGATCATATGGCTCATCTAAGCTAAACTTATACTCCTTAGAAAGCGCAGCAAGAATAGATCCACTATAGCTGGTTGGGTCGGTTGCCGATTGCCATCCCATAGCAGCAATTGCTCCTTTATTTATACTCAACGATTTATCTGGAATAATCAAATCTTCTTCAAACTCCATCTTTACACCGATTCCATGGCACACCGGACAGGCTCCGAACGGATTGTTAAATGAAAAGTTTCTAGGTTCAATCTCATCTATGCTAATCCCGCAGTCTGGGCAAGAAAAGCTTTGACTAAAGTTCAGTGGTGTTCCATCAATGATATCTACCACCAAAAGCCCATCGGAGAGTTTTAGTGCACTCTCAATCGAATCTGCAAGACGCTTATTAATTCCTTCTTTGACCGCGAGTCGGTCAATGATAATTTCAATTGTGTGTTTCTTGTTTTTCTCAATCTTGATTTCTTCTGCTAACTCATACAGATTTCCATCCACCCGAACTCGCACGTATCCACTCTTTTTTGCATTTGAGAAAATTTTAGTATGCTCACCCTTTCTTCCACGGACTACTGGCGCCATAATTTGTATCTTCGTGCGCTCTGGGAGTTTCATAATCTCATCAACCATCTGATCGACTGTTTGTTTTTTAATCACTTTTCCACATTTTGGACAGTGTGGAATGCCAATACGTGCATAAAGCAGACGGAAATAGTCATAAATCTCAGTTACGGTTCCTACCGTAGAGCGAGGGTTCCGATTGGTTGATTTTTGATCAATGGAGATAGCCGGAGATAACCCTTCAATGCTCTCTACATTTGGTTTTTCCATCTGTCCTAAAAACTGTCTTGCATAAGAAGACAGTGACTCCATATAACGTCTCTGGCCTTCCGCATAGATTGTATCAAATGCAAGGGATGATTTTCCAGAGCCACTAAGTCCCGTTAAAACAACAAACTGATCTCTTGGTATCTTTAAAGAAATATTTTTTAAATTGTGCTCTTTTGCACCACGAATTTGAATGTATTTTTTCTTTTCTGCCATTATTAACACGCTTTCTCTTTCTAAAAATTCTGGTTTAATTCTTTTTTTATCTGGATTAATTGATCACGAAGCTTTGCTGCATCTTCAAAATTAAGTTCAGCCGCCGCCGTATGCATCTTCTTTTTCAATACTTTTACAACCTTTTCTAGTTCTTCTTTGTTCATAGACTCTGGATCCTTATCTAACTTATATCCAATAGAATCTGCTTTTTTTGAAATACGAATCAAATCTCTGACTGCCTTCTTAATCGTAGTTGGTGTAATCCCATGTGCCTCGTTATAATCATGTTGAATCTGTCGTCTACGGTTTGTTTCCGAAATTGCTTTGTTCATTGAATCAGTAATCTTATCCGCATACATAAGAACTCTTCCATCTGCATTCCTAGCTGCTCGTCCAATGGTTTGGATGAGAGAAGTCTCTGAACGAAGGAACCCTTCTTTGTCTGCATCTAGAATAGCTACCAATGTAATCTCTGGTATATCCAATCCTTCACGAAGCAGATTGATACCAACCAATACATCAAAAACATCCAAACGCATATCGCGAATAATTTCTGAACGTTCCAACGTGTCAATATCCGAATGCAGGTACTTTATACGAATACCCACCTGACGCAAATAATCGGTTAAATCCTCTGCCATCCGCTTGGTAAGTGTCGTTACCAAAATTTTATTATGCTTTTCAATCTCTTTATTTATTTCACCTAATAGATCGTCGATTTGCCCTTTTACTGGTCGTACAAACACCTCTGGATCTAAAAGACCCGTCGGCCGTATAATCTGCTCCGTTCGAAGAAGTTCATGTGTTCTTTCATATTCGGATGGTGTCGCCGAAACAAACATCATTTGATTAATCTTTGCTTCATATTCTGGGAATGCAAGCGGACGGTTATCCTTCGCAGACGGCAATCGAAACCCAAATTCAATCAAATTACCTTTACGCGACTGATCGCCCGCATACATACCTCGTACCTGCGGAATAGTAATATGGGACTCATCCACAATAATCAGATAATCTTCTGGGAAGAAATCCATCAGTGTATAGGGTGTCTCACCAGGAGCCAGTCCATTCAAGTGGCGGGAATAATTCTCAATGCCAGAACAAAAACCGGTTTCCCGAAGCATTTCTATATCAAAGTTGGTTCTCTCTGCAATACGCTGTGCTTCTAATAGCTTATCCTCGCTTTTAAAATAAGCTATTTGATTCTTTAACTCAGCTTCTATATTTTGAATTGCGGGTTCCATCTGCTTTGGGTCAATTACATAATGGGATGCAGGATAAATATATGCATGTTCCAGTAAGCATACGACTTCACCAGTTAAAACATCAATTTCTGAAATTCGATCAATCTCATCACCAAACATCTCTACCCGAATAGCCGTATCCGTTGCAGATGCTAAGTAAATCTCAATAACGTCTCCACGTACACGAAATGTTCCACGCTTAAAATCCATATCATTTCTTGTATATTGAACTTCAACAAGCTTTCGTAAAATGTCATCTCGATCCCTTAGCATACCAGGTCGAAGAGACAAGGTCATATTTTTATAAAAATCAGGACTACCAATTCCATAAATACAGGACACACTAGCTACAACAATAACATCTTTGCGCTCCGTAAGTGCTGCTGTTGCAGAATGACGAAGCTTGTCAATTTCATCATTAATAGCAGAATCCTTTGCAATATAAGTATCCGTCGACGCTACATAAGCCTCCGGCTGATAATAATCATAATAACTCACAAAATATTCCACCGCATTCTCAGGGAAAAACTCCTTAAATTCACTGTAAAGCTGTGCAGCTAGTGTCTTATTATGTGCAATGATAAGAGTCGGCTTATTCAGACGTGCAATTACATTTGCCATGGTAAACGTCTTTCCAGAACCCGTTACTCCAAGCAAAGTCTCAAATTGATTTCCTGCTAAAAAGCCCTCTACTAACTCTTCAATTGCCACTGGCTGATCCCCAGTTGGCGCATATTCTGATACTAATTTAAACTGTTCCATCTCAAACACCTCTTTTTACAGTCTATCATATTTTTTAGCAAAAATCAAACGTTTGTTCGCTATTTTTTCTCTTTTTCTTGTCATAATAAAAAAACTGAATCATTATATACAGAATTGACAATTTCTTAAGATCTAACCAGTTGATGAAAATTATTCGTTATCATATTTATCAAAAATATATACTATCAACTATTCTATGGTATACTAATAAATCGGAGAAAATGAATTTTGAACCATTCACTCTCTCCGATTTATGTCTTCTACATATTATAATGTTTCATTTGATTTTATGCCATACCATAACGCTCATTTTATATTTTAGTGTTTTTCCATTCTTCTAAAAAAATCACATTCTTCGTCATTACATAACTGACCAAGCGGTTCCTGTATTGTAACGTGGAATACATGATACAGTGGATGATTTTCATCTCCATATACTTTGTACTTATAGTATACTTCATTTTCCTTTAGTTTCGCTTCCAATTTTGGTGCCTGCTCTTTCAGAAAATCACCTGCTGCAGTCATGATATAAACTGGAGGAAATTTACGATTCACATGATCCGTTACATTAATTAGAGCCCGTTCCGCTTTTGATCCCTTATCCGGAAGAAAATCATTCATCAATTCAATATCTTGCTCACTGCCAATGATTGGATCACCAAAAATCTCATAGGCTCCACAATTCATTGCGATTGCAGTCGGAGCAAACTGGTTCGGAACTTCAAAATCATAATGAGCAGCATAGCCTGGATTGGAACAAACAGCTGTATATAATCCCAGCAAATGTGCTCCTGCTGAATCACCCACCATAAATACATTTTCCGTATCAAACAGATATGTTTCCTGATTATCATACATCCAGGTGATTACTTGATTTGTGTCTTCTAGTGGCGCAGGAAATTTCGCTTCAGGGGCAAGACGATATGTGTAATTTACTACTGCAAATTCTCTTTGTGCCAAACTCATTCCATAAAATTGATAGACACTTTTATCACCATATACCCAACCACCACCGTGTACAATGACAATAACAGGCAGTTTTCCCATTTCCTGTTTTGGCCGATATACATCCAAAATATTCCAGTCTGGATCTGGTCCATATTGTATATTATCAACTCTTTCAATATCATTAGGGGTTGTTAACCCAGCATCCCTCTTCGCATCTCCCTCCCCGAATTCTTTTCTTAATTTTTCACTGGTTTCTGACATATTTTTATCCTCTCAGATTTGATTTCACTAAATCATTTTTTCCTTCATTTTTTCTATATTCTCCAATTGTTTTTCCGGTAAAACGCTTAAACACTTTACAAAAATAAGTGTTATTAAGATAGCCACATCGTTCTGATATATCCTTGATTGTTAGTTTAGTGTTTAATGATAGCCTTTTTGCTTCTGTGATTCGCGCCATTGATAAATACTCCACAAAGGTCTGTCCTGTTTTATTTTTGAAAATATGACTTAAATAGTATGGGCTAATTCCGACATGCTTTGCGCAATCATTTAATGATATATCATCTGTAAAATAGGTATTTACGTATTCCTTGGCTTTGGCTACATAAGATTCTATTTTGTCCGCATTCTCTTTGTAACGCTCGTTTTGAGCTTGCCCATCCGTTTGGATTTTTTTTATACTATCTTTGTATGAATTTCGCATGTAAGAAAAAGAGTCATATACATTGCCTATCCCATAAAGGTACTCAGTTCCTACTTTCTCTTCTAAGCACTTTGCAACAAACAAAGCAATTTCTTGACACCAGTTAAACTGCCTTCCTTTGTCCAGTATTTCTGGTATAAAAAGCATAACAACAATCCCGTGTTCCGTAATGGTAGCGAGAAAATTGCAGATACCATTCAGTCCCTTTGTTAATACATCATTTATAACTTTTCTGCTGATATCTTTTTTTATCTTTGGAAGAAACGTTGTTATACAACCATATGAAAAATCAATGCCATTTATACTGCAATAGGTTTCAAATTCCTCTTGGTCGCAGTTTTCTGAAAAAATTGACATCAGTATTTCATTTCCAAAAACAGGATTTACTACGTTCAATGCTGACCGCAAATGACTTTGTTTCTTATTTTCTTCTTTTTCAATCTCAACCGTTCTGCATAATCGATTGATTACTTCAATGCTTTCTCCTCTTTTCCCAGGTTTCAACAAATATCCATCTGTCTTTAAATCCAAAGCTTTTTTTACATATTCAAAATCACTGTAGGCGGTATTGATTATAAAATGTGTTGCACATTCTTTGTGTTGCAAAAGTTCAATCACTTCTATTCCAGACAAACCGGGCATATGTATATCTACAATTGCAATATCCGGCTTCAATTCTTCCAGCATTTGTTTCAGCTCGATTCCGTTTTGCGCCAACCCAATTATAGTAATATTAGGAAATTCTTTTCTTATGAATAATTCTTCACTTTTAAGCGATACTGGTTCATCATCAGCAATAACCATTGTCAAATTCATTTTTCACACTATCCTTCCCGCGGTAGCAAGATAACCATTTTCAGTCCGGGATTCATGTTTTCCATTTCAAATTGCACATCATTGTTATAAAACAACTGTAGTCTGTGGTAAATATTGCGAAGTCCAATATGTGTATTTGATGAGTTGTTTTCATGAAAATCTTTATAAATATCATGAATTTGTTCTTCTGTCATACCCACTCCGTTATCTCTGACTTCCAAACAGATTCTGCCATCTGATTTATATGCCTTTATCCAGACACAACCATCGCTTAACTTCATGGCGATACCATGCTGCATCGCGTTTTCTACCAATGGCTGTAGTATCATACATGGCATTGAAAAATTCAGACATTGCTCTTCTACATCAAAAAAGAAAACATATCTTCCTCCATACCGATACTCCTGGATTGTAACATAATCCTTGAGGTGTTTCATTTCTTTCTCTAAGGTCACTGTCTTTGAAATATTATCAAGATTATAGCGTAGAAAAGAAGCTGTAATTTCCATCAATTCAGCCGATTTATCCGCATTTTCAAGACGCGCCTGAGACGATATCATATTCAATGTATTAAATAGAAAGTGCGGATTAATCCTTGATTGCAGGAAATCTAAATGATTTTTTTGAAGATCGCTGTAAATACGTAGATTTTCTATTTCAGCCGCAGCCAGCTGCTCTTTTATATCTGCATTTTCCTCTATCTTACGTAATTGTTGCTGTATGATTTTAATCATGCTATTAAAAGCACTTGCAAATTCATCAAATTCATCATTGCTGCCAATCTGAATCGATTCCGCCTGAAAGACATCTTTTTCAATGGATTTAACCCCATTCATCATGGTTGCAATTGAGATAGAAACTTTCCGTATGACTTTATACAGATAAATAGCACAGCAGATGACCATAATTACCAAAATGGAAACCTGAAATATTGTAATTGCGTTTTGCAAGACCCTCAATTGTTCTTCCATTTCGCTTAATATATTAAGCTTCTCAGAATAAACATTCTGAAAGCGCAGGTTTATATAAGAATATACTTCCTGTAACTCATTATACTGACTTTCTAATTCCTCATAATTACGGTTATTCCGTTCATTACTATTTATATATTCCTGCAATTTTTCAAGTAAATTATCACTTTTTGAAATATAGGTTTCAACTGTTGTGTTTGTATCTGCCATTTCCCGAACAAATCTCTTATTCAGCTGCAGCTTCGTTTTTTTCAGGTACTTTTCTACCTCTTCTTTGCTTTGGAAATATTCTTCTACACCCGATACAGACAAGTATAAATAAGTTAAGTTAATACTGTCATTTAAGTTATTTACTGCCTTTTCCAGATTATTGACATCAACCAATTCAGCAGTTGCAGTAGAATACTGGCTCGAAACATATATATTACCAATTACCGTTGTCAATAGAAACACAATAACAAATAGACCGACCATTGCATACCCAACTGCATATTTTCTTTGAACCGTATTTAAAAATCTCGATCTTTTCATTTCATGACCTCATCATAGTTTCTGGTTGTCAGCCATTGTACATCTGTATAGATATTATCAGCACTATATTTCCCTGTTCTAATATAATTTGCGATTTCGTCCACAACACGGCGCCCCATTTGATTCGTATCCTGTTTCACGATTCCATCTATTACATGGCTTTTTACACCAGTATATCCGTCAAAACCAATTATATATTTATATTCCGTTCTACGGACATCATATATTTGGCCCAATATTTGGGCACCGGTCCCTTCCAAACATACCAGTGTGTCAGACTTTTCATACAGCTTGTGATAAAGATTCATAAATGTAAGACCATCATAATTATCGTACTGAATATCTTCAATCTCTATTCCTGCATTGCCTTTAACTGCATCCACAAATCCATCCAAGCGTTGTTCCAGATTTAAATAGCCTGATTCTCCTGAAACAATGGCAATCTTTGCCGTTCCACCCGTCAATTTAATCAGCATTTCCCCCATCATTTTTCCAGCTTTATAATTATCTGTTCCTACATATAAATGGTCTGGAAAATTTTCCAAATCGGTATCTACACATATAATCTTTATTCCTTGACTATACGCTTCTTGTAGAACGGAACGAAATTCAGGATTTTCGTTACCTTGAATGACAATAACATCAACCTGCGCTGCAATCTGCTGCTTGAGTATATCCGTCATTTGAGGAATATTGTAATTCAATTGTGGAATTATAGTACTAATATCAATATTATACTTTTCTCCTATTTCATCCTTTTCCTCTTCAATTCCCTCTGCAATCAGGCTCCAATAGCCATCATCGCTATGTGGGAAAATGACAGTCACTCTGGTAACTGGGTAAACTTTTGTATTATCTGTAGTCCCTCGGCAAACTAAAAATGTACATACAACTGCAATTGGAAGCAGTATTAACCACATGTGTTTTTTCATCAGATTGTGTAAAACCCCGCCTTCTCAAGTTGTCAGTAAAAAATGATATATGTAAATTCAGTTTATCAGACTTAACTGACACCTTCAAGCGAAACCTAAAGCCTAATGCTCCTTTAATTCTGAGACGCATATTTACGCATATCAAGACCAACTGCCACAATTATAATCAATCCCTTTACTATGTATTGCCAATATGAACTTAAACCAACAAATGTAAGTCCATAATTTATTACACTAAAGATAATAACTCCAAGAAATGCACCCGGTACATTACCAATGCCACCTGCAAAAGAAGCACCACCAATAATACAACTTGCAATAGCATCCATTTCATAACCTTCCGCATAGGTTGCAGTTGCGCTTCCCGTACGTGCTGCTATCATACATCCGGCAAATGCAGCAAGCACTCCGGATAACATGTATACGAACATGTCAACCCTAAATACATTGATACCTGCTACCTTTGCTGCTTCTCGGTTACCACCAGTTGCATAAATATTTTTCCCAAGCGTAGTCATATTAAGAAGGATGAATACAAATATCATTACTGCAAACGCAACTATGATAAGATAAGAAATTCCAAAGATTGAACCTGTACCAAATTTTAAAAAGCTGTCTTTAAATCCAGCCAGGGGCTGGGAATTATTCGGTGCCTTCTTCAAAAAGAGAAGGTTTGCACCATAGATTACCATTTGCATTCCTAAGCCTGCCAGAAAAGCAGGAACTTTGAATTTAGATATTATCACACCTGTAATAGCTCCCATTACAAGACCAATCAGAATAGAAAATATAATCGGTACCCAGATTGGCAATTCCGGTAAACCTACCCAAAACTTTAAATAGTATGTTGTCTGCTGTGCCAAGGTTCCGGAAACAACAGCGCCTAGACCAGCCAAACGTCCTACTGTCATATCCATACCACCAGCAATAATTACCACTAACATACCCATTGCTAATAATATTTTTGGTGCACTTTGAATCAATACGTCGCTCAATACACGAATGGATATAAAGGACGGAGAGATTACCGCAATTATTACAATCATTAATACTAAGCAGATATATAATATATTTTCTACCACAAATTTTGATATACTTTTTGTTTTCATTTTCTTCCTCCTAAACCGCCTTATATGTACTTGCTAACAACATGATTTTTTCGTCTGTCACTTCTGATCCCTCTATAACTCCTGACATATGTCCTTCACACATAACCATGATTTTATCCGACATACCAATAAGTTCCGGCATTTCAGAGCTAATCATGATAACACATTTCCCATCGCGAGCCATTTCTTCCATTAATTCATATATTTCATATTTGGCTCCGACATCAATGCCACGTGTAGGTTCATCTAAAATCAATATATTTGGTTGCGTTAAGAGCCAACGACCTAGCAGTACCTTCTGCTGTGTTCCGCCAGACAATGACTGTATCGCGGTTTTTAAAGTAGGTGTCTTGATAGACAATGCATCCACATATTTTTGCGCGTCTTTATTTCGTTTTTTATAATCAATAAAAGGTAGTCCTTTTTTTGTGTATTTTTTCGGATTTGCATTCTGCTGTACAATTAGGGTATTATCTGCTACAGAGGAAGAACCAATAATTCCTGTTTTTCTTCTATCCTCAGTCAGCAAAGCCATTCTATTCTTAATTGCATCAATCGGCTTTTTGTTATGTATTGGTTTTCCGTCTATACTGATGGTGCCCTTTGCGATTTCACGGAGTCCAAAAATAGCTTCCATCAGCTCACTTCTTTGTGAACCAACCAAACCTCCGATGCCAAAAATCTCACCTCTACGTACTTCAAAACTAACATCCTGAAAGGAATATGGGTTTGTACTTGTTAAACCTTCCACATGAAGATATGCAGCACCTGGTGTATGGATTTTCGGTGGAAATCGGTTGCTCATTTCACGGCCAACCATCTTACTGACGATATTGTCAGTAGTCATTTCGCTTGCAGGCCAGGTTCCTACATTCTTACCATCCCGCATAATCGTTACAGCGTCCGATATCTGCAGAATCTCATCAATTTTATGTGAAATATATATGATAGCTACATTTTCAGATTTCAATTGTTTAATAATCTTAAATAAGATATCCGTTTCCGTTTCGGTCAAAGATGATGTTGGCTCATCCATTATGATAATTTTAGCTTCTGTAGATACCGCCCGCGCTATTTCTAATAACTGACAATAAGCAGTTGACAGCTCCGATACTTTCTGTTTAGGATCAATATCCAAACCAATTTTATCAAATACCTCTTTTGTTTCGTTTATTATTTTTTTACGGTCTACCCATTGGATACCAACCACTTTCTTATATGGAATGCGTCCAAGAAAAATGTTCTCACTAACATTTTGAGGTCTTACCGGATGAAGTTCCTGATGAATCATGGAGACTCCTAAATCCATGGCATTCCTAGGATTTGAAATATTTACTTTTTTTCCAGCAATTGAAATTGATCCATTATCTGGTGAGTATATCCCATAAATGCATTTCATCAGGGTGGATTTTCCTGCTCCATTTTCTCCCATTAATGCATGCACAGTTCCCGGCTTAACTCTCAGGGAAACCTCATTTAGCGCTTTTACTCCTGGAAATGACTTTGTAATATCAATTGCTTCCAAAACATACTCTGAATTAGTCATAGTTGTTCTCTCCCGTTGCTATAAAAGACCGGGGTTTATCCCGATCTTTTATTATTTGTAACATTAATAAACATGTTCCATTACAATTTTCAAAAACCTGTATCGGTAATATCATAAGTTGCATCATTCAAGTTATCTTTTGTAATTGAGATATAGTCAATAATAATACTATGACCATTAACAGTAACACCCTCAATACCCAGTGACTCAGTTGTAACCTCTTCATTATTTGCAAGTAAATCCATGAGTTTATAAATTGATTTTCCCAATTTAACCGGATTATTCAAACTTGTTTCAAGAAGGGTTCCATTTTTAATTGCCTCACATCCTGCTGCAGTAGCATCTACACCTACAACAGGGATATAGTTACTATCATCCGTCATGTAACCATGTGCCTGCAATGCCGCAATTGCGCCTAATGCCTCATCATCATTATCAGCAAGGATGCAGTCAATATCGTCGCCATAGTTGGCTAATAAAGCTTCCACATTTTCCTGTGCTTTCGAACGCGAGAAATCACAGATTACACCATTGATGGAATCGCCTCCCTTTACTCCTGTTACATCATCTCCTCCAATACAGGTGCCCAATTCAAACCCTGCACCTTCGATGGATGCAAGACTGTAAGAAGAACGATTGATTGTATCACTAAATGTCTGTATACCTTGTAATAAAATATAATCTACTTTTCCATTACCATTGCGATCCCAGTTAGCATTACTTTTAAAATATTCACCAACTGCATTCCCCATATTTTCACCTGACTGCGTAGATGCGGAAGATACATACCACAAATCCCCGTAGTTTGTAAAATCTTCTTCCGAAGGACTTGTTGTATTTGCGAATATTGTAACAATACCTTTCTCCTTACACTGATTTACAATATTACTAGTGGCTGCATTGTTAATATTATTCAACACTAGATAATCAAGATTCTGTGTAAAGAAATTATTCATGTTATTATCCTGCGTAGAAATATCATTCTGGCTATCTGCATCGGTTACCGCAATCGTTCCATCTGCTGCAGCAATATTATTCAAGCACTGACGTGCATTTGAAATAAAGGTATCTGCAAAATTGTACCAAATAATGCCAGCCTTCCCCTTCGCTTCGTTCTTGGCATCCCCGCTTCCAGTCGCTGAGGTTTCTGTCTCTGTTCCAACTGAGGTTTTTCCTGATGTAGTATTACTTGTAGAACCACATCCCACTAGTAATGTTAATACCATGCTGGCTGTCAATAATACACTTACCAATTTTCTTTTCATTTACTTTCCTCCTGTTCTTGCTTGCTTTCTATGTACTCCAATATTTTTTATTACAAAAAAAGGATAGCATAGTATTTCTTTCAATAAAATTCAAGATAATTGCAAATGAATTGAAAATAATTGCGAAAGCTCAAGAAAGGGATGAAAAACAAATTGCACTTTTTTGCTTTTCGCAAAAAAGTGCAATTTGTTTTTCATTTAATAAAATTTTAGCTTATTTTTTTGTAGCCGCAAATTGAACAAAAGTTTTCTTGTATCATTTTATAAATCTTATTTTATCCCTTTTTCAATTTCTTTAATTGCTGTTTGCAGCTGATTATCCTCATCTTTATTAATGTTAATCTTTTTCTTTTGTTCTTCCGTCAAATCTACGCTAATATCTGGAGTCAAACCAGTTCCATGAATATTCCTTCCCTTTGGTGTAAAATACTCCGACGTGGTTAGTTTAACTGCTGTTCCATCATTTAAACCAAAAATTGTCTGCACAATTCCTTTTCCAAAGCTTGTCGTTCCTATCAGCTCTCCAATGCCATAATCTTGAATTGCGCCTGCAAATACTTCCGAGGCGCTTGCACTGTTTCCGTTGATTAACACAGCAAATGGCTTTTCGAATTTTTCTTCATCCGTAGAATTGTAAGTTTCGCCTCCTCCGGATTTTTCTTTCGTAGAAACAATCACACCTTCTGGAAGCATACGATCTAACATATCAACGACCGCAGTTAAACGTCCACCTCCATTATTACGAAGATCAACAATAAGTCCCTTTTCCCCTTGCTGCTCCAGATCATCAAGTGCTAAACGATACTGATGAGCTGTTACTTCATCAAATGTAGTTACCCGAATATATCCAATATTACCATCTAACATTTGATAGACAACCGTTGGCGTCTCTACTTTATTACGGGTAACATCAAAATGCATTTCCTTATTATTCCGAATAACCGTCAGCGAAACTTTGGTTCCTTCTTCGCCCTTCATTCTTGCTACTACCTCAGGTAAATCCTTGCCTGTAACTTCTTCCCCTTCGATTTTATAAATAATATCCCCTGGCAAGATTCCTGCATTATCAGCAGGCCCCCCCTCAAACGGTTGAACGATTGTAACAATCCCAGTATTTACATCCTGTGAAACATAAGCTCCGATTCCGCAATAGATACCACTTGTGGATTCTTGCAGTGAATTGTATTCATCCTTTGTATAATAAGTGGAATATGGATCTCCCAGTCCTTTAATGATTCCTTTATAAATTCCATCCTCTAAGTCTTTCCCACTGATATCATTTAAATAATAAGTATCAATATATTTTTGCAAAACACTAACCTTTGCAAGCACATTAATCGCGGAAATCTTTGTTGTCTTTGTCTCCGTTGACTCAGTTGTACTTTTTGTATCATCTGTGCTATGTTGCGCGGTGCGATTGATTACAATTTGATATCCATTGACACCAAGGATGAAACAAAGAATCGTACACAAAACTCCACTTAAAAACCCTGACCAATATGACTTTTTCATATCAAGACCCCTTTGTATTTATTGACTGACATAGTTGAGCGGGTCAACATAACTTCCATTCACTGAAATCCCGAAATGCAAATGCGATCCTGTGGAAATTCCAGTAGACCCAACAGCTGCAATTGCCTGCCCCTTTGCGACTTCATCATTGACACTTACACTAAGCGAAGAGCAATGCATATATACAGTATATGTACTGTTTCCATGATATATCATAATATAATTGCCTGCCGATGAAGAATAGGTCGCCGTAACAACCTTTCCCGCTGCCGCTGCAACAATTTGTGTTCCACTTGGTGCTGAAATATCAATTCCCTTATGATAGGTACTAGCTCCAGCCGTCGGTTGTTTTCGATATCCAAATTTTGATGTGATGGTACCTGCAATATTAAGTGGCCACCTAAAATCACTGCTGGTATTTGCATCATAATTACTATCCGTAGTGGTTTTATTATTGGCTGCTGCTTCAGCTTCCCGCTTCTTTCTCTCTTCCTCTTCAATTCGCTTTCGTTCTTTCTCTAAAAGGTCTTCAATTACATTTTCTTGTTTTTCAATTTCTTCTGCATATTTTTGTGCTTCTTTGGATGCATCCACAATATCTGCATTATATTTTTTTAACTCTTTATTCTTATCGTCACAAAGCTTAGTGATTGTTGTCTGTTCATATGTCAATTGTTCTTGCAGCACCAGTAACTTACTTGCCTGTGATTCTAATTTTTTCTCTTTTTTCGCAATGGCTTCTTTCATTTCTTTATGCTCTTGTAACAGATTTTTATCATAGGCAGAAATCTTTGAAATATATTCTGCACGGTTTAGTAAATCGGATATGCTTTCCGCTTCCAGCAATAGTTCTACGTAATCTTCACTTCCGTTTTCATACATATATTTTATGCGCAATTTCATAGCATCATACTGCTTTTGCTCTTCTTGCTTTGCTACTTCCAATTCTTCTTTATTCGTTTTTATTTTTTTGTTCGTTTTTTTTATTTTCTGATTGGTATCGCTAATCTGCGTATCGATTTCTGCAACCTGCTTGTCTAACTTTTCAATATAGGTGAGCAAATCTCCTTTTTCATCCTTCAAACCAGCAATCTGAGCTTCCGTCTGTTTCTTTTGCTGCTCCAACTGTTTTTTTGCGGATTCAGCATCGGTAATACTGCTTGCCTTTACTATAAAAACGCCACCAGTCAATAGTAAAAATCCGCAAACAACGAGTATTCCTAACACGCATTTTTTTTTCATTGACACTCCTATCTTTCGCACACAAGCTTCGAATTAATAAACGACTTTCGATTTACATATCTCTATACTCGTAGGTGTTTTCTTACCGTAACAAAACTTCCTATAAATCCAATTCCCATTCCCATAAGCAGTGAAATCGGAATCAATGTCCGAAATACAACATTTACATCCAAAAAGGTCAGTAAACTCGACAATTCATAGAATCGATCCCCAATATAATGAATCACATAATTATAGATAAAATATAATATAGATAACGGAAGCATTGCCCCAATAAATCCAATTACAATTCCCTCAACAACAAACGGTGCACGAATAAAAAAGTCCGTTGCTCCCACCAATCGCATAATTGCTATCTCATCCTTACGAACCGCAATTCCCATGGTAATGGTTGTACTGATTAAAAAGATTGCAACCGCAAGTAATATAATAATAATAGTCCCCGAAATATAACCAACTAAAATATTAAAGTTAGACAGTATTTTTGCTGCCCCATCCGAACTGTTAACCTGTCTAACTCCATCTAATCCATTTAAATAAGTAACCAGTTTTTCTTGTTTTGAGACATCCGATACTTTAATTGCAAAGGATGCCGAATCTGCTAACGGATTATCATCTCCAAAAGACTCAGCCAAATCCTCTCTTCCCTCAAACATTTCGTTTTTTAACTTTTCCCAAGCTTCTTCCGCTGAAATATACGTAACCTGTGAAACTTCAGGGCGAGACACAATTTTATCCTTCAGCCCCGCTAACTCATCATCAGTAATCCCTTCATTAAAAAAAAGAGTAATTCCTACATTACTTTCTGCTTGATGGAGCATCAACTGAAAGTTACTTAATAAAAAATAAAAAATTCCAAACATAAAAAGACAGGCTGCAATTGTACCTACCGATGCCAAGGAAAACATCCGATTCCGGTATATATTTTTCACACCCTGTTTTACGCTGTAAAAAAAAGTACTAATGTTTGACATAATTGTACCCGCCTTTTTGCTCATCACTAACTAAAATACCATTTTTCATCGTGATTACTCTCTTTTGCATTGCATTTACAATCTCATGATTGTGCGTTACAACTAAAACAGTCGTTCCCGTTTTATTCACTTCATCTAGCAACGATATAATCTCCCAAGAGTTTTTGGGATCTAAGTTACCCGTAGGCTCATCGGCCAATAAAAGGGGTGGTTTGTTTACCAAAGCTCTCGCAAGTGCTACTCTTTGTTGTTCTCCACCCGATAGCTGTTTTGGATATGACAGTAGCTTTTCACTCAGTCCCATAAGTGATAATATTGCTGGAACCTGACGCCGAATGGTATAATTTGATTTGCCTACAATTCTTTGCGCAAACGCAACATTTTCAAACACATTCCGATCCTTTAATAAACGAAAATCCTGAAATACCACGCCTAATTTACGACGATACTTGGGCACCTGTTTCCGCTTCATTTTGGTTAAATTTTCACCATTAATTCTTATTTTACCGCTAGTAGGTTCTGTCTCTTTTAATAATAATTTTATCAATGTAGATTTTCCAGAACCACTGTTTCCTACGATAAACACAAACTCTCCCTTTTGAATGCTTAAAGACACATCCTGCAGAGCTTCACTTCCTGCTGAATATGTCTTTGATACATTTTCCAAAGTGATAATAGGTTGTTCTCCTAACATTTTGCATTCCTCACTGTCTATCCCTATTAATACTCTAAAGATTCCATATACTTCATATATTTTACTACCATAAGAGCAATTTTAAAGGTAATTGCATCTTCAAATACGCGCAAATCAAGACCCGTACTCTTTTGTAGTTTGTCCAAACGATACACTAATGTATTTCTGTGTATGTAGAGCTGCCTTGATGTTTCAGATACATTAAGACTGTTCTCAAAAAACTTATTTATTGTAGTTAATGTTTCTTCATCAAATTCATCCGGTGATTTTCCCTCAAAAATTTCTTTAATGAACATTTTGCATAGCGGCATTGGGAGCTGGTATATCAAGCGACCAATTCCTAAATTACTATAAGCAACTACATTTCTTCCATTGTAGAAAATCTTTCCTACATCCAGTGCCATTTTTGCTTCTTTATAAGAACGTGATACGTCTTTGATTTCATTGACTATCGTACCATAAGCTACATGAACCTGTGTCATTGCTTCCGTATTTAACATATCCACAATGATTTTTGCTGTTTTTTCCATATCATCATAGGTCTCATTTGGTTTCATTTCTTTGACTAAAATAATATTTTTCTCATCAACTGCAGTAATAAAATCCTTTGTTTTTCCTGCAAAAAGACTTCTTACTGTTTCAAGTGCATTTCCGTCTTTTTCATTTTTAGTCTCAATTAAAAATACAACTCGTCTGATATCGGTATCAATATGCAGTTTTTTGGCGCGGTTATAGATGTCTACCAATAAAAGATTGTCTAATAAAAGATTCTTAACAAAATTATCTTTATCATACCGCTCCTTATATGCAACGAGTAAGTTTTGAATCTGGAAAGATGCAATCTTTCCTACCATATAAACATCGTCGCTATCCCCTTTTACCAAAATAACATATTCCAACTGATGTTCATCAAACACCTTAAAAAACTGGTGTCCTTGAAGTACTTGACTATCTGCTGGTGATTCTACAAATGCAAGTACTGCTTCCTCATATTCCTCTGCATTGGACGTTGTTGCCAATGTTTTTCCTTCTGTATCCATAACACAAATATCAATTCTTGTGATTGCTTTTAATCCTTCAATTGTGTTCTGGAGAATTTGATTCGAAATCATATCTTCACTCCTTCAACATTTTCTATCGCTAGCAATTTCCGTAGAAACGCTTATATAATCATACTATAATCACATTCTATCATTACTTTTTGCAAATGTAAATGTTTTAATTTAATTTCTATTTATCCACTTTCCTCATATACATGCGCAATGCAAACATACATGTCGCTGCAATTAGGGAAATTGCAAATACAAGACTCCATATATTTTTCACTCCACTTTGTTGAATATAGATGCCCGATACCGCCGTGCTAAGTGCCCCTCCGACCGAATTACCAATTGCAATCATCGCATTTAGTCTCGCCCTATAATTACTTGGGCTATGATTTGCAAGATAAACACCAGAGCTTATCGAACACAAGATTTCACCGCCTGTCCAAATAATTGTAGACAAAGCAAACATTCCAAAATGACTCACATAACCAATCATTCCAAATCCAATTGCATATAAAATTCCAGCCAGTGCCATATTACTTAACTGGTGTTTTCTTCTGGTAAACGCACTTATGAACGCAGTCAACAACAATACTGTAATTGCATTCACACTCATAAGATAACCAAATACCTTTGCTCCTTGTTTATCAAACACCTCGTTTAAAGTAAGCGGCAGCGAAAATTTATGCTGCGTATAGATAAAACTATATACCATATATAATAAGAAGAAAAAGAATAAATAAGGTCTCTTCCAAAACAATTGAAATACATTTCCTTTTTCTTCTCGTTCTGCTTCATTTTTCACCTCAACTTCACAGCCGCTCTCATACGTCTCTTCTACATTTTTCCATATAAGAAATACCGCTATAAAAGAAGTCATTGCATCCGCAATAAATAGCATCGGTAAAAATCGATAAAACAAAAAACCAGCAATTATTGGTCCCACGGATACTCCCACGTTAATCGAAAGATACTTCAGAGAAAAACCAGCTTGTCTTTGCTCACAAGATAGCATATCCGTTATCATAGAATTAAATGCCGGTCGAATAAATCCATTGAAAAATGTGCTAATTAATAAACACACAATGGTAATCGCAGGATTTTTTGTTAATGCACAGGGAATCAATGCAAAAGCTGATATACTTTGCGCATAGAGATATACCTTTTTTCTCCCATACAAATCCGAAACTTTTCCTCCAATCAACGCTGCCGGTATCCCAATAATTGATGAAATCGTTACAATTATTCCAGATGCTCCGACTGACATTCCTATTTTTTGTGTAAGATACAGCGATAAAAAAGGAACTACAAAATCGCCTAATCGATTAATCAGTGTCGCAAAACATATCACATACAAGCCTTTTGGTAATCCTTTGTAATCATCAAATAATTTTGTCATTGGTGCTACCTCCTTGTTTATCCTATCTTACAGGATATATTTTACAAATTCAAAGTATTTTTATTGAATAAAAATGTTACAAAAAGCATCTTTAATGATATAATAAATCATATTTTTCACACTATTTTGTGAAATCAATTAATAATTGGTCATTTAATCTAGGAGGTATTTATGAATTCAACTATTGTGATACTAAATACTGAGTTGGAGTATGACTTTCTTTCTGCTTGGTTGAAATATACAAGAATTACAAATGGAATTAGTCAGGAAGCGCTCTCTTATGGTGTTTGCTCCATCAGTCACTTGAGCTACTTTGAAAACGGTAAAAAGCGCTTAAGAAAAGAGGTCATCGAAACTCTACTAAAAAAACTAAATATCGAAAAAATTGATAATCTTGCAAATATAGGTTTGATGCGGCAACGCTTAAACACGATGATGAATAATATAGAAAGTTATAATTATGAAGGTGCGACAATTATTTACGATGAATTGTTGAAGATGGAATCTATTATTAATCAATCGCCATATAGCATTGAATTTAAAATCTATCAACTTATGTACAAATCTTTTGTTGAAGATATCGATTATAACCAGTTGAAGGATGATATTACACTTCTTAGCAAGGTCTTTCACTCTTTAAATAACAACCTGAAATATTTGTATCTTTTTGTTTCAGGAAATATTTTATACCGTCACCATCTAAATGAAGAGGGCATTGATCACTTAAAGCAAGCGCTCATACTTAAAGATACTTCTTGGGTGAATTTTATCCTAGGAAGAGCTCTCTGTTTTAATGAAAATCCAGCCAAAGGCTCTTATTATCTAGAAAAAGCTCTGGATAACTACGAAAAAAGTGGTAGATATCTAAATGCGGTTTGGTGTCATAACTATCTTGGCGTCTGCTTTTCTTATTTAAGAATTTATGATAATGCACTAAAGCATTTTAATGCTGCATTAATGTCTGCGAAACATTTCGACATGGATACATTATTTTACCATCTATACATTAATTTATCTGATTTTTATTTGTCAAACAATAAATACGAAGAAAGTATTAAGTGGAGCAAAATCGCTATGGAAAACTATAATGAAGGGATTCTTCCCGTGTACAATTATATCTCTGCTTCTATTAAATTAGGCAACCTAGAGCAATGCGATATTGTTTTTCAAAAATACCTGACAGATCACTACAAATCTTACAAATATTACAATGCGATCTATTTTCTTTATCTAGCTGTATACCGCTTTAATGATGACTATTTTTATCATGAAGTCAAAACTACAATATTGCCATATTATGAGAAAGTAAGGAAAACGGATATCTGCCGAGATATCAAATTAAAATTGATTGATTTTTTAGAAAGCAAGCGTAGATATAAAGAAGCCAACAAGCTTTACAAAGAACTCATATAAAAGAATTCAAAAAAAGAACATATTGCAAAATTTCATTTCTATTTTGCGATATGCTCTTTTTTGAATTTTTTACAAACGAATCCTAGTGAACAATAACTTGATCGGTATCTTTATCAAATATATGCATTTTAGATGGATCAAGTGCAAGCTTAATAACATCACCTGGTCTTGCAGTTGTTCTAGGATCTACACGTACGGTGACTTCGAATTGTTCTACTTCAAAATATAACAATACTTCAGAACCTAACATCTCATATACTTTAACGGTTCCTTCTACTACGCTATCTTTTAACGTATTAATAAAGATTTCTTCATCTTTAATGTCTTCAGGACGAATACCAAATGTAACTTCTTTTCCCTCATATCCTGCATCCAAAAGAGTTTTTCCCTTTGGAATTGGCAATCGGATGACATGCTTACCAAATATTAATTTTGCAGTGTCTCCATCTTTTGCTACCTTTGCATCCATAAAGTTCATCTGAGGAGAACCAATGAATCCTGCAACAAATAAATTCTTTGGTCTGTCATATAGTTCGGATGGTGAATCTACTTGCTGTATAATTCCATCTTTCATAACAACGATTCTTGTTCCAAGTGTTAATGCCTCTGTTTGATCATGTGTAACATATACAAATGTAGTTTCAAGACTTTGATGTAACTTTGAAATTACGATACGCATCTGAACACGAAGCTTTGCATCTAAGTTTGATAAAGGTTCATCCATAAGGAATACCTTAGGATTACGAACAATTGCACGCCCCATAGCAACACGCTGTCTTTGTCCACCGGATAAAACCTTTGGTTTACGATCTAATAACGATTCAATTTCAAGAAGTTTTGCTGCTTCCGTAACCAATCGATTAATTTCATCTTTTGGTGTTTTTCTTAATTTAAGACCAAATGCCATATTATCGTATACTGACATATGTGGATATAGCGCATAGTTTTGGAATACCATCGCAATATCTCTATCCTTTGGTTCTACATCATTTACCAGTTTGCCATCAATATATAATTCACCTGTCGTAATTTCTTCCAAACCTGCAATCATACGTAGTGTAGTTGACTTTCCGCATCCCGATGGACCTACGAAAATAATAAATTCTTTGTCTTCAATCTCAAGATTAAAATCCTTTACTGCAATAAACCCATTTGGATATGTTTTATTAATTTTTTTAAGCGATAAACTTGCCATTCTATTTTTCCTCCCTAAGTTCAATTCTCTTGTTGACCACTAAGTGTATCATACACCATTTAAATTAAATTAACTATATTTCAAATGAACAAATAAGTTTTTAAAGTTTTGTCTAACTTGTATACAGCTTTTTGCTTTAAATTTTGTTACTTTTTAGTGCTTTTTCTTTTTTACGCATTTTTTAATACTTTTTTCCCTGAATTTACAATTTTTACTGTCTATATTCTATAAATCCCTCTCCAAGTACCTCTCGGGCATCCGTCACAATCATAAAAGCTCTTGGATCGTTTTTGTCTACTATGTCCATAAGCGCCACAATCTCTTTTTTGTCTACTGCGCACAAAAGCATGTTCTTATTATCGTTAGAATATGCACCTTTTACCGGAAGTACCGTAACCCCTCGTCCCATCTTATATAAAATTTCTTCCGAAATTTCCTTATCCTTAGCCGATATAATCAACGCGAGCTTTGCAAATTTAAGTCCTTCTAAAATAGCATCCATCACTTTTGTTGTAATAAAAACTGCAATCACTGCATACAGTGCAACATCAATTCCATATACCAATGCACCCAAAAGTACAATCATACCATCTACAACTAAAAGCATCTGCGCTACGGAATAATGTCGAAAAAACCGATGTAAGATTGCTCCTAACAAATCGGTTCCGCCTGAGGAAGCCCCTGCACTAAAAATCAGTCCAAGCCCAGCTCCTGATAATACACTACCAAAAATTGCTGCAAGCAAAAGGTCTCCTCTTGCCAAATCCATAACAGGAACCAAATAAAGGCACCCAGTAAAGACTAACGTTCCTATAATTGTATTTTTCAGAAACTGTTTTCCTAAAATTCGGTAACTGCCCAAAAACAGAAACACATTGATTATTAGATTGGTTAACCATACTGGAATACCGCCCTGCATAATTTGCGTTGTTAGTCCTTTTACAATAATTGCAAATCCAGATACACCACCAGTAACCAACTTCATTGGCTCAAAGAAGAAATTAATTCCAAGTGCCATTAACATAGAACCGATTATAACAATCAATGATTTTTTTGCTTTTATACGCATTCTACATTTCTCCCAATTTTCATTTATTCATAACGTTCCGTCTTCGCATCCGTTCCTAGAACAATTTGAATATCACATCCATATGGTAATTCTGCTTTTTCAACAACCGCATTTGTAAAGTAGGTTAAAAAATCCGTTCCAAGTCCTTCTTTATTTACTAATATCTTCGTCTGTGATGCCATTTCACCCGTATAGTTTCCAATGGAAGCTATGGAATACCCTTGTGTAGTAAACATTTCTTTATACTGCGCTGCAAGTCCGTTAATCTGGCTTGCATTCAAAATTTGAATAGTATAGCCCAGTGAAACTTTTGTTGTAGCCGTCGTAATTGTATCTGCCTGCTCTATTGTATAAGACGCATTGGACAAAATCGTTTGAATCATTTCATTTGTTGCTTCTACATTAATTTCAAAATCATTATTATTTAATGTTCCATATAAACTATGTTCATAAATTAAGTTCGGATTAATTCTTGCATAGTTGTCTACATATTCAAGCTTGCTCCTCGTATTTAAATTTGATTCACAAAATGAAGATATTTTTTTTATATAGTCTTTCCATTCCTCTTCATGGAAGGCCGCTATTTTTTTTATGTATGATTTTTTCAAATGCCATTCATAGTAACTTTGCATCTCACTTCCATCTCCTGCATAAGCTACAAACGCATCCCCTTGCTTAAACATTTCTTTAAACTTATGAACCGGCACTACCGTATAATAATTGATATCAATATCAATTAAGTCTTCCATTAAAATGACTCCATATTCATACATCGTCTTGTTGGTAAAATAATCATCTAAATGAGAGAGTTTCATTATCTGTGGCACATCACAACCAGAAGCACACAGTTTTTGATAAAGTTCATTCGATAAAACAAACTGTGATTTTAAAGGAATTGTAATATAGTCCAGATTATTGGTATTTGTGTTCAATATTTCAAGGACAACTGCTTTTAATTCATTATCATCACCCATTGCATAAATCAAATTTTTGGAAACATCAGTCACTTCTACCTCACCATATAAATCATTAATAATACTTGCAACCTTATCATCTTCTGGTCCACCAAAATTATCATAATACAACAATGTAATCTTATAACTAATGAATCCTAGGACAAAAAAGGCAAATAAAATAAATATCGACTTTAAAAAAACATACAAAAATTTTCGCAGGGCATTTTTTTTCTTTTTTTTCTTTTTCACAATACTTCTCCTCATAAAAATCGTTCGTATGCGTAAAACCTATGATTGACTTCTTCACGCATGTTTGGACTAACTTTTAGTATAGCAGATTCAAAACTCTTTGACAAACAAAAATTAGACATAACTTCCAAACAACTTGTGTTATAATTGTAGTAGAAAGGAGTTGATTTCTATGAATAAAAAAACCGTTTTAGTCACTGGTGCTTCCAGAGGAATTGGAAAAGCAATTGCTATAAAATATGCAAAGAAGGGATATAATGTAGTCATTAATTGCATCCAGAACGAAGACCTACTCGAACAGGTAAAAAAAGAAATTGAAGGCTATCAAGTATCTTGCCTCTCTTATGTTGGAGATATCGGGGATTACTGTGCCTGCGAGAATTTATTTTTGCAAATCAAAAAGCAATATGCGACTCTTGATATAGTCGTTAACAATGCCGGTATCTCCTATATTGGCTTACTCACTGACATGTCCATTGAAGACTGGAATCGCTTGGTGCAAACAAACCTCACCTCTGTTTTTAACTGTTGTCGCCTCGCAGTTCCCGGAATGATTGCACAAAAAAAAGGAAAAATTATAAATATTTCCTCCGTTTGGGGTAATGTAGGAGCGTCTTGTGAAGTTGCATATTCCACAACAAAGGGCGGTATTAATGCTTTCACCAAAGCACTCGCAAAAGAACTTGCACCTTCCAATATACAAGTGAACGCAGTAGCTTGTGGTGCAATTGATACCGAAATGAATCATTGGCTTGCAGATGACGAACTACTGGATTTAATTGATGATATTCCTGCCAACCGCCTCGGGCGAGCGGAAGAAGTTGCAGATTTTGTATATTCTATTACGCACAAAAATGAATACTTATCTGGACAAATCATTAATCTAGACGGTGCTTGGATTTAACTCATGCATTCTACATTTATCAAAACTCTAAAATGTCATACGTTCAAACCTTGATTCAATGATTTCCTCTAAACAGAGAATAACCATTTTCACTTAGTTTGAACGTATGACATTTTATGATTTTTTTACCACTCGTTTTTTTTATTTTGTAGCATTACTTCCAACATCATCCAATCGGAACTTTTTCACAACTAGATCCATCTGATTTGACATCTCTTTTTGATTTTCAGCCATTGTTGTTACTTCTTTTACTACCACGGACAAATCCTCTGCACTTCCAGTAATTCCTCCACTGCGGTCTGCTGTATTTTGTGCTGCCTGTGCTATATCTCCAATCGCAAGATTGATTTCATCCATTGTTTTTTGAATTCCTTTTGTCATATTTGTTATGTTTCCAATAATCGATTCAAAACTCTCAGCATCTTGCTCATACTGTTTTGCCACTTCTGCAAATCGATTGTAATCTGGTGTAACTGTTTCTCCTATAAAAGATACCAAATGTTTTGCATCCTCTGTCAAATCACTAAACGCCATATGAATTTCACTAATTGTCTTACGAATTTCATCTACGGTTCGTTCTGTTTCATTCGCAAGCTTTCCAATTTCACTGGCAACCACAGCAAATCCTTTTCCTTGGTCACCTGCACGTGCTGCTTCAATTGATGCATTTAATGATAGCAAATTGATTTGTTCTGCAATTTGAGAAATAGACTCTGCCATAACACCAATCGTTTCCACAACCTCAGCCTTTTTCATGCTGCCATTTAAATTGCCTTCATATTCTTTTGCAAGCATTTCTGCTTTTTCAAAGGAGTCCAAACTATCTTTTTGAATTCCAAGTGCGCGATTACGAATATCAATCGTCATGCTATTGCTTTGCTTTGCCTGGCTTGACAATTGTGTTACGGCATCATTTACGTTTTGAGAGGATGCAAGAAGTTCTTCTGTCGCTGCACTCGAAGTCATCATGTCCTCATTTATGGTTTGAATTGCATTTCGAATATCCACAAAATAATTTTGCAAATCTGACGTTGTTGTATGTAATTGTATACTATCATTCCCAATTTTCTTAAATTGCTCGGCAATCATCATAATTACAGACTTATTCTCCGTATACATCTTATTCATAGCTTCACCCATTTGGCTTAGTTCATCATGTCCCTTAATGTGCAACGGTTCAATTGTAAAGTTACCTTCTGAAAGTTCTGTTGCAAAGTGATTGATTGCCTTTAAATGCTTCGCCATTCTTCGAACAAATAAAAGAATCGCTATAATAATTAAAAGATTGATGAGGATGCTAATTAAAATCAATAAATTTTGCAATTCTTTTACTGGTTGATTCAGTTCACTAAACGGCATTCGAATTCCAAGCTTCCAATTTAGTGTTGGAATATTTTCAAAATAAACATTATAAATCTCCGAACCAACCTTATAATTGACCCGTCCAGTTTCGGCTGACAGCATTTGTTCTCCTGCTTTTGCAAGAGAAGCGTTGGACTCATCTGTGATTGACATCTTCATGATTTTATCGGTATCTTGTGTACTCAAATAAACACCCTTACTATTTAGTAGACATGCTTCTCCATTTTTCCCAATTTGAACAGAGTTTACAAGTTCTTGTACCGAACTTAAATCAATATCAACTGAGACACACCCGATATATTGATTTTGCTCATTATAGATTGGATACACACAAGATGACATTACTAGTCCAGACGTTTCATCATAATATGCTTCGGTAAAATATGCCTGTTCTTTTGCATTTATCGTTAATTTATAATATTCCTGACTGAAATAATCATAATCAGCATTGCTATAATCCATGGTTACCGTTATCTTGTCTCCATCTTTATAAACATATGGTCCCACATACTCTTGTGATTTATCATATACATAAGGTTCAAACCAAATGCCTGCACCTAACACAATATCTTCTTCTAAAATAATTTCAGAAAAATGTTTTTCATAATCTTCTAAGCTAGTAAACGTATAGGAATTTCCTACTTGCTTTGCAATCACAGCTGCCATTAATCCTACTGCATCTATCTTCTTAGAAATTCCAGTTACTTTAGAATCCAGTTCAGCCTGCATTGTTTGATCTACCTGATTACTAATCGCTTGCATGCTTTTTATTGAACTGATATAGGTAAGTAAGATGGTGCCAACTAACACAACTGGCAATAAAGTTACCAGCATTTTGGTACTGTAATGTTTAATCCGCATACGATTATCTCCTTTATGTGCAGTTTTTCTTAATTATAATACATTTCAATAAATAGTACAATAATATCTTTTTCTCCTTCAAATTTTTTCTAAAGCAGTTGATATTTCCCATATTTTGCTATATAATTAACAGTATAAGAAGCTTATTTTTACTTAATTCTCAATCGAGAGGAGGTATTCTATGAAGTGTGTACGAACCGCTCTACAAGCAGATGTTTTCCCATATGAACCAGATAAAAACTTAGAAGATGGATTTGCACTATTTGCCGATGTTATAACTAAAGGTTGGATTATAACCGATTCTCTCGTTAAAATAAAGCGAACAACTGGCGAAGTTGTTTGCCCTTATATTCAACACCGAAGAGGACGCACCTTTATAGGAGATGGTGACTATATTATCTTAGATAAAGATGGAACCAAACATGTATGTGGTGAAGATAAAATATTCATACGGTATCAAGAAATTTAAGTTACAATCCAAACTAGAAGGGGAAGTCAGATTTGTAAAATAATATTTTTTTACAAATCGGGCTTCCTTTTATTATTTTGTGATATTCTTCATCCATTTTCTTTTGTGAAATACCAAAAATCCCAGCACCAAACGAACGACTTCTTCTTGTGACAAAATAAAATAGACCTGATATACAGGAAGTTTCAATATAGTTGCTGCAACGATACCAAGCGGCACTCCAAATATCCATGTTCCAATCAAATCAATAAATAATGTATAACGTGTATTCCCACCGCTGCGAATAATTCCTCCCGCTAACACCATATTCATAATCTTTGCACATAGGACAACTGCCAACGCATAGATCAGATATTTCGTCATTTTTGCTACCTCTGGTTCAACGCGAAACAAGGTTACATATGGCTTTGCGATTAAAATAAGTAAAACACTTGTTATGACAGAACCCAAGAAACTTACCTTCAATATAAATATGGACACTTCATATGCTTCTTTTTTGTTGTCGCACCCCAATCGTTTTCCCACCATAATAGCTGCTGCAGTTGAAATTCCAGTAAACATACCAATAAACATAGACTGCATTGGATTGGTTAGCGTAACGGCTGCAAGAGATTGTATTCCTATTCTTCCATATATTATTGCATATATATTTTCACCTAAGCTCCATAAAAACTCATTGAGTAAAATAGGAATCATCATTCCTGCTATTTTTTGATAAAAGAAACGATTTCCTCCTCTCAATCGGAAATTTGCATTATACAAATACCCTTTTTTAAGTAGAAATACAATTAAAAGGATAGCCTCTATGCTTCGAGCAATCAACGTTCCAATTCCAGCTCCTATTAATCCAAGTCTTGGCATTCCAAATTTTCCAAAAATAAAAATATAGTTAAATACAACATTACTTCCCATTGAAACGGCACTGGCATACATCGGAGGTCGGCTGTTTTCCAAACTTCTTAATAAGGAAGAAAGGAGTAAGCTAATTGTCATTGGAAAAAAACTAAGCACAACTATTCTAAGATAACGACTAGCCATTTGTATTGTTTCAAAATCAGTTGTATATAAGGCTATAATTTGCTTTGGAGTAATCAGTGACGGAATTACAAATACTAGCATAACTAACATTGCAACGTAAAAACAAGCATAAAAACTTTGAATAATTCCCTGCTTATTCTGACTTCCATAATATTGCGTAATTAGAATGGAAGCTACTGCAGCTATTGCAGAAAGTGTCACAATAACAAGGCTAGAAAATGTCGCACCAATTCCACTTCCTGCAATACTAACAGTTCCCAGTCTCCCCACCATAAATTGATCCACCAAGCCATACGATGCTTGTATAATGCTTTGCAACGTAATTGGTACCCCAATTAACAACATTTCCTTGCCATAACTTCTTTTGTCACTCATTGATTCCTATCCTCCAGCTTGAACGTATCTATACCATACTTATCATTTAATATTTTAGCACAAATCCCTTTTACTACAATAGGTTAACCGCGTAACCCATTATAAAAAGAATGGACATAATTTGTGCATTATGTCCATTCTTTTTATTTCAATTTATTTACACTATCTCGAACAACGATTGAAACTGGTAATATTACGGTTCTCGCCGCTTTTCCTTCGATTAGTTCTTGTAATAATGCAACTGCAATTTTGGCTCGATCATAAACGTTTTGCGATATTGTCGTCAACTCGGGATATACCGCCTTTGCCAGTGGAATATTGTCAAACCCTACTATTGAAAAATCTTCCGGAATCTTTATCCCTAGACTCATTAAATATTTCATAAACTCGATTGCATATACGTCAGAGGCACAAAATGCAGCCGTATAATTTGATAACTCGCTAAAAAGAATTTTATAGTCTTCTTGTCTCCTTTCTACATTTCGCGCTACCAATTTATAGTGATTCTCGCTATACGCGATGTTTTTCTCCCAAAATGCTTTTACAAGACCAAGATATCTGTCATAATCACAGGCTTGCTTGTTATCCGCCAAATACATAATCTTAGTATGACCCTTTTCAATTAAATATCTTCCCGCTTGCAATCCACCATCCATATTATCAATACCAACATCAGAGAAATTATGCACATTTTTTTGGTAAGAATCAATCACAACAAAAGGAATATGCATTTTATTTCGAATTTCCTTATAATCTTGTAGACAGTACCCAATCAAAATAAGCCCCGCCATATTCCACATCGAAGCATATCGCACAATCTCATTCAAATTTGCTTCTTCTTTCACCATCATAAAATAATCACTTTTTGATAATTCTTTTGATAATCCATTTAAAATACCACTTACAAATGGATCTTCCATCATTTTTCCCTCATACTTTATATCATCCGACAAAACCACACATACGATCCGTGATGTATTTTGTGCTAATAAAACTGCGGCCATATTCGGAATATATCCACTCTTTTCGAGTTGTTCTTGTACTTTATACACTGTCTGATCTGATATTTTATGTGTTTTTCCATGAATTACATTTGAAACGGTAGCTGTACTTACTCCTAGTTCTTCCGCGATATCTTTAATCCTTATCCTTCCCTGTTCCAGCTTCTTTCCCTCCTTCCATAATAAATTTCCCTCTCTAATCAAAATAAAATAGTTCTTCAAATTTCTTATCAAGTGCAATACAAAGAATTAATGCTACACTTGTCAACAAACAATCTTTTCAAACACTTTTCAATATTTTACGTACCGTATTTTATTAAGGTTTTAAATAACACTTTTATTATTCTAAAATTATGATACAATGTACTAGTAACTTGCAACAGAATACACAAGGAATAATACATGGAAAAAAATACAGAAAAAAAAACAAAAGTATCTGCTCCAAGGTACCAACAAATCGCAATTGATATTGCATCAAAAATAGTTGAAAAACATTATAAAATAGGTGAAAAAATATATGCCCGCTCCTATATTGCCAGCCAATATGGAGTCTCTTCTGAAACTGCAAGAAGAGCCCTTTGCATCTTGTCCGATTTAAATATTGTGGAAATAACAAAAGGTAGTGGCGTCATAATTAAATCTTACGAAAACGCACTTGCATTCATACATCAATACAATAATGCGCAAACGGTTAATGAATTAAAACATGAGATGTTAGAAAGTATCGAACGCCAATCAAACGAAATGGAGTTTTTTAGCAGTTGTCTGACAAAATTAATTGAAAAGACCGAACGATTTCGTTACACAAATCCATTTTCTCCGTTCGAAATAAAAATCACAAATGTAACGCCTTATTTAAATCAAACAATTGGTGAAGTAAATTTTTGGCAAAATACATTTGCAACAATCACCGCAATAAAAAGAAATGATACTCTCGTTCTCTCACCAGGTCCTTACGCTGTTTTTTTAGAGCATGATATTTTCTATTTTATTGGCGATGAAAATTCACTAGAACGAGTAAAAAATTATATTTATCCGAAAAATTAGTCATTTTACCACATTTAAAATCTCTCTCGTAATGTACTTCTCTGCGAAAGAGATTTTTTTATTTGATATTATTTACTCTTTTACCCGATAAATTTTACAATCATCCGAACGATCCAAAAATCCATATTCAATCAACGCTCTTCGTAATGTTGCATAATCATTATATATCCGTTCAAGAATTTTATCGACTTCTTTTTCCTGATACTCGCGATCAGAATGAAACTGCTTTATAATTTCCCTTAAAAGAATTATCTTTTTCTTCTCTTTTGCTGGAAATTGCTTAATTGCACCATTTTCATCCATATAGGTCTTAATTGCTTTTTCTCGTTCCTTATCTGTAATATTATATCGGTCATCTATCATGGTTGCAGTTGTATGCAGTTCCTCTAATATGGCATCATCCATTTGTAGAATTGGCAGATTTGTTTTTTGTTCTAAGGATTCCATCACTGATAAAAATAGTTTTGCTTGCTTTTCTTTTTCACGCAATTTATAACGGTGATTTCGCACCGTAGAATTTGCGATTCCTACCTCTTTTGCTATGCTTTTATCATCGAATCCTTTCGACATAAGCTTCAATATCTTTTGCTGTATTTGGGTAATTCCAGTTAGATTTAGGTTTTGATCGAGCAAATAGTCAACGCTACATCCATGTTGTTCTTTTATATGCCCTTTAACTGCTCCCAGGGCATCATACAAAATCCCATCCAGATCATACACCCTTCCTTTTTCAAATGTTTCACCACATAGTACACATATAAAAAATTCCTTCGTTTCTTTGTATCCGTTTACAATTGCTTCAATGGACTCTTCCCAAACAGTTATTGTTTTTTTCATTTTGGATCTCCTTGCATAGAAAATTTAATTACAACTATATTATACGGTAATTTTTATATTTTGTCTATGTATTGGCAAACTTTTTATTATTTTGTTTGTTATATTATGCTATTTTAATTTATTTTAATTTATAAAACTTTTAGTTAACGCTACTTATTCCCTTTATCCTGATTTAATCTCCATCGAAAACAGCAAAAAAATAGAGGAGTAATGTCTCTACATTACTCCCCTGCTGCTTTTAATTCTATATCTTTTGCTAATCCACAAATCCTAGCGATTATACTTGCTTATACCAAACATTCATACTTTCAATATGACCTGCAATATCCGTATTATTAATTAATGTTCCCGCATAGGTGTACCCATTTTTTTTGAAGGTTATATTCATACCTTCTGATTGTGCTCTTGCTATCGTAAATGCCGTTTTCACATTCAAACTCATTAGTTTTTCTTCCATTTGGTTCAAAAGATAACGTGCAAATCCTCTTCCTCTGTACTCCTTCATAACTGCAAAATCAGTCATTTCAGCATTTGAATTCTTTTCATCAAGCTCAATCGAAGATAATGCTATCAGCTTTTTATTATGCCATATTCCAAAATATATCAGATTTTCTTCCATTGTTTTTAAGAGATATGCTTCATCAAAAATCGGAAATGGATAGCTTTTAAATACACTTTGGTATACCGCAACCATATCTGCTACATCTCCCTTTGTTGCCTGCCTACATAAAAAACAATCTTTAATTTCCACATTACAAGAATCTTCTTCCTTTCGCATAGCACTTTCTATAATCTTTGTACATGCATTCGCAAACGGATCCGTCTCTCTTTCATGATCTAGATATTTGCATAAAAAGTATCCGTCTTTTTCTCCATTATATAGTTTTCGAATCATTGCTTCTTTTTTATATCCATAATCTTCTAATCGTTTGATATACTCAATAGGAACTTTTACAATTATTTTCGTATACCCATTTGTTGAAGCAAGTACATCCAACTGATCCATAATATCAGGTATATCCTGATAATTAAGTGACATCACATAAATTCGATTGCTGTTTTTCCCATGGTGAATAATCGAATGATCCATGGTTTCTATTACATCATACATCGTATCTTACTCCTTACTGGCTTCACCGGGTGTTAAATTTATATTTTGATTGTAATCGGCAAGTAAGCTTTCAATACCTACACTTCTGTCTTTTACTGGCCTGTCTCTCTTTAGTTGTAAATTGCAGGTATCGCATTTTAGATCACAGGTGGTATGATGATAATGAGCTGGTTCTTGATATGTCGTTATTACACCCTCATAATTTCGCAAAACCACTTTATTGGCGGAAGAGGACAATAAATAGTTTGGCATGACTGGTATCTTTCCACCTCCGCCTGGTGCATCAACGACAAAAGTAGGTACTGCAAATCCACTTGTATGACCTCGCAAGCTTTCCATAATTCCAATTCCAACGCTAACTGGTGTCCTAAAGTGTTCTAATCCTTCCGATAAGTCACACTGATAAATATAATATGGCCTAACTCTATTTTGTACAAGTTTTTGAACAAGCCTTTTCATAATTTGAGGGCAATCATTTACATCAGCAAGTAACACCGACTGATTTCCCAATGGAATACCTGCAAATGCAAGCTTTTTTAATGCTTCCCTTGATTCTTTCGTAATCTCCTTCGAATGGTTAAAATGTGTATTAATCCATATCGTCCCATGTTTCTTAAGCATTTCTACAAGTTCATCCGTAATTCGATAAGGCAGGACAACTGGAGTTCTTGTACCTATTCTCACTACTTCTACATGTTCTATCTTATCAAGTTCACTTAAAATCCAATCTAACATCTCTTCTGAAAGCATAAATGGATCGCCTCCAGACAATAATACATCTCGAACAACTGGCGTAGCCTTTATATAATCCAGACCTTTTTGCAACTGCTCTTTGGAAGGAATACAGTCATAATCACCAACTTTTCTTTTCCTTGTACAATGCCTGCAATACATAGCACATACATTACTTATATGAAATAAAACCCGGTCAGGATATCTGTGAGTAATTCCAGGAACCGGACTATCGCTTTCTTCCGCCAGCGGATCAGACATGTCATACTCTGCTATATTTAGCTCTCTTAAATCCGGAACTGCCTGCTTAAAAATAGGATCATTTTGATAGTCTTCTCGATCAATTAATGAGCAATAATACGGTGTAATTGACATTGGAAATTTTTCAATTGTTTCTTCTATTTTCTTTTTTTCCTCTTTTGGTAATTCAAGGTCAAGTATTTTTTCAACAGTATCAATATCTTTTATCGTATGGCTTGCTTGCCATTTCCAATTAATCCATTGGTCGTATTCCTCTTCACTTAACTTTTGTCCTGCCATTTTTTTCTTTGTAATACGAATAACTGACTCCATAAAACCTCCTCTACTTGCAATCTAACAACTTTTTATAAGTTGCTAAAAACACATTATATTCTATTAAGTACGAACTACTCTTTCCTATAATGTGCTCAAAATCTTATCTTTTTATAAAATTAATTCTTTATTTTTTCATAAAATCTGAGACATAAATTCTTTCGTTCTCGGATTAGCAGGATGATCAAAAATCTCTTCCGGGGTTCCTTTTTCTAAAATTTTCCCTTCATCCATATATACAACTGTATCTGCAACTTCCTTGGCAAATCCCATTTCATGTGTAACAACAATCATAGTCATTCCTTCTTCTGCAAGAGTTTTCATGACCTTCAAAACTTCTCCAACTAACTCTGGATCAAGTGCTGATGTTGGTTCGTCAAACAACATGACCTTAGGATTCATGGCTAACGCACGTGCAATTGCAACACGTTGTTTTTGACCACCTGATATCATGGAAGGATACGTATCCACCTTGTCTAGCATATTTACTTTATCTAACAAAATGCGGCCTTGTTCCTGCGCCTCATCTTTTGGTATTTTTTTCACTTGAACCAATCCTTCAATCACATTTTCCAATACCGTCATATGAGGGAAAAGATTAAAATGTTGAAACACCATTCCTACTTCCTGTCGAATCAAATTTAAATTTTTTGTTTTTGATGAGATTACTTTCCCATCAATTTCTATTGTTCCCTTTTGCGCCTTTTCAAGAAAATTAATGCAACGCAGCAATGTACTTTTGCCGGAACCACTTGATCCTATAATTACAACTACTTCATTTGCATCGACATGAAAATTTATGTCATGCAATACTTTATGTTTTCCAAAAAATTTATTTAATCCAGTTATATTTATCATACTTTACCTCATTCCAATACCTTATAGTCACTTACATTTAATCGTCGCTCTATGGCATTTGATGCAATCGTTAAAATAGAAGTCATAATTAAATAGTAAATCGCAGCAATCGTTAACATCTCCATTAAGCGAAATGTAGAAGAACCTAGTTGCCTTGCATATAGCAGCAATTCCGGTATCGCCACAGCACTTGCTAGGGATGAATCTTTTAATGCAATAATTAACTGATTACTTAAAGATGGCACAGCTCGCTTAAATGCTTGTGGTAAAACAATGCGGCGCATCACTTTTCCTTCTGTCATGCCTAAAGACAGCCCTGCTTCACGCTGTCCAGGTGCAATTCCTTGGATTGCACCACGAAATATTTCAGCAATATACGCTCCATTATGCAATCCAAGAGCTATAAAGGCCGATGGTAGATTATCAAGACGAATTAAATTAACTAAACCAAAATATATCATCAGTAATTGTAACAGTAATGGTGTACCACGTATTATCCATATGTATGCTTTCGCAGGAATATTTAAAACTTTATATTTGGAGATACGCATTAGGGCAAGAATAAGTCCTACCGCAACACCAATGAAAATACCAAATACAGTTACCAATAAAGTCATTTTTGCAGCGCCCAAAAACGTCCAAAAATACTTTGGGATTATTGAAGGGTCCCAACTAGCCATATTTATCCTCCTCTATTATGTAAAAATTACGAAATTTATTTCACCGTAATATCTACTCCATCAAACCATTTTCCACTAATTTCTGCTAATGTTCCATCATCATGCATCTCTTGTAAAATCTCATCGATGCGTTCCAATAATTCCTTATCATCCTTGTTAATAGCAATTCCCATGCTCTCTAACCTTAATATATTGTCAATAAGGATAATATCATCTCCACCAGATAGTTCTTTCATTGCAGAAAGTCCTACCAAACGATCGGTGATTACTCCATCTACTCTTCCATTCATTAATTCCAAAAGAGTTGCATTGTCATCTTGATAATAGCTAACCTCTGCACCAAGTGCTTCCGCATCTTGTACAAAATTCGTTCCTGTTGTTACTGCAATTTTCTTTCCATCCATTTGACTTGACTCAGTTATTCCAGAATCCTTGCGAACAAACAATTGTGCTCCAGAATAATAATATGGTATTGTAAAATCAACAACCTCAAGTCTTTCATCGGTAATTGCCATACTTCCCAAAATAGCATCATATCGTTTGCTTCTTAATCCTTCTGTCAAACCATCCCAATCCGATGTTACATAATTTAGTTCCACTCCAAGGCGACTTGCGATTTCTTTACCTGTATCAACATCAAAACCAACCACTTCACCATCTTCCATATAGTTAAACGGAGGATAGCCACCACTTCCCACGACTGTAAGTATACCTGCATCCTCTACTCGTTTTAAACTGTCGCTTTCATCCTTCGTACATGCACTTAAAATAGTTAAACATGATAATAGCATTACTATAATACCAAATTTCTTAAACTTCATAAATTCTCCTTTTTTTCCAATTACAAGTAACAACTTAATTTTAACATAAAGTTGTTGCTTTTGCAAGAAAAAGAGAATTCACCTCCAATTTCCTTACTAAAAAAGTTGAAATCAGACGCTTTGATCTACGCTCTAATTTCAACTTTTTACATTCCTAACAATGATACTTACTATTTATCTAAATTTAAAAATTCATCAAATTCCTTTTCAATTTCGATATCTGGTTTTTTTGTAAGAAGGCTCACAACCGTGATGAAAAGAACTGAAATAATGAACGCTGGAAGTAATTCATAGATATTAATATACGTTTTAATAAAATTTCGCCAAACAAACACAGTCATTCCTCCTGATAAAATACCAGCTAGCGCTCCTTGCCAGTTCATCCGTCTCCAATATAGAGAAATCAAAATGGTTGGTCCAAATGCAGCACCAAATCCAGCCCATGCATATGCCACCAAATCAAACACCGAACTATCCGGATTTCTAGCAATAATCAATGCAATCACTGCAATTACAATCACGCTAATTCGACTTATCTTCATCGCATTCTTCTCATTCACATATTTACTAAATAGCTTTTTCCCAATGTCTTCCGAACACGCAGATGAAGTAATCAATAACTGTGAATCAGCAGTACTCATAATTGCTGCCAATATTGCTGTCAAAAAGATTCCAGCCAAAACTGCTGCAAATGGTCCCTTTAATATGTGTTGTGTCAAATAGATAAAGATACGTTCCCCATCCATCGAAGCAAGCGTCTGTGCCGATACCACGGTGGAAATATACGCTTTTCCAATTACGCCTAAAAAAACTGCTGCTGTAAGTGTTACCATAACCCATACCATTGCAATTCTTCTTGCTGGTTTGATATGCTTTGCACTCTGTATTCCCATAAATCTTGACAAAATGTGAGGTTGTCCAAAATAACCCAATCCCCAAGCGATAATGGATATAATACTTATAAGACTAAGTCCCTGCCCTATTCCTGTCCATTCAAAAAACCCAAGACTTTTTGCTCCATCACTCAATGAAGCAGCAAGATCAAACGTACTTGCCATCCCACCTAATTTAAATACCGCCAAGACTGGAAGCAATACAATTGCAAAAAACATAATGATTCCCTGAATTAAGTCTGTCCAACAGACAGCAAGAAATCCTCCCATAAATGTATAAGAAACAATGACAACAGCTCCAAGAATAAGTGCAACCTGATAATCTATGCCAAATACTGCATTAAAGAGTTTTGCTCCTGCAGAAAATTGAGCAGCTGTATAGATTAGAAAGAAAACCACAATAAAAATTGCTGATATAACACGAATCAAATTACTCTTATCACGAAACCTGTTTTCCAAAAACGTAGGAATTGTAATAGAATTTCCCGCCTTTTCTGAATAGTTTCTCAATTTTTTCGCAAGCAGCAACCAATTTAGATAAGTTCCGATTGCCAATCCAATTGCCGTCCATAAGGATTCTGCAAGCCCATTGTTTTTCGTCAATAAAAAAGCTGTCCCTGGAAGCCCCATTAAGAGCCATCCGCTCATATCTGAGGCTTGTGCACTCATTGATGTTACCCAAACGTTAAGGTTTCTGCCTCCTAAAAAATAATCCGTCTGGCTTTTATTTCGTCTGTAAAAATATAATCCTATCCCTAACATAATCATTAAATAAAGAATTAACACTGTGGCATGAATCATTTGTTCCATCTTACTATCTCCTTCAACTATTTACTCTTTTATCACATTAATGTTTTAATTATACACAATAGTGTTGTAAATAGAAATAAGAAAATTTTCTTTTCTAATTTTTACAAGGGAAATAATCGTTCTATCGATTGATTATAAAATTTTTGCAAAATTTTTAATGAAAGCTGTCCCGTTCCTTCTAAAATCAAATCAGCTTCTTTCATTTGTTCTGTACTGCCAACTCCTACTGCTAGCATTCCCGCACGGTGAATGGCTTCTATCCCCGTTTTTGCATCCTCTATTCCAATACAATCTTTTGGCTCAACCTGAAGGGTTCGTGCACATGCTAAAAAAATATCCGGATACGGCTTTGCATGCTTGATTTTTTCTACATTTGCTATGTAATCAATGTATTCCTCGATCTGTAACCTCTCTATGATAGTCCTTGCATTCCTGCTTACAGAAGCTATCGCAATTAATAGTTTGGCTCTTTTTATTTCTTTAAGTAATGTAAGAATACCAGGGAGCACATCGTTTGGTGTCATCTGATTGATTCGCTTTTTATAAATTTCATTTTTTTCAATTGCAAATTTTTCTTTTTCTTCTTCTGAATAAAACGCTCCAGTCTTGCCATTTTTCAAGATCAAATCGAGAGACTCCATGCGGGAAACACCCTTTAATTTCTCGTTATACGCTTCATCAAAAGGAATATTTAATCGATCTGCCAACTGTTTCCATGCTTGATAATGATACCTCGCCGAGTCCGTAATAACTCCATCCAAATCAAAGATAACTGCTCGCAACATTCTTTTTACTCCTCACTTCTATTTTTTGTTTCACTAGATATTTCTTACCATAGATTGTAACCCATGTTTCACTTCCTTCTTGCAATTTTAGTATAACTTCATCCTTTAAAACAATTACTTTCATTAAGTTACCCTGATATCGAAATTCAAACTGATATCCCTTCCACTCTTTCGGTAAAAAGGGGGTCAAACTTACTCCTTCTTCTTTTATCCGAAGTCCTGCAAATCCATTTACAATTGCCATATAACATCCACCCATATTTGCTGTATGAATTCCGTCTTTTGTATTTCCATGTGTATTTTCAAGATCAAGTTTTGCAGAATCTCCAAAATAATCATACCCCTTTTGATGCATTCCTAGTTTGGAGGCAACGATACTAAATACGCAGGTAGAAAGAGACGAATCATGTGTCGTTATCTTTTCATAATATTCATAACTCTTTTTCATTATATCATCGTCTTCTTCTTCAAAAAGGAAATACGCCAAAACGGTATCTGCTTGCTTACACACTTGGTGTCGATATAAATGCAGCGGATGATAATGAAGCAGTAATGGGAAATCATCCTTTGGTGTTTGTTCCAGATTCCAAATTGGTTTGGTAAGGAAGGAATCATCTTGTGGATTAATTCCAAGTTCTTCATCATATGGAAGAAACATATTATGTGCCGCATTCTTCATTTCGTCAATTTCTTTCTCTGTCAATGTTAACGTTTCACTCAACTTCTCAATAAGAGCATTTTTTTTTAATAGTTCATAAATTTTAGCCGCCCATCGCATATTATATTTAGCTGCACAATTTGTGTAATAATTATTATTAATCATGCACGTGTATTCATCTGGCCCGGTAACATCATGAATTACAAATTTCCCTTTGCTATAATTTCCAACATCCAACCATAACCGAGCCGTTTCAAAGATAATTTCAGCTCCTTTTTCTACTATGAAATTCAAATCGCCGGTTGTCAAATAATAGTTCACAACTGCATATGCAACCGCTCCATTTATATGATATTGCGCCGTTCCAGAAGGAAAATATCCAGAACATTCCACTCCCGTAATTGTTCTCCACGGATATAACGCCCCTCGCTTATGCCCTAAGCGCCCTGCATTTTCTCTTGCCGCATCTAACGTATCATAACGGTAGGATATTAACATTTTTGCCAAGTCTGGATTTGTCAGTATGAAAAATGGAAGTAAAAACATTTCGGTATCCCAAAAATAATGTCCCTCATATCCTTCCCCACTCAGCCCTTTTGCCGCAATGTTACAATGACAGTCTTTTGCTGCCGATTGTAATAGCTGATACATATTAAAATTTACCGCCTGGTTCACACCTTCATCTCCATAGATTTCAACTTCCGTTTGCTTCCAAAAATGAGCAAGATATATCTTTTGTTTCTCATAATAGTAAGCAAGTCTATTTTTTAATATAGCTTCCATGTCCGTTTTTGCTGCCTCTACTACATTGTCATACCTAATTGAATCTGTAAAAACACTGTATTTTTCCAACGTCAACTTGCTATGTTCTTCTACCCTTGCCTCTACCAGATAAATCCCCTTATTTCCCTCTTTTTTAGCGAATGTAGAAGCATTCCCTTGTACTTTATGGACAACCATTGAACACATCGTAAGATTGCTTTTTTGTGTTTTACTCACTGCAATACTTTCATCATTTGTTACTATCATATCTTGCAATATTAAATGCCTAGCACTTTCTGCCGCCATTCTTGGATCGTTTGAATTACTATAATTTGTCACATCCGCAATATGATAAGATTCTATTTTAATGTTGCCTGTAAAATTAAGTGCTGTTACTTCGTACTCCATTGAAAACAAGGTTAGCTGTGAAAAGGATGCCATCCGTTTCACTTTTATTTGCACTTTTTTGCCTTTTGGTGATTCCCATACAACTTCTCGTAAGGTATATCCTTCTTCCATATTAAGCGTACGCGTATTTTTCCATAGTTTTCCCTTATCCAAAGAAAATGTTTCGTTATCGATTATTAAACGGATTGTCTGTGTATCTGCTACATTTAACATTGTTTGCTTTTCTTCTACGAAATTGCAAAGATTCTCTGCCTGTTTCATTGGAATAATATCATAGAAACCATTGATATAAGTGCCTCTCATGGTATCCCAGTCAGCTGGCACTTCCTCCTCCAAGCATCCTCTGATACCAATATATCCATTTGCATTATGAAAAAGCGTTTCATATAAACTAGTTGTCTTTTTATTGTGCTCGATTTTATCTCGTTCAATAATTTTTCTCATAATTCCTCCAATATTAATTCCTTTCAAACGATATGCAATTACCCTTTTACTGCACCAGCCGCTACACCCTTAACAATGTATTTTTGACATAGCAAATAAAAAAGTGCCACTGGAATAATTGTTACTACCAATGCTGCCATTGCTTCATTCCAGCTAATTGTATATTGTCCAAAAAATTTTGCTGTCGAAATTGGTATGGTTCGATTTCCAGTTGATTTTAAAGTTAACGATGGCAGCAAATAGTCATTCCATATCCATATAACATCCAAGATGATTACTGTCATTGTTGTAGGTTTCAGAATCGGAAAAACAATACGCCAAAATACTTTCCATGTGCCACATCCATCAATTGTAGCAGCTTCTTCCAGCGAAACTGGAATGGAAGTAATAAACCCGTGATATAAAAACACCCCCATTCCAGCACCAAACCCAATGTACATAAAAATAAGTCCAGGAATTGTATCCGTCATCCTCACTCCAAATATAGTGCTAATCCAATTCATCTCCTGCATCAGTGGCATCATGATTGTTTGGAATGGAATCAGCATGGTCGCTACTAATAAACTAAATAATAATTTGCTTAATCCATTGTTACTGCGCACAAACATCCAAGCTGTCATGGATGTCAACACTACAATGATTGCAATAGAAGCAACCGTCAATATAATCGAGTTTCGAAGGGATATCGAAAAATTCATTTTGTTAAGTGCGCTTATATAATATTGAAGTGTAAACTTTTTCGGTAACGCAACCATATTTTCATACATTTCGGATCTGCTTTTAAATGAATTTGTGAGTATTAAATAAATAGGGAATAAATAAAGAACACATCCAAAAACAACGATTGCATTTAAAAGAATTTTTGACTTTTTAAATTTTTGATTCATTACATTGCTACCTCCTTTTTTTTCATTGCTGATACTTGAATAAACGTAATCGTTGCAATAATTAAAAAGAAAACAATCGCTTTTGCCTGACCATAACCAAAGTTACTCAAACTGAAAATTTCATTGTATATATTCAAAGAAAACATTTCTGATTGATTATTAGGTCCCGCTCCAGTCAAAGATATATTGACATCGTATATCTTGAAGCAATTCGATAACGCTAAAAAGAGACAAATTGTAAATGATGGCATTAACAGCGGGAATTTTACTCGAACTAATGTCTGCCAGTAATTTGCCCCATCCATCTGTGCGGCTTCGAGTACATCATCTGAAATTGCCATGATTCCTGTAATATATACAATCATGACATAACCGGCAAGCTGCCATGTTGTAACTATTACCATCGCGACCAATGCTTTTTTTTCATCCGTCAACCAGTTTCCCCAATTAATCGAAAGAAAAAATTCCGAAAATACACTTTTCCAAATATACCCTAAGATTAATCCTCCAATTAAGTATGGAACAAAAAGCATTGTTCTTGCTGTATTTCTAACTTTTAATTTTGTTGTAACGATTAATGCAAAGATAAGACCAAACAAATTGATACCAATCACAGCAAGCATGGTAAATATTGTGGTTCTTATCGTAGCATTGATAAATCTCTGATCCAAAAATACATCCATATAATTTTTGAGTCCAACAAACGTAGCCTTATGTTTTGCAAATCCATCCCATTCTACAAAAGAATAGCCAATTCCTATCACAAATGGAATTATCACTACCACAAAAAATGTAAGCATTAATGGCAGTGTAAACGCTGCATACCATCTCTTTTTTATTTTCATACGCCTCTCCTTCCTTCACGCAAGACAATTACCTTTTGCTTAAAAAATGCTACTGCATCGACTGCAGTAGCACTTTAATTTCTTATCTGAATCTATTCTTATTCAGCAGCCGCTACAAATGCATCATTTAATTGATTCACAAATTCTGTTGCAGTCATATCAGATGTAAAAAATTGTTTTGCAATCGGAGCTAAATCCGTCGTAACAATACCAGCTGGCCAGTTTGTCATAACCCAAGGAATTGTATTCCCCGCAGCTACAGCATCCGCAATTGATTGTGAAATAGGATCAAGGGATTGTGATGTCATACCTTCTACCACTGGAATGAATCCAAACTCATCCATTAGATATTTTTTGCCTGCATCACTGGTATACAACCATTCCAAAAAATCTTTTGCAAGTTGCTTTTCATCGTCAGAAGCATCTGTATTTACATACCATGCTGTCGGAACACTAACAGCCACTTTACTGTTTCCAGAAATCGGAAGTGCTGTTATTCCCATATCAAACTCTACGTTATAATCAGTAAACATAGAATAGCACCAATTCCCTTGATGAATCATTGCTGTCTTTTTCGTAGCAAAGTCACCACAATTATTATCATAGGTCACATCCACAGGATTTGTACAATTCGTCCGAATTGCTTCCATCACTTCACCAAACTCTTTGAATGCATCATTATCTGCCATTCTTGTATCTCCATTTAAAACTTGTTTAAGATAAGCATCTGGATCCTCTTGTACTGCAAATGGTGTATTTAAAATATGTGCAATCAAGAAATAATCTTCTTGTGAAAGTCCTAGTCCATTGATTCCATCTGTTCCACTTTTCTCTAAAAAAGAAATCAAGGCATCTTTACTTGTAAGATCGGTCGGGTCAACCAAGTCACTGTTATAAACAAGTCCAAATCCTTCTACCGTATATGGGATACCAACTACTTTTCCATTTACTTCATTTGCCATTCCAGCTCCGATTTTATCTACAAATGATAAATCACTTAAATCCGCTAGATAATCTGCCATCTCTTGCGATTCTGCACCTGGTTGCAATGAAAATAATGTAGGTCCTACGCCCGTTGACATATCCGTCTTTAGGTCAGAATAATAATTATCTCCTGTTGTTTCCCAAACTTCTACTTCAATACCCGTCTCATCCGAATACTCTTTTGCTAATGCATTTAATCCCTCCATAATTTCTGTTTTTGATTGGAAGATTGTAATTTTCCCTGTTTTCTTATCTGTTCCACATCCTGTAAGGCACATACCTGCTACAAGGATCGTTGCCAGTGATAATGCTACCATTTTTTTCATATTCTTTCTCCTTTCAAACCACTTACTCTCCACTAGATAAATCGTTATACTTATATCTTATGTGTTTTTCAAACTTTTGTCAATGTTGCATTATTTTTTTTATGTTTTAAACGAATTTTTATCTAATATTTATGCTATTTTAACCTTTTTATTCCATTTTTTAGTAAAACGCTTGTATTGTTTTACTAAAACGCGTAAAATTCATAATAAAAAAGAGGTAATCACCAACATGGTTTTACCTCCATTTCACTATCTTGTGGATGTTCTCCATTTCACTTTCGCAGAAATTTTGAACGTATCATAATTTTGTGCCCCATCTATATTCTCAATCAAATACTGTGCTGCTAAATATCCTCGTTCATAATTTGGAATCGCTACTGTTGTTAATCCAATCACCTTAGCCATTTCGGTATCATCAAATCCACAAACCGAAATATCCTCTGGAACTCTTACTCCATTATTGCGAAAAGCTTTTATGGCACCAATGGCCATATTATCATTTGCGCAAACCAATATATCCGGTAAATTCTCCGTCAACATAATAAGCTTTGCCGCTTGATATCCACTTTTTTCTCTATAATCACCCACATAATAATTTTCACGACGAAATGGAATTGCATGCTCCTCCAATACGTCACGAAACGCCTGATAGCGTTCTCGGTTGTCTTCACTTTCCAACCCACCAATAAATGCAAAGCGTCTATACTTCTTTTCAACTAACCCTTCCATCAGCTCTCGTTCTGGAACATAATTATTTACAATAAGACTTTTAATATGAGGCATTTCTAACAATCGATCCAAAACAATAATCGGATACCCTTGTGCTGCCTTCTTGATTAGCATATTGTCATTGCATCTTCCATCGAGCATAATACAACCACTGGTAAATGTTTGATTCATAAATTTTTCGCAGCTTTTGTTGGTGCATATAATCAAATCATAATCTTTTGCATACACATAATCACTAATTCCTTGTATGATTTTCAAATAAAACTGTCGATCAAAATCGCTAAAATTAAACATGATTGTTTGATTCAATCCTGTTTTTAAGGTTTTCCCCATGATATTCGGTTGATAGTCCATTTCTTTACATAGTTCTAAGACTCTATCTCTTGTCGCATCTCCCACATTTCGTCTTCCATTTAATGCATTGGATACGGTGGACGGAGAAACCCCCGCTTTTTTTGCTATATCCTTTATTCCTATCATATATTACCTCTTTACTATCTTCTGCCAATGAATTGCTCTCTTTATTATACGCTACAACAGAAACCAATTTCAATTCTTATCAGCTAAGAAGACAGAAAAATAAAATGTTGATTTTTCCAATATTTTGCACTATAATATCAGACAAATAGTCTTATTGAGTTTTATTGTCAAAATAATCTATCGATTTAGGAGGAAACTAAATGATACATGAACTTGGAGGTTTCTTAGGTTGGCTTATCGTTTGGACTTATGTTGGAACTATGCTAAATTATGTAACAAAGGCAGTAAACAAAAAATGGGGCAAAAAAATATCATCAACACCATTTGGTAAAAAAATCATGGGATTCTGTATGAAAGTATTTGTAAGGAATCACAAATACTTTGGTCTGTCCACTGTTATTTTTTTATTATTGCATTTTACCATACAATTTATTTCCTTTGGTTTTAATTTATCTGGTGGACTAGCAGCAAGCTTATTAATGATTCAGGTTATCCTTGGTATATATGCTTCTCTTACCCATAAAAAACGAAAAGGTGCTTGGTTTATCTTGCATCGTATAATTGCCATATTGTTAGTCTTTGGCATTTGCTTTCATGTTCTGCTTCCTGAATTGATTCGCAACCAAAACACGACTCCAAATACGGTATCTGATAGCTTAAAAGTATTTACCTTAGACGAACTTGCCACATACAATGGTCAAAATGGCGAGCCAGCATATGTAGCCTATCAAGGGATTGTTTATGATGTATCCAATCAACCAAATTGGAAGAATGGCACCCATAATGGAGAATTAGCAGGAACTGACTTAACAAATGAAATTTCAAAGTCTCCACATGGCGACAAAGTTTTTAAAAGCCTTCCCATGATTGGCACACTGCAATAATCAAGGGAATCTATTCCCTATCCTTTGTATTCGCTTCATAACTTTGTACTTGATTTCTGCCGCTGTTTTTTGCCTGATAGAGCGCACTATCTAAATTTTTAAGAAAGTCTGTGATATTATCCTTTGCATTTGGCGTCATTGATACAACTCCAATACTAACTGTTACAAATGGTATATTATCGGATGCTATATGCGGTATTTGCAAATTTACGATTCTCACCCGCATTTCTTCCATTGCTTTTTCCACCTCTTCGATTGAGGTTTCAGGCATAATAATAACAAATTCTTCTCCACCATATCTCCCGACGAAATGGAACGAATTATTTCCTTGCTTTAAAATCACTTCAGCTACCTGTTTTAAACATTCATCGCCTGCTTGATGCCCATATGTATCATTGTAGCGTTTAAAAAAATCAATATCTATCATTGCTAACGACAGAGAAGACCTGTTTTGTATGCTGTTTTCCCATTCCTCATTCAGCATAAATTCCAAATGACGGCGATTCGCTAAACCAGTAAGTCCATCTAACACAGACAGATCATATAATTTCTTGTTGGCTTCTTCTAGTTCCCTTGTACGTATTTCGACTCTCCTTTTCAACACACCAACCATAGCAACCATCGTAACAATAGCAATTATAATTACAATTACTTTATACATATTTTCATCCGTATATTTAATACAGCTCCTATTGATTGAGAAAAAATAGCTGCAATACATAAAACTCATAAGTCCACTTATAATACCATATAAAGTTCCAGCTATAAAAGTTGCAAACGCTACTCCTATCAAACAAATAATAGCAGGGTTTGGTACTTTACAGTAATCTACAATAAATATGATAAAGGCAGTGATAAAAATTGTGCTAATCTTATAACCATCCAACACAAACTTTATTTTTTTCTCCCATAATTTATCTTTTTTATTTGCCATACAAGTATTGTTTCCTCTCTATTATATGATATTACCCAAATTATGCAAGTTATGCCTCGTTTTCTTGCTATTGCCTTTTATTCCATCGTGTTCCTACTATCCATTGCTCGAAATAGATTTTTTGCTTCCTCTAATCGTTGCATAAACTGTGAATAAAAATCAAAGTCCCTCTCATATCTCTTCCCATAAAAATTATTTAATATGTGCAGATTCACAATTTTAGCCACCTTATCATCCGTATCTTCATTCACCATATCTTCTATTTCATTCAAGAAATAGTGCCAATCGATTAAAAACGATTTGTATTCTTTGAAATTTTTTGTATCCACCCATTTATTGATTTTTGTTTTCATTCTATGTGTATTTTTACACTCTTTTATCTGCAAAAAGTATTTAAAATCATGGTTTTCATAATAGCGTCCAAGTGGAAAAATCCTACAAAACCCCGGTCGATACCTATGAATACTACATCTTCCATTCTCTTCAAGATATACACAAGATTCGGATTTTCCCGTCATTTTAAGATTTGGTAAAATAATACCATCTACTACCTTTAATTCTATTTTATCTACAAATAAGTCTTCCCATGTTTCCTCTTGATTTTCTGTTAAGCGATATATATCAAAAGGGTCTAATACAACCGAATTTCCCATTCCATGACAGCAAAATGCAGCTCCCTCACATCCATCACATCCTACCTTTACCAAATCATTAATCTCATAGAGCTTACCATCTGATATTTCACTTAATTCACAATATCGTTTCATTTACTATCCCTCTGTTCTTGGCTTTTTGAATCATAGAATGCCTGATCTGCCCCATGAATGAGCGAATCAAATTTATGTCCCAGTCTCTCAAGCAGGTAAGCTCCACATGATTTTCCATCTTTCTTAATCTTTTAGCATGAGATGATAAATTGCGGCAACGTCTTTTTCATCCAATTTCACGAAACCTCCTATTATACCTTCTCTACCATCTCCATAACATGCCGTATGTGCCATTTTTTCTATGTCACTTTCTTTTGCCCCAAGCTCTTGAAATGTTGTTGGCATCCCTATAGACTTCAAAAACTGTTCAAAGGCTTCAATTCCTTTGCTTGCAGTTACTTCTGGATGTTCAAAATCCATCGAACAGCCCCATACACGCACTGCAAATTGTGCAAAACGATTGATATCGGTTTTCATGTTATAATGCATCCATGCTGGAAATACAACTGCAAGTCCAGCACCATGTGCACAATCATAAACCGCTGATAGCTCATGTTCAATATCATGACTTGCCCAGTCTTGAATTCGTCCAACACCGCAAGAATTATTGTGTGCCATCATACCAGTCCACATAATATTTGCTTGTGCCTGATAGTTATCGGGGTTAGCTATGACACGGGGGCCTTCATGAATCATGGTTAGCAGATGCCCCTCAATCATCCGATCTGTCACTTCTACTTCTTTTGTTGTTGTGAAATATCGCTCGAATAAATGTGCCATAATATCTGTAATCCCACAGGCAATCTGATAGGGTGATAAGGTTTGTGTTAATGCAGGATTTAAGATAGAAAATGATGGACGAAGTGCTTCTCCAGTGGCTCCTCTTTTATACATTCCTGTTTCATTCGTTATCACAGAATCCGGGGAACCTTCGCTCCCTGCTGCAGATATCGTAAGTATTGTTCCAATAGGAAGTGCCTGTGTCACCATTTTCCCTTGATAAAACTCCCAAAAATCTCCCTCATACTGCACACCTGCTGCAATCGCTTTTGAAGAGTCAATCGTACTACCTCCACCGACTGCCAATACAAAATCAACCCCCTCCTTACGGCATAGATTGATTCCTTCATAAACAAGCCCACTCCTAGGATTTGGTTTCACTCCTCCAAGTTCAACAAACTCAAGTCCTTCTTCTTTTAATGATGTACGTACCCGCTCGAGTAAACCACTTCGAATAACAGATCCTCCTCCATAGTGAATCAACACTTTATTTCCACCAAAGCGCTTAATATATTTTCCAACATTTTTTTCTTCTTCTTTTCCAAAAACAAAATACGTCGGGCTATAAAATACAAAATTTTCCATTTTTCCTCCTTTATGATTCCATTCAGCAAAACGAACAATAGCTTCTTTCTTTATTTTATCAAATACTTACATTTTATACTAGTTTTAATTATTACTTTTCGCTACAGCTACTATAAATACCATTAAATGTAGCGCTAAATGCCTACAGGTAAACTCCCTCTTGAATTGATTGCTATAATGAAACGCTTTCCTATGAAATGATTGAAATTAATCGTAAAAAGTGTTATGCTACAACGGTAAACTCAAACGAATGTCTTTACTACATAACAATCAATTGCAACATTACGATTGGGAAGATACTATATTGTAGAGCTTATTTTTATAAGCTCTTTTTTAGTGATAAAGAAAGGTAATATTATGATAAAACTAGAAAACGTATCCTACTCATTTCCACAAAAGGATTTATATAATAAAATTTCATTTACATTAGAAGATAACCAACATTGCGCTTTTATTGGGACAAGTGGCAGCGGAAAAAGTACACTGGTTGATATTATTATGGATCCAGAAAAATATATGTATGATGGAACATTAGAAATCGATCCAAATTGTAGAATTGGGTATGTAAGTCAGTTCTCACAACTCGATAACACAAAAGAAATTACAGTTTTTGAATATATAAGCGAAGAATTCATCAAACTGCAAAATCAAATCACAGCTATCTGTACGGAGATGGAAACGTCTTCGAATATTGATGCCTTACTGGAAAAATACCAACAAGCTTTGGATGCATTTCATGCAATTGGTGGGGACGATTTTGAAAGCAACATTAATAAGAAACTAAATTTAGCAAACCTAAGTGAGCACGAAAATCTTATGGTATCGAAACTAAGTGGTGGAGAATTTAAACTAATTCAAGTAATTAAAGAAATGCTAACTGCTCCAGACTTAATGATTATGGATGAACCCGATGTATTTTTAGATTTTGAAAACCTTAATTCTCTTAAAAATCTAATTAATTCGCATAAGGGAATCATGCTAATTATTACGCACAATCGATATCTATTAAATCATTGTTTTAATAAAATCATACACCTTGAAAACATGGAACTCCAAGAATTTAATGGAAGCTATATCGATTATAACTTCTCGTTACTTCAAACTAAAATTGAATTGCAAGAACTAGCAACTGCTGATACGGAAGAAATAGAGAGAAATGAAATCTTAATTGAAAAGCTAAGATTTGCAGCAACGAGTCATTCGGAGGCCTCTCGAGGAAAATCTCTAAATGCTAGAGTTAAAATTAGAGAACGATTGGAAGCACGTCGAATCAAAGCTCCATTCGTAGATATTAAGCAACCAGAGATTCACTTCATTGCAACAAATGTAATGGAAGAGACAGTTGCTCTACAAGTGAGTGATTACAGCGTATCTTTTGATAATAACATGCTTTTAGAAACTGTCAATTTTGAGATTAAATCTACCGATAAAGTAGCCCTTATCGGTTCAAATGGTACCGGAAAAACAACGTTACTTAGAGAAATCTTTAAAAACAATACCGCTTCCATCAAACTGCACGAAGGCATTGAGGTGGCTTTTTTATCTCAGCTTCAAGGTGAAATGCTAAATGAGTCTAACACGATACTTGAAGAGTTCTTCGATATCGGTTTTCAAACAAATCAAGAAATTATATCCTATATTTCAAGCTATGGATTTGAAGAAGAATTTACAAATCGAACAATCGCATCGTTATCTGGTGGTGAAAAAACCATACTTCAATTGGCTAAAATTTCTGCTGGCAACGCAAATCTCTTGCTTCTTGATGAACCAACAAGTCATTTAGATACTTATTCTCAACTAGCACTAGAAAAAGCCATAGAAAACTACAAAGGGGCAATTCTAATGATTTCGCATGACTTCTATTCGATTGTTAATTGTATGGATTTTGTTTTAATCATTGAAGATAAAACAATCCGAAAAATAAATATGCGCAAATTCAGAAAACGGATTTATGCAAATCATTTTGATCGCGATTATTTAATTATTGAAGATAAGAAAAAAGCAGTTGAAACAAAAATAGAACTTGCTTTAAAAGATAATAATTTTGTGCTTGCAAATACTTTATCAGAAGAGTTAGAATCATTGATTCATTTTCTTAGTCTCTCCTCAAAAAGCATACATTAATATATATTTCATTTTCATCTATTTTGGCGTGAACACTCCCTCCCATTTGCTCTACAAGAATCTTAACAATTGAAAGTCCTAGTCCCGTTCTATTTTTTCTTGTTTTATCTCCTGTATAAAAACGTTCAAAAATTCTACTTTCATCAATGTCTTGACCATTTGAATGAGGATTTATAAAGGAGAGTGTTACATCTTCACCTGATATAATGCTAACTTTAACATCCCCAATTGAATGCATCAAGCAATTTCGAATTAGATTTTGGATGATGCGCACTGTCATTTCCTCGTCAGCACTAATAAAAACCGGAGCTTCCTGTTGAAAATCGACTTTCATGTGGTTGTTTTCAAATTCTTGTACAAATTCCATAAGACATTCTACAACAAGATTTGTAAGGTTAATTCTTTTGAAGTTAACCTTTACTTCGGCATTGAGTAGATAGGAATATTCAAAAAAATGCTCGATTAAATTTCCAAGTTGATCTGCATATTTTTGTGCGATTTTTAATCGTTTTTGTTGCTCTTTTGTAAGTGACTCACTTTCAAGTAATTGTTGATAGCCTTTTATTGCTGTAAGTGGTGTTCGCAAATCATGAGAAATATTTGCGATCATCTCTTTAAATTCCTTTTCCTCACGAATGAAATCAAGACGGAGGGTTTCCTCCGCCTTCAGGCAATTATTAATAGTTTCCGCCAGTTCATTGAATCCCCCATCAAAAAGTTCAATCGTTACTCTTTGCCTTGATTTATCGTTTAATCGTTTTTTAAGTTGTCTATTAACGCTTTGAATCTGTTTTCGCAAACATACGATATAACTTATGAGAAGAAGGAGAAGTATACTTAATATTATAATTGCCAAAACCATCCTGTTCACCCATCCTTTTATTTTATTTCCGCTTTTCTAAATATAAGATAACTGATTAGAAGCATAAGGATTATAAATATAACGCTTCCCGCAAGTGCTTTCATAATGTCACCCGTTGAAGAATCCATTGAAATAAATAGATATTTACTGTCAATTGGTGTAGCAGATAATATTGTGCTAAATACATCCGACTTTTCTGCGAATGGAGCAAGTTGCCCTACACTAATGTTAATTACATAAAAAAGGACAACCACAATAATCGGTTTTTTTACTGCAAGTGCAATGGGAATACAGATGCTTGCTTGCGAAACATAAACTACAAGCAACGTAATTGTTGCAATTAGTATCCTTACTATATCTGCTGATTGCAAGATTTTAGCGCTATCTGTTAAAATCATATTAAAATAGCATACTCCAATAGAACCCATGTGAAAGGACGCTCCACTTACTATTGCCACAATTGTTACGATTATATAGGGCACTAATAGTAATCCTATTCCACAAAAAACTACGATTGCTTTACTAAAAATCAGCTTTATACGGTTTATTCCACTTGAAATAGATGCCTGAATGGTCTTGTTTTCAAAATCACCGCAAATAAAAATACTTGCAATTACTGCACTAAGAATCCCCATTACATTTGCGTCAGAAAACAAGAAATTAAATCCCTTCATTGATTCATTTATTTTACCTTGCGTGATTAAATATGCCATAATCGTCATTGTTACTGCCGAAACAGTTGTAACGCAGAGTAGAATTTTTGTAGAAACTGCTTTTCTCATTTTAAATAAGTCCGCTCGAATAAGATTAAACATATTTTTTGCCTCCAATCACAGAAATAAAATAATTTTCCAGTGTATCACCTTCTACTAAAAAGCAGGTAAGAATAATTCCTGCTTCCGCAATTACTTTTGCAACAAGTTCCTTATTCTCGAGATAGTCAAATAGCATAATCGTATTATCCGACATTACTTTATAATTTGTTGTTCCGAGCTTCATTTCAAGTATACTAACAAGTTTTTCAGGCTTATCACAGTTAATCTTGATATGATGCTTACATTTTTCATCTAACTCACAAAGTGTCAATGACTCGAGTACAGAACCATTATCAATAATAATGTAATCGGTAGCAAGCTGATATAGTTCAGCAAGATTATGACTCGAAATAAGAATCGTCATATTTTTTTCTTCACACAATTTTGCAAGTAAATTTCTTATCTCAATAACACCCACTGGGTCAAGTCCGTTTATCGGTTCATCCAGAATAAGTAGTTCGGGATTTCCCAGTAAAGCAATTGCAATTCCAAGACGTTGCTTCATCCCAAGTGAAAAATCCTTGGTTTTCTTCTTCCCCATATCAGCAAGTCCTACAAGGTCAAGTAGTTCTCTTTCTATGGATTTACTTGGGATTCCTCTTACTATTTTGTGATATCTTAGGTTATCATACGCTGTCATACTCAAAATCAAACCAGGATTTTCGATAAGGCAACCAAGCTTTTTTCGTTCTTTCTCTAATTGTTTGTCCTCACTGCAACCAAATAATTCCATGGATCCACTTGTCGGATAATTTAGCCCTGCTACTATACGCATTAACGTTGTTTTACCAGCACCATTTCTTCCAATCAACCCATATATCTTACCTTCATTCAGACTAATTGACACATTCTGTAACGCATTTACCCCATGATAGGTTTTTACAAGATTGTTTGTTTTTAATATATTACCACTCATTTCTTCACCTTTCCTTTCCATACTCACATTATAAAATCAAAAAGTTAGGAAAAGGTTAAGAAATCAATTTTTGTAGATAAGATTACGACAAGATTATTCTTTCAAAAGACGATAACCTAAACCCCACACCGTTTCTATGTATTCATTTTCAGCATTTGCAGATTTTAATTTTGTTCGCAAATTGCTCATATGCGTTTTGACGGCATTATCATCACCAAGGTATATATTGTCCCACACCGTTTCATAAATATTAGCCTTCGTGAATACTTTACCGCGATTTTTGATTAACAATTCCAATATCTGGTATTCCTTTGCCGTAAGATTAATCTCCATATGATTGACAACAACACGCTTTGTGTTGTCATCTAGGAGCATATCTTTATAAGCAAACGTCCTTTCTATCTGTTCCTGATTATGAAAACGCCTCAGATTTGTCTGAACTCTTGCAACAACTTCATTCAAATCAAAAGGTTTTGTGATATAATCATCTGCACCCATTTTCAAAAGATCAATTTTAGTGCTAACCATATCCTTAGCAGAAATAATAATTACTGGAATGTCGGAAAACTTTCTAACTTCTTTTAGCACTTCGTCACCACTTTTGTATGGAAGCATTATATCAAGAAGAACAAGGTCATACTCATTATTATGTATTTCATTTAACCCATCCATTCCAGTGTAGACGGAATTAGCAATATACCCATTGCCCTCAAGCACTTCACAAAGCATCAAATTAACATCTTTATTATCTTCAACAACTAGTATCTTTTTCATATTCATGTGCAATATACCTCACTATCAAAGTATTGTTCCAGAAATTTCTACGCTGCTCGATTTACTTTTAATAGCATTAAAACAAATCGAACAAACTCATTTGACCCTCTTTTATAGACTTCACTCCTCGTTCATTGATTCTATCAGCCTCCGTAATTTTTCCACAAAGAAGTGGTGAATGTACATCATACAATATCGTGTTTGTCTTTACACGCTCATCGCTATAATTTGCATAACAATATTTACACCCGTTCCTGCATGTATTATATGCTCCAATCTCAACGCTTTCAACACAGCCACATTCATCTCTTTGATTTTTATCTTTTTTAGCTTTGATCGAACATCCAATTATACTTTCTATCAAGTCTTTATCAATACAACTGCTATGCTTGATACCACAAGGTGACAAATCAATTGTTTCTGCACATGTTTCAATTTGCATACAATTTTCTTTTGCAATTTCAGCTAATTTAAAAGCAAATTTCAAAAGTTCTGTTTGATGTTTATCGATAATCATGATCTCTTTCATATTCTTTTTAGTTTTAGCATACAAATCCACGAAACTAATGATCACCCTATTACAGTACCCATTTAATTGAGACGCAATTTCATGAAATGCTTTCACATGATACTCTTCTGAGTAAATATCTGTAATAATAATTGGATCGTATCTCCAAATAACTTTTTCTTTTCCAATCATGGATGACAACTGTTGAAATATTGGTATCATCTTGTCTTTCTTGTGGGGTAATGATGGTTCTATATCCCTTCCATATCCCGTTAGTGTAAATTGGAAATAATATTTATATTTTTTTAACTGGTCTAATTTATCTAGCATTGATTCAGGGTTTTTTGTCCAAAACACAATACAATCAACTGCACTCGGTGATATATCTATTTTACTGATCTGATGAATATTCATAGGATTTCTCACATATAAATACCCCTCTTTAATTCGATTCAAAAACCATTCAGAATAGTAACACGGTATATCCGTTCTTCTACTAACACTTAAAATCATCGCAGCACCTCGATACTATAATTCACTTCCTTATGATTATGCAAATTACCATAGTTGTATTATAACAGAACCATATTAAGACACAACAAACTTTTTCATTTGGAATTTCATTCTCCATTCTCTTATCACAAAAAAGATTGCGCTACTTAATAATCCTATTATTTCAGCTATGAACATATTTAGCCTTACAATATTATCTTCTACAACATGGTTCGCTATATATAATCCTGCTACTTGGTATACCATCATATAAACCATCAAATATATGATTATACAAAAAAACATTTTCTTTTTCTCAAAGGTATATTTCTGACTAAAGAATGACCCTATTCCACCTGCAAATCCGCCCGTTCCTGACTTTCTAAAAGCATACCTGCAAGGTCAATTCTTATTTCTTTCCAAACTCTTGTATTTACACCATTTGCATATATATAATTTGATAAATATAACAGTGTATTTTTATTGTTCCTATTTAATTTCGACTTAATATTACTTAGTTCACTCATTTATGTTTCCTCTCTCTATTAAATCATCCACACTTGTTTTTAATTTTTCCACTCAATTAAAAATATAGCACTTTCCTTTTGCCCTTTTTCAGTCAAACTATAGTACTTTCTTTTGGAACCTGACGGTTTCATATGTATCTTATCTACAAAACGATTGTTTTTCTTTCTCTTTAGAGATTCAAACACAAGTGATGATGCACTCTTGATATTCTTAAAAGTGCATCATCATACTTAGTAATTTTCAAAAATCCTTCAATACTTAATACTATCCTGCTATGAATACATCATCGATTGCTAAAGTTTGTTCTCCCGCAGCAGTAACTGCAAAGTCTATTCGAACTCCTGTTACCCCAGCAGGTGCTGCATTTGTATATGCTTTATAATAACTAAATATTCTTTGGGCATTAGGAATATCTTGTGCTCTCACTGTAATTGTAGCTCCTAACACATCGCCTCCCGAAGTCAAAAAATTAACTGTAGCTGTTACTCCAGCCTGCACACCTGTTGCAACTTGTGCAAAGAAAGAAAATTGAAGAAAACATCCTTCCGTAATTTCTGTCGTTATTTGTTGTGTTAATATTGCACCATCTACTAAACCTACTGATGAATTTCCAGAGTGCACACGCCCATCACTAGTAATCTGAGAAACCAAATTTACATCATTTGCTGACCAGCTTGTTGGTACCGTATTATTAAATTCTTCCATTCCTCCATTTTCTACTAGTTCTCCTGTTGATGAACATCCTGCTTCTCCTGTGGCCCCGGTTGGTCCTTGTGCTCCTGTCACTCCTTGTATTCCTTGCGCTCCCGTTGCTCCCGTTGCTCCTTGGGCTCCTTGTGCTCCCGTTAGTCCTTGTATTCCTTGCGCTCCCGTTGCCCCGGTTGGTCCTTGGGCTCCTTGAGCTCCCGTTGGTCCTTGTATTCCTTGCGCTCCCGTCACTCCTTGTATTCCTTGCGCTCCCGTTGCCCCGGTTGGTCCTTGGACTCCTTGTGCTCCCGTTGGTCCTTGTATTCCTTGCGCTCCCGTCACTCCTTGTATTCCTTGCGCTCCCGTTGCCCCTGTTGGTCCTTGTGCTCCTTGTGCTCCGGTTGGTCCTTGTATTCCTTGCGCTCCCGTTGGTCCTTGTGGTCCTCTTGGCCCTGGTCTACAACAACATGATTCTCCACCCAAATTACACCTTGAAGAATTAAATTCCTGGCATCCTAAATTTTCAAAACTACTTTGCTGAGTATGATCATCGTCGTTATTACAATTTCTCATTGCTTTACCTCCTTTAAAATATCCTTGAATAAATATAAAAGAATAATTTTAAAACTATTCTTTTATATTCTATGATTGCATATACTATTAGTTACTCGCCTTTATTGTTCTCTCATATCTTCACTTCGCTTTTAGCGCAGATAGTCTCACCGATATACTCAAGCTTTGCTGGATCCGCTCCTATTAAACAAAAAAAGCTCTGGATAATAAAATCCCAGAGCATAACTAACCGATGATAAATACGGAAATACCCGTGTTTATCTATAAATAATTTTAAAAAGAAGCCTGAACAATTTTCATCAAAATTATTCATTATCATCTACTACCAAAATAGAAGATTCCTTTTTACTCTCAAAGTATTTTTTATTATAAAGTACCGCTGGAGAATCCGGCTTGTAACGTGCTGCTCTATCATTGTAATGCTCTGCCTTTTCGTAATTTCCCAACTTGTCATAGCAAACAGCACACTCAATACTTGGAATGTAACTCCAGTAATCTTCTTGATGAAACCCCCATGAATTGATAGGTTTTTCAACTTCTAAGGCTAATTCAAACCAAAAAGCAGCTTGCCGATATATTCCTTGTGCTTTAAAATGATATCCAATCTGACAGCAAAGTTCTGCTCGAGGAGTATCATAATAAAAGCTATGCAGCATACTTTCCAGTGCTTTTTGTGGACTGTTCAGCAATTGATAGCATTTTGCTAGCTCACTGCATGCTGTAATATTATCCTCCGCCCATCCAAACCCTGTTTCCAGAAATTGATTGAATATTTTAGCTGCTTCTTGAAATCTTCCATTATCTTTTAACTCTCTCGCATAATAATAAGTCCCTCTGGGAGAAAGTTTTTCTCCTTTAGCTAGTAACTTCTCATATATTTTAAGATTCCTCGAATTTATCATTTCTTTTTTCTTTGAATGAGTAATACACACATCAGCGTTAACTATTTTTCCTCCAAATTGCAAATATTCATGTACTGGCTCTTGCCACTTAAAGTTACGGTTTCTTTTTGAAAGTCTTTCTCTATAATACGAAAAGACAGTACGTCCCTGCTCGTCAAATCCAGTGTTATAACGCATCATTACAACATCTGTATCACCGGTAATCTCTCGCTTTAATTTTTTAAATTTAATGATATCATCTACAAGAATGAGATCATCCGCATCCAGCCATAAAATATAATCCATGGTAGCTTTTTCAAACGCATAATTACGCGCTGCTGAAAAGTCATCTATCCATAAGAAATCATAAATTTTGTCTGTAAATTTTCTTGCAATTGCCTTTGTTTGATCCATCGAACCAGTATCTACAATAATTATTTCATCAACTAGCTGATTTACAGTGTCTAAACATCTTTCAAGTATACCCTCTTCATTTTTCACAATCATGCATAGGCTTATTGTTATCATTTTTTTGCCCCTTGAATATGCATTTCATACATATTCTATGACATGAAAGGTTATTCTGTTACAAGCAACCATAACAAATAGCTTAATCTTTCTCATAAAGTAACTATATTATTTATACTGCTGATTCATTCACATTACCTAATTTTCTTTTTCCTAGATATCTAGCTATCTAATGGATCATTATATTCTGCATCTTTTACGTTCTCTTCATCAATCTTTCCTGCTAATAGATCCTGCCAAAAGTTCTCATGAGATGCAAAAGTCAGGTTGGTATCCTTGTCAAACTTATTTAAAAATTCTATAACCTTGTTATACTGCGAAGAATCTGTAAATTCTATTGCCCACAGATTATTATCTACCTCTCCGCTAGATCCACATTTTCTACAAAATATTCCGTCTTGTGTATAAACCGTCACATACCAATTTTTTCCCTCTGTTCCATTTTCGATTGGATAAGAACACGTAGTGGATTCTGAAACAATTGATTGTAATGCAGACTCATCTATTTTTTCCACTTCATCCTCATCCGTAAGGCCACTGACGTTCACTTTTGTTTGTTTTTGATTTTCTTCATTCATTGCAGCCTTAATGGCTTCCTGAACTGTGTCAAACTTCTCTAGTAGCTTATTCCATTCTTTTTCTGTATAAGTCTGTCCACCTATCTGATAGGTTGGTTCTGTATCGCCATTTTGCAATTTTGTATAGATTTCATTGATTCTCTCCTGAATCTTCTGCATCATTTCTTCTGTTGATAGTTTCCCACCATTTGCACTCTTGTTGGCAGTATCTCTACCTATACCATTGGAATCTAAACCAGCCTTTTGAACACTACCCGAATCCTTTTTCGTACCAAATCTATCAAATAATGCCAAAAGTTTCTTGCAGTCTCTGTATTGGTTATATATTCCTCCCTCTAGATAGTCATCCATCATCTGCGTCATAATATCTTTCCAATTAAATTTTGAATTAATAAAGCTATCTGTACCTCCAAGTCCACTACAATATCCATTCATCTGTGCATTTTGAGAATAAACATTTAACTTCTGATATGATCCAAATGTTCCACCATCACTGATACCCTTATCATCAGCATAACTACAAAGTGCAAACATTTCTAGCTGAGATGCATTCTTTGGATCCACCTCATTAATTGCTATGTGATAAGACACTGTTTTTCCACCATAATTCGATGTTACCTGAATAATCGGATTATCCTCTGTTGATTCTGCTGCATATTGTGCACGCATTCCATAGATAATATTGGATCCCTCTTCTGGTATCATTGTAAGTCCCAGTAGTTTGCTATCATTCTTCTCTTCTGTTTCTTCACAAGCCAATGAGATATTTCCACAAAAATCTGTACTTTCTTTCGCTCTTGTTTTCTGATAAGAACTACTTGGATAAGCATAGCTTGTTCTTACTCCTGCAATAGTCATAACTTACATCCCCTTTCATTCAGCTCTTCTGCCAGTCGAAGCTGTTTTACTTACTAAAGTTCAATCGGTTAATTCATTTTTCATAATTCCTTCTGTTTTCTGTTATCTTATAGCCATTTAACGCAAAAAATGGACAGAAAACTTTTAATATATAAAAGGTTCGCTATCCATAGCTCTTTTTAATCATCCATGCCTATATTATATCGGCATATATATCTTGTTACTTAACCATAACTTAGCTCATCTTTACTTTGCGGCAAAAAGAGCTGATTGACGAATCAACCAGCTCCATATGTCTTATCATTGTATTCAATAAGTGAAATCTTTTTTATTCTATACGTTTTAATTGTTAATTTCCATAATAATAGGCATAACAAGCGGACTTCTTTTCATTTCTTTCCACAAAAATTCACGCATTTCATCTTTGATTGTCGTCTTGATTTTTCCCCAATCTGAAATATTGTTATTGACACATTTTTCTACACTTTTTCTTGCGACATTTCTTATCTTATTCATTAATTCATCTGCTTCTCTTACATAAACAAATCCACGAGATATCACGTCCGGTCCAGAAAGAATTTGATTACTGTGTTTTTCTATTCCAACAAGTACTATAATCAATCCGTTTTCAGACAACATCTGTCTATCTTTAATAACGATGTTACCAACATCCCCTACTCCTAATCCATCTACAAAGATTTCACCTGTCTTTACTTGACCGACAATACCACCTTGCTCTTTTGATAGTTCCAATACATTCCCTGATTGCAATACAAAAATATTACTCTCCTCTATCCCCATCTCCTGCGCTAGTTTTTCTTGTGCCTTTAAGTGTTTATACTCTCCATGCACTGGAATCACGTATTGAGGACGCAGTAAGGAATACATCAACTTTAATTCTTCCTGACAGGCATGTCCAGAAACATGTGTATCCTGAAATATTATGGTTGCACCTTTCCTTGAAAGTTCATTTATTACTTTTGAAACAGCTTTTTCATTTCCTGGAATTGGGGTTGAACTAAATACGATATGATCGCCTGGCTTTATAGAAATTGTCTTATGTGACGAATCCGCCATTCGAGATAAGGCTGCCATAGATTCTCCCTGACTCCCAGTTGTTACTATTACTATTTTTTCGTCTGGATAGTTTTTCATTTGCTCAACTTCAATTACAGTATTTTCAGGGATCTTAAGATAACCTAGTTCAGAAGCAACGTTTATTACATTAACCATACTTCTTCCCTGTATCACTACTTTCCTTCCAAATTCAAAAGCGGTATTGATAATTTGTTGAACTCTGTCAACATTAGATGCAAAGGTTGCTACTAAAATTCTGTTGGTTTTATTTTCTGCAAATAAATGTCTAAATGTCTTGGCAACCAGTCGCTCCGACACTGTAAAACCTGGTCTTTGTGCATTTGTACTGTCCATCATAAGCGCTAACACACCTTTTTTTCCAATGTTAGCAAATCGCTGCAAGTCTATCGAATCACCAAATAGTGGTGTATAATCAATTTTAAAATCTCCAGTGTGAACAATTACTCCTGCTGGCGTATTGATTGCTAATGCAGAGGCATCCGCAATACTGTGATTTGTCTTGATAAATTCCACTCGGAATCCACCTAAATTAATAGACTGCCCATGTTTCACAATTTTCCTTTTTGTTTTCTTTAAAAGGTTATGCTCTTTTAATTTCAACTCAATAAGACCTTGTGTCAACTTTGTTGCGTACACTGGCACGTTCAAATCTTTCAATACATACGGAAGTGCACCAATATGATCTTCATGCCCATGGGTAATAAAAAAACCTTTTACTTTTTCTATATTATCCATTAAATAAGATACATCTGGAATAACCAAATCGATTCCTAACATTTCATCTTCCGGGAAAGATATTCCACAGTCAACGACTATTATACTATCCTCATATTCAAAAGCAGTTATATTCATTCCTATTTTTTCAAGTCCACCCAATGGAATGATTTTTATCTTGGTATCCTTATTTTCATTTTTTTCTTTCATTTACTCCTGTCTTTCTACGCATATAGCGTTTTTTATACTCTTTGCTAAAATAAAAATTAACTAGTCCACATACTCTGGCATTATAGAATATTGTACTGATGTTTTATCTAATAATGTTTCACATGCCTCGCTCAAACCTTCAATTTTAATTCGTACATGCCTATCGTTATATTTCATAATAAGTTTATCAAAAGCATCTCCTGCAGATTCATCCCAAAACTTTAAATGTTTCACATCAAGTTCAATCATTTGATCCTTAATACCAAAATCAAATTTCTCTAAAAAGTGTGTCGTAGAGGCAAAAAACAACTGTCCATAACAACGGTAACGTATTCCACTTTCTGATTCTGTTTTTTCAACTTTTACCTGAGATATCTTATTCACAAAAAATACTGAACTCATCAAAATTCCTGTTATAACTCCTATTGCTAAATTGTCTGTTGCTAGTACAACTGCTACCGTTGTAAGCATTACCGTAGTATCCGATTTTGGAATCTTCGTTAATTTCTTAATTGATCCCCAGTCGAAGGTAGCGATGGATACGATAATCATGACTGCAACTAAAGCTGCAATTGGAATCTGAACCACCCATCCATTTAACACAACAATGAGAATCATTAAAAACACACCAGACGTCAACGTTGATAATCTTTTTCTGCCTCCTGATTTGAAGTTTATTACCGATTGACCGATCATAGCACATCCCGCCATACCACCAAAGAAACCAGATACAATATTAGCTGCTCCTTGACCAACACATTCTCTGTTTTTATTACTTCGTGAATCGGTTAATTCATCTACTAATTGTGCTGTTAGCATAGTTTCTACAAGACCTACAATGGCAAGGGATACCGAAAACGGCAATATTATTTTAATCGTTTCCATACTAAATGTAATATCAGGAATTGCAAAAATTGGCAATGAACCAACTATATTTCCCATATCCCCGATTGAATTCACTTTCATACCGGATGCAATTGTTATACCTGACAAAATTAAAATAGAAACTAATGGTGCTGGAATTGTTTTATTTACTTTTGGAAACAGATAAATTATCAAAATCCCTGCTGCAACTAATAAATACATATTGATACCGGCACCCTTAAAATAAGTCAACTGCGCTTTAAAAATCAATATAGCCAGTGCATTTACAAATCCCGTCATAACTGGTTTTGGAATAAATCTTAACAAATTACCGACTTTAAAAAATCCCATTATCATTTGCAAGATACCAGCCAAAATTGTCGCTGCCAGCATATATTGAATTCCATAGGTATGCACTAATCCTGCAAGCACTAAAGCCATCGCACCAGTAGCGGCTGAAATTAATCCCGGACGCCCTCCCGCAAACGCTGTTATCAGTGCAATACAAAATGATGCATATAAACCCATCATAGGATCTACTCCAGCTAAAATTGAAAATCCGATTGCTTCAGGTATTAATGCTATAGCAACTACCATTCCTGCTAAAATATCTTGTTTTACGTTTCCGAACCATTCTTGTTTCAAATTTCCCATAAAATCTCCTTAATTCCTATCAATTGCAGTAAAATAATCAACAAAAAATAATCTCTTTTTCTCAGAGATATTCTCTTATATGATCCATCTAGTTGTCTTATATCTCGCCTAATCCCTAAATTAGAATTCACATTTCTTTTCACAGAATTATAATACTTTTCAGTATCATAATTCCTTAAAAGCTTTAGCAATGAGAGACTCCCATAGCTGTGCATTTAGTTTTTATAATAACATTTGCGGACACACAATTATTATTATAATACCATTATCTATGTGCTTATGTCAATTTTTTTATTCTTATCCATTCTTACTTCTGGTTGAATCCCATCAATTGAATTTTCCTCGTTAATTTATACAAAAAAACTCCCAAGGGATGTCAAAGACACTGAAAAAAATCCTGGGAGGTTATAAATGATCATCTGCCACACAATATTTCTTGTAACTACCGTTTTGTATTTCAAGAACGTTATACTAGTTTTGCTACTTTATCCGTAGAAAGTTTTACATATTGCTTAATTATATCTGCGGATGCCTCTGCACCAAGTGTAGTAACATCGATACACAAATTATAATTCTTGGAAAGCCCCCAAACTCTTCCTGTATAATATTTATAATGAATAAACCGCTTTTTATTAATAGCATTCACATGTTTTTTTGCTGCCATTTTGTCTAAATTCTCACGCTGCATAATCTGCTGTATTTTATACTCTTCGGAAGCAGATAGAAAGATATTATAACAATTTTGATACTCTTTTAGAATATAATCTGCACACCTTCCAACAATTATACAATTTCCCTTATTGGCAGCATCTTTAACTATTTTAGTCTCAATCTCATACAGCTCATCCAATTCAGTCTCTTCTTCTTTTAATTCCGTGTATTGTGAAAACAAATCATATAGCAGACTATTCGTCATTTTTTCTTCTTTTTCCTCTACATATGCCTCTGGTAGTTTGCTCTCTTTGGCTGCTATTTCAATGATTTTCCTATCATAATAGGCAAATCCTAAGTTTTTGGCTAATTCCTGTGCAATCTTTCTTCCACCACTTCCATATTCCCTGCTGATTGTAATAATAACATCGTTTCTATTCTTCTGCGTTTCCTGTTCTTCTTTTACTTTTACATCATTTACCAAAAATTCCTGAACAAATACTAGTTTCCTTTTTAAAAACCTTGCAATCATTCCTACAAGAAGCGCAGCAATAACGGTGCCTTCACGAACACCAGCAAATTTATGAAATAGTACAAAACCAATAATACCTGCGATGATTGTCATAGAAGAATCAAACGCAACTTTTGTCTTACCAAAATCTGTATGGAAGGTAACCGACACCGCGTTCACAAATGATTCTCCGGGTAGCATAACAACGTCTGCTACCATCTCCATATAAACACCTACTCCTAATATCAAACATCCTATGATTAAAAGAATAAATCTAACCAAGTAAAAATTCGGGTTCATAAAAGACAATAAGTTCATCGTCAAATCAATAAACCAAGAAAATACAAAAGACACCGGAATCTGTAAAAAATAGTGTTTTGGAAATTTCTTACGCAATAAAATAATTTGTATCATTATCAAAATAATACTCATATAAAGAGTAAACATTCCCAGTGTTGGTTTAAATCCAAGACTCAATGTATATGGAATACTTGAAATTGGTGATGTACCAAGATTTGCTTTTGTTATGAAACTTACACCAAACGAATTAATGAATAAACCTATCGCAAATAATATGTATCGCTTAAATAGCTCTTTTTTGCTCATTGTAGCCTCTCCGTATCTGTCATATTAGAACATATTTTATAAAATACATCCATAAATTGTTCTTTCTCATCCTCTTCAATTCCCTTAAATACTTTTTCTTCTATCTCCAGGAATATCTCTGTTACTTTTTCTCCTTTTTCTCTTCCAATCTCCGTTAAATATACATAACTAGAACGGTAGTTATCATTTTTTATTCTTCTTTCTACCATACCTTTTTTTTCCATACTTTTCAAAATACCTGTAAGTGTGGCAGATTCTATCTGACATCCAAATGCTATATCCTTTTGCATACTCCCATCATGTAAACATAGAAAATCTAATACTTTGGGCTGTCCCGGCGTTAATCCTAATGCATATAGTCTAGTTAATACTTGTTTGTTAAACAATGCCGCATTAACCATAATGAGGTAGTGAAAACTTTTATTCATACGCCCTCCATTCGTTAGCTTCCTAATTGTTTGCTTCCTAACTATTTTAAAGTATACTCAAACTATTGCAATATGTCAAACTATTTCATCTTCACTTAAATAATTAATTACTCCCTGCCAGAGAATATTTTGCGAATAACTATGTTCTGGATTAAACGATTCCTGACTCGCTATTTTAGTCATATGTTTTATGTTAAATCCACTTTTGAGAACTGAAAATTTCATTATTCGTGGCATAAGAGCTTTCCGTGGACAGGAATAAATACATTTCAAACACCATAAACAGTGAACCCCAAACTTAGGCTTTCCATTCTTCATTCGAATGTTTTTCTTCGGACAGCTCCGAACGCACAATCCACATTGATTGCAATCTTTCGATGCATGAATGGATACTCCAAATATACTTGCCCCAATGTGTTCTGCTTTTCCAAAAAAGGCAAGGATTTTATCCTGCAATTTAGGATGCAAAATGTTTTTCTTTCCTGCTGTAATATTAACGATGATTTTGTTGACCTTTTGAGGCAATACATTAATTAGGTCAAAATTTAACTGTTGTTCTGCAGGCAGTATTGGGCGAAATTTCTCCACCCCCAGAGACCGATATAATTGCAGCATATGTTCCTTTTACTTTCGGTAGATTTCTTGTCCACTTTTCTACAATTGAAGCTAATCGAAATGCATACACTGGTGATAAAACAATGAGTAAATCAGTCGTCGCAACATAGCTGTCATCAACCGCTATATTTACCCTATTCACTTGCAGTTCAAGTCTAAGTAGTTGACTTTCAAAACAATCAACAACTGCCTGTGTACATCCAGTTCCAGAAAAATAAGCAAGTGTAACTTCTTTGATTTGTATATTGCAAGAATTCATATAATCTCCTCCTGATCTACTTGTAAAAGATATTCTTTATTAGTAAAGTGATAACAAAAACTACCTATACTAACACGAGCTTTCCATCATTTTTGTTACTTATTTATGGAACCAATCGATTAATATCTCTAGGAAATAGTGTTGATAATCGTACATTTTCCTGTTCTAATAATCTGCTGGTAAAACGTTCCAATCCCAGTCCCAATCCTCCATGCGGTGGCATTCCATATTTGTGCATCATCAGATAACTTTCAAATTGTTCTATATCCATTTCTCTCCGCTTCATCTTTTCAATCTGCTCTTGATAAGAATGTATTCTTTGACCACCTGTCGTAATTTCTAAGCCTCTAAACAAAAGATCAAAGCTTAATGTTTCTTCCCGATTTTCTTTACTCTCCATAGCGTAAAAAGGACGTTTTTTACTTGGATAGCATGTTACAAAAACAAAATCACTTCCTGTCTCTTTTTTTATCCATCTACAAAGCAATTTTTCTTCTTCTGGTTCAAAATCATCATAATCATTTATTTCCCTATGATATTCTTTTGCAATCAGCTCCTTTGCCTCTAAAAACTTTATAACTGGAATCTCATGAATTACCGGTACCTTTATTTTCAATAAATTTATCTCAGGTTCATAATTTTGCTCTAGATATTGAACCGTGTGCCGTAACATCATAGTTTCAGTTTTCATAATTTCTTCATAACTATCAATATACCCCATTTCAAAATCTACACTTGTATACTCATTCAAGTGTCTGGAAGTATCGTGCTTTTCTGCCCTATACACCGGTGCTATTTCAAACACTCTTTCAAATACTCCGACCATCATTTGTTTATAAAATTGTGGGCTTTGTGCCAGATATGCATCTTTTCCAAAATAATCAAGGTGAAATATATTAGCCCCACCTTCTGCGCCAGCGTAAACAATTTTAGGCGTACGAATTTCTGTAAATTTTTCTTTTTTTAAGAACTCACGTATTCCATCCACTATTCCCTCCTGAATTTTAAATATGGCTCGCTCTTTTTCATTTCTTAATGTAATTGGTCTAAAATCAAGCAGTTTATCAATCGTTGCATCAACAAATCTATTATTAATTACAATTGGACTCGCCTCTTGTGGCTTAGACAATACTTCAATATTTTGTATTTGAAGCTCATATCCCTTTTTTGACCTACTTTCTTCCTGAACATGCGCCGTTACAATAACGCAGCTTTCTTCCTTTAATTCTTCCAATGGAGACTTTGATAGTTCCTTTGAATATACACATTGAACAATTTCTCTTTTTGCTCTTAATAATACAAATGCAAAATCACTCATTTTTCTGATTTTGTAGATACTGCCGTGGATTTGCACTGTTTTCCCTATATAATCTCTTAACTCATCTGCTTCCACTGTTACTTTTTCTATATTTCCCATACAATCACAACCTTTCAGTTACCTATATGCTAAAAAAAAAGAGCCACACAAGTAAAATTAATTTACCAATGTGGCTCTTAGCATATTTTCCCACATAGGTGCAACACTTATAGCGCTTGCACCTATGATTCATCACAGTTACAAGCGCTATAAATCGTCGTCCCTATTCAACATTTCAAATTGTTGATACTGATTCATTACAGCTACCTCCATTTATTACTATAAAAAAATATAACACATTATTTTTTTATAGTCAAGAAAAACAAATGTACATGCCATTCTTAACTTATATACAAAACAATCAAATAGATTAGAAAAGTTCTAAGTCAGGGGCTCAAAACAAGGAGCCTGATAAGAA
>JBGUEO010000019.1:0-82533 GCA_041821315.1 Velocimicrobium sp. | reverse complement strand
CTTTCCAAGAAAGAGCCATTTATTTCCAAAGACACAATTTATTTTACACTACCTAATTTATAGTTTCACACTCTCTTTGATATGAATTTTATTTCCTAACTTTTTTTAGCTGAAACAGTTCGAATCGGACACCCTGCTCTTAATGACAAAACTACTTCTATGTAACATTAAATCATATTCCGAATAATTATAATATTTTCTTTTTCAGGATACTTCCATTCTGCTAGTATTCTAATATTATTATCCTTTAATTTAAAATATTTTTGTTTAGAATACCAAAATGTATTTTTTGCCGGACACAGTATACCTTAATAGGATTTCCTACTTTAAGTCCAATACACAATTCAAAAAAGTTATATAACTTTTCTATATATGATTCCATTATAAAAAGGACATTATCACTTTTAACAAAAGTAATAATGTCCTCTTAGTTTAAATATATAGTTCGATAATTAAATCCTGCCATTTAAGTATGCGATTGATCTCATTATGAGTTCTTACATACTCCCTTGCATCGTCCTTTGTGAACGTGAAAGTGGCTATTTTAAAGGATTTTCCTATTTCCCCTGGTTGTTTAACGCTGCCTGTGCTGCTGCCAGTCTTGCAATTGGCACACGGAAAGGTGAGCAAGAAACGTAGTTAAGTCCTACCTTATGACAGAACTCTACGCTAGATGGATCCCCACCGTGTTCTCCACAAATACCTAATTTGATATTAGGTCGGGTAGCACGTCCTTTTTCTACTGCCATTTTCACCAACTGACCAACACCTGTCTGGTCTAATCTTGCAAATGGATCTGATTCATAAATCTTAGCTTGATAGTAAGAATCTAAAAATTTACCAGCATCATCACGAGAGAAGCCAAATGTCATCTGTGTTAAGTCGTTTGTACCAAAGGAGAAGAATTCAGCTTCTTCTGCAATAGCATCTGCTGTTAATGCAGCACGAGGAATTTCGATCATAGTACCGATATGGTATTCAATATCGGAATTCATTTCTTTTTTCACTAATTCAGCTGTTTCTACAACGATATCTTTTACGTATTTTAATTCTTTCTTTTCACCAACCAAAGGAATCATGATTTCAGGAACAATATCGTATCCCTTTTCTTTTTTCACTTCAATAGCTGCTTCCATTACCGCTCTAGTCTGCATTTTAGCGATTTCTGGGTAGGTTACAGCAAGACGGCATCCACGATGTCCCATCATAGGATTGAACTCATGCAATTCATCACATTTTTCTTTTACTTCTTCTACGGTAAGACCCATATCTTTTGCTAATGCAATGATATCTTCTTCATCAGTAGGAACAAATTCATGAAGAGGAGGATCTAAATAACGAACTGTCATTGGTTTTCCTTCGAGTACTTCATACATTGCTTTAAAGTCACTTTTTTGGAAAGGAATTAATTCATTTAGTGCTTCTTCTCTTGCTTCTACTGTATCCGAAAGAATCATTTTACGAATCTTAGGAATTCTCTCTGCATCAAAGAACATATGCTCGGTACGGCAAAGTCCAATGCCTTCAGCACCTAACTCAACTGCTTTTGCTGTATCGGTAGGAGTATCTGCGTTTGTACGAACTGCTAATGTTCTAAACTTATCAGCCCATCCCATAATACGTCCAAAGTTTCCACTTACAGAAGCTTCTTCTGTAGCAATATCGCCTTTATAAATTTTACCAGTAGAACCATCAAGTGAGATATAATCTCCTTCGTGGAAAGTATGTCCACCAAGAGAAAATTCTTTTGTTTCTTCATTAATTTTAATTTCTCCACAACCAGATACGCAGCAAGTACCCATACCACGAGCAACTACAGCAGCATGAGAGGTCATACCACCACGTACTGTTAGGATACCACGAGCAGCATGCATACCTTCGATATCTTCTGGAGATGTTTCAAGACGAACAAGTATAACTCTTTCTCCTTTTCCACCCATACCTGCAGCTTTTGCAGCATCTGCTGTAAAATATACTTTACCAGCAGCAGCTCCTGGAGATGCTGGAAGAGCAGAACCGATTACTTCACCATCTTTTAATGCTTTTGCATTAAATGTTGGATGAAGTAATTGGTCAAGAGATTTTGCTTCGATACGAAGAACGGCTTCTTCTTCCGTGATTTTTCCTTCATCTACTAAATCACAAGCAATCTGAAGTGCAGCTGGAGCTGTTCTCTTACCATTACGAGTCTGTAGGAAGAATAATTTTCCTTCTTCTATTGTAAATTCCATATCCTGCATATCTGCAAAATGTGCTTCTAATTTCATTGCTAAATCCATGAACTGTGCATAACACTCTGGCATATCATTCTCTAAATGAGTAATAGGCAGTGGTGTACGAACACCAGCAACTACGTCTTCACCCTGAGCATTGATTAAGTATTCACCATAAATACCTTTTGCACCAGTAGATGGATTACGGGTAAATGCAACACCAGTTCCTGATGTTTCACCCTTATTACCAAATACCATAGTCTGTACACTAACAGCGGTTCCCCAATCACCAGGAATATCGTTCATACGGCGATATACGATAGCACGAGGATTGTCCCAAGAACGGAATACTGCTTTTACAGCTCCCATTAACTGTTCTTTTGGCTCCTGTGGGAATTCTTCGCCATTCATCGCATCTTTATATACTTTTTTAAATTTATTTGCTAATTCTTTTAAATCATCAGCAGTTAAATCTGTGTCATAATGAACACCTTTTGTTTCTTTCATTTCATCAATGATTTTTTCGAAGTATGATTTTGGTACTTCCATAACTACATCCGAATACATCTGAATGAATCTTCTGTAAGAATCATATGCAAATCTTGCATTGCCAGTTTTTTTAGCAAATCCTTCAACAGCTATGTCATTTAATCCTAAGTTAAGGATAGTATCCATCATGCCAGGCATAGATGCACGAGCTCCGGAACGAACCGATACTAATAAGGGATCTTCATTATCTCCGAATTTCTTTCCATTAATTCCTTCTAACCATGTAATTGCTTCAAAAATCTGTTCCTGAATTTCTTCAGTAATTTTCTTTCCGCTATTGTAATAATCAGTACAAGCCTCTGTTGTTACTGTGAATCCCTGTGGAATAGGCATTCCTAAACCAGTCATTTCAGCAAGATTGCACCCTTTACCACCAAGAAGGTTTCTCATAGATGCGTTACCTTCTACAAACTTATAGACCCATTTTGCCATGTTGATATTTCCTCCTAATTTTAATACATTTTCTGACTGTCTTTTGAAAAAAAGCTCAAATCCAGTCACTCGATAGTATTGTAGCATACTTTTTTTGGTAATAAAAGCCCTTTTCTTCCCTATTGCACAAAAAAATGAACCTTACATGCATTTATAACTGCTTCTCCTATAAGGTTTCATTAGAAATTAAAATTTTAGTATGATTTCTACCTATATATTACCACAAAATCTCAATTTTTTCAAGTCTTGTGATATTCAAAAAAGAAGCGTAAAATCAATAATTACCTACTATGAATTATACATTGTTTAATGGAAAAATTTTTCATTGGGAAAGGAAGTTCGTATGTCTAAAAATTTACCATTCAATTTAGAAGATAGCCTATTTTCACTTTTACAAAGCAATACACAAACCGCACTTCAAAGTATTTTGGACTTAAATCCATCTACTAAAAAATTTGGTGTGAGTCTTACAAAAGAAGAAAGTCTTCTTCTTTTAAATGCCAGAGCATCTAGCCTAAAAGAGCAGGAACGTATTGAATTTGGTGAAGGAATTCTGGCAAAACTTATTTTTTCTTTTTGCGATTCTCCCTACATCTATCAAGATAACTATGTCGATACGCTCGAACGTTTACAAGATATTTTTTATTTATACAAAAACGAATGTATGGATGAGTTAACGGATGACGAACTGGTTGCATTCATAAAAACAAATTTTAATGGAATCTGTCAAGGTTCGCTTGACTATCTCGAAGATACCTGTCTTGAGGGCTTTGCAAGAGAAATTCGCAGTGGAACAAGACGCTTTATCGGCTTATATACGGAGGATGATGATGAATATTAATCCCGAACTTTTAATCCCTATTGTTGCAAAATTAAGCGAATCCTACACAAGCAAGGAGAGTACTTCTATTTCTTATGACATAGCACGCCAGCTTATGGGAGCCGTGCTTTACTGTCTAAATGAAACTGCCATCTATCCAGAAAGCAGTGCAGATGAACTGATTGAGCGTGGGTTTCAAACGGATGTTTTTGCTGCCTACGAACAAGGCTATCAACTTGTATGCAACAAAGTCTGTAAAACAAAAGAACTTTATAACGATTTAATCTTATATTTTAACGATTTTGGAAACTTATTTTTAGCCGATACCATAAAAAAAGGGATGCCTGCTTTCTTTTTGTACTACGATGCAAAATTTAATCCACAAAATCATATTCTTACACTGGATTACTCCACCATTAAATCAGTTGATTCCTTATGCGGTGTGGATGCAATTTATCAATATCTAAACTACATTCAACTAGAGCAAGATTTCTTATCTGCATTTCCGATTGAATATGTCCACTCTATTCTCTCAAGTTATCACGAGGATTGCAATGAACTTCCGATTAATATTTGCGAAGTGGTATTTTCCCATCTCTTGGCATGCTTTCTTATAGGAAAAGAACTCTCCACTCTCTATTTCACAAAGGATGATATCAAACTGGCATCCAATTACTTAACATCAATTCTTCGCCCCCAAATAGAAGCACATCTTACAAATTCAACAAAAACACTGGTTAAAAAACATTATCTTGGCAACCAAGCCTTATTAGAGTATCTTTTGAGCAGTATTCCATCATTCACAGTCACTTCACGAAATGCCGCAAAAAATAATTGTTTACACACTATTTTTTGTAGTAAAGAATAAGAACCCATAAATAAGGAGCAAAGCGGACATTCGCAATCCGCTTTGCTCCTTGCTTATAACCTTAGAAATCAAATTTTTTTTCAAAATACGCCTTTAAATCTTCTATTTTTACTCTCTCTTGTTCCATCGTATCACGATCTCGAACGGTTACTGCATGATCTTCTTCCGAATCAAAGTCATACGTAACACAAAATGGTGTCCCTATTTCATCTTGTCTGCGATATCGCTTACCTATGTTTCCCCTGTCATCATACTCGCAGTTATAAATCTTGCTTAATTGTGTATATACTACTTTTGCACCCTCACCTAATTTTTTGGAAAGTGGAAGTACACCAACTTTTACAGGCGCAAGCATTGGATGAAAATGAAGTACGGTACGCATATCTCCACCTTCCAATTCCTCTTCATCATATGCTCCACAAAGGAATGCGAGAGTCACACGATCTGCACCAAGTGATGGTTCAATTACATATGGCACATATTTTATCTTCTTTTCATCATCAAAATACTCCAATGGTTCACCAGACACGTTCTGATGTTGTGTCAAATCATAATCGGTTCGATCGGCAATTCCCCACAACTCTCCCCAACCAAATGGGAATGAGAACTCGATATCTGTAGTTGCTTTGCTGTAAAAGGATAATTCTTCTGCTTCATGATCACGAACACGCATTTCTTCTTCTTTCATTCCTAAGCTCTTTAACCAATTGATACAAAATTCTTTCCAATATGCAAACCATTCCAAGTCAGTATCTGGTTCACAGAAAAATTCCAATTCCATTTGTTCAAATTCTCGTGTACGAAATGTAAAGTTACCTGGTGTAATTTCATTTCGAAAGGATTTACCAACTTGACCAATTCCAAATGGAATCTTTTTTCTGGATGTTCTTTGTACATTTTTAAAATTAACAAAAATTCCTTGTGCCGTTTCTGGTCTTAAATATACCGTGTTTTTAGCATCTTCTGTTACTCCTTGAAATGTTTTAAACATAAGGTTAAACTGACGAATCTCCGTAAAATTGTGTTTGCCACAACTCGGACATACAATATTTTTTTCTTCGATGTAGTTTGCCATTTCTTCATTCGACCATGCATCAACACTGCCTTCAATCGTTATTTCATGTTCCATCATGTAATCTTCGATAATTTTATCTGCACGAAATCTTTCATGACATTCCTTACAATCCATCAATGGATCCGAAAAGCTTCCAAGATGACCAGAGGCCACCCAAGTCTGAGGATTCATAAGAATTGCGCAATCTACACCAACATTATATGGATTTTCTTGAATAAATTTTTTCCACCATGCTTTTTTTACATTATTTTTTAATTCGACACCAAGATTTCCATAATCCCATGTATTAGCAAGACCTCCATAAATTTCAGAGCCAGGATATACAAATCCTCTAGCCTTTGCTAACGCAACGATTTTCTCCATTGTTTTTTCCATATTTTTAACCTCTCTTGTCTTATTTATATATAATTACCGAAGTATCTCCATCGATAGCTTTTGTATGTACCGAAGAATCACTTAATTTTGTTCCATTCGAAAAATAAGCAATGGTTCCTTCTACAATCACATCATATTCTTCTTGTAAGATCAGGACTTTATAATTATTCGCATTTTTATCTTCCAAAATCTCTTTATATGTCACACTTTGATTATCGTCTGCACGCACCAATGTATCCGGCAATTCTTCCTTGGCTTTTTCTATGGGGAGCAGCACTCCACTTACTCCGTTTAGCTCACTGTAATTGTCTATACTTTGATAATCAAACACAGCACTTGCTATTCCATCTTTTACTAAAAAAGAATCCATGGTTACTCGCTTGCTTCCCTTTTGTTTATTATAATCTGCCACCACATCTTCCAAATAAGTTTGTAATTCGGATTCGCTATAATATGGTTGTTCAAAGGATTCTACCGTCGCAACCTGAATCTTTCCTTTCTTATTCACGGATAGAGCGCTGTTTTCAAGTTTTCCGGCAGTTAGCTGCGTGGAACTTTTGCATCCCATAAGCAGACAGGAGCTGACAAGTCCCATTACTAAAAGCTTACTTATTTTCATGTATTGCGTTCTCCTTTGTACCTTTATCCTTCTTCATAAAAGTGATTCTTGTTTATTTTACCCTTTCAGAGAAATATTTTCAACCTATATTTCACAATCGCATTCTTTTTCATACGACTATCATATCTAGGAATCGTAACGAATTAAATGTATGTGCAAGATATTCTGCCAAATACCTTGTCGCACAAATCCTCAAATTTTCCATCACACATTCACTCACATGAAAGGTATATAATTTCTCTATTTTGGAAGCAACAATATATTGTAATGTATATACCGTAGCCTCATCAATTAAAATGATATCCGTCATCTTTGACTTACAGGCTTCACAAACAAGCCCTCCAGACTTTGCACTAAATAAAGTTCCCGGTTTCTCATTTGCGCACTTTACGCACTCAAATACTTGTGGTGCTTCCCCATTAATTACCATGCTCTTAAATTCAAATATGTATCGTATTAAAGCATATGGAATTGTTTTTTTTGACAATGCTCGAAGCGATTGATACAAAAGCTTTAGGAATCCACTTCCATCTATATTTTCTTTGGTAAGAAAATCCATAAATTCGCAAAAGTATGTCGCATAATAAACAGCATCCAAATCCATCCGTATCGTTTCAAAATAATTGGTAATTTCCGCTGCTACCACCGTATATGAAGTTTTTCCTTGATAAACTTGAAAGGTGCCAAAAGCAAATGGCTGGCTGCACGCAAGCAAGGCGCAATTTGGTCTTCTTGCGCCTTTTGCAAATGCTGCTATTTTCCCATGTTCCCTTGTAAGTATTACCAGTCTTTTATCGTAATCCCCTACTGGTGTGGCAGAAAGTACCATTCCCATAATACTTTCTTGATTCATGCTTTTGTTCACCTTCCCTACTGCTAGTTTGCTCCGTTCTCTCGCATGCACAAGCATATAATAAATATGCATCTACGCTTCCTGTTTGTTCAAATACATTCCAATATTTTACATCTTCCATAAAAGTGTACCCCCTAAATATTAATTTTCATAGTATTAGGTTTTCCACTTGCTGGTTTGATATACCCAATATTCTATATTTCTTTTTTGTTATAGCCAAAATTCTTCATAAGGAAATCACTGTCTCGCCAATCTTTTTTTACCTTTACCCAAAGTTGTAAATTCACCTTGGTGTCCAATAAATTTTCGATTTCAACACGTGCAGCACTTCCAATTTCTTTTATCATGGCTCCATGTTTACCAATAATAATTCCTTTATGGGAATCTCTCTCACAAACAATGGTAGCATCAATATCAATCATGTGTCCATGTCTTCTGGTTTTCATTTGATCAATTGCAACCGCAATTCCATGTGGAATTTCATCATCTAATTTTCGAAGTGCTTTTTCACGAATCAATTCCGCTACAATTTGCCGCTCCGGCTGATCCGTAATCGTATCTTCATCATAATATTGAGGTCCTTCTTTTAGATATTGAAATATGGTATCCACTAAGTTATCCGTATTTTCTCCTTTAAGAGCAGAAACTGGAATAATTTCGGAAAACGAACAAATATCTTTATATGCATCAATAAATCTAAGAATCTCTTCTTTTTTTACCGTATCTATTTTATTGATTACTAAAATAACTGGAGTTTGTAACGATGCTAACTGCTCGGCGATATGCTTCTCCCCCGCACCAATAAAGGTAGACGGTTCCACCAACCAAAGTACCACGTCCACTTCACCAAGTGTTCGATTAGCAACCGAAACCATATATTCACCAAGTTTATTCTTTGCCTTATGAATCCCTGGCGTATCTAAAAAAATAATCTGTCCTCGCTCGCTCGTATACACCGTTTGTATTCGATTTCGAGTAGTTTGTGGTTTATCGGATGTGATTGCAATTTTCATTCCAATTAACTGATTCATCAAAGTGGACTTCCCTACATTTGGACGACCAATTAATGTTACAAACCCTGACTTAAATTCATTTTCCATTCAAACCGTACTCCCATCTATGTGCTTTTGTATTCTACTATGCATTCAAATTTTTGATAATCTGAAACATGTCTTTATTATCTTGTATTTTTCGTTCATTTCCTATTACGCAAAGATGATTTGCATCAATAATTGCTTTCACAATCTCGGCTGTATTTCGAATAGAAGGCACATCTGCGTTCAATACCTGTTCTCTCTCTTTTTGCAAATCTTCTTCACTTACGTTGCAAAGATAAGCTGCCAAAGAACGACTCCCCTTAGCCGAAGGGTTAAGCGGAACATCTAAACTGCTGATTGCTCCAATTACATATTTCGTCATATCACGAGCCTCTACTTCAAATTTCTTTACATACTCATAAATCCCTTTATATACTTCATCCGTTTCTCTAAGCTTTGGATCACGGTAAGAAGTGAAGTAACCCGTTCCACTCATAGAAAATCCACACATACAGCCATAGGCTCCGCCTTTTACGCGAATGTGATTCCACAAATAATCATAGCTTAAAATAACCTTTAACACACGAAGTACACCTGTATATTCCCGTTCACTCGTTGCATAGCTTCCACATCGTGCAACATATTGCACCTGAGAAGGAGTCTTAAATCCTTCATTCTTTTTTTCTACTGTAATGACGTCTAATATCTCATTTATATGTTCTGGTTCCTTGCCATTTAAACAAGATAAAACGTTTGGAAACTGATTTTCAAAAAGTAAATATCCTTCTTCATCTGCTGTAAGGCTAACAAGCAAGTTTTCTTTTTGAAAGATTATCTGCATCCACTCTTTTAATTTTACGATTAGTTCGGTTTTCTTTTCATCAAAATGGTCATCCATGTCAACAATGAAATCATAATATGCTACACCACCAGCAAGTTCTTCAAACATAGCACTTTCTGAAAAATATGACATCGCGCGATCAACTGCAGTTGTATGACCTCTTGAAATCATCTTCATTTCCATTCTTGAACGAGTTTCTAAAAGAATCTCATGCAACCGTTTCTCGTCCTCTAAGATGGTATTACTTAACATTTCATTTACAAGTTCCATTGCATTCGAAAATTTTGAATAAAGCACCTTTGTTCTTATTTCAAAATAAGCTGTATATTCCTCACCAAATCCCTTTTTGTTATACACATTTAGATCGGATGCTAATCCCCCCGTATGAATGTTAATTTCATTGGAAAATTCCAAAAAATTAAAATTTTTCGTATCTACATATCCTAGCATCGTGGATAAAAGGCTCAAAGTAGAAGCTGCACTCTTATATTTTGTCACATCAAAACATAGTCTAAGGTATGCAATCTGATTGGTATGCATCTTATGATGAAGTACAGTCACTCCATTCATTTCTCGTTCTATATTGTATAGTGGTTTACATTTTTTACCAATATCTTTTCTTGTAAGCAGCGGAATCATCTCATTTTCTTCCTTGCTTGCCGGAGTCATTTCATATTCATGCAAATGTTTTGTATCACTAACTAATAGTAAAAGCTCCCTTTGTGATAAGCTTTCTTTATATTTTGCCAATTTTTCCTTTAAGTTAGCCTCCACACGGTTCGTAAGACCTTTTGATGGTTTTACAATAACCAGTGCAGCATGGTTACTTCCTAGTAAATATTTTTCAAGTAATTCCTCGTAATACCTGCTTCCAATGGCTGTTTTTAAAAACTCAAAGGTTTTATCTGCGCAGATATGGATAAATGGTTTACTATCATCATAGAGCCAACTATCCAAAAGATTCAATCCATACATAAGTCCTTTTGGGTATTGTCCAAAGTCTGCTTCACGATATCGAAACTCGAAATAGTTAATAGCTCCTTCAATCGATCGCAAATCCATTCCCTTTGCAACAATATCAGATAACGTAGTCCTAACTACCTTTAAAAACTCATCTTTTTGAGATGGATTTGCGTCTTTTGCAATAATCGAAAATATTGGTTGTTTGATTCCATTATCATAGCTACTCAAAATATCTTTTCCAATTCCAGCATCTAAAAGTGCTTGTTTGAGTGGTGCTCCTGGTGCCAAAATCAATACATATTCAATAATCTGAAATGCCCGATATAATTTTTCATCTAAACTCGTTTCAATCACTACGTTATAACTTAAAAAGGTTTTATTCTCTTCCGATTCATCTTCTCCAACGGAATACTCTTTTACTACTTCTTTCATTTTGTTAAATGGTGTTTGCAATATAATTTCTGAGTCAACTTCTAATTTTTCAAAGCGACTTAAGTACTGCTCATCCATCCAACGCAACCGTTCTTCTATATTCATATCCCCATACAAATAAATATAACTATTCGAAGCATGATAATATTTGCGATGGAAATCCAAAAACTCTTCATAAGTCAAATCAGGAATAAATTCTGGATCACCACCAGACTCTACTCCATACGGAGTATCTGGAAGCATAGCTTGCTGAATCGTTCGAAACAAAATTTGATCTGGTGAAGAAAAAGCGCCCTTCATTTCATTATACACAACACCATTATAGGTAAGTTCTTTATTTGTATCTTCCAGCTCGTAGTGCCAACCCTCTTGCTTAAAAATTTCTTCTTTCTTGTAAATATTTGGGAAGAAAACAGCATCCATATATACGTGCATTAAATTTGCAAAATCCTTTTCATTGCAACTGGCAACTGGATAAATAGTTTTATCCGGATAAGTCATTGCATTTAAAAAAGTATTAAGTGAACCCTTTGACAACTCAATAAACGGATCTTTTGCTGGAAATGTTTTCGAGCCACACAAAACAGTATGCTCTATAATATGTGGAACTCCCGTTGAATTCTTAGGTGGTGTTCGAAACCCTATGGAAAAAACCTTATTATCATCCTCATTGGAAATGACAACAACTCTAGCTCCACTTTTCTTATGTTGAAGTACAAGCCCTTTACTCTCAATCTCCTTCAAATTTTCTGTTTTTAAAACCTCATATTCTGCTACACTAAAATCCATATTCTGACTCCTTCTCAATAAATTTCTCAATCACATAAGCAATTCCGTCTTCATCATTCGAATACGTAATAAAGTCTGCTTCTCGTTTTACATCTTCTTGTGCATTCTTCATCGCAACACCAAGACCTGCAAAACGAATCATGGTTAAATCATTATACCCATCCCCACAGCAAATCATTTGCTTTCTTGTGATTCCAATATGATCTAACAATTTGCTAAGCGAATATGCTTTGTCGATATTCTTTGGCATGATTTCTAAAAAGAACGGTTCTGACTTGTATATATTTAAATATTCTCCAAATTTTTCTTTTAATACGTCTTCTGCATAAAGGATTTTTTTTGGATGTCCCGTAAGCAAACATTTATTCACCGGAAAGGTTATGTAGGAAGCAAAATCATCTACTTCTCTTGTTGGAATTCCATTTACTTTTGACTCCAATTGATTGTATTTATCCATTCCATTTCCTATAATAATTTCATTTTCCTCATAAGTTAAGATTCCAACTTTTAATTTTTTAACTTCGTCAAAAATATCAGGAATCATTTCTTTTGGTAATACTTTATTATAGATTACTTCTTTGGTTTTTACATCAATAATTCTTGCACCATTAAAAGAGAGAATATACCCTTCGTATTTATCAAGACAGAGTTCTTTTGATAGATTTAGAATCCCTGCTGTTGGTCTTCCGGATGCGAGTACTACTTTGATTCCTTCTTCTTGTATTTTCATCAGTGCCTGTTTGGTTTTTGGGGTAATCACTTTTTGAGAATTCGTCAGTGTTCCGTCCAAATCAAGCACAATCATCTCATATGCCATAAATAAACTCCTGTCTGCATGTCTGTCCTATATTCGGTTCCTTCTGTTCTACATTGTGTGCCATTCTATCATAGAATAAAAAAATTAGCAAGGTACTCCCCATAATTTGTGGTATACTATAAGAATAACAAAACAACCATTTATTGTAAAGAAAAGGATATCCTATGAAGCAAAGACTTTTTACTATTTTCAGCAGTATTTTATTTACCATTCTCTTTATTTCTGCTGGATTATGTGTTGTTCTTTTTTTTCGCCCACTTTATTACATCGAAATGGTGCGATTAAACATTGAAGAAACCAGTGGATACTCATCGGATGAAATCAAAGAAAATTATAATGCTTTGATTGACTATTGTTCCCCCTTTTACGGTAAAGAATTAAATTTTCCATCCTTTCCTTCTTCTAAAGAAGGAATCCTGCATTTTAAAGAAGTAAAACAAATTTTTTATGTCATCTTGATTGGTGGTTTTTTTTCTCTGCTTTTACTAATTCCCATTCTCATTGAAAAAAAAAGAGCAGAGGAATTTCACTACTTACATTCCTCTGCCCTTGCCACAGCTGTGCTTCCTCTTTTTATTCTTTTGGTTTGCAGTTTCGATTTTGAGAAAACATTTACTCTATTTCATAGCATTGCATTTCGCAATGACTACTGGATTTTTTCAGAAAAAACAGATCCAATTATTAAAATTTTACCACAGCAGTTTTTTCTAGATTGTGCAATTTTTCTTGTATGCTTTGTTCTTTTAGGAAGCATTGCTTTAGAAGTATGTTACCGTATACGAAAAAAAACTAATATGGCAAAAATATCTCAAACCTAGTTCCTTTTCCCTCTTCGCTATCTACTTTAATCTTTCCATCATAAAGCTCGACAATATGCTTTACGATGGAAAGACCTAAGCCTGTACCTCCCTGTTTTCGTGAGCGACTCTTATCCACACGATAAAAACGTTCAAATATACGTGACAAATGTTCTCTTTGCATGCCAATTCCAGTATCTTCCACTCGAATATACAAATTATTATTTACTTCTTTACAAATTAACTTTACGCTTCCTTTTTCCGTATATTTAAATCCATTATCTAATAAATTAATTAAAAGTTCTTTCAGTCGCCCCGGATTGCAATAATATGGACGAATGTATGGCTCCACATCCATTTCTAATGATACCTTGCCAGAAAATTCTGGTTCTAATAATGCTTTTACTTCGTTAATAACACGATTCACGTTGCAAGATTCTACATCAAAATCTTGTTTTGATTCAATTTCGGATAGCAATAAAATATCTTGAATCAAAGAAGATAATCGTTCCGCCTCGATATCAATAATATCGAGAAAACGCATTGCTACGTATTGATCTTCGATTGCCCCATTTTTCAAGGTATCTACAAAACCTCGAATGGATGTAAGTGGTGTCTTTAATTCGTGTGTAACATTAGAGACAAAGTCACTCCTCATATTTTCGAGACGTTTCATCTGAGTGGTATCTTCTATAATCAGTAATACTCCAATTGCCGCATGTTCATCTGCAAGAGGTGTCGCTGTCGTTCGAATCGAATGACCATTCCAGTTTCCTTCGGATACTCGATCAACTTCATTATTTTTTGAAAATGCAATCGCCTCTGATATACTTTCATTTTGCACTTCATCATAAAAATGGCAGCCTAAATAATCTTTATCTGGATCGCCTAGCATATCTCCAAATTTCGAATTATAAAATAAAATTTTGTTACTTTGGTCAATTGCAACAACTGCCCCTTGAATACTTGATAACATGGTTTCCAATTCAATATTTCGACTAACTAAACTTTGAATGGTTTCTTTTAAATTTTGACTCATTCGGTTAAACGAACCTGCTAATCTCCCAATTTGATCCTTTTCCTTGGTATAAATAGTTGTGTCATAATCTCCATGTGATATTTTTTCTGCTGCACTGGTAATGTCCTCAATCGGCTTCGTTAATTTTCGACTAAATATATAAGCGATAAAAAGTGCAACCACAAGGCAAAAAATAGTTACTAAAAGGGCTGCTTGTATCATATAATTTCGCAAAGCAGATATTTCCTTTATCGGAACCGAAACACGGAGTACCCCATCAAAAGAAACCGTTTTAATTGGAATTGCACTATAGCAATAGATTTCTTGCAAGGTTTCTGAATACCGGGTTGCAAATCCTTCCCTTCCAGCTAACGCTGCTTTTACTTCTGGACGATTTTTGTGATTTTCTAGCGATTCATCACTATCAGAATCCGCTAAAACCTCACCATCCCTCTGTATTAAGGTAATTCTCACCTTATACTTTGCACTATATGTATCTACAAAATTATCATAATCGCCTGCGGAGGTTTCAAACAAAAATAAATCCCCCAAATATCTAGCTTGTATTAAATAATACTTTTGACTTTGATTTGAAATAAGGGAATATCCCTTACCCCAAAAAGTAGTAAGAGATATTCCCAGTGCAGCAATAATAATGAATACATAGGATAAATATAATTTTCGTTTCATTTTATTTTGTAGCCAACTCCTCGCACTGTTTTTATGATTTCTGGATTTGTATCATCCTTCTCAATTTTTTTGCGCAGATTGCTTACATGAACATCAACGGTTCTAGTCTCTCCTTCGAAGTCATACCCCCATATTTTTTCAAGTAACCGATCTCGCGAATACACAATTCCCCGATTTTTTGCTAAAAGATATAATAATTCAAATTCCTTTAATGATAATTCGATTGACTGATCCGCGACCGTAACCGTTCTTCTTTCTTTATCTATCACCATGTCGTGAATCTTTATTAATTCCGAATTGTCATTTTTTTTACTTTCCATCATACCACTGCTTCGTCGAAGAACGGCTTTAATACGTGCCATTAATTCATGCACCCCAAATGGCTTCGATAAAAAATCATCTGCTCCAACTTCTAATCCAACCACTTTGTTAATTTCTTCATTCTTCGCCGTCAATAAAATAATTGGTAGGTTTCGATAATTGTCATCCCTCCGAACATGTTGGATTACTTCTATTCCATCTATACCAGGAAGCATCCAATCAAGCAAGACCAAATCAACTTTGTTTTCTTTCAGAATTTCAAGTGCCATTTCGCCTGTTTCTGCTTTTAAAACGCGGTATCCTGCTGTTTCTAAATTATAACTAATTAACTCTAATATATGTTCTTCATCATCCACTGCCAGAATTGTCTGCATATCCACCCACTCTTTCTATATTTACTACATTTCATTTTCTTCTTGTACATATTGTGCAATATTTTCCGCATGATCTGATACACGCTCTAAATTACTTAAAACATCCGTGAACAAAACTCCTGTCTGTGCAGTACACATACTTTTTCCTAAGCGCTCCACATGTCTTCTGCGATATATTTTTTCTAATCGGTCAACCGTTTCTTCACATTCCATCTCTCGTTCAATAAATTCTTTTTTGCCAGTTAATCGTGCATTAATCGCTGATTCATAGGAATCAATTGACTTCTGAAACATGTTCTCTAAGTCTTCTCTTGCTTCTTTCGAAAATGTATTATCGTTTTCAATATAAGACTGTGCAAGCTCTACTAAGTTTTCACAGTGGTCACCAACTCGTTCAATATCACTCACCGTATATAATAAATTCTTAATCAACGTATGCTGACTATCATTTAATGAAAGGTTATCAATTTTCACCATATATTCCGTCAACTGTTTTTCAAATCCGTTAATAATAACTTCGCCTTTGAACACATCTGCTACAGCATGTTCACTTCCATCTAGAACAGCCGTCTTTGACTTTTTTAAGCTATCTAATGTGAAAAGTCCCATATTAACCACTTCTTGAACGCAACGTTCTACCGCAAAACTAGGACTTTCAAAGATACGCTCATCCAAACGATTTTTAAGTTCCTCCAATTCACTTTCTTGATACGTTGCCTCTTCTCCCTTCTTTACGATAATACCAGAAAGAGTAACTAACCCATTCGCAAATGGAAGTAAAACCAATGTATTTGTGATATTAAACACCGTATGGAAAATTGAGATTTCCACACTATTAATCGTTCGACCGGCCCATTGTGGAACTATAGTAAATACAACAAAACTTATAATGCCAAACAGCACTGCTCCAATTAAGTTAAATAAAAGGTGAATAATAGCAGCTCTCTTTGCTGTTCTATGCGCTCCTACGCTTGATAAAAGAGCGGTAACACAAGTACCAATGTTTTGCCCTAATGTAATGAAAACAGCAGCACTCCAGCTTACAACGCCATTCATCGCAAGTGTCTGCAAAATACCAACTGATGCAGATGAGCTTTGGATAATTGCTGTTATCACAGCACCCGTTAAGATACCAAGGATTGGGTTTTCCCCAAATAGTTTAAATGCATTTACAAAGATTGGTGCATCACGATATGGCTTAATTGAACCCGACATAAAACTAAGACCAATGAATAATAAACTGAATCCAACTAATATTTCTCCAACTTGTTTCTTTTTGTGATCTTTTGAAAAAAGTAAAATGAATGCGCCAATACCAATTATGACAGGTGCATAAAACTCTGGTTTTAATATCTCACCCCATTCATTCATCGATACCAACCAAGCAGTAATTGTGGTACCAATATTAGCACCCATAATAACACCTACTGCCTGCGTTAAATCAAACAATCCAGCATTCACAAAACCAACAACCATAACCGTAGTTGCAGAACTACTTTGAATGATTGCAGTAATGAGGGCACCTACACTAATCGCTAATAACCGATTACTTGTCAGTGCTTTTAGAAGATTTTTCATTCGGTTACCAGCTGTTTTTTGTAAACCATCAGCCATTGCATTCATTCCATATAGAAACATTCCCAATCCACCAATAAATTGGAATAGCATCTTTACATCATCCATAGACATAATAAGTTTCTCCTTAGTTTTTCTTAATTTTCATTTTCTATTGTAAGCAATACGAATTAATATTATTAAAACTATGTTAAGAAAACAAGATGTAATTGTAAAGTTTTTGTAAAGAAACTCCTAGATTTATAAATTTAATCTAATTTCACGGTTCGCAACTTGATATTCACGAAACTTAATTTTTGCAGAATGCATCATTTTTTTGGATGCCTTGACCGAATCTGTGTTTGCATATTTGTCACTACAATAAATAACTTCCTTAATGCCTGCCTGAATTAATGCCTTTGTACATTCATTACATGGAAATAACGTCGTATATATTTTTGCGCCTTCCATATTGGTACCGCTATAATTTAATAATGCATTGAGTTCCGCATGGCACACAAACAAATATTTTGTGTCCATTGGATCTCCATCACGATTCCAAGGATAATCATCATCCGAACAGCCCCGCGGCATGCCATTATAACCCAATGATAATATCTTGTTATCCTGGCTCACAATACATGCACCTACACTTGTACTAGGATCTTTGCTTCTCATTGCAGATAGCGTAGCAATTCCCATAAAGTAAGTATCCCAAGAAATATAGTCTTGCCGTTTCATATCATACCTCCTCGTATTTTCACTTGTTACTCTTATTTTACTAGACTTAAAATGCGCTGTCTATTCCTTCTTTCTTTTTTATACAATTATTCTTTCGTAAATCCTGCCTTTTCCCAATTCTCCAATTTACTCCATACATTCTTTTTTAATTTTTCCCACTTATCTTCATGTTCCACAAAATACTTTGGACAATTCTTACCAGTAACATCAAAATGTCGTAGGATATCTTCATCCTCTAAATAATATCTGCCTGCTAACCATGCAGTGAGCGTTACCAAAGAGTGATAGGTCTCCTTGGTAAATTTTCCATCAACTTTTGGATGACAACATTCAATAGATATCGTGTCGCCGTTTCTTTCATTTGAAGCATAGGAAATCTCATTCAATGGGATACACTGAATAATTGTTCCATCCAGTCCTATTATAAAATGACTGCTTACTTTTGTTGTATGCGTATCTTTTAAATTTTCAAAATAATGCTGATTTTCCCATCCAGTGGTACCTGGATTTGCAATATAATGAATAACAACTCCATTTACTTGATTCAACGGAGTTTGCGGTCTCGAATACTCATTCGGTGTTAAAAACGCTTCTACAATTTCTGGCCGCTTACAATCAATTGCTACATTTACTGTCACTTTTGTCTGAGTTCTCTTGTCATGAATTATTCCGGCGGCTAAACATAGCAAAATAAGCATTGCTACACCAACCAGCGTAACAATGCTCAATCGAACCACTTTATTTTTAACCGTTATAAATTCCCGTTGCAATCTCTTATTTCTCTTTTTCATATTCCCTTATCCTAAGTGATGAAGCTGACAACTACAAGTTAATTATCAATACTATAGTTTGGTGCTTCTTTTGTAATATGAATATCATGTGGATGACTCTCTTTTAAAGATGCTGCAGAAATCTTAACAAATTTACCATTTCTCTTTAATTCTTCGATGGTCTTTGTTCCACAATAACCCATACCAGAACGAATACCACCAAGTAGTTGAAATACAGTATCTTCAATGGTTCCTTTATATGCAACGCGGCCTTCCACACCTTCTGGAACTAATTTTTTTGCATCAGCCTGGAAATATCTGTCTTTACTTCCATTTTCCATCGCAGCAATTGATCCCATTCCACGATATACTTTATATTTTCTTCCTTGGAATAATTCAAAGCTTCCTGGACTTTCATCACAACCAGCAAAAATACTTCCCATCATGCAAACATTTGCTCCTGCCGCAATTGCTTTTGCCATATCCCCAGAATACTTAATTCCTCCATCCGCAATAATTGGAATTTCATATTCTTTTGCCACTTCGTAACAATTCATAATTGCCGTTATCTGAGGCACTCCAATTCCTGCAACAACACGAGTCGTGCAAATTGAACCAGGACCAATACCAACTTTGATAGCATCTGCTCCAGCTTCAATTAGATCTCTTGTTGCTTCACCAGTCGCAACATTTCCTGCAACAACAGGAAGATCTTTATATTTTTCTTTTATCATTTTAACGCAATTAATAACATTTACAGAATGACCATGCGCAGAATCAAGCACAACAACATCAACCTTTGCTTTTACTAAAGCATCCACTCGATCAAGTACATTTGCAGTAATTCCTACTCCCGCCCCACAAAGAAGACGTCCTTGCTTATCTTTCGCAGAAGATGGATACAAAATTTGCTTTTCAATATCTTTAATTGTTATTAAACCCTTTAAATTTCCATCGTTATCAATAATTGGAAGTTTTTCTTTTCTAGTCTTTCCCAGAATTTTTTTTGCTTCTTCTAATGTAATTCCTTCCTTCGCGGTAATAAGACCTTCACTTGTCATGGATTCCTTGATTTTTTTTGAAAAATCAGTTTCAAATTTCAAATCTCGATTTGTAATAATTCCAACTAATTTTTTCCCTTCGGTAATAGGAACGCCTGAAATACGATATTTTTTCATTAGGTTATTGGCGTCTTCTAATGTATGGTCTGCTGTCAAAAAAAATGGATCTGTAATTACTCCATACTCCGAACGTTTTACCTTATCCACTTCATCTGCTTGCTGTTCAATCGACATATTCTTATGAATGATACCAATACCACCTTGCCTTGCCATCGCAATTGCCATCCTATGTTCAGTAACTGTATCCATTCCTGCACTCATCATTGGAATATTGAGTGTAATCTCTTTTGTTAGCTTTGTTGTTAAGTCTACTTCATTTGGAATCACCTCAGAATAAGAAGGTACTAAAAGTACATCATCAAAGGTAATACCGTCGCCAATAATTGTTCCCATGTTAAAATTTCCATCCTCTCTTTTTCTGTATTAATTTAGAAGTATAATAAACCCAGCTCTATAAGTCAAACAAAATTATAATTTTCAAAGAAGAAAATTATTAATATTTCAATACTTTTCTTGGAGATTTTCTCCACATAAGCTCTACCATTTTTTCAGATGGATTGAATAAAACACGTACTCTCTCATTATTTAATCTTGCAATTAACGCATAGGTCTTTGCATCATTTAATCCGGACGAAAAATCTTTTGTCTTCAAATCTTTAAAGGCTGCTAACTCTGCAGTCTTTATTGATCCACAGATTTCCATTTCGTCCATATCCATTTTAAAGATAGTTTTTCTTTTCGAGCCACCCATGATTTTATCAAAATCAATCTGACCATCGCAATAAATGTACTCATATTCATAATTTAACCTTGGGTAAAAATAAATTATAGCCACAATTCCTGCCGCTCCAATAATTTGTAAAATAACCTGTCCCGAAAATAATAGCAATCCGATACATACAATTGCTACCAAAAATATACCCACTATTTTCAAAAAATCGGATGCTGATTTTTTAGGTCTGCAACTGGCTTCGGTGTATGATTGTTCCATCTCGTATCCTCCATTATTTTATTCTTTCCAAAAATAATACCACTTTTCTTCCAAAAAAGCTAGTAAAGGTTGCTTGTTTTAATTTGTATGGACTTTTATGTTCACAATCTACCTCGAATAAAAGGAGCTGTCACTACGTTTTGTGTACAACTCCTTTTGAATCAAAACTATATTTCATTTTATTGAATAAAAATCAGCTCACCCAACAAGCCTGGATAATTTCCCACTTTAATTTTTTCGGTTTGAGAAGAATGTGCAATAAAATATTTATTCTTCTTCCTGCAAATTCCAATTGGTTTATCGAGTGCTTCATTCGTACCTTTTAATAGTAAAACAACAGTCATAAAGAAATCGTCCACTTTACAAGGTGTGTAATGAAGCGTTGTTCCATATAATTCAACTACCTGTCCCTTTTTCACATAAAACAGTTCTGCCTTTTCACCTTGATAAGTATTTCCTTCCATATTCTCACGCTTTCCTAAAATTAAGACACAATCGGTGACTGCAATGACGACTTCACTCCCCTGATGATATTCAAACCCTGTTAAGGCTTGATTATGTCCCGTACATGGCCCTGCCTGTACTATGAGTCCTCCAAATAAATCTTCAGAAATGGTTTGAACTACTGCTATGCTTTCCAACCCAGCATCCGAAGCCTGATAGAAATCACCAATTTTAGGCACCTCTATATTTTTTGTAGCATATTCGATTAATTCTTTGGTGTCATAATCATATACCTTTCCAAAACATTTAAACGCATCATCCGTTACCTTATATATTTTTTTATTTGCATTCCCCTCTTTCACCTGTTCAAATGTCATATCTGTGCCTCTTCTCTTTCTCTTGTCTTAAATTGGGTCATTAATCCATCTAATGCACCTGCTTGCGCTGCAAGTTCTTCACTAGTGGCAGAACTTTCTTCTGCTGTAGCTGATGTATTTTGCACGACTGCTGAAATTTGTTCAATACCACTATCAATTTCTTTCATGGCAGTCGCTTGCTGCGTAGTTAAAACAGTTACTTTTTGAATAACGCTTCGCATATCTTCTATTGCATTTAACACCTGTTCTAACGATACAGAGGTTAACTCTACGATTTCATTACCACTTTGTATTTCATATACCGTCGATTGAATTAATTTGCGTGTATTCATAGCTGCTAAAGCACTTTGATTTGCAAGTTCTCGAATTTCATCTGCTACCACCGCAAATCCCTTTCCAGCCTCTCCGACTCTAGCAGCTTCAATCGCTGCATTCAGAGACAAAAGATTTGTTTGTGAAGCGATCTGCTCAATACTTTGGATAATCGCTTCTATTTGTGACGATGTTTCCGTAATACGGGTCATAGCGTCCGTCATCCGTTTCATATGTTCACTACTCATGTTAGCTTCATTTGCAACAGACTCTGCCATTTTATCTGCCTCTTTCACTGATGTAGCAGTTTCTACTACTTGATTTGTAATTCCACCAATCGAAACAACCAATTCTTCAACCGCACTTGCCTGTTCTGCTGCTCCTTCTGCTAAGCATTGTGCTCCATCTGAAAGATTTTCTGCGCCGTAAGATACTTGTGAGGCAAAGTTCTTTATTTCAGAAATTGCAAAACTTAGTTTATCTGCAATATGATTCATATTCTTATGTATAGGCACATAATCACCAATATAATCTTCACTGCAATTACTTTCAAAACAGAAGTTTCCATCCCCTATTGTTTGCAAACAATATTCGATATCTCCTATTATCTTATTAATCCCTTGTGTAGTATAACGCATACTATCCGCTAAGCTGCCAAGCTCATCCTTTGATTCATACGTAATATCAACCTGTAGATTACCTTCTGCCATAGCCTTTGCTGCTCGTTCAATTTCTTTTATAGGTGGTGTAATTGTAATAGTTAAACGCTTAATACTATAGATTGCTATACATACACTACAAATTGATAGTATTAAGGTACTAATTAAAGATAATAATGCTAGTTTTGTAGAAGTTGTAAAATCTTTAGCAACACTAGTATCAATATTGTTTCCTATCACTTCTAGAAGTTGACTCGCTTTGACTAAACTTTCCGCATAATACGAATTATAAAACTTCAGTGCACCCGCATCATTCCCCGATGTAGAGAGAATAAACATAGTTTCTTCATATTTTGAATTGCTATCAAGCACATCTTCTAAGTCCGATAATATACCAGAATTGCTATTCCACAATTGCTTTAATATTATAAAGTTGTTATTCAATTCAGTTAATTCAGATTTTGCCGCTTCAATTCGTTCCGATACTAACGCTTCCTCCGAAGTGGTACATGCCCATAAAATATTTTTTGCTGCTGCCTCAAGTTTCTTTTGCATGTTCAATTGTACCGTAGTAGCTTTAAAAGAAACATCATGATAGTGTTTAAAATTTAATGTCACAACCGTAAGAGATATCAACGCAACAATAATTGCGAGAATAAATCCCCCCGTAATAATTCCAAAATAAAATTTCAATTTTTGCGAAATATTTAAATTTCTTAACTTTTGATTCATATATACCCCTTACTTAATCGATACTTCGTATTTTCCTCATTTTCAAGCCTTTAAAAAAATATCTTAAGCTTATCGCAAAAAACGGTTGTTTTAGCAAAAGCTCAAAATATTTTTTATTTAGCAAATAATATCAACTATTATTGTTTGTTTTCAATTTCTGTAATCATATCAATACGATTTTGATGTCTTCCTCCTTCAAATTTCGCAGTTAACCACTCATCTACAATCATTTTTGCTAATTCGATTCCAATAACTCTGGCTCCGAACGCTAAAATATTTGTATTGTTGTGTTGCTTCGAAAGTCTTGCAGAATATGGTTCACTGCAAACAATTGCACGTACTCCCTTTACCTTATTGGCAGATAGGGAAATTCCTACACCTGTACCACAAATAAGTATTCCACAATCAACTTCTCCTTTTGCAACTGCATTTGCAACCGCTTCACCATATACCGGGTAATCACAACGTTCATTGGAATCCGTACCAAAATTGATTACGTCAATTCCTTTTTCTTGTAAATGCTGTGTGATTTGTTGTTTCATCTCTACTGCTACATGATCATTTCCTATTGCTATCTTCATTTATGCTCTTCTCCTTTTAATCGTTGTCTCTTTCATCTTATATCCATAAATTCCAGCTCCAATCACTCCATTTTCTTGTGTTGGTACGGAATATGAGAATTTTAAATCTTGCTCTGGATAAGGTTTTCTTGCAAATTCATGAATTGCATCCTCGAATTCTTTTTTGGGGAAACCTTCCATCTGAGGAAGTCCACCTCCAATAATAATATAATCCGGATCTAAAATGTTAATCTCTGTAGCTACCGGAATTGCCAAGTCGTGTATAAATTTCTTTATTCTAGGATGATTGACATATTTTTTAAAGATGTTACCAATAAAAGTACCCTCAAAATAAGTATCACATAAATATTTTAGATATTTACCAGATGCAAATAATTCAACACACGATGAATTTCCACAGCCACAATTTCCTTTAAATCCACGAGACGGAATATGCCCTAATTCAGCTGCAGCTCCATTTTTTCCTATGAGAAGTTCTCCGTCAATCGTAATCGCATTCCCTAATCCAGTTCCAAGATAAAATCCAAGTGTAACACCAACATCAGGAATACTTCCTTTAAACATATCGAAAAGCATTAACATATTAACATCTTTATCTATATAGGTTTTAATTCCTAATTTTTTTTCCAAAGCGTCTACCACCTCTACATTATTTAAGCCTTTAATGTTTGGAGTGGATAGAACCTTTTTACGTGACTTATCTATGGTAGAAGGAAACCCGATTGAAATTCCAACTACATTTTTTTCTTTTCTATAGTTCTCTAGATATTTTTCAACAAAGCAAACCAATTTGTCTATCGCATGATTTTCATCCATGATTTGATTACTACTTTCAATCACAAACTCCGATAACTGGAACGTTTGATCTACTAGTCCAGCTCTGATGTTCGTTCCTCCAACATCAATACCTAGTATGTATTCGTTTTTCATTCCAATCCTCCAAACTACTTAGTTGCCTCTTCAAAGTCTGCAAACATTTGGTCACAAGCTTTTTTTAAATCTTTATCAAGTCCAAATAATCCAGATGAACCAACGATAAATACTTCCACACCAGCATCTGCTAATCGTTTAAACGTCTTTTTATTACAAGAACCATCAATTTGAATTTTGTATGTATAACCCTTCTCATCCCTCAAAGACTTTGCTTGTGCAATTTTATCTAACATTTCTTCAATAAAGGGTTGACCTGCAAATCCAACATCAACGGACATAATGGTTAATAAATCAATTTTACTTAAATACGGTTCTACAAAACTTAAAGGGGTTGCAGGATTTAATACAACTCCTGTCTTACATCCTAAATTCTTGATAAGGTTCATAACACGAAATGCATTCGTATTAATTGTTTCTGCATGTGGAGAAATATAGGTTGCACCCGCTTTTGCAACCAATTCAATCCAATCCATCGGTTCTGTCGTCATTAAATGAACATCCATCGGCTTAGTAGCCTCTTTTCCAAAGACTTTAATTAAGTCCGGAGAAAGCGTAATGTTTTTACAAAAATGTCCATCCATAATATCAACGTGATACATATCTACCCTATTATTTAATATTTTCATTTGCTCTTTAATCTTTAAAAAATCCATGCACATAAGTGATGGTGAAAATTCTGCCTTCATCTTATATCTCCTTTGTTGTCTTTGCCCAATTATTTGTGTCAATTTTATTTATTCTTGCTAGCACCGAAGAAACGATCTAATGTTACTGCTAAAATAATAAGAACTCCCATCGCAATTTGCTGATAGTAAGAAGAAAGTCCAACCATGTTTAGTCCATTATTAATAGTACCAATAATCAAGCCACCAATTACTACCTTCCAGATAACTCCTTGTCCACCAAAGAAAGATGTACCACCAATAATAACAGCCGCTATTGCATATGTTTCATATCCTGTACCTGCATTGGGTTCTGCGGATCCAAGACGCGCGATATTTACCATTCCTGCTAAAGAAGCACAAACACCAGAAATTACAAAACTTAGCAACTGATGCTTATTCGTCGTAATTCCTGCAAAATATGCAGATACTGGATTTCCACCAAGTGCATAAATGTTACGCCCGGCTCTAGTCTTCGTAGTAAAGAAAATCAAAAGAATAGCAACCACTAATGCAATAACAATTGGCATAGGTACTACACCACCGATTTTTCCACCAATAAATTTAGTGAACCCGATGTTAATACCAGACACGGAACGTGCATCACTAAATATATATGTAAATCCACGAAAGATAGCTTGCGTTCCTAATGTGATGATAAATGGTGGCAATTTTGTAATATTGATTAATACACCATTAATTGCTCCTAATGCCGCACCAAACAATATGATTCCAACTAAAACTGCAAGTACTGGGTTCCATCCGGCTACCATCAATTTAGCGCATACAACACCGGATAAAGCCATTACCGAACTGACGGATAAGTCAATGCCTCCAAGAATAATACCGAAAAATTCTCCACATGCTAACAAGATTGTAATGGAACTTTGCTCAATAATTTTTACATAGTTTCCACTGCTTAAAAAAGCATTTGGTCTCAGCGCACTAAATATGGCAAGCATAATGAATAAAATTGCGACGGTACTATATGAACTCCAATAATCATTAAATGATTTTTTTGATTTTACTACTTGTGTGTGTTTACTCATGATTTTTCTCCTATATTAATTATTATTATTCTGTAGTTGCCGCACGAACTAATTCTTCTTCCGTTGCCTCACTAGAAGAAAATTCACCATTGTTCTTACCTTCGTTAAATACGATAATCCGGTCACATGTTGATAGCAGCTCTGGAAGTTCAGAAGAAACAACAAGCACTCCAATCCCTTTTTCTGCAAGACCTCTCATTAGTTTATAAATCTCAGATTTTGTACCAACATCAATTCCTTTGGTTGGTTCATCGAAGATAATAAGCTTTGGATTGGATGCCATCCATCTTCCTAAAATTACTTTTTGTTGATTTCCACCAGATAACTCAGTAATAACTTGTTCTGTCGTTGCACATTTAATCTGCATCGCTATTTTTTGTTCTTCTGCTACCTTTGCTTCTTGAACATTATTAATTAGGCCAGTCATTCCGCCGAATTTACTCTCTTTTAGATTTTTTGCTTGATTTAAGTTCTGTTTGATACTAAAGTAGGGAGAAAATCCTGTTTCGCGCCTATTTTCTGTAACAAGGGCAATTCCAGCTTTTAATGCATCGTAAGGTTGCTTAATTTTCAATGTTTTCCCCATTAATGTAATAGTGCCTGCTTTTATTGGTGCAGCTCCATATATAGCTTCCATAAGTTCGGTACGTCCTGCTCCAACAAGCCCTGAAAATCCCAATATTTGCCCTCGCCTTAATGTAAAGCTAATATCTTTTACATATTCATCTTTTCGAGTTAAGCCCTTTACTTCAAAGATGATTTGGTTTCCATAGTCTTTATCTGGATCTTTTAAATAAGTACCCTTGATTTCACGTCCAACCATTCGTTTGACAAGACGATCTTCATCCATTTCTGAGATTGGATAGGTTCCAACATATTGTCCATCCTTTAGAATTGTAACTCGATCACCAATTGCCAAAACTTCATCTAACTTGTGAGAGATAAATACAATCCCTCTTCCTTGTTTCTTTAATCTATTTACAATTTCAAATAAATGATTGATTTCTTCTGTAGTTAAGGATGAGGTAGGTTCATCCATAATGATAACTTTTGCGTCAAAAGCAACCGCTTTTGCAATTTCTACCATCTGCTTTTCTGATATTGATAACTGTCCAACTGGTGTTTCCGGACTTCTTTTCAAGCCGATTTCATCTAATACTTCCTGCGTTCTTTTCCTCATAAGCTTATTATCTACTATCTTAAGACCTAAAACCGATTTTGCTAATAACTTTCCAACAAATATATTTTCCTGAATGCTAATTTCATTAATTACACTTAATTCCTGATAAATTATACTAATTCCATTTTCTTGTGATATCTTTGGTGTAAACCTTGGAAATTCCTTTCCATTGGCAACCAAAACGCCATCTGTCGGTTCATATGCACCACTTAACATTTTCATAAGAGTTGACTTTCCGGCACCGTTTTCTCCTAATAAAATATGAACTTCCCCTGGTTGAACATCAAAGTTTACTCCACTTAGCGCAGTCACACCTGGAAACTTTTTTGTAATTTTTTTCATTTCAACTAAACTCGTCATACTCATCATCTTTTCCTTTACGACTACTGATTATTTGCTTTTTTTATGAGGCCAAGTGAGCCTTGGCCCCATTGTTTTATAATAAACTACTAATTCTGGTCTTTTGTAACAAGGATTGGATCAATTCTTTCATCCACTTTTTCTTTATCTCCTGGTTTGTCGCCAGCACGATAAGCTTCAACAAGAAGTTCTAATGCTCGACCTCCAACTGTTGCTGGATCCTGCGCGATAGTTGCAGCTAATTTACCTGCTTTTACAGATTCAATTGCATCACTATTTCCATCTGTACCAACTACTATGATATCTTTCCCTGAATTTTCTACCGCTTCCTGAGCGCCCATAGCCATTGTATCATTGCAGCAGTAGATAGCTTTTAAGTTTTCATTTTTACTGATTAAGTTAGTAGCTAAGTCATAAGCTTTTGTCTTATCCCAGTCAGCTGGCTGGCTATCTACAATATTCAGTCCAGCTGCTTCAAATGCACTTTTACAGCCTTCTTTTCTATCTTCTCCTGAAACCGCTCCAGCTTTACCTTCGATGATTGCCACATCATCGCCACTTGTTAATAATGATACGATATATTCGCCAGCTGTTTGTCCAACTACTTTATTATCTGTTGTTACGAAACAAACAAGTGAACCGCCCTGTGCAACTAATGTATCTGGATTAACCTGCTCGTCGATGTTAGCTACTAAATATCCTTCTTTATTTGCTTCAGCAACTGTATTAACTAAGTTCGAATCCGAAAGCGGTGCTACAGCAAATGCATTGTATTCTCCAGACTGAATCATTGTTTCAAATACAGTAACCTGTCCTTCTACATCATCTTCAGAGTTAGCTGCAAGCACTTCTACTTCAACACCAAGTTCTTTTGCCTTTTCTTCAATACCATATTTCATAGACTGCCAAAATTCAGAACTTAATACTTTAATTACAATACCATATTTCTCTGTCCCTGTAGACGCTGTTTCCTCTTGTGTGGTTTCATCTTGAGTTTTTGTTTTGTCCTCTGTTGTAGTAGTCTTTCCTGAATTACCACATCCAACAAGAAGTGTTGCTGCCATTGTTACTGTTAATAATACTGCCAATGCTCTTTTTTTCATTTTTCATCCTCCTAGAAAAAAATTATATAGTTTTTACGGTTGAAGAGTATTTGAGTAATCGTTTACTCAGTTATTCTCTATTACGATTTAGATATCTCCTACTCAACAAACAACCTATGAACTATCTCATTCTTTTGTTTGTTGAGTAATCGTTTACCCATCTCGTGATATTATATTACTTCTTTTTTTCAAACAAGTCAATCCATTTTTATATTTTTGTATAATTTGATGAATTCAATTGGGGTGTTTTTGTTACTATTACACAAGATTATATTTATTACCTTAGGTAGTACATCTCTTTACTAGCACAACTGGAAGGATATATTCTTTTTTTTCAATTTTTTCATGCGATACCATAGCTAAAATATTTTCCACTGCTAATTTCCCCATTTCTGCTATTGGCTGTCGAATCGTAGTAATCGGTAACTTTGTGGACTGAGAAAGTGTGGTATCATCATATCCTACCAGTCGCATTTGAGATGGTATTTCAATTTCTGCTTCCTCCAAATACTTTAATGCACCTGCTGCAAGAATGTCTGAAGTGCAAAAGATTCCATCTATTTCCTGATCATTTAGTAATAATCTTTGTAACGCTTGATATCCCTCTGTCATTGTATTTTTTTGTACCGTAACAAAATCTTGTTCCGTAAAAAAAAGCCCAACTTCTTTCAATGCCTTCTTACACCCATTCACACGCTCTTCATGAGTTGACACCCTCGAATCCAATGATATGCATGCAATTCTTTTTGCATTGCTATCACACAAACACCTTGTTGCAAGATATCCCCCTTGCATGTTATTGCTCTCAATTATAACCGTCTTGGATTTTGTTTGTTTATCTTTCGGCCTTCTGTCAATATATACAGTTGGAATATTTAGTTGTTCCCTTTTTTCATCGTAGTTACCCGAAATGTAGATAACTCCACTAACCTGTTGCGCATTCAACATTTGAATATATTGATTTTCTATAAAACCATCTTCGTTCGTATTACAGATCATCGCGGCGAATCCCTGTTTAAAAAGTCCCATTTGTAATTCTAGCGCTATTTTTGAGAAAAACTCATTGGTAATATCTGGTATAATGACCCCAATGGTATCTACCTTTTTCATTCTTAATCCTCGAGCCACTAAATTCGGCTTGTAATCATATTCCTTCATAATCCTTCGCACTCTGGCTTCTGTTTCAACCGAATATCTTCCGTTTTGATTGATTACGCGGGATACGGTAGCTACGGATACAGACGCCATATCTGCAATATCTTTAATTGATACATCCCTTTTTTTTTGTTCCCCTGCACTCATTTTGTTGTTTTCACCAACTTCCTATATTTTCTATTTTTACATATTTTATCCCAAAGTACAAGTGTAAATTGGACGTAAATACGTTTTATTCATAATACAAAAAACGATTTTCCTACTAAATGTTTCTTTACTAAATAAGAGGGTTGTCGCACTTGCTTATATTAATCAGCTAGTACGACAGCCCTCTGAGTGACTCATAGTTTTACATAGGAATTACATCATGCCCATTCCAGGTGCACCTGCTGGCATTGCTGGTGCATCTTCTTTGATATTTGCAACAACGGATTCTGTTGTTAATAAGGTCGATGCTACACTTGTAGCATTTTGAAGTGCACTTCTTGTAACCTTTGCAGGATCAAGAATTCCAGCAGCTACCATATCAACATACTCTTCACGCAATGCATCAAATCCAGTACCTGGCTTTGCCTCTTTCACTTTACTTACAATAACCGATCCTTCAAGTCCTGCATTAGCTGCAATGATAAACAATGGATATTCCAAAGCTTTTAAAATAATGGCTGCTCCTGTTTTTTCATCGCCTTCCATCGTCAATACTAAATCTGCTACTTTTTTGGATGCGTGAATGTATGCAGAACCACCACCTGCAATAATTCCTTCTTCTACGGCTGCTCTTGTGGCTGCAAGGGCATCTTCCATACGAAGTTTACTCTCTTGCATTTCAGTTTCTGTGGCTGCTCCTACACGAATTACTGCTACTCCACCTGCAAGCTTTGCAAGTCTCTCTTGCAATTTTTCACGATCGAAATCAGATGTTGTCTCTTCAATTTGGTTTCTGATTTGAGCAATTCTAGCTGTAATTTTTTCTTTATCGCCTTCACCATCTACTATGATTGTGTTTTCTTTTTGTACTTTTACTGATTTTGCACGACCACATTGTTCCAAAGTAGTTTCTTTTAAATCCAAACCAAGTTCTTCAGAAATCACCTGACCACCAGTCAAAATTGCAATATCTTCAAGCATTGCCTTTCTTCTATCTCCATAACCTGGAGCCTTAACTGCTACTACATTGAATGTACCACGAAGCTTATTGATAACTAATGTAGATAATGCTTCGCCTTCTACATCTTCTGCAATAATTAATAATTTAGCCCCTGATTGTACTACTTGCTCTAATAGTGGAAGAATTTCTTGAATGTTAGAAATCTTTTTATCTGTGATTAAAATATAAGGATCTTCTATATTAGCTTCCATTTTGTCCATGTCTGTTGCCATATATGCAGATACATATCCACGATCAAACTGCATACCTTCTACTAAATCAAGTTCCGTCATCATTGTCTTGGATTCTTCAATTGTGATAACCCCATCATTTGATACTTTTTCCATTGCATCTGCAACCATTTCACCAACTGCATCATCACCAGCAGAAATTGCTGCAACTTTTGCAATTTGTTCTTTTCCAGTAATCTTAGCACTCATATTGGCAATTGCTTCTACTGCGCATTCTGTTGCTTTTTTCATACCTTTTCTTAAAATAATTGGATTTGCACCCGCTGCTAGATTCTTCATTCCCTCAAAAATCATAGCTTGTGCTAATACAGTAGCTGTTGTTGTTCCATCACCGGCAACATCATTTGTCTTTGTAGCAACTTCTTTCACTAACTGTGCGCCCATATTTTCAAATGCATCTTCTAATTCAATTTCTTTTGCAATTGTAACACCATCGTTTGTGATAAGTGGAGCTCCAAAGGATTTGTCTAACACTACGTTTCTTCCTTTAGGTCCCAATGTTACCTTTACTGTATCTGCTAATTTATTTACTCCAGTTTCCAGTGCAGTTCTTGCCTCTGCGCCGTATTTAATTTCTTTAGCCATGACCAATTCCTCCTACAAAATATATTTTTATTTTTAAATAAGTATGCAAAAAATGATAAACGCCCTTGCCTTAGTCTGTTACAATTGCTACAATATCATTTTGCTTTACAACAATAAAATCTTCTCCATCCAATTTCACTTCTGTCCCTGCATATTTTGAATAGATAACTTTATCTCCTTCTTTTACCTGCATAGTTACTTCTTTTCCATCCACTATGCCACCTGGTCCCACTGCAACTACTTCTGCTTGCTGTGGTTTTTCTTGTGCCTGACCTGGTAATACAATCCCAGATTTAGTCGTTTCTTCTGCCTCTAATTGTTTTAATACAACTTTGTCTCCTAATGGTACTAATTTCATTCTATTTTCCTCCTTATAAAATTTTATTTTTTTATTATTAGCACTCTTATTTATCGAGTGCTAAGCGTTAAGCATATATTAGTGAATTTGCTTTATAAAAGCAAATCACATGATTGCATATATTTTCGGTATATGCTTAATAATCATTAATATTCTCTTTTTATCTCTTGTTTTCTCATTTTTTCTTTTTTTTAGCATTCACATCTCCTATATTATCAACGTTTTTCTTGCTTTTTATAACAATTTCTGTTACATTCATACTATATAAATAAAAGTATATTAAAAAAAGAGAGGTTATTATGAGCAAAGATAAATTTGAAGATAGTTGGGCTATGGGGCAAAATGAAGAAGAGCGTGACACCGTAACATTAACATTAGATGATGACAGCGAATTGGAATGCCTAGTACTGACTACTTTAGAAGTTGAAGACAACCAATATATAGCTTTGCTTCCTTTAGAAGAAGAGGAAGATGAGGAAGAAGGAACGGTATATCTATATCGTATGATTGTAAAAGGCGAGGAAGATATCGAACTTATTAACATTGAAGATGATGAAGAATATGAAAAAGCTTCCGAAGCATTTGATGCCTATTTGGATTCTCTTGAATTTGACGAAGTATTTGGTGAAGAATAAAATTTGCTTACATGATAGATAAATTTTATCTACAAAAAAAGGGAGCAATTATAAAATAAACTCTTTTGAGTTTCATTTATAATTGCTCCCTTTTCCATATCGCTATTTCTTCCAACAAGCCAACCTTAATGCGCCTCTATTTCTTTTTCAAACTTCTTCAATATATTTACACACAGTATAACCGATAGTATTATAGAAATAAAATCAGCGACCGCCTGTGCATATATAATTCCATCTAATCCAAAAAATACATTTAATATCAACAAAAGCGGTACAAACACAAGTCCCTGTCTGCAAACGGTCAAAACTAAAGAAGGTAGTGCTTTTCCCATTGCTTGCAAAGTATTGATACACAAAAACATAATTCCAATAACCGGTCCCGATAACATAAGTGCCGTTAGCATCTTCATTCCATATGTAACAACCTCTGTATCATCAATAAATGCACGAATGATACTTCCCTTCGCAAGAACCATAACTAATGTTAAGAATGTTCCCATAATGACCGCACATATTCCAGTAAAGGTAAATACTTTTTTTAATCGCACTATATTTCGAGCACCATAGTTATAGCCAATTAATGGTTGAATTCCCATACAAAGTCCAATTTGAAGCAATACAACTAGCATATTAGCTTTCATTGCAACACCCATTGCAGCGACTGGCACATCCCCATATTGAATTAGTACTTTATTTAGTATAATATTCGCTAAACTCATTAAAATATTATTTAACGATGCTGGTAATCCAATTGACAATACACTAAAAGCAACTTTATCTTTTATATGAAACTGCGTAGGACGAATCGACAAGATAGTCTTTTGTTTTTTAAAATATAAAATATAATACCCTGTTGCAGCTATATTTCCTATTACAGTTGCAATTGCGGCTCCAAATACACCCCAATGAAAACCTAAAATCATAATAGGATCTAAGATAATATTGATTAACGTCCCAATCATATTTCCAATCATTGCTTCTTTCGCAGATCCCTCAGCTCTTACAATACTAGAAAAAGCTGTACTAAACATAATAAATGGTCCACCAAATGCAATACAGGTAAGATATTGTCTGGCGTAGCCAATTGTATTCTCACTTGCACCAATTAAGCTAAGAATATTTCCCATCCCGATTTGAAAAAGAAAACACATAAAAATTCCTGTGCCAAAAACCGCATAACAACAAAAGGCTGATATCCATTTTGCTCTCGCTTCATTCTTCTCGCCAAGTGCCCTAGATATTGCAGCACTTCCACCAATACCAAATAGATTCCCTAGTGCCATAAAAATTAAAAATACGGGAGTTGCCAACGATACTGCAGCAACTTGCATAGCATCATTTGTTTGACCGATAAAAAAGGTATCTGCCATATTATAGATAACAACAACCAACATACTAATAACTGTTGGAATTGCCATTGTCGCTACCGCTTTCGGTACAGGTGCTTTTTCAAATAATTCAATGTTTTGATTCATATAATATCCTCCTAGTCTTTTGTTAGTTCTCAAACTGTAAGTAAGCTAACAATTTATGTAAAATTTTAGGTGTCGCACTTACCTTATGCTCTCCTTATTTGCAACACCTCATTATTCAATATTTTGTTTCATGTGTTCTACAACTTTTTTGAATATTTCTACATCTTCGCTCGAAATCCCAGAAATCAAGCTTTCTTCAAAACAATCCAATCGAAAACACATCCGCTCATGAATAAGTAAACTTTTTTTTGTCAATACAATTTTTTTCAATCTGGCATCACCAGATACCGATTGACGGATAATAAGCTTTCTTTTTTCCATTAACTGTAACAGACTGGTTACTGTCGAACGGCGAATCGTAAAATGTTCTTCGATATCCCTTTGATAAATATCAATATCCTTATTATCAAATAAATACCCAATAATCCATCCATGCATCGAAGTAATGTCTGGCTCCTCTTCTGCTGTCATGTGATCAATTTTTCTTTTAATTAGGTTTGAGAGTGTTCGAACTTCAAATCCAATCGTATTCGTTTTTCCCATAAACTACCTCATTTCACAAGCCAAAAAAAGACATAATGTTAGGCTTCTAACATTATGCCTTGCCTTTGCTATTTTGTCAAGCTTTTATTTGTACAAAGGATATCTATCCGTTAGTGTACGAACCAATTCCATTGCTTTTTCCTTATTCGTATCCACATCTTCAATAAGCATAGTAATCGCCTGTGCAATTACTTCCATATCTCTTATATCCATCCCTCTTGTTGTTACTGCTGGTGTTCCAAGACGAATACCACTTGTTACAAATGGAGAAGTCGGATCATTTGGAACAGCATTTTTATTACAGGTAATGTTAGCAGCATCTAACAGTTTTTCAGTAGCCTTACCAGTAACTCCTTTATTTTGAAGGTCAACTAATAATAAATGGTTATCTGTACCACCAGAAACCAATTGGAAACCACGATTTGTAAGACCATTTGCTAATGCCTTTGCATTTAAAACAACATTTTTACCATATTCTTTAAAACTTGGATCAAGAGCCTCCTTAAAGCATATTGCCTTTGCTGCAATTACATGCATCAGTGGGCCGCCTTGAATTCCAGGAAAAATTGCTTTATTCAACTTATGCTCGTCCGCAAACTCCCTACTCGATAAAATCATACCACCTCTAGGGCCACGAAGCGTCTTATGTGTTGTAGTAGTCGTTACATGTGCATAAGGAATTGGACTTTCATGCTCGCCTGCCGCAACGAGGCCTGCAATGTGAGCCATATCAACCATAAGATACGCTCCTACCATATCTGCGATTTCACGAAATTTCTTAAAATCAATTTTTCTGGCATATGCACTTGCTCCAGCGATTATCATCTTAGGTTTACATTCTTTGGCAATCTGCTCTACTTGTGTATAATCAATGTATCCATTTTCATCTACGCCATAAGGTACAATATGATGATAGCTTCCTGACATATTTACTGGACTACCATGTGTCAGATGTCCACCATGTGCAAGATTCATACCCATAACCGTATCTCCAGGTTTTACCAATGCAAAATAAACCGCCATGTTCGCCTGAGCTCCAGAATGCGGTTGTACATTTGCATACGTACAGCCAAATAACTTCATTGCACGGTTAATGGCTAATTCTTCCACCAAGTCAACATACTCACATCCTCCATAGTAACGTTTCCCTGGATATCCTTCTGCATATTTATTGGTTAACGGGCTACCCATAGCTGCCATAACTGCTTTACTTACTAAATTTTCAGACGCAATTAATTCAATATGATCCCTCTGTCTATTTAATTCTTGTTCCATCGCTTGCGCAACTTCTTTATCAAACAATTCTATTTCTTCAAATGAATACATAATAATCTCCTCTCAGACTCTCTATCCTTTGTTTTTCCATATCGTTCTTTTTATATTTAAGCTTCATCAATTGCTTTTCCTATGTCATGACGCATATATTTATTATCAAAATGAATCCAATTTGTTGCCTCATATGCCTTTTCTCTTGCATCTTTTACATTTATTCCCTTTGCCGTTACACCTAGTACACGCCCACCATTTGTTACGACACCTTCTTTTTGCTTCTTCGTTCCCGCATGAAATACATAATAATCATCGTTCTCATTAAACGTTTCAAGGCCAGTAATAAGCTTTCCTTTTTCATAGTTTTCTGGATATCCCTCAGAGGCTAAGACTACACATACCGCTGCATTCTTCTCAAACGATAAGTTAATTTCATTCAAACGACCATCAATACATGCTTCTATTACATCGATAATATCATTTTCCATTCGTGGTAATACCACCTGTGCTTCTGGATCACCAAATCTAACATTATATTCCAAGACCTTAGGACCGCTTGAAGTCAAAATCAAACCAATAAACATAATTCCGACAAAATCTCTGCCTTCCGCCTTCATGGCATCCATAGAGGTCTGATACACTTGTTCTTCACAAAAAGCTTCCACTTCTTTTGTATAAAACGGACTTGGAGAAAATGTTCCCATGCCACCTGTATTAAGTCCCTTGTCTCCATCTTGCGCACGTTTATGGTCTTGTGCACTTGTCATCGGAAGGATATGTGTTCCATCGCAAAAACATAATACAGACACCTCTCTACCTGATAAAAACTCTTCGATAACAACACGATTCCCTGCATCTCCAAATGTCTTATCAAGCATCAATGTTTTGACTGCCTCTCTTGCCTCATCAACTGTACTGCAAATCAAAACGCCCTTACCCAAGGCAAGTCCATCCGCCTTAATAACAATCGGATACGTTGCCTGTTCAAGATAAGCATAGGCGTCTTGTACAAGATCAAATGTTTCATAGGAAGCCGTTGGAATTTTATACTTTTTCATTAAATCCTTTGAAAATGATTTTGATCCTTCAAGAATTGCAGCATTTTTTCTAGGACCGAAGACACGTAATCCCTTTTTTTCAAAAACATCTACCACCCCTGCAACTAATGGATCATCCATACCAATAATGGTTAAATCAATTGCCTTCTCTTTTGCAAAATCAGCTAGCTTTTCTAACTCCATTGCCTGAATATCAATACATTCGGCAAGTTCTGCAATTCCTGCATTACCTGGTGCACAATAAATCTTTTCTACACGGTCGCTTTTTGCAACACTTGTCGCAATTGCATGTTCTCTCCCACCACTTCCAACAATTAAAATTTTCATCTTAAACTCCTTACATCTTCCCCCATTTTATGAAAACAATCAACGTTACCCAAAGCAATTTGTTCAATTGCCTCTGGTAACAAAATCCACTCAGCCTCTTCCATTACTCGCTTTTGTAAGATTTCTGGTGTATCCCCATCATAAACTTTGACTGCTCGCTGCAATAAAATAGGTCCTGTATCGGTTCCTTCATCTACAAAATGAACGGTTGCTCCTGTTACTTTAACTCCACGCTCTAAGACTGCCTGATGCACGTTAAGGCCATAATACCCATCACCACAAAAAGCCGGAATTAAGGAAGGATGAATATTAATAATTTGATTTGGATAAGCTTGAATTATTTGTTTTGGAAGAATTACCAGATACCCCGCTAATACAATTAAGTCAATCGACTTCTCTTGTAAGCATTTTAATAGTACTTCTCCAAATTCTTCTATCGTCTTATAATCCCTAGGTGATATACAGGTTGCTGGTATGTCAGAATTCTTTGCACGTTCCAGCGCATACGCATCTTTTTTATTACTAATTACTAATTCGATATGAGCATTATGAATCGTTCCATCTTCCACGCCATCAATGATAGCTTGCAGGTTTGTACCACCACCAGAAACTAAAACAGCAACTTTTAACATAATGTAACTCCCCTTTTGCCACCTTTGATTTCTCCAAGTATACAAACTTCTTCTCCCGCAGCCCTAATGGACGCAATGGCTTGATCTACTGAAATTTTGTCCACTGCAAGTACCATACCAATACCCATATTAAATGTATTATACATCATTCTTTCTTCAATCACTCCATCTTTTTGAAGCATAGAAAAAATAGGTGGTACCACATAACTGTTTTTTTGAACCTGTGCATGCATTCCTTTTGGAAGCATTCTAGGTATATTTTCATAAAATCCACCGCCAGTAATATGACTGCATGCTTTTATCTTCACGCCGCTCGTCTTAAGCACAGAAAGCGCTTTCACATAAATTTTTGTCGGCGTTAGGAGTGTCTCTCCTAAGGTACTTCCAAGTGATTCATAATAGTGATCCAGTACGGATTTTTTCATTTCAAAAACCTTACGAACCAATGAAAATCCATTGCTGTGGACACCAGAAGAAGCAATTCCTATTAAAACATCTCCTTCTCCCACTTCATCTCCTGTTATCATATCTTTCTCATCTACAATCCCAACAGCAAAACCAGCCAAATCATATTCCTCAATCGGATAAAATCCTGGCATTTCCGCTGTTTCTCCACCAATTAAAGAAGCATTCGCCTGCTTACAACCATCTGCCACACCTCGCACAATCGTTGCAATTTTTTCTGGTTCATTTTTTCCACAAGCAATATAATCTAAGAAAAAAAGAGGTTCTCCGCCAGTACAAGCAATATCATTCACACACATTGCAACACAATCAATCCCTATGGTATCATGTTTATCCATCAAAAAAGCAAGTTTTAATTTTGTACCTACTCCATCCGTTCCAGAAACCAACGTTGGTTTTTCCATTTTTTTGAAATGTTCCAATGAAAAAGCTCCTGAAAATCCTCCTATTTTAGTAAGTACTTCTTTTCTCATCGTTCCTTGGACATATTGTTTCATAAGCTCTACTGATTTATACCCTGCTTCAATATCGACGCCTGCATTCTTGTAATCCATGGTTAACCTCCAAAGTTTCGTTCTTGTTGATACATTTCGCATTTATTGTATCATACAAAACTGTTTCTTTACTAGCTCTTTGCTCTTATCTATTTCTAATGTGAGTTATAAGCTTATCTAATATAAAAACCATTTTACAATCATAATACCATTTTATCCAATATAAGATTCGCCTGCTATTTGAACTTTAATTAAATTCGTAGTTCCAGATATTCCAAGTGGTACCCCAGCCGTTATAACTGACAACTCCCCTTCTTTTAAAAATCCTTTTTGCATTACCTCTTTTACTGCATGGTCAAACAGCTCATAAGAGTCTTGTTCTTCGCGAATATGAAGTGGGTAAATACCCCAAGACAAGTTTAGTTGCCGACAAATATGTGGATAAGTTGCACATCCCATGATTGGACATTCCGGTCTGTATTTTGTAACCATCCGAGCAGTTCTTCCTGATTTTGTTACTGTAATAATAGCCTTTGCATCCATATCATGCGCAATCATACAGGTTGCGTGAGATATAGCTTCTGTCGTATCTTGATTATTTGCATCATCTATATTTTTAAACCGCTTTTTATAATCAATATCGCGCTCTGTTCGCTCTGCAATTCGAACCATTGTTTCAAGCGCTTGAATTGGATATTTCCCAGCTGCGGTTTCACCTGACAACATAATTGCACTCGTTCCATCATAGATTGCATTCGCAACATCAGCCGTCTCAGCTCGAGTAGGCCTTGGATTTTTAATCATCGAATCTAACATTTGCGTTGCTGTAATAACTGGTTTTCCAGCATTGTATACTTTTTTAATGATTAATTTTTGAAGAACCGGCACCTCTTCTCCCGGGATCTCAACTCCCATGTCACCTCTGGCTATCATGATTCCATCTGCCTCTTCAATAATCTCATTAATATTTTTTACCCCTTGCATATTTTCAATTTTTGCAATGATCTGTATGGATTCTCCCCCATTATCTTTTAAAAGTTCCCTGACATCTCGCACATCCTGTGCAGTTCTTGTAAACGAAGCTGCAACAAAATCATATCCATTTTTAATTCCAAATACGATATCGCTTTTATCTTTTTCACTTAAAAATTCCATAGATAATTGAGCCCCAGGTACATTGACACCTTTATTATTGGATATCATACCATCATTTTGCACCGTACAAAAAATATTAGTATCTTCTACATAATCAACAATCAATTCAATTAACCCATCATCAATTAAAATTCTAGATCCTTCTCCTACATCTTGAGGAAGCTCTTTATAACTAACAAATACTTGACTATCATCGCCTACCACTTCGTTTATTGTTAAAACAAATTTCTGCCCCTGTGTAAGCATAATTTTACCTTCAGCAAATGTGCCGATCCGTATTTCTGGCCCTTTTGTATCAAGAAGCGCTGCGATTGGAAGATTTAATTCATTACGGAGACGTTTCAGTGCTTTTAATCGTTGTAAATGCTCTTCGTGATTTCCATGTGAAAAATTAAACCTCGCTACATTCATACCCTGAATCATCAACTCCCGCATTGTTTCATCCCTATCTGTGGCTGGGCCAAGTGTACATATTATTTTCGTTTTTCTCATTAACATTCTCCTTTTATCTATTTTTCATTAATTTACCATTTTTATCAAGTGATTTTCTATATACTATGATACTTTAGTATACCACATTTTTTGATGAAATTATAGCTTTGCTACACTAAAGTTTATCCATTTATAACGCAAAAAAATTGCTACAAGTGCAATAAAATCATTGGGCACTCGTAGCAATCTCATTTATTTCATGATTACTGTATTTCGTTCAAATAGGTATTAACTCTATTTTGCACTAATTTTGCAGTTTCCTCTGCAGACTTTTGTCCCGCAAAATAAGCTCCTGTCTCTTCATCCATTATAGTATATATCTTTTCGTCATACCGCATAACTTGGTTGAGCGATTTCAAAAATGTCATTACTTTTTCACATTCTTCATCCGTTACCGTACCTAATTTTTCTTCCTTCCCATTTACAGTATATGTTTCATCATATGGAACTTCTTTTCCATTTTCATCCGTATAGGTTTCAACTTTTTGTGCTTCCTCTTTTTTCTTTTCGATTGCACTAAGCTTTACTGGCCATAAATAAGAATTTGAGTTTTGGTAGTCATCTTCAAAGAATGTTTTTACGAATTCCCAAGCAGCATCCTTAGAAGACGATTTTGAAGAAATCGCAAGTTGTAACATTGGTGAAATTGCTGAACCATTTTTGCTTGCATTTGGGAAACCAACAAAAGTTACATCTTCACCAAACGTTGCCTTTTGTATCCGATGAAACTCGGAAAAATCAGATACATTATTTATCATCAGGAGCGTTTTTCCAGTACGATAAGCCAAGTCTCCATCCTCATCACTTCTAGTCTCTGAATACTTTCCTCCCTCGCCATTGTCATCGTAGCTTTCAGGAAATTCATTTGCAAATTCAAGTAAGCGAATAAATTCTGGATTATCAAAATTACAGGTTCCTTTTTCCCAATCCACATATTCGTCCATACACATATAATTACCATATGACAAAATAGTAGATTTGATTGTATCTGTCATGATTTTTGTACCCTTTGGTTTAGAAGCAACTAAAGCATCCATATCATCCATTGTCCATCCCATTTCGCTTCCCACATCGGATGTTTTAGCAAGAATCGTAAATACATAAAACGATGGAACCATCGAATATAACTTGCCATTACTTTCAAATGCTTGGAAAATATTTTCTAAGTAATCACTCTTATTAAAGGTTTCGTCTTTCTCGATCAATTCATTGAAATCTAGAAAAAGTCCTTTGGATGAGAAGCCCTCAAACGAGCTAGCATCATTTACGCAAAGAATATCCGGCACATCTCCAGATATAATATCGGTATTTAATTTCTGAGATCCTGCTGTGTAATCATCATCTGTATTATACACAGAATAGTCTTTTAATGTGATGCGATATTTTTCACTCTTTTTATTAAATTCAATAATAACTGGACTAAGATCCATATCATATACGGTAGCTAATGTAAGTACCGTCTTATCCACTACATCCTTTGGTTCAACCTTTGTTAATACTGCTAATTCACTCGTATTCTTCATATAGTTATTGGTTACACATACTAATTTACCATCGGATAACCCCGAAATATAATTAACATAGCTTCCATTAATATCCGAGTCAATCCAATTGACTAATTTTGTCTTTTCTCCACTCGTCATATCAAAACCATACAAGTCCGTTGAATCTTTCATAAATAAGTCATATCCCGTGGCTTGATAAAATGTATAATTATTTAGATTTTCTCCAATTGTAATTGGATCAGAAAATTTCTTCGTTTGCTCATCATACTCTTTTACTTCTTTCGAAGAATAATCCTGCGTATATTGAGTCAACATAACGTTACCACCTTGTGTTAAAAACGCACTATCAACATAGCTGTTGCTTGTATCAATTGAATTCAATTGTTTTCCATCTTTGTCATATATTTCTAAACTTTCATTGGCCAACAAAAATATATTACCTTTTCCATCTACTAACATACTAGATGGATAAAAATCTTCCTTCTCTTTTAACTCAACACTTAACAGTTCTTTTCCTTCTCCATCTACTTTAACAAGACTATATTTTGATGAAGATTGTATGTTTTCTGGATCCGAATCATCCGTTATATATTGCGATTTAAAAAAATATAGGTTTCCTTCTTGATCGATAGCAAAATTGCTAATATTGCTATCTTGACCTTTATCATCCTGCTTAAAAATCACTTTAACATCGCTACCGTCCGCATTCATAGAACACACTTCATAGGTATAATTATTCGTTTCATTATAACCATCAATATAAATACGATCATTTACTACCTTCATGGTATTGATATTGGTCATTCCTTCCGGTAAATCATAATAATCTGCATGATAAACATGGTCTTTATCCATTTTTACCTCATTTGATACTGATTTACTACCACATCCGGTAAACAAAGAACACACCATGGTTGCCATCATTGTAAGCGCTATGCCCCTACTTAATAGACTTTTCTTTTTCATGTTTCTTTTCCTCCCATTTTTTCTTCTTTTTCTCTTCTACTTTTTCTTGAATACGTTCATTCAAATTTTTGATTGTCCACTTGCGCTGTTTATAGCGTTTCCATGCCCATTTACAACTGAAACTAATTGGGAGCAATAAAAGGATAATCGTTGATAGTAACAAAATAACTGCTCTATCTTCAGTTGCCCTCGCAACATTTTCCCAAAATGGATACTCCATTGGTTTCCTCATCATGGAACGAGTTCTAAATTTTCTCATTGTTTCAATCAAACGAATCAAGGAGAAACGATTTGTATTTTCAACAATTTCGATATCCAATTCATCTAAATCAATTTCACTACTCGTTACACTTGATAAATCAACTCCATCGACACTCTTTAGTGCCATTTGCTTTGCAAATCCAGATACTGGATTTGGTAAAATCATTTCATAACAGTCTATCAATGCATCTGTACTAGAAATTCCAGTAAACAGTTCAAATGGCACAATTATTATTGGTGTCTTACCCGCCGCAAGATTCGTAAGCTTATCATCCGATAATTCAAATACTCCGGCAACTACACAAGTTTTATTTCCGACCTGTAGATTTAATCCGACTACATCAATTGATCCAAATAGTTGCCAAGCCGCTTCTTTATCAATTAGAATACGGTCTTTCATTACCGCATCCGATGAAAAATAATATCCGCTTATCATAGTAATTGGATGAAAGAGGAAAAAATCTCCCCCAACACCAATCATATTTACTTTTTCTGTTATCTTCCCATTCACTACATTGGTGTTGGTTTTTCCAGAATAGCAGTCCACCCATAATCGCCCATTTATAGATTTCGATTCGATTGACGCTTCCTCAAGGGCTTTTTGTATACTGCTTCGATAATTATTTATATTCGTTTCCAAAACAGTGGTACCTTTTGTAACAAAGGCAGAAATTTGGGCATATCGTTTTCCATCTCCACTAAAACGCTTAGCCCCTTGCTGCGATGGTAAGCTATGACCAATCAAGGATATGAAGCCTATACATAAAGCACCCGCAATCGTAAGAATTGCTAAAGCTAACTGCTTCTCACTTAGCTTTCTCATGCCTCCCCTCCCTCAACTAAACGCACCTGCAATCCAGGTACAATTGGTTTGGTTGATGTAGTAATAATAAATTCACTTCCTGTAGCTGATCCGCTAATTGCAGAAGAAGTCTCATCCGAAGCTAAAATCTGTACATCTAATCTTGTCGCAATGTATCGATTTCCAAGAGGACTGCTTTTTACTTGCACCGCAAGTACAAATTTTCCCTTATTATCTTCATGAATTGCACTGTTCGGTACAATTGTATCATAGTATGCGCTTTTTTCACCAACAGAAAGTTCTAAACTTTGTCCAACCGACACATCCCCAGTTATATTAAATGTTACCACTTTGTTTTTTCCTGGATTAGTTGTATCATTCTTAATCGAAGTAACCGTTGCTATAATATCAGTTCCCCAAACATTTAAAATATCTGCGGTGTTACCTTCTCGAATCTGCTTGCTTTGCTCCATGGTCACTGTTAGTTTTGCACAATAACCACGATCTGTAAGTTCAATTACAGCAAGCTCAGTATCTGCCGTTGTTGTATCTCCTGCAACATAATTAACAGAACTTACAATTCCTTCTACTTTCGAGGTAACCTCATTCGTTGCGCCTGATTTTGTAAGACGTGTTACTTTGGCTGCTAACCGTTTTACTTTTTTCTGCGTATTCGTTAGTTCTACATTTGTTATCGCTTGTTTCGAATCATCTTCACTCTTTGTTTTATCCAGATTTGCCTTTAATTTTTGATAAGCACGCTTTGTTGTATCAATATTTTTATTCAAATCAGTCAATACAATTGCTTTTAACTCACTCTTTGCCGTTTCCAAATCCTTCGTTTTCTCTTCTAAGAGAGTAGTCGCTTCTGTTAAATTCTCAGTTGCCATATCTATTTGATCCGTCACAGCTTCTGCTTGCGCATCAATTACCGCCTGCCGTTCTGTCTTTGCTGTATCAAGTGCATCAGAAGCTTTATCCATTGTGTGCCTTGCTGCTGATAAAGCAATGGTATAATCTCCACCATTTGCTCCAAGCTGCGATGCATATACCATATCGTCATATGCATCTTTTGCCTTTTTATATGCTGCTGTCTCAACCGCCACATCTGGTTTTTGCTTTGCTAACTTTGTTTGTTGTCTTGTATATTGTGCTTTTTGTTTCGTATATGTAGTCACAGAGGCCTGTGCAGCATCTTTTTCTTCTGTTAGTGTTTCCACCTTTTTATCCCATTTTTTACTGTCTTTTTTTCCATCTTTATAGGCTTTTAGCGCCGCCTTATAGTCTTCTTTTGCATACTCAATATCAAGTAAACTAGAGTTATAGTCAGGCGAACTTGCTAACAGTTTTTGCTCATATTCTAAGTTTGCAGCATCTAGAGCATCTTGTGCTTCATCCAATGCCGTTCCATCACTATTTCCGAGTACAAATAAAACCTGACCCTTCTTAATTGTATCTCCTGTGTGAATTTTCACTTCCTCCACCTTGCGGCTTTCCTCCAACTTAATTTTATATGGTTCTACTGCTTCTACCGAAGCGGTTCCACGAATTTTTGAAGAAATATTACCTGAGGATGTATATTGTGTCGATACCTCTGGTAAGGAATAATTCATAATTGTATTTGAAAAAAATGTTAATATCAACATTATGATCAAAAAAATAATCGTTACATTTTTTATCCAATCTCTTTTCTTTTTTGCCTTTTCTTCCATTTTGTAATCCTCTCTCTCTATCCTTTTACTGCTCCAGAATAAGCAATCCCCTCAATTAAATATTCTTCCCCGTATAAAAACATTAAAAGTGCTGGTATCATATATATTGTAGCAACTGCAAATGCTAATCCAACTTCTCCTGTATTAATTTTCGATAAGAATACAGATAACGGATACATTGCCTCATCTGACAATAAAATAAGTGGCTGTTCTACCATATTCCAATAATCAATAAAAACCAAAATTGCTACAGAAAATAAGGAGCTCTTGCAAATTGGGAGACAAACTTTTGTAAATATGCTCCATTCGCTTGCCCCATCTATTTCTGCTGATTCAATTAATGAACTCGGAATTCTTCGCATAAATTTAGTCAAAAGAAATACACTAAAAGGTGCAAAAAATCCAGGTAGAAGTATTGCCCATCTTGTATTTAAAATTCCAAGCCATTTTGAAACCAAAAAATTGGGAACCAATGTAACTTGATATGGCATTAACATTAATATAATATAAATAAAAAATATCATTTCTTTCATGCGCCCTCGATATCGGGTAAAACTATACGCCGCTCCTGAGGCAATGAGTAATTGAAATAAGACAATTGGTCCCACCAAAATCACTGAGTTCCAAAACTTAAGTAAATAATCCGGACTTTTAAAAAGTACCGTTATGTATTGACTAAAGGTAACCATATCTGGTATGAATTTCAGATTTACTTTATCTGCAACGTAGGTCTTCTTACCATCTTTGCTCTCACTTGCATTATCCAAAATTGCTCCATAATTCGCCTTAATTTCACTCGCAGCCATAAATGAATTTGCCATCGTCAATATCGTTGGCATTAAAAACAAAATAGCAAACAGTGCGGCAATCAGCGTTCGCACACTTCTTCTTAGGTATTGCTTCTTTAAGGTCACCCCTCCACATCCTCTCCGTATTTATTTTCTGTATAGAATAGTATGCCAATAATAATTACCATTACGAGTGCCATTAAAATTGCCGCAGAAGAAAGTTTCTGGTAATCCATTGACTGGAAGGTATTATTCATAAAATTTTGAAGCATATAAAGTGTATCATACGGATAATCCCCCGTTAATAAATATACTTCACGAAATATTTTAAATGAATTAATAAGTGATAATATCGTTACAAATAAAATCGTTGGTGAAAGATAACGAAGTTTGATATAAAAAAATTGTACCAAAGAATTCGAAGAATCTAGCGTGGTAACTTCTAATAATTCTTTTGGAATATTTCCAAGTGCTGCCATAAATAAAATCATATCATACCCTAAGTTCTTCCATAAAAACAAAATCACAATTACAATCTGACTATAATCAGACTTTAACCAGTCAATTGGACTAACTCCAAAGTTTTGCAATACTCCATTGACCGCACCATTAAAATGAAACAATACCTGCCAGATTAAAACAATGGAAGCAACTGGCACCATCATTGGGCATAAAAAAAATGTACGAAACTGACTTCGAAATGGAATGCGACTATCTAATAAGATTGCAAGTGCCAATGACAATATAACTGCCAGCGGAACTACTACTATAGAAAACATCGCGGTATTCTTAGCAGCTTGCAAAAATGCCTGATTATGAATAACATTAATAAAATTTGTAAAAAACACAATTTCATGATTAATGGGGTTATCTACTAACGAGTAATAGATTACAACCATAAATGGTAATACAAAAAACACCAAAAGTCCTAGTAAACTAGGACTTAAAAATGCTGCCGATTTGAGTTTTTTTTTCGTTCGTTCTCTCATTTCTACTCCTGTCTGCATATGTTACGCTTCTTTATTTCTATCTCTTATTTTATGGAAAGGCATATTATTTTGCAAGTTAAGTTCCCATAACAATTCTTACAATTTCCTTACTTCCTAGATTTCCCTCGTATATGTCTTTAACCATCCTGCCTCTTCCAGGGTAAGATATGGCGCAATTTTTTCATATACCAAATGATGATACTCATTTAATAATTTTTTTTCATGTCGTGTCATTTCTTCTGGAATAATGGCATCTAGATCAATTGGCGCATACGTAATTGTTTCAAAGTGCATAAACTGACCATATTCATTTTTTTCTCCTTTTAGACAAATCAGTTCGTTTTCCGTGCGAATCCCATATTCTCCCTCTAAATAAACTCCCGGTTCATCGGTTGTAATCATTCCCTCTTCGAGTGGTGCACTGTCATTTCTCTCTGGAACAATTTTCCATCGAAAACCATTTGGTCCTTCATGAACATTTAATAAATATCCAATTCCATGCCCAGTTCCACATTTATAATCAATTCCCAGATTCCATAACGGACCTCTTGATAAAATATCTAAGTTTAACCCAGAGCATCCATATAAAAATTTTGCTGCTGCAAGATTTAAATTAGAACGCGCAACTAGCGTAAAATGTAATTTTTGTTTCTCCGTTAGCATCCCAAGTGCTATTGTTCTTGTAATATCGGTCGATCCTTCAAAGTAATGTCCACCCGAATCCACCAATAAAAACCCTTCTGGCTTTAACTCGGTATTTGTTTCATTTGTCGCAGAATAATGCATCATTGCCGCATTCGCTCCATAGGCACTTATTGTAGCAAAGCTTAACTCAATGAAGCCGTCCTGCTCTCTTCTTCTCTCTTCCAAGTAATCCGATGCACTGATTTCTGTAATCGATTCTTTTTCTATGCTATTTTTAAGCCAATACATAAATTTTGTAAAAGCAACTCCATCTTTAATGTGTGCATTCCTCGTATTGCTTAATTCGATTGGATTTTTAATTGCCTTCATAAGCATACTTGGATTCTTTGCATGAATAACTTGTATCTCTTTTTGTAAACTATGACAGATTCTAAAATTTACAAGTGTTTTATCCATTAAAACAACTTCTTCTTTCGAAAGGGTCGGAATATACTCATAAATTTGATGATACTCTTTTACCATAATATGGTTGCGGTCTAGATGCTCAATCAGTTCATCGTTTAATACTTCTTTATTTACAAACAAAATGCTCTCTTCTATTGTAATCACAGCATATGATAAAATAACAGGAAAACTTTTGATATCATTTCCACGAATATTAAACAGCCAGGCAATGTCATCTAGTGATGTTATAATATGAACACTGGCTCCCCTATCCCTCATTATGCTTCTCACTTCATGTAGCTTCTCTTTCGCTGATTTACCTGCATATTTTTCATCCAAAACGTAGCCCTGCTCTTTTGATAGTTCTGGTCTGTCTGTCCAGATACGATCAATTAAATCTTCTTCTACAAAAAGTTTTCCATTTTTTTTGTGAACAATTGATTCAAAGTCTTCTCCCAATTTACCATTAATAACACGACCATCAAATCCAAGACATCCCCCCTCTTTTAATTCTTTTCTAATAAATTCCCCTACACTAGGAACACCTTCTTCTCCCATACGGTATAAGGATACTCCACTTCCTTCTAATTGATTCGCAGCTTGAATAAAATATCTACCATCCGTCCAAAGTCCAGCTTCGTCCATTGTTACAACTGCGGTTCCGGCTGAACCGGTAAACCCTGTTATATATTTTCTAGCCTTAAAATACTCTCCTACATATTCAGATTCATGAAAGTCAGAAGTTGGTATTACATACATATCAATGTTTCTCTTTTTCATTTCTTCCCGTAATGCGTTTAATCGTTGTTTAATCATAATTGCTCCTATCTGCCGCTTTCGCAGCACTTAAATTAATTTCTTTGTTTTTTCGTAAAAAATAGAGCCGTTAATATTGCCGAAATTGCACCAGTAAGCTTAGCTACAATCAGTGCAGGAACTAGGCTAGGCTCCATGCTTGCGGTAAATCCAAGGTGAGCCCCAAATACAGCTCCAGAAGCCACAAAAAATGATACGCAAACAATCTTTCCCCTAGGATTCATATCCTTTATCATCATAAAAACTGGTAATGTAGATACGAGACTAATTAAAATCCCAGCAATCGAAGTGCTATTCATCCCAAGCCGTCTTCCAATGGCTCTTAGTGGCTTTTCCAATAAACGCTGTAATAAATAAGCAATTGGCAGACTGCCCAATAATACAATACATATATTTACAACCGTTTTCATCGCATCCTCTAATGCACCCATACCTTTAATAACCTCAATTCCGGTAAGTGATGTAAATGCACTTAGCATAAGTCCAACTATCGTAATTTTCTTAATCACTGTTCCAAATATAACAAATCCAGACACCATTTTTCCTGGAACCTTATATAGTCCTACAATCAGTAAAATAGATAATAGCAATATTGGTATATTGTTGAGTACAATAAGTGGAAACGACAATCTGGCAACCATCCCACCCAAAACCGTTCCAACTGGCATAGTAGCTAGTCCAATCATTAATCCCTTTGCAAAATAAGGTTGATCTTCTTTTTCTATCATAGAAAGACCGACTGGTATTACAAATACCATTGTACATCCAAGCATTGATGCAACTATAATTCCACTATAAGCTCCAACTGCTGCATTTTTTGCAAGTTCCATAGCAAGGGGATATCCACCCATATCAAGTGCCAGAACACTTGCAAACATAGAAGGATCTGCACCAAAAAATTGATAAAGTGGTGAAATAGCGGGACCTAGAAACGATGCAATAAATGGTGCTAGACAAATGATTCCTGCCATGCTAAGAGCAGATGTCCCTAGCAGCATAAATCCCTCTTCAAATTTGTTTCCTAATCCGAAATGATTTCCAAATAGGTGATCTAGACCACCAAGTAAAACACCCCCCGCCATAATATACATAATCGCATCGTTCACTGACATAATTCTCCATTCTGCATTCACATAAATCCATGCATTACACTCATTTGTAGCTTTGCATGTTTGTCCTCGTACAAGTAATTACCGTACACTTTGTATGATGATCTGCGCACTTTCAAGGCCATTGTATTCATTGATATTTAGTCCGAATACAACATCCATAACATATGTTTTTTTATGGGACAGTAACTCATCAAATGCACCTATACCATATTTTTCTTCCAGCGTTTCACAAAACCCCATTATGTTTTGAAAGATCATTCCCGTATAAAAGCCCTCTGCTTGGTTGGTTTGTAGCTTACATTTCAAAACATTTTTATTCACCCCTAGAACCTGTGCACTAATAAACACCACATCCTTTAAAACAAAAAGCGGTTTTTCATTTCCTTTACCATACGGTTCTAGACATTCCATCTGCCGAATGAGTGGAATTCCTATTTTTTCAAACGGCAAAACCATATCAAATGACACTTTTTTTGTTAAATCACCTTCTGTTAATGTTGTATTTGCATTCAGACGCCGACGAAGTTCATCTACATTCTCTTCCATAAGAGATAAACCCGCCGCCATTGGATGTCCGCCAAATTTCAAAAGAATATCACTGCATTTGCTCAATTCCTCAAACATATGATATTCCTCAATCGATCGTCCAGAACCTTTTACTACATGTTCCGTCTTTGTAAGCACCAAAGTTGGTTTATAATATCGTTCTCTTAGTCTTCCAGCTAAGATTCCAGCCAGACTTTCATGACAATCATTCAGATATACGACCAGCACTTTATCATCCCCTCTCTTCGAGCTTTCAACCACTTCGATTGCCTGTTGGAGATTAGTTTCTGTCATTTTCTTTCGTTTGTCATTCAGTTCCTTTAATCGTTTTGCATAATAACTTGCTTCTTCCTTTTTCCTAGCAAAAAGTAACTTAAGACTAAGCTTTGCAGATTCAAGCCTTCCAGATGCATTAATACATGGACCAATTACAAAACCAAAATGGTATGCACTAATTGCTTTCCCCAACAACCCACATTCTTCTTGCAATGCTTGCAACCCTATATTCTTTGTCTGTTCAAAACAGCTAATTCCTGTCTTTACAACAATTCGGTTTTCATCACGCAAATCCATAACATCACAAACAGTCGCAATTGCTACATACTCAAATAATTCATGTACCCGTTCATGTGCTACAAGACATTTATCATATAGCACTTCCATTAATTTAAAGGCAACCATTGCTCCACAGATTCCCTTATATGGATACTGGCAATCTTCTTGTTTTGGATTTACTACCGCATCCGCATCTGGAATTCCCTCTACAATTGGGATATCATGATGATCGGTTACGATTACAGTAAGATTTTTCTCTTTTGCATATTGAATTGGTTCTCTTGCCGCAATCCCATTATCACAAGTAAGTATGGTATCAATTCCATCTAAGACTGCCTTTTTTACAATCTCTATGTTAATTCCATATCCATCCCGCATACGATCAGGTATTTCATAATCAACCTTAGCACCACAGTTTAAAAGACCTGTAACAAATATATAGGTTGCCATAACTCCATCCACATCATAATCACCAATTACGCGAATATTCCTGCCTTCACTTATTTTCTTTTTTAATAATTCACATGCTTTTTCTATATCTTTCATTGCTAACGGATTGTGCATATTGCTTAAGGAAGGATTTAGGTATTGATCCATTTCCTCGTTACAGTGAATTCCTCGATTAACAATAAGTTGTGCAATCACTGGATCAATCTGGTGCCCCTTTGCAATTAAGCTAAAATCGCCCTTTTTATTCTTAATAAACCAATTTTCTCTCAAATAATCTACCCCTTTATATCCATTCCTAATAAATCATATCACAACAACATCCAAAATAAAAGAGATGTTGCAAACTAGAATAAATCATCTATTTTACAACATCCCTTTTCAATTCTTATCTGTTTTACGTCTATCTTCTTGTTTTCACATTTTTAGAAAAATTTGTTTTAAACAGATAATACAGGGTTCCTGATATAAACACAGAAGAATATCCACCTGCAAGGATTCCAGCGATCAAAGGAATCGCAAATTCACGAACTGAATCTACACCTAAAAGTGCTAGCATAAATATCATAATAAATGTTGTAAACGATGTATTTATACTTCTTGTAAGAGTCTCAGTAATACTCTTATTTACAACCTTGGCAAGTGCCTCTTTATTTCGAGCTGCTCCCTTATTTTCACGAATACGGTCATAAATTACAATCGTTGCATTGATGGAATAACCAACAATGGTTAACATACATGCAATAAAGGTATTTCCTATCGAAATTTTAGATACCGCATATACCATAAGTACAATCAAAACATCATGAAGCAATGCCACTACCGCACCCGCTCCAAATTTAATATCCTTAAAGCGAATCCAAATATAAATCAACATACAGATACTTGCTATAATTACAGAAACAATTGCATCACTTTTCATTTCATTACTAACCGTAGCACTAATACTCTCTGTTTGAATATTCGCTTCATCCACACCAAAATCACTTATCAACGCAGTTTCAAGTGTACTTCTTTGATCCAGTGTAAGTTCTCCTGTTTTAATAATCAAAGCATCCGAATCTTGAACTTTTGAAGTTTCCACGTTCGATCCTGCTACATCTTTAAATGCAGCTTCTACCGCTTTTTGTGTTTCATCCGTTATTGGTTCATTAAAAGTGATTTCTGTAGAAGTACCACCACGAAAATCAAGACCATAATTTAAAATTTCTCCAATTTGATTCTTATTTACGAAAAGCATTACAATACCAAACGTAATTAATACAAGAGCAACTGCATATGTTTTTTTTATATTTCCAACAAAATCCCAAGGTTCTCTTACCTTTTGTGTACCATAGAATTTTACATCATCACATCCCATACTATAAAAGGCATGTAACAAAAGTTTGGTAATAACAAGTGCGGTAAACATCGACAAAAGAATACCGATTGCTAATGTAGTTGCAAAACCCTTAATTGTACCAGTACCCATAAAATAAAGTACTGCTGCTGCAATCAATGTAGTTACATTTCCATCCACAATTGCAGAAAGAGCCTTGTCAAATCCAAGTTTAATAGCAGATCGTACTGTCTTTCCACTTGAAATTTCTTCTCGGATTCGTGTAAAGATAATAACATTTGCATCCACTGCCATACCAATGGATAAAATAATACCCGCCACACCTGGAAGAGTTAGCGTAACATTTAAACCATTCAATATAACCATTTCTGAGCTGACATATAAAAGCAAAGCAATACTTGCAATCACTCCTGGAACGCGATATATAAAAATCATGAATAAAATAACAAGTAAAAATCCAATTGCCCCTGCAATTAAGCTTGTATTAATTGCTTCTAATCCAAGTTTTGCACCAACAACATTCGAACGAACTTCTTTTAATTCAAGTGGAAGTGCACCAATTCGAATAACGGAAGCTAATTGTTTTGATTCATCCATGCTGTCTTGACCGCTGATAATAGCAACACCATCTGTAATAGCAGTGGATACCGTTGGTGTATAGATTGCTTTATCATCATAAATAATAGAAATCGTCTTACCAACATTTGCTGTGGTAGCTTCTGCAAATTTCTCTTTTCCAGTAGCATTTAATGTAAGTTTTACAACATATTCTGTAACACCGGTCGTTTGATTGGTCTGTGTTGTAGCTTCAGCCGTCTGAATATCAGAACCATCTATAACTACATTTCCATCCTCGTCACTAAACTGGATAGAACCTGCTTTACCAAGTTGCGCTAAAATTTCATTCGCATCAGTTACACCAGGAATGTCAATATTAATACGATTGTTTCCTTCTTGGTAAACCTGAGCTTCTGTACTATAATTTTCTGCACGTTTTTGCATCTTATAAACCGTATCAGCCATTTCTTCTGAGGTAGGGTTCTTGATATCTGTCTGATATGTGATACTAACGCCACCAGCTAGATCCAAACCTAAGCGAATGTTTTCTACGCTTCCTTTGTGACCATTCCCAATACCTACAAGTGCCACATAGGAGCAAAGTGCAATTGCTGCTACAATTAATACAACGTGTAGCCAGCCATTCTTTGTCTCTTTCATTTTCATTTTCTCCTTTTCTCTTACATATCTCACGTATGTCCAATTTATGTTTTATTAGACAAACATCCACGTGTCATATTACCACAAATGCATAAATTTGTCACTATCTTAAGTCGTTTTCTTACATATTTACACAAAATATTTTTCTTTATTCTATTTCACTTTCTGCTACCTTCATCATGATAGCACATTCCACACGTTTCCGTTGCAATTCACAACCAATATCATAAGCATCATGAATCGTTCCGTGAAAATTATAAGCATTTGCTGCACAACCGCCACTGCAGTAATACCTTGCAAAGCATTCTTGACATTTTGGCTTGGAATAAACATTACACTGTTTAAAAGAATCCACAATATCCTCTCGCAAAATGCCCTCATCTACATTTCCCATTATGAAATCTTCATCACCAACAAACTGATGACAAGGGTACAAATCTCCCCATGGTGTCACTGCTAAATATTCCGTTCCCGAACCGCATCCTGACAAACGCTTTGCAACACATGGTCCACCCGTTAGATCAATCATAAAATGGAAGAAATTAAATCCTCTTCCCTCTTTTTTACGGTGTATCATTTCCTTTGCAAGAACATCATATTCTTCACAGATTTTTGCAATATCCTCTTTGGTAATTGCATAAAACTCTTCTGGTTGTGAAACAACCGGCTCTATCGAAATCTGTTTAAATCCCAGGTCTGCTAAATGAAGCACATCTTTGGAAAAATCAAGATTGTTGTGTGTAAAAGTTCCTCTAACATAGTAATTATTTTGATCTCTGCTTTCTGCTAAGGCTTTAAACTTTGGTAAAATCAAGTCATAGCTTCCTTTGTTGTTTTTGCTTGGTCTCATGTAATCATGTACTTCTTTACGTCCATCTATACTTAGTACAACATTTGACATTTCCTTGTTCGCAAATTCCATAATATCATCATTTAATAATACTCCATTTGTTGTCAAGGTAAAGCGAAACTTCTTATCATGACTTTTCTCAAGTTCTCTACCATATATAACCAATTGCTTTACTACATCAAAGTTCATAAGTGGCTCACCACCAAAAAAATCAACTTCTAAATTTCTACGATTGCCCGAATTTTTAATTAAAAAATCAAGTGCCTTTTTCCCAACTTCGTAAGACATCAGTTCGCGATGCCCCTTATATTCACCTTCTTCTGCAAAACAATACCGGCACTTTAAATTACAGTCATGTGCAATATGAAGGCATAGCGCTTTTACTACGGTTTCTCTCTTTTTTACATCCAAAATGTAATCTTTATAAATATCTTCAGCAAATAGATTCCCCGCCTCTTTTAATTCTTCGATTTCATCGAGTATTTCTTCAATTTCTTGTTTTGATATCTTATCGTTTCCATAGACAGAACACATCTGGTTGATGATTTCTGTTTTAGTTGTTGTTTCATAAAGAGCAATTATGTCATATGTTAATTCATCCACTGCATGAACACATCCACTATTTACATCTAACACAATATTGTATCCATTATTTTTGTACTGATGTACCACTTATTTTACCCCTTTCCATTCTGGCAACTTTGCCAAACACGACCTTATACTCTGCATATAACCCGCGTACAAAAGAAGGGGCTGTTGCAAACCGCCCCTTCTTTTTTTCATCTATCAATGATTTAATTTTGAATTACTATTTGTTTTCGCAACTTTGATTTCCTACTGTACATGATGTTTTACAAGCCGACTGACAAGATGTCTGGCATTCTCCACATCCACCTTTTTTCATAGACTCTTTTAAGTTCCTTGTGTTTAATGTCTTAATGTGTTTCATTCTATGTACCTCCTTTTTACCGTATTTCTTTACATATTATTAAAGTATACCACAATTTTTGTAAAATGAAAAGTATTTTTTAACTAATCATGCCCCCTAGCATACCGCCTAACGCACACATTCCAAAAACACTTACCACCATTCCAAAACGGTCAAATAACGATTGACTCAAAACAATGGAAACGGCAAAAATAATGCAAAAATACAAAACCCCTAAGAAGGCTCCCCATAGGAATCGTTTCGTTTCCTCCCCTTTTCCAACTAAAATTCCTCCTACAAACGGAGAAACAATATAGGAAAATATAATTCCAACTTGAATCACACCTTCGGGTGGTTCAACCTTATATAAAACCAACGCCAATACCAACAAAAAAATTCCTGTTATAATATAAGAAGCTATTAATGCCTTAAACATTCGTTTTACACGTCTCATCCCATACTCCTCCTCAAATACATGCTCTTTCTACTTTCAATATATTAAAAAGCATAAGGAAATATACATGTTTTAATTCCTATTTACAATTAAAAGCAAATAATCTATAGTATTATTATATTAAGTGAAAGGATCAGTATCCAACTCGACTAATTCTGGATACTCGTGAAAAAATGAATTTTTTAGATAAACACAGTGAAAAACCCAGACTTGATGTTTTAAAATACATTGGACCTGGACTTTTAGTTACTGTAGGATTTATTGATCCTGGTAACTGGGCTTCAAATGTAGCAGCAGGTTCTGAATATGGATACCAACTATTATGGATGGTAACCTTATCTACCATTATGTTAATTGTTTTACAACACAATGCAGCTCATCTTGGTATTGCGACTGGTAACTGTCTTTCAGAAGCAGCAACCATGCATTTAAAACCCAAAACAAGCCGAATTATTTTATTTACTGCCATGCTGGCTGCTGTATCTACCGCTCTGGCAGAACTTCTTGGTGGGGCAATTGCCCTCAATATGCTATTTTCGATACCACTTAAAGTCGGAACCGTAATTGTATTAGTCTTCGTCTTACTTATGCTTTTTACCAATTCTTATAAAAAATTAGAAAAATTAATTATGGGCTTTGTTTCTTTAATTGGTCTCTCCTTTCTGATAGAATTATGTATGGTTCATGTAGACTGGGGACAAGCTGCTACCAGTTGGGTAACTCCAAGCTTTCCAGCTGGATCGATTCCCGTCATTATGAGTGTACTCGGTGCTGTTGTCATGCCTCATAATCTGTTTCTGCATTCAGAAGTCATCCAAAGCCGTCAATGGAATCTTCAAGATGAACATGTTATCAAAAAACAATTAAAATATGAATTTCTCGACACCTTATTTTCCATGATAATTGGATGGGCAATTAACAGTGCCATGATTTTGATAGCAGCAACCACATTTTTTACAAATGGCCTTCATGTCGATGAATTAAATCAGGCACAACAAATGCTTAAGCCTTTATTAGGAAATGCTGCATCTGTTGTGTTCGCATTGGCTTTACTCTTTGCCGGAATTTCATCTTCGATTACAGCTGGCATGGCAGGTGGCAGTATTTTTGCTGGTATATTCAAAGAACCGTATGATATTAAAGACGACCACACAAAACTAGGTGTTGGCCTCACTTTGATTCTATCAACCATTATAATTTTCTTCATCCGCAGTCCATTTCAAGGTCTGATTTATTCACAAATGTTTCTAAGTATTCAGCTTCCTATTTCTATTTTTCTTCAAATTTACCTAACATCCTCAAAGGAAGTTATGGGAAAACATGCGAATACAAGCGTAGATCGTATTTTTTTATGGGTAATCGGTCTTATTGTGACTGCTTTGAACATTGCCCTTTTATTTAGCTATATTCTCTAACGATACGATACCACGTTTCCAATCACAAAAAGAAAGAGAGAGCCTTATGAAATATATTGATTTACATGTTCATTCTTGCATATCCGATGGAACACTAACCCCCAGTGAGCTTGTAATCCATGCAGCTGATAAGAATCTGACAGCAATTGCACTCACAGATCATGATACTATTCTTGGAATTAACGAAGCACAAGAAGCAAGCAAACGACTCAATACGCAAGGAATTCATATTGAATTGATTCCTGGAGTAGAAATATCTGCAGGTTTCGGAGAACGAGACATCCATATACTTGGTCTATTCGTAGACCATACCAATGTAAATTTACGTTCCAGTCTAGAACGCGCCGTATTGGAACGAGAAAAACGTAATGAGCAAATGGCCTCCAACTTGCGAGATGCTGGTATAGAAATTACAATAGAAGAGTTACATAATGCAGATAAAAAATCAATTCTCACACGTGCTCATTTTGCAAAACTTTTATATAAAAAAGGATACGTTAAAACTATAAAAGATGCTTTCGTAACGTATCTAAATGAAAAGGGAGCCTATTATGTTGCAAGAAAATACATCAGTCCTGAAGATTCCATTGCTTTGATAAAAGAGGCCGGAGGGATTCCTATTCTAGCTCATCCCCTGTTATATCATTTAAATGAAAAACAAATTTGCACACTACTTACCCGCCTAAAGTCTGCTGGTCTTGCCGGTATCGAAGCCATTTATTCCGGTAATGTAAATAACGAAGAATCCTATGTACGCTCCCTCGCTCGCAAATATGAGCTTTTAATTTCTGGCGGCTCTGATTTTCACGGTACTCTAAAGCCTGATATTGAAATCGGTATCGGACGCGGAAATCTAAAGATTCCCTATGAATTACTTGATTCCATGGAAAAATACCGCTTACTGCAAAATAATAAGCAAAAATAATAAAGGTCTTCCAAAATCATAACATTTGATTTTGGAAGACCTTTTGGATTCATTCTAAGAGCATCTTAATTTTCAACACCGCCTGCTTTTTCAATCTCTACGATTGCATCTTTTTTCATTGGAATACGACAATTTTTGTTACTGCCAAATTCAACGATTACGACATCATCCGTTACATCAATAACAACACCGTAAAATCCGCTGCTTGTAAGTATGCTATCCCCGATAGCAATTGTAGTTAAAAGCACCTCATGCGCTTTTTGCTGTTTTTTCTGTGGACGAATCATAAAGAAATAAAAAATTCCAACCAATGCTACAATATAGACCACTGTAATTGCTAAACCACCGGTTGATGTTGATGCTAAAACTGGAAATAAACTCATATTTTGTTCCTCCTAAAATTATTCGCCTTCTTCAAATCCAGCGATTTTTTGTTTTTTATATTCCTTAAATATTCCTTGCTCAATGGCACCTCTTATTTCTTCCATCATGTTATTATAGAAATAAAGATTATGCATCACAAGCAATCTAAGACCTAACATTTCTTTTGCTTTCAGTAAATGGCGAATATAAGCCCTACTATATGTCTTACAGGTGGGACACTGGCACCCCTCTTCGACTGGTCTCATATCAAGCTCATACTTTGCATTTAAAAGATTCATTTTCCCATGATTGGTATAGGCATGTCCGTGCCTTCCATTTCTTGCCGGATACACACAATCAAAGAAATCGACTCCCCTCTCTACGGCTTCTAAAATATTAATAGGAGTTCCTACACCCATAAGATAAGTAGGTTTTTCAAGAGGAAGATACGGTACTGTCTCTTCAATGATATGATACATCTGCTCATGGCTTTCTCCAACAGCTAATCCACCAAGTGCATAACCATCTAAATTCATTTCTGAAATACGCTTTGCATGTTCGATTCGAATATCATCAAATGTTCCCCCTTGATTAATACCAAACAGCATCTGCTCTTTATTAATGGTTCCCTCTTGTGCATTTAACTGTTTTAGTTCAATTTGGCAACGTCTCAGCCAACGAGTTGTTCGGTCTACTGAATTTTGCATATATTCCCTCGTTGCTGGATGTGGGGGGCATTCATCAAATGCCATGGCAATCGTAGAAGCTAAATTTGACTGAATTTGCATGCTCTGTTCCGGTCCCATAAATATCCGTCTTCCATCAATATGAGAGTTAAAATATACACCTTCTTCTTTTATTTTTCGAAGGCTAGCCAACGAAAAAACCTGAAAACCACCTGAATCAGTAAGAATTGGCTTGTCCCATACCATAAATTTATGAAGCCCACCAAGTTGTTTAATTACGCTATCTCCTGTTCGCACATGAAGGTGATACGTATTAGACAGTTCTACCTGCGTCTTTAGCCCTTGCAAATCTTGTGTTGACACCGCTCCTTTAATTGCCGCTGCCGTACCAACATTCATAAAAACTGGAGTTTGTATGGTTCCATGAATGGTCTTAAATTCTCCGCGTTTTGCATTCCCATCACGACATATTAACTTATACATAAAACTTACCTTTCTTTTTCTAACTGCTCAACAAAACAAGTATACCGTCTAGTCTTTCATTTTTCAACTATTTTATAAAATTTTAACGCCTCTGTTATGCTATTTGTTGCATACTAACCCGAAAATTGGTAAAATGATTGTATGTATTTTATCACAAAAATCATATTACACATTTCGAAAAAAGGAGCATATATGCCAATAAAAAAATCGTTGCGTATTATTTTAATCTTATTTTCTATTATTCCTGCCACCATTATATGTATCCTTACCTATTTTTATGTAGAAAAAACACTTATCACTTCCAGAGAAGGCGATCTTAATTACCTAGTAACATATAGCTCTTCTCAGATTTCTTTGGTTCTAAATACACAGATTTATGAATTGAATAATCAGTCAACCAACTGGCTCTTCGAATCCTCTCTTCTAAAAAATAAAACATCCAACTCAACTGATTCTGATAATAACCTAGAAAGCATTCAATCTTCTTTATCCACGATTGCTTCCAAATATCCATACATACGATCCCTGTGTCTTTATGATGCGGATGGACATGTTATTGCAACTACAAAAATAGGTTTCTCTACCAAATCGGATGAGACCCTTTTACTTCCAGATAAGCAAAAAACTGATCAGCTTTCCATTACTTTTTCAGCTTCTACCATTGGTAGTTCTTATTTAATTCATATAACACGGCCACTTTTTTCATCACACGCTACCATAATCGGTTACCTGCAAAGTAGCGTTAAAATTTCTTATTTTGACTATCTGTTTGATTATTCTTTAGGAAATACTGGCGAGATTTTGTTACTAGACAAAGATGGAACCATCTTATACGCAAAAAATCATTCATTCATCAACACTTTGATTCAAAATAATTCGATTCTTTCTCACCTTGATACAAAACATGCTGCACCAACAAAATCATTCGTGGAACGCTACGCAAACAAGCGTCGTTTGAGTGTGATCTCTTCCATCAAAGGTACGGACTTTTTCATTTTAATTAACCAAAATACTTCTGAAATTACAAGAGGTGCTTCTATTATTCTTTATACCTTGTTTGCCTGCTTTTTTGTTATGTTTATTCTCATCATTTTTGCATCTAACCTATATTCCCGCTATTATACTGCACCCATTTTTAGGCTTCGGGATACAATTAAAAAAGTATCCAATGGTGAATTAAATGTTCGGTGTGAGATTGATTGTAAAAATGAAATAGGCGACTTATCCAAAAACTTCAATAAAATGATTCAAATTATTCAATCAAGCTATGACGATTTATCCTCACTCCATGAACAGCTTTTAAACAATGAAGAGGAGATTCGATCCAATTATAATCATATTGAATATTTAGCCTACCATGATCTCATAACCAGTCTACCCAACAAACTGTCCTTTTTAGAACAAATCGAAATGATTTTTTCTAAAGAAGAAAATACCTCTCTTATGCATGCTATTTACTTTATTGATCTAGACAATTTTAAAACAATCAATGACACACTTGGCCATGATATAGGGGATGAAATATTAAACTTAACAGGAAAAAAACTTACTTCTTGGATTCATGACCATGATATAGTTGCTCGTCTTGGAGGCGATGAATTTTTAATATTCAAATATAATATTTCTTCTTTTGAGGAAGCGCAGAAATTTGCACAATTATTAATTGAATCTTTTTCACTTCCATTTATGATGCATGAAGAAACCATACATATCTCCCTAAGTATTGGGATTTCCGTCTACCCATTTCACGGAGCTACCCACAAGACTTTAATAAAAAATGCAGATATAGCAATGTATCAATCCAAGTATAACGGAAAGAATCGGGTTTCTGTTTTTGATAAAAGCATGAGTGATGAACTCAAGCGAAAAAACGAAATACTTGATGTACTACGAAGTGCAATCGTAAACGAAGAAGTATACCTCATGTATCAGCCACAGGTTGATATTAATACAAAAAAAATTATAGGCTATGAAGCTCTTATGCGTATTAACAGTAAAAAATTAGGTCAACTCTCTCCCAACGAATTCATACCAATTGCCGAGGAGAGCGGACTCATTATTGATCTTGGTACTTGGGCATTAAAAGAAGCTTGTCAATTCAACAAATCATTATTAGACGCCAATATAACTCCTTATACGGTCTCTGTTAATATTTCCTCGCTTCAGCTTAAAAAGCCAGGATTTGTAGAAACCATTCAAACGATTCTCATCGATACAAACCTTCCAAGCAAATATTTGGCTTTAGAAATTACAGAAAGCACACTTATCGCTTCTTTGATCGATACCGTTTCTGTATTAAAGGACTTTGAAAAAATAGGTGTTCAAATTGCACTCGATGACTTTGGAACTGGCTACTCTTCTCTCAAATACTTAACAACACTGCCCATTACAGCACTTAAAATTGACAAATCTTTTATTGATAATATTTGTCTATATTCGAAAGATAATTATATCGCAACGTCCATTATTTCTTTGGCTCATAATATTGATATCAAAGTCGTTGCAGAAGGAGTTGAAACAAATGAACAATGTGAACTTTTACATTCAGAAAACTGTGACATTATTCAAGGTTTTTTATTTAGTCGTCCCTTACTCCCTGAAACGTTACTCTCATTCCTTCGTGAGGATATCATTATGAATCCAATGAATTAACCAAATTCGATAAATGGCTCCTTATTTCTAGCTTCACATTTTAGTAAAAAGAGGCTGTTGCAACCTTTGCAACAGCCTCTTTTTACCAACTAATCATAAGATTTTCATTCCATTTATGCAACAGAATATTTTTTTAACGTATGCTCAAATTCACTGTCATATCCTCTACAACAAACTGATAATGCCTTTGATAAATCCATGCTGAGTACTCCCAATAATGATTTTGCATCTACAATAAACCGATTGTAGAAAATATCAATATCAAACTCACATCTTGTTGCTTTTGCAACAAATTCTCTTACATCATCTGGTCCATTCAACTTAATTATTGCTTTCAACTTATTTCACATCCTTCTAACTAAACCTATGTATAATTTTACCTGAAATTACATTTTATCACAAATTCAGCAAACGTCAAGCCCTTATTCGTCATCTTTTTCCCAATCAAATGCACAACGCACTGCTTTTTTCCATCCTTTTAACGATTTTTTTCTAACTTCATCGTCCATATCTGGTTCAAAAACACTCGAAATCATCCAATTTTCTTTGATATCTTCTTTATTTTTCCAGTATCCGACAGCTAAACCCGCTAGGTATGCAGCCCCAAGTGCTGTGGTTTCGATGCATTTTGGACGAGCCACCTCTACATCCAAAATATCTGCTTGAAACTGCATTAAAAAGTTATTTGCAGATGCTCCTCCATCTACTTTTAAAGTCTTTAGATGAATTCCCGATGTTGCTTCCATTGCCGCAATTAAATCAGAAACCTGGTATGCCAATGATTCGACCGTTGCGCGAATCAAATGTTCTTTGGATGCTCCTCTTGTTAATCCAAGAATCGCTCCTCTTGCATACTGATCCCAGTATGGTGCTCCTAACCCAGTAAATGCAGGTACCACATAAACTCCCCTTGTATCTTCGACTGCATTACAATATTCTTCACTCGAAGCTGCGCTCTTAATCATCCGCAGCTCATCCCGAAGCCACTGAATTGCTGCACCTGCAATAAACACACTTCCCTCCAACGCATACTCCACATGATTATCAATGCCAACTGCAATGGTGGTAAGAAGTCCATTGTCTGACTTCACCGCAGTCTTACCTGTATTCATAAGCAGAAAACATCCTGTACCATATGTATTTTTTACTTCACCTGCTTCAAAGCAACACTGCCCAAAGAGTGCTGCCTGCTGATCTCCTGCTGCACCTGCAATCGGAATTCTTCCTCCAACCACATCCGGTGAAGTATATCCATACACACAACTAGAAGGCATGACATTGGGTAACATTCTCTCTGGAATATCCAATTCCCTTAAAATCGTCTCATCCCATTTTAATTTATGGATATCAAACATCATGGTACGCGATGCATTCGTAACATCGGTAACATATGTTGCTCCTTTTGTAAGATTCCAAATAAGCCATGTATCTACCGTTCCAAACAAAAGTTCCCCACTTTTTGCACGTTCTCTTGCACCTTCCACATGGTCTAATATCCATTTCACCTTGGTTGCCGAAAAATAAGCATCTGGCACTAATCCTGTCACTGTATGAATATACTCATGAAACCCTTTTTGGTTTAACTCATCAATAATCCCCGAAGTTCTTCTACACTGCCAAACAATTGCATGATAAATAGGCTCACCTGTTTTCTTGTCCCATACAATCGTTGTTTCACGTTGATTGGTTATCCCAATCGCTGCAATATCATCATGAGTTGCTCCTATCTTACCCATTGCCTCCACCATTACACTAAATTGAGAAGACCAGATTTCTCTTGGATCATGTTCTACCCACCCGGGTTTTGGATAAATCTGCGTAAATTCCTTTTGTGCTACACTACATGCCTTTCCCTGTTTATCAAATAAAATACACCTTGAACTTGTTGTCCCTTGATCCAAGGCTACAATATATTTTCCCATAAGCTCCTCCAACTTTATTTTACCTCTACTTGCTTTGTTGCAACCACATTTACGCCCGTTCCTGCTACTCCTTTTATTATAACATCCCCTATGTTAATTGGCGCCGCTATTTTTATTTCCTTTAATTCTTTCATACACGCACGTACCCGATCCTTTGGTATTGCCGTTTCTGTCTTTATCGAAACCATAGCAATTTTACCCCCTTCTACTACTACACTTGAAGTTAGAATTCTGGTTGGATTTGTGCATTCCGCTCGCGCATACTCTTCGCCCTTCGGGCAAGTATTTCCTTCCACTTTTATTACTTGTTCCTCCCTCATTTCTACAGAAAGCATGCAGCCTAATGGGCATCCTATACATATTAAATCTTTTTTTGCCATCGGTCAATCCTCCCTAATTCGTATCGTTATTTTTTCTAAATTACCTTGTGCCAAAATATTGTCCCGTTTTAGTCGAACATTCTCCATTTCACCTGGTGTTAGTATTTTTTTCTTTCGATGAATTACTTCCAATCCATCCAAAGAGACACAAATGTAAGCATCTTTGTACACTTTCCCCACGCGAAAACGGATGGTTACTTCCTCTTCCATATTTTCTGGGTTAATATACATTGGTACGGTATAGCGCACACCATCACAAGCAATAAGCTCAATTGCTTGTCCATTTCCCCTTTCCCCTCGGATATATTTTGCTGCATTCCTTCCAGCTGCCTTTGCCTCATCCGTTACATAATCCACTAAATCATGTACATGAAGCACATTGCCGCAGGCAAATACCCCTTCCTTGCTGGTTTCCAGACTTTCATTCACTTCGGGTCCTAAAGTAACTGGTGCCATTTTTATTTTCAAATTATTACTAAGTTCATTTTCCGGTATCAGCCCAACAGAGAGTAGAAGCGTATCACATGAATAATACATTTGAGTACCTTCGATTGGTTTTCTGTTTTCATCCACCTGTGCAAGTGTCACTCCCGTTACCCGTTCTTTTCCATGAATCTGTGTTACCGTATGATTTAGCTTTAGTGGAATATCAAAATCATCCAGGCACTGTACTATATTCCGCTTTAACCCCCCAGAATAAGGCATAAGTTCAGCAACTACCTTAACCTTTGCTCCTTCTAGCGTCATTCTTCTTGCCATAATCAATCCAATATCACCAGAACCTAGGATAACAACTTCCTTCCCTGGCAAAAAACCTTCTATATTAACAAGCCGTTGTGCTGTTCCCGCTGCGTATACTCCTGCTGGGCGAAAACCTGGAATATTAAGAGATCCCCTGGAACGCTCACGACATCCCATTGCTAGAATAATCGCTTTTGCGTTTACTTCAAACAATCCCTCGTTCTTATTCATAACGGTTACCTTTTTATCAGGAGAAATGTCGAGTACCATAGTATTTAGTTTATATTCAATCTGTAACTGTTTGACCTCTTCAATAAATCGAGCTGCATATTCTGGTCCTGTTAGCTCTTCTTTAAACGTATGCAATCCAAATCCGTTGTGTATGCATTGATTTAATATACCTCCTAGCTCATTATCTCGCTCTAGTATTAATATACGATCAATTCCATTGTTCTTTGCGGAAACTGCTGCCGCAAGTCCGGCTGGTCCTCCACCTATAATTACAATGTCATAGTTCATCCTTTTATCCTCCTATAAGTCTTCCTTATCATACCCAACCAACAGGCGCGCCTGTTTTCCAGATTTTGTAATATCAAGTGGAGAGACGTCCAATTCCCTTGCTAAAATTTCCATTGTCTTCGGTGTACAAAATCCAGCCTGACAACGACCTGAGCCAGCTCTTGTTCTCCGCTTTATCCCATCCATTGTTTTGGCTCCAAGCGGTCTTTTAATTGCATCGATAATTTCACCTTCTGTAACCATTTCGCATCGACAAACAATTGTTCCATATTCTGGCCTTTCTTTCACAAGCTCTGAAATTCTATCCTTTGTCGCATGTGCGATATCCACCATTCCCTTTCTTGTTGCAATAAAATTTTTTTTCTTGGGAGGAAGTAAATATTCTTCCACCTGTTCGGCTATCATTATACCAATCGCCGGTGCACTAGAAAGCCCCGGTGATTCAATTCCTACCGCATTGAAAAATCCTTTTGCATCACTCACTTCTCCTATTACAAAATCATCCCCAACTTCATGTGCACGAAGTCCAGCAAACGAGGTTATTACTTGACTTGCTGGAACATTACTCGCACTCAGCCTTGCCTTTTCTAAAATTTCTTCTATCCCTTCACGTGTTGTTTCAACATTTTCCTTATCCTCTATATCATTGGCATTGGGTCCAATCATAAGATTGCCATGCACCGTTGGTGTAATAAGAACTCCCTTTCCTAATTTTGTCGGCAATTGAAATATCGTCTTATCTACAAAATCTCCTACCTTCTTATCAAGGAGGCAATACTCACCCCGTCTTGGAGTGATTGAAAGTATCCGTTTACTTACCATGTTATTAAAAATATCTCCATAGACTCCAGCTGCATTTACAATTACCTTTGCATCAAAGGTTCCAAGAGAGGTCTTTAATTGATATCCCTCCTCTATTTTTTCAATCTGTTCTACCTCACAACCAAATTTAAATGCAACCCCATTTACATTTGCATTTTCTGCCATTGCAATCGTCAAATTAAATGGACACACAATCCCTCCAGTTGGTGCATATAATAGAGCCACTGCATCATTGGAAATATTGGGTTCTAGTTTCTTCATATTCTCTCCCTTTACAATACGAATCCCATCCACTCCATTTTCTTTTCCCTGCTCGCATAATGCATCAAGTTTTCCAATATCTTCTTCACGAAAGCAAAGCACAATTGATCCATTTTTTCGGTAAGGAAAATCTAGATCCTTTGACAATTGTTCCATCATTTTACTGCCCGCCACATTAAGCTTAGCTTTTAGTGATCCTGGTTTTGCATCAAAACCAGAGTGAACGATTCCACTGTTTGCTTTCGAAGTTCCTTCACATACATCCTCTTCCCGTTCCAATACACAAGTATTTAACTGGAATTTTGAGAGTTCCCTTGCAATAGAACTTCCGATTACTCCAGCTCCAATAATCACAACATCATACATAACCTATACTCCTTTTCTTTTTACAAATTTTATTACAAAAAAAAATGAGCCAAACAAAAAACATGTGATTTTATATCACATACCCTTTGCTTGACTCATCTCTCTCGCAATATTTATTTAATTTTATAAAAACCATACGGATTCATCTGTACTCGAAATCGAAATTGCACCCGCTGATAACGCATTCATTACATCTTCTTTATCTTGAATCAAACCGCCTGCAATAATTGGTATTCTTGTTAGTTTACATATTTTTTGAATGACCTTTGGCATCACTCCTGGCAAAATCTCAATTAAATCTGGTTTGACTGCACTTCCTAGCTTTTCTACGTTTTGAAATGCCATCGAATCAATGACAAACAAACGAAGTACCGTAAATAAATCTAAGCTTTTTGCCCTTTTAATAAGTGGTGGCTTTGTAGTAATAATTCCATCTGCCAAGGTATATTCTTTGATATAATCCACCGAAATTTCTTTATTACTAAGACCACTAATCAAATCCAGATGAACCATTGCTACACGTCCAGATTCTTTTATGCGTTTTACAATATCTGCTATCGTGCAAACATCTCCAAATAGTACAAATACAATCTTACTTTCTGACTCCAGACAGCGCTCTAGTCCTTTTTGATCTTTTACTGCCGTAATAATTGGACAGTTTTCTAATAACTTATGAATCTTTGTCTTCATAAACTTATTATATCGTATCTCTATATAACTTTCAAGTCTAACTTCATTCCTAATTTGTTAAACAAAAAGACTTCCCACTTGATAAACCAAAGTAGCTGCACCCCAAGCAATAAAAAGTTGAAACGCAATGGAAAACAAAGCCCATTTTGTTGAATGCAATTCCCGTTTAATGGTTACAACCGTAGCCACGCATGGTGTATATAACAGGCAAAATATCATGAACGCATACGCATTTAGAGCCGTAAACCCCTGACTTGTTAATGCATTTGACATTTGAAGCATGCCGCTCGTTGAATTCACATTATTAATTCCAAATAGTACCGCCATGCTTGAAACTACTACTTCTTTTGCAGCAACTCCTGAAAATAAGGAAAGCACAATCTGCCACATCCCAAGACCTGCTGGTTTTAAGATAGGAACCAATACCTTGCCTATCATTGCTCCAAAGCTGTCTCCCATATTAGAAACCAATCCCCCTGGCCCAAAATTAAGGATTGTCCATATGATAATGGACGCTATAAAAATTGTCGTTCCCGCTTTGGTAAGATAATCTTTTACTTTTTCCCAAACGTAAATAAAAATGGTTCTTGCATTTGGTACCTTATATTCTGGAAGCTCAATAAGTAACGTATTAATTTCCCTTTTTCCTCCAAATTGATTCATAAGTAAGGCAATTACGATTGCAACGACAAGCCCGATTACATACATTGAAAATGCTGCGAGCGCTGCAAATTTTCCAAAGAACAATTGAGAAAACAAAACATAAATAGGCAGTCGCGCGCTACATGACATAAATGGAGTAATAAAAATCGTACGAAAGCGATCCTTAGGATCTTCTAATGCACGAGAAGCCATAATAGCTGGCACACTACATCCAAATCCCAATAGCATTGGAATAAATGCTCTCCCAGATAATCCCATCTTACCCATAAGCCCATCCATTACATAGGCTACTCTTGACATATATCCACTATCTTCTAAAATAGCCAATGCAAGAAACAAAATAAAGATATTGGGAAGAAACGATAAAATTCCTCCAACTCCTGCTATAATTCCATCTACAACTAATGATACAATAAGGTCGCTAGCACCAAGATATGCTAGTCCATGAAATACACCATAGGAAAATGCATTCAATCCAACTTCAAAACCACCTTTTAGGAAATCACCTACCGCAAAGGTTAGTATAAATACAAGTGCCATAATTCCTAAAAATATTGGCATTCCCAGGATACGATGGGTCAAAATACGGTCAACTTTATCGGTTGATGCAGCTTTTGTATCTTTATTCACTAATACTTCCTCAATAATTTCTTCAATGAAGTCATATTTTTCATTAATAATTTGAGACTCATAGGAATGATCCATGACATCACTTAAATCAATGTCATATCGTTCCATAACTTCTTGATCCATTTCTAACAACTTAATTGCATGCCAACGCATATTGGAAATATTCGGGTCTTTTTCAGTAAGCTTTACAATAATAGAATCAATCTTATCTTCGATTTGATCGGAATAAACAACTGCATACTCTCTATGATGTTGATGCCTATGTCTCCCCCTTGTCTCTTTGTTTTGCCAGTAATGATGATGTTCCAAATTACTATCCGTTGTCTTTTTTTTATGATGCGCTACGGTGTGCATTAAAATATCAAGTCCTGTTTTTCTTCTGGCCGAAACAGGAATACATGGAACACCAAGCATCTCAGGCAATCGATGCAAATCGATTTCCATTCCTCTCTCTTCCACAATATCCATCATATTTAACGCAAGGATTACTGGTTTTCCTAATTCAATGAGTTGTAAGGTTAGATACAAATTTCGTTCCAAAGAAGATGCATCTGCTACATCAACAATCACATCAACATCTTCTCCTAAGATATATTGGCGGCTTAATTTTTCTTCCATTGTATAGGAAGTTAAACTATAGATACCCGGAAGATCTACTAAATTGAAATGATGCTCATGATATTTCATCGCTCCTTCTTTTTTTTCAACCGTAACCCCTGGCCAATTTGCTACCTTTAGCCTAGCACCTGTGTATGCATTAAATAGCGTAGTTTTTCCACAATTTGGATTCCCGATAAATGCTACATTTAATTCCTCTCTCATGCCGATTCCTCCCGTATTAAAATAGCACTGGCAATTTTTCTTCCAACAGCTAGTCTCGTTCCCCGCACCATAAAAATAACGGTACCACTTTTTTTATTATTAAGCACTGTAATTTTCGTTCCAAGTGTAAGTCCTAGTGCTTCTAATCTTCTTAATGTTGTTCCTTTCATTTGCAAAGATTCTACAATATAAACCGTTCCAATTTGTCCGTTTAGAACACTCATAAGTCACCTCATCTATTGTTTTTTATTGATAACGATTATCATTTTCTTATTAGATTTTACTCTCTGCCTCCTCTGTTGTCAAGCCCCTTGACCAATATTGCATAATACAGTAAATTATAGATAAGAACTACCAACTACTTGTTTCAAAAGGAGATTTTATGAAAATTTGTATTGATATTGGTACTACTACCATTGCCATAACAGCAATTGATCCCTTTACTAATTTACGTATAGAGGAAAATCTATTAAATGAACAACGCTTCTTTGGTGTTGATGTCATTTCTAGAATCAAAGCCTCCATAGAAGGGTCTTCCATCCTGCTTCAAACCTTAATTCAAAAAAATTTAGTAAAAGGCATTGATTCTATCCTAAAAAAATCTGGAAAAACCCGAGAATGTGTAGACTCCATTATCATTGCAGCCAATACTACCATGGTACATTTACTTCTTGGATTTTCCTGTGAAGGTCTTGCCGCCTATCCATTCCATCCCATAACACTCGATACGCTAACATTACCAGCAAACGAGGTTCTTGCTACACAAGACTTTTCTTGTCCAGTTGTTATACTTCCCGGTATTTCTGCCTTTGTTGGTGGTGACATTGTATCTGGCATTTATGCAATTAACATGGATCAACAAGATACCCTTAGCTTTTTCTTAGATCTTGGAACCAATGGAGAAATGGCTCTTGGAAATAAAAATAAAATTCTAACAACTTCAACTGCTGCTGGACCTGCTTTCGAAGGAGGTAATATAAAATATGGTATTGCTGCAATTAAAGGAGCCATTTATCAAGTTGAAATCAAGAACGGCGATACCAAGTTTAAAACGCTGCAATACGGACGTCCCCTCGGTCTTTGTGGTAGCGGCATCATCGAACTAACTTCTGAATTATTAAAAAATAAATTAATTGATAAAACGGGACTTCTCTGTGACTCTTATTTTAGTAGTGGTTTCCCTATAACAAAATCTTCCAATGGAGGAGAAACTATTCGTTTTTTTCAATCCGATATTCGAGAAATTCAAATGGCAAAATCAGCAATTCGTGTAGGCATTAAGTTGCTTTGTACCCAATACGGATGCAACGAAAGTGACATTGAGACGATATATCTGGCAGGTGCATTTGGAAGTTCAACTAACTTAAATGGAGCAATGACCATTGGGCTTTTTCCCTCCTGTTTTGAGCACAAAATAAAACTTGTCGGCAATACTTCCTTACTTGGAGCAATTCGCTATGCCCAAAAGATCGATGCTGCAACAAGGCTTTCTGCTTTCATAGAAAAATCCGATGTATTATATTTAGCAAATACACCAGACTTTGAATCTCAATTTATTGAACACCTTAATTTTGATTAAAAAATAATCTTCTAATTTGTTTTAGAATATATACATCCACAATAATTTTGACGATATAGGTCATACTCTTTGGATAGTTCAATGGAACGTTTATACCCATTTTTCTTTTTGAAATCAGAAGGTAGATAGGATATCTCAAGTTTTGATGCTATTTCACTTCCGATTTCATTTAATTTTTGTGCATTTTTAAGGGGACTAATTGATAATGTTGTTGTAAAAAAGTCAAAGTTTCCGGCTTTTGCATAGACTCCAGCTTCCATCAGTCGAAGTTCATAGCAGCGATAACATCGTTTGCCGCCTTCTGGAAGATTTTCCATCCCTTTTACCGTATCGTAAAAACGCTCTGGATCATAATTTCCAATTACTATCTTTATAGGAATTTTTACTTTTTTATTAAGAGCTTCGATTAACCTTTTTTGTTCATTCACACGTTTTTCATATTCTATTTTAGGTGATATGTTTGGATTATAATAAAATAATGTAATATCAAAATACTCTGCCAAATATTCTAAACAATAACTACTGCAAGGAGCACAACAACTATGCAAAAACAACGTAGGTATTTTATTATCTTTTTGATTTGCTTCAATGATTTGTTCTAATTCTTTTTGATAATTTATTTTTATTTGATTCACGTATATTCCCTCTCTTGCGCTAAATTTAATGCATGATTATTCTCACTTCTATAAAACTTCTATACATAAGATACCATATTTTTTTAAATATTTGAAGACATATCGAACTCTATTTCGTTATATTAATTGAACTACAACAAGGAGGTGGGGAACATAAATTCAAATCCATATTTTGAGCAGTTAATGGAAAGCTACAGTAACCTGGTGTATTCAATCTGCTATAAAATTACAAATAATTGTTTTGATGCACAAGATTTAGCGCAAGAAACTTTTCTTTCCGTATATAAAAGTCTCCCCTCTTTTGACGGTGAGAACGAGCAAGCGTGGATTAGTAAAATTGCAACAAACAAATGCCTAGATTATATAAAAAGTGCAGGTAAACGAAGCATCCCAACTAATGATGAATATTTTAAGAGTATTCAAATTTCAGACAAAACCCCGGAAGATTTTTTGCTTGAAAAAAATGAAAAAGAATATCTTTTATCACTTTGTACCACGCTAAAGCCTCCTTATGATACAGTTGCAATCAACTACTTTTATCACGAAATGACCGTTGCAGAAATTGCATCTGCATCTGGCAAAAAGACAAAGACCATACAAACACAAGTTTATCGTGCGAAAAACTTATTAAAATGTAAATGGAGAAAGGAGATATAATCATGAATACCATACATATTAATAAAAAATTACTCAATCAATACCATGCTAATGAATTAACAACCGATGAAACCAGTCAACTTTTAGAGCATATCTCCCATTGTACTTATTGTGCGGATCTATTTGCAGAAAGTTTTTCTGAGTATAACCGGATTCTTCCTGCACCAAAAAATTTAAAAGAGAGCATCCTTTTTCAAGTATCAAAAAATAAAGAAGCTACCACACACCGGCAGTTTTTCTTTTATAGTCTTCGGGTATGTACCGCTATGTGCGGAGCTCTCTTTCTCCTTTTTTCAAGTTTTTGGAATCCAAGTACGATTCTACCAACACCTGTTTATACGCAGAGTTACTCTGAAACCTTTCTCAATCATATGAACGATTCGATGAATGAATTTACCGAGCAGGTAAATGATAAAATGAATCGATTCATTATTGATGAACCACAAACAAATAATGGAGGTAAGATTAATGATTAAACGAAAAGGTAAGTTTTTAACATTTTGTTTTTCCCTAATTCCAGGTGCAGGACATATGTATTTGGGATTTATGAAACAAGGAATTTCTCTTATGACACTACTTTGTATCACCTTCTTTTTTTCTACTATTTTAAATATGGGACCTTTGCTGTTTATCCTACCCGTTCTTTGGTTTTATAGCTTCTTTGATGTACTCAATAAAAACTCAATGCAAGATGAAGATTTTTACAAATTAGAAGACAATTATTTCTCTGGCATGGATTTTTCTTCTCTTTCATTACTTATACAAGGCAAATTCAAAAAAATAATTGCAATTGCATGTATCGTAATTGGTGCCAGCCTGCTAATCTCCAACTTTAGCTCTGGGGTAAGCTATCTTTTGATAGGTTGGGAATTTTATGGGAAAATTTCATATTTCTTTGATAAAATACCACAACTTGTTTTGGCTGTATTTATTCTGTTCATTGGCATTCGTCTGATACAAGGGAAAAAATTTGAGCTTTTAAACCATGAAACCACGGAAGAAGACACAAGCACAACTGCTGTTGATACGGTGCTTGTTGAACAGGAAACGGAGGATACCAAATGAAAACTCGCAAAGTTGGAACGTTTACTCTTGGTGCTACACTTATAGTATTTGGTTTATTGTTTATGCTTCATATTTTTACAATAACCATTTCCTATGCATTTATCATGAAACTTTGGCCGATTGTTTTCATCTTTCTTGGTATCGAAGTACTCTTTTCTTATTTCCAAGATAAAGAGGGCAGACTTACCTATGATGGAGGTGCAATTTTTATCATGATTTTACTAACATTTTTTACAATTGGTATGGCTTGTGTTGAATGGTGTTTTCAATATGCACAAAATTATGTAATTCTCCGCTAATCTTTCTTTGACATGCTGCCGATATATCCTATAACAAGATAGGCGTATAATACCAAGGAGGGTAAAGCTATGAATTCAAATAATGTTTCTGCAACAGGTGCAAGTTCTTATCTGTCTTCAACTTCGTATCCATCGACTTCTTCTGTAAAAAAAGAGCGGGAAGCGGCAACTTCAAACACTAATTCGAGTGATGAAAAAAATGCTGTTGTTTATGAATCCAGTAAAAAAAATGAACCGTCTAATTCCACAAGCAAAAGTTATAAAAAGGATACCGAAACCATCACAAATCTTTTGAACGATTTAAATCAACGAAAACAACAGTTAAAGGATTTAGTAGAGAAAACACTGTTAAAGCAAGGACAAACGCTTGATATTTCAGAAAGTATTTTAGATGTTCTAAAATCTGGTAATCTAAAGTTTTCTATAGAGGATATCACACAGGCAAAAGAAGATGTATCCGAAGATGGATACTGGGGCGTAAATCAAACTTCAGAACGCCTTTATTCATTTGCTTATGCTTTGGCCGGAGGTGATCCATCCAAAGCTGATACTTTAATGAATGCCATAGAAAAAGGATATGACCAAGCGACAAAATCATTCGGTGGTGAATTACCCGATATCAGCAAACAGACTTTGGAAGCAACCAGAGAGAAAATAAATGCATGGAAAAATGGAACAACGGAAACCAAATAATTTCTATAACAAAAAAGAAGAAAATCGAGTGTCCATTCCCTCGATTTTCTTCTTTTTTGTTATTTGCTCTTTTGAATATAAAAATTATCTTCTAATAAAATCCAATTTGCCCGAAACAGTTTCATAATCTGCCAGTATCCACAGCCTTTCAACGCAAACTCCTTGATTAGATCAAACTTGGCTTGCATACTGCGGACATCTTCAAACCATACTTCATGTTCGATTCCATTTTCATCCGTATAATGAAAAAATGGAGACATTGCCACCTCATCAAACTCAATCATCACACCATAATTTACAGCGATTTGTACCGCCTCTACATTTCCAATGGTTTTAGCCACGGTCACTCCTCTTTCAAATGGAAGCGTCCAATCATACCCATAGTTTGGTATACCTAATTTAATCTTTTCCCGTGGAATTTCTGTAACTGCATATTCCACAACCTGACGTTGTTTATCAATTGGAGCTACCGCCATCGGCGGTCCATACGTATAGGCACATGCATGATATAGGTTATTTTTCAATGAATAATTTCTTTTTCTGTTGCTATGAAATTTTAAATAATCCGGAAATAAATCCATCAAGAGGTAACTACTATGACCAAATATCGTGAAATCATAAGAATCACAAGAAAGACAAGATATTTTGACCAAGATTGCGAAACATGTGTCCAAAACAAAAGCTATTTTCTTTAAAGCTATTCATCCCTCATATAGTAACACAACATGATTATATTGAATCATACTGGTAGGACGTGGCTCCCCCTCCTGATCCGTATGCTTTAGCAGTTCACCTCTACTACCATAGGAAAGCGCTATATGTCCTCCCTTTTGTTCGATCACACCGGTGATTCTGCTTAAGGCATCGTATTCATATGTCCACTTGTTTTGGTTGGCATCGGTGTACGAGATCATATTTCCAGCTGCGTCATACGAGAAGGACTGTCGATAGCCGTTTTCATCCTCCATTTCTGTTAGGTGGTTTAAACTGTCATAGATATATGCTTTCACCCCGCTGGTGTCATAAGCATATATTTGTAGTATTGCCCACCGTTAACAGGTTGTCAAGATCGTCATAAGTAAAGAAAATACTATCACCATCAGTATTTTTAGCAGAATATTCCAATCAGTGGACCTACGTCCATTTCCTCCAACACGTCCTGCATCGTGGTAAGCTGCGACGCATGAAAAAAGACCGATTACATATCCCTGTAAATGGTCTTTTTACTTAATTACGATTTAATTAAAGTCCATTTTCAATAATTGCTTAATCTGATCTCTTTTTTCATAGATTACTGCTGTTACTTGAACTTTCTTGTTTTCTTCATCAATCCAAAAATATATTAAATAATTCTTCACAGCAGTTTTTCTAATTCCCTCAGAATGCCAAGGTTCCTCGTCGATAAGAGTTATTCTTCCCGGCATCTCTGATAAGGAGTTTATCGTTAATTCCATGTTAGTCAACAGGTTAGAGGTTGCTTCTGGTGCTAAAAGTTCATGTGAGATATAATGAACGATTTCTTTCATCTGTTCTAATGCCTGTCGTGTAATTTTAACCTCATAGTTTTCCGGCATTCTATATCTCCGCTCTTAGACTTTGGAATGCATCCGATACAGGAAGTGAATCATCTCTCCTGGCCTGATCTAGTCCCTTTTTCATCATAGAATTAAATTCTGCTGCAGATAGCGTATCTCTTGTTGCTATTTTCTGAGGAATATCAAGAGAAAATGGTACTCCATCATGCATGATTACCTGTCTATAAGTCATATCAATAAAAACTGAAACGGGTATTCCAAGTCTATCAAGGATTGCCTCTGCAGTTTCTTTAATATCTGGTTGTATACGCGCTGTCACATTTGCTGTTTTTGCTGCCATATAAACACCACCTTTCTGTTAAGTTAATTATATCATTTTGTATCGCAATCCGCAATACATTTTTACTGCTGCAGTTATAATCTGCAATAGTAATATCTTTTATTCAGTTTTCTAAAATAAACCAGCGCTATATGCCCTCCCTTTTGGTCGGCATCGGTGTACGAGGTCTTACTTCTCCATGATTAGTTTTACCCGCCCTCACTACATGGACTATAACCATTATATAGTTTCTGTTACCTATCCTCAATAACAATATGAGGTTGTATTGCCTTCCGGGTCTTTTTCACTTAGTAGATTTCCCGGTTGCCCATAGCATCGCTCATTTCAGTCATCCGGCCAAGGGTATCATAGCGGTAGGTTGTCTCTGCCCCCTCCTGATCCGTAAGCTTTCGCAGTTCGCCTCTGCTGCCATAGGAAAGCGCTATACTCCCTCCCTTTTGGTCGGTCACACCGGTGATTCTGCTTAAGGCATCGTATTCATATGTCCACTTGTTTTGGTTGGCATCGGTGTATGAGATCATATTTCCGCCTCCGCCGTATTTAAATGTGGTTTTTCCTCCTCTAGCATCAGTAACGAAATGGGTTCGCTTATCCACTATGACCAGCCCTATACTCCAACACAGAAAGCGAAAGTTGAACGTTGGTTCCGCACCATGACTAATGTCCTTAATTATTCTTCATAAATTTTTATTAACCCCACTTTACTTTCTCCATTAACAATACTTTCCACAATTACATAGTCACCATATATCCCACTTATGTAATCAAAAACCGGCTCTAGTCTCTGATTCCCTGTCAGTCCCATTAGACCATATTTCTTATTTTTCATAGCATCATCAGTATAAACATATGCTAGAATAGCATCATATTCACTATTGTAGCTTAATGAGCTTATAAAGAATTCTGAACCACCGCCCAAAAATATATTTTTACCATTGTTATCTATAATGGATAATAATGTTTTGGATACGAAAGCTAGTCCTTCATGAAATTCACCCACGCTAAATATTTGGTCACCGGCAGCATCATATGGATAAAAATCAATAACAATATTGTCATTACTATCAATATATGCCCATTCGTCTAAGCCATCGTTATAATTTGATAATTTAACAGATGCCTTGCCCTCACTAAAATTTCCAACATCATCATATTTCAGATCAATGCTGATTTTTCCGCTTTTGTCAACAAATCCCCACTTGTCATTTTTCATAACAGCAGCGAAACCTTCAGAAAAATTCTCTACTTTATCAAACTGAAGCTCTGTAACAATATTTCCGGACTTATCTATAAATCCCCATTTACCATCTTTTGCTACAGCAGCGATACCTTCATGAAAATCGTTGATACAGTCATATTGAAAATCGATAACAATATTTCCAGAACTATCTATCATCCCCCATTTATTATTTTCTTCAACTGCTACAAAGCTTTCATTAAAGCTATTCACTTGATCAAATTGGTTCTTTATTATCATATATCCTGATTTGTCTATAAAACCCCAAAGGCCATCTTTTTTAACCGGAGCAAGACCATCGCTAAAACTATCAGCATCCTCAAAAACTTTATCAAAAACATTTTCTCCTTTTTTGTTTATAAAAAAGGTATTTTCATTGTCTTTAACTAATGCAAAACCATCTTCAAAACTTGATACGCTTGAATACTCAAATGGAATTACTATTTCACCACTGGTATTGACTATTACATATTTTTCGTAATTTTCCGTTACTGCAATCATATCGTTGTCTATAAAATACATATCACTGTATTTATCCGGTTTTATATACCATTTCCACTTGAGTTCATCATTTTTTGGGGTAGGTGTAGCCTCCACACTCTGATGTGCTACATTGGAATTACTGTCATTGTCTGTTTTTTGACAAGCACAGACGAAAACAGATAATAACATAATTAAAATCAAAATCCTTACATTTTTAGTTGTCCTTGTATGTTTGTTATTTTTGGCTAAATACACTGGCCTCATTCTCCCTCCTGTCTTTATAATCATACTTTATATTTGCCCCTTTGCTATTGACAAATAAATCGATTATCATATTAGAGTTATAATTTCCATTATTATTAATTAGATAGTCTCTTAACTCTTTTCTTTCTTTCGCTCGGTTTGCATATTCTCCTCCATACCCAATCCATTCATTATATTTTGAATTCGAAAATACATTTTTGCCGTTGGAATAAAAGTAGCTAAATATGGCATCGTATTGGTTTTGATTAAACAGCAATGGATTTACTTTATTTCCAAAACCTTTCCCATTCATGAAATCATCCAAAGCACTAGTAATTCCTAGTTTATCTGCAACTTTCTTGATAGTTGCTGCTGCATCTTCATTAGATATTTTACCAACTACTTCGATGTTTCCTTTTCTATCTACCTTCAAATATTTGTTAAACATATCAGGGTCACTTTCTTTGGTGAAATCGTACCCATAACCTATAGTAATCGTTCCGTTATCATTAATTCTTGGTTTTAAGAATGGTGTTCCCTCAAGTTTCATGATTAGATTCATCGTAGAATCCTGATACCCTTGTTTAGCCGTCCCCTTAGTAGTCCCAACAACTTTTCCAGTTTTTCTGTCAATTTGATTCCCTGTGGAAGGGCTATACCATGTATCATCATCTACCATCATACTTAAACTATGGAGATTTCCCTTCCCCTTATTTGAAGAACACTTATTCGTATTGGTAAATGAACTTCCAGCATTTCCAATATTCCCTACGGATGAAAGTGCTTTTTTATATCTAGTTAAAGCATTTGCCGCCCCAGTAAGTATGCCTTTATTCGATATAGAAACTCCAGCTTTCACATTTTGTGCGGTAGCCCCTAGCGGATCTATATAGTTTAACGGATCATTCTTGCAATAAAGGTACCTATTAAGCCCTGTTTTAACTGGATCCACAGCGAGCATCCGTCCCTGCTTGGCATCATAGAATCTCGCCTGAGCAAAATACTGGTCTAACACCGGATCATAATTGTAATTCGTAAACCCAAAGCTGTCCGCTATTCCTGCAGAGTTCATTTCTTCCTGCATCGGTATTTGCAGGTTTCCCCACGCATCCCGATCTGCATATCGAAGTACTTCTCCCTCTTGATTTGATGCAAACAACACGCTACCTAGACGGTCTGTCTGGAAATAAGATTTTCCATTGTTTTCCTGAGCGATATCTGTCCGATTGCTTTTCGGTGTCTCTGGATAAATTGTCACGTTCTGGCTTAGACGCTCACTTCCACGTCCATAAGTGACTCTGGTCGCTCCAAATCCAGTTTCATAGGATAGCAGATCATTGTTTGCTTCACTCAGATAATCGATTACATAGTTCGTTTCTTTCGTCCCAAAGGCCTGCTTACTTTTTCCTACCGCAGTCTCTCCATAATTCTCATAGCTACTATCCGTCTGTTCCAGTTTCTGTACGTTCTTCACTCTCATGAACAGGCCATTATAGACGTAATCTGACTTTTCTCCATTTTCTGAATTACGTCCCAGTACCATGTGGTTGGTTGCAT
>JBGUEO010000018.1:0-95173 GCA_041821315.1 Velocimicrobium sp. | reverse complement strand
TGTGTTTAATCTTCAAAACAGACAGCGGAAATTTTCAAACGTCAGCAAAAACAGTCCAATTACGTAAAGCTCTGACAGAAAAATAAGAAGCCTGGAACAGTCATTTGAGCATACGAAGCAGAAACTCTAACGACAATTTACTCCCACACGAGTAAATTGTCGCTGCCTTGAGGTTCTACGTAGTGTTTATGCGCTTGATTGTTCCAGGCTTCCTATTTTTCTGTTAGAGAGTAACACACCCTACCCCTGTTTTTGCGTGGATATCTCAAAATTTCCCGCGTCCGTTGACCAGCTAAACCAGAATTTACATAATGTCATATCCTTTTAACATGCGTGCACGGCTAGGATGTCTTAGCTTTCGAAGTGCTTTGGCTTCGATTTGTCGAATACGTTCTCTCGTCACATTAAATTCTTTTCCAACTTCTTCTAAGGTTCTAGTTCTTCCATCTTTTAGACCAAAACGTAAAACAAGTACTCTTTGCTCTCTTTCCGTTAAGGTATCTAAAAGCTTTGCAATCTGATCCTGCAACACTGCATAAGCAGCCGCATCTTCTGGTCCTATGATTGTATCATCTTTAATAAAATCACCCAAGTGACTATCATCCTCTTCACCAATTGGTGTATCAAGTGAAATTGGGTCAGCTGAAATTTTCAAAATTTCACGAACTTTTTCAATAGGAAGATTCATTGCATCTGCAAGCTCTTGTTCGGTAGGCTCTCTTCCTAATTCTTGTAATAAATTTCTAGAAACACGATATGTTTTATTAATGACTTCAGACATGTGTACCGGAATACGAATTGTTCTCGATTGATCGGCAATCGAACGAGTAATTGCCTGGCGAATCCACCAAGTAGCATATGTACTAAACTTGTAACCCTTTGTATAGTCAAATTTTTCAACTGCCTTAATTAAGCCCAAATTTCCCTCTTGAATTAAATCAAGGAATGACAATCCTCGACCTACATAACGTTTTGCAATACTAACCACCAAACGCAAATTTGATTCCGCTAACGTTTGCTTTGCAATTTCATCACCGGCTTCAATTCGCTGTGCAAGTTCAATCTCTTGTTCGATGCTTAGCAATGGATAGCCACCAATTTCTTTTAAATAAAGTTTTACTGGATCATCCGACATTGCAGCACTTACCACAGACACATCCTCTCGGAATTCCTCGACTGCCTCTTCTGGTGCATCCTGTTCTAATTCCAGCAGTGCTTCTTCATTTGGTTCATCTTCCAATTCGGTTGGTTCTAATACCACTATATTATTAGTCTCTAGATGCTCATAAATCTTATCCACCTGTTCAACATCTAAATTAAATTCCTTAAAAAAGTTATTTAATTTATCTATTTGAAGAACTCCTTTGTTCTTTTTTGCTAAGGCAACAAGTTCATCTAATTTCCCTAAAAAATCTGCTGCTGTATCATTCATTTGTAATTCCTCCATTTAGACACTAAACCGTATTGTATCACAGTATGGATTGACAGTAAAGAGAAATTTGAGTATGATTAGAAATGAGGTGATTTTAATGAGTGAAACATGTTCAGAAAGCTGTTCAAGCTGTGGCGAATCTGGTTGTGAACAACGCAAGCCCAGCAAAGAAGATTTTTTAGAACCAATGAATTCTCAAAGCAATATAAAGAAAGTAATTGGTGTAGTAAGTGGAAAAGGCGGCGTCGGTAAGTCTTTTGTTACCTCCTTCCTTTCTGTAAGCATGCGGAAATTAGGATATGATACCGCAATTTTAGATGCAGATATAACTGGTCCATCTATTCCGAAAGCATTTGGAGTACATGGCATGGCACAGGGAAATGATACCGGAATTTTCCCATCCGAAAGTAAGATGGGGACTAAAATGATTTCCATTAATTTACTTCTGGATTCTGAGGAAACACCTGTCATCTGGAGAGGGCCTGTAATTGCTGGAACCGTAAAACAGTTTTGGACAGATGTTATCTGGGGAGATATTGATTATATGTTTGTAGATATGCCTCCTGGAACTGGCGATGTACCACTTACTGTATTCCAGTCGATACCACTTGATGGCATTCTTATAGTAACATCTCCACAGGATTTAGTTTCAATGGTCGTATCAAAAGCCGTAAATATGGCAAAACAAATGGATATTCCAATTTTAGGTATTATCGAAAACTATAGCTACGTGGAATGTGGAACTTGCGGTGAGAAGATTTATGTCTTTGGCGAAAGCCATATCGATGAAGTAGCTGCAAAACATGGCTTGGAAGTATTAGGTCAGATTCCTTTAACCCCTGTTATTGCAAAGGCCATTGATTCAGAAGATGTAGAGAGTCTTGAAGGTGACTGGTTAACCAACGCTGTTAGAAAAGTAGAACAGTTATAATTATTGATTTATGTAAAATAAGGTGATTGCAGCTTTTTATTATCGTTGCAATCACCTTTTTTATCTTTCTATAAAAAAAGTGCTTTGATTTCTTTTATCTGACTTTTTGCTAAATCATACCCATGTTGATATGTTTTTTCTAACGTATTTACATCTTTTTCGAAGCTGTTTATTGGATACTCCGGACGAATAATAAGCGCGTTTCCTTCTTTTTGAATCGTCTCACAATATTCTACAGTCTCGTTATAGGAAATATGCCGCGTTAGCATTTTTTCTTTTATTTTTGGATATTTTTTCCCAATCCGATTTGCTGCTAATCTATTTTCGCGCTTTAGTGTTTTTTGATATCCATCCGGCCTGGTCAATACAATTAAATGTTTTTTATTTCCATCCATAATGGCTTTGCGTACTGGAATTGGATCCGCTACTCCACCATCATAATAGTGATTTCCACCTAGCTCAATTGCTGGAAACAAGACAGGAAGTGCACAAGTTGCACGAAACATTGTAAACTTAGGATCAAATTGAATCCCATCTATGTATTCTGCCTCTCCAGTCAAAGCATTTGTTACTCCAACAAGAACCTTTCCTTCATATTTTAAATAGGTATCCCAATCAAAGGGTACCAATTTTTTTGGAATTTCACCAAACACAAAATCCAAGCCAAAAATACTTTTTTGTGAACGATAATTTCCAAGGCCAATGTAACGTTTGTCATTTCGATACTTTTTCCCAATCTCCATATTTCTTCCGATTTGCTTTGATACATACGAGATGCCATCTGAAATACCTGCCGATACCCCTATTATATAAGGAAACATAACATCTTCTTCTAATAAAGCATCCATTACACCACAGCTAAAAATTGGTCGAAAGGTTCCCCCTTCTAATATTAAACTTGGCATTTTACTCACTCCTCACTTCATACTTTCCTCTTTTGATTCATTTTCTCTATCTTCCTATAAAAAAGGTTATACCTGCTTTAGTAACTCATGTACTAACTCCACATCCGATTCTTTTAACTTAATATTCGAACTTAATGTTTTTCCTTCTGGTGTGGTTACATGGATTTCGATAATGGTTCCTTCCTCAACTGCATCACGATTCACAGCACTTAGAAATTGAGGAAACTTCGGATGGTTTTTAATAAACTTTTCTTTTGCTTGCTTGAATTTTAGTAACATAGATGGGTTCATCATAATCATTTCTCCTTTTGCTCAATACGTATTTGCTCATACCCAAATTGCTTAGTTTTTGCATCTTTTACATACAAAGAGTCTACACCACATACTGGCATAGTTGCAACCCCTTCATTAGAATTAATTTACTCAATTCTGGTTTAACTAGTCAACGGACGCGGGAAATTTTGGGGGACGGACACAAAAACAGGGGTAGGTATTCATATTCTCGAAGAGAAACATACAGAGCCCAGAAAAATCAAGCGCATAAACACTACGCAGAAACTCTAACGACTATTTCCGGGCTCTGTATGTTTCTCTTCGAGATTTACTTAATCGAACTGTTTTTGTTGACATTTGAAAATTTCCGCTGTCTGTTTTAAAGATTAAACACAGAATTCACAATTATCTTAGTCCTTGAAAGACATGACTTACTCTACCCAATAAATTCTGTATTTATGGTTAAATACAACCGCGGATTCTCTTAGAAAATCAGCAAAAAAAGATGCTCCAATGCCTTACGGTTGAATCAAAAGAGGAACGGGTACTAGAAAATCATTTGAGCATATGTAGTATAAACTCAATCTAAAATTGACTCCCCTAAGAGTCAATTTTAGATATATCTGAGGTTTTACGCAATGTTTATGCGCTTGATTTTCTAGTAGCCGTTCCCCTTTTGATTCAAATACATAATATATACAAGACATCTTTTTTTGCGTCAATTTTCAAGATCTCCCTGCGTCCGTTGCTCTCCTAAATCAGAATTCATTGAACCTGCTTTGTTGCAACAACATCAACTCCTGTCCCTGCTACATTTTGAATTATGACATCGCCAATGTAGATTGGTGCTTTTACAACGAAACCCTTTAATGCATCCATTACTTCTCCTATTTTACTCTTTGGAACATCTCCTTTTGTTTTTACCGGTATCATTTTCATGTTTCCTCCCTCAACCCTCACGGTTGTGGTTACAATTCGCATGGGTGCTATTATTTCCTTCCTAGCATATATTTCCCCTCGTTTACAAGTATTTCCTGAAATAGTTTTAATTTTTCCTTCTTCTAGTTCCACCCTGATCAAACAACCAAGAGGACAACCTATGCATATTAACGTCTGTTCCATGTCACTCCTCCTCTAGCTTAATTATGATTTTTGAAAGTTGTGGATATTTTATAATTTGTTCTTTGCATATTACCACCTGTTCCATTTCCCCTGGTGCAACCACCATTTTCTTTTTATGGAAAACACGTTCCTTATCAAAGTAAACGCTAACATAGTGATTTCGATATACATCATCCACTCGAAAGCGAATCATTTGTTCATCTTGCATACATTCTGGACGTATACTTTGAGGCACGGTATAACGAATTCCTTCCCTTGGCATAAGTGTAACTTCTTTCATAAATGAGCTTCCATCTGCCTTTTCCTTCTCCTCCTTTTGTTTGATATAGTTCGCCGCATTCTTTCCTGCTAAGCTTGCTTCTTCGGATACATAATCCACTAAATCATGTACATGCAACACATTTCCACAAGCAAACACTCCTGATACACAGGTTTCCAAACTTTCATTGACACAAGGTCCTTTTGTAACTTTGGAAAGTTCTACTCCTATCTTCTTTGATATCTCATTTTCTGGAATTAATCCTACCGATAATAAAAGAGTATCACAAGAATAATATTCTTCGCTTCCTGCGATTGGCTGCCCCCTCCTGTCAACCTTAGCAATCCACACCCCTTCTACTCGCTCCTTTCCCTTTATTTCCACTACTGTATATGAGAGCTTTAATGGAATTTCAAAATCATTTAAGCATTGCACAATGTTTCGCTTCAGCCCTCCAGAATATGGCATTATTTCTACTACTACCTTTACCCTTGCCCCCTCTAATGTCATTCGTCTTGCCATAATTAATCCAATATCACCCGATCCTAAAACAACCACTTCTTTCCCTGGCAAATATCCTTCGATATTAACTAACCGTTGTGCCGTACCCGCTGAATAAATCCCGGCTGGACGGTAGCCCGGAATGTTAAGCGCTCCCCTTGCACGTTCCCTGCATCCCATAGAAAGAATGATTGCCTTAGCTTTCACTTCAAACACTCCTTCCATTCGATTCATCGCAGTAACCACTTTACTTGGAGTAATATCAATTACCATCGTATTCAATTTATATTCAATGTGTCGTTTGTGCACTTCATTAATATAGCGTTGTGCATACTCAGGTCCTGTCAGCTCTTCTTTAAATGTATGGAGTCCAAATCCATTATGAATGCATTGGTTTAAAATTCCACCTAGTTCCCTATCTCGTTCAATCAGTAAAATCCGCTCCACTCCATCTTTATTTGCTTGAATGGCCGCTGAAAGACCTGCCGGTCCTGCTCCAACAATCACAAGGTCATACTCTAATTGTTTCATCCCATCCTCCCCTTATCTTTCTTCAAACAAAAGCGTCGATTTTCCGCCATTCTTTGTCAGTTCCAAAAGACTCATATTTAACTCTCTTGCTAAAATTTGCATTGTCTTTGGCATACAAAAACCAGCTTGGCAACGCCCCATACCTGCTCTGGTTCTCCGTTTTATTCCATCCAAAGATTTTGCTCCAAGCGGACGATGAATTGCATCTAGAATCTCGCCTTCACTAATCGATTCACAACGACAAATAATAGTCCCATATTCCGGCTTCTTTGCAATCAAAGCATTCCTTTGTTCCGCACTCAATGTATTCGGATTTAGTACTCCTTGTCGACTGCCATCAAACTGTGGATTTTTCTGTAAGCTCAACTTCTCTGCTAGCAGCAATGCTACTTTTTCGCCAATTGCTGGTGAGCTAGTTAGTCCCGGAGACTCAATTCCAGCACAATCAATAAATCCTTTTGCATCTTTTACTTCTTCAATTATAAACTCATGATGTTCTTCATGTGCCCGAAGACCTGCAAATGAAGTGATTACTTGATAGATTGGTAGATTGGATACGGTATTTCCGGCTGTCTTGATTAAATGGCTTAAGCCTTCTGCTGTGGTATTATTTTCTTCTTTATTTGTAATATCTATGGCCGTCGGTCCGACAATGGTATTACCATGTACCGTTGGTGCTACTAAAACTCCTTTTCCAAACTGGTCGGGAAGTTGAAAAATCGTCTGCTTGACAAATCCTTCCGTTTCCTTATCAAGCAAGCAATAATCCCCTCTGCGTGGCTGAATATAGATTTTTTGTTCACTCACCATATTGTGAATTTCATCTGCATAAACTCCCGCAGCATTTACAACATATTGGGTTTCTATGCTTCCTCGATTGGTATCAATTGAAAATCCTTGTTTTACTTTCACAATATGCTCCACTTTGGTATCAAAACAAAATCTAATTCCATTGGTTGCAGCATTTTCAGCAAGTGCTATGGTAAGACCAAATGGGCAGACAATACCCGCAGTTGGCGCATACAATGCGGCAATTACCTTCTCTGATATATTAGGCTCAATGGCAATTACTTCTTCTTTTGTTAAAATTTGAAGCTCTTTCACTCCATTTGCGATTCCATTTTCGTAGAGCTTATATAAATTTGGCAATGCCTCTATGTCAAGGCAAACCACCAATGACCCATTTTTCTTGTATGAAAAATCCAGTTCTTTTGATAACGCTTCCATTCTTTCATTTCCTAATACATTTAATTGCGCCATTAAAGAACCATGCATAGCATCATACCCCGCATGCACAATTCCACTATTCGCTTTTGACGTCTGAGAGCAAACATCCTCCTCTTTTTCAATCACGCAGGCCTTTACTTTATATCTTGATAACTCTCTTGCAATTGCACAGCCTGATACCCCCGCACCAATGATTACAACATCATACATGTACCTATCTCCTTTCAACTTTAGAGCCAAGCAATTCTTATGTCTTTCTCAGACATAATCTGCTTGGCTCTTTTTTCTCTCACAGCAACTATTTATTTGAATTTTACCAAAATCACGCTCGTCTTTACCATGGAATTACGCCATATAACGCTACGGCAGCTAACCCTCCTAGGATTGGTCCTAGTAATGGAACAATTGCATAACCCCAATTGGAACTTCCCTTTCCTTTGATTGGAAGAACTGCATGGGCAATACGAGGTCCAATATCTCTTGCTGGGTTAATTGCATACCCAGTCAATCCACCAAGTGACATACCAACAGATACAATAATTCCAAATATTAATAATTTATCCGCACCAGGAACTAACCCATTGACTTGTGAAAGCCCTTTAATTGCAAATACTAATACAAACGTTCCAACTGCCTCACTCAATATATTTAATGCTTTATTTGGAATCGATGGTCGAGTAGAGAAAACCCCTAATTTTGTTCCAGGATCTTCTGTTTCATCAAATTGTTTCTTAAATAGGATATAAACGAGTACCGCTCCTATAAATGCACCTGCGAACTGAGATATAATATAGCCTGGAACTAAACTCCAAGCCATGCTTCCATCGGCAGCCAATGCTAACGTAAGTGCTGGGTTAAAGTGTGCTCCCGATGCCGCTCCAAAAATAAATGCAGGTAGCATTACAGCAAGCCCCCATGCAATTGTAATTTGAACCGTTCCTCCACCTTTCATTCCCGACTTATTTAATGTAACATTTGCTACAACTCCATCCCCTAACAGAACTAATAAAAATGTTCCAACAAACTCTGCAATATATGGCAACATAATTTTAACCCCCTCTATTTAATCTTCCTTCGCCCATCCATAGGCATATTTAACGGCTTTGTTCCAGCCCTTCACTCTCCAAGCTCGCTCTTCTTGTTTGATTTCTGGTTCAAACACACGATCAATGGCCCAGTTTTTAATAACATCTTCTTTGCTTTCCCAATATCCAACTGCCAAACCTGCTAAATACGCAGCCCCCATAGCTGTTGTTTCAACACAATTTGGTCGATTTACTGGTGCATCCATAATATCTGCTTGTGTCTGCATCAAAAAATTATTTGCGCTTGCTCCACCATCTACTTTGAGTGCAGAAAGTTCAATTCCAGAATCAGCCTGCATTGCTCGAATTACATCATTTACCTGAAATGCAAGAGACTCTAGCGTTGCACGTATCACATGATACTTATTCACGCCTCTGGTCAAGCCAACGATGGTTCCTCTTGCATATTGATCCCAATGTGGTGCTCCAAGACCCGTAAATGCTGGAACAACGTAACATCCGTTTGTATCATTTACTTTTTGTGCCATATACTCGGAATCTGGTGAAGAATCAATTAATTTCATTTCATCTCTTAACCACTGGATTGCTGCTCCTGCAACAAAAATGGAACCTTCCAGTGCATAGTTTACTTTGCCGTCTAACCCCCATGCAATCGTAGTAACCAATCCATTCTTTGAAAATACCGGCTTTTCTCCTGTGTTCATTAACAAAAAGCATCCTGTACCATATGTATTTTTTGCTTCTCCTGCATTAAAACAGGTTTGACCAAATAAAGCTGCCTGTTGATCTCCCGCTGCTCCAGCAATCGGAATTGGCCCACCAAAGAAAGCGGGATCCGCTGTTCCATATACACAGCTCGATGGTTTTGCCTCTGGAAGCATGGATTCTGGAATATTCAGTTCTTCTAGAATTTCTTTATCCCACTTTAATTCATTAATATTAAACAGTAAGGTTCGAGATGCATTGGAATAATCCGTTACATGTACAGCACCCTTTGTAAGCTTCCAAATTAGCCAAGATTCTACTGTTCCAAAGAGTAACTCTCCTCTCTCTGCTCGCTCCCTTGCTCCCTCTACATTGTCAAGAATCCATTTTACCTTCGTTCCTGAGAAGTAAGCATCAATGACAAGGCCCGTTTTATTTCGGAAGGTATCCGTAAGCCCCTTTTCCTTTAGCGAATCACAATACGAAGATGTTCTTCGGCACTGCCATACAATCGCATGAAATACCGGTACTCCCGTATTTTTATCCCAAACAACAGTGGTTTCTCTTTGATTGGTAATACCAATTGCCGCAATATCTTTTGCCGTTACACCAAGGTTTTGCATTGCCTCTTGTGCTACTAAAAGTTGCGTTGACCATATTTCCTCTGCATCATGTTCTACCCAACCTGGCTTTGGAAAATACTGTGTAAATTCTTTTTGTACCACACTGCACATTTCCCCTTTTTCATTAAAAAGAATGCATCGATTACTTGTCGTTCCTGCATCTAGTGCCATTACATATTTCGCCATGAATGAATCCTCCTCCAACTGCTAATTTAATAAAATAATCGTAGCATCCTTTTTTTCCCAAGTCTTTAGACAAGATTTTAAATGTGTCCAAAAGGGAAGCAGGATTTTGACAGAGTAAGGAATGTGTATAAATTTTAAAATCAGCACAGACAATGCCAAATTCCATCAACGGTCAACAGTCCTCTGTCATTGTGATAAAAGATAAGGAAACAAACCTTGCTGCAACGAAAAATGGTTTTCAGCAAATCATTCACGAAAGTATAGAAGGCACTATGGTAGGTACCTTTGATTCCGGCTTAGCAATGGGAGCTTCCATTATTGCTGCGGAATCGCTTGGTATCGGAATTGTACCAATTGGCGGTATTCGAAAAAACCCAACCGAAATGATTGAGCTTCTTCATCTGCCTGAATATACGTATCCTGTAGCAGGTCTAGCCCTTGGATATCCAAGTGATAATTCAAGGCAAAAACCTAGGTTACCATTTGAAACTTATAAACATATAGAAACCTATAAGACAGAAGGTCTTCTCAAGGCGATTAATGAATATGACAAAACAATGGAAGATTATTTAGGCGAAGTTGGACGAGAAAAAGAAGTAAATTGGAGTAATTATACTTCGAATATCTACCAATCTATTTACTTCCCAAAGGTATATCCTACGTTAAAAAATCAAAAATTTTTGAATAAAAATGAAAGCAAAAAGGGTCAAATAATTATTTTGACCCTTTTTGCTTTCATTCATTATTACTGCTTTATTAGTCTTACATGGAGAAATCATAAAATTATACTGCTAACGTATGCTCTTCGCTTTTATACTCGACACTAAATTTTAGAGCTTTTAAAGAATAATTGACCAGATAACGAATTTCTTGTGGTTTTAAGTTGCCCCGTCTATCAACATACTCAATTATATGATAAATAATGCTATTTGAAACAAACCGTATCATGGAATCCATTTCCTTTGTTTTTTTTCGTATCGGACCATCAAAGTAATCATTTCTCATTAGTCGCCTTACTTGTGCTTCCACCGAAGGTAGTAATTCTGTTACTATACGATTTCGATCGATGCATTCAATTACCTTTTTATAAAATAAACGATCTGATTCCAATAAAGATAGGGCATGATCAAACCATTCTTCAAAGCTTTGCTCTTCTTGATATTTAATCTGTGAAATAAATTCCCTATAACATATCCACTCCATTACATCATAGACATCTTGAAAATGATAATAAAAGCTCTGCCGCTTCCTATCTAACGCATCCATTAAATCCTGAACGGTTATTTTTTTAATTGGCTTCTCTTTCATTAACAGTTTGAAACCAGAGGCTATTTCTTGTTTCGTATCACACATAAAGATACTCCTTTCTTTTATTACATTTTCCAAACATCTTGATTTGTCGTAGATATAGCGATTGCTCCTGCATCAAGAGCCATCATAACATCCTCCTTATCCGTAATTAACCCCCCTACGATTACTGGTGTTGTACTCATCCTACAAACTTTGTGAATTATTTTTGGCATAACACCGGGAAGGATTTCGATAAAATCAGCTTTTACACTTCCCTGTTGACGTTCTATACTCGCTAGCGCCATCGAATCTATTACAAAAAAACGAAAGATTGTAAACATGGACAAATCTTTACCTCGTTTTATTATATTTTGCCTTGTCGAAATTATTCCATCTGCCTGTGTATTTTCTTTCATATAATCGACCGCAATTTCTTTAGAACTTAACCCTGAAATCAAATCCACATGTACCATCACAATTTTTCCAGCTTGTTTTAGTCTTGCAGTAATTTCTTTTATGTTACATATGTCTCCAAATAAAACAAACACCACTTTACTATCTAATAACAGACATCTGTCAAATCCTGCTTGGTCTTTTATCGCTGCAATAATCGGAGTTTCTGCAATTGCATCATAAAATATTTGATTCATAAAATCTCCTTTCCCGCTATTATTGAATCAAAAAAGTGTAAGCTTAATAAATAGCATTTCTGCTAGTAAACTTACACTCCTTTGATTCTCCCAAGTTCAATATTTTATTTTAGTCTTTATTTACTATTTTACGATGGATTGCACCATCCTATGCTTTTAAAATTTGGACAAAATGAAACATCTGTCCAAATAAATTATTTTTTATATCTCATTTTCTATCATCCATAGTAAAATAGCACTTTTTGTTATGGCCCATTGTTCTTCGGGTTCTATCTTTGCCGCCCCGTCCCCCTTTTGTTCTCCATAATTTCCAAAATATGCATGATTACCCCCATCAATTATAATTTCTCTCCATTCTTTTGCATTATCTTTTGCTGCTTCATATTTTTCTCGATTTAACACCCCATCTTCACTTCCATATAGACTAAGAACAGGAAAATCATCTGGCAATTTTTCTGTAGTATAGGCACCTAGAAGAACCAGACCTTTTAATTCATCCGCATGCTTCACTGTATAACTAGCTGCCATGGCTCCCCCTAAAGAATGCCCTCCAATATACCAATTATCAATCGTAGAAATTTCTTTTCTAATTTTACTTGCTGCATTCACATCAAATACAGCAAGGTTATAAGGCATTTTTACCAAAACGCAACAGATACCTTCTTTTGAGAGTTCATACATGAGAGGTTCATATGCTTTTTCTTCCACTTTACCACCTTGGTAAAAAATAAATCCGGTTCCTTTTGTTGAATCTCCATATATTGTATAATTATCATATGAAGCAATCAATGGAGTGCTTCCATCACTTATTGTTGGTATTGTATCATCAAGTGCATGATAATAATTTGAAACATAAACATTAAATGTGACACCTAAAAAAATAAATAAGCATACAAATAACATAAGAATCTTCTTCCATTTTTTCTGTGCTTTCATTTTTCATTTCCTTTCTCACTTAACATATGTATGATATAGAATATCTCATTTTATTAAATTTTACAAATAGTGATTCCATTTAAAGCAAAAAAAGACTGTTGTAATCATCAAAAATGAAAATTTTGAATTTTACAACAGCCTCTTTTTCTTACTTATATTCGTGAATTATCTCTTCTTACTCACAACTCCATTTTTATTACAGTAATATTCTTTACCATCTACTTCTACCCAAGTAGAAATTGCTAATTTACCTGTTTTTGTTGCAACATATTTTTTGCCACTACGTTTAAACAATTTATCCATTACTACTTTTCCCGTTGCCTTGGTTGTGTAATAACGATTTCCTTTCATGGTCACAAAATCACCCATTGCAAAGGCACCCGTTTTCGTTGCAATATATCTTTGTCCTTTTAATTTAAGCAATTTGTTGGTAACTACTTTACCACTACTCTTAGTTGTATAGTAGCGTTCTCCATTTGTTTCAACAATTTTTCCAGTAACGATTACTCCCGATTCGCTCACAATATACTTTGTTCCACCTTTCGTTTCTACAACTGCAGACACATATTTCTCACCTTTTTCATCTACAATATAAGTTTCACCCGATGTTACTTTTACAATTGCGTTTATAAGCTTAGTTCCATCTGTTCCATAAAACATACTGTTTCTCTCCGTTGCAGTTACTGGTTTTTTTGATATTTCTGTTGTTACCACCTCTACACTTTTTGGAACTTCTGTTGTTGGCTGCTTCGTCGGACTTGGTGTTGCTGTAATCACTCCCCATCCGCTTCCACCTTGTGTTGCTTCTATTTTTGTTTTCATGATACTGAATACTGCTGTATCCTTTATTACATTCAACATGTTGATTGCTGACTTTTGCAAATCGCCCAGACGTAATGTCCCTTCATTTAACGGTTTTAAAAGATTATCGACATTTCCACCAGGCATTTCACAGTCATTTCCTGCCCACATCAATAATTTCTGAACAGTTCCGTCTGCTGTAGCGGCATAATATTTTGATCCTTTATTTACACCCGAAATTGAATACCAATCTGTCATCACAAATCCACTAAATCCCCATTCATTTCGTAACATTTCTGTGAGCAATCCATAATTTTCAAAGGTAGATATACCATTAACCATATTATAAGAACTCATAACTGTCATTGGATTTGCTTTTTTTACTCCATATTCAAATCCTTTCAAATAAATTTCCCTAGCTGCTCTCTCTGAAACAACGGAGTTACTTCCCATTCTCTGTGTTTCTTGATTATTAAATGCAAAATGCTTAATGCTTACTCCGACACCTGAATTTGTTCCATCGGTCTTTGTCTGAATACCGGTCGTTTCTGCTGCACAAGTAACACCAACTACAAGTGGATCTTCTGAAAAATATTCAAAGTTACGTCCACAAAGCGGATTTCTATGAATATTCATACCTGGTGCTAACCAAACCGTAACACCATATTCTAGCATTTCTGTAGCAACTGCACGACCCACTTGTGTAATCACATCTGGATCCCATGTCATTGCAAGCATGGTACCAATAGGGAAAGCAGAACAATGTTGATAATAGGTGGTTCCATCTGTCGTATAGAGAGACGTTCCCCCTGTAAGTAAGGTTTTAAATTCGGTTGCATCTGCAATTGCTTTTGTGGAATATTTCGTACCACCCCAGCTATACGTTGCAGTATAGTAAGTAGCTGTGGAATCAAAACTTGCATTTCCACTTACTAAATCATACTTTATGTAACTTTTTGTAACACGAATTCCAGCAGGTCCATCGGATAAAACGATATTTGGAATATACTTTGAATTGTAAAGATTACTGGTTGTTTCACCCGCAGCACCATATACAGAATCTGCTTGAGAACCAATTACTGCTGCATTTGATGTTGCCGCTTCTAACCCTTGATAAGTTCCTCCTTCTACCAAATCAGCAAGTTCCACATTTGACATACTTGCTGCCAATTGCTCTACACTGATTTTTCCCTTTGCCACATCAACTAAAGTATAGGAAGATGAGGTTTGAACTTGTTTTATTATCTCATTTGTAGTACTTGTTTTTGTTTTTGCATAATTATAAGAATCCATAGTGGCATCATTACTACTTACAAATGTCGTTGTCACACCTGCAGAATACTTATGTGTAATTGGAGCAGAAAATTGAGTACTGCTTAATGCAATATTTTCCCCTGGTATTATCGAAAGACCATTCGTACTAGCTACAATTCCTGTCCCATAACCAGTTGAAGAAGCATCCAACATATCGATCGTATATGGTGTATCCGACATTACATAATCCGCACTATACGTTCCAGCTTCCATAGCGTCTTTTGTAAGACCCAGTTGGTTTTCACATAATTCTGTTGTTACTTCGTTATTTAATGTGATTTCTCCTGCTGCTATCGTATTTCTAGAACTATTTCCCACACGAATTTTATAGGTTCCAGCTTCCATAATATAAGCTTCCTTACTTTCGCTATAACTTGACATGTCTGTCGTATCATAAGTAAGCGTCACTGCCTGTGATTTTCCTGCATCTACAGAAACCTTTTTATAAGCCGCCAGTTCTTGATATGGTTTTTCAAGTGCTCCAGAAGGTGCCGAAAAATACACTTCTACTACTTCTTTTCCTGCTACCGTCCCAGTATTACTAACGGTGGCGTTTACGGTTACCTGGTCAACCGTCGCTGTTACCGAATCTATGCGAATTTCAAAATCAGTATAAGAAGAACCATACCCAAATTCATAGGCAACATTCTTACCAAAGGTATCAAAATAACGATATCCTACAAAAATATCCTCGGAATATACTTCTTCGTTTGAATTGCTGTCATTTAATGAAAATGTACTAGATGATGGATAATCATTATAATCGATTGCCCAAGTATCCGTTAATTTACCCGATGGATTATAGGTTCCATTTAGTATTTGCACTACTGCATGACCACCACTCATACCGGCCTGTGACATTAAAAGTAACGAATCAAGCCCTGAAATTTTCCCTCGATTGAGTGTATCATCAAGTGCATAGCCACCCTTTCCATTGAAAAAATTGGTATCTACAATTCCTCCTACATTCAAAACAACAATTACATTAGAAAATTTTTCTCCAAGCAGTGTTAGGTTTGCTTTTTCATTATCCGATAAATAATAATCTCCCTTATCTGCTTTTCGCTCACTTCCTTCTCCTGAATTACGTGCAAGCACGTAAACCGCCGTATTCGTAAGTGCAGCCGCTGCTTCTATTTCAATTGCACCACTTGTAGCCACCAAATAGGATGGTTCATCATGTGCATAGCTCCCCCATGAACTTGAGCCTGTGTTATTTGCATCATACTCTGCCTGTCTGTCTGTCAAAAATGAAGTGGTTGCTCCTGCAAGCAGTTCATCGGTAACGACTTCATATCCCGCATCTTTAAATCCCTGCAATACTGTAATATTTGCTCCATCCTTTAAATAAACATCACCTGAACCAGTTCCACCCTTTACTGTCTCATATGCACCTAAACCAAACAATGCTATTTTTGTATTTGTTTCTTTTGAAATTGGCAGGGAATTATTATTGTTTTCTAATAAAACCATACCTTGTGTTGCTGCATATAGGGATAATGCCGCATTTTGTGCCTCTCTTGCTGCACTCTTAGTAGGGTCTGAAGATGCTGCAAATGATGCAGTGGCCGTAGAAAATACCATTGCAACGGTTAGTATAAGGGATAACCCTTTTTGCCCCAGCTTGTTAAACTTTTTCATGATCCTTCTCCTTTTCTTTGCTAAAATATATACCCATAAGTATTCGAAATTTACTTACACAGTCTATTCTACAAAATTAGATACATGAAAAATATAACAATTCTGCGATAAAACAACACCATTCTGCTTATTTACCATATTAAAGTATATTTACATCTATTTGGAATCTATTTTCCATTCATCGAACTGCCGCTGCTCTTGTGTAATGACATCATCAATAAAGTTACTTTTCATCTCCTTATTCATTTTCTCTAGCCCTTCCTCTGGATCCACAAGCCCATTCCCTAATATGTAACTGTATCTATTATAAATTTCTTGCAACGTAATATACTCTGTGGCAACCGTCGAAGTATCAAAATTGAATCCAAAGTCACATCCATAAATCGCCTCTTCATTAAATGCACGAATATCCGTCCAAAGTGATAAAGGATTGCCTTCCCATATGTATGTAATAAATTGATTTGGCATTTCCCATGCTGTTTCTATAAATGGATTACTATTTTTCCCTTTTGGATACGTAATATGTCCATCCTTTGTGTACACATAGTGTTTTCCTGCTATCCCATAGGAAAGAAGATTCATTAAATCAGCGTTTGTATAAAGCAAATTTAATAACTGCATACTCTTTTCTGGTGAAATGCTGTTTTTGGTGATGACCCACTGCATGGACGCTGGTTCATTATTTGCCACAATATTTTTTCCCAATTGTACACATACCACCTTTCTCTGGCATGCAACCGATTCTTGTTGCTCCACTCCTGGTTTTGCACGATATTCATAGGCAAATAACGTCCCCTCTTTCATTCTTTTTTGTACAGACTGTGTCTGCTCTAATACATTTTCATCCAAATACCCATTTAGAAACCATCGCCGAATTCTTTTAAGTGCGCGTTTATATTCCTTTGTTTCAAATAAATTAGATACTTTTTCTGACTGTCCCTCTTTCATATGTACACCAATTGATTCCAGTGAAAAATACAAGTTAGATAGCATATTTCCTCCGGTGGAAGCAACAATGGTAATACCCGGTTCTCCTTTTTTTATCACATCAAAAACTTGCTCTAACTCTTGCTCCGTCAAAATGGTAGTAGCATCAATTTGGTATTTGTCCAACAAATCCTTTTGTAAAATATAAGCATCCCAACCAACGGCATAATCACGGTTATTGGGAAGTCCATACAATTTATCATTTATTTTACAGGTGTCAATAATTTTTTGTCCTACGGTATTTAAAATTCCTTGCCCATAGTTCTTTAGTAACGAATCCAGTTGGTAAATCTGTTGATTCATCACATAATTTTCATACATACTTTTATAGCTAAAGGCTAAATCTAACTGCTCTTGCCCTGCCAGCATACGATTTATATTGCTTGCATAATTTTGAGAATACACACGAAATTCAAGTTCAATGTGTAATTTTTCCTTTACTATTTTATTGACAGCCTCTTCTACTTCTCTTTGTTCCTTTGTCCCAGCTGCTTGCGTCGAATAAGCAATTACAAGTTTCGTATACTTGTCTTCTCTTTCTTCTTCATTTTTTCCATTTTTTAGAATAAGGTGTAGGCTCCATAATACACCACAAGCAAGAAATGAGCATATCCCTACGATTAAAATTACTCTGAATTTTTTATTTTCCATCGAAATCTTCATTATCATCTGGCAGTTTAACAAGCACGACTGCCCCTCCTTCCTTTGCATTAAAAAATTCAATGCTTGCCCTTGCGTGATACAAAATCTCCAGTCGCTGGCAAACATTATATATTCCAATATGTTCCCCCGTCGAATCCACTATTTTTTTATTTTGTTGTATCAAACATAGAATATTATCAGAAAACCCTTCTCCATTATCCTTAATACAAATTTCTATATTTTTTTCACCTTCCAATGACCTAATCTCTTTTATGATAACGGAGATTAAAAGCTCACTTTCTTGATCCATTTGATGTTTCACCGCATTATCAACAAAGGTTTGTATTAACATTGTTGGTACTAATTGTTTCACGAATGCAGCTTCAACCTCTATTGTTACTATTAAATGTTCTCCAAAACGCATACGCTGTAGATTTTCATACGTTCTAACATGCTCAATTTCACGTTCAATTGATATCAATGTACTCGTTCCAAGTGAATATCGCATATAGTTACTCAACAAGATAGACGCATTCTCGATTTTTTCATTTTCGCCTAAAAGAGAAAGATTTCGAATCAAATTCATACAGTTTGTAAGAAAATGTGGGTTGGTTTGCTCTTGTAAATAGAGTAACTCGACCCTTTGCTTATTAATCATTTCCTCGTAAACATCAATTTTTAGTTTTTTTATTTCCCGCACCATTTCTTCAAATGTCTCATTCACAATTTTAAACTCATCAAATACATTTTCTTTTTCTAGATTAACCTCTAATTTTCCCTCTTTTAATTGCTTCATTGCTTGTATTAGCTCATTAATCGGAATACTAAAAAAGCGTTGCATTAAAAGGGCACTTCCTAAACTAATAATGATAACTCCCAAAATAGATAACGCAAACTGTGTCCATACGATTTCCCTTCCTCGAAAGATTCCACCCTTTTCTTGTAATATAGCAAACGAAAAATCATTATTCTTTGAGCTTACTTGAAGATTACGGTATGAAATTCCTTTTATCCTCACATTTTTTTGATTTTGAAGTTGAAAACTGACATTTTGCAATCGCCGGTCTAATATTCGACCCTCTCGATTGCACAAAACAACAAAATCAGATTCCCCTAAGACAATCTCGGAAAGGCTTCCGATAATCGTGGATACTTTTACAAAACTTGAGACATAGACATCATGTAACTCAAACATCTTAGCTAAATAATATTCATCATCTACCATAACAGAAAACCAACCATTTACTCCCTCATTACACATCGTTTGGAATCCGTCAATAAAAGAATCCACATGATTCCTTATCAACGCATTCTCTCCATCCAGACATTGTGCAAGAAATACATCATGAGCAGAATCATAGAGAAATAAACCATCCAACATATTATAATTATCAATCGAATCTTGAAATTCTGCCTTCATATCTATCATCGCCAAGTAGCGGTCAATCTCTTCCCTCGGTTGACTGATTTTATGAATATCTTCTTCTACAAAGCATTTTGTCAAAAGAAATGATTCTACATTATTTAATGAAGTAGAGGTTTCTTTACAGTAAAGTGCCAGACTGCTTTCTAGCGAATGAGAAATTCTATCATCTTTAATTTTTAGAATATAAGCCGTATATGCCATGATAACACATGCTATAATAATTACTCCTGTACTGATAAATACACTAATCCTATATTTTAGGGATGAAAATCCTCTCATATCCTTTTACCTAGCCTTTATCCTATTCTATTATCGATTCTCTCTCATTTGAATTTCGATATTCTTTTGGAGTCACCCCCATAGCACGCTTAAATAATTTCGTAAAATATGCGGTATTTGGGTACCCAATGCTCATAGCAATTTCAGAAATTTTTAAAGAAGTGGTTGCTAACAAAATGAGTGCCTTATTGATACGTTCTTCAATTATATAATCAGAAATTCCCATTCCTGTTTGTTTTTTAAAAATATGAGATAAATAATCTGGATGTAGATACACGACTCTGGCCAACTCATTTCTTGACAATTCCCCATCTAGATTTTTTCTTATATGAGCTTTCACTTCCTCCACCATACTAGGAGTCTTTTCCGTTTGAAAATTAAAGTTTACCAAAAACGTTACTAGCTCTTCAATCCAAATTTCCATATTCTCCACCGATTGAATCGCCTCATTAAACAACTCAACCATTTGCTTTTCTTTGAAAATCGAACTGGCTTGTATTCCTTTTTCCTCTAATATAATATAAAGCTCCTGTAAAAAATCGTGCTGAAAGCGACTAAGTATCTCTTGACCTAATCCATCACTTTTTTTAATTTTATCCAGATAATTCATTACTTGGCTTAAGCTATTTTTGTAATGTTCGCTAAAAATTTCATTCACCCAAAGCTTTAAATTTGGTTTCTCGTAGCGCAGCAAATGCATATTTCTCTGTTTTATCATCGTCACTTTTTTTTCTTTTTTGATATCTTGCTTTTCTACGGTTAATAATTCATCAACTGCACACTTTAAGTCTCCAATTAACGTAATACTGTTGATGTAAGCATTCACATTGCAAAAATCAAGGTAATTCAAAAACTGCTGGATCATAATTTCACATTTACTAAAAATATAAGAGCTGGTTTCTTGCTTTACTTCATATAAAACAATCATTTTATCTCGCTCAACTATAATATTTCCCTTATCTGTATTCCCCCAAAATAATTCCGAGGCAATATTTTTTAATACAAATTCAATGGTAGCGTTACTCCAAACACCTACATTTCCTTTTGTACGTCTCCAGGATACTAAAATAGGAACCACCTGCATGTCCTCTTTATATGAGATACCAAATTTTTCAACATTGTTTGTAACTATCTCCTGCGATAATTCTCCTTCCTCAAAGAGCAGCTTCTTCCAAAATTCCTGCTTCCATAATGCACGATTGGATTGCCAATACGCAGCTTTTCTTTTATTTTGCTCCATCTGATATCGTTCTTTCACTGTTTCTATGGCTGCAAAAAGAGCTTGGCTCAAATCATCCTTCTTCACCGGCTTTAATAAGTATTCATTCACATTCAAACGAATTGCCTCTCTTGCATAATTAAAATCTGCGTGACTCGTTAGAAAAATAGAAGTAATTGCCAATCCATGCGCCAAAGACCACTGTACTAACTCATGCCCGCTCCCCTTTGGCATTTGAATATCACTTAGTAAAATCGAAATTTCGTGAGATTCTAGGACTTCTATTGCTTGCTTCATGTTATACGCAATATATACCTCTTCTAAATCGAATGTCTTTTTATCGATCATCTGCTCAATAATAGCAACTTCCAATGGTTCATCATCTACAATTAGTAAATTCACTTAATTGATCCTCTCGCTTCCCTTGTGCTGTGTATATTTACTAAATTTAATTATATCAAACTTGCAGATTTTATGCAATTTTTTCTATTTTTTATCTTTCTCCACTTCAAAAAAGCCGGCTATTGTAAACCCATGTAAAGTCTACAATAGCCGACCACTATTCATCCATACTTTTTTACATATTGTGCGGTAACGATAATTACGCTTACTATTTAAAAGAATCCGAAAAAATCTGCACCCATTCTTGCATCGGCATCTCATAGCTTTCTGAAGTCTGATAAAAAATAACACGCATCACTTTATTACCGTTTTGTAAAATTACAGTTGGAAAAATCGTACGATACGCAACCGCAAAATCAATATCTGTGTCTATCAAAGATAATGCTTCAAACGCTTGATCTTTTTTGTCTTCAATTAAGTACTCCCTTGCTATTTCTTTTGCAATCCATGGCGAGGCAGTTTCATAATAATTCACAATGAGGCCTCCCTCTAGTGCAGTTTTATCCGTCCTCGTAATTCTTGCATTTTCATGCAAGGTAATTACAGACGGTGCAAGCCAATCCTTTTTCACCTCTATTGTATTTGTATAAAGTAAATCCTGAAGAATGCAGGTACCTTCTGGTGCCAGATCAGCGATTGTTGGAAACGGTATTTCCCCCGTATAATCGGCATATGTTTGCACATTGACCTTCTCCATATCTTCACTCCAGCCATACATCAAAAAAGCAAACCATGCCACAATTAATACGTGAAAGGCAATCCCTCTCAGATGATAAAACCCACCATATTTTTTGTATTTTTTCAAATGATTTAAGCTCTGCCCAGATGATAAGCGCCTCCTCAAGTCCTTGAAATAAAAAAACCTGACAATTGATCTACCGAGCGTCCATAAAGCAAGCACTATTCCCCATAATAAAAACCAGGTTCCAATATCAATCGCACACAATACTAGATTCCCTCTCATCCATATAATAGGATATATAAGAATCCAAAGTATTGTACCTATAAAATTGGAGCGTTCTTTTTTACAAACAATATCTAGCGTAAGTGCTTGTACTTTAGAATCCGTATGCAATTCTCTTGCATCCGATCTGTCCGTGCAATAGATATAGAACTTGTCATAGATTGTTACATACTGCCAGCCATAAGTCTCATTTAACTCAACTTCTTCCTCACTTGGAGCTCCATCATCATCTGCCCACATACTCGTACTCTTTCTGGCGGCTTCCATGCGATACCGTATGGAATGTGGCTTACATTTTTCAAATATTGCTACTCCTGCAAAGAAGCCCTCTTGACTCAGTACCCACCCCTTCTCTGCCATACTTGCAAGCCAACTTTCAATTCCTTCGACATCATAAGGAGGACAGGGTGGTAGGCGATAGGTTCGATTCGCTCTTTTTTTCTTATTTTTGCTCATCCATTCTCCTCCTCGCTTTCGGCATCTGTAATACAGCGCTTCAACCGTTTTACTTCCTCTTTGTAAGCATCCATGCCCTTGGTCGTAATATGGTAAGTACGTTTTCTTCCATCTACCTGTATTTCTTCGATATATTTTTCCTTTTCAAATTTTCCTAATATCGTGTACAAAGTAGCTGGTCCCATCTGTATTGCTCCCTGTGTCTTTCGCTCTATAAATTCAGATACATAAATACCACACATTGGCTCACGACTAAAGGCCATCAGAACATAAAACATAGATTCCGTCAGACTTTCTAATGCTTTTTTAGGCATATATTCACCTCTCGTCATTTCTAATATCGTTATACGATATCATTTAACGATATTATATACCAAACACCATCAATCGTCAATCGGTTCATATGCTTTCCTTTTGTGAAAAATAAAGTTTAGCTCTTCCGCTTTTACCTTTTAGTGATTTTTCAAAAAGAATATTCTGATAACGGTAAATACTTAGTAATATGCCAAGCAGGCAATAAGTCACAATGGTTCCCGTTCCACTAAAAGAAAATAACGGCAGATAAACGCTTGTAATTGGAAATAGTCCCATATTTTGTAACATATAAATAATGGACTGAATAGCAAATGCCAATCCACAACCGCATCCCATCATCATACCTAATTGATTTTTCTGATGAAATGAGACCTTAAAGATTTTTATAACTAATAGAGCCATTAACAATATGATTATTCCTGCCGCAAGTACACCGTAATAAGAAAACACATGAATTAATATATAGTCACAATTAATGTCTGGTAGGATCCCATAGGTTTGTAACCCTTGCGTATTCGCTCCTAATAGTTGGCTTGCCTTTAACAAGTCTCTTATATTTTTTGTTATATATCCCACTTCACTAGAAGATGGATCAATAACTGCTTTTAATCGTTCTGCCTGATATAGCCTGCTATTTATTGCCATCGTCACTGGGAATGCTATCATTATTCCCCAGATGGATACCAACGTAATTTTTTTGTTAATACAATACCAGCCTTTTAAAATTGCAATGCTTAACATTACAGCTAAAATCAAACATAGATTTAATGATAAACTCATACGAGGCATATATAGCGCAATAAATGCCGGAATCAGCAGCCAAACTATACTCTTTCCAATCGCTTTATAGCCCTCCCCTCGGTATTGATAAAGAATTCCACCATAGATTGGTACATATAGATACATTAACATAGCCATTGAAACATGTATTTCCCCAATAGAAATATACGTTCGCGCTCCATTCACTGAAATTCCAAAAAAATAGGTATTCATAAATAGGAAAATGCAAATGATTGCTCCAATCGGTTTGGCGTACTTCCCTATTATACTATAGTCCATAAAATACACTACCATCATAATCGCAATTCCAATTCCCGTGTATCCACATTGCTTTATAAAATTTAGTTTATAACTAGAATCCCCGATCTCTTTTGCAGAAATCGCATATTGAATCACCAAACCAATTATACTTATGATTCCAATCATAAATAATATCTTCCATGCTGCCTTCGGGCGATGAATCCTATCCAACGACACCCCCACCTCCACCGGATCTCCCATTTCTATCACAGCAGCTTGACGTGCTTCCTTTTCCTCCATTCCATCGTTTCTAAATAATTCTGCTTGATCTTCTATATGATTCTTTACTTCTTCTAGCACCACGTCCCTTGCCGCTTTACAACGAATTTGCTCCGTCAAACTCTGTAGATATTCTTCTTCCCTCATGCTCATACCCCCATACATAAAATACTAGAAACAGCTTTGCTATATTCTTGCCACTCCTCTTTCTTATTCTTCAGATATTTTTTTCCTTCCTTGGTTATTGTATAGTATTTTCTAATTTTTCCATTTACTTCTTTTTCATAAGCATCTAAAAAATGCTTATCTTCAAATGAATGTAATAATGGATACAATGTCCCCGCCTTTAATTGAAATACATTGTTCGAACGTTTCTGCAAGTTATCAATCATTTCATAACCATACATATCCTTTTCATCCAATAACCTTAAAATCAACATAGATGTACTTCCAGATACTAAACTTTTATCGACTGCCATAGCACTGCCTCCTTATATTTTTGTTTTACATATATCGACCATCTATATATAACTATATATAGATGGTCGATATATGTCAAGCTTTTTGTAATATCTTTCCAGCTCTCCAGAATATAGGAATACATAATATAGCTTTTATAACCAGTATTTCAAGGATGCTTGCATGAATATTTCCAAATAGACTATATAATATTAAAGTTAATATAAGTGCCATAAATCTTCGCAATGTATAACTTCTCTCATAAAGCATCAAATAAACAAATAAATACAAGATTGGAAGGAATACTGTTACATCAAACAAGATTTGGTAGACTGGAACTTGTAAGTTCATTTTAAAATAAGAGACATTACTAGTAGCAAATTTACCCATAATATACTCGCCTACCCATGCATTGCAAAATAATAGGATTACGGTAGGTACATTCATAATTATTTTTGCAACAATATAACTATATGAACTCGTATTCGTTAACTTTTCCAGTTCATAATGCCTTGTATCATATCCATCCCCCATGACCATTATTGGATAAACTAAAAATGCTAGTGCTGACAAGGCATATATCATATTGACTAGAAATACCAATATATATAAATGAAGGGCCATATATTGACACATTGCTTTTGGTATTACTAAAAATAATATATTCAAAGCCAGGTAAAAGATCATAGGAATCTTAAATGCTTCCAACCTTTTTTTACTTTCCCATTTTATATTTCTCCACAAACTATTCATGTGATACTTCCTCCAAATAATATTGTTCTACTGACATTCCATACTCCAATCTAATAGTTTCCGTTTCTATTTGGAACACGCCTTCTTTTGTCACAAAAATAATCTCATCCAATAAAAACTCCAATTCTTTCAATAAATGTGTTGCTATTACAAGTGTACTGTTTTCAGGCATATTCTCCAATAAAAATTGCTTTATATCCTTTTTGAAATATGGATCAATACCACTAAGCGACTCATCCATCAAATATAATTCCACTTTTCTCGATAAGCCAAGGATCAAACAAACTATTTCTCCATGACCTTTTGATAATTTTCCAACACGCTGTTTTTCAGATATATGATACTTTTTTAATAATTCTTTCGCTTGCATTAAATCAAAATCATCATAGAAATTTTGATAAAACAATAATGCATCTTTAACCTTCATCCATGAATACAATTGTTCTACTGACAGAATATAAGAAATACCTGATGAATTAACCTTTTTTAATCCCAATTCTGCTTGCATAATCCCAGCCATCAATTTTAGTAATGTTGACTTTCCCAACCCATTGTCTCCAACCATTCCTATCAGGCGCCCAGACAAAATTGACAAATTAACATGATTTAATATTGCTTTCCCCGAATAGGAAAGTCTAATATCTTCCAACTCCAGAAGTATCTTTTCTTCAAAATCATCCTTCATACCCTTGCTCCTTCTCTAATTCTTCTCGAACAAATGATAAAATGGTTAAGTCATCTATACCAAACTTACGCATTTTACAAATAAACTCATCAACATGTGTCCTTATCATTTTTTTCTGCATTTCTTGATCGATACTCGTATTAACAAAACTTCCGATACCTTTTTTGGTATAAATAACACCTTCCCTTTCTAGATATTGAATCATTCTATGAATGGTTAGATTTGAAACTTCAAATATTAGTGAATTCTCACGCACTGATTTTAATTTATCACCAGGCTGTAATTTTCCTCGGATAATTTCCTCTTTGATACGATCACCTATTTGCATATAAATCGGTTGCGTAGCATCAAACTCCATAATAATCACCTTTCACTGTTCTACATATGTATAACAGATTAACAGATATTTTTATCGCTGTCAACCTACCATTTGAAAATAACGCAACTCTTTCTTCATCTTGCACTCCTCTATTTTTTCTTTTATTGTATATACTAACATGATTTTTCTATGCATGTTTTTTTTAGACTTTATTTTACATGGTATACTATCTTTTTTTCAGTGTCATTCGTTATACATAGTGGAATATATAAAAAGTTTGGCCTTCTAAACGGTTATCATTGGCTAAACAGAAGGGAGACGTTACGTGGATACTAATTTTCTTTTGATTCGAAAAATGAAACAGGGAGATGATGCTGCTCTTGAATTGTTTGTTCATAGATATTATGATGACATCTTAAAATATTGCAGATATCATTGTGCAGACAATGCCTTTGCAGAAGACTTGGCACAGGAGACATTTGTACATTTTTTTGAAAAACTCTCTGTGTATCATTATAGAGGCAGGACAAAGAATTATTTATACACAATAGCAGGAAATTTGTGCCGAGACTTTTATAAGAAAGTTAAAGAGGTTCCAATCGATAAGATGCCTGAAACAGAAGAAAATCAGACGAATCAGATATTAAATAAAATCATTGTTGAGAACGCATTAAAAGAACTGCCAGATGAATTGCGCGAGGTAATCATTTTATACTATTTTCAAGAACTAAAAATATCAGAAATTGCGAATATTTTGAATATTGGATTGCCTCTTACAAAATACCGCCTAAAACGCGGAAGAACGTTGTTGGAGCATCTAATGCGAAAGGAGGACTTATATGAAGATAGAAGAACAGTTAATGACCTATAAAGTTGCAGTACGGATGAAACCAAATGAAGAAAAAATACAGCAAACGATCCAAAAGTCAAAAGAAACATTTCTACTAGCAGAGCAGAGTAAATTACTGACTTTTTATGAATTCTTGCTTACACAGCTTAAATTAATTCGTAAGAGATGGTGGTTCTTACAGATACTACTTCTTTTCATCCTGTGGGAAACCATAATATTTTCCGATGAAAATATTTATGTCATAAGAAGTATGGGCGTGTTAGCATCGCTATTTGTAATACTTATGATTCCAGAACTTTGGAAAAACAGAACATCCAATAGCATAGAAATAGAAAGTACATCTTATTATTCGCTGAAACAGATTTATGCAACCCGGATGCTTTTGTTTGGCATTGTAGATATATTTTATATTACTATATTTTGTGGAATGGCATCAGCAATATTTCATTTTACTGCGATTGAATTAATCGTGCAATTCCTTTTACCTATGACTGTAACAGCCTGTATTTGCCTTGGATTTCTTTGTAGCCGACATCTTATGAATGAAGTGCTTACAATCACTTTTTGTATGATATGGTGTGCGGTTTGGTCTTTTATTATTTTAAATAACTCTCTATATATTATGATTGCAGTCCCTATATGGCTGGGATTATTTGTAGTGGCTCTTGCGTTTATATGCGTGTGTATTTACCGAATTTTAAATTTCTGTATTGAATATTGGGAGGAACCTATTTATGGAATTAACATTGAATGATGTAACAAAAGAGTTTGGAAGTTTTACAGCGGTAGACCATCTAAATCTCACCATGAAAAATGGCGTATATGGTTTATTAGGGGTGAATGGAGCCGGTAAAACTACCTTGATGCGTATGATTTGTACTTTGCTTCGACCAACAAGCGGGAGCATTACCTACAACGGAAAAGATATCTTTGAAATGGATCGTAATTTTAGAAATTTACTTGGATATTTGCCACAAGACTTTGGGTACTACCCAGATTTTAGCATACAGGACTATCTTTTATATATTGCAACAATCAAGGGAATCCGTCCTGTAGTTGCGAAAAGGCGTGTAAAGGAGATGATTGCAAAAATCGGACTTACAAATGCTACAAATAAAAAGATGAAAAAACTGTCAGGTGGAATGAAACGTCGAGTAGGAATTGCACAAGCAATGTTAAACAATCCTAAGATTTTAGTACTTGATGAACCTACAGCAGGATTAGATCCTAACGAGAGAATACGTTTCCGTAATCTAATCAGTGAACTTTCAGAAGACCGTTTGGTGCTTTTATCTACTCATATTGTATCCGACATCGAGTATATTGCAAATGAAATTCTACTAATGAAAGATGGAGCGCTTATGCATAAGGGTACCGCTAATTGTATTATTGACTCTATGCCGCAAAAGGTTTGGAATTGTATTGTCGATAAGGAAACCGTACCCATGTTGATGAAGCAGTATAAGATTTCCAATATGAAGACTGAGCAGACACAAGTTGAATTGCGTATTATCTCAGCGGAAAAGCCATTTTCTGATGCTTTGTTAGTAACGGCATCTTTAGAAGATGTATTCTTATACTATTTTGGCGAAAAGGCTGGTGATAACTATGATTTGGTTTGAAATTAAGAAGATTTTTTCAAAAACAATAAATAAGGTTGCTTTGCTTGTTTTGTTAGTCATTCTTTTCATTTCAGGATTTTTTACGATTAGTAGTGTAGAATTTGTAGACGAGGATGGAGATACTACATCGGGAATTGCGGCAGCGCATCAACTAGCAAATATGAAAAAGCAATGGAACGGTTTTGTTACAGAAGAACTGCTTCAACGAATGATAGAAGAAAATAACAAAATTAATGCATCCGAGGAATATCAGTCTAAGGATAACGCCGAAAACAATAAGGCCTATGCAAGGAAACAAGGATTTTCCGATATTCGCGATATGGTCAGCCGAGCATTTTCAGGTTTTCAAGACTATAATTATTATCTGGCAGACGATGTGTCAACAGCGGAAGTAGGACAGTTATATAAAAAAAGGATTTTACAACTTCAGAAATGGCTGAATGCAGAGGACGTAAAGAGTAACTTTTCCCAAGAAGAGAAACAGTTTCTTTTAGCTCAATATGAGAAATTGAAAACACCTCTTTATTATGAGGATTCCGATGGATGGAGTTCTCTTATAGAATATTTACCAATGGTAATTATGTTGTTTGTACTTATTAGCGCATTCCTTGTATCAGGGATATTTTCGAGTGAGTTTCAGCTTAAGGCGGATGCAATTTTCTTTTCTACAAAGACAGGAAGACATGAAGCAGTCCGTTCAAAAGTATTTGCAGGTTTTCTCATTGTAACAGCCTTGTATTGGGCAATTACCCTTCTTTTCTCGCTTGTAATTCTCGGTGTACTAGGAATGGGTGGAGGCAGCTGTTTTATTCAGACTGGAATCGGTGGATGGAAGAGCTTCTATACTATTACTTTTTTTCAGGAATATCTTTTAACCATTTTAGGTGGATATTTAGGAAGTCTATTCATATTGACACTTTCTATGTTTATATCTGCAAAATTTCGTTCTACCGTACTAGCAGTCACAGTACCTTTTGCTATATTGTTTATTCCATCTTTTTTAAGTGGCAAACAGGTATTATCTAAGGTATTGGGTTTACTTCCAGATCAGTTGCTGCAACTAAATATGGCAGTCAAATATTTTAATTTATATCAAATTAATGGAAAAGTAATAGGCGCAGTTCCAATTCTTATTACGGTATATCTACTCTTCTATATTATTCTTGTACCTGCGTTATATCAGGTATATCGAAAGGCAGAAGTGAAATAAATACGGGTGAGTCGGTGGTTGACTACGTCTATAAGAAGAGGCTAAAATGAAGATTTCAGAAAAGTTAAAAAAGATTATTTGCCTTATTTGCTTTTTTTGTTTTTTGTAGGAGGAGGATTTAATCCTAATATTCATTTAGAATCTTACCTTCCTCACGAAATGTTTCATTCAATAATTTTAGATGATTGTTTAAAATTAATTGCTTTTGTAATTATGCTTTCTGTCTTTGAACCATTAGAAATTGAATACAAAAACAGAAAGTATAAATTAATTATTATTATTGATATAATTATTGTCTTTTATTTATGCTATTCTTATTTTAAAATTTTGGTTTAAAATATAAGTGGCAGTTACTTTCATTGAAATAAGAATAGATCAATAGGAAGATAGGAATATTAGTTATTAAGTATTCCAAAAATCGTGTGGGTTCAGCACCATATATATTCCGAAAAACGTAAAGACATATCTAATAAACTACAAGAACTACTAAGTAAATAGTAGCATTTTAGTACCAAAAAAGGGCATCCCATTATGGAATGCCCTTTATATATAGCTATTTAATTACTCAACGATTGTAGCAACACGGCCTGATCCTACAGTACGTCCACCTTCACGAATAGCGAAAGTTAAACCTTGTTCCATAGCGATTGGGTGAATTAACTCAATTGTCATTTCGATGTTATCGCCAGGCATGCACATTTCTGTACCAGCTGGAAGATTACAAACACCTGTAATATCAGTTGTTCTGAAATAGAACTGTGGTCTATAATTGTTGAAGAAAGGAGTATGACGTCCACCTTCATCTTTTGTTAATACATAAACCTGAGCAGTGAATTTCTTATGGCATTTTACACTGTTTGGTTTTGCAAGTACCTGTCCTCTTTCGATTTCAGCTCTCTGAACTCCACGAAGAAGAGCACCAATGTTATCACCAGCCTGAGCTTCATCAAGAAGTTTACGGAACATTTCGATACCAGTTACAACAACTTTACGAGATTCTTCTTTTACACCAATGATTTCAACTTCTTCAGCAATATGAAGAACACCACGCTCAACTCTACCAGTTGCAACAGTACCACGTCCGGTAATAGAGAAAACGTCCTCGATAGGCATTAAGAAAGGTTGATCTGTAGCACGTACTGGATCTGGAATCCATGAATCAACAGCATCCATTAATTCCATAATCTTGTCGCCCCATTTGCTTGTTGGATCTTCAAGAGCCTTAAGAGCAGAACCCTGGATAACTGGAGTGTCATCGCCTGGGAATTCATAATCTGATAATAAGTCTCTGATTTCCATTTCTACTAATTCTAATAATTCATCATCGTCAACCATATCACATTTATTCATGAATACTACGATGTAAGGTACACCAACCTGGCGAGATAATAAAATATGCTCTTTTGTCTGAGCCATAACACCATCTGTAGCAGCTACAACAAGAATAGCACCGTCCATTTGAGCAGCACCAGTAATCATGTTCTTAACGTAGTCAGCATGTCCTGGGCAGTCAACGTGTGCATAATGTCTATTATCCGTTGAATATTCAACGTGAGCTGTAGAAATTGTGATACCACGTTCTCTTTCTTCTGGAGCTTTATCAATGTTAGCAAAATCAACTGCTGCGTTACCAGCAACTCTTTGACTTAATGTTTTTGTGATAGCAGCTGTTAATGTTGTTTTACCATGGTCTACGTGACCGATTGTTCCGATATTACAATGTGGTTTTGATCTTTCAAACTTAGCTTTAGCCATTTTAAAAAGTCCTCCTTTAAAATATGTGCCACATAGGCTATTTGCCCGGGCATTTTCTTTTCATTTTTCCCCTCAACAGAGGTTTCCTATGTTGTGATACTCACTATAGAGAGAGTATCACCATATATGCCTAATTATATTGCAAATTAGAAAATTTTTCAAGCAATTTTTCTTGCTTCTAAACTATTTTGAACGGTTTGCAAGAAGTTTTTCTTGTACCGATTTTGGAACTTGTTCGTACTTCTCAAAGAACATGGAATAGTTACCACGACCCTGTGTTCTAGAACGTAAGTCAGTGGAATAACCAAACATCTCTGATAGTGGAACATATCCTCTTACCATCTTACCGCCACCAATGTCTTCCATACCTTCAATACGACCACGACGGGAGTTGATATCACCGATAACATCACCCATGTAATCTTCTGGCATCGTTACTTCAACCTTCATGATAGGTTCAAGAAGTGCTGGAGATGATTTTGCCATTGCTTCTTTAAATGCCATAGATCCAGCAATGTGGAATGCCATTTCAGAAGAATCGACTTCATGATAAGAACCATCATAAACTGTAGCATGTACACCAACTACTGGGAATCCACCAAGAATACCAGCTTTGGTTGCTTCTTGAATACCTTGACCAACAGCAGGAATATATTCTTTTGGAATTGCACCACCAACAACAGCAGAATCAAATTTAAATAATTCTTCACCATTGGCATCCATTGGCTCAAATCTTACTTTACAGTGTCCGTATTGTCCACGTCCACCAGACTGTTTTGCATATTTACTATCTACTTCAACAGGCTTTGTCATTGCTTCTTTGTAAGCTACCTGAGGTGCGCCTACATTTGCTTCTACTTTAAATTCACGAAGAAGTCTGTCTACAATGATTTCAAGATGAAGTTCACCCATACCAGCAATGATAGTCTGACCAGTTTCCTGATCTGTATGTGCACGGAATGTAGGATCTTCTTCTGCAAGTTTTGCCAAAGCCTCACCCATCTTGCCCTGTCCAGCTTTTGTCTTAGGCTCAATAGCAAGCTCAATAACTGGTTCTGGGAATTCCATGGACTCAAGAATTACTGGATGTTGATCATCACAAATGGTATCACCAGTTGTTGTAAATTTAAAACCGACAGCAGCCGCAATATCTCCTGCATATACACGATCAAGTTCTTGTCTCTTGTTTGCATGCATCTGAAGGATACGACCAACACGTTCTTTTTTGTTTTTTGTTGCATTTAATATATAAGAACCAGCAGCGATAGATCCGGAATATACACGGAAAAATGCTAGTTTCCCTACAAATGGATCTGCCATAATCTTAAATGCAAGTGCAGAAAATGGTTCTTCATCCGATGAATGTCGTTCCATTGGATTTCCGTCCAAATCAGTACCCTGAATGGCTGGAATGTCAATTGGAGATGGCATAAACTCTAAGACAGCATCAAGAAGTTTTTGAACACCCTTATTTCTGTAAGCAGTTCCACAACAAACTGGGATTGCTGTACAATCACAAGTAGCTTTTCTTAACGCTTTCTTTAAATCTTCTACGGAAGGTTCTTCCCCTTCTAAGTATACCATCATTAAATCATCATCTAATTCGCAGATCTTTTCTACTAATTCAGAGTGATAAAGTTCAGCATCATCTTGCATATCTTCTGGGATCGATGTAATAGAAATATCTTCCCCTTTTTCATCGTTATAAATATAAGCCTGCATTTCAAACAAATCAATGATTCCTTTAAAATCATCTTCTTTCCCAATTGGTAATTGAAGACAAATCGCATTCTTACCTAATCTTGTTTTAATCTGATCTACCGCACCATAGAAATTAGCACCTAAGATATCCATCTTATTAATAAATGCCATTCTTGGTACATTATAGGTATCAGCCTGACGCCATACGTTTTCAGATTGTGGTTCAACACCACCTTTTGCACAAAAAACGCCTACTGCTCCATCAAGTACACGAAGTGAACGCTCAACTTCTACAGTAAAGTCAACATGTCCTGGAGTATCAATAATATTGATACGATGTTCAAGAGCACCCGGTTTAACCTTGAGTTCTTCTTGTAATGTCCAGTGACAAGTCGTAGCGGCTGATGTAATTGTGATACCTCTTTCTTGTTCCTGCTCCATCCAATCCATAGTAGCAGTTCCTTCGTGAGTATCTCCAATCTTATAGTTAACGCCAGTATAATAAAGGATACGCTCTGTTAATGTTGTTTTACCAGCATCAATATGAGCCATAATTCCAATATTTCTGGTTCTCTCTAATGGATATTCTCTTCCAGCCAAGGATAATTCCTCCTTATATTAATCAATCACTTGTTCCTTTATATGCATAAAACATTGCAAAAGCGAATGCATACTGCACTCGCTCCGCAAGCATTTGCCAGTTACCAATGGTAATGTGCGAATGCCAAAAGACGTTCGCTTTAAGGCGTATCGTTTTACCAACGATAATGTGCGAATGCCCAAAGGCTTTCGCTTCGAAACACAATCGGTTTTTACCAACGATAGTGAGCGAATGCCTTATTTGCTTCTGCCATTTTGTGCATATCTTCTTTTTTCTTTACAGATGCGCCAGTATTGTTAAGTGCATCCATAATTTCGTTTGCTAATCTTTCTTCCTGGGTCTTTTCTCCTCTTTTACGAGAATAAAGTGTAATCCAGCGAAGTGCTAGCGCCTGTCTTCTATCCGGTCTAACTTCGATAGGTACCTGATAGGTAGCTCCACCAATACGTCTTGCCTTTACTTCAAGTACAGGCATAATGTTGTTCATCGCTTCTTCAAAAGCTTCAACTGGTTCTTTTCCAGTTTTTTCGGTGACTCTATCGAATGCTCCATAAACTATTTTCTGAGCAACACCTTTCTTACCATCTAACATAATGTTATTGATAAGTTTAGTAACAACCTTGCTTTTGTATAATGGATCTGCTAATACGTCTCTTTTTTGAATATGTCCTTTACGTGGCACGTTACTTCCCTCCTTATTTAATAAAAATAATTCATCGGTACTCACAAAAATTAAGTGTCTCGCACCCGATTTAATCTATCTCTCTAAAATCTTTAAAGTAAAAATTAATCCGGCACTTTCATTAATTAGTGAAATACAAACTTCACAATAATCAAACGGTTGTTTAATTATTTAGTGGCTTTTGGTCTCTTAGCACCATATTTGGATCTAGCTTGTCTTCTGTTAGCAACACCGGCTGTATCAAGTGTACCTCTAACAATGTGGTAACGAGTACCTGGTAAATCTTTTACTCTACCACCACGGATAAGAACAACGCTATGCTCCTGCAAGTTATGTCCCTCACCTGGAATATAACTTGTTACTTCGATACCATTTGAAAGACGAACTCTTGCAATTTTACGAAGCGCTGAGTTAGGTTTTTTAGGTGTAGCTGTTCTAACTGCTGTACAAACACCTCTTTTTTGTGGCGAAGAAGTATTTGTTGACTTCTTATTCAAAGAGTTAAAACTCTTTTGAAGTGCTGGAGAAGTTGATTTTTTCTCTACGGTTTGTCTTCCTTTTCTTACTAATTGGTTAAAAGTTGGCATTAATTTTCACCTCCTGGATTATGATAAGTTCTGTTTCAACGCAATGTGTACAAAATAATAGAGCACACATAAATGCGTACTCTATCATTATATCACGGCTTTACCAATTGTCAATTATTATTTTTTTTAATCATATTAAAATTCTACAGTAGGAAGCAATACTCGCTTTTTCTTCCGTTTAAAAACTTCGGCTGTACTTAAATATTTATCTACCATAAGTACAACATAGCTCTCCTTGTATTTTGGAACCTTCCAAATCGTTAACGGAAACATATGTGTAATAATAATATCTGAACAGACCTCATCAATTGCAAAATATTTTTTTGCATTTCGCTCTGCTACAACCCCGTGCGTAAACCCATGTGGAAGAAAAAACTCTTGTCTTCCATCTCGATTTTTATCATGCCAGTCATATAAAAACAAATCATGAAGAAGTCCGCCAACCGCACACTCTTTCGCATTAAGTCCTAATTTTTTGGCTACTTTATAACTATAATAAGAAACTTTTAAGCAATGTTCATACGTAGACGTATCCCCATGTTGTACATAGTCTTTCATTTTCTTAACTGCGTCACTTTTCGTAAATTCAATGATATAGTCCATATATTCTTGATCAACATTGTTCAACGGAATCGCCTTCTTTCTATCTTAATTATAGAATCATCACATGCACTTGTCAATGATTCAAAATTTCTTTTACCGACTCCCTCACAATATAATTTTTCCAAATTGAAATAATAAGTTATTATTATAAATAATACTTAAAAATTCACTTTCATTAATATACCCGAACACAATTTGTCCTATGTGGCTTGTACTAAATATCATAAGAACAATGCACCACATCCATATTGTGATAAATCCCCGCAACACCCCTACTAACATCCCTGCCGTTTTATTTAATCCATTTAAAATTGGAAGCTTACTTATTATATCAAGGATATGGCATATATACCATAGTATTACAAACGCAATCAGTAAAATTAATACAAACGATATAGCATTTACAATCCAGTTTGCAAGCTGAACCCTTACATAATCTTCTGATTTTCCAATTGCAAGATCCTTTAAATTTTTTACCGTATTATGGTTTGTTAATGACTCTTTTAATATCTCCGGAAGTGTTAAATTTTTGGTTTCTACTTTTTGAGTAACATAGGGGATCACTCGATCATTCGATTTTATAGCCTCACTCACTGTAGGTGATAGTATTGATGCAACACCTAGCGCAATAACAAAGGAAAGCATCCCAAATACGGTTCGAACAAGTCCTTCCCTTTTCCCACGAATTCCATAGACAATTAAGGTTCCAATTACAAGAACCAGAACCCAATTTATTTGATTTATATTCACGATTCTTTCTCCTCTGACAGCTTAACTTTTTCAATATTTACATCATCGATGATAATATATTGATTTTTTTCTTTTGCTGGTAATAAATAAGCAATATTTTTATTAAAGGTATAATCCCACTTTACTTCCCCATTAAAACGCATTAGTCGACAAGATAAATCCGAAGTAAATATAATTTCATTCTCAGAAAAATAAACCTCATCATACTCATAGTCTATGTTCTGTTCTAGCACTTTTTTTCCCGTCAAATCATACACAACCAATGTATTGTCATCCAAAACAAAGCCAATGTATTTACGATTACTCATTGCGTTTTTAATCGTATTATCAAATGCTATCTTGCAAACTTGATCCGGTATCTCCTGCATTGAATAAAGCATAAACCCTTGTTCCCCATAAAGACATATTGTATCATTATTCACAAATTCAACATCTGGACAAAGTTCTTGCCCCATGTCTAATCCGCCTACAATAAAATTAGTTTTTGTTTCTCCTACTTCTCCAAAATTATAAAACGTTACCTTATTCTGCATCACTCCATTATTTATCCCAAGATAGCTCGTTACCAGTTTTTGACCATCTTCCGAAAGACTAATATCTACTGGATATCCATCTTCTCCTACATTGGTAGGAATTTTAAACAAGAGTGTATTCCCAGAATCATACGGATTGTAAATATGGATTTCATTGGATTCCGTATCTTCTAATGCAACTGCAATTACACCCTGTTTTGCAACATCAACTTGTATAATCGGAAGTGTTTCTTCGATTGGAGTTCCCGAATCAGTACCATTATAAACATAAGCTTCCTTACCACCCACATCTCCTATGACAACATAGTCCCCACAAGTTTTCGCTACTGGATTATTCATCTCATAGCTACCATTCCAAAGAATTCCATCATTTAAGGTAATTCCAGATGCCCCATCACGACTATATTTTAGTATTTTCCCTTGGTATACTTTATATTGAACAGAGTTACTATCCTGCCTCTCATACGAAGCAAGTACTTTATAACTATAATATACTTTATTTATAAAACCATTTATAATGTATGCAAACAATGCAATTGCTGCTATGGTACATAACGTCACAGTAAATGCCATAGTTACCTTATGCTTTCTTTTTTCTCGATTTACTCGCTTACTATGATTTCTCTGTGATAAACTTTCCATTCATGCCACACCTTTACCTTTTTGGTAAATATAGTATACTCTATTTTTACACAATCGACAATTACTTTTATGGAAGTTGCAGTTTTTGCCCAGCATAAATCATATCACTATCATCAATTTGATTCATTTCCTGAATTTTTTCAACGTAAGCATATGACTGATAAAACTCATGACTTATGGATGCTAGTGTGTCGCCCTCTTTTACTATGTATTCTCTGCTTTCTTGTGCGATTACTGGTTTTGTATCCGTATCGCTTTCTTCTGTCTCAGCTTTTTCATCTTCTTTTACCGTTTTCTCACTATCTTTTGATGCATCCTTTGTCACACCAGAATCTTTGTCCTTTTTCTCTGCCTTTGGTTCTTCCGGTTCTTCTGATGTATTGTCCTTTGACGTATCTACCTGACTGGATTCTTCTGATTCTCCCGAATCTTTCGGTTCTTTCGGTTCTTCTTGTTTTGTATTTCCCACTATCTTTTCTACTTCTACCACATTGGTCTCATCTGGAATCTCCTCATCCAAGTTATTTGATATCATATTCAAGGTTTCTTCCATATTTTTCATTTTATCATAATTATCAAGCATTGTTGCTCCAATAACCAATACAACAGCAGCTAAAAGAGTACTTGCTCCATACATTAAATTTATCATTTTTTTATCATTTTTTTGAGGTTCCTTTTTTGCAATAATTTCACGTACTTTTATCATTGCATCCTCTTTGTCTTCTTCTTCGATTTTTTCACTTGGATTTTTTTCAAGCATATAGTTTTGCATCGGTTCGTTTTTTTCATAATAAATGTAATATCCCGCCTGTTTTTTCAAATCACCCAGTGTATTCGATAAATAGAAGGCTTCCTCATTTTCTCGTTTGTCATACAGAAACAAAATCTTATTGCTTCCTTTGAAATTCTGGTCATGAATCCTACGAATTTCCTCATCAATTTCAAGAACAGCATCCTTTCTTACTAAAAGCCATCCCATTATCTCAAGATCCAAAAAGTGCTTTTTTACATCTTCATATATAACAGACCAATCTTCATTATTTAATATGATTGGGTAACCATATTCAACATTCATTACTGAAACTGCTCCACTAATGTAGAAGATGCGATCATCTCCTTCTTCCTCTTGTTTTCCTAATAGTACCGCCATTCCATCAATTTTTCTTGCGTAGGTCATAACATAATCTTCTATATAGATTCTTTTATTTCCTTCGATTTGTCCAATCTGACGAACATTTTTTGGTAACATGATTGCTCCCTCCTCTCAATATTAGAGTCATACTATCACAAGGAAGATTGTTTTTTTGTCATATATCGTTCGAAGTCATCGCAACTTTATTACTCTTCCCGATATTATTTTTCATTATCTTTTATTTTCTCTTGTTTTTTTCTGTTTTTCTTCTCTTTCTTGTAACTTTCTGCGAAAAATAAATTTACCTCCTTTTGTAAATATTTCCAAAAATAGGGAATACATATTAACAAGATTGACAAGTAAGGAGTTATTGAAAGATGGATGAAACAACCCTAAAGACTTGCACTCCTCTGTATTATAATCCAAAAGACAGGAGTGCTATTTACGAATTTTGCCACTCGCTAAAAGACTTTTTAAAAAAACCAAAAGATAAAGAGCAAGAAATTATTTTAGTATGCATTGGTTCCGATCGTGCAACAGGTGACTGTCTAGGTCCTTTAGTTGGTTACAAGCTTTCCAAACTCTGCTATCCGAACTTGCACATCTATGGAACGTTAGCATCCCCTGTACATGCAAAAAACCTGTCCCTTATTTTATCCAAAATATCAGGTTCTTATGATAATCCATTTGTGATTGCGGTTGATGCTTCTCTTGGAACGGCAAGTCATGTGGGATATGTTACGTTAGGAGAAGGAGCTCTTTCTCCAGGAATTGGAGTAGACAAAGAACTGCCCTCGGTAGGAGATATTCATATTACGGGTATCGTCAATTTATCTGGAATGCTCAATCATATGCTTTTGCAAACTACACGACTGGATCAAGTTATGAGTCTGGCTGATTTTATCTGCGTTGGAATGCGATACGCCTTTTCACTTTCTTAATAAGGAGTTTATAATTTGTTTAGATTCCAGTTTGTCTTTCACTTTTTTTTTAGGAACTGTACACATTCTAGTCACATTTATTCGCTATACTATGAATTGTAAGAGGTTTTCATACATTTGAATTACTCTCCCCCTCTCATTAACCAAAATGATACGAAAAAAGTCGCTATTTAGCGGCTTTTTTCTATTTCTCATTTTATATTATTGCAAAGTTCATTCTTTTGTTAGTGCATCAAATAGCTCATATAAGTCTGCATTCAGTTTTTTTACAACATCTTCTTGCATCTTATTAATCTCACGATCATATGTCATTAATCCATTAATTTCTTCTTCAATATCGGTGGTCTGAGTATAAATCGCACTACATAATCCATGTTTTAAATTCGGATAAATATCTTGCTCCCAAAGTCGCTTATAATTCGCAGTCAATTCTTCTGAGGATTTATAAGCTTTATATCCAAATTCTTTATCACAAGCTAAATGCCCAACTACAGGATAAGAATATCCTCCATACTCAGTAAGAGCGACCACTCTATCCTTGCGTATCTTTATCTTGAGTTTTCGAATGTAATTATGAATACTATACATATCTCCACCGCCCTGATCAAACCAGCCACAAGCTTCATTTATCAACCTGGTGTTATCTATACTTTTTATTAATTTAGTAGCCTTTTCTGCGTCAAATTGCCCCCATCCCTCATTAAATGGAACCCACACAGCAATAGAGGTATAATTATAAAGAAGTTCAACCATTCCCTCTAAATCCTCATAATACTGTTGCCTTCCCACTTCATCCGTTCGCTTAAAGAAAGAATAGATATTATCCTTAACCCCTCTTGCAAACCAATTAAAGGCATTGGGCAAATATGTTACGAATCCCATATTATACTCACCACCACCGTTTGGCATATCCTGCCATACAATCATGCCAATCCTGTCACAGTGATAATAAAATCTCTCTGCTTCAATCTTAATATGTTTTCTAATCGTATTATATCCAAGCTCTTTTAATTTCAAAATATCATATTGAAGGGCTTCATCGCTTGGTGGTGTAAGAAGACTTTCCGGCCAATAGCCCTGATCCAATAATCCATTAAAAAAATATGGTTTATTGTTAACAAAAAACCTCAATATGCCATTTTTGTCTTTTTCAACAGAAAATTTACGCATACCAAAGTATGATGTTACATTGTCATTACCATAACTTATCGCCACCTCATATAGATTAGGGGTATTGGGTGTCCAGGATTTAAAAGAATTTAGTTTTACATTAACAGATATATCAGTCTTAATGTCCATTTCGCAGACAAAACTTCCCTTATCTGAAATTTGTAAATGTGCATTCCCATATGTACCATTGGTTTTAACTAAAAAATCAACGGCAGCATTATCATAATGGGGTGTAATCTTAACATCCATTATATATTTATCACTTACACTCTCTAACCATACAGTTTTCCAAATACCACTGTTTGGAGTATAAAACAACGAACCATACTTTCCTTTTTTCACTAACTTTTGTTTTCCTCTTGCATGAGGCGCATATTCTGTTTTATCTACAACACATAGTGTTAAAGTGTTTTCACCTTCCAAAAGTTCTGCACTTATATCAAAGGAAAAGGGCAAATATCCACCTTTATGCTCGCCCAGTCTAATTCCATTTAAATGCACTTCACATTCCTGATCCACTGCCCCAAAATGTAAAATCACCCTATCTTTTTTCAAACCAGTAGGTAATATAAATTTAGTTCTATAGTGTAAATAATCCTCGGGCATTACAGTTTTACTAACTCCAGATAAACCGGTCTCAGGAGAAAATGGAACTAGAATTTTCCCCGTATAATTGTCGACATGTTTTGCTTTACTGATTGCATATTCCCATTCACCATTTAAATTGTAATAGCTGTCTCTAACAAGTTTTGGACGGGGATATTCTTTATGTATATTATTTACATCTATTTTTTTACCCCATCTAGTTATTAACTCTCTCATTTATTTACTCCATTTGTTTTTTTCTAATTCTTATGCCTTGAAATACTTCTGTTTGTAAGCTTATGGATACAAGTACTAATGCTCCCATAATAATCGACTGCCAATGTACCGAAATATTTGTTGGCAAATAGGTGAATATTGTATTAATGATAAAGTAAATTAGTATCCCGAAAAAAGTTCCAGAAAATTTACCTTCTCCGCCAGATAATTTTACGCCTCCAATTGCACACATAGCAATTGCATAGGTTTCATAAACATTTCCTGCACTTAAAGTAGCGCTACCCGAACTAGATGCAAGTAAGACCCCTGACAGCGCTGCAATAAGTCCAGAGAATATAAATGCCTTGATTTTTATTTTATCGACGTTAATTCCCATCATTCTAGCGGCCTCACAGTTACCTCCAACAGAATATAAACCCATACCAAACTTTGTATAATGTGAAATATACATACAAATAAATGTGCTAACAAACAATAGTGGAATCAGAACAGAGATACCACTTGCCATACCCGGAACTATACCTCTCAACACCTTTGTATTGGCAAAGGTCATAACATCTCCACTAATTACTACAGATTTTTTAGCGATAATTAATATTACTCCCCTAAGAGCAAACAGCATTGCCAGAGAGGCAATCCATGAAGATATCCTCATCTTTGTCACCATAATTCCAATCAAAAGTCCAGATACTGCTCCTACCATTAATCCCACAATAATTCCCAAAAAAGGATTAATCTGTCCTACCAGACCCATAACAACACCACTCAGTGCAAATACCGCACCAGCGGAAAGGTCTATTTCAGCACATAAAATAACAAAAGTCATACCCAAAGCCAAAAAACCACCGTTTTTTGCGGCTTTCAATAAAACATTTAGTATATTTGCAGTAGACAAAAAATTTTTGTCACTAAAAATAATACTTGAAAATACAACCAAAAAAAATAATGCTATAATCGTACTCCTTGAATAGAACGAGTTATATACTTTTTTAATTATCTTCATATCCTCTCCATTCCTGCGCTGTAACAATCTATGCATTTCGTTTTCAACGCATAATTTATGTTTTTTTAATCCATCTATAATTGCAATTTTTTACTTCGCCTGCTCCCTTTGAATAAATACCGCGAGAATAATAATAATTGCCTTAAATACCTGGGCATACTGGTCTGGTATATCATTCATAACGCAAGTAAGGGTAATCATCTGCATAATTATGGCACCAATTACAGTTCCTATAACATGTGCCTTACCTCCAATCATAGGAGTACCACCAATTACAACTGCAGCAATTGCATCAAGCTCAGCAAGTTGTCCTAATGAACTGCCTGCTGCAACAGAAACCTTGGCTGCTTGAAATATACCGGCAAAGGCAGCGAAAAATGCACTCATTCCATATACAATCATCATAGTTTTAGCAGTATTAATTCCTGCCAAAGAACTTGATTTGATACTGTCACCAACTGCTTGTATCTGTCTTCCAATGACTGTCTTTTCAGCCAAAACCCATACAAATACAATAGATAGTATAATCGGAATGATTTGTATTGGTATCCTTCCTCCAATTTTGTATGTACCCCAGAGAGCAAGCTCCTCTCCTACATGTCCCAACTTATTAAAATAAATGTCTCTTCCATCACAAAGAACCTGTGCAACACCTCTTACACCTAGCATTAATCCTAGTGTTACTACCATCGCCTGTAATTTTAACTTACCAACCATAATACCAGTAATGCAGCCAACAATTATGGCCGCCAATACAGATACAGCAACAGAAGGGATTAGCCCAATATTAGGAATGAGTTTTGCTGTTAAAACACCTGCAAGAGCCATAATAGAACCAACAGAAATATCAATTCCTCCTGTGGAGATGACAAGGGTCATACCCATACCACATAGAATTGTAGGGCATATCTGTGTTAGGATGTTATTCAAATTACTCATTCTAAAGAAATTTGGAGTTATAATTGTATTTAGCAACACAAACAGTAGCAATAGAATGATTGCACTGTATTTTTTTACTACTTGCAAATAATCTTGCTTAATCATACGCCTGCACCTCACGCTCATTACCCATTGCAATGGTTTTCATGATTTTATCCTGTGAAATATCATCACAAATGAGTTCCCCTGTTTTTTTCCCTTCACGCATTACGATAATGCGGTCACAATTTCTTTCAAGCTCCGCTATCTCTGAGGAAATCATTAATACTGAAATTCCATTTTTTGATAATTCCTGTATCAATTGTTCAATTTCAACTTTTGCGCCCACATCAATACCTCTAGTAGGTTCATCCATAATAATTAGTTTTGGATTCATACACATCCATCTTGCCAAAAGTACTTTCTGCTGATTTCCACCACTAAGGTTACATATTAACTGTTCCGATGAAGGGGTCTTGATTTTAAGTCTATCAATATATTGATTAACGATTTCATTCTGTTCTTTCGTTTTAACAAAACCCAATGTGTTAAGTTTAGGAAGTAGCGCTATTGTAATATTTTCTTTTACCGAAAGATGTGGAATAATTCCTTCTACCTTTCTATCTTCAGTACAAAAACCCATTCCATTTTTAATTGCATCAGAAGGAGAATGTATTTTACCACGTTGTCCATACCAAAGCACTTCCCCTTCGTCAGGAGCTGTTACACCAAAAAGTACTTTGGCAAGTTCCGTTCTTCCAGAACCTAAAAGTCCCGCCAAACCAACTACTTCTCCTTGTTTAATATCTATATTAATACCACTTAAGCGCATGCCTTGCTTTATATTCTTCATACATATTATTTCCTCTGCCTTTGCAAAATTATAGCCATGCTTTGTCCTCTCAAGCTTAATAGTATCCTTTCCAACCATCAATGATATCAGTTTAAACTGATCAAGATCTTTTACATCATAATCTCCAATATATTTACCATCTTTGAAAACAGTCAGCCTGTCACATATCTCAAATATTTCATCCAGTCTGTGACTTATGAAAATAACACTAATTCCTTGTCCTTTTAGCTTCCTTATGATTTGGAATAGCACCTTAACCTCTCTGGAATCCAAAGATGAAGTGGGCTCATCCATAATAACTAGCTTTGCATTTGTACTGATGGCACGGGCAATGGCAACCATCTGTTGAATCGCAGTAGAATAGGAATTTAATGATTTTGTTACATCAATATCAATTCCTAACTCTAAAAGAATTCTTTTTGCCTCGATAATCATAACTTTACGGTCAATACATCCAAGCTTCGACCTTGGTTCTCTTCCCAAAAAGAGATTCTCATATACGGTCTGGAATAATACTAGATTAAGTTCCTGATAAATTGTAGAAATCCCCTTATCATTTGCCTCAATTGGCGTTCTTGCATTGATACTTTCTCCATTAAATACGATAGTACCTGCTGTCTTTTGATATATCCCTGTTAGTACCTTGATTAATGTTGATTTACCAGCACCGTTTTCACCCATAAGTGCGTGAACTTCGCCTTTATTAACTTTCAAACTTACTCCTTTTAATGCTTTCACACCAGGGAATGTTTTTTCTAATCCTTGAATATCCAATAAAACTTCTGGCATTGTGACTCCTTTCAAGAACCACTTCTAATTCGACAGAAGTGGTTCTTCATATAATCATATTAATATTAGAATCCCAAATCAACTGCAACGTTATCAATTGTATATAAAGTATCAACATTTGTAATATCAGCAGGAATTGTTGTTCCATTAATGATTTGTGCAATTGTAGCAACTACAATTGGTCCAAAGTAAGGAGAGCATGTACAAGATGCAAGTTGCTTTCCAGCTTCAATATCTTCAAATGCAGCTTTGGTACCATCGATACCAAGTGTCAAAATATCTTCTCCTGGAGTTAATCCGGCAGCTTCTATTGCTGTTTTAGCACCTTGAATCATATCATCAGTTACTGCAAATACTACATCAATATTTTCTCCCCCTTGCGCTTGGATAATATTCTCCATAACGGATTGTGCCTTATCCATAAGCCATTCTCCATCCTGCTCAGCAATAATTGTATACTTAGAAGAATCGAGAGCATCTACAAATCCCGCCTGCCGATCAGTGGAAGTCGAAGAATCATAACCGCCATTAATAATTACAATATTCCCTCCATCCGGAAGAGCTGTTTCAAGAGCCTTCGCACACTGTGCGCCTTCAAATAAAAAGTCTGACATAATGGCAGTTGTATAATAAGTACCGGCTTCTCCATCAATGGCTCGATCTACCAATATTACAGGAATATTATTTTCCATTGCCTCCTCAAGTGCGCCTTGTAACCCATTACTTTCCAATGGTGCAACAATAAGGTAATCTACTCCTGCTGCCGCAAGGTCACGAATATCTGACTCCTGGGTAGCAATATCTCCACCGGCGTCTTTTACAATAAATTCTCCTCCAGCCTCTTCTACACTTTTCTTGATTGAATCTGTTTCGGTCGTTCTCCATGAGGACATACTGTCTGTTTGGGCAAAGCCTACTGTTTTTCCTGAAAGAACACCTGCAGATATTGTACCCTCATCCGTCTGCGTCTCCTTCGTTTCATTCTTGCTACATGCTACCATTGAAAATACCATTGTTGTTGCTAAAGCTACGGCAACGAATTTTCTGATTTTTTTCATCTTAAACCTCCTACATACTTTTCGAATTACATTTATTTTTATTACATTAATAATGGTATCATATTTTGTGTATTACATCAATATATTTTATATTAAAATGCTTTTTTTCGTATATTTATACTAGTTTTTATGATATTTTTTATGAATATTGTATTTTTGTTTTGTATTTTATGTAATAAAGGTGTATAATATCTATATCCAATAACAAGAAACACAAAAGAAAGGAATAATACGATATGTCACAACTCAAAAAAACAAACATTAAAATTATAGGTGAAAGAGATATCATTCTTCATTTGAGTAACCCTGAACACCATGAACAGATAGCGAAAATCGGAAAATCGCTTTCTTCTCCAATCAGAATAAAAATACTCGATATTTTAAAAAATGCGGCCATGTCAGTGCAGGAAATAGCAGATACTCTTAACATTCCCTTTTCATCTACCGCTCTTCACATTAAGACACTTGAAGATGCAAAGCTAATTGTAACTGAATCACAACCAGGTAAACACGGCTCTATGAGAGTATGTATCTGTAGTATGCAGTCATTTTACCTACAAACCTTTGATGCTGATCTTGATTCTATTAACAATACCATCAGCATGGATATGCCGATCGGCAATTATTATCAATGTGATATCCAGCCTACCTGCGGCCTCGCAGATGAATCCGGAATTATTGATGCCTACGATAATGTCAAATCTTTTTATTCACCTTTTCGCTCAAAAGCACAGTTAATCTGGTTTAATAAAGGGTATATAGAATACCGTTTCCCTAACATTAGTAACCCTCTTTTAGAATTACATGAAATCTCATTTTCCATGGAAATATGTTCCGAAGCACCTGGTTATCTTGAAAACTGGCCTTCTGATATTACCGTTTCCATCAATGGAGTTGAAATATCAACTTATCGCTCACCAGGCGACTTCGGAGCAAGAAGAGGAAAACTCACGCCTCCTTTATGGCCTAATGGACGAACCCAATATGGAATCTTAAAATCTTTTTCTATACGTGAGGATGGGGGATATATTGATGGAGAATTATTAAACAGGTCAATTCGTCTTGAGCAAATACAACTTAATGACAAACCCTATATTTCCTTGAAAATTGAGATAAAAGAAAATGCCAAACATATAGGCGGTATTAATATATTTGGTGAGAAGTATGGAGATTATACTCAGGGAATTATTATGAACCTATTTTATTAAATCTACAGCGTAAAAAACAGACCTGAGACAGAGTGCTTATACACTGTCTAGGTCTGTGATTGTACTGATTTCTTTTTAATTAGATTTCTGTCCTGCCCTCTAAGGCACGCAGAAGTGTGATTTCATCAATATACTCTAAATCACCACCAACAGGAACTCCGCTTGCAATTCGACTTACTTTGATACCAGTAGGTTTGATAAGCTTACTGATATACATAGCAGTTGTCTCACCTTCCAAACTAGAATTTGTAGCGATAATTACTTCTTCTATATCACCTTGAAGCCGTGTCATTAATTCCTTTAACCGAATATCCGCCGGTCCAATCCCAAGCATAGGTGAAATCGCTCCATGTAGCACATGATAAACGCCCTCGTACTTTTGTGTTTTTTCATAAGCAGCCAAATCTCTTGGATTTTCTACCACCATAATCTGCTTGTGGTTTCTCTTTATGCTTTTACAAATCGGACAAATTTCCTGATCCGTTAATGTACAGCATTCGTTACAATAACGAACCGTTTCCTTCGCACTTACAATCGTTTGTGACAATTGCAGCACCTGCTCTTTGGGCATATTGATAATGTGAAATGCCAGACGCTGTGCCGATTTGTTCCCGATACCCGGAAGTCTTGATAATTCTTCAATCAGTTTGCTGATTTGAGCACTATAGTAATCCATTAGAACGGAAGTCCTCCACCAAGTCCATTTGTTATAGAACCCATTACTTCTTGGGAAGCTTCTTCCATCTTACGCAATGCCTCATTGGTTGCTGCTACAATCAAATCTTCCAACATCTCAATATCATCTGGATCTACTACTTCTTCCGAAAGCTTTACCGAAACAACTTCCTTTTTTCCAGACACAACAACACTCACCGCACCGCCGCCAGCTGTTGCTTCATAATTTTGATCTTCCAGCTCTTTTGTTTTTTCTTCCATCTGCTTTTGCATCCGTTGTGCCTGCTTCATTAAGTTACTCATATTGCCTGGCATACCTCCACCAGAAAATCCTCCACGTTTTGCCATTGTTCATTCTCCTTTTCTAATCTTCATATTCAATCTTCATATTTATTATCTTGGTCAAATCCACAAAATTGTCGACTGACTCATGACTTTCATTTATATATTGAACCCTAACTACCACTTCTTTATGAATTTTTTCTTTAATTGCAGCCTCGATTTCTGCAATATGTTCATCCGTCCCGACATAGGTCTTTTCGAGCTCATCCGTAAACAGAAGCAATAAGGTATTCCCTTCTCCAATGCTTGGCTTCATGCTTGTCATCATCGAACGAACGGCAGATGAAAGCCTAGCAACTATAAACTGCCAGTTAGACGCTGCTTGTTTTAAATCCTCCGGAATCGCATTGGGATAAATTACAGGCCTCTGTTCTTTTTTATTCTCCGCTATCGAAGGTTTTTCTTTTACTTCTAACGCTTCTTTTACCACAGCACCTTCCGCTACCTGTTTTTCCAACTGACGAATCCGATCAAGAATCGAGTCCAGATTTGTTTCCATTGCCGGTTTACAAAGTTTTATCAATGCTACTTCAATGAGTACTCGCTTTTGACTGGCATACTTTAACTGATTGGAAAGTTCTGATAACACACGAATATAGCGTATGATCGTATCGGTATCCAAAAGAGTTGCTTCCTGTTTCAAAACAGCCTGCTGCTCTGTAGAAACGTCAATCATATCAAGTGCCTGATCTGATGTCTTAATCAACAAAAGATTTCTTAAGTACCACGTAAAATCGATTACAAATTGTGTCAGTTCTCTTCCCGCAATGACCAGTTCTTCTAATAATTCAATTGCACCAACTACTTCACTTCTTACAATATGACGATACATTCGGCTAAGTACTTCAATATCAACAGCACCAAGTACTTCTAATACCTTATCATAGGTCAATGTTTCCCCTAAATAAAATGCAATACATTGATCAAGAAGACTTAATCCATCACGCATAGAACCATCCGCCGCTTTTGCAACATAGCGAACTGCCTTATCTTCTGCTTCTACTCCTTCTTTTAACAATAGCTCGTTTAGCCTATCTGCAATTATATCAATGGTAATTCGTTTAAAATCATATTTTTGACACCTTGATACTATCGTAATTGGAATTTTATGAGCTTCCGTCGTTGCTAATATAAAAATAACATAAAAGGGAGGTTCCTCTAACGTTTTTAACAGTGCATTAAACGCTCCTGTAGAAAGCATATGAACCTCATCAATAATATAAACCTTATACTTTCCTTCCGTAGGAGAATACTGCACTTCATCTACGATTTCACGAATGTTATCAACTCCATTGTTTGAAGCTGCATCAATTTCAATTACATTCATCGAATTTTGTGCATTAATTGCTTTGCACATCGCACATTCATTGCAAGGGCTTCCCTCGACTGGATGTTCACAATTTACCGCTTTTGCAAGTATTTTCGCAACTGTTGTCTTTCCCGTACCTCTTGTTCCGCAAAAAAGATAAGCATGTCCAATACGATCTGCTTTTATCTGATTTTTCAGCGTTGTTACAATATGATCTTGTCCCTTTACATCTTCAAATTCCCTGGGACGAAACTTTCTATATAGTGCAGTATATGACATGATTTCGCTTCCTTTTAATCGTTGTTATTATAGGTTTTTTCTAAATTTACAAACTTTGTAAACTGAGCCTGCCAACCTAGTTTTACCGTTCCAGTCGGACCATTTCTTTGCTTTCCGATAATAATTTCTGCAACTCCAGGTTCTTCTGTATCGTGATTATAATAATCATCACGGTAGATAAACATAACTACATCGGCATCCTGCTCAATCGCTCCTGATTCACGAAGATCTGAAAGCATCGGTCGTTTATCTGGTCGTTGTTCTACTGCACGACTTAACTGAGACAATGCTACAATTGGTGCATTGATTTCTCTGGCAAGTCCTTTGAGTGAACGAGAAATATCCGAAACCTCTTGTTGTCTCGATTCTGACTTTCTGCTCCCAGACATCAACTGCAAATAATCAATAATCACAAGTCCTAAACCATGTTCTAATTTCATCTTTCTGCATTTCGACCGAAGCTCTGTCATGGATATACCTGGTGTATCATCAATGATAAGCTTGGAATTTCCAACCACTTTAACACTCTCAACCAATTTAATCCAATCTTCATCTTTCAATTCACCTGTTCGTATTCCTTGTGAATCAACTTTTGAATTCATTGCTAAGATACGTTTTACCAGCTGCTCTTTTGACATTTCAAGGCTAAAAATAGCGGTAGGGACATCCGCTTTAATTGCGGCATACTCAGCAATATTTAAGACAAAGGCCGTCTTTCCCATGGAAGGTCTCGCTGCAATCAATATCATATCGGAAGGCTGTAAGCCAGCGGTTTTATAATCCAAATCATAAAATCCCGTTGCAATACCGGTTACACTCCCTTTATTTTTTGCTGCTGCCTCTATGCTTTCAAGCGAACGAAGGACAACTTCTTTAATGCTGACAAATTCATCGGTCGTTTTGTTTTGCACCACATCAAAAATCTGTTTTTCCGTGTCTTCTAAGATAGTATCTAGTGACTCTTTATTCAAATAGCATTCATTTGTAATTTTCTCTGTCACCCTAATAAGACGACGTAATACCGCTTTTTCTTTCACAATATTTGCATAATACTTTGCATTGGCAGAGGTTGGTACTGCTGTTATCAATTCACGAATAAATTCAATACTGCAAAGTTCCGCTGGTACTTCTTTTTCTTTTAATTTATTTTGAAGCGTCACCAAATCGACTGGCTTTCCTTCTTCATACAACTCAATCATGGCATGAAAGAGAACCCCATACTGATGCTGATAAAAGTCTTCTTCTACTAGTATTTCAGAAGCTGTTGTAATCGCATCGCGATCCATAAGCATAGAACCTATAATTGAGCGTTCTGCTTCCGCGCTATGTGGTAAAATCTTTTTAATTAACGCTTCTTCCATGATTTACTCCTTATTGCTCTGCAACGTGAACATTTAATTCTGCCGTTACTTTTGGATGGATCTTAATTAATACCGTAAAACTACCTGCGCTCTTAATTGGTGCCGATAACTGCATTTTCTTCTTATCCATCGTATATCCCAATTGTTCTTTGGCTGCCTCTGCAATTTCTTTTGTAGATATTGATCCAAAGCTTCTACCGTCTTTTCCTGCTTTAATAAATAGTTCTACCTTCTTTGTAGCAAGTTTGGCGGCAAAGTCTTTCGCTTCTTCCAATTTTTCTTGTTCCAATCTTTGTTCATTTGCTTTTTTTAATTTTAAGTCATTTAAATTTCTTGCGGTTGCTTCCATTCCAAGTTTTTTAGGCAAAATAAAATTTCTAGCATACCCATCATTTACATGAACCATATCACCCTTTTTTCCTAATGTTTTAACATCTTCTAGTAAAATAACATCCATTATAAGTCTCCTTCTTCCTTCATTTTATCTAATAAATCATGAATAATTTCTTTGGCTTCTTCGATGGTCTTGTCCTCTAATTGAGCTCCTGCAACGCTCATGTGTCCACCTCCACCAATCTTTTCCATAACAACCTGGACATTTAAATCATCAATTGATCTTGCACTAATATAAACTTTATTATTAAACTCTGTAAGCACAAACGAAGCTTTTACTCCTTGAATATCTAAGAGCTCATTTGCTACTTGTGCTCCTAAAATCGTTGGACTATTGGTTCCTCCCGCATTGCATATCGTAATCGCATAAGAATCAAGGTATATTTCGGTATGCTGGATTGCTTCTGCCCGAACAAGGTATTCTTTCATCTCACTGCGGAATCCCTTACGAATTTTTGTAATATCTGCTCCATGTCTCCTTAAATATGCAGCCGCTTCAAACGTACGAACGCCTGTTTTTGTAAGAAAATTGTCCGTATCAATCATGATACCAGAATACATCGCATCCGCCTCTGTTTGCCTTAATTTTAATCCATCACCAATATACTGAAGTATTTCTGCTACCAATTCACAGGATGAGGAAGCATAGGGTTCTATATAAGATAGTACGGCATTTGGTATTGCTTCATCTGTTCTTCTATGATGATCCAAAATGACAACTGTGTTGGTCATATCAATCAACTCGATGCATTCTGTATAGTTTGGTCGATTCACATCAACAATTACCAAAAGTGTATTTTGATTCACAATCGTCATAGCTACCTTACTATTTACAATCATATCTTCTTCATACTCTGGATTGTTTAAAAAGCGTTCCATAATTGGACGTACTGACGTCGTTACATCATTAATAACAATATGTGCTTTCTTGTTTAATGTTTTTGCAATCCGATATACCCCAACAGCTGCTCCAAAGGAATCCACATCTCCTAAGGCATGCCCCATTACCACAACATTATCTTTTGCTTCCATCAGCTCTTTTAAAGCGTGTGCTTTTACACGTGCTTTTACACGTGTATTCTTTTCTACTTGAATGCTTTTTCCACCGTAATATAGTATTTTCTCGCCCTCTTTAATAATCGCTTGATCTCCACCGCGTCCGAGTGCTAAATCAATTGCAGCACGGGCAAATTCATAGCCCTTCGAGTAAGAACTCTCATGAATTCCAAGACCAATACTAACGGTAACCGACATCTCATTTCCTATATTAACCGTGCGCACTTCTTCCAAAACGGAAAACTTATTGCCCTGTAGGGTATCCAAATATTTCTGTTGAAAAACAAAAATATACTTATCTTTTTCGAGCTTCTTAATAATTGCATCTATGCCTTGCATATACTTATTGATTTTTCGATCAACCAAAGCAACCAAAAGTGATCGTCGTACCTCATCAATTGTTTCCAGTGCTTCTTCATAATTATCGATATAAAGGAGTCCAACAATTAAACGCTGTTCCTTGTTTTCTCTAATATACTGGGTAATTTCCGTTTCATCGTAAAGGAATATATTAATTAACGTGTCGGAATTTGTAAATTGTTCCAACTCCTTCCCCAGTCCTTCGATATCTAGTTGATCCTTTTCATCAAGTTCAATCCTTCGCATCACAATTCTATAGTTACGATCATCAATCACTGCATGAACTTCTTCATCTGTGTCCTCTGCCTTTGGTAAAAGCTCTTCTGTAAGTTCAGGAATCACATTACGGATACTTTTTCTAGCTTCTTTTTCATCCATAATAATACCGATAAATTCATCATTCCCCCATAAAAGACGGCCGCTCGCATCTAATACTGCATAAGGCAAAACCATTTCTCTTAGGATTTGTTCTTGGATTTTACCATAATTTGTAGCATAATTTACAATTTCCCTCTCGATTGTAGAACGATTCGATAGATATAAGAAAATGGCAATCACTGCATAAATTCCAACATAGGCAGCCATATATAATCCCGCTTTTTTATCGACCAGTAAAATACTCAAATTCATCAGTATCAGCAGTGGCGTTAGTATAACCGGCCAACTCAGATAAGATTTTAATGATCCCAACTTTTTATCCTTTTTCATATATACACTCCAGTCTCATTCACATAAAGGTACAAAATAGATTATATCATTGATAGTTCCAGAATTAAAGCCCTTTTTCATTTCATACATTCAGTAGGAACCTACATCTACACATAGAAATGTATTATTTTATAAAATATGATATACTAAAACCAGTCGAAGCAAGAGAGGAGTTTTTATGCGAAAACTACACGTTGTACTGGCATTTGTTTTAACACTCATCCTGTTCCATACAGCAAGCGCCAACAGTACTAAACCCAATGCTGATGCCTGTATCTGCATTACCATCAGTGCCATTGGTGATTGTACCTTAGGAATGGATGACTCACAAAAAAAACTTAGAAACTTTAATTTAGAATATAAAGAGCAATCGGACGATTCCTATTTTTTCAAACAGGTATACTCCATTTTATCCAATGATGATTTAACGCTTGCTAACTTAGAAGGTACCCTTACCACAAATACCAAGCGCGCAGATAAGCAATATGCGTTCAAAGGTCTACCTTCCTATGTTTCTATCTTAAAAGCAGGAAGCATTGAAGCCGTTAATCTGGCAAACAATCACACTCATGATTATGGCTTCGTTGGGTTTGAGGATACCCAGTCTATACTCAAAAAATCCCAGGTTCACTTTTGCGGAGCCGGTCATCCTTCTATTCAAAAAGTAAAGGGTGTTAACGTTGGCCTCATAGGAATTAATACCTTGCCACTCTCTACTGATACAATCAAAAACGAAATTACCCGGCAAATAAATATATGCCACATAAAAGATGTAGACCTCATCATTATAAGTTTTCATTGGGGGGAAGAGGGTTCCTATATTCCAAATAAAAAGCAGCAAACGCTTGGGCACTTTGCAATTGATGAAGGCGCAGATTTAGTACTCGGTCATCACCCACATGTGATGCAAAGCATTGAGACCTACAATGGCAAATTCATTGTCTATAGCCTTGGTAACTTCTGTTTTGGTGGAAATACCAATCCAAGTGACAAAGACACTTTTATCTATCAGCAAACCTTCACCTTTGAAAACGGCAGCCTGCTTGCAAATAAAAATACACGAGTTATCCCATGTTCTCTCTCTTCCGTAGAAAACCGAAACAATTATCAGCCGCAGATTTTAGAAGGAAACGCCAGAATTTTGGTACTTCAAAAATTAAATAAATTAAGTTACCCTTTTGGCGTATCATTTCGCCTCAATGGGTTTGTTCCATAAAAATACAAGTGCAAAAATTGTTGCCGCAAAAAATGCAATACCAGCAAATACAATTGGCAGTGTTGGTTGAATTGTGTAAAGCATACCGGCTGCCAACGCTCCAAAAATACCTCCAAGAGACTTTATTCCATTATAAAATCCCATGACAATACTACTTTCTGAGGGAGCAGCTTCTACTGATACCAAATCTTGTGTAATAGGAATTGTAATTGCATTCATTGCAAAAAAGAAGACGCTAATCCCAATAAAACTCGTTTCCTTTGTCGTAAGTGAAACACCAAAAATGGCTACTGTGCATATGAGTAAAATATAAATAATCGATTTTTTTGCATTCGTCCGCCTCATAATCCAAATACAAATAGTGGCATTTGCAACCAAAGCGGCAATTCCGATTGCTGCTTTAATCGTTCCATTATATCCAGAAGTCAAGCCAAACACATCTTTTATATAGTAATTAAAACATTGTTCAAATGCTGTATTTCCAAGGTATGCTAGTGCACAGACACTAAATAGAATTACAAATCGTTTATTAATAAATCGTTTTGCCTCAAGAAATGCGGCAAATGGATTTGAATTTTTTATCATCTGTATATATGAAACTTTTTTTGTCTTTATAGCTCTATCTTCTCTGCATACCAACAAAAATAAAATGGCACATAGTAAAAGCAAACTTGCCTGTACTACAAAAACAAGCATAATTGAAATTTCGCCAAGCATTCCACCAATAAAATAACCAAACGAACTTGAAACGCTACTTAATGCTGCAAGTATTGCAAGATTCCGTCCTCTCTCTTCTTCCTTTGATACGTGTACCAAATACGTAAGAAAACTGATAAAGATACCTCCAGCAAATACCCCCGAGAACACCCTTGCACCTAAAATGTGTTGTTCTGTCTTTGCTATTGCAAATAAAAGTTGTCCTATTGAATAACCAACACTACAAATTGCCATAGTGCTTCTGCTATTACTATATTCATTTCGTTTTCCCCAAAAAGGTGAAAATAGAAAATTACTAAACATCATTGATGCAAAGGCAGCACCAAACATATAATCATTTAAATTTAAATTTTTAATAATGGTAGGTGTTACTGGATGTGCAAGATTTGCAGTAACATTCATAAGTATCGTCACAATAAAAAATAATATCAATGGCCTTTTTTTCATGTCGGTTTCCTTTATCATTTCCTCATTCTAATTTCTTTTTGTCCATGAGCCATTATACCTTTAAAATTTTATTTATTCAATGCAATAATTTCATTTATCAAATCATCGTTTGGAACAACGACATATTAGCAATTCATTTGCAAAAAGACCGTAATACAACAAGAAACCGTCTTTTTAAATTTCTTTAGAAAGACGGTTTCTTGTTGTATCCTTATATTTGAAAACGATTGAGTGCTTCTTGAAGCTCAATTGCCATTTGTGCAAGATTTTCACTTGCTGCTGCTATCTCTTCCGATGACGCAGACTGTTCCTGTGTTGCCGCGGAAATTGTCTGAGATTCTTCTGTATTTTTTACACTCTCTTCACTGATATCTCGAACTGCATTTACGACATCTTTGCTCTGTCCTGTTATCGACTCGACTCCCGTGTAGATTTCCTGGATTTTGGATGTTACATTATGAATCATTTCTAAAATTTCTTCGAAGCTATTTCCTGCAACCACTACAATATTAGCTCCTTCTTTTACTTCTTTTTTTCCATCATTCATGTAACTGACCGCGTTCTCCATTTTACTTTGGATTTCAGCAATCAACGTTTCGATTTGACTAGCTGCGCTCTGGGATTGTTCTGCTAGTTTTCTGACTTCCTCAGCCACCACCGAAAACCCTTTGCCCGACTCTCCAGCCCTTGCAGCCTCAATCGCTGCATTCAAAGCAAGTAAGTTGGTTTGTTCTGAAATACCAGAAATCACATCAATAATCTTTCCAATTTGAATAGACTTTTCTTCCAATTCATCAATAACACCAGCGGTAGCATTCGTTTTTTCTGCGATAATCTCCATCTGTGATATTACTTTATTAATTACAATACCTCCCTGATTTGCCGTAGAAGCAGTTTTCTCCGCGAACTCGGAAACTTCTTTTACATTAAGCGATACTGCCCCCACCGATTCAGAAATCTGATTCACCACCTGATCCGCTTTCTGAGATAAAACCATCTGCCGTTCAGTGGACAAAGCCACTTCCGTAACCGCATTCACTACCTGTTCGGAAGCCTGTGCCGATTGTTCTGAACTAGCTGAGAGTTCTTCGGATGAAGCAGACAGCTTATTTGCAGACTCATTAATAGCCTGTAAAATACCGCTAACACTATCCCTTAAATGAAGGAATGAATTTTCTAATTTTCCTATTTCATCTTTATTCTTAACCTTCTTTTCTTTCTTCCTAAAATCACCGTTTGACATTTCATCTGCAATACCTACCATTACTAAGATTGGGTTCACGATCTTGCCTACCACAAACAGTGCAATAATAATACCAATTATTAATGATATGACTGTAACAAGTGCAGAATATTTGAGAATTGTATTTGCTCCTTCATTAAAATCAGACATATAGGTTCCGGCAACTACAATCCAACCCCAATTCGGGTCTTCTCTTTGGAACGTTATCTTTTCCCCTATTTTCTCAGAGTTTGGATAGGTCCAAGCGTAAGTTGCAAATCCGCCCCCTTCTTGTAGCCCCGCCTTTATCTGTTCTTGCACCACTAATTTTCCATTTTTCTTTCCTTTTTCCTGAAGATCCCATATATTGGTTCCTTCCAAACTTGGATGTGCCACTTCCAGCCCATCCTGAGAATAGACAATAGGATACCCATTGTCCCCCAAATAAATATCTGCATTTCTTGACCTTGTTATTTCTTGTATCGTATGCTTGTCTCCCGCCTGATTATATGCCACCTCAATACTGTTTCCAGTTTCTTCCGCCTTTCCAAGAATATATGTCTTTACTTCTTCTTGTGCCTCTTCCAGCGTAATTCCTCCTCGTTCAACTTCCTCGTTTTTTGAATCAATTAGCATTAAAATCATATTCACTGTATTCTTTAAGATAATTTTTCCCTGGTCTTCCAACTGCACTTTTGCAATGTAGTAACTTGATATTCCAATGGTCAGACTTACAAAAAGTAACAGGAGACTTACCATTAGAATTATCTTGCCTCTGATTGAATTAGTAATTTGAACTCTTTTTTTATTTTCCATTTGTATGTTCCGCTCCTTCTCCTTTTAGTATTGCTCCACTCTTCTGATAATGATTTATCTTATCATTATCATGAGCACATTTCAATAAAATCACGAAAACCATTACGCCTGTTGACATGACAAAATTCTCCGATTAAATATGTCATATTATGGCTTTCTATTTGTCATTTTATTTACTGTTTTCTCATTTAAATATACGTATAACCTAAAAAATCCACTACACAGTTTTCCATGTAGTGGCTCTACTTTTATCTTATATAAAACGTGTGCACAATTTTGTATAATCTTGATTTCCAGATTTAACATAGCTGTACACTATCGGGCTAATCTTTTTTTATTCGTTCAATATATTGCATAAAAAGTTACCAAAGACAAGATATAAAGCAAATATATATGTGCTGGATAGAATATGTAGAATAATTTCTTTGCACTTTTTCCGCGTTTTCCATTGTATAAGCACATAAATATCGCAGCAAACACCTCCATCCATTCAAAATACTCTGTAAATAAAGTAATCCAAGTAGCTCCGACTATAAATGCCATTCCTATATCGAAAATTAACGTAGCAACTATAAACGCAATAATCTGTTTTTTTTGATTTTTACGAAACAAATACATAACAACTCCGATTACTATAAACCCAATTCCTCCTTCTGCATTAAATGGAATTGGCAATACTGTCATAAGCATTATCCCAAGAAGACTAAGAACTTTTTGAGGTAATACCGGACAAATTAATGTCACAATACTATAGACTAGAAATGGAAATCCTGCTGTTAAAATTCCTTTTGCTTTTTTACCCTCTTTTACCCACTCGATTCCCTGCATAATTACAATAATAATTGCAAACGCAGCGAAAATGTTATTCTGTGGATAGAATCCATCTCCTCGAATCAGCCCCATCATAATTATTGCATATTGCACAATACCCATTAATACACCTGCACTATAGATTCGCAAAAAATATTTTTTACGATTCGAAGTATGATAAAATCCTTCAATAACCATAAATAAAAAAAGAGCAGCTGGTATTCTTCCAAGCTGATTAAAAATTAGAGGGACTTTTCCTGTAAACGAGAAAAAATAATAAATATGATCAAGTACCATTAATCCCAAAGCTATAATCTTAATTTGAAACCCCGTTAATCCATTTTCTTTTATTCGTTCAATCATAATAATTCTCCTTCTGTTTTTTTATCATTTTACATTCATGATAACAGGAGAACATAAGGATTTTATAAAGATTTAAATTATTATTCTATATAACAATCACAAAAAAGCTCTTGGATCACTGGCTCTAACATATATTTTAATAACAGCCTGTTCTTAATTTCTATACTGCATTTACCTATACCAATACATCGCCATTGACAGCAGATTCCATCACATCTTCCACATCCACTACATCAGGAGCATCTAAACCAACCTCCGCATTATCTGCCACTTCATTTGAGTCCAGATTCTCTCTTGTGTCCTTTTCATCATCCCATAGGGAATCGTATTCCTCTTTCTTTTTCAGCTCATTCATCATAGCCATGTTTTTTGCAGACATGTACATCTGCATGCTGTATTCCATGAGTTTCTGTTCATCTGTGGCCGGAACTTTTCCCCCCTTAGAGATTCTTCTTGCGACCTCCATTATTTTTCCCATATCTTGGGAATATTCAGACATTACATCGCTCTGTTGTTTCGATACCTCTGCATTAAATAAGCCAGTATGGATATCCATGATCTTCTCCATGAACTTATTATATTCCTCATACTTTTCTGAAACAGCATTATAGGATAATTCCAAGGTTGCTGCTTCATTGGAAAAAAGCTCCTTTTCATTCGAAATCGCATTGCTTTTCTCTTCTAATTCTTTCTTTTTTTTCGCTAAAGACAGCTTCTGATCCCAGTACTCATGCAACTGTGCAGAATAAATCTGTCTTGCTTCACCTATTTTCATATCTCCACCTCCTCGTATAAAAATATGCATACATCCCTGTATCTCTGTTTGTAATATATCGTCATATATTACATATTAATTAATCCGCTTCAACTTTTGATGCAGTGTTTACATTTCCAAGCCCTGAATGGAAATTTTTAATATCATTAATCTGATTCCTCAAAATCTGGTACGTTGGGCGATTGAAGTTCGTGCCCGTATTCTGGTCTTTCGTACTAGTACAGTGATACGCTATATATTTCATATATTTTCTCCATTTCTTTACATCTTATTAAATACACTTTAATATCCCAATACAGTTCCAAAATAAGCACATTATAACGGAACTAATGCCAAAAGGGTTGTGTGAGTATTAAAAACCTCTCACGCAGCCCTTTTGGCACTGTTCTTATAAAGTATACTTTTTGGTACTATTTGCCTTGAAGGTTAAGTAAAGCTTTACCTTGCTATAATAGTGGGATACATAATAAAATCCTCTTTTTTTGTTCGTAAAATAACAATTATAGTATGTTAAATATGATTTTAAATATTGTTACTTTATATTTTCTGGATTTTATTTTATAAACCTGAACCCATTAAATAACCAGCATATGAAGCATCCCAAAGGGAACCGTTCTTTTTAGTTGATGTTAAAGATAAAGTTCCTGACATCCAAGTTTGCAAAGTAGTATTGTAATATGAATATTCATGAGTTGTTGGTATATCAGAAAAATTAGCGTAAGAATAAGTTATGCCAGATACATAGGTCTTAAATGCAGAGTTTGGCGTAATAATAGAACTTTCAAATGAATTTTGATTGTTTGCAATAGGTACTTCGCTTCCGCAAGCAATGCTTGATGTACCAAATAAAGCGATAGTTAAACTTAATAATACCATAATTTTTTTTTGAATTTTCATGTGATTTCTCCTTTTTCAATTAATACTTTTTATCGGAATATGTTACTATAAATTTTTCGGTATTTTCTATTCTATTAGCGCATTTAGCTTGTAAAACTTTTGTTGATCCATCATTGTCAAATTCATAAAATTCGCCTGCATCTCTGGCATCTTCCCATGTATCATATATAACGTCAATTGAAATTATTGAATTTTCATTGGAATATGTTACTATAAATTTTTTGGTATTTTCTATTACGTGAGCACACTTAGCCTTTAAAAATTCTGCTGATCCATTATTGTCAAATTTATAGAATTCGCCTGCATCTCTGGCATCTTCCCATGTATCATATATAACGTCAATTGAAATTATTGAATCTTCTTTATTGACTTGTTTATTTTCGCTTGCATTAGTTTTTGTAAAAGGTAAAATACTAAGCGAGAATAAAAGTATAGTCATAAATATAGCCACTTTTTTTTTCATATAACCCTCCTTTCTTAATTTTGATAAATATATTTTTGTTGTGCCTTATAACTTTGATGGATTCTAAATATATAATATCACAACTAAATTCATTATTACCATATTTGTCATAAACGTTGAAAATTCCGTCTTGAACGTTAATTTTTGATCTTTCCAATAAAAATTTCATCCAGTATTTTCAAATATTCACTTTTATATGGTGTCGCCATATCTGGTTTATCTTTTAAACTTCCCATTAAAGTGGTGCAAATACTGTAGTATTTTAATCCCCCCATATTATGTAAAGGGCATCACAAAAAAGCCACCCCACAGTTTCCAATGGAATGGCTCTATCTTTTCACCTATTCATTTTCAATCGCAAAGTGTGTACAAGTCGTGTACTACGACCCTTCACAACCTCGCAAACCCTTGATTTAACTTGGATTAATCCAATGTGTAAGGCATTAAAGCGATATGTCTTGCTCTCTTAATTGCAACAGTAAGGGCTCTCTGGTGTTTTGCACAGTTTCCAGTAATTCTTCTAGGAAGAATTTTACCTCTTTCTGATACATATCTTTTTAATTTATTTACATCTTTATAATCGATTGCTTTGTGTTCTTTATCAGCACAAAATACGCAAACTTTTTTTCTTCTACGCATTCCGCCTCTTCTCTTCATTGGAGAATCCGCTCTGTCGCCTCTATCACTCTTATTATATGGCATAATCATGACCTCCTTATCCGCTGCCTTGCAGCATGTCATTTTCTAAAATATAACTCTAGTTAAATGGTAACTCTTCATCAATTCCATCTGGAATATTCATGAATCCATCCCCAACTGCGTTGCTAGGAGAAGGTGCGGTTGGCTGAAAGCCTCCTGCATTATTGCCTGCACTCGCATTTTTGCTTTCTGCAAACTCAACTTCTTCCATTACTACATCCGTTGTATATACCTTAACGCCCTCTTTGTTGGTATAACTACCAGTCTGGATTCTACCACAACCAGTAATTCGAGTGCCTTGATGTAAATACCGTTCAATAAACTCAGCCGTCTTTCCAAACGAAACACAGCTAATAAAATCAGCGGTTTGTTCATCACCTTGGCGCTTAAATCTACGATCTACTGCCAACGTATACCGAGCAACTGCGGATGCATTCTCGCCTTGGGAATATCTAACTTCAGGGTCTCTTGTTAAACGACCCATTAATACTACTTTATTCATGAGGAAATACCTCCTTCTCTATGCTTATGCGTCTACACGAATGCATAAATATCTGAGTACATTTTCCATAATACGAACTCTTTGTTCTAGTTCGCCTGGTGTTGTAGATTCAGATTCGAAGCTGATAATATAATAGTATCCTTCTTTCATTTTTTGAATTTCATAAGCCAATCTCTTTTTGCCCCATTCGTCTACATTGACAATTGTACCACCGAATCTTTCGATGTACTCTTTGGCTTTTTCAAAAGTTGCTACTCTAGCATCGTCTTCGATTTTTGCATTTACAACTAATACTAATTCATACTTATTCATAGTTGTTTGCACCTCCTTCTGGTCTCTGGCTCTCTATTATCAGTATAGAGAACAAGGAATATTTTAAACGTCTCACAAATTAGAATTATATCATTCTTCCTTCCATAATGCAAGTACAAATTTCAAAAAAATGTCACTATATTCATAATACATAAAGTTTTTGACGCCATAAACAACAAAAATCGAGTTCATTATCACTCGATTTTTGTTGTTATCTTCCTACCCACTTTAGCATTCAATTTCAGAAGACTTTTGTATTGCACTTTATTTTGTTTTTATTACAGCACCATTTTTGTTGCAATAGTATTTCGTTCCATCGATCGTTATCCACTTGGAAACAACTAATTTACCGGTTTTTCTTGCAATGTACTTCTTGCCTTTTAGAGTAAAGACCTTATCAGCAACTACTTTACCCGTATTCTTAGTTGTGTAGTACTTGTTCCCATCTTTTGTAACAATCGTTCCTCTTGCTATGGCACCTGTCTTAGTTGCAATGTATTTTTCCCCATCCATTTTAAAGATCTTATTCGTTATAACTTTACCTGTATTCTTTGTTGTATAGAACTTTACACCGTTTACTTCTACAACAGATCCGGTAATTACCGCTCCTTCTTCACTGGTGATATACTTTGTTCCATTTTTCGTTTCAACAATAGCCGAAACATACTTTTCACCATCTTCATTTATGATAAACCGTTCTCCTGCTTCCGTAGTAACGATTGCATCTGTTATCTTTTTACCCTCTTTATTGTAAAATACGCCTTTCTTTTCTGTTGCTTTTATCGAATTGGTCGAAATCGATGTTGTAACATTATCCGCCTTATCAATAACAACTACCTGGCCTACTCCCGTTGATGGGTTTTCCTTAGAATCATCTGTCTTATCATCCGTTGTCGGATTTATTACAGGTCCATTATAAGTATCATCACTTTTCTTAGTGAATCGATCACTCTTATCCTCTGGAACGCTTGTTCCGTCCCATGTATCCTCTATCAATGTAGCATTTGGATTCACATAAATACTTCCACTATTTGCAGCTCCTTCCATCTTAAGCGCTGCTATAAATGCCTCATTATCAGTTAATGCAGTTTCACCCTTTGAAGCTTCGATGGATGTTTTTGATTTGAATGGTGTACCAGAAGCAGTTGCAATATACTCATTGGTAGATACAAGAATTGTGCCACTCTCACTATATCCTGTCTGATATGTTCCATCTTTGTAGATTAGCTTATCTCCAATAAATAAGGTCTTAACTGTTGTTCCATCATAGTATGCAGTTGCTCCGCCCATTCTAAGTCCTAGCGAAGATCCATCTCCAATTGCATATTGAATCAAATCTATTAACTCTTTATAAGTAAGTTCAAAGGTTGGTAACAAATTGCAGAATGGAGCAATGGTATAAATATCTCCTGCCGTTAACATGCGCTTCGAGTCATCATAGGTAAATTCAGTGCGAATACCTCCATTGTTTGTAAACGATACTTTCGCACCTGTTGCAGCATTCATAAGTTCGGTCATAAAGTTGCCAGCAGTGGATGAATATGCATTTCCATTGATTGCAGTCTTCGTTACCTGCTCCGTTATCGTACCTAGTTCTACATTCATAGTAGGTGCCACTTCTTGAACTGCAATATTACTTATTTTAATAATCTCAGGATCGAGGTTTTCAGCGTTTGCAGTTGTATTATAAAGAGTTGCTTTTGTCCCACTAGAATATACTGTCTTATTTTCTGCGTTTTCTACGCTTACAGCTCCGCCAGTTGATACACAAAGCTCGGCATATCCATAACTATACACCTGATTTTTCGTTTGAAGATATGGTACACTTGTTGTATCAGCAGAATTCTTAGCAGCATCCACATGTGTATGTCCACCAAGAACCATATCAAACGCAGTATCACTTGATAAACTCTTTGACATACTAGCAGCTCCAGCATGTGATAGCAGTATACAAACATCCGCTTCTTTGCTTGCTTCTAATTGTTTTGCCTCTATTTCCAGCTTGCTTAAATCACTTTCTTTTATTTCATATGGTGCAATCTTTGCAGCCATAATATCCGAAGAATAATCCTCTGCATATCCAAAAATAGCAACCTTAAAGGTCTTCTTTTCTCCATTTAAGCTTTGACCTTCTTTATTTACAATAATATAATCTTTTGTAAAGTCAACTTTTTCATCGGTACCTGCTTTATAAATATTACTGCAAAGTACTGGAATCTGACTATCACCAGAAACTGTACCAATGCTATTACTTAGGCTATAGGATCCCATTGTTGCATCACTATCAATCAAATCCGTTACAGACCAGTCAAATTCATGATTTCCAAGTGCTACTGCATCGTACTTCATGTAATCATACGCTGCAATCATGGACTCCCCTTCTAATAAATTAGAAACTGGATTTCCTTGATAAATATCGCCTCCATCTAACAAAAGGACATCTCCTTTTGTGTCATCCGCACGCAAGTCATCCACTGCATCCGCCACACGAGCCAACCGATATTGATAAGTAGAAGGATCTCCTGAAGATACATCTAACAAAAATCCATGAACATCCGTAGTTTCGACAACCGGAATACGATACGAATCTTTATCAACGATTGGTTCTTCCACCCCTGCTTCTTTTATAAAGTCAAAGGAAGAACCGACTCTAAGTTGATAAGTTCCCTTATATGCAGAACATACCCCTTCTACATCTACCGTATCGCCTGCTAGTACACCAGTTGGAAATTCTGCCGAACGATAAATATTAACACTACCCGTTGTATCTGTAACTGGGGTACTTCCATTTGCCACATTTGTTCCAACTGTGGCAGTCTTTATCATGATATATTCTGACAGATAGTTTTCCCCTAGTTGATTCACTGTTACCATTTGAGGTTGGAATGAAACCGTAGTTTTTACTCGTTCAACCGATGATGCCGTAATCTGTGGCACACCACCATTATCAGATCGAGTTCCGGAAACTTTCACAACATCTCCTATATAGTAATCTGCAAAATTTTTCGTGTCATATACTTGGATTCCTACTACCTTTCCAGAAATAACATCTTGCAATATGATACTTGACTTATCGCCGTCTGCTCCTGCTAAGCTGCAATATTTGTATACTACCTGTCCTAGTGCTGTTACTGCATCTCCTTTTGTGGCTGCAACCGCATCACTTATTGTTCCAATTCCTGTACTAAACAAGGTATCTGCTATCGGATCTGGTGTTCCATTATGGATGACATAATCCGCTGAACTTGCATTTCGAAGCTGCAATGTTCCGCTATAAGAAGAACATACTGCATAGGCATCAATTTTTGTCGTTCCGCTTGTTACATCCGTTGGCAGAGAGGCTCCACTGTAAAAGCTAACACTCCCTGTTGCATCTGTAATTGTTGAATTACTTGCAGCAACATCCTGAACGACAATCGTTTCATTAATATAATCATCCCCAAGCTTATCAACCGTTACCACCTGTGGTGCAATCATAAAATCAGTCCCCAAGGATTGAATTACTTTAACATCCGTAACATTTCCCATTTCGGGTATTCCGCCATAAGAAGTAAAGTCTCCGCTTACTGCTACAACATCACCATCTGTATATGTATTCTTTGAATCATATATTAAATATCCATAGATCTGACCATCAATAAGGTCTTCCATAATATGATACTTCGTATTATATGTTTTTACAATCTGTCCAATTACAACTCCCTTACCCGAGGTTTTCGCTGCTGCTGCTTGAATATTAACAGCTGTTGCATAGGTATCAGCAAATGTTGTCGTAGGAATTGGATCATAAATTTCAAGAGGCTCTTTTTCTTTTACCTCTTCCACTGGAATCTCTGCAGAATAGGTAACTGACCAGTTCGATGGATCTGGTGAGATGCCCGCTGGACTAGCCGATGCTACATAATCTTTGATTAAGTCTTGAACAACTCCACCACCCAAATCATTGGTTTGTGACCAAATCGTATCGGCCGGTGTATACTTTGCAAATGGGCCATTGCTTAAATGATAATTGTTAATTGCAAAGTTATATGTACGGTCTAATTCAAATGGTTTCCCGCTCTTAAATCCAAGAATTGTTACTCGATTTCCTGCCTCTTTTGACATATCATAGGTAAAATCCAACCCATAAAATACAGGACAGGTAAAATAGTCATTAATTGTTTTATAAGTTATTGCACCATTTTTAATGGTATATCCGATTCGATTTTCTGCAACATATTCTAAGAATTCTTTAATTTGCGCACCCGTTACCGGCAATATGTAAAGGCTGTTGTCATATTTATAAAATTCATAGATAGTTTTCATGGTCAAAGGACCTGCTTTTACCGTATAATTTTTGGAAACAACAACCGAAGATGCAGACATATCGACATCTAAGGAATACGTATCACCATATTTTGCTTGTAATACAGAAAGTGCTTCTCCTGATGCGTACTTTTGCTTTAAGTATGCTTCTCCTTCTGTGATTTGTGCACGGTTAATTAGATCCATCGTATCCGTTTGCTCTAGATAATAATTACTATTTGTATCCCATGAAGCGTCCGCAATTGTACCACACGTTTGATTTACATAAGCAGATGCTTGCTCTGCATAATTATTAATCAATCCCTTTAGTGTTTCATCTTGGCCATAGGCTGTAACATCAACATTACCCGTTTCATCTGCCACAGAATAAGAAATACTTCCGTCTGACTGCTCCGTAGCCGTGATTTCGGTTTTTGTTAAATCAGTCCCTCCACCGTTTACAACAACTACATTTTCTCCATTTTTATTTTCATATTTTTGATTGGTATAGCTGTCTGAATGATCATGCCCTGTAATCATCATGTCTATTCCTGTTGTATTTTTGATTACTCGAAGTGCTTGATTCTCCGTATTTGTTCCAAATGTCAAATCGGTAGAGTCACTTCCCAGTCCTGAATGATAAGATACAACAACAAAATCACAACCCGCAGTTTTCATTTCATTCACATACTTTTGTGCTTCATAGACCATATCGTAGGATGTGTTTTCAAGATGTGCAAAATTTACATTTGGATAATTATCTACCACATCCCATCGCGTACAGTCTGTATTTTCAAGTCCTAAAATTCCAACAGTAAGTGTCTTGTCTCCCACCGTGATATCCTTTGATATCCAGGTTCCAAAGGCATTTTCATTTGCAGTATGTCCATCTTTTGTTTCTTTATAGACAAGATTTGCTGCCAATACTGGCACACCTGCATCTGCCTCATTATCTGCATCTACATCAATTGTGGAATCTTTTATATAACTATATACTTTCTGCATGGTATCCCATGGATAGTTAAATTCATGGTTTCCTAACACAAATGCATCATAATCCAAATATTTCATTGCAATTGCCATTGGTGTTTCTCCAGTAAAATCAGTTCCCGCTGATGTAATACTATAAGAAGATACTGGCGTTCCCTGAAACGTATCCCCATTGTCAATCAATATAACATTATCTTGATTACTCGTATTATACTGATCACGTATCGATTGAACCGCCGTTGATACATTTAACATCGTATTGCTTGTAGCCGTATCATTTAATACATTTGTTCCCCAACATTTTCCATGCATGTCAGTTGTAGATAACACTACAAATTTCGTATTGTCTCCCTCTGCTGCCTTTGAAACGATTGGTGTTACTTGAATCGAAGTAACCGTCATTGCTATGGCACACGTTATCGCCATACTTCGTTTCATCTTTTTAAATACATTCATAACCCTCTCTCCTTTCAATTATACGTCAACCAATGACATATATTCACATAGTAAGTGTAGCCTCATTTTACACAAAATCAAAGGTCATACGTCCATTTTATTCCTTATAAACGCTGTTTCTTTTATATTTAATTTGTAACTGCTATTTACTCGTCTTTTCTTTTGGTATCTCTATTTCTCTTTTCTCTTTCATAATAACTGAACCGAAAAATGCTACAAATGGAACTGTCATTACAATGCCAATACTACCTGATATTCCTTGAATAATTTCTCTCGCTACCAAATCGGTTGCCCATAACTGTGTAAGCGGCACATGATAAGAATATATCATAATAATTAGGTTAAGCGATGAACCCACAAACGCAAGAATCAAGGTGTTTGACATTGTTCCCATTGCGTCACGCCCGATATTCATTCCGGATTTAAACAAATCCTTGACCTGCATATCGGGATTTACCGCATGGAGCTCATTTACCGAAGAGGATATACTCATCGAAACATCCATTACTGCACCAAGTGCTGAAACCAAAATCCCAGCTGTAAACAAATGAGTGATTTTCAATCCATAATCCGTACAAACCAGTAACAATTCTTCCGCTTCATTCGTTTGAAATCCAGTTATATGTGCGAGTTTTCCCATTGCAAAAGCAAAAATACCAGCAAAAACTACTCCAGTTGTTGTCCCAAGTGCAGCACATATCGTCTTTTTATTAATCCCATCAATCATGATAAAACATACTAAATTTGTAATAACAATAATACCAATGGTTGTCGGAATAACTGGTGCACCAAAGTAAAGTGCGGGAATCAAAAGGAAAAATACATTTAGCAAGGTATACAAAAGACTAACCAAGGACATCAATCCTTTTCTTCCTCCTATGATGCAAAGAAGTGCCATAAAAATAAATATTTCTCCAAACAAAACGCCTTCTCGGTTATAGTTATAGACCGCTACATCAACGTTCCCATCACTTCGCTTATCCAAACGGACAATTATCTTTGTTCCTTTTTGACAATTGATGTTGTACATTGCGCTCATATAGTTTGTAATCGTAAACGTTTCACCCTTTTTTGATCCACTTGTAATTTTAAGCTTAATTTCCTGTGATCCTCGTATCATTCCTTCTGTATTTGAATCTGCTTGTGTATCGTCTGCTAAGAGATCGGTTACATATGCTTTTGCATAGGTAGTTGTATCTTCATCCGTAATTTCTCTTTGATTCATAAAGGTTTGTATATACCAATAGGAAACAAAAAATAAAATAATTGCCGCCATTATAACAAAAAGACGAATTTTGGTCTGTTTACTCATAATTTCGCTTATCCATTCTTTATACAATGAAACTGTACTATCTAGTCTTTGTAATAACACCACTCTTATTGCAGTAATATTCTTTTCCCTCTACCTCAATCCATGTAGAGGTAGCCAATTTACCACTCTTCGTTGCAATGTATTTATTTCCATCCAATTTAAATAGTTTACTTGTAACAACTTTTCCAGATTTCTTTGTAGTATAGTATAGATCTCCATTTACTGTAACAACATCTCCAGTTGCAAGTGCACCCGTTTTTGTTGCATAGTATTTCTTTCCGTCAATCTTAATTAATTGATCCATAACTACTTTACCACTACTCTTTGTGGTATAGAATCGTTCACCATTTGTTTCTACTATTTGGCCAGTAACAACAACGCCTGTTTCACCTACGATGAACTTAATACCACTTTTTGTCTCTACCATTGCAGAAACATACTTTTTCCCTGTATTATCGAGAATATAAGTTTTACCAGTATCTGTTTTTACAATTGCATTCGTAATTTTTGTACCATCTTTTAAATAGAACGCTTTGTTTTTCTCGGTTACTGTAATTGATTTAGTTGAAATCGTCGTTTTTATAGCTTCAACAGTCGATGGAACGGTTGGTTGTGGAGTTGGTGTAATTACTGCTCCTCCACCACTAATTACTTCTGGAATGATTTCTGCTCGATTACGAACTCGCAAGCAAACACCATCTGGATTTGTATACACAAGTCCAACCGCACTCACTTTAGCACCTACGGTTAAATCCTTCATTAAGCCTGTATATCCTGTCGAGTCAAGAATGTACCCATCTGTAAATACAATTGCTTCCACACCACTTTGATCCATTACATGAATGTATTTCAAATCTCCCGCTGCAATTTCAATCTTAGTGATAGCTCCAGTAACTCTTACAAGACGACCGCCATTCTTACTATAATCCATTGCACCCTTTGTCGTTACATCCAAAGGCTCATACACCTTTGATGTTCCATCTAAGAGTTCATAATTAATTACTTGAAGTTCTTTGTCTCCCTGATAAGAGTCAATGTATCCTTCAATACGAATCTTTTGACCAACCTTAATTCCTGCATCTGCAATTGGAAAAATGGTAATACCTGCTGTATCATCTTGTACATAGATTGTATCAAAGAAAATATTTCCTGCCTGAGCAGTACCAGCCGTTACATAACCTTCAATTGCATATGGTTCTCCCATTTCACCTTGTCTAACCGTTTTAATATCGGTAGCTGTTATTCTCTTTTTGTTTACTTTTAAGATATTCAACAAAATGTTCTTATTTGCATAAGCGAGCTGTGATGCATTGTCAAGATCTGCTTTCACTTCAAAATCAGAAATAAATACAGTTCCCGCAATAAATACATCTCCACCATCGTTTCCAATCGTTTCATGTGCCAATGAAATTGATTCACCCGTTGCTAATGCAACATAGTTACTATCCAGTTTTTTACTGTCCAGTCCATAGGTTGTTTCATGTCCATATACAAGTGCTTCTGCTGTTCCATCTGAAACTGCATTTTTATCTAATAGTATGCCACATCCACTATATGCACTATACTCCTGTCCCTCTAGAATTCCACCAGTATATGCTGAGTTTGTATTGAATTTCGTTAAGAATAGACGATATTTTTCTTTACCACTCGTTGTATCATCACAAAGCTCATCACTATTAAGTCTTGTCGTTGCACCCATTGCACTTAATAATTTGTTGATTTCAGTCGAAGACTGACAATCCGCAGAGTCTCGATAATCTGCATATCCACAAAGAATTACGTTACCACCATTCTTGGCATAATTTGCCACCATGGTAATAAACTCATCCTCAAAATGACTAATTGTATAGTCTTTGCTTATATCAGCATCCTTCGCCTTAGCTGGTGCTGATATAATGAGCAGCGAGCAATCCTCCAACATCTCCTGTGTAATTTGATCCGTTACAATCGATACCTGTACATTATCAGTGGCTGCAATGTCTGCAAAGTTACCAACATTACCTTCCTTATACCCTGTAACATAATCATTGTTATGAGTTCCATCAATAATAACTTTAGTTATCATGCTTGGATCTACATAATTAAGCTTTAGAACATCCTTATAGACTTTCTGTACTCCATTTATTGTACCAGTTACCGTCACATTGATATTTGTACTTCCAAGTCCATCGTGCGTATAGTCGAATGTGTAACTTGGGGTTTTACCAAATTTAACGATTGACATTGCCGTTTCTTTTGTCAAATCAACCGTATGAATCACTTTATCATTAACGCTATACACAATAGAATCTACATTAAAGTCATTGTGTTCATTATTATATAACGTCGTTGTTATATCAACCGCTTCCCCTTTTACTGCTAAAGAAGTGGTTGTATCAATCCTAGAAATACCTACGGATTCAACTTCAGAAATCCAAACGGGTGCAGTAACTGCGATATCGCCATCTGCTTCCGTTACTCGAATATAATAGTAAGAATAGCTTGGTTCTAATTCAAAATCAACCGTCCCCTGACTAGCCGTTACATCTTGAGTTGCCACAGACAAACCACCATTTACAATAACTTCAACCTTACCGATCTTACTGTCGGTAGGATCTTTCAATTTAACATCAATCGAAACATCATCTGGTTTTTCATCCAGGATGGTTCCCATAACTGAATTATTTAATGTGTATTGAATTTCTAAATCATTATCTTCTGTTGCATACGTACGCATATTACGAAGTGCATCATAGATACTATCTCTTGTTAAAGTATCTGCTAAAATAACCGTTCTGGCTGTATTTGCATCTCCCCATTTTCCTTTATGGTTATCCTGGTTATTGGTAGGTGCTACATGCCATCCTTTATCAAGTGCACGTGTATAATATTCATACGATGGGAAGTAGCCGGAGCTTCCGATTGCACCTTCACCATTACCAACTTCAATCAGTGTGATTAATTGGTCTACTTCGCTATCATAATAACCAAAGTCATAGAAATCGCCAAATGTGGTTCCTGGATGGTTAAACTGGCTAATTGAATCGGTTACTGTTTTTAATTGTGTATAATAATTAGGAAGTGAACTTGCACTACCATTCTTAAATCCATCTTGATTACGGCTTAAGAATCCATCGGTATTAAAGGTATTCATATGCCCTGGTGCACCACCAGACCATGTCATTTCATATCCATAAATACCTACAAACGAATCATCGGTATATTCATCTGCTATTTTATGTCCTTTTACCCATTCTTCGTTATTGGCTGCATCCTTAATGGTTACATTAATACCATCTGTTGCCGTATCATTTAAGTTACCAATCATATTTGAATGATCGGTTATCGCTAAGAAATCGATATGTTCTGCTGTATTTTTAGCATAATCAAACGCAGTTTCAATTGTTCCTGCTCCATCCGAAATATTCGTATGTGCATGAACCTGTCCAAAGTATACATTATACTCAGAACTTATTCTTTGCGTAAAACTTGCTGATTTTGTTTCACTATCAATGCATCCGCTCCTTGTGGCTTTTGCCATAATCGTAGCTGGAAATGTATCCATCTTAATTTTTTGTGTATACATCTGCCAAGTTGCTCCGTCATCCAAAGAATACTGAATGGAAGCTCCTTTTGTTTCTGTACTAATCTTGACTTGCGTTCCAGCAACAATTGCTCCCCCATTTGGTGAAATCTTTGGAGTACCCACTTGTACTTGTGTATAATTGTACTTCACTTTTAGGCTATCTTCAATTCCTGCCTTGGTTGCATATGCAACTATGGTTGCAGGAAATGTAGTAAAGATTGGTTTTGCACTTGCATCATATACGCTATCTACTGCCCCATTGATACTATAGTAAATCGTAGCACCTTCCGTTGAACTTGTAAGCGAAATTTCTTGTCCTCCCATTGCGGTTCCAGCTACTGGATCGACCACTGTATATCCAGTAATCGTATCTGCTACCACTGGGCTACCTGTTAAGGCTACATTCATAAATCGGTTAACTCCACTTGTACCAATTGCATTTCCATTGATTGAAGTACTGTCGTCTGTTACTTGAATCCGTATATATACTTTACTTGAATTGTAAGTTTCTTTTGGTAAGGAAACTTTATAAGAAACCTGAGCTGTAATTACATCTAATGTATCAACATTCTCTTTTGCTACTCTAGTCGTTTCCTTTGTTGAATAATCATACACGCTATACGTATAAGAAATCTTATCTGATTTTGTAAAATTAATTCCATCTGCACTGTATAATACATTAAAGTATTTTGCTCCCGAGTTAGAACCTCTCATATCAAACGCTAAATTTACATTACCAAACTTATTCGTCGTAAATTCTAATTGATAATATTGACCGTTTGTCAATCCTTTCGTTCCCATTATATGAGTGGGTGTGGTTCCATTAACATCATACGCTGGAATTGCTCCTGTGCTTACTGTAATATTGGCACTGCTGTCCAACCGATCATTTTCTGCATTCAAATCTGCATATACAGGCGTTGTTGTTACCTGACTTGTTCCTGACCAGTTTGCAATTGGAAGCGTAATGGACGAGTCAACTACACAATCCCCTATGAAACTTCTCTCCGTTGTTCCGTTTCGAAGTTGTGAACTTGTTACTCCATTATAGGTATTCACAGTAGCAACTGCAAGCACAGTAACTTTATCACCAACTGACACATCGCTTGGTATTATTGCAGATTTATAAATTGCAATACTATTTGCTGCCGCATCCGAAATAGTAGTATAATCTCCGTTTGTAGCCCCTAAAATAGCATTATTAATCTTAACATATTCTGATTGATACTCCGTAATATTGCTGTTTAGTTCCAAAATGGTAACTGTCTGAGGTGCAAATACTTTTTCTGCACGAATAACACTTACTATTGATCCTAGTGGCATCTGTATAACACCATTAAAATCAGTGATTGCACCTGTCACACGAATTACATCACCCACTTGACAGTCATATGTTCCATATACCTCAAGGCCAACGATTTCACCATCAATTACATCCTGTATAACGGTTGTTTTAAGCGAACCTACGTTTCCATAAACATATGCTACCTGACCTAATACCGTAACATCTGTCCCTTTAACGTATGTGCTTAATGCTTGTTTAATATTAAGTTCACCTGCCATAAAATCCGTATCAACCACTGGATCATACAGCGTATCTGGTGTTGGTGATGGAGTAGCAGAAGGAGATGGGCTTGGTGATGGAGCCGTTCCTGTAAACTGTCCTATATAACTACTTTCTGTCGTACCAGTTCTTATACTATAAGTGGTATCACTTTTTGAAACAACTCCATATACATCCAAATTATCATTCACTGCTGCATTGGAAGGCAATGAAGCTGCAGAAGTAAACGTAATTGCTGCACCACTCGCATCATTAACTGCCACTGAACTTACCGTTTTTACGGATGCATTTTTAAATACTACATATTCTGAAAGGTAATAGTCTCTACTCTCATTTACATTTGCCCAGACAATTTCTTGTGCTGGAATTGCCTCTCTTGTTGCATATAATTGAATACTAGAAGCTACAAACTCCTTAATTTGTTTGACTCCTTTATATTCACTCAAAGTTCCCGTCAAAACAACAACATCGCCTGCCTTATAATTATAAGCTGTGCTTGTTGCATCGAATCCATATATCTGCAATCCTTCAATCTGATTGCCATTTACACCATCTGCTTCAATATCTTGAAGTATCGTGGTATTAAGTGTCCCGGAAGAACCATATACCGTTGCAACCTGACCAATTACAGTAACTGTATTCTGCGTATCATCACTGCTAATTGTTTTTGCATTCACTTCAGAAATTGTAAGTGCTCCTCCAGTAACCGCTGCCACGTCATCTACAGTAATTGGGTCAATTGCAGTCGTAGCTGCTGGTGCTACTGGTGCCACAGGAGACGGCTCTGGCGATGCAGCAGGTGGAGTATATCCTTCTACTGGATTGCCTGTTACTGATATCAACGCAATTCTTGTATTACCAGTCGTTTTAGTTGCAATATCCGTTTGCTGTATACGAATATACACTTTTTTGGCATCCGCTAATGTTGCTGGTAGGGAAAAATTTCCTATCGTTTTTAACGTTTTGTTCACACCTGTTATTGTTCCATTTTCTAAATCATTCCATGTTTTACCATCTGAACTATATCGAATTTTAAATGCATTCGCTGCTGTTCCAGAATTTGCTTTCATTTTTGCTGTAAATTCTAAGTTTTCATAATTTTTTGTTGAAAACTCAATCTGAAAATACTTTTCAGCTTCAGCATTATCGCTTGTTCTCCAATTATTATTGTATATACTTCCCTCGCCAGTACTTGAAGTAAAATTAATACTCTCTTCTCTTGAAATCGTAATTCCAGATCCCAAGTCATTTGTACCAGATATGTACTTGGTTGTGTTGTCAGGTAATTTTTCAGTAACTTTTTCCATAGTAGCTACTGAATATATCACCCCATCTGCTTCTGCCGTTACTGTCCCCGCAGTAACACCTAGTTGCAAACTTGTAATTACCATGGCAATTGCCATAACAACGGCAATTACTCGCTGTTTTCCTTTCTCTTTCATAAATACACTCATCTTTTTCCTCTTTTCTTAAAAAAATTTGCTGGGTAACTTTTTCTATACGAGTAGCCTTCATATTATCACAATTTTTTTTCGTTTTATAGTGTCATGTGTCCTTTCCATGGCTTCTTTGCATGCTTTTTACATGGAATTAACATTTATTTTGTGCATAATATACAAACTTTTTTGATGAGCAATAATTTTATTTAGGTCAAAATTTCTGTTTTTTATCAATCCCTCTCATGTTTTTTTCGACCAATTTCCTGGCAATCATGATTTGATGATTACACCCCATACATTCTAAGCGAAAATCCATTCCTACACGTAATACCTTCCATTCTTTACTTCCGCAAGGATGTTGTTTTTTCATTTTAATAATATCTCCTACTTCAATCTCCATCGTACTATCTCCTTCCAAAATAAATTTGTTCCATTTTAGCACAGTTAATCTTCTATTAAAATAGCCTTGCCCCTCAAATATGTAATATTTACAAAGATTTAAAATAATGATTGCAATTATGGGCAAAATATTGTATTATAATAATCGCAATATGTAGTTATCATTACTACGTGTTGTGGTTTTATCTATGTCTTATATATTGTAATCGATTTGAAAGGGGTTAGTTACATGAAACAATTAAAAGAAATGGGACCCAAAGATCCCGGAAGTGCAATTACACATTTTATTGGTATGATGATGACTTTATTTGCCGCTATACCACTGTTAATAAAAGCACACAGACAACCAAATCCGATCTATACCGTATCACTGCTTATTTTTATCGTCACTATGTTTATGCTGTACACTGCCAGCACACTTTACCATACATTTGATATCTCACCGCCTATCAATCGCATTTTAAAAAAATGTGACCATATGATGATATTTGTCATGATTGCAGGAAGTTACACTCCAATCTGTCTGATTGTTATCGGTGGCAAACGAGGAATTGGTATGCTTGTCTTAATTTGGTCCATAGCATTATTGGGAATGATTCTAAAGGCTTTTTGGGTTTATTGTCCAAAATGGGTTTCTTCTGTTCTCTATATCGCAATGGGATGGACTTGTGTCATTTCCATCACACCCATTATAAAGGCTTTGCCTGTGGGAGGATTTTTTTGGTTATTAGCAGGTGGCATTATCTACACGGTAGGAGGTATTATCTATGCACTTAAACTTCCTATTTTTAATAGCAAGCACAAAAATTTTGGTTCCCATGAAGTATTTCATATTTTTGTTTTAGGTGGAAGTGTATGCCACTTTGTACTTATGTATGAATTCATAACAATTTTACCACTTTAATCTAATAATGCATAAGGCCGTACCTTTCGGTACGGCCTTCTTTTAATATAACGAGCAGTCGATACTAGAGTACTTCATTCAAAGGTAACAAATGGATATAAAACAGATTTACGTAAAAAGGATCGACTGCGAATTTTATTTTTTATGTAATCTGTTTTATTCCACAAATCATTATATGCTCGAAAAATGGATACATTCACCTTTTGCAACAATTCATTCATTTTTTTAATAATCCACCAAAAAGCACAGCACAGACGTTTCGTGTATCTACGATCTGCGCTGTGCTTTGCAATTTGTAATAACACATTCTAATGTTTCAACCGTCTCTTCCTTTTTACGTCCTAACGTAATACTAAAAGCGGATCCACGTTTTCATCATCTTGTATTACTTCAAAGTAAAGGTTGCAACCTTCTTCTACGTAGTATTTAGTTGGTGCCGCCAACACCCCTAAGCTCGTTCCTTCCGAAACATAATCTCCCTCTTTCCATGTAACATCGTTTAAGTTACCATAAATTATTTGGTATCCATTTCCAATTGACATGGTGAGCGTCGTTCCGGTTTCTTCATTCTCTGCAATCGACGTAATAACTCCATTATAAGCACACAGCACATCCATGTCTTGTGTTCCAGCAATTAGCAGCGCTGGATTACACTTATATTGCGCCAATGTTTTAAAGTAAACGGATTGATCCATGCTGTATCCCAATAAAATGTCTCCACTGATTGGCCACAGTAGACCTTTTTCTTCATCAAAGGTTAGGTTTGTAACCCGTTCGCTTTGACTGATAACTGGTGCAATTACAGGTTCTTTTTCTTCTGCCACTTCACTTTTTTTTGCTTGCTTAATCGTATCTACTTTCTCTACCGTTTCGTCTTTTACAGGTTTACTTTCGAATTGCTTTATTTCTTCTGTTTCTTGTTTTGCAACCGTTATATCTGGTTTACTCTCTTCTGCCAAAGAAGCTTCTGGCTCATTTTCAGCAACCTTCGGTGCAATTTCATTCTTATCCGTAAGCACATTTGCACTTATTATACCTACCAAAAGAATGGCTATCACTCCCACAAGAAGTGATATATAAAATCCTTTTTCTTTGAAAAAAGCTTTTACCTTATCATTCACTCTAATCACCTCATTTGTATTGTCTCCAATTTAAAATGAAGTATTCAAAGGATTCATAATTATTGTTTATCATTTTGTTTCATTTTTTAATTTTTAAATTCAAAATCATCATTTTGTGCTTTTTCATATTCTTTTGTCGTTGTTTCAAACTCATGTAACTTAGGATTTGTTTCTTTCAAGTAAGTTTCATCTAGGCTTTTCTCTTTTTTCTTTTCATCAAAGTCATATATAACCCAGGTATCGCACAAAATATCATGAAGCCCTCTTTTTTGAGATTCTATACCAATCATGAAAAATCCAACGCATAAAATAGCTGATGATATATATTTTCCAACGGTCTCTCGGTAAAGCACAGTTAAAAAAGATAAGGTTGCATCTTCTCCAATTACTTTTATATGCAATAACTTTTTCCCAATCGTAGCTCCAACATAGTAAATCATGAGCACATAGTACATCGTTCCCAACAGATAAATTGCAATATCCCATGCTGAAAACCGAAATAAAACGGCTTTCGAAAAGGGATTATTTCCCATTGATAATGTTGTTATCCACACTGGTACTCTTACTAAAAGGAGAAGCATAAACACAATGATTCCATCAATAAAAGCAGCAGAAAGTCTTACAAAGAATCCTGCATATAGAGGCTTATTTGTTTCCTGCATAATATAATGGCACCCCATTTCCTTCTTTTTCTAAAAATTCTGACAAAACTTGTGCATCTGATTTTGACGTAGCACCTTTATATGCCGTGAAAATAGACGAGAGCAATGTTTCACTCGTAAAGGAAGGTTCATATACGATAGACCCACCGCCAACTTCCTTACGGAATGCTAACTCGAACTCATCATAGGCACTCACTTCATCAATCAGTCCATTTTCTTTTGCTTGTTTTGCGGTGTATAATCGTCCATCTGCCAATTCCTTCACTTTATCTACTGACATGTTTCTACCTTTTGCAACAATCCCTACAAATTGCTCATAAGATTCATCAACTAATCCTTGCATAATCGCTCTTTGCTCTTTTGTTAGCTTCTTCCCAGAAGAACCCATTGCTTTATTCACTCCACTTGTGATATCGATTTCTTCTATCCCAAGGTCATCAAACAAATCACTATAATTATAGTAAGATATGATTACTCCTATAGAGCCTGTCCAAGCATTCCGATTTGCTGCTACCTTATCCGCTGCCATAGAAACATAGAATCCGCCAGAGCAAGCTTGCGTCTCCATATATGCCCAAATTGGACGACCTGTCTTTTCTTTATATTCCATCAGTTTTAAATATAATTCATCACTATGATAAACCGTTCCACCCGGACTATTTACACATAAAAGAATCCCTCGATTGCTATTCGAATCTATCAATTTGTCAATATATTTTAAGGTATTTTGGTGATCATAGCTTACTGTAGAAAAAGCACTCGATGATCCCGCATCTTGAATGGTTCCTTCTACTCGTACAATACCAATAAAATTCTCATTTGGAAGATCAATGCTTGTCATTCCCTCTCCAAATATACTTGCCATCTCTGTGGACATCGATCCACTTCCTTTTCCAGAAAACATTTGTGCTACTAATTTTTCAGAAAAGACACTGCTTATCCCTGCTGTAATAAATATAACGCCCGCAATCACAAGGCCTAGTATCTGTTTGTTTTTCATTTGTATTATTCTCCCTACATTTCAACGTTTACTTTATCTAGATGCCAAATTCCATCAACATATTCCTGAATCGTTCGATCCGAAGAAAATTTTCCTGAATTTGCTACATTCAACATTACTACCTTAGCAAAAACACTTTGTTCCCGATACATCGCATCAATTCTTTTTTGTGCATCTACATAAGAATGAAAATCTTTTAATATAAAATACTGATCCGCTGCCTCTCCACCATTTTTATCAAGCAACGAATGGTAAAGTTCTTGGAACAATTCATGATCCCCATGATCAAAGGTACCATCAATTAGTTGATTTACTATATTCCGAATCTCTTCATCCGAATTATAAATCTGTCTTGGATCATAACCACCCTCATTTTCATACTGAATAACCTCATTCGAAGACATTCCAAAAATGACTGCATTTTCTTCTCCTACCTCTTCTACAATCTCAACATTTGCTCCATCCATCGTTCCTAGCGTCACAGCGCCATTTAACATAAATTTCATATTTCCTGTACCACTCGCTTCTTTACTGGCCGTTGAAATCTGTTCTGAAACATCAGCTGCTGCAAAAATTATTTCTGCATTGGATACACGGTAATTTTCTATAAACACAACCTTTATTTTGTTTTGAATCGAACTATCCTGATTTACTATCTCTGCCACATTATTAATTAACTTAATAATGGCTTTTGCTCTTCGATATCCAGCTGAAGCTTTTGCTCCAAAAATAAAGGTTCTTGGATAAAATTCCATATCTGGATTTTTTTTAAGGGCATCATAACAATACATAACCTGCAAGATATTTAATAGTTGACGCTTATACTCATGCAGTCTTTTTACCTGCACATCAAAGATGGAGTGAGGGTCTATCCAAATACCATTATTCTCTTGAATATACTTAGCTAGGCGAACCTTATTTTGATATTTAATCTCCATAAACTCCTTTTGTGCATTGCTGTCCTCTGACAAGGATGTAAGTTTTTTAAGCTCATCCAAATTGGTAATCCAACCATCTCCAATTTTTGAAGTAACCCATTTTGCTAGAAGTGGATTCCCATGGAGCAAAAATCTTCGTTGTGTAATTCCATTGGTTTTATTGCTAAATTTTTCCGGCATCATCTGATAAAAATCTTTCAGTTGCTGTGTCTTTAAAATTTCTGTATGAAGTCTTGCTACTCCATTCACAGAAAACCCTCCAATAATTGCAAGATTTGCCATTCTTACTTGTCCATCGTATAAAATAGCCATTGATTTAACTTTCTCTGGATTCCCTGGATACTTCATTTCGATCTGGAGCAAAAAACGTCGGTTAATTTCCTCTACAATTTGGTATATACGCGGTAATAAACGACGGAACAAATCCTGTGGCCATTTTTCCAGTGCTTCTGACATAATCGTGTGATTGGTATATGCACAACTTTTTTGGGTAACTGCAAATGCCTCTTCCCAGTTCAAATTATAATCATCCATTAAGATACGCATTAACTCCGGTACGGTGACGGTAGGATGGGTATCGTTCATCTGAAACAATACCTTTTCTGGTAATTTATGAATGTCATCATGATCTTTCATATATTTAGCAACTGCACGCTGTATACTTGCTGAAACAAAAAAGTACTGCTGTTTAAGTCGGAGTTCTTTCCCTGCATAATGATTATCATTTGGATATAAAACTTCGCAAATCGTTTTTACTAAGTTTTGTTGTTCCACTGCCTTATGATAATCGCCTTTATCAAACGAATCTAGATTAAAGGTAGTCGTTGCCTCAGCATCCCAGATACGAAGTGTGTTTACCATATTATTGTTATACCCTACAACTGGAATATCATATGGAACAGCTCGTACCGACTGGAATCCTTCATGCACAAATTTTTCTTTCCCAGTGTCATCTTTCTTAAACACTACTTGTCCTCCAAATTTTACCACAACTGCATATTCTGTTCGTTTTACTTCAAACGGATTCCCATTTCTAAGCCATTCATCCGGTACCTCAAGTTGGTATCCATCTTGTATTTTTTGTTTAAACATTCCGTATTTGTAACGAATTCCACAGCCATATGCCACATAACCTAGCGTTGCAAGTGAATCCAAGAAACAAGCCGCTAATCTTCCAAGTCCTCCATTTCCAAGTGCTGGATCTGGTTCTTCCTCTTCTAATGCATGTAAATCAATTCCAAGTTCTTCTAAGCCTTCCTTTATCTCTTTGTTCCCTTCCAGATTTAAAATCATATTACCCAAAGTACGACCCATTAGAAATTCCATCGATAAATAGTATACCAGTTTAGCGTCCTTCTCTTCTTTTGCTTTATGGGTTGCGATCCATTGATCCATTACATAGTCTTTGAGTGCATAGCTAACCGCCTGAAATAATTGCTGTTCATTTGCATCTTCAATCGTACGAAAAGAAAGTACTTTTAAATAATCAATAACTTCTTTTTTAAATTCTTCTTTATTGATTTCTTTTGTCATAAAACCTCCATAAAATCTTCTGTTCATAATTAGTAAGTTATTTAATATCGATTATGCACCACTTCGAGTGCACATATAAATTTTTTTACTACTAGCTCCGTTCCATCATCAAGAATTACGATTGCATTCATGTTGCCAAATACCTGATGCTGATTGCTTATAATTAGTTTGAAATTAATATCTGCATTTCGATCAAGAATTGGTTCAAAACTTCCTTCAAAACGACCATCACTCGAAGTAATTTTCCAGGTCTTTGTATATTGCAAGTTCCCTTCCTGATCTCTTGGAATTACAAAAGTAACAGCATCTAGTTTATGCACTTTATTCTGATAAAATAAAACATTTTCCGTTGCATGGCTTCGATCTGAAAATCCATATCCTAGATTAAAGCCAAACGGTATTCCCTCTATCATACCACTTCCTGTTCCCCAATACCAAGTATTATCATATGTCCACACACCTCTTCCCCAGTCTAATACTGCAAAAGAAGTATCCTTTTTCATAACATACTTCGTATTGCCAATGGTTACGATTCCTTGTGTTGGCATACAATTAATCTTCTCATTATAATAAAAAGCAGTTCTTTTTTCTTTCCATGGCGTAGCAATGCAGATACTATCCATATCTCTTTGCTCTATTACGATTCTTGCATCCAGGTCTTTTCCATCCAAAAAATTCACCCAGTGGCACACAATCTTTCGTTTATTGACACTTTTATCAAAGTACATTTGAACCTGTTTTGCCCTCACTTTGGCAAATCCATTCTCGGAACTTGTTCCTAACCCATATTTTTTCCCTCGTGTAAGCGGTTCCATTATGGTTTTTGTTTTTTCTTTTTTATTTACAAAATCAATGAAAGAAACACTAATAAGCCCTGCATATCCTAAATCAGAAATTGTAAATCCAAATGCAAATGCTTCATTTGCAATCAAATAATAATCCCATTCTTTTTTTCGAAACCACGGGGTCTTCATCTTATCTCGGTTATACTTCCATACTGGACCTCTTGCCCAGCCTGGTTCTCGTATCATTCCTTGGTCATTTAGTAAATCCTGTTTTTGTTTTACTTCATGTTCCATGCAATCCCTTCCTTTCCTTTTATTATATCAAACTCTAAGGGATTGTAAAACGTTAATTCTATAAATTCTGATTTAACTGGTCAACGGACGCGGGGAGTTTGGGAGACGGACACAAAAACAGGGGTAGGTATTCATATTCTCGAAGAGAAACATACAGAGCCCAGAAAAATCAAGCGCATGAACACTACGCAGAACCTCAAGGCAACGACAATTCACTCGTGTGGGAGTGAATTGTCGTTAGAGTTTCTGCTTCGTATGCTCAAATGACTATTTCCGGGCTCTGTATGTTTCTCTTCAAGATTTACTTAATCGAACTGTTTTTGTTGACGTTTGAAAAATTTCCGCTGTCTGTTTCAACCGTCAAGTATATAATTTGTAGCCCATTCCGTCCTTGAAAAAAGTGACCATTCCCCCCGACAAATTCTATATTTATGGTTATCCCGACCGCGGACTCTCTTAGAAAATCAGCAAAAAAAGATGCTCCAATACCTTACAGTTGAATCAAAAGGGGAATGGCTGCTAGAAAATCATTTGAGCATATGTAGTAAAAACTCAATCTAAAATTGGCTCCCCTAAGAGTCAATTTTAGATATATCTGAGATTTTACGAAATGCACATGCGCTTGATTTTCTAGCAGCCGTTCCTCTTTTAATTCAACTATATAGCACTTATAAAGCATCTGGTTTTGCGTAAATATTCCGAAATTCCCACGTTCGTTGCTCTCCTAAATCAGAATTATACCAAGAATCTTTTTTCAACGCCCAGCGTTACTTCTTCCCCATTAATGTTCCAGTCTTTTATGAACGCATTTGCTTCGTCATATACAACGGTGTCTGCAAGTACTTTACTCTTGACTGCCGCTTCATTTTTCTTTAATATATCAATTATTTTTTTATTTTTGCTGACATACATATTGATATGATCCATTACTTCAAAACCTGCTTCTTTTCGCATCGTTTGAATCTTACTGATAATCTCAAGCACATATCCCTCTTCAAGCAATTCCTCCGAAAGATTGATGTCAAGAACCACTGTAATTCCATAATTAGACTCCGATACATATCCTTCCATCTGTGCCGCCTCAATCAGCAAATCATCTTTTTCAAGTACTTCAACTACACCTTCTATTTGAATACTAAGGCTTCCCTTTTCATTTAGCTCATCCATTGCTTGGTTTCCGTTCAGGTTTGTAAGGATTTCCTTTAGTACATTTAATTGCTTGCCAAAACGACGTCCTAGTGTTTTTAACTGTGGCTTAAAGCTATATGAGGTAAAGTTTCTAACATCATTTGTAAACACTACCTGTTTCACATTTAGTTCCTCTTCAATAATTTCTTGATAGAAGGAAGATAATTGATCCTCGGCTTTTACATACATCGTTCCGATTGGTTGACGATTTTTAATAGTAGCATTATTTCTGCATGCGCGTCCTAGCACTACAATATCTAGTACTTCTTCCATATTTTTCTCAAGTGCTACATCAATCCATTCATCCTGTACCTGTGGAAAATCACATAAATGAATACTTTCTGGTGCCGATGCATCAATACTACAAACAAGATTTCTGTAGATGTCTTCTGTCATAAATGGAATCATTGGAGCGGCAGCCTTACAAATTGTCACTAATGCTGTATATAACGTCATATAGGCATTGATCTTATCTTGTTCCATTCCCTTTGCCCAAAAACGTTCACGCCCTCTTCGAACATACCAGTTACTCATCTCATCCACAAAGTCTTGCAGTGCTCTTGCAGTTTCAGGAATCTTATAATTTGCAAGATTCTCATCAACCGACTTTACAACGGTATTCAAACGAGATAACAGCCATTTATCCATAACACTCAGTTTTTCATAGTCTAACTGATATTTTGTTGCATCAAATGCATCAATGTTTGCATAGAGTACAAAGAATGCATAGGTATTCCACAAAGTCCCCATGAATTTTCTCTGACCTTCCTGTACTGCTTTTCCATGGAAACGGTTTGGAAGCCATGGGGCACTATTCACATAAAAATACCAGCGAATGGCATCCGCACCATATTGATTGAGTGCATCAAAAGGATCGACTGCATTTCCTTTGGATTTTGACATTTTTTGTCCATTTTCATCTTGTACATGTCCCAAAACAATAACATTTTTATATGGTGCTTTGTTAAAGAGCAAGGTAGCTTCTGCTAATAAGGAATAAAACCATCCTCTTGTTTGATCCACTGCTTCGGAAATAAAATCCGCAGGAAATTGTGTCTCAAATTTTTCTTTATTTTCAAATGGATAATGATGCTGTGCAAATGGCATCGCACCTGAATCAAACCAACAGTCGATTACTTCTGGTACACGGTGCATTTCCTTCCCACACTTTTCACAAGCAAATGTAACATTGTCAATAAACGGACGGTGTAGCTCGATATCTTCTGGGCAGTTATTGGAACGCTCTTTAAGTTCTTCAATACTTCCAATCGAATGCATATGACCACATTCACACTCCCATATATTAAGAGGGGTTCCCCAATACCGGTTACGGCTTATGCTCCAATCTTGTACATTTTCTAACCAGTCACCAAAACGACCTTTTCCAATGTTTTCTGGTATCCAATTAATCGTATTGTTATTACGAATCAAGTCTTCTTTTACCGCTGTCATCTTAATAAACCAGGATTCTCTTGCATAGTAAATAAGTGGTGTATCACATCTCCAGCAGAATGGATAACTATGCTCAAATTTAAGAGACTTAAATAATAATTTCTTTTCTCCCAATAGACGAAATACAATCTCATCTGCTTTTTTGCAAAATACTCCCGCCATATCGGTACATTCGGCCTTCATTTGTCCTTTTTCATCCACTAACTGAAGAAACGGAAGATCATACTTGCGCCCAACATTTGCATCATCCTCACCAAATGCAGGTGCGATGTGTACCACTCCAGTACCATCGGTAAGCGTGACATAACGATCACAAGTGATATAAAATGCCTTTTTATTATATACCATAGTACGGTCTCCCGGATCACCCACTGTTCCATCTGCCTGATTGAATGCATAGTCAAACAGCGGTAAATACTCCGTATACTCTAACTCTTTTCCCAGATAAGTTTCAACAATTTCATAGGTTCCATCAATCACCGATAACAGTGCTTGTGCTAAGACATAATATTCCTCTCCTACCGCTGTATCTTCTTCGCCCTCTTTTATAATATCACTTTTTGCATTTACTAAGACCTTTACTTTAACATAAGTTTCATCTGGATTTACGCAAAGTCCAACATTTGATGGAAGTGTCCATGGCGTTGTCGTCCATGCTAAAATATACTCTCCACTTTTCCCTTTAATCGGAAATTTTGCAATGGCAGATTTCTCTTTTACATCCTTATATCCCTGTGCTACTTCATGTGAGGATAGAGGTGTTCCGCATCTTGGACAATACGGTACAATTTTATAGCCCTTGTATAGAAGTTTTTTATCCCAAATTTGTTTTAACGCCCACCATTCCGATTCAATGAAATCATTATGATAAGTTACATATGGATCATTCATATCTGCCCAGAATCCAACTGTTCCGGAAAAATCTTCCCACATTCCTTTATATTTCCAAACAGATTCTTTGCACTTATCAATAAAAGGCTCTAATCCATATTCTTCAATCTGTTCTTTTCCATCTAATCCAAGTAGTTTTTCTACTTCAAGTTCAACTGGAAGACCGTGGGTATCCCATCCTGCCTTTCTTGGTACCATATATCCTTTCATTGTGCGATATCTAGGAATCATATCTTTAATAACTCGCGTTAATACGTGTCCAATATGTGGTTTCCCATTTGCCGTCGGAGGTCCATCATAGAAGGTATATGTTTCGCCTTCTTTTCTGATGTCCATACTTTTTTCAAAAATCTCATTTGCCTTCCAAAAAGACTCTACCTGTTTTTCTCGATCAACGAAATTTAGATTCGTTGATACTTTTTCATACATTGACATGATATAGTATCCTTTCTTTTTCACGACGTGCACTTTCTTCTTGATTCGCTTTGCTCTTCAAGAAGCACGCGGGCTTCGCCCTATAAAATAGTGCAGATGTGAATTTGCATGCAAGCATGCATTCACTTCTTCACTATTTTGCACGTCTCATTGCCATCACGATAAATGGCCCCCATCCTTAACAGGATGAGAGCCAATGCTTTCATTTTAACCACCTGTACAACCATACAGTTTCCAAATAACGGTGGATGCCGGCGGGGCCTACTTGTCTTTACGTTTGACCTGCAACTTAGGAGTGATATTCAACCTACCATACTAAGACCGGGTTTCCACTATCTCCGGTTCACTCTTCTCTTCTTAATAGGCCTACTGTCTCCATCAACGTCTTTTTCATATACGTTATCTATGAATATAGTATAAATTTTATAGATTGTCAACTTTTTTCCAAGGAACTTGACATTCCTTATAATTCGTAGCAATATATAGCAAAAGAATAGCAATCAAAACATTCTGGATTTAGTTAAATAAGGAGGACTCTATGACTGAGAATCTAACCCTGTTAACCGACTTTTATGAGTTAACCATGATGCAGGGATACTTTAAAAATAATGTGCATGAACGCGTTATTTTTGATGCTTTTTACCGTACCAACCCATCCGGTGGTGGATATGCAATTTGTGCCGGACTTGAACAAGTTATCGAATATATCAAAGGACTTCATTTTGATTATGACGATATTTCTTATCTAAGAAGTCTTACTATTTTTGATGAAGATTTTCTTGATTACCTCGCTGGATTTCATTTTACTGGTGATATTTATGCTGTTCCAGAAGGAACCATTGTATTCCCTATGGAACCACTCGTAAAAGTAATTGCCCCTATTATGGAAGCGCAATTAGTAGAAACTGCCATCTTAAATATTATCAATCACCAAAGTCTAATTGCCACCAAAGCTTCTCGTGTATGCTTTGCAGCAGGCGCTGATGGTGTCATGGAATTTGGGCTTCGCCGTGCACAAGGTCCTGATGCTGGAACTTTGGGTGCAAGAGCTGCTGTCATTGGCGGCTGTATTGGTACAAGCAATGTGTTATGTGCAAAAAAATATTCCGTACCAGCACTTGGCACACATGCACATAGCTGGATTATGAGTTTTGAAGATGAACTTACTGCATTTCGGCACTATGCGAACCTTTATCCAAATAATACAACTTTATTGGTTGATACGTATGATACGCTGCGTTCTGGTGTCCCTCATGCAATTCAAATTTTCCGTGAATTAAAAGAATCAGGAAAAATGCCAATTACCTATGGCATTCGACTAGACAGTGGTGACTTAGCTTACCTTTCTAAGCTAGCACGTAAAATGCTAGATGACGCCGGATTTCCAGAAGCATCTATCTGTGCATCAAGTGATTTAGATGAATATTTGATTGATTCCCTTAAAACACAAGGAGCAGCCATTAACTCATGGGGCGTTGGCACAAACCTAATCACCTCTAAGGATTGTCCTGCATTCGGAGGTGTCTATAAATTAGCTGCAATTGAGAAAAATGGTAGCTTTATCCCTAAAATAAAACTTTCCGATAACACATGGAAAATAACCAATCCCGGAAACAAGACGATTCATCGGGTCTATGATAAAACCAGCGGTAAGATTAAAGCTGACTTAATTTCATTTGTTGACGAAATCTTTTCTGAAGATAAAAAATTAAAACTATTCGATCCCGTTGAAACCTGGAAGAAATTATATTTAAAACCAAACTCTTACGTTCTCCGTGAACTACTTACCCCTGTATTCCAAAACGGACAATGTGTCTACGAATCACCAAGCGTAATGGAAATTCGTGAGTACTGCAAATCAGAGATCAATACTCTTTGGGATGAAACAAAGCGTCTGATAAATCCTCATAAAGTTTATGTCGATTTATCCGAAGAGTTGTGGCAGGTGAAAACACAATTACTCGATAATTATACTAGCAATTCAAATAACGAATAATGTACAGCACCCTAATGTATAGATAATTTTATTTCATCTATATATTAGGGTGTTGTTTTGTGTTTATTATTCATATTTTACCTGTTTTTTCTGTTTTTTATTATTTTTTACTCGCGTTTTTTGCAACATATGGTATAATCATTAAATAAATAGGCATATATTGTAAATGAGGGGTCGTTTTATGCGAAAATTTTTTTTAATAGTTACATCTATCCTAGTTATCAGCTTTGTTGCTTATCGTTTTTTAACTCCCGCTCGGACATGGGCTAGTAATAGTCCCAGTGAAACTGAATATTATTATAATAAGAACCAATTAGGGGATACTTTTTCAATGATTGATGCAAGCAACCTACATCCGACAAACAATCTGGTAACTACATATATCGATACCAAACCGTCTAGTACAACAGTTCTAGTAAACAAAGAATATGCACTTCCTTCGGATTATGTTCCACCCGATCTGAAAGTTCCTGACATTATATTTAGCTTTTCTAGTTATAGCGAAAAAAAACTAATGCGAGAAGAAGCAGGCAAGGCTCTCGCTTCTCTTTTTGAGGCCGCGAATGAGGAAGGATTAAATCTATACGGAGTATCTGGTTATCGGTCTTACAAAAGACAATTAGAAATTTACAATAAAAATCTAGCAAAAGATGGAGCGGATCTTACCAATCTATACTCTGCAAAAGCTGGATGCAGTGAACATCAGACAGGGCTTTCCATTGATGTTTCCACGCAATCCATACACAATCGTCTAGATACCGCGTTTGCCGCAACACCCGAAGGTAAATTTATTGCAAATCATTCTTATGAATATGGATTTATCATCCGCTATCCAAGTGACAAATCAGAAATTACCGGATATGCCTATGAACCATGGCACATCCGCTATGTAGGCACTACCTTAGCAAATTATTTATACGAAAACAATCTTTGTTTGGAAGAATATTATAACTACGCTCCAAATGATACCCTCTCAAGTGATACCACGTATGGCACAACTATTGATGTCGAAGATTACGAAAATTTTACTAAAGACAATTAGGTTACCACAAGGCGCTCTCAAACGCCAATCAAGCAAAGGGCAATTTGGTTTGAGAGTGCCTTGTTTTGTAGGAATAAAAAATAAATACTTGGCAATACTTTCCATATTAAGACTTTATTCAAATAAATTACTTTAGTATGGAGGATTACATATGAATTCCAAGTTTATTCTTTATTTCTTTTTCTTATTTTTGCTTCTCGCAAGTCCAAATAAGAAAAGTGAAACAGTAAATATTGCTTCACAAGAACACATTGCCAGCCAAATTATCCGTCTACATGTAATTGCAAACAGTGATAGCACGGAAGATCAAGCACTAAAACTTCTAGTAAAAAATGATATCGTTTTATTTTTAAGAGAGCAGTTGAATACGGCACAGACCATAACGGAGGCACGTAAAATTATTCAAGATAATCTCTCCTCGATTGAAGAAGTTGCCGCCACATCAATGGCAAACAATGGCTATTTCTATAGTGTCAAAGCAAGCCTCTCTTTTTGTGACTTTCCAATTAAACAATATGGTGACCTAATTTTTCCTGCTGGCAGATATGAGGCTCTACGTGTGGAACTGGGGACAAGCAAAGGGAAAAATTGGTGGTGTGTCATGTTTCCATCCCTTTGCTACGTAGATGAAACCTACGAGGTCATAACAGAAGAAAACAAAGAGAAATTCAAAGAAATTCTCACAAAAGAAGAATATGAGAGTCTTCTTTCCGATGAAAACACCCCTGTTTTTTATAAATCGAAGCTCAAAGAGTTGTTTGACAAGGTTATTGATTATTTTCCCATTAAAGAGTAAAATGTAGTAACAAAACAGAAAGGATATGATTACTATGAGCAAAAAAACCGTTGCACTATTGTTCGGGGGCCAATCCTCGGAGCACGAAGTATCTTGTATATCCGCTACAACTATTATTACAAATATAGATAAAGACTCTTATGATCTGCTACTAATCGGCATCACAAAGGAGGGACACTGGGTCAAAGTAAATACGATAGAGAAAATTTCTTCCGGTTCATGGGTAAAGAGCAAAACCGAGGCAATCCTATCTCCGGATGCTACAAAAAAAGGATTTTTTATCACTGAAAACGGTGGTACCCATCTACAAAAAGTCGATGTAATATTCCCTGCCCTTCATGGAAAATATGGGGAAGATGGCACCGTTCAAGGATTAATCGAGTTATCGCAAATTCCATATGTTGGATGTGGCGTACTAGCTTCTGCCGTTTCTATGGATAAGTTCTATACCAAAATCATCGTAGACACTCTAGGTATTCGTCAAGCAAATTATGTTCCCATACTTTCCAACCAATTAAAAGACATGGAAGAAGCCATCACGCGTATTGAAACGAAGCTAAACTATCCCGTTTTCGTAAAACCTTCAAACGCAGGTTCTTCAAAGGGTGTATCAAAAGCACATGACCGTGATGAATTGATTGCTGCACTGCTATCAGCTGTGAATCATGACCGCAAAATTTTAGTAGAAGAAACAATTATCGGTCGTGAAATCGAATGTGCTGTACTTGGAGGTCAAGAACCACGTGCTTCTGGCGTTGGAGAAATACTTGCTGCCGCTGATTTCTATGATTATGATGCAAAATATAATAGCACAGAATCTAAAACTGTACTCTCTCCTGAGCTTCCAGCGGGCATTGCCAATAAAATTCGCAAGTATGCGGTTGAAATTTTCCGTGCAGTTGACGGATTTGGACTGTCTCGTGTTGATTTCTTTTTAGAAAAAGATACCAATGAAGTGGTATTCAATGAAATTAACACACTTCCTGGATTTACTGCCATTAGTATGTATCCTATGCTTTGGGAAGAAAAAGGATTTCGCAAACAAGAACTCATAGAAAAATTGATTCAGCAAAGCTTTATGCGATAGGAGGATTCTATGTCAAACAATTCTCCAATCGGTGTTTTTGATTCAGGCGTTGGAGGTTTAACCGTCGCTCGTGAAATCATGCGTCAGATGCCAAATGAATCGATTGTGTACTTTGGTGATACCGCTAGGGTTCCTTATGGAAGCAAATCACAAAATACAGTTATTACCTATTCGAAGCAAATTACTAAATTTTTACATACAAAAAATGTAAAGGCAATTGTCGTGGCTTGTAACACCGCCACTGCCTTTGCGTTAGAAACCCTTCAAAATGAAAGTCAAATTCCCATTATTGGTGTGATAAAACCCGGAGCTAAGGCCGCTTTAGAAACAAGCAAAACTGGACGAATTGGAGTTATCGGAACAGAAGGTATGGTTCGAACCAATATCTATACAACGTATTTAAACAGCATTCAACCAAATATACAAGTCTTTACGAAAGCTTGTCCTCTTTTTGTTCCCTTAGTGGAAGAGGGATTACTTTATGATTCTGTCACCGTAGAAATTGCTGAACGTTATTTCAGTGAATTAAAGGGTTATAATATAGACACCTTAATTCTAGGATGCACGCATTATCCTCTCATTCGACACACCTTGCAAAAGGTAATAGGAGATGATGTAGCCTTGGTAAATCCAGCATACGAAACAGCAAAATCATTAAAAACCGTTTTACTAGAAAATCAGTTAACCGGCAATCAAACTGTCTCCTCACATCAATTTTTTGTAAGTGATGGAGCAGAAAAATTCAAGGCATTCGCTAATACGATTTTACCTTGTAATGTGGTAGAAACAAGTGATGTTAATATTGAACAATATTAGGAGGGACTATGAAGAAAGAAGTCTTAGTTTCCATTGCTGGTCTGCAATTTGAATTAGATCAAGATGAAGCAATGGAAGTAATCTCCCCAGGAGAATATTACTTTAAAAATGGAAAACATTATATTTTTTATGAAGAAATAACAGAAATAGAAGGTCAAGACAGTGGTATTTCAAACGCTCGCCTTACGGTAAGTTCTGAATTAATCGAGCTTACAAAAAAAGGATTCAATAATGTAAGTATGATTTTTGAACCAGGTAAAAAAACCATGACCTATTATAAAACGCCTTATGGAGAATTAATGATTGGTATTCATACCAATCAGATTCATATAGAAGAACAAGAACTTGGAATTCTCGTAAGCATCGATTATTCTTTGGATATTAATTATTCTCATGTTTCCGATTGTAACATCGTTATAAAAATAGTCAATCGAAAAGAAGGTAGTGTAAAATAAATTGTGTCTTTGGAAATAAATGGCTCTTTCTTGGAAAGA
>JBGUEO010000017.1:0-96514 GCA_041821315.1 Velocimicrobium sp. | reverse complement strand
GCTCTTTTAGGGAATTCCGATATCATCTTTAACTAATGGAGTTCTGAACAGTTACGAAGTTTTAATATATTTATCCTTGCAAAACTTTCCTAGCAACTACTCCCCATGTGGATAGAGGACTCATCACATTGTCTCCATCTGCTTAGCACCCAGAGATTACTCTCCACGCACCAATGGATAGGAATATCCCAAGACAGTGGGATAGCTGTATTTCAACAATTCAGAATGACCCTTTAGGGTCGCACAAACCAGTAATGCCCTGTCGGCTCTAAGCCTAACACTATCTGTTTCTTATCATTTTTTGCTGCAAAATCCAGCACCCATGCCTTGGCATTCATAAATCCTTCCACAGTATTACTGAATTCGAAAGCTCCTTTGCTCAGTTCCCTTCCTCTAACATCAATTGCTCTGATGTAATGAGTTTCACTGCCTATATCGCATCCAACAATAAGCATGTCATCTGAGATGAAGGAAAGCTTATCATTTTTCGCAAATTTTCCTCTGGTTTCTAATTCTCTCCATGTTGAAGATTTGAGTTCTTTCTCAATAAGTTCTATTTTCTTATTGATATCTTCTTTTGACAGAAGATTACTAACTGGGTTTTCTACACTTACTTGCTTTTTTGTTCTTTTTACTTTAGAATTCATTTTAGATACCTCTCGTGTTTTAGATTTTTTACCAACTGTCCGGTCAGTAATAATCTAAATTTACTTGAGGTATTCTTTTTAGTCAATTCCCTTTACTCTTTAAAGTATACAGGAAGCTCCTTTTATTAAAATTTTAAAAAATTTGCAAATAACTATGTTATCAAAGAGGTAAGTATCAGAGATACATTGCTTTTTGCAAGATTAATTTCTGCTCTTGATTTTACCTAGTTGCTCTCTTATTTCATCCATATTTTGATAACTACCTTCGATTCCCATGAGTTTTTTTAAAAATATTGTTTCTTCTATATTTAAATTAAGTTCTTTAAACCATGGTCTATCTGGTAAGTCGGAATCAATATAAGTGGAATAATATAAGTGAATTAAGAAATCGCCTATGAACCAATAATCAATTTCTTTTGTATATTTATCACTGTCTATAAATCTAGCCAATCCAAAATCAATAAGAGCAACTTCATTGTTAGGTTTTAATATTATATTAGGGGGGCGGATATCCTGGTGTACTATATTATTATTGTGTAATATTTCAATAAGTTCTAAAAGCTTCCCCCCAATTTTATAAATATCAGCTTTGCTAAACGTATATCCTTCTTTTGTCAATAAATCTTCGAATGATCTTCCTTCAATATATTCTAACTGATACCCTTCCCTGTATTCATCTCTAAATTTTGATATAAATTTAGGGAAATTAGAACTGTTTAAAGATTGTAATATTCGCTCCTCATAAAATAGTTTTTCTCGGGTTTCTTCAAGCATTTCTTTTTTTAATTGTTTTATGAGGCATTTTTCATATTTGTCATTTATGGCTAAGTAAGCAATTCCATATCGGCCTTCACCTATTATTTGTAGAATAGAATATCCATTTACTATTTCATTCTCTTTGTAATATACATCCTTATTGCTAAAATCTAAAACGGAATTGACAGCAAGACTATTATTTACTAAAGGATTGGCTGTATGGTCTGCTATATGAACGACTATTTGATTGGTTATATGGTCGACTATAGGATTCATTAGCTCTGCTGAAGGACTCGTTTGTGTTTGAAGCCGATCTACTTCTACTTTTGTTACTAGTTAAGCTATCATCTGATTTGTAATAGGAATGACCTCTAAATGATTCGTTACGATTATAACTCATACAAAACACCTCCCAATTATAATTTTAAACGATAATATTAAACGAATAATATTATGCTTAATATATAATATGTTAAAATTCGACATAATGTTACAAAAAAGCTGTGACAGCAATGTAAATATCGATGTAATTAGATATGTCAAAAGGGGGAATGAAATAAAGTCGCTTTATTAACCTAAAAAAAATAGCTTTTTGAGTAATAATAAATGAAATTAGAATTGTTACATCAGGGTGAATTAGTTAGAAATAACTAACTATTTAATTTGTTGATAGATATTGTAGAGGCTTGGACAATGATAAAAAACAACATTAAAGATTGATGGCATGATGTGTGGAATGTGTGAGGCACATATGAACGATTTAATTCACAAACTTTATTCTGCCAAAAAACTAATAGTCATCAGTAAAGATAAGTTGACAGAACTATTATTTCATTTCATGCTTTAAAGAAAGAATTTGCCATATATTTGGATAAGCCAAAAGCTTATGTTGAATTGAATCGTAAAAAGGGTGAAGAAGCTAAGAAAAGATATGAAGCTGAAATTAAAAAGAATACTGGTAAAATAGCAAGCTTTGATAAATTTGAAAGCGAACAATATATGCGATTTCGCGAAGGGAGTATTACACAAGAAGAGTATGTAAAGACAAAGTTGGAAGGATTAGAAGAGCGAGAACTGCTTGCAAAACAATCGGAAGAATTTGAGATATCCATTAAGAATCTAAAGACAGTAGTAGAAAAGCAGAATAAGGCAATTCGCGCACTTGTAGCTTTAAAGGATGAAAGCTGTTTTACAAATGAAATGGCAGATTGGAGGTAATGTGTATGCTAAAAATAGCAATGTATATGAGACTGTCATTAGAGGATGAAAAGGAAGATGGAAGTCTGGTTGAGAGCAATAGTATAGCAAATCAGAGATATCTAATAAAAGAGTTCATACATAATACACCTGAATTACAAAAATGTGAAGTTAGAGAATATTATGATGACGGTTTTAGTGGGACTAACTTTGACAGACCTTCTGTTACGAAGCTTTTAGAAGATGTGAAAAGAAATATGGTTAACTGTATCATAGTCAAGGATTTCTCACGTTTTTCGAGAGATTATATTGAGATGGGTTCCTATCTGGATCAAATCTTTCCGTTTATGGGTGTCAGATTTATTGCCGTGAATGATAATTACGACAGTAAAGACCATAAGGGAACTACCTCAGAGATAGATATAGCATTCAAGACACTTTTATATGACTTTTACAGTAAGGATTTATCCGTGAAGTTAAGGACTTCTTTTGCTAATAAATACGCAGAAGGAGAATATGTATGTGGTAATCTACCACTTGGTTACGAAAAAGTACCTGGTCTAGGTAATGTGCTTAGAATCAACAAAAAAGAAGCAAAGATTGTTGAACGGATATTTGCATTATCCGTTCAAGGAAATTCTACGGTACAGATTGCAAAAACACTTTATGAGGAGGATGTACCAACATGGAAAACGTTAAGGCATCCTAACAGTAAAAGAACAGATGGAAATCCATTTATCTGGACTGCAACATCAGTAAGAAAAATACTGAAGAATCGATTCTATATTGGAGAAATGTCTTATAACAAGTCAAATCCGGTAACCGTAGGAAGTAAGAAAATAAACAAGTTAGCGGAAGATGAATGGATAATTGTACCGAACCATCATGAACCGATTGTATCAGAAGAGGTTTTTCATGCCGTAACAATTGGTGAAGGTAGATCAACGAAAAGAATGCGTCCTAAGAATCCATTAACGGGGAAACTGGTGTGTGGAGGATGTGGATATTCTATGAGTTACAAGCCAAATAAGAAGCGAGGAATTCCACGCTTTGAGTGTCGAATGCATGCACAGTTACAGATAACAATGTGTTGTCCTTATATTCGGGCAGATATGTTAGAGGAACTGGTGCTCACAATGCTGAATAAGGAGCTTATACAGGCAGCTGATCTTAATAAAGGTGCGAACAGCATAAAAGATTTCTTAAAGCAAAGAATGAATCAGCTAAAAGGACAGATTGCTGAGAATAAGGTAAGTATAACAACAATGGAGCATGAGAAACAGTTGAAATATGAAGAATATGTATCGAATGCAATTGATGCAACAGCTTATAAGGAGTGTGCAGCAGCGTTAGATGCCAAGATAACAAAGGCATCCGAAAAAATGAAATTGGATAATGACAAATTATTCAAAACAGAAGATGATTATATCTCTTCGCTAGATGACATGAAGCAGGTACTAAAATATGGCCAGGTAGACGTGCTCACAGAGGAAGTGGTAAATACGTTTATCAATAAGATTAAGGTATACCAAGGAAAGCGTGTTGAGATTGAATGGAATTTTTCAAATCCGTATACTCAAAATTGTGTGTCACTTATTTAACACCTATTTTGACTAAAAGTGTCATTAACTTAACACAAGGGGAACGAATTTATGGGATTTATCGAGATTTTGGGTTCAAAAAAAGTTGAAAAAATGTGTGTCAGTTACTTGACACAAGCGGGATATGGAGCATTGTGTGTGGAGGATAGTTTGCCGTTATAGCGGTGGTTGCTATTTTACATTCCCTGTGTGAAGTTTGAGTAACTAAACTATAAAAATAATGGATAAACAAATTCTAAGAAGTCATCAATTTCATTCGTCTGTGATGAAATTGTATTTACTACTTCTTTTAATGTCTGGAGCTGCTCGAGTTGATTTTGAATTTTTTCATTTTGGCATGCCAGCATAGACATAATATAGGTTTTATTGATGGAACCATCTTCGATATGATGTATTACTTCTTTGGTTCTATGTAGAGAAAAGCCCAGTCCATTCATATAACGTATGAAATTTAGATACTGTACAGCTAACTCGTCATAGTCACGATAATTATTGGCCAAACGGTTCGGTATTGGAAGTAAGCCACATCTTTCATAATAGCGAATAGTTGAAATAGGTGTATCGGATAGTTTTGAAAGTGCCTTTATATTCATAAAAAATTCTCCCTTGACATTGAACTATGGTTCATAGTTTATAATACAACAAAAAGGCAGTTATTTCTACTGTTTAACTAAATGTTAGGAGGATATTGTGGTATATGGACATGATAAAACAAATAAAATATGGAAAAGTTTTGGGAGTATATAAAGATGGTTGTTATCAATATATTGGAATACCGTTTGCCAGGCCTCCAATAGGAGAACTGGCATTTAGACATCCTGTTGAGCCAGATCCTTGGGATGAAATCTATATTGCCAATAAGGGTATGGCAAATCCAATTCAGTCACAGGGACAATTTAGCGTGGGAAATAATAGTCAAGATTGTCTATATATGAATATATTTGTTCCGCAAACGAAACAAGAGAATTTGCCAGTCATGGTATGGATTTACGGTGGTTCCTATAGCACAGGTGGTGCCGGAGCAAAAGAACCAAAATCTGATGATTTATGTTATAACATGGCGAAATTTGCAAGAGAAACAGGGACAATTGTGATTTCGTTCAATTATCGTCTTAATCTCTATGGATTTTTGAACCTTCATTTTCTAGATGAGAGATTTGACATGAACTGTGGACTGTTTGACCAGATTATGGTGCTTAGGTTTGTAAAAGAGAATATAGGGGTATTTGGTGGGGACACAAACAATATAACACTATTCGGACAATCGGCAGGCGGAGCATGTATCTTGGCATTAATGAGTATGCCAGAAGCTGAAGGACTGTTTCATAAGAGTATAGTGATGTCGGCATGTATAGATCATTTCTTTACAGAAAAAGAAAGTGAGAATAATACGTGTGCATATTTGAAACTGTTAAGTATAGAAACAAATGAGATTGACAAGCTTTTTGAGTTGAGTCCAGAGATGATTCAGGAGGCTAACAAACGTTTTTCCCAAAACATGTTAAAACATATGGAAGTTAGATGTGCTTTCTCTCCGGTTATAGACGGTGTTACTCTTAAAAAAGCACCAAAGGAAGCAGTAAAGAAATCAAAAAAACCACTTTTGATAGGCAGTACCTTACAGGAAGCGAATCTTTATATTTTTTCACTTTCAACAATTGTACTTTCATTCTTGGCAAGAAAACTTAAACTTTCAGTAAACAAAGGAAAAGAAAGCTATAAACAGCGTATTAGTGATGCAGTAACGGATTATGTTTATAATAATCCAATTAGCGAGATTCTCAATGAATACGAAGGCGTAGCATGGAGGTATAAGTACAAATATGTTACTCCAGATGGAAGAAATAATGGTCTTAGGTGTTGCCATGCCAGCGATGTACTAGTCCTTTTTGGAGATAACTCATCTTTTGTGAAAGTCGATGACGAGGAATCGATACGTGTTGGTACAAATATGCGTTCAATCTGGGCGCAATTTGCGAAAGAGGGTAAAGTGAATTGGATGAAGTATTCTAAAAGGTAGGAGAAAATATATGCCTTTCTTGTAAAACGTATGTGTTTATGATAAAATACTAATAATTTCATATCGAAAATAGTTGGTGCCCTCATGAATGAGTCGATTCATAAGGGTTAAAAGGGAAACAGGTGTAAGTCCTGTACGATCTCGTCACTGTGATAAGGGAGTGCAAATATTGATAAAAACCACTGATGTATGAACAGATACATTGGGAAGGTAATATTTGTGCAATGATCTTTAAGCCAGGAAACCTGCCAGTTATTGGTACAAGAAGAAATTCTAGATCACGAGTAATTGATCGTACTGTTAATAAGGACTGGATTGTATTTGTTGCCAGTTATTCTTATTATGGTCATTTACTCCGTTCAATATTGAACGGAGTTTTTTGTTATGGGTTTCTCCTTGCATCATCGTTTCATGATATGAAAAGAAAAAAAGTTGTATAAACAAAGAAGGAGAAATTTATGAAGAAAAAGACATTAGCACTGCTAATTGTATGTACAATGGCAGCTACAACACTTGCAGGATGCGGTTCATCACAGACAACCGGAACAGAACAGACAGAGATTGATACGGAACAATTATCAGATCAGGAAGCAGCCGACAATGTAGCGGGTTTGATTGATGCTATCTATGTTCAGGAAAGAACAGAGGATACCGATGCACAGTGCAAAGAAGCAAAAGCGGCATGGGATGCATTAACAGATGCACAAAAAGAATTAGTGGCTGGTGATTATGCAGATCCAGATTACTTTGGAAGAGATACTGGTGATGTATCGGCAGATGAGGCTTTGAATGCCGATGACATTGGTGAAAATGAACTTTTGGTAGTTAGCTTTGGTACTTCCTTTAATGATAGCCGTGCTACAGATATCGGTGGAGTTGAGAAAGCGTTACAGAAGGCCAATCCAGACTGGTCTGTAAGACGAGCGTTTACTGCACAGATTATCATTAATCATATTCAGTCACGTGATAGTGAAAAAATCGATAATATGGATCAGGCGTTAGCGCGTGCAGTTGCCAATGGGGTCAAAAATCTCGTGATTCAGCCAACTCATCTGATGCACGGCGCTGAGTATGATGAGCTCACAGAAGCAGTAGCAAGCTATCAGGATCAGTTTGAAACAGTCAAAGTGGCAGAACCTTTGCTTGGTATAGTTGGCTTGGATGCAACCGTTACCAATGAAGATAAAGCTGCAGTTGGAGAAGCTATTACGAATGAAGCAGTTGTTATGGCAGGATATGACAGTTTGGATGCAGTAAAAGATGATGGAGTAGCATTTGTATTTATGGGACATGGTACTTCTCATGCAGCCAGTGTAACCTATGACCAGATGCAGACACAGATGGAACAGTTAGGTTATGAAAATGTATTCATTGGAACGGTTGAAGGCGAACCAGAAGATACCGCATGTGAAGCAGTGATTGAAGCAGTAAAAGAAGCAGGTTACAAAAAAGTAATTCTTCGTCCACTGATGGTAGTTGCAGGTGATCATGCGAATAATGATATGGCAGGAGATGATGCTGATTCATGGAAGAGTCAGTTTGAAGCATCCGAAGAATTTGACAGTATTGAGACACAGATTGAGGGGCTTGGAAGAATTGCAGATATTCAAAGTATTTATGTAGCTCACACTGCAGCAGCAATTGCAAGTGACGCTGTATTAATTTCTGATGATTTGAATGCCGAAACATTAGAAGACGGAACTTATCGTGTAAACTTTGATACAGACAGCAGTATGTTTTGTGTAAATGAAGCAAACGATGGCAAAGGTGTTTTGTCAGTTGAGAATAGCAAGATGACAATTCATGTTAGTCTTCCATCTCAGAAGATTGTAAATCTGTATGAAGGAATTGCAGAAGATGCACAAAAAGATGGAGCAAAGCTTCTACAACCGACAACAGATACGGTAACTTATAGTGATGGAACAACAGAAGATGTATATGGGTTTGATATTCCAGTCCCAGCCATTGGTGAGGAGTTTGATTTAGCGCTGATTGGAACAAAGGGTGCATGGTATGATCATAAGGTTTCGGTCTCAAATCCTGAGAAGATAGAAGCGGAATGAAAAAAATAATTACATTGCTAATGGCAGTAATACTTAGCTTTATTATGCTGACATCCTGCAAAAACTCAACAGATGGAATAGAAGATGGAACCTATACAATTGCAGCAGAATTATCGGGCGGTTCAGGCAGGGCATTTGTGAAATCTCCGATGACTATTAAAGTGCAGAGAGGATTGGTAACAGCTACCGTTATATGGAGCAGTAAAAATTATGATTTTATGCTGATTGGTGGTGAATATTATTATCCAATAAACGAAGAAGGGAATTCCACATTTCAGATTCCAATTGAGAATTTGGAAGAACCGCTTGAACTGAAAGCAGAAACAGTTGCGATGAGTAAACCTCAGCAAATCGATTATTCCATTGCATTTGATACAAGTACCATTACAAAAGTAGATAAAGATACACAAGCCATGAATTTAGAAGAAGAGGAAATGGCGACAGGAATAGAAGAACAGGCTGTAATTTGGCAAACCGAAATTCAGGATTTGGATGTAAGTGATGAAGAAAAGCTAGCATATCAAAGTACTACGGAGCTTTCCTATGCAACAAAGTTTCGTATTGATAACTACCAAGGCGGATATTCTTTACTTAGTGTTATTGATGGAAGCAGATATCTTGTAGTACCCAAAAATCAACCGGTTCCAAAAAAACTTCAGTCTGATGTCGTGATTTTGCAACAGCCTGTTTCCAACATATACATAGCAGCAACCTCGACCATGAGTCTTTTTGATGCATTAGATGGATTATCATCGGTGAAATTATCTGGGATAAAAGCTTCTGACTGGTATAACGAGAGTGCAAGAAAAGAAATGGAAGCTGGTTCTATCCTTTATGCAGGTAAATACAGTGAGCCAGATTACGAGTTGCTTTTAAGTAATACCTGTAGTCTTGCAATTGAATCAACGATGATTAATCATACGCCAGAGGTGAAGGAAAAATTGGAAGAAGTGGGAATAACAGTTTTTACGGATTGCTCGAGCTACGAAGAACATCCACTTGGAAGAACGGAATGGATAAAAGCGTATGCTGTAGTACTAGGGGAAGAGTCTTTGGCAGAAGATGAATATTTGAAACAGGTAGCCTATATGAATGAGGTGATTTCAGATACCGGGGGGCAGGCAGGAGGAGAACGTGTTGCTTTCTTTTACATTAGTTCATCTGGATATGCAGTGACTAGAAAGCCAGGAGATTATGTTTCAAAAATGATTGAGCTTGCAGGTGGAACCTATATCTTTAAAGATATAGGGGAAGATGAGGCAATGTCTAGCACAATTCTAGAGATGGAAAAATTCTATGATACTGCAAAAGATGCAGATTTTATTATTTATAACGGAACAATCGATGGAGGTATTTCCTCTGTGGATGAATTGATTGAAAAAAATCATTTACTGGCAGATCTTAAAGCAGTGAAAGAGGGAAATGTATGGTGTACCAATCAGAATCTTTACCAGGAGACAACAAAACTAGGTCAGGTTATTTTGGAGATGCATCAAATCTTTTCTGGTAAAGAAAGCAAAAATCTTAATTATTTTTATCATATTGAATAAAGTGGAGGAAACAGGATGAAAAAAGAATACCAAAGATATTTTATAGCAACACTTCTTTTAGTAGTGGTATTCTTTTTATTGCTGTTTCTAAATATTGGAATTGGAAGTGTTACCATATCGGCAAAGCAAATTATCCGTATACTTATGGGAAATGCAGCAGATGAGACAGCTTTTAATATTATCTGGAAAATTCGACTACCACGAGTGATTGCAAGCATTGTGTTAGGAGGTTCATTGGCACTTTCTGGATTTTTACTGCAGACGTTTTTTCATAATCCGATTGCAGGTCCTTTTATTTTGGGTATTTCATCTGGAGCTAAGATGGTCGTCGCACTTTTAATGGTTTTTGTATTAAATGAATCGTTTGTATTAAATTCAGGAATGTTGGTAATTGCAGCTTTAGCAGGTTCTTTGATTTCTATGGAATTTGTACTTATTATGGCAGGAAAAGTAGAGAAGATATCGATGTTAATTGTAAGTGGAATTATGATTGGTTATATTTGCTCTGCGATTACAGATTTTGTAGTTACCTTTGCGGATGATTCTAATATAGTGAATCTCCATAATTGGTCACGAGGAACATTTTCGGGTGTCTCTTGGAATAATGTAAGAGTCATGACAATTATTATTCTAATCACAACGATTATTATATTTTTGCTGGCAAAACCGATCGGTGCATATCAGATGGGAGAGACATATGCACAAAATATGGGCGTAAACATCAAACAATTTCGTTTACTGATCATTTTATGTTCTAGTATTTTGTCTGCATGTGTGACTGCATTTGCTGGTCCGATTTCATTTGTGGGCATTGCAGTTCCTCATTTAATCAAACGATTTTTAAATACATCAAAACCAATTATTATGATACCAATCACTTTTCTTGGCGGAGCAATCTTTTGTATGGGATGTGATTTAATTGCAAGAACTGCTTTTTCTCCAACAGAACTTAGTATCAGTTCCGTAACAGCAATATTTGGTGCGCCAGTCGTAATTTGGATGATGATTCGAAAGGTAGGTGATTCGACTTATGAAAAATGATTATTTTTTATATACAGATCACCTCACGGTAGGATATCAAGGGAAGGCATTGGTTGAGGAACTAGATATTCATATAAAAAAGGGCGAAATACTAGCGATGATTGGTCCTAATGGGGCGGGTAAATCAACGATTTTAAAAACTATAACGAAGTATCTAAAAGAAATCAAAGGGACTATTCTAATTGATTCTTCGGATATTAAAAAGATGACAAATAAGGAATTTTCTACGAAAACCTCCATCGTTTTTACAGAAAAAATAAAAACAGAGTTGATGACATGTAAGGATGTTGTTGCAACTGGTCGATACCCTTATACCGGCAGAATGGGAATACTGACCAGGGAAGATCACAATAAGGTAAGTGAGGCAATGGAGTTGGTTCATATTACAAAACTTATGGATTGTGATTATACTAGAATCAGTGATGGGCAAAGGCAGCGTGTGCTTTTAGCAAGAGCTATCTGTCAGGAACCACAGTTAATCGTATTAGATGAGCCAACGTCTTTTTTGGATATCTACTACAAATTAGAACTGTTGGAAATCATTAAAAAGCTAGCGAATGAAAAGAAGATTGCGGTGTTTATGTCTATTCATGAACTTGATTTGGCACAAAAAATTGCTGATTATGTATTGTGTATAAAAGATGGGAGGGTGTTACAGTATGGAAAACCAGAAGATATCTTTAAAGAAGAGGTCATTCAAAAATTGTATAATCTAAATAACGGCAGTTACAATCCATTATTTGGAAGTCTCGAAATGAATCATACGGTCGGAACTCCAAAAGTCTTTGTAATTGCGGGTGGTGGAAGTGGAATTACGACTTATCGAAAATTACAGCAAAAGGGAATTCCATTTATCACAGGAATTTTACATGAGAATGACATTGATTATCAGGTTGCGAAAAATCTTGCCAATGCTGTAATTGTAGAGGAAAGCTTTGAACCGATTTCAGATACCGTATATGAAAAGGCAAAAGCTGCGATTCGAAATTGTGATTATATATTGAACTGTTTAAAACAATTGGGAACAATGAATAAGCGTAATCTGGAATTACTACAGGCGGCAGAGCAATCTGGACTGAAACAAGTGTATACAATAGATGAGATGAATGGAATAATATTTGAGTCAAAAATAGAATAGTCTGTGAGAAAGGAAACGATACATGGCAAAATCAATTATGATACAAGGTACAATGTCCAGTGCAGGAAAAAGCTTTCTGGTGGCAGGACTTTGTAGAATTTTCAAACAAGACGGTTACGAGGTTGTACCTTTCAAATCACAGAACATGGCACTCAATTCCTTTATTACGGAGGAAGGATTGGAGATGGGACGGGCACAGGTCATGCAGGCAGAAGCAGCTGGTGTGAAACCAAGTGTTTATATGAATCCTATTTTGCTAAAACCGACCAATGATATGGGTTCACAGATTATTGTAAATGGAAAAGTCATAGGAAATATGAAGGCCACGGACTACTTTGCCTATAAAACAAAGCTGATACCAGATATTATGAATGCGTATCACAAACTAGAAGAAATGGCAGATATCATTGTGATTGAGGGAGCAGGAAGTCCTGCTGAAATTAATTTAAAAGAAAATGATATTGTAAATATGGGAATGGCAAAAATGGTAGATGCACCTGTTTTATTAGTTGGAGATATAGACAGGGGTGGAGTGTTTGCACAGCTGTATGGCACAGTAGCACTATTAGAGGAAGAGGAACAAAAACGAATTAAAGGTTTATTCATTAATAAATTTAGGGGAGATCGATCGATTCTAGATCCAGGAATTGTTATGATAGAGAAGCGGGTAAAGATTCCAGTTATCGGCGTCATTCCTTATATGAAGGTGAATGTAGAAGATGAAGATAGTCTAACAGAACGCTTTGAAAAAAAGAAGTCAGCACTTATTGATATCGCGGTGATTCGATTTCCAAGAATTTCTAATTTCTCTGATTTCTCAGTTTTTGAACAAATGGAAGAAGTATCTGTTCGTTATGTGGATTCGGTAGGGGAACTAAAGAGAGCAGATCTTATTATTTTGCCAGGGAGCAAGAATACAATTGGGGATTTGAAGTGGATGAGACAGAATGGAATCGAAGCGGCCATTAAGAAAATGCAAGTGCAGGTTCCAATTTTTGGTATTTGTGGCGGATATCAGATGTTGGGCGAAGTGATTGAGGATCCGCTTGGCATAGAAGAAAAGGGAAGTATCCGTGGAATGGAACTACTTCCGATTCGAACAGTAATGGAGGAGAGCAAGACAACGACGCAGATTTCGGGAACGATTGAAGTAACTGAGGGAATCTTTTCTGTATTGAAAAATCAAAAGATTTCAGGCTATGAAATACATATGGGGTGCAGCAAGAGCGTAGACACGGAATCTCTTTGCAGTATTATAAATACGAAAACAGGAGAAGCAATGAAAGATGGCGCCTATAGTAATGAGGTTTATGGTACTTATGTCCATGGAATTTTTGATAAAGGGGAAATTGCACCTTTAATTGTTTCGGAATTGGCAAAAAGAAAAGGGGTTGCTATTAGCACAAGTGAATGGATGGATCACAAGACATATAAAGAGACCCAATATAATAAAATGGCCAAGATACTACGGGAGAATTTGGATATGAAACAAATCTATGACATAATGGGTATGTAAGTGGAGGGCATAAAAAATTGGAACGAATAGAGTGTGTACTACCAGGTGAAATAGAAAAAAGAAGCTTTGAAATCATAAGCGAACTATTAAAAGAAAAAGGAATTACATTACCAAAAGACCAAGAACTGGTGACGAAGCGTGCGATTCATACCAGCGCAGATTTTGACTATGCAAACACATTGACTTTTTCCAATCATGTGGTGGCAATTGCCAAAGAATTAATAAAAAAAGGCGCAGACATTGTTACAGACACGAATATGGCGCTCGCTGGAATTAACAAAAAAAAGCTGGCTGAATTTGGTGGACGTGCACATTGCTTTATGGCAGAGGAAGAAGTTGCAAGGATTGCAAAGAAACGTCAGGTAACAAGAGCAACGATTAGCATGGAAATGGCTTCAAAATTAGAAAAACCAGTTATTTTTGCTGTGGGAAATGCTCCAACGGCATTGATTCAATTATATGAGATGTATCAAAAGAAGGAATATATTCCAGCCTTTATCATCGGTGTACCGGTTGGATTTGTAAATGTAGAAGCGGCTAAGGAACTCATTTTGGAAACGGATATTCCACATATCGTAAATGTAGGAAGAAAAGGTGGAAGTAACATTGCAGCAGCAATATGCAACGCAATCCTTTATCAAATGTAAAACAATGATTGCTACGAAAAGGGGTAAATGGAGAACACGATGAGATATGGATTTACAACTGGAAGCTGTGCAGCAGCTGCAGCAAAAGCAGCCACATACATGCTCCTACTTGGAAAACAAAAAGAAAATATTGTGATTATGACTCCGAAAGGGATTCCATATCATGCACAGATTTTAGAACAGGTCAGACAGGAAACGAGCGTCAGCTGCGCGGTAAGAAAAGACGGTGGAGATGATCCAGATATCACAACAGGATGTCTTGTGTTTGCCAAGGTTACGATGGAATCAACAGATCATACTAAAGAGGAAGCCTGCATTATCATAGAGGGTGGTATTGGTGTAGGACGTGTGACAAAACCAGGGCTGGATCAGCCGGTTGGTAATGCAGCAATCAATCATGTGCCAAGAGAGATGATTACAAGAGAAGTATTGGAAATATGTCATCTGACAGATTTTAAGGGAACGCTCCTAGTAGAAATATCGATTCCTGATGGTCTTACACTTGCCCACCTTACGTTTAACAAAAGACTTGGTATCGTAGGTGGGATTTCTGTTCTTGGAACAAGTGGGATTGTAGAACCAATGAGTAATCAGGCACTCCTTGATACAATAAAGGTTGAATTAAATGTACACAAGGAAGGTCACAAAAAAATCATAGCGGTTTCTCCTGGGAATTATGGACTTGATTTTATGAAGAAATCTTACGACTATGATCTTGATAAAAGTGTGAAATGCAGCAATTTCATTGGCGAGACTATTGATATGGCAATTCAATGTGGATTTGAGAAAATGCTTTTGACAGGTCATATCGGAAAAATGGTGAAAGTTGCAGGTGGAATTATGAATACTCATTCGAAAAATGGCGATTGCCGCATGGAATTAATCACGGCAGCGAGTCTTAAAGCAGGTGCTCCAATCAGAGTATTACAGCAGATTCTGGAATGTATTACAACTACGGAAGCTGTTCGCATACTAAAAGTGAATGGATTTCTTTCACAGACAATGGATCAACTGATGGGAAAAATACAATTCTCTTTAAAAAAGCGTGCGGTAGGAAAAATCCAAATCGAATGTTTGGTATATGATAATCAATTTGGAGAGCTTGGAGCGAGTAGTGGAGCAGACCAACTTCTTACGGAGTTATTAAAATATAAAGTAGAATAGATGAAACATAAGTAGAATTTGAACGATTTATATAGGAGGAGTCGATATGGTTTATTTTGTGGGAGCAGGAACAGGTGCTGTGGATTTAATTACAGTACGAGGAATGCGCCTGTTACAAAAAGCAGATATTATTATTTATGCAGGATCTTTAGTGAATCCAGAACTTTTATCTTATGCTTCAAAAGAATGCCAGATTTATAATAGTGCCACTATGACATTGGATGAAGTAGTGGTAGTTATGACATCGTCAGAAAATAGGGATAAGAATATTGTCCGTTTACATACAGGAGAGCCAAGTATCTATGGAGCCGTCAGAGAACAGATGGATCGGCTAGACGAAAATAAAATAGAATATGAAAGCTGCCCAGGTGTAAGTGCCTGTTTTGGAGCAGCAGCATCTCTAAATATTGAATATACGCTGCCTGAGGTTTCTCAGACGCTTATTATTACAAGGATGGAAGGAAAAACGTCAGTACCGGAAAGGGAAAGCATTGAAAGCCTCGCAAGACATGGTGCATCCATGGCAATTTATTTAAGTACCAGGATGCTTGGTAAACTATCAGATAAGCTTGAGGTGGGCGGTTACAAAAAGGAAACACCTTGTGCTCTTGTATATAAAGCAACATGGCCAGAGGAAGAGACCTATCTTTGTACCGTTGGTAGCTTAGAAGAGACAGCTCGAGCCCATCAGATTACAAAAACAGCGATTGTACTTGTAGGAGATGCAATCGGTCATCAAAAATACGCTCTTTCCAAATTGTATGATCCGACGTTTGAAACAGAATTTAGAAAACGTATTTAACAGAGAGGATAGGAAAAACCTTTGAAGCAGTTAGATGTTATATGTTTTACTAAAAATGGAGAAAACCTTGCTGCGAGGATACAGCAAAAACTTTCAGAGAAATATAATATTCAAATTATGAGTAAATGTAGTCATAGTAGAACGCAGACTGAGGTAGAGAGGAATCGTGTTACTATGGCTGAATGGATAGAACAAGGATTTAGTCACAAACATAGTCTGCTTTTTATTGGTGCAGTAGGAATTGCAGTTCGGGGAATTGCACCTTATCTTAAAGATAAACTGACAGATTCACCCGTGCTTGTAATGGATGAGTTAGGGACTTATGTGATACCCATTTTATCTGGTCATGTGGGTGGCGCAAATGAAATAGCCAGGCTGTTAGAAAAAGATCTGGGAGCAAGAGCAGTCATTACGACATCGACTGACTTGAATCATAAATTTGCAGTTGATCTATTTGCAAAGAAACGTGGATATGTGATAGAACCCAAGGAGGGAATTGCAAAAATCTCTTCTAAAATACTGGCAGGAGATAGAGTTTCTATCTGGGCTGAAAAACAAATAGAAGGAAGGTTTGATTCTGCTATCGTTATTACAGATAAAGAAAAAGCGGACATTATGATTTCACCTTATCAGATGCCGTTGCAGCCTTTATTACAGTTGATTCCAAAAGTCTTTGTGATTGGTATTGGTTGCAAAAAGGGAAAGACAAAAGAAGAAATCGAAGTAGTCATGATGGAATGCTTAAAAGAAAATAGGATAGATGCATCTGCAATTGTATGCTTTACTTCTATTGATATTAAAAAAGCAGAGGAAGGGATATGCCTGCTTGCAAGAGATTATGAAGTCCCTTTTGTGACCTTTGATAAACGGACACTACAGGCTGTAGCAGGAGAATTTTGTGGCTCTGATTTTGTGAAAAGTCAGGTGGGAGTTGAAAATGTATGTGCTCGTTCTGCAATGGCGGCATGTGCAGAGGGGGGGCATTTAGTAGCGGATAAATTTGCAAAGGACGGAGTTACCATAGCAATTGCTGAAAAAAAATGGAGAGTTAATGCAGATGAGTGAAATATTAATTTTTGGAGGAACGACGGAAGGAAGAATACTTGCTGAAACAATTTGTGAAAATGGTGGGACATGTACCATCTCAGTAGCAACCGAATATGGAGAAGAAGTTTTAAAAGATACAGATGGGGAAGTTACTGGCTTAAAGATACGAAAGGGCAGGCTTGATACAGCAGCTATGGAACGTTTGCTAAAGCAGGGGAATTATTCCATAGTAATTGATGCAACTCATATTTTTGCAGTGGAGGTTTCCCAAAATATTAAAGAGGCATCTACTTTGGCAAATGTTCCTTACTATCGTTTATTACGTAATAAAGAGCAAATGGAGAAAGAACAGAATATTGTTTGGTTTGAAAATCAGTTTGCCTGTATCAAGTATCTTGAAAAGACGTCAGGGAAAATTTTGCTGACGAGCGGAAGTAAAGAATTACCTCTTTATGCGGCAGATGAAGAGCTGCGAAGAAGGCTGGTTGTGAGAGTACTGCCAGGAGCAGATAGCATTAAGATATGTCAGGAGAATAAAATTGCAGGCAAACAGATCATAGCAATGCAAGGTCCCTTTTCTCAGGCAATGAATGAAGTCATTATGGAGGAATATGGAATTAAAATCATGGTCACAAAGGAAAGCGGTCATGTCGGTGGTCAGCTGGAAAAAGTAATGGCAGCTAAAAAATGTGGCGTTCATATCTGTATGATTGGACGTCCGAAAGAGCAAGGTTATTCCTTTGATGAGATTTGTAATATTTTGCAAAAGAACATGGGAGGAGAAATAACGCTGAGTGAAAAAAGTGGGCAGCAAAATATTTACCTGGTCGGTACCGGTATGGGAGCAGTAGGTACCTGGACTGGTGAAGTGATTTCTATAGTTAAAAGTGCAGATGTAGTATTTGGTGCAGAACGAATTTTGGCTTCCGTAAAACAGGAAATCGTAAAAGTACCGTTTTACCTTGCAAAAGATATCATTCCATATTTAAAAGAACATAGCAATTATCAGAATGCTGTTGTTCTTTTCTCAGGTGATACAGGATTTTATAGTGGTATGGAAAAATTGAATGAAGCAATTGAAAAAGAAGTACGTGCAAATCATTGGAAGGTGAAGGTTTTAATACTACCGGGGATTTCTTCGATTTCTTATCTGGCGGCAAAATTACATATTAACTGGCAGGATGCAAAAATAATAAGTATGCATGGAAAAAATGCAAATGTTATTGGCGCAATAAAAAAGAACCGAAAGACCTTTTTGCTGGTGTCTGGAATCGTTGATATACAATCAATTTGTGAGAAATTGATACAAAAGGATATGGAACAGGTTCAGATTTTCCTGGGATTTTCACTTTCTTATCGTGATGAAAAAATATATACGTTTTACCCTGCAAACATACCAGAAACATTGTCACAGGGTTTATACACCTGCTACTTTTACAATCCAATGGCGACAGAAGTGTTGACTTATGGATTAGCAGATTATTTATTTATCCGTGATAGAGTTCCGTTGACAAAGTCGGAAATAAGGGCGGTAGCCATTAGCAAATTGCAGTTAACAAAGAATGCAGTTGTCTATGATATTGGAAGTGGTACTGGTTCGGTTACGATAGAATGTGCAGAATTATCGGATAAAATCCATGTCTATGCCATTGAGAAAAAGCCGGAAGCTATGGAACTCACAAAGAAAAACTGTGATAAGTTTGATTTAAATAATGTAACGTATGTAGAGGGCGATGCACCAAACGTCCTTTTAAATCTTCCGTCACCAACGCATGTCTTTATTGGTGGAAGCAGTGGAAAACTAAAAGAAATCGTAGAGATTTTAAAAGAGAAGACTCATTCGACACGCGTTGTAATCAACACGGTGACGGTAGAGACACTTTGCGAGATTTCAAATTTGATTTCTAGTATGGAAGTACAAGATCTTTCAATTACGCAGATGCAGGTCAGTCATGGAAAAGCGATAGGAGCATATCATATGATGCAGGCAGAAAATCCGGTTACAATCTTTTCTTTTACAATGATAGGAGCGATGGAAACTGATGAGCAATAATCCAAGAATTATGCTGGCCGCACCCAAAAGTGGCAGTGGAAAAACACTTATTACGTGTGCATTGCTTCAAAATCTGCTGTTTAAAAAAATGAAGCCGGTATCCTTTAAATGTGGTCCAGATTACATTGATCCTATGTTCCATCAAGCAGTACTTGGAATTCACTCAAAAAATCTTGATACGTTTTTTACTGGGAAAAAGAGGACAAGGCAGCTTCTTTTAGAAGGAATGAAAGATTGTGATATTGCAGTATTAGAAGGTGTTATGGGATTATATGATGGATTAGCAGGAATCAGTGATAAAGCATCCTCTTATGATCTTGCAAGAGTTTCCCAAACACCAATTATCTTGGTTATTGATACTAGAGGGATGGCACGCTCTGTGATTCCTTTGATTAGTGGATTTTTAAAGTATGATAAGGAACATTTGATCAAAGGTGTCATCTTAAATAAAATGAGCGGAATGATGTTTCAGCTAGTCAAAAAAGAAATTGAGAAAGAGTTAAAAATTAATGTAGTCGGTTATGTTCCAATGATGAAGGACATTCATATCGAAAGCAGACATTTGGGGTTATTACTACCACAGGAAATAGAAGACCTTAAGGAACAATTGAATCAGGCTGCTAACGTATTGGATCATACGATTGATTTTGAAACGTTGTTTGCTATTGCAAGTGGTGCAAAACCAATTAAAGTGGAGCAGGAAAAACCTTCCAATATCAAAGCAGAGAATAAGGTGAACATAGGCATAGCAAGGGATGAGGCATTCTGCTTCTATTATGAAGACAATAGTAAGCGTTTACAAGAAATGGGGGTGGAATGTATTCCATTTTCACCAATACATGATGAGAAGCTTCCAGATGGTATACAAGGAATTCTTTTAGGTGGTGGCTATCCAGAACTCTATGCAAAGGAATTGTCAAAGAATCATAAGATGAGAGCTGTCATAAAAGAAGCAATTGAGAAAGGAATGCCATCGATTGCAGAATGTGGTGGATTTATGTATCTTCATGAAAATTTGGTAACGCAGGATGATAAAACGTATTCCATGGTTGGAGTAATACCGGGTAAATGTACATATGCAGGGAAATTGGTTCGATTTGGCTATAGTACACTGACTGTAAATAAAGAGTCTTTCCTAAAGTGCCAAAGTAAAATAAAGGCACATGAATTTCATTATTTTGATAGTGATGATAATGGCACAGACTGCATAGCAGTGAAACCAATTTCAAACCGAAGCTTTTCTTGTGTGCAGGCTGGAGTGAATTACTGGTGGGGATTTCCACATCTGTATTACGATTCAAATAAAGAGTTTGTAAAGCGTTTTGCAAAAAGTGTGAGAAAGTATAAAGGATAGGTGAGATTTTATGAATTCATATCGATATTTTGAAAATAAGGAATGTATTTATTATCCATGCCACAAGGGACTTGAGAATGGGAGCAATTGTCTGTTTTGTTACTGTCCTATGTACAATATGACAGACTGCCTGGGAAATCCGAAATACATGGAGAAGAATGGAAAGCAAATCAAGGTGTGCACAGACTGTAATTTTCCCCATAAGGAAGAGAACTATGACTTAGTGATGGAAAAATTGAAAGAAAAAATGTGGTATGGAAAATGAGGGATAGAAAATGAGTAAAATTTTTGTAGTCGGAATTGGACCTGGATCCTATGAGCAGATGACAATCAAAGCAGTAGAATCCTTAAAAAAAAGTGATGTTATCGTAGGCTATACGGTTTATATAGACCTGGTAAAAGAAAATTTTCCCGAAAAACTTTTTTTAACAACACCGATGACACAGGAAGTGAAGAGGTGTAAGATGGCATTTGAGGAAGCAGAAAAAGGCAAGACTGTTTCCGTAATCTGTAGCGGAGATTCAGGTGTTTACGGTATGGCGGGTCTGATGCATGAAGTTGGTGTAGATTATCCTGAGGTAAAACTTGAAATAGTTCCTGGAGTGAGCGCGGCACTTGGTGGAGCTGCGGTGCTTGGTGCGCCATTGATTCATGATTTTTGCGTGATTAGTTTAAGCGATTTACTAACACCGCTTGAAAAGATTGAACAGAGATTAAAAGCAGCGGCTAAAGCAGATTTTGTGGTGTGTCTATATAATCCTTCCAGTAAAAAACGATATGATTATCTACAAAAAGCCTGCGACATTCTGTTAAAAGAATGTAAAAAAGATACAATCTGCGGGGTAGTAGAGAACATTGCAAGAGATGGTGAGAATGTGCGAATCATGACATTGCAGGAACTAAGAGATATGCAGGTGAATATGTTTACTACAGTATTTATTGGTAATTCTCAGACAAAAGTTCTCAATGGAAAAATGGTTACTCCGAGAGGGTATCAGTTTGAATATTAAATAAATGTGCAACGTTCATAAAAAGGAACTAAATATCAAGCAAAGTGATAAAATAATTAAATTTTATAATGATTATATTTTAAAATAGATGAAAAACTAACTGCTGCTAGAACAGCCAATAGTTTTTCATCTATTTTTATATAGGTCAACCTTCCCAATTCAATTTCAAAAACAAAGCTTTAGTTATATACTTGCTGAGTATTTGCCCTAAAAAACAAAAAAATTTACAATTTTTATTGGAATTATTTGTACAAAACGCATAAAAATGAAAACAAGTGAAAATATATGAAAAAAACAATTGACATTGCTAAGGATTGGAATTACAATTAACGCAACAAACAAAAATAAACAAAAATAAATGAAAAGAGAGGCATAATTAATGAATATTTTACAAATGAAGAATATATATAAAAGTTTTAATGCTGTGGAAGTTCTTCATGATGTGAATTTTGAAGTAAAAAAAGGGGAATGTATAGCTATTTGCGGAGAAAATGGTGCGGGAAAATCAACACTTATGAAGATATTGGCGGGGATACATAGTTATCAAGGAAAAATCATTTTCAAAGACAAGGAAATTGAGCATAATTCACCGATTGAGGCACAAAAATTGGGAATAGCAATGATTCATCAAGAACTAAATTTGCAGGATGAGATGACAGTAGCACAAAATATTTTTCTTTGTAGAGAGCCGATAAAACATGGACGTATTAACTTTAAAAAAATGGAACTTGATGCGAAAGAAGTGCTGTGTGAATTGGAACCAATCGATCCATCGAAGAAAATTAAAAATCTAGGAATTGCAAAAAAACAGATTGTGGAAATTGCAAAGGCAATTTCTTATAATTCGGATTTGATTATTATGGATGAACCAACGGCGGTTCTTACGATTAAGGAAACAAAGATGCTGTTTGAATTAATACGAAAGTTGAAACAAAGAGGAGTGGCTATTGTATATATTTCACACAGATTAAAAGAAATCATGGAAATATGTGATAGGGTTACAATCTTAAGGGATGGTAATTTTATTAAGACAAAGAAAATTGAAGAAACAAGTGAAAATGAAATTGCAGAACTCATGGTAGGTAGGAAAGTAGAAAAAGTTGAAAATAATCCTTACAAAGGTTCTGGAGAAAAAGTATTGGAAGTGGAACATCTTACAGATAAGTTTTTAAAGAATGTAAGCTTTAGCTTAAGAAAAGGAGAAATCCTTGGGATGTTTGGCTTAGTGGGTGCAGGAAGAACTGAAGTTGCGGAAACGATTTTTGGAATTAGAAAAAAAGAAAGTGGAACATTTAAAATTAATGGGGTAGATGTAAATATCCATTGCCCGATCAATGCGATTCATGCAAAGATTGCCTTTGCAACCGAAGATCGTAAAGGAAATGGATTATTACTTGAAAGAAGTATTAATGAAAACAGCAATGTTGTTGCTAGGCTCATTACAAAAGGTCATAGGATTGATAAAAAGAAAGATAAGCTTATTACAGACGATATTATTAAGAAATTCAGTGTGAAATGTAATGGAACATCACAGAAAATTAAAAATCTTAGTGGTGGAAATCAGCAAAAAATTGTTTTGGGTAAGTGGATGGCGGTTAATCCTGACATCTTGATTTTGGATGAACCAACCCGAGGGGTAGATATTGGTGCTAGAAAGGAAATCTATGATGTAATAAATGAACTTGCGGCTAATGGAATTTCAATATTGATAATTTCTTCAGATTTAACGGAAGTGCTTAGCGTTTCTCAAAGAGTAATTATTATGCATGAAGGAGTTATTACAGGAGAACTTGATTCCTCAGAGATGAACGAAGGAACAGTAATGCTTTATGCAACAAATATTAAAAAAGCTTAGATGAATAAAGGAGATACAATGAGCAAACAGGTAAAGTCAAATAAATTTACAAATACAATAAAAATGGTATGGCAAGATTATAGTTCACTATTTGCATTGATGATATTAGTAATTGTAGCTTCTATTGCAAGTCCAAAATTTATGCAATTGAATAATATTATGAATATATTAAGACAGTGTTCCATTATCGGATTGATTTCAATTGGAATGGCATTTGTCATTATTGGAGGTGGTATTGATTTATCAGCAGGAAGTGTTCTAGCAATTGGTGGTGGGGTTCTTGTATTTTTACAATCTAGAGGTACAAATTTGATAGTAGCTATTATTGCAGGTTGTTTCGTGACAATGGCGATTGGATTGGTCAATGGATTATTTGTTACGAAAGCGAAACTGGCACCATTTATTGTCACGTTAGCAGTAAGCACAATTGCAAGATCGCTTATTATTCACTTGGCAAACGGCTCAACAATTATTGGGAAAAGAGATGATACTTTTTCTAATATTGGGAATGGAAGAATAGGAATAGTTCCTGTCCCAGTAGTTATTTTTGCCGTAATTGCAGTAATTGCCCATTTTGTATTAAAAGAAACGAAATATGGTTCATACGTATATGCGGTTGGTGGGAATGAAAAAAGTGCCCAATATTCAGGAATTAATGTGGACAAAGTGAAGATTGCTACATATGTTATCATGGGCTTTACGATTGGGATAGCGGCACTTATTGAATCTGCACGATTAGTTTCAGTGTCAAGCTCATCATCAGGTAATTTGTATGAATTGGATGCGATTACAGCTGTTATTATCGGAGGAACTTCCTTGGATGGTGGAAAAGGCAGTGTAGTCGGAACAGTAATTGGTGTATTAATACTTGGGGTTATTAGTAACATTATGAATATTGTTGGTATTTCCCCATATCTAACAGGGGCAGTGAAAGGTGTAATCATTTTGATTGCCGTATTACTGCAAAAAAAATAATTTTGCAAAGCAAATAAATGAAGGAAAAAAAGGAGAAGGAATATGAAAAGGAATATGAAACGAATTATATCAGTTGTATTAGCAGTGATGGTGATTTTTTCACTTACAGCTTGTGGAGGAAATGCAGAAACAGAGAAAAACGCACAGAGCCAAACAAAAGAAACGGTAAAAGAAGAATCGACAGGGGAAAAATTGAAAATAGGTGTTTCACTACCATCTCCAGCGAATCAGTTTGTTGGTGCTATTGTAGAAAATGTGCAAACGGAAGCAGCAATAGATAGCGATAAATATGATGTTACAGTCGTTGTGTCAGATGATCCGAATGCTCAGGTTTCGGCAATTGAAGATTTAATGCTAGAAGAGTTGGATGTATTATTGGTTTTGCCTTTAGATTCGGCACCTGTAACACCTATTTGTGAAAAGGCTTATGATGAAGGAATAAAAGTTGTTATTTTAGACAGAGGTATTGAGAGCGATAAATACACAACATTTATTGAGGGTGATAATTATGGAATAGGTGTTTCGGCAGCTAATTATATTGGAGAAAAGCTTAACGGAGTAGGAAAAGTAGTGGAAATCATTGGAGTTCCGTGTGAAATCGTAACAAGACGGTCAAAAGGATTCTATGATACGATTAAAGAAAACTATCCAAATATTGAAGTAGTTGCAACAGGGCAGGGAGATTTTGCAAGAGAACCGGCTATGGTTGCTATGGAAGATATTTTGCAAGCACAAGATCATATTGATGCGATTTATTCACATGATGATGAGCAATCGATAGGAATTGACACGGCAGTAAAAAATGCTGGTAGAGAAAAGGAAATGTTTTGTACAGGGTGCGGTGGAAATAAAAGTGTGTTTGAAGGCATGATAAATGATGATACAATCGTTACAGCAACCTTTTTATACTCCCCAACAATGGGAGCTACAGCACTTAGGGTTGCAAAGGCCATTGCAGCGAATGAAACTTTAGAAAAAGCTTCGGGAAATGATGAGTGGCTTAAACAAACTTTAATTAGTGAATATGGGGATGATTTTTTGACTAAATTAGATGGAACGATTCCGAAAAAAATCACATTGACTGCAGCTACTGTTACAAAAGAGAATGTGGATAGTTATTACAATGCGGATTCCAACTATTGATTTTCGATTATAAAGAACAAATGAAAACAAGCGAAAATAAATAAAAATATAAATTGACAAATGAAAAAATGAGAATTATAATACAAATGAAAGCAAACAAAAGAAAATAAAAGCAAAAAAGAAAGAGGAAAAAGATGAATTTAACAATGAAAGAAGTCGCAAATATGGTAGATCATACAAATTTAAAAGCATTTGCTAGAAAAGAAGATTTTCAGGTTTTGTGTGATGAAGCAAGCAAATATGGTTTTAAATCGGTAGCAATTAATTCGTATCCGGTAGCAATGTGTAGAAAAATGTTAGAAGGATCAGACGTGTTAACTGGTGCTGCAATTAGTTTTCCATTAGGACAAACAACAATTGAAGCTAAGACTTTTGAAGCACAGAATGCGGTTGATAATGGCTGTCAGGAATTTGACTATGTTTTAAATGTTGGAAAAGTAAAAGAACATGATTATGATTACATAAAGAGAGAAATGGAAGCAATGGTAGCGGTTGCTAGAAAAGCTGGAATTTGTTGTAAGGTCATTTTTGAAACTTGTTATTTGGAAAAGGAAGAGATCATCGAAGTTGCTAAAATTGCAAGTGTGGTTAAACCGGATTTTGTTAAGACAAGTACGGGATTTGCAACAGATGGGGCAACAGCTGAGAATGTTGCACTTATGAAAAAATATGCTGGAGCTGATGTATTTGTTAAAGCAGCAGGTGGAATCAGAAGCTTTGAAGCAGCAAAAGCAATGATTGAAGCCGGTGCTACAAGACTTGGAACTTCCAGTGGAATTAAAATTATTGAAGAAATGCAAGCACTAGGAATGAAATAGAATTATTTTGGAAATGGAGAAAAAAGTGAACAATAAATTAAGAGTATGTTTAATTGGCTGTGGAAGAGCAGGAATGATTCATGCAAAAAGTTATAGTGGAAATGTAGAGAATGCTGAATTAGTTGCGATTTGTGATCCCTTTGAAGAATCGGTGAAAACAGCTCAAGAGCAACTTAATGTGGAATACGTTTATACTGATTATAAAGAAGTTATGAAAAACAAGGAGATTGATGCAGTTGTTGTAGTAACTCCAACAAAATTTCATAGAGATATTGTTGTAGCAGCAGCAAAAGCAAAAAAACATGTATTTTGTGAAAAACCAATGGCAACCTCGGAAGAGGAATGCAATGAAATGATTCAAGCATGCAAAGAAAACAATGTTAAACTTCAATTAGGGTTTATGCGTAGATTTGATAAAAATTTCAGACGTGGAAAGCAAGCCATTGATGAAAAAACGATTGGTGAAGTTACGATGCTTAAATCCAATACCTATGGACCAAGTGAACCAAAAGAATGGATGTATGATGTGAAAAACAGTTCCGGTCCAATCGGTGAGGTTAACAGTCATGATTTTGATTTACTCCGATGGTATGCGGGAAGCGAAGTAAAATTAATTCATGCAATTGGACATAATTTTAAAAGCCCGGAAAAAGCAAAAGAATATCCGGATTATTATGATACATGTGCAGTACTTCTCGAGTTCAAAAATGGTGTACTTGGAGAAATTGGCGGTGCTCAATATGTACAATATGGATATGATTCAAGAGCGGAAATTCTTGGAACAAAAGGCATTGCCAAAATTGGAACACAAAGAGCAAACGAAGTGGAAATAGTAACAAGTGATATGAATATTAATGTGGATTCAATGTCTACTTGGCGAATCCTGTTTAAGGATGCTTATGTTGCGGAAGCAAATGCTTTTGTTAAATGTATTATGGAGGATACGGAACCTGAAGTTACAGGTCATGATGGGAAAATGGCGTTGGTGTTAGTTAGGGATGGCTTAAAATCATTGCTTGAGAAAAGGCCGGTTGAAGTAAACGTACAATCGTAAATACTTAAAGAATGGGAGGAAAAGCGAAATGAAAGCTGCAAGATTATTAGGGAAATTAAAAGTGGAAATAAGCGATGTTCCGATACCGAAAATATCGGATGATGAAATTTTATTAAAGGTCAAGGCTGCGTCAATATGTGGAACTGATGTAAGAATGTATAAAAATGGCTATAAGGATGTATCCAAAGAAAATCCTTTGATTATCGGCCATGAATTTGCTGGTGATATTGCAAAAGTTGGTAAAAATGTAAAAGGTTACAAAGTAAACCAGAAAGTAGCGGTTGCTCCTAATATTGGTTGTGGAACATGTGATTTATGTGTAAGCGGTCAAACACATTTGTGTGAAGATTATGATGCATTTGGGGTAACAATGGATGGAGGATTTGCTGAATATGTCAAAATTCCAAAAAACGCAATCATTCAAGGAAATCTTTCTTTATTGGATGAGGACATAAGTTATCAAGAGGCCGCGTTAGTAGAACCATTAAGTTGTGTTTATAATGGTCAAAAACGTATTCATATTTTACCGGGCGATGATGTGCTAATTATAGGAATGGGGCCTATTGGGATTATGCACATTATGGTAGCAAAATTATTTGGTGCTGGAAAAATTTTTGTAAATGATTTAAGCCAGGAGAGATTGACAAAAGCAAAAGAATTGATTCCTGATATAATTGTTATTAAAGAAAACATTAAGGAAGAACTTGAAAAACAAACGAAGAAAGGAGGAGTTGATGTTTGTATTATTGCTGCCCCTGCAGCAGCGGCTCAGATGCAATCCCTATCCTATATGAATATGAATGGAAAATTGTTGTTTTTCGGTGGATTACCAAAAGATCGAGAGAATGTATCAATTAATTCTAATTTAATACATTATAAGCAATTGGGCATTTATGGATGTACAAAACAAAGTGTGTATGACTACAGAATTTGTGCAAAACTAGTCAATGATAAGAGAATACCATTAGGATTAATTATGTCAGACAGCTACTCGATTGATCAATTTAACAAAGCATTGGAACATGCAGCAGATGCAAAAGGGCTGAAACATGTTATTGAATTTTAACCTAAATGAGATAAGATTTATAGGAGTTTGCCAATGAAAGATATATATATAGCAGCCATAGATTTGGGAACAAGTTTTATTAAAATTTATATTTACAGTTGTAATGGTGATTGTGTAAGCAACGCAGAGCGGGCTGTAACTATTGATAATCCAAAACCGGATGTGTTTATACAAACTGGGGAATACTTATTTTCAGCTGTATTGGAGTGCTTTGAAAAAGCCTTAAAAGGATGCATGCATCCTGAACGGCTAAAAGCAATTGTGTTTACTGGGCAAATGGCGGGATTTATGGGCGTAGACAAGCAATTAAATGATATTACCGGCTGGTCGTGTTCACTAGATACAAGATACTATTCCTATGCAGTGGATATGCTAAAAAAATGCAATAAAGAACTTTTGGAAATTGCCGGAACAAACTCGCCGTTAATGGCACCTAAGATTAAGTGGTTTGAAAATGAATACCCGAAGGAAGCAAAAAAAATAAATAAATATTTAATGATTAGTTCATATATTGCTGCTAAGTTTTCTAAAAGTAGTATGGATGAAATAACCATTGATTCTTCGTACATTACATGGACGGGACTTGCAGATATTAATAAATGCCAATGGAGTGAAAAGCTGTGTCGTGCATTTGATATTGATATGTGTAAACTTCCTAAAATTGTAAAAGCAAATGCAATTCTAGGGTATTTAGATGAAGAGTATTGTGAAAGATTTGGATTGGCGAAAGATATTGCATTGGTTTCAGGTGCAGGAGATAAAGTTAGCGGAATTGTAGGAACTTCCTTTGTTGAAAAAGGAAATTTAATCTTTGAAGCATCGTCATATGGTGCAATCAGTTATATAGCGGATTCCTTTATACCGAATCGGAAGACAAAGAATTATGATATATTGCCAAATGCTATGGATAATAATTTTATTTTGCATAAATATATTCCAGGGTCAGGAATTGTATTAAAATGGTTTGTTGATAATTACTGTAATTCAAACAGTTTTAAGGATATGGATTTGGCAGCTTCTAAGGTAAAACCAGGATCAAATGGATTGCTTGGAATTGGATTATTAAATGGTTCTAGTATGCCTTTTGATGAAGATATTAAAGGAATGTTTATAGGTCATAGCTTAGCACATAGACCGGAGCATTTTTATAGGGCATTGTTAGAAAGCTATGCATATGAAATTGCGTTAACCATAGATTCAATAAAGGAATTGTATCATATTGAAAAATTTGACTCAATTAAAATGATTGGTGGGGGAGCTTCTTCATTGATTTGGGGACAAATTATTGCTTCCGTAACTAACATTAGAGTGGATATTCTCTCAAGGAGTGATGTAGCCTTGTGGGGAGCGGTTCTTTTTGCAGGAGAGGCTATAGGTGCATTTGAGGATGTACAAGCAATTTCTAAAAAAAACATCTCAACTAAAAAGTGTTTCTATCCAATGAAAGAAGATGTTAAAAAATATCAAAAATATAAAGAACTTTATAATAAGATGATTCGTGAAACAAAAATATATTATAAAGAGATTAAAGATATTGAGGCATAGAACAAAATATATGTGTTGATATAAAAGAACGTGTAAATGAGGGAAGACAAATCTTTTAATGGAGGATGCTACATAGATTGAAAATGTGTTTCTCTCAATGCACTGTCAAATGAACTTGCTAAAACAATGATATTACTAAGTGGGAGGAAAAATCATGAAAATAGGAATTGATAGTTATTGTTATCACAGAATGTTTGGAGAAGTATATCCAGATCAGGAAAAACCTGAAAAATTAAAATCGGTTGAGGACTTTTTGGATTTAGGACATAAATTAGACGTAGATGGTGTTTCATTGGAAACTTGTTTTTTATCTAGTTTGGAAGATGACTATCTCAAGAGCCTAGGGCAAAAAATCAAAGACTATGGGTTTGATACGGTATTTGCTTGGGGGCATCCGAATGGATTGGAAAGAGGATTGAATCCGAAAGCTTTTGAAGAGATGAAACAATTGATTCCTAAGACACGATTGATAGGAACAAATGTAATGCGAATTACAGGTTCGGCTTTTGATTGGAGACATGAGAATCATCGTGAACATATTGAACGTTTAGTTCCAATGTATAAGGAAGCTACAGAAATCGCAGAAGCAAATGGTGTTAAACTTGCACTGGAAAATCACATCGATTTTACAGCAGATGAAATGTTAGAAATGGTTCAGCGTGTGGATTCTCCTAATTTTGGAATAAATTTTGATACGGGCAATTTTCTTCGATTACTGGATGATCCGATTGAAGGTATGAGAAAATTAGCACCTTATGTATTTTCGACACACATTAAAGATTTAGTATTTAATCCGGAGGCAATTCCAACTGATTGGTATTTTTTCTCAGGGGTACCGGTAGGATTTGGTCTCGTGGATAATATGAAATTGGCTGAAATATTATCAGAAAACAATTATAAAGGATTTTTAGCTGTTGAAATTGATCATCCGGCAAAAGAATGGATGGGGATGGAAGATGAAGCAATTGCAGTAAGTGTTAAGAATCTTCGTAAAATAGGAAATATGTTTAAATGAGAAGGAGACAAACTATGAAAAAGAAATTGAATATTGCGATTATTGGTTCAGGATTTATGGGGCGTGCACATAGTAATGGATGGAGGCAATTAAACAAATTCTTTGCTGTGGATTATGAAATTGTTCTAAAAGTTGTTGCAGATTGTAATAAAGAAAAGCTAGAAGCCTTTGCAGAACAATGGGGATATGAAGAAATTTGTACAGACTGGCATGAATTGTTGGAACGTGATGATATTGATGTGATTGATATTTTAACACCAACCTATGAACATAAAGAAATGGCCATTGCTGCTATGAAAGCTGGAAAACATGTGATTTGTGAAAAACCGTGTGCAATTAGCTATGAAGATGCTGCCCAAATGGCAAAGGTACAGGAAGAATGTAATGTTGTTACTTATTTAAATCATAATTATCGTAAGGTACCTGCAATTATGCTTGCTAAAAGAATGATTGATGAGGGTAAGTTGGGAACAATCTATCACTGGAGAGGTAGTTATTTGCAAGATTGGATAATGGATGAAAAATTTCCACTCACATGGCATTTGAAAAAGGATAAAGCTGGTGCAGGACCATTATTTGATTTATCATCACATGCATTAGATTTGGCTAGATTTTTAATTGGGGAACCCAAAAGCGTTATTGCCATGAATAAAACATTTATTAATAAAAGACCATTTCCAGGAGATAATGCTGCGACGTTTTCAGCGGGCACAGGAATAAAAAATGCCAAAATGGGTGATGTGACGGTGGAAGATGCAGCATTTATGGTATTAGAATTTGAAAATGGTGCACTCGGAAATATTGATTCTACTCGGTTTGCGGGAGGAAGAAAAAATTACAATTGCTTTGAAGTATACGGTAGTAAGGGTTCTCTTTGTTTTAATTTAGAACGATTGAATGAATTAGAATATTATGATTGTACGGAAGATACTGATACAAAAGGATATAAGACAATCATTGTCCAAGAAGGTACGCACCCATATGCAGGTGCATGGTGGCCAGCAGGCCATAGTATTGGTTATGAGCAAACATTTGTTCATGCATTTTATGAATTTGTCAGAGCGATAGAGGGAAAAACAAAAGCAGCTCCGGATTTTGTAGAAGGCGCAAAAATTATGCATATTCTGGAATGTGCACGGGAATCAAGTGAAAAAGGAATGAGAATCGAAATTTAATCAGGCACTTATATTTTTGATTTTAGATTGGAGAAATTATGAAAGAGGATATTAGAGCTAAATTAGCAGTTGTTACATTTGAAGAAACAAATGATAGAGAAAAAAAAGAATTGCAAGAACAATTACATATACTGAATGAGATGTATGGTGATGTAGCCACTTTTTTAGCTCCAGTTGTTGTGGGTGAACAATTACCAAAGGATGCAGATGCAATTGTTTTTCCGCAATTAATATTTGCGGCATTTCGTCACAGTGAAAAATTATTAGAATATAATAAACCTATAATTATATTGACATCTAAGTTTGGAACGGTTGAAATGTGGGATTGGGAGATTGTCACCTATCTTAGGGATAAGGGAGCGACAGTTTTTTCTCCGTATAACATTGAACTTGCAAAAGTTATATTAAAATCAATGGGTGTGAAGAAGCATCTAAGTGAAGGTGCAAAATTCCTTATGTTCCAAGATTCACCCGGTGAAGGAATGCAGTCAAATATTTTTAAGAAGTTTTATTGGTGGGAAAAAGAGTGTACTGCTAATATGGAGAAAAAATTTGGTGTGCAACTTATTTATAAAAGCTGGAAAGAAGTGAATGAACGAGCAAGAGAAATCAGCGATGAAGAAGCTCAGCGTATGTTTGATTCATGGAATGTAGAAAATAAAGGAATAGGAACAAGTTGCAAATTAAATCCAGCAAAACTCTATATTGCAATTAAAGAAGTAATTGATGAAATTGGAGGCGTTGACGGTGTTGGGGCGAATTGCTTAAATGAATCGTTTCATTCAGATACAACGCCTTGTCTGGTATGGAATATGTTATTTGAAAATGATGATATTATTTGGTGTTGCGAAGGGGATACGTTAACATTATTAAGTACTTATATTATGTATCGCACATTAGGAGCTCCGATTATGATGACAAATATATATCCGTTTTTGGTAGGAATGGCAGCGCTGGCACATGAAAAAATCAAGGAATTTCCAGATATCGATGATCCTGACAATCATGCGTTAGGCGTTCATTGCGGATATGCAGGATTTGCACCCCGTTGTTTTTGCTCAAGATGGACAATGGTACCAAAAGTATTGGAAATTGTCAATGATGATGCATATATGATTGATTGTGAGATGCCGGTTGGAGATATTACACTGACTAAAATAATGCCGTCATTTGATAAAGTAACCGTAATTCCGGCGAAGATTGAAAAGTATGTTCAGTATCCGGGTTCTGATGCAAGAAATGCATCACTATTAAAATATAATGATGGTGAAAAAGTTATGGAAGCATTGTCATCTCATCATCAAATGATTATTATGGGTAAGCAAAAAGCTAAAATAAATCAAATTGCAAAGGTATTTAATTGGGAAGCAAAAATCATAGAATAGGATAATATAATGTATGGGCTGTAGCACTGGTGGTGGAATAACCATTGGTGCACAGCTCATTTTTTGAAGGTACAAAATAATGTTAAGTAACTTAAGGCGATGACATTGCCCATTTAAGAGGTAGTTATGATTCAGTTATTATTATTTTTGAAATATATTTGTTGAGTTTTTTTAATCGTTCGTTGGAAAGATGGTTGTCTGTAATTAATATATCAATTTCATTAAGGCTTGCAAATTGTGCAAAACTTAACTGATCAAACTTTGATGAGTCAGTCAGTAATATTTTTGTGTTTGCAGAGCGAATCATTACCGATTTAAGTATAGCTGTTTCTGCGTGTTGGGTGGTGAGACCTTTCTCCATATTAATAGAGGAGGTTGCAATAAAAAGTTTATCAAAATTATATTTTAATAATTGAAGCATAACATTTTGTCCATAACAATAGTGGAATCCAGAGCGTACCGTACCGCCAAGTAAATGAACGGCTACATCACCTTTTTTTTCCAAAATCCTTGCAATTTCAAAGTCGTTTGTAAAGACGCTTAATCCTTGTAATTTACTATTTGCAATTTCTTCCGCAAAAAAATACATGGTGGTTCCAGTATCTAGAAGAAGAGTATCGTTATTTTCTACTAGAGATATTGCTTCTTTGGCTATTAGTTGTTTTTTATCTTTATTTTCTCGCTCGCTTATTAACCGCTCAGAGGTAATGGAAGGTGCAAGCATAGCACCACCATGTGTTCTTATTATTTCACCGTTTTTTGCAAGTTTAGTTAAATCCATTCGGATAGTAGCACTACTCACATTAAAGCGTTCTGAAAGGGTATTAACGCTAACTTTCCCCAACGCTCTAATTAATTTGAGAATTTCTTCGGATCTTTCTTCGCTAAATAATGTATTTTGAATCATGTTGTTTATAATCCCCCTACTTAAATAAATCTATAAATAGTATATATCTAAATAAACAAAATAGCAATAAACAAAAATAAGTAAAAATCAATATGAAAATAGGTAAGTGTCTTGTAAAAGTTAAAGGTGCTTAGTTGAAACCAAATAATGAATTTGCAACGTCTATTTCTGACAAAATTGATTTACTTCATGTATCAAGAGGTAGGCACTCGATTCAAAAGTTAGCGCCATATATTAATCGACCGATTTATTATGATCATGGGATTTATATTGAAGATGCAGCAAAAATCAAGGCAGCAGTAAATATTCCAGCATTTGTTCATGAGGATGAACGAAGTTTTTGGGTCGGTAGTGTAGAAAATGTTAAAGACGGATGAGAATGGTGCCGTATTCGAAAATGAAACAGGTGACAAAGTAAACATAGCTTGTGATAATATGGTAGTTTCATTTGGTGTTCGTGCAAATGAAGAATTGGTTGATGCGTATCGGGATGCTGCAGTAGATGTGGTTGCTATTGGCGATTGCAATACAAGACAAGGTACATTATATAAGACAGTTCATACAGGTCATGAGGCTGGATAATACAATAAACTTGTATCATCCAGCCACTTTTTGTGTCACTTTTTTCATAGGCAGTACAATCTTTACTGTAAATATTCCATCAATTGCAGTATAGGAACAGTAACCTTTATATTTATTAACAATTGTCATACTGCTTTTAACACCAAAGCCATGTCCAGAGCTATGGTTTTGTGGCAGTCCATTTATCATTTCTACGTTGCCGTTATAGTTATTTTCGATAAAAATAAGCATATTGTCTTTATGTAGCTGACAAATGACACGCACTATCCGTGCGTTTGTTTCGGAAACCTTCGTACAGGCAAGAATAGCATTTTCTAAACTATTGGATAGTAAAGCACAAAGCTCAGTTTCTAAGATAGATATGTCCTGGGGGATATTAACATCAGTGAAAAAAGTAATACCGACTGTTTTTGCTTTGCCGGCAAAGTAGGAGAGAATTAGGTTGATGGTACTGTTTTCGCAATAGTGGATAGGGGTAATTTCTTTAATATCTGCCTGCGTATTGCTAATATATTCCGATGCTTTTGTTATATCACCAGTTTCAAGATAGCCTCCAATTAGATTAAGATGGTGACGCATATCGTGGCGGTATATCGCAGTCTTTTCTTGTGATTCTAAAAATTTTGACAGTTCTATTTTTGCCTGGCTGACCTGAATTGATAATATGATAGATTCACGTTCGGCATTACTGCGACGCTGCATTTCATTGTAGTATATGAGAGTGAATATAAAATAAAACATGGATACAAGAGTGGGCATAAAGAGTACAGCCATTTCAATTCCACGATATAATAAATTCGTGTATACGGTTGTAGTATAGTCGAATAAATAATACATAAGCGGTACGATACCAAATAGTAGTAGTGATCGTTTGGATATGTTGATTAGCTGGTTGATGGAGCGTACGACATATTTTTTGAGTAAAAACAATACAGGAAATATAGCCAATGAATTAACTATAAGGTAGGATAATTTACTATTGAACAGATAAAGAGCCATTGTGGCAAACCATCTTGGTGTCTGGCAGCATAGATATGCAGATAGCACAGAGACAAAAGCAACAATAAAGTTTTGCTTATAATAGAAAGAAATAAAAAGCATCAGTGGAATATGTACTATGAAAGGATATATTTTTCTGGTGATGTCGTACCCGAAAAATCGCCAGCTTGCGAACTGTACTATAAGCAAGGATAAAATAAAGCAATTTACTACCAGACGGTTCTTATGTGTTTGTTCAATTCCCGCAAAGTCTATTGAAAGCAATATTCCAAATAGTAATATTAGCCCATAGTTAATGAAACCTACAGCAGTAATCATTATTCTACCCCTTTTTCTAAAAATAGATAATTCATGTATAGTTCTCGCACTTTTGGATATAGAAGTCTTGATATTGGGATGCTCTGTCCGGTAGCAGTTGTAATCGTACCAATATGCAGTTCCTGGGTATGCTTCATATTTACAATAATAGATCGGTGGACTTTAATGAACTCCTCCTTGTTAAGAAGTTTTGGCTCGTAATCAGAAAGCGAACCATAGACTTCTTTTATATTGCCATCGGTTAAGTGAAAATATAGTTTTTTGTTCATTACTTCTAAAAATTCAAGGTTATGAAATGAGATACGCATAATTCCAGAGGCTGACTTGATATATAGGTATTCTTTTGTGTTTTGTGCATCAAAAAAAAGTTTATCTAAAATGGGAAAAAGTCTGGTTTCTGTAGTAGGTTTTAATAGGTAGTAATATGCATCTACAGCATAGCTTTCAACGGCGAACTCAGGAGATGAAGTCAGAAATATGATTTTTATAGTCTGATTAAATCCACGTATTTCTTGAGCTGCCGCAATTCCGTTTATTCCCGGCATAAGCACATCAAGCAGCAAAATATCGTAGCTATTGGTTTGCAAGCTTTCTAATAGCTCGATAGGATTGGAAAAAACATCGTATCGAAAGGCAGCATTTTTTTGTTCATGATATCGGTTTAATAATTTTGAAATACGGGAAAGCTCCGTTATTTCATCATCACAAATGGCAATTTTAAGCATCGTTCCCCCCTTAATAGCTCGTTTGAACAATTTATTTTATCATGAATCAAAAGAAACCTCAATGATTTATGAATACATTTCAGGGTTAAAAAAGTGCATTTGAGGTGGTAAATGATAATTTATGCTTTCTATTTGTTATACTAAATTCATAAAAATTTGAATGCGAGGAGTGAAGTGTTGATATCCATGATAGCCTACGTAATAGCAGGAATATCTGCAATAGCCTTTATTACCCTTTGGTTTACGGTTTCCTATCATAAACTAGTTGACAGATATCATGAAGTGGAGGCTACAAAAGAGCAGATAAAGATGCACCAAGCCATCTACAGGCAGGAGCAGGAAAGTAAAGACATAGTAGTGGCAAGAAGAATGATTGAAACAAGTCGTATGATCTACCGGGAGTCAGTAAAGGATTATAACAGGTTGTATGCTAATCCAATTTATCGTATTCCAGGTTTTATCCTAGGCTTTCGGTTTGTGAGTGAAATGAAACCGTGAAAACAAAACCTATAAATAGAATAGAAGGAGAAATGAAGAAAAGTGGTTATGAGAGATAAAAAAAATAGGCCTTTACGTTCTGGATTGGCGTTGCTTTTGGCAATTGTTGTAGTTTTGACATCCGTAGTACCTGATGTTGGCACGATAACTGCTTCGGCAGCAGCGACTAAGACAACAACTTTAACAGAAACGAAAAAAACGCAGATTACAGTAACAACACAAAAGATGCTAACAAAAGCATTGGCTGATAAGAAGATTAAAAAGATTACGATTCAAACAAAAAAAGCAATTACGTTTACTATTCCCAAAAAATCCTATCAGGCAAAAACATTGGTGATTCGTTCATCCAAAGCATCGGTTGTGAACAGTGGAATATTTAAAGGTTTCATTGTAACGAATGCAAAGTCGATAACGGAAAAAGCAAAGGGAAATAGCGTTATAATCAATGACAGTAAGCTGACATATAAAGTTGCAAAAGGTTCTAAAGTTAAAACATTAACTTACAATAGAAAGAATGCGAAAGGCTTACTATCTAATTACGGAACAATTGATAAGATTATTCTTGCAAAGAAAGCAAAACTTATAATTAAAGGTAGGATAAGCAGTAAACTACCGATTCAGATAAAAACAAAAGCGAAGGGTTCTGCGGTTACCTCATCCGTTCCGTCCAGTGTATCAACAGCAACGGATGCAGATATTATCCTTAAATCAGGCGCAGAAGGAAGTTTAATAGCATCTACGAATAAGGATGCTAAACTTACCATATCCAATCAGACAAAAAAAAGTGTGAAATATAGTACGCCAAACGATAAAACATATATTGATGCACATACCAAAATGTCGGATCCGGATAATTCGGGAAACGATGCAGATGATACGAATGATTCTAAGCCTTCCCCTTCTCCTAGCAAAGAACCACGTAAAGATTATGGGAATGGTGGAAGTTCAGAGGATATTTTTTCTGTAACATTTGAATCCAATGGCGGTACTGCGATAGATGCAGTCACGGTTAAAAATGGTAAAACGATTACTAGTCTGCCAGCTCCACAGAAAAGTAATAGTATATTTCTTGGATGGTATGCAGATAAAGGCTTTCAAAAAAGCTTTACAGATGATACGCCTATTCTACGTGATATAACACTTTATGCTAGGTATTCAGAAATTGAGATGGAACAGCAGAGTTTGGATGATTCTTTTTCATTAACAGATCAACAGACGGGACTTTCCTTTCAGATTCTTTCAACGGATTCAGCAATTTCTGAATCCAGTGTCATAAGTGGTATCACAGTGATTGCTGCAGATGGATCAGAGGCGATAAAACTTAAGGCACAAGGAAGCGAAGGGAGTTTTGTTGTTTCTGCCCAAGGAGGATTTACAGAAGGAGTCTCCTACAATTTGACATTAAGTGATAGTAAGTTAAACTTTAAAGATCAGGAAAACACCGTTCGAAAATGTGACTTCACGATTCATAAAGCGGAAGTATATAATATTGAGCTTCATGATGGAATTTTCTATATACCAGATAGTTTAGTATCGGATATGACAGAGGATGGGGAGAAGGTAGACGCTCTTTCGGTTCCAGTTGTTGGGTTTAACGATGGAGAAAACACAGACGAAGTAGCGAGTGGTTCCTTTACATATAAAGGAAATACACAGTTACAGGTTGGAGATGTTCTTTGCATATATAGTGAAGATAAACCAAAAGCACCTACAGGCAGTGCGGATGATTCCTCCTATTTGGATGATGATATTGCATACATCAAGGTAGTAACGGTTACGGGAAGCATGGGAAGCCAGAATATTCAATATATGGATGCAGATGCAAAAGAAGTAATTTTTATTCCAGATGTGTTACCGATTGCTGCTGGAGTTGACAGTAAACTTGAAAACTATGTTCCTGCTGTCTCGGATGCGGAAGGATCCTTTATGATAGAGACAAAGGATCTGGATTTTTCTGCTTATGAAGAGATGGGACTATCCGAAAAAACAACGGTTGATAAAGGAGACTTTATTGCATTGTATTCCGGAGCATCTCCACAAGATAGCAAGGAATCTGAGGTTTCTTATGGAGAGATTACCAGTGTCAAGGAAGAAAACGGTACCTATTCCATAACATATGTTGTGACAAACCAGGATAAGATGCAGGATACACTGGACTATTATTCGAAGAATAGTACAGATGGGGATAGCATGCTTAAGGACGTTGATGTTGATTCTGTAGAGGAAGAGATTGAAGATCAGGTAGTCGAAAGCGGGTATGCGGAGAAAGCTTCTCTTTATATGACAGCATTAGCGTTAGAGACTGATGGATTCAACGAAATGTCTAGAATCGGATCAAAAATGGACTCGTTATCCATAAAGATGGAGGACGGATCCGATGCCAGCGTGGGTGATGTTAAATTAATGGCAGCATCAGCGTCTGGTTCTAAAGTAAAAATTAAAAACCTGAAAGTAAATGCCAATATTGGAAAGAACTTGCAAAAATTAAGCGGTAAAGGGGTGCGATGTGCGGTTAGTGTTAGCTTTGATGTTTCGGTCAAAGCAACGGATGACAGTGTCATTACGATTTCCTTGTCATCTACCTTTATTGAAGAATTAAAAATGGATGTTTCAGCATCTGGTAAGGCAGTCTGGAAAAAGAAATGGATTTTCAAATATATTTCAGATTATACAATGAATGCCAATATTGATATCTATAACTATACCGGAATCAGTTTTAAAGCAGTGGTTTCTACGAAGTCAACCTCAATTGATGTATCAAAGCAAATCCAAAAGATAATGGCATCCACGAAGCCAGATGAAATATCTGGAGGTGTGAAGGAACTTTTTGAACTCTATAGCGATATGATGGGAAATGAGACCGATTGGATTGATATTTTTGATAAAAATATCATATCACAAGAGCAACATTTGTTATTGGGTATCATTGCAGTCAAAGAATCAGTTGATTTTGTAGTTAGTGCAAATATCAATGTTGCCCTTGGATGTAACTTTGAGTATGAAAATGGTACAAGGTATTGCTTCTGGGCAAAAATTCGTGCCAAAGATGCAGGTAGCAATACGGTCAGCTTGATGGATGAAAAGTATACGTTCCAGTTTTATGTTATGGGTTCTTTGGGACTGCGAGCCGGAATTCGCCTGGAATTTGCAGTAGGACTTTTCTCAACGAAATTAGATAGTGTCGGACTTACCGCAGAAGCAGGGATATATACCAAATTGTATGGATATTTCTTTTATCAGTTGCAATCAGTCAATCAACTGAAAAATTCCAAGATGTCAGGTGCACTGTATCTAGACTTTGGTATCTATCTAGAACTTGCGTTTAAAGCACAAGTTCTTAACGGTAAATATCAATATAATCCTACTTTGTATGAAAACGAATGGCCATTATTAAGTGCTGGTACAAAATACAATGTATATGATTTTTCGTATGATACGGTTGAAACACCGATTAAAATGAAGGATACGATTAAAACATATACGTTGCCTGATGATACCTTTAGTATGACCTATCTAGACCTGAAAGAAGGAGATATAAGTAAAAAAACCTATAAAGCAGATAATTATAATATTAGTTTTACGAACAGCAAATTCAGCTTATCTGGTAATGAAGTGAAGGTATCGGTTCCTTCTAGAACACATAAGCTTGAATCGGATATGACGATTACCTGGAAAGGTACATCACTTGCATTTTCTTCCATGCCGATTTCACGTACATTCCATCTGGTATGGGATGATGTGAATGATAATGGTTATACGATTGCTTATAATTCAATGGGCGGAAGCTCTGTGAGTAATTCTACATATTTTTATGAAACAACGATTAAAGCCCCGACAGCTCCAGTTAGAAAAGGATATGCGTTCGGCGGCTGGTATAAAAATGAAAAGTTGACAACACCGTTTGTCTTTCAAACGATGCCAGCAGAAAATATCATTCTTTATGCAAAGTGGATACCAAATACTACGACACAGTATCAAGTAGAACACTACCAACAAAACCTTGCAAATGACACTTATACTTTGTATGAAACCGAAAATCTCACAGGAACGACGGGACAGACGGTAGCGGCAAAAGCAAAGTCTTATCAGGGATTTACCTATGATAGTAGTGTGGATGATTCAGTAGTTTCAGGGACTATTTCAGCAGAAGGCAGCTTGGTATTGCGCCAGTATTATAAGCGAAATAGTTATACGTTAGCATTTAAACCTGAAAACGGAAGTACCGATATTGTAAAGACTTTGAAATATGGTGCGGCTATTTTTGCACCGGCAGTGGTAAAAACAGGATATACCTTTAGCAGTTGGAACAGTATGGTTGCAACTACCATGCCTGCGAATAATCAAACTTATACGGCAATATGGACGCCAAATAATTATTCCATTGAATTTGATTCGACTGGAGGAAGTGAAGTTAGTAAGATAACAACTACAGTTGATAGCGTTGTCAGTGCACCTTCATCACCTATAAAAGCAGGATATCTGTTTGAAGGCTGGTATCGTGACCGTGATTTGATGACACCATATTCTTTTTCAACGATGGAAGCGAATAATATTACGCTTTATGCAAAGTGGAAGCTGAATAGTCAGCTTACTTATAAGGTAGAGCATTATCAGCAAAATGTATCCGGAGACGGTTATACACTTAAAGATACGGAGAATCTAACAGGAGCATATAATGCAACAGTGACTGCGAAAGAAAAGACTTATTCGGGTTATGTATTTAATAGCCAGGAAAGTCAGACGGTAAAATCTGGTGTTGTTGCAGCAGATGGAAGCCTGGTATTGAAGCTGTATTATGACAGAGATAGCTATAACATAACGTTAAAAACAAATAATCAAAACAAAGATATCGTGCAGACTTTGAAATATGGGGTTGTGGTATCTGTACCAGAAGTGACAAGAGAAGGATATAACTTTGGTGGATGGTATAGCGACAGTGAACTTACGAATGCCTATACATTTGATAAGATGCCAGCAGAGAATATTACAGTTTATGCGAGCTGGATGGCGGCTAGTTATATGATTTCATTTAATACAAATGGAGGAAGTATACTAGAGAACGTCATACAGGATTGTAATACGAGCGTGAGTGCACCAAAAGACCCAACGAAGCAAGGATACAGCTTTGGTGGATGGTGCAGCGACAGTGCCTTAAGTACAACATATACCTTCGATAAGATGCCAGCGGAGAATATTACAATTTATGCGAAGTGGGTGGCAAACAGCTATACGATTACCGCTGACTCCAATGGAGGAAGCAAGGTAGGAAACATTACACAGGATTGTGGAACAACGATAAACGAACCGACTGCACCGACAAGGGAAGGATATCTTTTTGCAGGTTGGTATAGTGATCCGGAACTTAATGCAGCGTATACGTTTGATACAATGCCAGCAGAAGATAGTACAGTTTATGCGAAATGGACGGCAAACAGTTATACGATTACCTTTGATTCTAATGGAGGTACTAGCGTAGAAAACATCACACAGGATTGTGGAACCGCTGTGAGTGAACCAACGGCTCCAACGAAAGAGGGATACCGTTTTGCAGGTTGGTATAGTGACAGCAAACTTAGTACGGCATATAGTTTTGGCACGATGCCAATAGAAGATATCACAGTTTATGCGAGCTGGACGATTAACCAATATACCATTACTTTTAACACAAATGAAGGAAGTATGGTAAACAGTATCACACAAGCATATAAATCAGAAGTAAGTGCACCAGAAAATCCAACGAGAGAAGGATACAGCTTTATAGGTTGGTATAAAGATAGTACATTAAGTACAGCATACACCTTTGGCACGATGCCAGCAGAAGATAGTACAGTTTATGCGAAATGGACGGCAAACAGTTATACGATTACCTTTGATTCTAATGGAGGTACTAGCGTAGAAAACATCACACAGGATTGTGAAACAGCTGTGAGCGAACCAACGGCTCCAACGAAAGAGGGATACCGTTTTGCAGGTTGGTACAGTGACAGCGAACTTAGTGTGACATATAGCTTTGGCACGATGCCAATAGATAATATCACAGTTTATGCGAGCTGGACGATTAACCAATATACCATTACGTTTAACACAAACGAAGGAAGTATGGTAGACAGCATCACGCAGGAATATGGATCACAAGTGAGTGCACCAGAAAATCCAGCGAGAGAAGGATACAGCTTTATAGGTTGGTACACAGACAGTACATTAAGTACAGCATACATCTTTGGCACGATGCCAGCAGAAGATAGTACAGTCTATGTAAAATGGACGGCAAACAGCTATACGATTACCTTTGACTCCAATGGAGGTACTAGCGTAGAAAACATCACACAGGAATGTGGAACAGCTGTGAGTACACCAATGGCTCCAACGAAAGAGGAATACCGTTTCGCAGGTTGGTACAGTGATAGCGAATTTAGTACGGCATATAGTTTTGACACGATGCCAACAGATAATATCACAGTTTATGCCAAGTGGGTTGTGAATGGAAGTGAGTATCCGTTACAATTAGATGGTGATTATACGGTAGTTACTGTGGGGGCACCATATGCCACAGATAATGTGAGTGTCAAAGTTATTTTTAATGGAAGCATTTATATTCTTTATATTAAAGGACTTGATAGTGCGACAACCGTAGATGTCACTGGATTTCAAAATACAATTACAGGCGGATGGGCTACTGTTGCATCTGGTGCAGGCTGGAATTGTGGTACCTATATGACGAATGATGGAAAATTAGAAATAAAGTTTCATAATAATGGATCTACTTCATCCGTATATACATTTATGGTCAATGAAAGTGTGTAAGCTGTTTTAATTAGAAAGAAAAACAGACAGAGCATTGTCCGGAAAGGGCGAAATCAATCATACGTGTAAAACATTAAAATAACACGCAGAGACATTATTTTCTCTGCGTGATATTTTTATTTACTAAAACAATTAAGGAGTCCTATGAGAATACAAATAAAAAAAACAAGAGTGTGGATTATTATATATATATTTATTTGTTGCTTTTATACAGTTCCAGTAACCATACAAGCAGAGGAATTGTTTGATGTTCAAAAGATTGATATCGCAAATACTAAAAACACAGTAAAAATCAACTGGAATGAAGTAAAAGCGTGTGATGAGTATGAAGTTATTGTACTTGATTCTTCGGAGGAAAAAGTAGAAGTGGTGCTCAGTGAGAATAGTGCAGTTTTTGATGGTAAGGCGGAGGAATCCTATCAAATCAAAATTATGACTTGGAAAAATAAAGAATTGATGGGAGAAGGCGTTTCCATTGAGATTAGAATTCCAGGAAAGATTAAAACAATTCAAACAACAAGCGTATCAAAAAAATGTGTACATTTAGTGTGGAATAGGGACAAATATGCAAATTATTATGAGGTAAGGCGTAAGAGAAAGGGATTGGATGGATATGAAGTATTAAAGGTCACAAAGAGAAATGATTTTTATGATAAAAGGATAAAAGATAATCAGGCTTATGTTTATGAAGTGGTACCACTTTTTAAAGGTAGTGATTCTATTTTGTTATATGGAAAGGCAAAAAAATATAGTTTTAATAATAAAGAAATCGTAGATACATCAAATGCAAGATATACATACAAGGAATATGAGGCAGATGTGAAACAGCTACAAATGAAATATTCACAGTATTGTGCCACCTCGGTGATCGGGAAAACCGTTGACAATCGAAATTTATATAAAATTGAACTTGGAAATCCGGATGCAACGAAGCATCTACTTGTTGTTGCTAATTTGCATGCGAGAGAATATATGACAAGTTTGTTATGTATGAAGCAGATAGAGTATTATTTGGAACATTATAATAAGTCTATCGCTGGTTGTAAGCCCATTGACTTACTTGATACGATGTCAATCATTTATATCCCAATGGCAAACCCAGATGGGGTTACGCTTGTACAGGAGGGAATTTCGGGCATTGATAGTGATAAATTAAGGAAAAAACTCTATGCTATGATGGGAACAACTTCAGCTGCCGATTGGAAAGCAAATGCGAATGGAGTAGATCTTAATCGTAATTTTAAGGTTGGATTTGGAAAAGGCAATCGTAAAAAAGCAGGAGCTGCGGGATACGCTGGAAAATATGCATTGAGCGAAAATGAGACAAAAGCAATTGCACAAGTAATAAAAAAACTAAATAAAAATAAGCATACGATAGTTGCTATTGTAAATTATCATGCTGCAGGAGAAATTATTTTTAGCAGCGTTCCAACTTCCGCCAGCAAAAGCATAAGTTTGCTAACAAAAAAGATGAATTCTTGTGCACGAGAAGTAACTGGGTATGGCAATGCTGAAACGGTAAATAAAGCTACGGCAACTGGCGATTTTCGTAGCTATCATATGAGAGTTTTTCGTATACCAGGCATAACGTTAGAAATCGGTAAAGGTAAGACACCAGTACCATATAGTGAATTTGCATCGATATGGAAAAAAAATAAGCTATTAATTATGGAGGAAGTGAAAGTAATTCAATAGGAATCAGTATTAAAAATAAGTTGTTGCAAATACGGATAGTTTTGATATAATGAAATTATAAAAACTAAAATAGTTTTATTGGTTTGCAAAGGAGAATAATAGTGGAATTAATTGATAGATTATTTGAATGTTGTATCGAGGAATTTAAAGAAAGTGGTGTGAAATTTACGATGGACTCTTTAGCAAAAAGGGCAGGCATTAGTAAACGTACTCTTTATGAAATGATATCTTCAAAAAATCAGGCCATCGAGTTAGCAATCGATCGTACGTTTGAAGATATTAAGAGACAACAAAAAAATATATTAGGAAATGAAAAACTTGATACATTGGACAAATGTAGAAAACTATTTGCTATAGTTCCTACATATGCCAGTATATTAGATTATCGTCGTATTAATGAAATTAAAAATGCATATCCACAGCTATATACGAAGATAGAAACTAAGATTGAAACAGATTGGGAATCTGCTATAGAGCTTTTACATCAGGCACAAAAGGAAGGAATCATTCGAACAATAAATATAACAGTACTTAAGCTTATGCTTTGTGAAGTATATGAGCGACTGATAAATGGAGAAATCTTAATACAGAATCAAATTTCCTATCAGGAAGCTATGGACGAAATGGTTTCTATTATTTTTGATGGAATTTGTATCAGAAAAGATTGAGATGATTACTTATAAAGAGGGTGTATTTTATTTGTAATAAACATCTTACTTAATAGGGGGGAAATAGCATATGAAAAAACTATCCGCTTCAAAAATGTGGTTATTTGCAGTGGGACAATTGGGTTGGTCTTTGTTATCAGGTGTTATAAGTAGTTGGCTAGTTTATTTTTATCAGCCAGATTTGGCAACCAAAGGAAGTGTCAAAACGGTATTTATTCCACAAGGATTGGCCATTTTAGGAATTATTACGATTATTGGAGCAATTGCAGCTCTTGGAAGAATATTTGATGCAGTTACAGATCCATGGATTGCTTCTTTGTCTGACCGATGTAAATCAAAAAATGGAAGAAGAATTCCGTTTTTAAAATGGTCAGCGCTTCCTTTGGCTGCATCTACAGTACTGGTTTTTTGTGCACCGGTTAATGGAACAAGCTGGTTTAATGCATTGTGGTTGTTTGTCTTTGTTATCCTTTATTACATTTCTATTACGGCTTATTGCACTCCTTACAATGCGCTTATCGCAGAATTAGGTCATACATCTAAAGAGCGTTTAAATATTTCCACTGTCATTTCGCTTACATTCTTTTTGGGAACAGCGCTTGGGTATCAGGCTTCTGCAATTTGGAAAATATTCGAGCCTTCCATGGGAAGAGTTGCAGCGGTAAGAGTTACATTTTTAATATTTGCAGTCATTGCCTACCTTTGTATGATGGTACCGGTAGTTGCAATTAAAGAAAAAGAATACGTGATAGCAAAACCTTCTGAGGGAAGTGCAGTTTCTTCACTAGTTAGTACCTTTAAAAATAAAAACTTCCGGGTATTTGTAGCGTCGGATATTTTATACTGGATTGCGCTTACCATGTTTCAAACTGGTCTTGTGTTCTTTGTTACAAGTCTTTTGGGATTGGATACAGCTATGTCGGGAGTTTACTTTATAATTATGAGTGTATTGTCGGTTGTGTTTTATATGCCTGTTAATATAATTTCTAGGAAGGTAGGGAAAAAAATATTAGTGCTTTTTGCTTTTGCTCTGTTTTCTATAGCCTACCTATTTACTTCTTTTTTTGGAACTTTTATGGGAATTACTCCTGTAATGCAAGGATATATTTTAGTAGTACTAGCTGCGTTACCAATGGCTATTTTTGGAATTTTGCCAAATGCTATAGTTGCGGATATTGCAGAAAGTGATGCCAAGATATCGGGACAGAATCGGGAAGGAATGTTTTATGCAGCCCGAACCTTTGCTTTTAAAATGGGTCAAAGTATTGCTATGCTAATTTTTACAGCAGTAGCAACCATAGGAATGGGTAATGGAAGGGGATACCGCTTAGTAGCTATTATCGCATGTATTTTTTGTGTGCTAGGAGGGGTGGTTTTGTTCTTCTACGATGAAAAATCAGTGGATGACATTTTAAAAAAAGATAAATTAAGTTAATCGGATACGTTCCGCTGTGTATGTATTGTACTGGTATTAAAATGAAAGCAAAATCGCTGTGCAATAACCTAACTAGGTTGTGCACAGTGATTTTTTTGTTTGCAAGAAAATGAATGGATTAATTCACACAGATCGTATCTTATTGTGAAATTTTGTAGAATAGAGTAAAATGAAGGAGTAATAGAGATTGAACAAATGGCTTAACAAGTAATCAATAAAAGGGAAGAAAAATGAAGCAAATAACTATTGAAGAGTTACAAAAACAATATAAGGAAGAATATTCAGAATTTTCAAAACAAATTCTCGCTAAGATAGAGAAGGGCATTTATAAGCCAGTCAAGGCTTCTGGAACGAATGGAAAAAAGCCGGCTCTTTACAATCGTTATTGGGTGATGGAAGAAAAAAAAGATTATAGTGCGCTTTTAGAGGAACTTATGTTTGAGATGTCCCCTCAAATTGATATTACTTATTATAGCAGTCACTTGGATAAATATGCCATTGATAGACAGTGGGTGTGGATGCTAAATGAGTTTATTATCTATCAGAAGCATTATTTGGAGGAAGAGGTATCCTTGAATGAACGAAGCTTTCAAATATGGAAACGAGAAAAGTTTTTAAAGCAGGAAGGAGGGAAGCAGATACTAAAACGAACTGGAATTCGAATGGAAGATCTTTTGATATATGAGACAACCGAGCCCTTGTCTTATTTTTCAAATAGCAAAGAGACACCTCAAAATATTCTTATTATTGAAAACAAAGATACTTTTTATAGTATGAGAAAAAGTCTTTTGAATGGTCATGATAGGATATTAGGCGTAAGGATAGGAACATTGATTTATGGTGCGGGGAATGGGATTGTTCGTTCTTTTCAAGATTTTAATCTTTGTGCAGAACCTTATATGAAGAAGAAGGAAAATCAACTCTTATATTTTGGCGATTTAGATTATGAAGGAATATTGATATATGAACGACTCTATCATATGTTTGAACAAGAAACTAGGATAGCACCCTTTGCTAATGGGTATTTGTGTATGCTTCAAAGGGCAGGGGATATAGAGAAGCTCCCAGATACAAAAAAGGGGCAGAAGAAAAATATTGAGTGGATTTTTTTGGAGCATTTTTCAAAGGAAGTTCAGTTTAGGATGAGTAAGATATTGAAGCTGGGAAAATACATTCCCCAGGAAGTATTGTGCATACAGGATTTTTGGCAGGAGGATAAATATTGTGGATTATGATTTTTTGAAGCAGTTTCCAAAACGGATGAAAAGTGTTGGTATGTATGCTATTTTACTAAAAAACAGCATACAGAAAACAACTTGGAAACAATATGAAATTGAAAAAATGGACGAACAGATTAATTTTATTTTTGCCATTTTATTATATATTATGGAGCAATCCTTAAAGGATGAGGCATGTACCATGGATGACATTGGTGCCTATATTGATAGCATGAACATGCGTTGTTTTAAGAAAAGTCTATCTTATGAAAATTGCAAAGAACTGGGAGAATTCATTATCAACATCGTGCTTTGTGATGAAGGGCGTGCAATGTACTTTGATGGATTTGATTTTGAACAAAGAGCGTATAAAATCATGAACATTCGGTTTGTTGCAAATCGAATTATATATGTGGATCAAGATGTTCGAAGAACTTCCTATTATTTGACAGAGGATGGGTATAGTTTTTTACTATCTACTCTTGAAATCGAAAATAACATGAAACTTACGATACATGAAATGATATTCAAGATGCATCTAGAGCGGGCAACTTATGACAAAGCGGTAGATGAGGTGAAAAATATATTTAATCTGTTGCGGATTCAACTACAAAAAATTGAGGAAGCCATGGGTAAAATCAGGAGGAATGCCCTAAATTATTCGGTTACAGATTATAAAGAAATATTGGAAGAAAATTTAGAGACTATCAGTGATACCAAGAAAAAGTTTTTGAATTATAAGAAAATTGTAAAAAACCGGGCACAGGAATTAGAAGAAAAGAATATTAGTATTCAGAAACTCGATCATAAAGAGGAAGAAAACCTTAAAAATCTAAGGACGATAGAAACATATTTGAGCCGTTCCATTGATGAGCACCAAAAGATACTAAATAGTCATTTTGATTTGAAAATTTTATATACAAAAGAGTTAGAGGAACTATCACAGATGGCATTGATTCAGCGCTTTCATTTAAGAACAAAGCTTTATGATGAAGTTTTGAAACACCCGCAGTATTTAGAGGAACTTGACTTCTTTCTTCGTCCATTGTTTCAACAGCAATTGCCAAAAACATATAATTTGAATAAATCATTGGAGATGCAAAAATCAATTCGAAAGAAGCAAATTGAAGAAGAAGACGAACTTTTAAGTTTTGATGAAGAAGCGTGGCAGGAGGAAAAAGAAAGACTGCTTAGAGAAAAAATAAGAAAGTATGAGAATTGCCTTAAGGTTATATTAAGATATGCAGGTCATGAGAAAGGAATTTCTCTTAAGGAACTAAAAGAAACGTATGCCAAAGAGAGAGAAGACTTAATTCCTTCGGTAGAAATTTTTCGGGAAGTAATCATAGAATTATTGAAACACAAATTCATTGATATTCACGCCTTGAAAAAAGAGAGAAGTGAATATCTACTAGAAGTACCTACCACATTTGAATTAAATGATACACTTTTGAGATTAATTGAAGAAAATCCAGCATGGAGTGATATTAAAAGTGTAGAAGTATATCGAATTTTAGACGGAAGTAGTGTCGTGTTCGAAAATGTTGAAAGTGAAACAGGAATAATCAAAACAATTCGTTGTTCCAATGTTTCCTTTCGCGCAAGTTAAAGAAAGGGAGTGAATGTATGGCATATGCAATGGAGGAAATAAGGTCTGCTCAAGAGATATTTTATTATTTGCTAGAGCATAGAGAATTAAAAGAAGAGGTAGACCGAAACCTGTATAAGGCTTACACGGAAAATGAGCAGATTATGAATCTAGTAAAGAGTCAGGGCGAGGTCTCCATGAGTAATATTGAGCGTTATGGTAATACCATATACCTGATTCCAAAGGAAGAAAATAATCTGCTTGGATTTTCAAAAAATCAGTTGAAAGCAGATTTATGTCGTTCAGGTGCCACAGATAAAGATTATTACTTGTCACAGTTTGTAATTTTAACCCTTTTGGTAGAGTTTTATGATGGACAAGGAAGTAGCAGTAAATCCAGGGATTATATGAAAGCAGGGGAATTGCTCAATTGTGTTTCGAATCGTTTAAAAGAAGGGACAGAAAATTCCACAGAGGAAACAGAAGATAGAAATGGCCTTGCATTTTCCAATATGCTGGAAGCTTATGAAGCCTTAAGGAGTGATGAAAGGGGTTCAAAGGCAAAGACTACCAAACAAGGTTTTTTGTATCGTATCCTAAATTTTTTGCAAAAACAAGGACTGTTTGATTATATAGAAGAGGATGAGATGATTAAAACTACAAAGAAATTGGATAATTTGATGGATTGGAATCTTCTAAATCAGAATAATTATCGAAGAGTTCTGCGTGTATTGGGGGTGGATTTGGTTGAGTAAAATAAATGCAATTCGTATCATTAATTTAAATTATAATAATAATTCGATTAAGATTAACGATGAAACGTTACAGTTAGAAGGTGAAAGTACTCTGTTATCCTTACGAAATGGGGGTGGAAAGTCTGTATTGGTGCAAATGGTTATGGCACCTTTTATGCATAAGAGATACAAAGATGCAAAGGATCGTCCGTTCGCAAGTTATTTTACTAGCAATAAACCAACATTTGTCATGATTGAGTGGGCACTAGATGGAGGTGCAGGTTATGTTCTGACTGGAATGATGGTACGAAAAAATCAGGATTTGTCGGAAGAAGGAAACAATGAATTAGAAATCATACAGTTTATCACAGAATATAAAAGTCGCTGCGCGCATGATATCTATCATCTTCCAGTAGTAGAAAAACAGGATAAGGGAATTAATCTTAAGGGTTATCATGCGTGTCGGCAGTTATTTGAAGTATACAAAAAAGAAAATTCGAAGCAATTTTACTATTATGATATGAATCTTCCGGCGCAGTCAAAACAGTATTTTGATAAATTGAAGGACTATCAGATCAATTATAAGGAATGGGAGACCATAATTAAAAAGGTAAATCTGAAGGAATCTGGTTTGTCGGATCTTTTCTCTGAGGCAAAGGATGAAAAGGGGTTGGTAGAAAAGTGGTTTTTGGAGGCCGTGGAAAGTAAGCTAAATAAAGACAAGAATCGGATGAAAGAGTTTGAACGTATTCTTGGAAAATACATTATGCAGTATAAAGAAAACCAGTCTAAGATACAGCGAAAGGATACTATCTTACAATTTAAGCAGAAAACACTTCCAGTTTTGGAGCAAGCTCGAGCATACGAAAAAGATACTTTTGAGAAAAGGGCATATGAGAATAAGACTGCCTGTTTCATAAAAAAGCTAGCAGTCTTGTGCGATGAAGCAAACTTAGAAAGGGAGGAATTTCTTGATCGAATTGTTTCTATGGAACGAGAGATAAAGCGACTAGACTACGAAGAGATATCGTTGCAGATTTATCAAGCAGAGGAAGAAAAAGATTTCCATATCCGTGAAAATATCATGACGTTACAGGAACAAGAACATATGGAAAATGGCGTGGAACAGCTTGAAAGACGGCTTCATATTTTAGAATGTGCTAAGTATAAGGGATATTTTGAAGAAGCCGATAAGGAATTAAGGCTTTGCAAAAACCGTGTGGAGATAGCCAAGAAAAACAAAGAAGAGCTTGAACCGGAAAGAAATCAGATTGGGTCTGAGCTATATCATTATTATGAAGAGGAAAAAAAGAAAAAATCAGAAGAAATAAGAGAAATAGAGAATCATAGTTCAAAGCGTTTGGAAGAAGAAGAGATTCTTCGGCTACAGATAAAAGAAGAGGAAGATAATCATCTTAATCTTCTTTCTAAACGGATTTCATTGCTAAATAAGATTAGTATGTATGATGAAAGGGAAAACTGGTTCAACGATGAATATGAAGAAGATATACATCGTAATATAATGGGAGAATATGAACCAGCAGCACTTGATATTAAGGGACAGTATTTTCAGGAGGAAGAGGAAAACCTTCAGAAGGAGTGGATTAACAAGAAGAAAGAAAAAGAAGAGACCGTGGAACTAATTTATGGATTAGAACGTAAACTTGAAGATATTCAAAAGGAACTTTTTTTGTCGCAGGAAGCAATTTGGCAAAGAAAAGAGAAACAAGACAGTTTGAAAGCTGAACTTACGGAGAGAAGTACTATTTTGAAATATCTGGAACTTTCAGAAGAGAAGCTGTTTGAAACGGAAATGATAAAGGATGCCTGTCAACAAAAAATGCGGAATACAATAGAGACGAAGCGCTTCTATGAAAAGGAGTATGATAGCTTAGAGAAGGAATATCATAGATTAACACAAGGAATGATAATAGAGCTTCCAAAAGACTTTAAGGAATTATTGGAGGAATCCGGAATCCAGTATATCTATGGTATGGAGTGGCTTAAAAAAAATCAAAGAAGTGAGCAGGAAAATCAAAAACTAGTAAAAAAGCATCCGTTCATTCCATATTCAATCATTTTATCAGGAAATGAGGTGAAAAAATTGCAACGCCTTGAGAGAACCGTATATACTTCGTTTCCAATCCCAATCATAAGGAGAGAAGAATTGGATCAAGGATATGACAGTTTGGATACCCCTCTTCTTGCAATGGACAAGGTAAGTTTTTTTGTAATGTTTAATGATAGTTTGTTAAATGAGGCAGAACTGGGCGTTTTAATTGAGAAAAAGAAAGAAGAAATGTGTCAAAAAGAAGAAATTATTTTTCGGAAAGAAGAAGAGTATCGAGGTTATCTAGAGAAGCTTGAAACAATCAAAAGACAAAAGGTTTCAAGGAAAGGGTATGATGAACTGAATGCTCAAATTGAAGAAGAAGAAATAAGAGAAAAAGATTTGGAGGAAAACTGTTTTAAATTAAAGGAAGATCAAAAAGAGAAAAAGAAATATATCGAGTTGCTCAATAAGTTTTTTACACAAGAAATCCTTCATTTGAAACAGATACAAGATAAAATCAGGAATTATCATATACTCGTCAGTCTTTATGAAGAATATAAAACGAATCGTAGCGAGGAAGAGAAGGTAGAACATGCGATTTCTTCATTGGAACAGAAGATAGAATTAAAAAAAGAAAGAAAAGAGAGCTTACAAAAAGAAGATAGATTCTTTCATCAAAGGCTGCTTGTTTTGCAAAATGAAGAAAAAAAAATCATGGAAAAGGCAGCAACTTTTGAAGAATATAAGAATAAGGTGAGGGAGGAAACTTTACTTTCCGTGGGTTTGAAGGAGTTGGAAGCTCGCTATGAAGCTATTATGAATTTCTTTTCTAGAGAGGAAAAGGAAGTTTTTAGAGAACTAAATAAAGCACAGCAAAACCAAAAAAAGAAGGAAGAAGAGCTTTTCTATATTGGGAAAAAATATAAACTATCCCAAAGCGAGTATTGGGAAGTTGACTATAATAGATATGAAGAGTCTCAATTAGAAGAAACATTCGAAATCAACAAGCATAAGGAGGAATTGCTACAATCAAGATGGAACCAAACCGATAAAAAAATAGCAATTTTAACGCAACAGATTATGGATGCTTACCAGAATATGAAAGAGAAGTGTGGAGAAGAGACGCCGGCCATAAAGTCAAGTATTATTCGAAAAGAATTCAAACGAATTCGAAATCAGCGGTTGGAAGATATTCGACGGGAAACAGTAAAATTGGATTCCATAGATAAAAAGATACAAAGTTATAAAGAAAATAGTTCTAGTTTAGCAGAATACAACAACTTATCAATAGAGGAAGAAATCATCTGGGATGAAGATTTTATTGCTATGACAGCAAATGCATTAAATGAATACAAAGGTTGTATGATTCGTGATTACAAGGACTGTATAAATAAAGAACGTTCAAAGAAGGAAAAGTTGCAACAAATGCTCAATGATCTTGCACGTATAGAAGATTTTTGTGAAGATTTTTTTATGCGCCCGATTGAGGCTCTGTTACGCATTACAGAAGATGCACAAGCAGTAATTGCACAGCTTAATACAACCATCGCTTCCTATGATAATCTAATGGAAAAGTTAATGGTGGATATCTCCATGATAGAAAAAGAAAGAGATAAGGTAATCGAACTTTTGGAGGACTATCTGAAAGAAGTTCATCATAGCTTAGGTGAAATTGATAAAAACTCAACGATTACCATACGGGATCGGACGATTAAAATGTTAAAAATAAATCTACCAGACTGGGAAGAAAGTGAAACGCTATATCGAACACGACTCAACGATTTTATGGAAGAAATTACGAGAAAAGGAATCGAAATTCTTGCGAGAAATGAAAATATTGAAGAGTATGTTGGGACAAGAGCGACCACAAAGCATTTGTACGATACGGTTGTGGGGATTGGGCATGTAGAAATCAGACTTTATAAAATTGAGGAGCAAAGAGAATATCCAATTACGTGGTCGGAGGTATCTAAAAATTCAGGTGGGGAAGGATTTTTATCCGCCTTTGTTATTTTATCGAGCTTGCTTTATTATATGAGAAAGGATGATACAGATATATTTGCAGAAAAAGAAGAAGGAAAGGTTCTTATTATGGACAATCCATTTGCCCAAACTCACTCATCTCATTTGCTGAAGCCTTTGATGGATATTGCAAAGAAAACCAATACGCAGCTCATCTGCCTTTCCGGGCTTGGGGGAGATGCCATCTATAACAGGTTTGATAATATTTATGTGCTAACTTTAATTTCAGCAAATCTTAAAAGTGGAATGCAATATCTAAAATCTGATCATATCAAAGGATCTGAAGAGGAGACCATGCTAGTATCGCATATTCATGTAGAGGAGCAGTTAGACCTGATATTTTAGAAAAAACTTATTAAAAAAGTGCCCTCCCTTTTAGATATATGATCTAAGTATTGAATCATAATTATACAGTTACAATAGTATTGAAACCAGCTGCAACATTATTGGCTTTTTATTCATTGAAACATTTTGTTATGTATTTCATTGATGACACTGGGGGTTTTATTGATAACCTGGTTTCAATTCCAAAAAACAGCAATGGCATTAGGATAAAGTATACCATGCTTGGAATAGCAGGAATATCCTTGACTTATGGAAGAGCGAATTTTTTTTTAGCATATCATTATGGTATGCTATTTTTTGTTATTGCATTTATGATGGATTAAGAGAATATGAAAATTAAATTTCAAAATGGCAAAAATAGTCGAGAAGTTTTTTGAGTAATGCGATAAGATGAAACCTGAAACAGGAGGAAAAGAAAAATGGAAGAACGAATAAAAGTAAAGCAACTTTCAAAATCGTATGGTGGAAATACAGTTGTTAAAGATTTGAATTTGTGTGTCAAACATGGAAAGATACTAGGCTTATTAGGGGCTAATGGTGCGGGGAAAACGACAAGTATTGAGTGTATTCTTGGAATTAAAAAGTCGGATTCAGGCTCTGTTAGCATTTTCGGAATGAATCCGCGGACAGATCGAAAAAAAATATTTCAAAAAGTAGGAGTACAATTTCAGGAAACAAATTATCAACGAGAAATAAAGGTAGGTGAATTGTGCGAAGAGACAGCGTCTATTTATCAAAAACCTGAGAACTGGAGAAAATTGCTTAAACAGTTTAGTATGGCAGAGATGGAAAGGCGTTTAGTAAAGGAACTTTCTGGTGGAGAACGTCAGAGATTATTTATTATTCTTGCATTGATTCCAAACCCAGAAATAGTAGTTTTTGATGAATTAACAACAGGGTTGGATGCAAAAGCAAGGAGAGAAGTGTGGAAGATTATAGAGGGTCTAAAGAAAAAAGGACTAACAATTATAGTAACGTCACATTTTATGGATGAAGTAGAAGCACTGTGTGATGAAATATGTATTTTAAAGAAGGGAGAGACGATATTTTTAGGGACTGTGGAAGAAGCCATTAAACAGAGTCCTTATGGTGAATTTGAGGATGCATATCTTTGGTATACAAAGGAAGGAAAGACAAAATGAAAACATTTAGAAAAATGCTGAAAATAGAAGGAAAATTATCCATTCGTGACATGAATATGGTTATCTTTGCGATTGTTATGCCAGTAGTTGTATTAGTTATTTTGGGAATTATTTATGAAAATAAGCCAGCCTTTGAAGGTGCAGATTATACATTTATAGAGCAGTCATTTGGAGCACTTAGTACAATAGCGATATGTGCTGGAGGATTAATGGGGCTGCCTATTTTAGTATCGGATTATCGAGAGCGGGGAATTTTAAAAAGATTTCAGGTAACACCAGTAAGTCCAGCAATTATATTATTTGTTCATTTAGCAATTTATACAATTTATTCTGCTATTTCTGTTATTCTTCTTTGGGCAGTAGCAAAATTATTTTGGGGATTTCATATGCGAGGTTCTTATGTAATTTTTTTTGCGGGGTGGATGTTAGTTTTATTATCTATACTTAGTATTGGTATGCTGGTGGGTGGTTTAGCAAAAAATAGCAAGAGGGCATCAATGATTGCATCTATCCTATATTTTCCAATGCTTGTATTTTCTGGTGCAACATTGCCCTATGAAGTGATGCCTCGTTCAATGCAGAAGATAGTAGATGTTATGCCTCTTACGCAGGGAATTAAACTATTAAAGGCAGCAACTTTAGGAATAGAGTTAGAGAATGTTTTGATTCCAGTGATTGTAATGATTGTGATTGCAGGTATCTGTATCGGATGCTCTATTAGATTTTTTCGGTGGGAATAGGCTTACAAATAGTAAATTAAGTCGGGAAATAAAATAGAAAATGGAGTATGATATCATTAAGGAGGTGATGAAGGTGCAAGAGCGGACTTTGGCAGTGCAGAGAATGCAAAATTATATTAATGAACACATGAGTGAGCCGATTACACTGGCAGATTTAGCAAACGTCTCTTTATTTTCACCTTGGTATTCCTATCGTTTATTTAAAGAGTATACAAATTATACGCCAGCTGATTATATCAGAAGATTGAAATTATCAAAATCAGCGTTGCGGTTAAGAAATGAAAATTGCAGGATAATTGATGCTGCATTTGATTTAGGATTTCAAAGTGTAGAAGGGTATCAACGGGCGTTTTACCGTGAATTTGGATGCAATCCAAGTGAATATGCTAAAAATCCTGTTCCAATTTATTTATTCATTCCGTATGGTGTGATATATAACGAAATTCGAAAGGAGCATAAAAAGATGAAAGATGTAAAAAATGTATTTATACAGATAATTCATAAACCAGCCAGAAAAGTTTTGATTAAACGAGGTAAAATTGCAAAAGAATATTTTACATATTGTGAGGAAGTGGGATGCGAAGTATGGGGACTGCTTACCAGTATGCAAACGATTAGCGGGGAACCGGTTTGTTTATGGTTACCAGAGCAGTATCGAAAGCCGGGAACATCCGAATATGTTCAGGGTGTAGAGGTAGCACTTGGCTTTACAGGAGAAATTCCAAATGATTTTGATGTCATCGAACTTCCAGAAACAGACTATATGATGTTTCAGGGAGAACCATTTTTAGAAGAAGATTATTGTCAGGCGATTGAAGAAGTACAGGAGTCGATCAAACGGTATAATTCCTGTATTTTGGGATATGATTGGGATATAAATAATCCACGAATTCAATTAGAACCCATTGGTAAGCGAGGTTATATAGAAATGGTTGCGGTGAAAAAATTATAAAGGATTGCAGAAAAAGTAAAATACGAAAAGACTTTTGAAATAGATGAAATATGCCTAGCTGTTTATGCTTTAAGCAGGTGGGTATAGTATAAGTTAGTAAACCGTTTGATGGAGAGGAAAATGATGAATCAAAGACAGATAGAAAAAGATTGGAATCATCTGATAAAATCAGAAGAGAAATTTTTAAACCGAAATCTTCATATAAAAAGTACTGGGTGGCAGGAAAAAATTGACCATCTTATACCGAAAAAATTGAATCAGACTATGAATATAGCATTTTTCAAAGCATTTGGGCTGATTTTTGAAAAAGGTACTGGTTTGATCGAGAAAACATATAATCGAGAAAAAAGAGAACAAAATTATAAAATAAATGAATTTGCAGCAGAGATTAAAAATAGCCGTAAAGCAATGAAGGAATTTGGAAAACAGGCAAAAATCAGCAAAAATACGAACCTAATGATTTCTATATTTGAAGGAGTCGGAATGGGAGCTTTTGGAATGGGGCTTCCAGACATTCCGTTGTTCTTAGCGGTATTATTAAAAAGTATTTATGAGATTGCATTGACGTACGGATTCTCTTATGATTCAAAAGAAGAACAGATTTTTATTCTAAAAATTATTGAAACAGCTCTGTTGCATGAAGATGAGTTATTAGACGGAAATGTTTTGCTAAATAACTGGATCAAAGAACAAGTGGCATTTGATATTACGAGAATAGAGCAAACGAGAAAAACATCAAATCAGTTGGCAAAAGAACTTCTATATTTAAAATTTGTGCAAGGAATTCCAGTGATAGGAATTGTTGGTGGTATATCAGATATGGTATATCAGAAAAAAATTGCGGATTATGCACTCATGAAATATAAGCGGCGTTTTTTAGAAAGAAAACGGTAAAAAAGATGGAGAAAAAGGAATCTTTTCATATGAAAAGGTCTTTTTTTTGTTATGAAATAATTCAATGACTTCCGTTATAGTAAAAAAAAATTATATATGGTAGAATAAGTATATTTATTTGTTACGAATCGATAAGACTAAATAATGTGGAAATACAGTCAGAAAATGAGGGGGATGTATGATGTTTCGACATATTAGGACAAGAATGCTTGTATTTATTTTACCTATTGTGCTAGTGACGGTATTGTTTTTTGTAATTATTAGTGTTAACGCAGGCAAAAATATTATAAATTCGCAAATTAGCGAGAGAATGAAGGCAGAGCAGCTTGCTGAAGTTTCTAATATTGAAAACAAATTGCAGCAAGTAAAAGGTGCATCTTTGACTTTGGCAACCTTTGTATCAAAAACTTATCAGAATTCAAACATAAAGACATATGAAGAAATTTTGGAAGAAGTGGTTCAAATGGACTCTTTTTTTCTGGGGGCAGGAATTTGGTTTGAACCCTATACTTTTGCGAAAGAGGAAGAGTTTCTGGGGCCATATGTTTATAAAGCAGACAATGAATTAGTGCTCACATACGAATATAGCAATGCAACATATAATTACTTTTTGCAGGAATATTATAGAAATGTAAAAAAAACAAAACGCATGGTACTAACCAAACCATATTATGATTCCGTGAGTAATCTTTACATGTTATCTTGCTCGTCGCCTATTTTAGATCAGGATGGTAATTTTTTGGGTTGTGTTACGGTGGATATTCAATTATCAGAAATGCAAAAGCTAGTGAATTCACTAATAACGAAAGAGGGAGGAAGTGCCTTTATTATAGATAACGAAGGATATTATTTAGCTGCTACGGATATAAGTCGTGTTGAGTCTGGAATGAATATTAAGAATGAAAGCAATGAATCGTTTCAAGAGATAGGAAGAAAAATTATCAATAATCAGGGAACAGGAATAACCTCTTTTTCTCAGGGAAAAGAAACTTATCGTTTATACTATACGAATATTCCGCAAGTGAATTGGAACGTGGTTTTTCAGATTCCGGCTTCGAATATTGTGTCACCAGTTTACGAACTAGCATTTATTTTGTCACTGATTGGAATCGCCGCTATCATTATTATTTCGGGAAATATATTGTTTATTAGTGCAAGAAGTGTATCCAATCCAATAAAAGTATTAGTGAATGAATTTGGATTAATTGCAAGTGGAACATATGAAGAAGTAGTACCAAATGAGTTGATGCAAAGAAAAGATGAAGTTGGTATTTTGGGAAGAGCATTATATGATATGAAAATTCGGTTGAGTCAATCGAAAAGGGAAATTGAGGAAATGTTAGAAGAGAGCAATGAAGCGCGACAAGAAGTCTCTAGACAGAATGAACGATTAAAGATAAGTGAATTGCACTTAAGAGAGAGTAATACCTACAATCAGTCGATTATAAAAGTAATACCGGATGTATTGTTTATCATTTCACGCGATGGTATTTTTTTAGATTGTCAAGGAAGTATGGATACCGTTCTCTATCTTCCAAAGGAAGAATTTATAGGCAAAAGTATCAAGGATGTTATTCCGAAAGAAATAGCTGAAACGGGAATGCAAAAAATAGAAGATGCATTTTTTTATGGAACACTACAAAGCTTTGATTATGAACTGGAGATAGAAGGGCAAAGAGAGGTTTTTGAACTTCGTATTATTCAGTGTTTTGAGGATAAGGTAATGGCAATTGTCAGAGGAATCACTGATGAGCATAAGCACTTAAAACAAATTGAATATTTAAGTTATCATGATCAGGTTACTAGACTATATAACCGAAGGTTTTATGAGGAAGAATTAAAGCACTTGGATGTTTTAGAATTTCTGCCGTTTTGTGTTATTATTGCAGATATAAATGGCTTAAAATTAGTAAATGATTCATTTGGCCACAATGCAGGTGATTTGTTACTAGGGAAATTTGCGCAAGTGCTTCAAAGTACTTGCCCCAAAACAGACCGAATCGCTCGTATTGGAGGAGATGAATTTGCTGTATTATTGCCAAATACTACGGAGAAACAGGTGGAAAAAATAGTACAGAGTATTATGGAAAATTGTGAAAAGGAAAATGTGAACGCGATTACTCTTTCCGTATCACTTGGATGGGGGATTAAGCTAGATAGAGATGAAGAATTGATGGATATTTTAAAATCTGCTGAAGATATGATGTATAAGAAGAAGCTTCTTGAGGCACCAAGTAGAAGGGGAAAAACAATTGAATTAATTATAAATACACTTCATGAAAAAAATCCAAGAGAGGAGCAACATTCTCATCGGGTAGCAGAGTTGTGTGAAAAACTAGCAATCGAATTAAAATTACCAGATCATGAAAAAGGGGAACTTCGGAGTGCAGGATTATTACATGATATTGGTAAAATTGCTATTCCCGAAGAATTGCTAAACAAACCAGGGAAATTGACGAGGGAGGAATACGGAAATATATGCCGTCATCCAGAGATTGGATATCGAATTCTATGCTCTGCTCATGATATGTCAGATATAGCAGAATTTGTTTTTGCACATCACGAACGATGGGATGGAAAAGGCTATCCAAGAGGGCTAAAAGAAGAGGAAATACCCGTTGTATCTCGGATGATAGCGATTGCGGATGCCTATGATGCAATGACAAGTGCGCGCAGTTATCGATTTTCTTTTTCGGAAGAAGAAGCTGCGATGGAAATCCTAAAAAATGCTGGAGTGCAGTTTGATCCCGAGTTGGCACATCGCTTTGTTTATGATGTATTACGATATAAGCCGGAGGAGGGACGCAATTAAAGTAAATCACAGAGTAAAAGTGAATGAAGGGTACTAGGTTCGTGTATATTAGTTTTCTGTTGCAATAGTGAGTTGACTGAATTTCGTTTTTAAATTATAATAATAAACGAAAGGATGGATAATTATGGGGAATCAAATTAATGAATGCGAAGTATTAAATGCATTAAGTATAATAATACCTTATTTACCAATTTTATTTAGTGAAGATGTTGCCATTGGAATTACAGATACGAAAAAATATTTAAAAGTTCAAATGGGAAGACAATTGGATTTAAGGGTAGAGGTAGGTGCTTCTATTCCAGAAGGAGGAGCTGCGCTTACTGCGATGAGAACAGGCGAAACAATTATAAAGGATGTACCAAAGGAAATATTTGGAATTCCATTTAAATCATATGCTATCCCAATGAAACAAGGTAATGAAATTGTTGGAGCTTTTGTAGTAGGAAAAAGTTTGGAAATAAGAAACTCAGTAGTGGAAACTGTGACGAATTTATCAGGTGCTTTAAAGCAGATATCAGTTGCTATCAGTGAATTTGGTGAAAATTTGCAGCATGTGGATGTGATGAGCGAAATGCTATTAGACAATGCAAAAGAAAGCCAAAAAAGTACACACGATACAAATGAGATTCTAAAATTTATTCAAGGAATTGCTTCTCGTACTAATTTATTGGGTCTAAATGCTTCCATTGAGGCAGCGAGGGCTGGTGAAAGCGGAAAAGGATTTGCAGTTGTAGCAAGTGAAATACGAAATTTATCCCTTTCAACGAGTGAATCTGTAAAAAAAATAGATCTTGTTTTAAAGACGCTTGAATCATCAATTAATAATATCACAGGAAAGATAGTAGAATCTAATGATGTGCAACAGTCGCAGTCTGCAACCATAGAGGAAATTTTGGCTTCGATTCAGGAGCTTACTGCAACAGCAGAGTCTCTAGAAGAACTCTCTGGAGTATTATAAAAAATAATAAGGAAATTCAAATGAAATTATTTTTAATAGGAGTTCGCATAAAAAGAAAAGAAAACAAGGATGAAGACTAAGATTTTCGATCAGCTTACGATCGATTGACTTAGTCTTTTTTATAGGTATAATAAAAGAAATTGGTAAATGAGGAAGGAGAAAAATAGATGTTAGAGTTACTAGAAAGCAATACCATAGCAAAGCAGATTCATACGAAACTGAAGGGAAAAGTAATGGGGGAGTATTCTTGAGGTAAGTGCATAGATAGGAGCGCAAAAAGGAATCTTCCAAAAATACTTGACGAAATGAAGATTTAAGAATATTATTTATGTAGTTACTAAATTTATACAAAAAGGAGTTAATCATATGAACCCAACACTTAGATGGATAACATTTGAAGCTATTATGTACGCAAGTTTATCAATTAATGGGGTAAGTGCGTCCAAATTTAATAGCCTTGAGCGAAACCGAATAAGTAGATTGGATATTTCATAATAGATTCTTTGTATTAAATGGAGCGAAAATGAAACCCCAAAGCTTATTGGCTTTGGGGTTTTTTGCGACCTAAAATACAAATAAAATCAAAAGAAGGGTTAGGTAAAACAATGATTGAATTGAATATAAATAATCTTAGTAAATATTTTGGAGCAACAAAGATTTTTGAAAGTATTTCTTTGGAACTAAAAACTGGAGAACACATTGCTCTGGTGGGACAAAATGGATGTGGAAAAACTACATTATTAAAGATACTCATGGGAATGGAAGCGTATCAGAAAGGCGAAATTGGCATTCGAAAAGGTTGTAAAGTAGGGTATCTTAATCAAATTCCAGAATATAAAACAGGAACCACTACAAAAGAGGTTATACAGATGGCATTTGAGTCCATCTATGAGCTTCGTAAAAAAATGAGCAACTTAGAAGAAAAGATGGCCACGCTTGAAGAGACTGAATTAGAAAAGGTTATGCGAAACTATAGCTGTATGCAAGAAGAGTATGAAAGGAGCGGTGGATATGAGTTAGAAACAAAAATAAGTAAGATAACAGAGGGACTAAGTATTACAGAACGGTTAATGAAATTGCCATTTGCAGATTTAAGCGGTGGCGAAAAAACAAGGATTATTTTGGCTAAGCTTCTTTTAGAAGAACCAGATATTTTGCTTCTTGATGAGCCAACAAATCATCTGGATATCCATACGATTGGATGGTTGGAGTACTTTTTAATGGAGTACAAAGGGGCGGCACTTATCATATCTCATGATCGCTATTTTCTAGATCATGTAGTAAACAAAGTTTATGACTTGTATTCTGATCATGCGGAGGTTTATTATGGAAATTATAGCTATTATGTGGAGGAGAAAAAGAGGCGCGCTCTTCTTGCAATGAAGGAGTATGAAATTCAACAGAAAAAAATTGATCATATGGAGAGACAGATTGAGAGATTTCGTATATGGGGTGCTATGCGGGATAGTGAAGCTATGTATAAGCGTGCTAAGGTTATTGAAAAGCGTTTAGAAAAAGTAGAGGTGCTCGATCGACCAAACCAGAGAAAACGAAAGATGCACCTAGAATCAGCAAAAATAGAACGCTCTGGAAAAGTGGTAATAAAAGCATGCGGTATATCAAAGGCATATGAGAATCGGATGCTCATTAATCGGGTAGACCTAACTGTTTTTTATCAGGACAATATATGTATCTTAGGGAAAAATGGTTGCGGAAAAACTACCTTTTTAAAGCTGTTATTAGGTGAGAGTATAGCGGATAGAGGTGTGGTTAAAATTGGTTCACAGGTCAAGATAGGATATCTGCCACAGCAGGTCATTTTTGAGGATGAGGAACAGACCATGCTTGCTTATTTTTCAAGGATCCATAGCATTTCGTATGGAGAGGCCAGGTCGCAGCTTGCCAGGGCTTTATTTGTAAAAGAGGATGTGAATAAAAAAATCAAGATGTTGTCAGGGGGAGAAAAAAGCCGCTTGCGGCTTTGCTCTCTTACGTTTGAGGGAGCAAATCTATTGGTACTAGACGAGCCAACCAATCATCTGGATATTGCCTCAAGGGAAGTGCTTGAAGAGACCTTATTAAATTTTGACGGAACGTTACTTTTTGTATCACATGACCGGTATTTCATCGATAAAATTGCAGATAAAATTATCGAACTGGAAAATGGTCAGATAAAGGAATATAACGGTGATTATGTATACTATCAGGAAGAATTAAAAAAGAGGGAACTTAAGGCGGAATTGCAAGAGAAAACATCCAAAGGAAAGGATGGGAAAGAAAGCAATCGAAAGTCAGATACGAAAAAAGGAATAGGAAGTAAGACAGAGAAGGAGAAAAAAGTAAATAAAAGGAAGGTAGAGCTTTTAGAAGCAAGCATTGAGGTTGTGGAACAAAAGCTGCAGATAGTGGAAGAAGAAATGAAACAATCCACTTCTGATAGTGATAAGTTGAACGAATTATACAAAAGGAAGAAGGAGTTAAACAAAGAACTAGATGATGCATATACCGAATGGTATGATTATAATCAAAAGAAGGGAAATGAATCAAAATATAGCTGACGAAATGAGGAGTGGATGTAACTAGAGTACTTCGTTGACAATTATATTGATGTGCCTTACAATGAGAAAATAAGAAAATTAAAGGATTTAAGGAGCGAATGAAAAAAATAGTCATTGGAATAGTAGCACATGTGGATGCTGGAAAGACAACACTATCCGAGAGTATGTTGTATTTGAGTGGTAAAATCGGAAAATTGGGGAGAGTAGACAATCAAGATGCATATCTTGATACCTATGAATTAGAAAAAAAAAGGGGAATTACTATTTTTTCTAAGCAGGCGATATTTCAGATTGGGAAAGTACAGATTACTTTATTGGATACGCCGGGACATGTTGATTTTTCGGCTGAAATGGAACGAACACTTCAGGTACTGGATTATGCCATTCTAGTGATCAGCGGTTCAGATGGGATACAGGGACATACCAAAACCTTATGGCGGCTTTTAGAAGCTTATCAGATCCCTGTTTTTTTATTTGTTAACAAAATGGATCAAAATGATACAAATAAAAATAAGTTAATGCATGAGATAAAGAAACAGTTGAATGAAGGGTGCATTGATTTTGGACAGATCGATATCGATAATTTTTACGACCAACTTGCTATGTGTGATGAAAAAATGATGGAATCCTATTTGGACATGGGAGACATTGAAATCATGCAAATCAAAGAGGCAATAAAGATGAGAACTGTTTTTCCTTGCTTTTTTGGTTCAGCACTAAAATTAGATGGGATCGAACCATTTATGCAGGCAATCGAGAGGTATGTTCAGATTCCAGTTTATCAAAAAGAATTCGGAGCAAAAGTATTTAAAATAACGAGAGACGAGCAAGGAAACCGTCTTACTCATATGAAACTTACAGGTGGAAAACTTAAAGTACGAGATACCTTAACAAGTCGTAGCTGGGAAGAAAAAGTAAATCAGGTACGAATCTATTCGGGACAAAAGTTTGATGTAGTAAATGAGGTAGAAGCAGGGGAGGTGTGTGCGGTAGTCGGAATCACTCGTGCGTTGATAGGAGAAGGATTAGGAATTGAAGAATCCTCGGATGTTCCTATTTTGGAACCTGTGCTTTTTTACCGGATTATACTTCCAGAAGGTTGTGACCCTAGAATGATGCTTCCAAAGCTTCTTCAGATAGAAGAAGAGGAGCCAGAACTTCATATTGTTTGGGATGAGCGGTTACAGGAAATAAAAGCGCAGATTATGGGTGAGGTGCAGTTAGAAATTCTGCAAAGCATAATTAAAAGTCGTTTTAACATAGTAGTGTCTTTTGATGAGGGTAGGATTGTATATAAGGAAACAATCGAAAATGTAGTCGAAGGAGTAGGGCATTTTGAGCCATTGAGGCATTATGCTGAAGTACATCTGTTGTTGGAACCAGGTGAGGCAGGAAGCGGCTTACTATTTGAGACGCAATGCAGTGAAGATATGTTGGGAAAAAACTGGCAACGATTGATTTTAACTCACTTGGAAGAAAAGATTCATCGAGGAGTTTTGACCGGATCAGCAATTACGGATATGAAGATTATACTTGTTGCAGGAAAATCACACAATAAACATACAGAAGGCGGTGATTTTAGAGAGGCTACTTACCGTGCGGTGCGTCAGGGGTTAAAGGAAGCAAAATCCATATTACTAGAGCCCTATTATAGGTTTCAATTAGAGCTTCCTAAAAAAATGATAGGAAGAGCGATGAATGACATTGAAAAAATGTGCGGTACGAGTGAATTATTCGAAACGGATGGTGATATGGCCGTGCTTTTAGGAAGTGCACCGGTTGTAACCATGCAAAATTATCAAAAAGAGGTAATTGCTTACTCGAAAGGACTTGGGAGGCTTTTATGTACGCTGAGCGGATATGAAGCATGCCATAATGCAGAGGAAATGATAGCGTCCATTGGATATGATGCGGAACGAGATATTGAAAATCCGACTGGCTCTGTTTTTTGTACGCATGGCTCAGGGTTTCTTGTCCCTTGGGATGAAGTGAAAGGCTATATGCAGGTAGAAAGCTATTTAAAAGAAACTGGTGGTCCATTGGATTATAGTATAAATACTAAGGACAAATTGGAAGAAGAAAAATGGATTAGCTTGGATGAAATTGATCAGATTATCAACAAAACTTTTTATGCGAATTTAGGAAAAAAATCAGATTGGAAACGGAAAAAATCTGCCCGTGAAAGTTATTATGAGTCAAGCAATTATGAAAACAAAGCGAATGAAAAAAAAGAAGAATATCTACTTGTAGATGGCTATAATATCATTCATGCATGGCCGGAGTTAAAAGATCTTGTAGAAGATAATATGGATGGCGCTAGAATGAAACTTATGGAGTCTTTGAGTAACTATCAGGCAATCAAAAAATGTCAGATTATAGTTGTATTTGACGCATATCGTGTGCAGGGTCATCAAGAGGAAGTTATGGATTACCATAATATCCATATGGTATTTACCAAGGAGGCACAAACAGCGGATCAATACATTGAAAAATTTGCACATGATAACAGCAAAAAATACAAGATTGTAGTTGCAACATCAGATGGTTTACAGCAAATAATTGTAAGAGGAGCTGGAGGCTATTTATTATCTGCCAGAGAATTGAAGCTTGAGATGAATGAATTGAACGAGCGAAACATGCAAAAATTTCAGGACAAAAAGGGTGGGGGACGCAGTTTCCTTATGGATGGGTTATCAGAAGAAGTAAAAGAGATGATGAGAAATCCGATGAAAAAAGAAAAGGAGCTATGAATGAATTAAAGATAGGAATATCTGGTTCCATGATGAATTCCTATCTTTTTTTGTATCACAAAAAGATAGATTGCTATCTGCCGGCAAAAATGTATACTAATAGTATAAACAACCTAATTGAATTGGTTGAGAGAAATGGTAGAAAATTCCAGTCTAGTGATATATAATAAAAGAATGAACCCCAACAAAAAAAGAAAAGGAGCGTAAGAGTATGAAAATTGAACAATTGGAATACTATTCCGGACAGTTTTATGGAGAGGAAACGCTTGGAAAATCTGCACAATGGGTGTTAATATTTGGAAGCGGGGTACTCTTGCGTGATAATCGTTTGATTGATTGCATTCGAAATAAATATCCAAATGCATATTTAATGGGATGCTCAACAGCAGGGGAAATTCATGCAGATCGAACAAATAATGACAGCCTTAGCATTACAGCAATTGAATTTATGAAGGTAAAAGTAAAGTTTAAGAGCTATCCTATTCTTTGTAATACGAGTAAGGATTCCTTTGAATTTGGCAAACAAATTATATCTGAATTGGATCAAAATGATTTAAAGCATGTGTTTATACTAAGTGAGGGACTTAATTTTAATGCAAGTAAATTAGTAGAAGGAATGCGGGAAATTATAAAAAAAGAGGTTCCGTTAACGGGAGGATTAGCAGGAGATGGAACACAATTTAAAGAAACGTATATTATTAGCAATGATTATGCAAAGAGAAATCAAATTGTAGTTGCTGCACTGTATGGATCTTTAAAAAATGGGTGTGCTTCGGTTGGCGGATGGGATACGTTTGGGATTGAGAGAATTGTTACCAAATCAAAAGAAAATATTTTGTATGAAATGGATCATAAACCTGCTTTGGACTTATACAAGGAATATTTAGGCGAAAGGGCAACCGAACTTCCAGCAAGTGGACTTTTATTTCCATTAAGTGTACGGTTAAAAGAAGCGGAAGAGGGAATTGTAAGGTCAGTACTCTCGATAAATGAAGAGGATAAGAGCTTGATTTTTGCTGGTGATATTCCAGAAAACTCCTATTGTAAGCTTATGAGATCAAACTATAACAACCTATTAAATGGATCGATGAAGGCAGCTGAACTTGCGAGTGAAATGATTGCTGTAGAAAAAATAGATTTAGCAATATTGATTAGTTGTGTCGGACGAAAAGCAGTGTTTAAACAAAGGCTGGACGAGGAAATTGAAGTAATACGAGACATTGTAGGAAAAGATACGATTGTAACAGGTTTCTACTCATATGGGGAAATTGCCCCTTATAGAAAAGATACATTGTGTGAATTACATAATCAAACTATGACGGTGACTTTTATCACGGAGGAGTGATTTTATGAAAGAATACAATTCGTTATTACAGCGTCAGATAAAAAAGGCTAATTTGAATGGGATGGATCATTTAGATAAAGAGCTTGAAAAATTACTGGATCTAGTGAATGAAGCTTATTTTGATTTTGAGGAAGAAAAAGCACTTTTAGAACGAAGTATTGATATTAGTTCAAGAGAATATCAAGAAAGTATAGAAGCATCTCATAAGCTGCAGCTGCAACTGATTCAAAATGAAAAAATGGCAGGAATTGGACAATTATCGGCAGGAATTGCACATGAAATTAATAATCCGCTTGGTTTTATTCAAAGCAATATAGAGACATTAAACAATTATATGAATCGAGTTCAAGATGCTTATCAATTAAATAAACGGATGATTGATGATACAGATAGCTTTCAATTGGAAGAATTAAGGCAAGAATGTCAAAAGGTGAAAAAATTTATTAAAGCAAATAAACTGGAATATGTATTTGATAATCTATCTGATATTATGACAGAAACACTGAGTGGTCTGACTCGGATAAATGAAATTGTAAATAGTTTACTCGGATTTTCAAGGCAGAGTTTGGATGCAGAACTTGTTGAATATGACATGAACAAGGGAATTAAAGATACCGTAACAATCGCAAATAATGAAATAAAATATCATGCAAAACTAGTAGAAAAACTTGAGGATATTCCAATTATTACCGTGTACTCTGGTGAAATCAATCAAGTTATTTTAAATTTAATTGTAAACGCTGCCTATGCCATAAAAAGTAAAGGCAAGCAAGGTACAATTACAGTGCATACTTATTCGGATACGGATTATGTATATTGCGAAATATCGGATGATGGAGTCGGAATTCCGGAAGCAATTACAAAAAAAATATTTGAACCTTTTTTTACGACGAAACCAGTCGGCTCTGGAACGGGGTTAGGGCTAAGTATATCCTATGATATTATTGTAAATAAGCATCATGGACAAATTATGGTAGATAGTACAATGGGAGAAGGGACTACGTTTATAATAAAACTACCATTGACACAAACTACGAACTATGAACGATAAGAGCGGCTAACGTTTTTAATGGGGGGATTTGGAATGAAAATACTAGTAGTAGACGATGATAAATTAAATTTAAAGATTGCAGAAGATTATCTTAACAAATTTTTTTCAGAGTATGATGTGCAGATATGTCAGCAACCAGAGCTAGTTATGAAAATTTTGGAAATAGAGGAAATTGATATTATTTTACTTGATATATTAATGCCTAAAATTAGCGGAATTGAAATATTAAAAAAAATACGAGCAGATTCTTGTTACAAAGATATTCAAATATTAATGTTTACTTCTATGACCGATGATGAAAGTTTTATGTCATGCTTTGAGTTTGGTGCAGATGATTATTTAAAAAAGCCAATTGAGCAAACCGTATTTAAGGCGCGGATAAGTGCTGCGGCTAATACAAGAAATAACCTTATGGAACTTCATGAATTGTATCAAAAAAAGAAAACACAAAATATTGAACTGAAAAATGTGAATGCCCAATTAAAAGATATGCAATTTATCTTAATTCAAGCAGAAAAGTTAGCAGCGATTGGAGAGTTGGCTGCGGGCGTTGCCCATGAAATAAATAATCCAATTGCTTATGTTGGAAGCAACCTGGAAACTATATCAAATTATCTTTTTAAAATGAGGGATTTTATAGAAATGATATATAAATCCATAGATCCATCAAATGAAGCCCTATATTGTATGATGCAAGAATCTTATAAAAAAAATAAAATTAATTTCATAATGGAAGATATCGAGGGTCTTATTAAAGATTCAAAGGATGGAATTCAAAAGGTTACTGAAATCGTAAAATCTCTTCGAAACTTTGCTCGTACAGGATTAGAGAATGAAATGAATCAATGTGCACTTGGTGAAATACTAGAGCAAGTTCTTTTGATTGTAAGAAATGAAGCAAAATATGTGGTTGATGTAACGATTAGTAGTTTTGATAATCTGGATGTTTATTGTAATCGAAGTCAAATAGGTCAAGTCTTTTTGAATATTTTAATTAATGCAATTCAAGCCATAAAAGAACAAAATAGAACCGATTTAGGACAGGTTTCGATTCAGGTATTTAAAAGTGAGGAGTATGCTTGTATTAGTATCAAAGATGATGGACCGGGTATTTCAGAAGAAAATCTTTCTAAAATATTTAATCCATTTTTTACAACAAAAGATGTTGGACAAGGAACTGGGCTTGGATTAAGTATTTCCTATGATATTATAGTCAAAAAACATAATGGAATATTTGACGTAAAAAGTATCATTGGTGAGGGTAGCGAGTTCATTGTTAAGCTGCCAATGGAGAAAACGGAAGTTTAAGTAGTATTTGTGTGAATAAGATGGGGGTGATTACTACGAAAAAAATTTTAATTGTTGATGACGAAGTTCAGATACTAAAAGCATTAGTTCGACTTTTTATGGATACGGACTATGAAATCATGACCGTGGAAAGTGGTATGAAGGCATTAGAAGTATTAGAGCAAGAAGAATTTAATATGGTTATCAGTGATATGAAAATGCCATTTATGGATGGGTACGAATTATTAAGTAAAGTGAAAGAATTATATCCGAAAACGGTAAGAATCATATTAAGTGGCTATTCCGATGAAAAGGTTGTTTTTCAGGCGTTGCAGAAAAATATTGCAAGGCTTTATGTATTTAAACCATGGAAAAATGACGAACTAATACGGACGATCTCGCAACTGTTGGAAACAGAAGATGTTTTAAACAATAGTAATCTCTTGAATTTTATAAATAATATTGAAAATCTTCCTACCATCAAAGTGAATTATCAACATATTTTGAACTTAATTGAAAAAGATGCAGATATAAGCGAAATTTCTAATGAAATTGAAAAAGATATTTCAATTGCTGCGAAGGCTTTAAATATAGCAAATTCAGCGTTCTATGGCACAAAAACAGGATCAGTAAAACAAGCAATATCTTATATAGGGTTGCAAAATACGAAAAATTTGATTAATTCGTTATCAATAATTGATGCAATGAGCGATGAGGGTGCTGCTGGAGAGATTATAAAAACCATATGGAAACATTCCGCTCTTTCCAATAAATTATTAGCATTTCTATATGAAAAGCATCTTAGGAAGAAAATACCCGATACCTATTCTTCAGCCGCACTTTTGCATAATATTGGACATATTTTCTTTTTGAAATATTTTTTTAAAGAATACGTAAAGCTTCTCTTAAAAGCAAGAACGGAAAAGGTTAATATTGCGATACTAGAAAAAGAAGCATTTATGGTTACTCATAACGAAGCGGGAGGATATTTATTAGAATGGTGGGAATTTCCCTTTGCGATTGTGGAAACTGCACTTTACCACCATAACCCAATGGATGAGAAAGTTGTAAATAAAGAGATTGTATGTGCCGTGCATATTGTGACAAAGTATGCAATGGAAATGCTTGGATACGAATGGACGGAACCATTTGATTTGTTAGCATTTGATTTTTTAAATATAACGAAAGATGATTTTGAAGCAAGTCTTGCGAAATTTGTTTTATAAGGAAGAGAGGTGATATTATGTATGAAAATTACTCCGTTCTTTTTGTAGATGATGAAGTGAATATCCTAAATTCTTTAAAAAGAGGTTTGATTGATGAGGAATATTCCTGTCATTTTGCTTCATCGGGCAGCGCAGCGCTTAGAATTATGGAACAGGAAAAAATTGCTGTTATTGTTACCGATATGAGAATGCCAGAAATGGATGGACTTCATTTACTAAAAATAATAAAGGGAAAATGGCCTAGAACGGTGGGAATCGTTTTATCTGGCTATACGCAGTTACAGCAAATTCTAGCAACAATTAACCAGATAGACATTTTTAAATATATAACAAAACCGTGGAAACTAGAAGAAGAATTTAAGGTTATTCTCTATAAGGCACTCGATTATTATATATTGCAAGAAGAAAATGAAGCAAACAAAATTGCACTTCAAAAAAAGAATGAAGCGTATCAAAATATCTTCAGAAATATGGAAAATATAATGGATAATGCAAAAAATAGTTGCTATGCACTAGGTGTTTTGGGCAAATCAATTCTTAACTATAATAGGAGTTTAAACGTTTTTTTGAGTGAAGAATTTAGTGATTATCAAGAGATTATTTTTGAAAATTATATCACAGCAGTAACTGGTGAAAAAAAGGAATACAGTGGGGAAACGTTTGAATGGAAAGGCACACAGTTGATTCAGTCCAAAATAGGCGTGTCTCAAATAAAAAATAAACTAGATCCAAAATTAAAAATTAAATTTTCTCCCAAAATGGTAGAAGCAACCTTGATATCTTGTATAACGGTTTTTTCTAAGGAATGGAGAGAAACTGGGTTGAATCTAACCTATGCTTTATTACCCAATAAAGGGGTTACGATATACTTGATTTCTCAACATGCGTTTGCTGATAAAAAGGAAGAAAAAATGCTGGTAGTGAATCAAAAAGAAGAATTTCTAAATGCAATTTTACAAGAAACACTCAAACGATATAGGATGGATTTTGGTGTCATTACTAAAAATGAAAGATTTGCAATTATTATATCAATTGCTATTAATCAAGAGTAATCGAAAAAAAATTAATCTAGGTTGTTAAATCATGATATTACTGCATTGGGCATATTTTTTTGGAGAGATACCTACTATTTTTGTAAAGCTTTTAACAAAATTACTATAATCGTTATAACCTGACTTTATGCAGGCTTCTTTTACCGATAAACCATTTGCTAAAAGAGATTTTGCTATGCTGATTCGTCGTGCAGTTATATATTTATTGATAGTCATACCAGTAGCAGACTTAAATATTCGACAGATGTAGGATTCGCTTAAGTAAAAATTTGAAGAAAGTTCTTCAAGCGTAATCGGGTGGTCTATATTTTTATTAATATAAGCAAGAAAATCATCAACTTGTTTATTATAGGTCAAGGAGGATTCTTGTGTTTTATTTTTACAAACCTCAAAATAAGCACTATTTAATAGAAGAAGTAATTCGATAAAAGAAGTACGTTCCATTAAATCGTGGCCATATCCATTGGAAGAAGTAATTTTGTTTACATAATATAAAAATCGCTTTTGCTGATCAACAGTTAGTGATAGTTTATGACTGAAATTATGCTCTCTCTTTGTGAAACAATAGGATAAATCCGTATCGAGTGATGAAATTTGTTTTAGAAATTCTGGATGGATGGGAAGGACGATTCTTTCGTGGATGGTTTCGTCAATCTGTGTGAGATAATGACTCTCATATTGATTGATAACAAAGATATCTCCAGGGTTTATGCAGTAAAGCTTGTTATCAATGAGAAACTGTTTGCCACCTGATATAGAATAATAAATCTCACAAAAATCATGAACATGCATGTTCATGATTTTTTCTTCTTTATATAAATGTGCTAAGGCAAAATATCTTTGCGAAATACAAGCTTCATTTGCTGCTTTACAGGATGTCAATTCCCTCATAATGGTCTTCCTTTCAGACAGATTGATTGTGGTACAAATGGTTTTATAATGGTAGAAGTTTACTATAATGAACATGTTATATTTTATTATAGTTTATTTGTTCATTATTTGCAATATTTTAGACAAAGAAGACAAATTAATCGTATATTATGAGAGAGATATTTGGTACACTAGCTAGTGCTAGCTAGCCTCTAGAAGTACATTTAAATTCGCATTAAAATGGATAATATGGTTGACAGAGGGCAGTAGCTCGATGTACAATGGCTGACAAGTAATAATTATATGCAAAGAGTCATCTATACTTCAAGGGAGAAGGAGGGATGATTCTTTGTTTTGCTTTAAAGTACGAAATAAGTTGAATGAGAGGTATTAAGTATGGTGAAATACTTTGCAAAGAGATTTGCAATGATGTTGATTGCATTATTTATGATTGTATTGATAACATTTGTCATTATGCATTCCATTCCAGGAGGTCCTTTTACGAGTGACCGAAAAGTATCCGAGGATGTAGAAAAGGCACTGAATGAGAAATATAATCTGGATGCACCGTTGTATGAACAATTTTTCGAATATCTTGGTAATTTATTAAAAGGAGATATGGGACCGTCTTTCAAATATACAGGAAAGTCAGTAAATGATTTTATAGCGAATGGATTCCCAGTATCTGCAAAACTAGGTGGAATTACGATCCTATTTGTATTATTGGCAGCAATTCCTATGGGGATTTTGGCGGCAGTTAAGAATGGGCGTTGGCAGGATATGACCGTTATGGCGGTAGCAACAATTGGTGTTACAATCCCATCATTTGTCATTGCGTCTGTATTAATTTATTTGTTTTCTTTTCAATTAAACTGGTTACCTACTTTTGGAGTTGATTCATGGAAGGGTTACATCTTGCCAGTGATTGCTCTTGGTGGATATTCCTTAAGTTATCTGGCACGATTGATGCGTTCGAGTTTGTTAGAAGTTATGGGACAAGATTACATTCGAACGGCAAGAGCAAAAGGATTAACGGAACTAAAAGTAATTACCAAGCATGCATTACGGAATGCGCTGATACCAGTTATTACCGTATTGGGACCCACTGTCGCCGGACTTATGACAGGAAGTTTTGTAATTGAGAAGATTTTTGCAATTCCAGGGTTGGGTGTTCACTTTGTAAATAGTGTAACGCAACGAGATTATACAACAATTATGGGTGTGACGGTATTTTATGCTGCCTTTTTGCTAGCAATGGTATTTATTGTTGACATATTTTATTGTTTGATTGATCCAAGAATTAAATTTGAGTAGAGAGGAACTATCATGGATAATAAATGGGATTTATTGGAATCATCCAATGAGGATAGAGAGAAGATTTGGACAAAGAATCGAACGTTTGCCGGAGATGTATGGTATCGATTTCGAAAAAAACCAACTGCAATAGCGGGGTTTATTATTATAGTACTTTTGATTTTGTTTGCATTAGCTGGACCGCTATTTACTAGGTATAATTATTCGGTTCAAAATTTGGAGGCAGTAAATATTCCTCCTATTATGAAAGTATATGAAAGCCCCGATGAAAAAGGATATTTATACATAACGCAGTCAATAAATGTAGTATATGTAGAAAAGGATGGTACCCTGGGTATACAGTTAAAAAAAATAAGAGATCAAGAGGCAGATAAACTTACAATTTACGACTGTAATGGACATGAAATTGCTTTGTATTATGGTCAGAAACCGTATTTAATAGCCGATCCAGTATCTAAAATTGTATATGATACAAAGATTATCTGGAACAAGTCGTTTCTATTAGGAACCGATTCATTAGGACGTGATATTTTAACACGATTAATGTATGGAACCCGCGTTTCCCTACTCGTTGCTTTTGTAGCAGCACTTGTTAATATGTTAATTGGAATTGTGTATGGAGGTATTTCAGGATATCTTGGGGGACTTGTAGATTCGATTATGATGCGTATTGTTGATATAATCAGTACAATACCGCTTACCTTATATGTTATTTTAATTATGGTATTATTGGGAACTGGACTTAAGAGTATTATCGTGGCCTTGGGAAGTGTATACTGGGTTGATATGGCGAGAGTGGTTAGAGGCCAAACGTTGAGTCTAAAAGAGCAGGAGTTTGTAGTAGCAGCAAAGACAATTGGTTCTTCTACTAAGAGTATATTAAAGCAACATATCATACCGAATGCAATGGGCTCAATCTTAGTAACGGTTACCATGCTGATTCCTTCCGCTATCTTTATTGAAGCCTTTTTAGGATATTTAGGAATTGGTCTACAACCACCGCTTGCAAGTCTTGGTACTATGTGTAATGATGCCACAGAAAATTTGCGTTCTTGTCCATTTCAATTATTTATTCCAGCACTTGTAATCTGTATTATCATGTTTGCATTTAACTTTGTAGGGGATGGATTGCGAGATGCATTAGATCCAAAACTTAAAAAATAGAAGCAGAGAGGTTAAGAAAATGGAGCCTATTTTAACAGTAGAAAATTTAAAAACTTCATTTATGACGAGTAATGGCGAGGTACAGGCAGTACGAGGTGTCACATTTCACGTTGATAAAGGAGAAATATTAGGAATTGTTGGGGAATCTGGCAGTGGAAAAAGTGTTACTTCCATGTCTATTTTGCGACTTCTTTCCGATACAGCCAAAATTGTTGATGGGAAAGTAATGTTTGGAGGGAATGATTTAACCCGTGTATCCCAAAAATCAATGCGAGAAATTCGAGGCGAAAAAGTTGCAATGATTTTTCAAGATCCGATGTCTTCCCTAAATCCCCTGATTTCTGTGGGTGAGCAGGTAGCGGAGATGATCCGGGTTCATCATAAAAATCTGGAAAAGGCAGAACTGAAAAAGAGGGTTTTGGAATTATTTGCACAGGTTAGAATTCCAGAACCAGAGAAACGATATAAGGCATACCCGCATGAATTTAGTGGTGGCATGAGACAGCGTGTGATGATTGCAATGGCATTAGCGAATCAGCCAGAGCTTCTAATAGCGGATGAGCCTACCACAGCACTTGATGTTACGATTCAAGATCAGATTTTAAAACAGCTTCGTGCGTTGCAAAAAGAGTATGGTACCAGTATTATTTTTATTACGCATGATCTGGGCGTGGTTGCAGAACTTTGTGAACGTGTTATTGTTATGTATGGTGGTCTTATTATGGAAGAAGCAAAGATTGATGACATTTTTGAGAATCCGAAACATCCATATACATTAGGTTTACTACAATCCATTCCTGCAATTGATCAAGATAAGGCAGAGCGGTTGTCACCGATTCCGGGGTCACCACCAGATATGACAAAACCACCAAAAGGATGCCCATTTGCACCGAGATGCCCATATGCAAGACAGATTTGTGCGAACGAATGTCCAGATTATGTGCAAATTGATGATACCCATCGTTCTATGTGCTGGCTATTGGACAAGGATGCACCAACCGATCATAATCCGTTTTGTCGTTTTAAAAGCCCCATAGAAAAGGAGTTGTAATATGAGTGAATATACTATGTTAGAGGTTAAAAATCTGACAAAACATTATAAAGTTGGTTCTAGTAAAAAGGTGGTTCATGCAGTAGATAACGTGAGCTTTCAAATTGAAAAAGGAAAAACATTAGGGCTAGTTGGAGAGTCTGGTTGTGGGAAAAGTAGTTGTGCCAGAACAATAATACGTATCTATGAGCCTACTGCAGGTCAAATATTGCTAGGAAATCAAGATATTTCTACACTTAGCCAAAAGCAGTTAAAGCCAATTCGTAAAAAAATGCAGATGATTTTTCAAGATCCTTATGCATCCTTGAATGCACGAATGACAGTAAGAGACATAATTGCAGAACCATTAATAGCACATAAGGTCGTGAAGACCAAGCAAGAAGCAAATGAGTATGTATATCCAATGCTTGAGCGAGTAGGACTTACAAAGGAACATGCCAATCGATATGCACATGAATTTTCAGGGGGACAAAGGCAGCGTGTTGGAATTGCGCGAGCCCTTGTATTACAGCCGGAATTGGTTATTTGTGATGAACCTATTTCTGCACTGGATGTATCGATTCAAGCACAGATTGTTAATCTGTTAAGAGATTATCAACAAGAACAGGGAATATCTTATTTATTTATTGCGCATGATTTATCTATGGTACGATATATATCGGACGATGTAGGTGTTATGTATTTAGGAAATTTAGTGGAAATGTGTGAATCAAATGAAATATATAAAAATCCACTTCATCCATATACCAAGGGACTTCTTGGAGGAATTCCGATTCCAAATCCAAAACTAGCAAGGAAAAAAATAGCTAGCAGTATTGAGGGGGACTTGCCAAGTCCAATCAATCCCCCTTCTGGATGCCGTTTTCACACCAGATGCCCTCATGCAAAAAGCATTTGTCGTGAAGAGGCACCCGTTATGAAAATCGTATCGAGCGGACATCGTGTTGCTTGTCATTTATATGAATGAAGCAAGATATGACACTAAGGTTGTTCCTGCGGTAGAAACTTTTGTAGAAACAAAGGTTCAATCCAGCAGACAATATAAAAGGAGGATACAAGTATGAAAAAAAGATTAAGTGTAATGTTAGCACTGGTTATGGTAGGAAGTGTACTTTTTACTGGTTGTGGTAAAAGTGATAAAGAGCCACAAACCATACCAACCGCAACGGATGAGGACACAACGGATGATGCAACTGTTGATGAAACACCAGTAACAGCAAGTGGTGCGCAAGAATTGACCTTTGTATTAAGTAATGAGCCAGATGGTATTGATCCTGGTATTACAAATAATTCATTTGCGGTGCCATTTATTGCAAACTGTTTTGAAGGTCTTGTAACAAATGATGAAACAGGAAGTGTGGTTGCAGGTAGTGCTAAAACTTGGGACATTAGTGAAGATGGAACGGTGTATACGTTTCATTTAAGAGATGGATTAAAGTGGAGTGATGGATCAGATTTAACTGCAGATGATTTCCTTTATGCAATTGAGCGTGTATTAACTCCAGAGACGACGGCACAATACGTGAGCATGGTAACAACTTATGTAGTAGGTGCACAAGAGTTTTACGATGGGACTGGTACAGCTGATTCACTTGGTGTGAAGGCAGTTGATGCAAAGACGTTAGAAATTACATTGATTCAACCAACCTCATTCTTTATTGATGTATTAAGTATGTGGGTATATGATCCAGTTCAAAAAGCAACCATTGAAACAAATGGTGAGAAATGGACGACAAAGCCAGACACCTATATCTGTAATGGACCTTATAAAATTACAGAAATGAATATGGGAGAAAGTATGGTATTAGAGAGAAATGAAAATTACTGGGATAATGATAATACAACGATGGATAAAATTACGTTGCGTTATATCCTAGATACCTCAACTGCTTTGACTGCATATGAAGCTGGAGAAGTGGATGGAATACGAAATGTGCCTGCAAGTGATGTAAAACGATTAAAAGCAGAAGATGCAGGACTTCAAACAGTGCCAAGCTTTGGTACGGTATATTATTTAATTAATTGTGAAAGGGAACCATACAACAATCCATTGGTAAGAAAAGCATTGAATCTAGCAATTGATCGTCAATCGATTATTGACAATGTCGTTCAAGTCGATGCCCAGCCAGCGTTCAATTTTATTTCTCCTGGATATGCGGTAGACGGGAAAGACTTAACAGAGGGACGTTCTGATCGAGAATTATCTGCAACTGCAAATGTAGAAGAAGCAAAAGCAGCACTTGCAGAGGCTGGATATCCAGATGGAGAAGGCTTCCCAACCTTGCAATTATCCTATTATTCAGATGATACGGTAAAGAAAGTAGTAGAGGCACTTGCTGAAATGCTAGAGACCAATTTGGGAATTAAAGTTGAAATTACTTCAAATGATTGGGCTATCTATTATGAAAATGTGCAAAAAGGTGATTACGAAGTTGCAGCAATGGGATGGAGTGCAGATTATATGCATCCAATGAGTTTCCTTCCATTATTAGTAACAGGAGATGTTTCCAACAATTCATTTTATAGTAATGCAGAATACGATGCATTAGTAAAACAAGTGATGGCAGAAACAGATAAAACAAAAGCGTTAGAGCTCATGCGTAAGGCAGAAGATATGGTTATGAATGATTATCCATATATCAATTTATACTACAAAACAAATAACTTCCTAATAAAGAATAATGTAACAGGATATTATATGACAGCTTCGGGAAATATCTATTTTAAACATGCCGTAAAAGGTGAATAGGAGCGCATATGAAGTGTATAATAGGAACGGAACAATTTGGTGATATGGTGTTTGAACTTTATCGAGAGGTTGCGCCTATTACTGTTGATAATTTTGTGAAAACCGCAGAATGTGGGTTTTATGATGGTCTTACCTGGTGTAGAATTGTAAAGGATTATGTGATTCAAAGTGGTTCTCCAAATAATGATATTATGACAGATAGTGAATGGCACATCAAAGGAGAATTTGCAGAAAATGGCGTGGAAAATTCCATTCTACACAGTAGAGGAGCAATTTCTATGGCTCGTGATGACGAGTATGATAGTGCAGGAACGCAGTTCTTTGTCGTGCATAAAGATGCACATAAATTAGATGGAAGATATGCTGCGTTTGGTCAAATGATTTCAGGATTTGATGTACTGGATGCAATTGCAGCACTTAAAACATATGGAAGTGAGACTTGGAATAAACCAGTGGAGCAACCAGTCATAACTTCTATAGTAATTGAGCATTAAAGCAAAATAGTGAAAAGAGCAGGAAAATTAAAAATGCAAATGAAAAAAATCGCAATACTAGTATTAGCCATGTGTTTAGTGAGTGGAAGTATCGTAGGTTGTAAAAGTCAGCCTCAAGAAAAAACAAAAGACGCAAGTGAACAAGCAGCAACAGAAACAAATGCTTCTTATTTAGAAACATATTTTGGAGTAAAACTTTCAGAAGAAAGTTTGAATGCAGAATCATTTTCTGAAGCAATCAAAGGTGTAGCAGGTGATGAGGCAGAACCTGTAGAAGGAAATCTTACGGCATTATCTGCAATTAAAGCAGCTGTTAAAGCAGCAGATTATGATGAACTTGCATTAAGCTATACGGAAGATAAAGTAAAAGCACGTATGGAGCACTATGGAATTAAAAAGGGTGCAGATGCATATCTCCTTACTGCAATGGATACAGGCTTAGTGAGTGAAGAAGAGGGAATCACTGCAATTGATACAGATGAGATTACAGTGGAACAAGGTCAAAACCTATTAATGGCAATTGCCAATGCAAATGGTGATGCAAGAAACTATTTAGGGTACTCAAATGATGTAGGGATCTATTCGAAAGTAGATAATGCTTGGAATTCCTTCTTGCTATTTGACAATAGTGAACTATCAGAAATTGGTAAAAATGCGGTTCTTGAAGGTGTTACAACTGGTTATGGCTTGAAATCCAAGGCGTATGATGCTAAATTTTTGCCAGAGTTAACCTTACAATATGGACATTCCGATATTAAACATGCACATCAATTATTGGGGTTGCTAAACAGTGAGAATATTGTTGCAAAAGTACAATTAGAACCTAAAATATCAATTTATCAATATTTATTAGAATGGGGTCCAATCCCAGAGTCGACACCGACCTACGAAGTTAAGAAATTTAGCGATGATTTGTATCTTGTATATGCGGTAGAATATGATATGCAACTAGAATTTGCAAATAAAGACGATATGTTAAAATTTGATGAAGTAATTAATACATATGCTAAGAAGAATGAGGGAAATGAAGAAGCTAAGGGTTTAATTTATAGTTCTTGGTGGCAACCGCTTTACAGTACAACGGTATCCAATATGCCAGAAGATTCTTACCATGAAATTATTGATTGCGTCATTGAAAATGGAATGTATTCCATTCACCCATTCTGCTTGCCTGAAAATCAGGATGAAGTAATCAGCAAATTAGAAAAATTAGCTGGAACGTTAGAGGTAACACCGATACCCCGTTATTGTAATACAGCATTCTATCATTATATGAAGGGTGAAGATTACCAATAAGAAGAAAATTAAGAGTAGGAGCATAAGGAAGAATGAATCCAGTGTATAAAAAATTATTGAAATGTTATGATAGCGTGAAAGAAAAAATTGATTTTAAACCGGAGGTAGCACTTATACTAGGTTCTGGTTTGGGTGATTATGCAGAGAGTATTCAAATAGAAGCTACTCTAGACTATCATGATATAGAAGGGTTTCCTATTTCAACTGTTTCTGGACACAAAGGCAGATTTGTTTTTGGATATGTAAATGAAGTGCCCGTTGTGATTATGCAAGGTAGAATTCATTATTATGAAGGATACAGCATGGAGGATGTTGTCCTTCCAACGAGACTAATGAAAATGATGGGAGCCAAGACACTGTTTTTAACCAATGCTTCAGGTAGTGTGAATTGCAATTTTAGAGCTGGAGATTTTATGCTGATAACAGATCAAATATCATGCTTTGTGCCATCTCCATTGAGAGGAGAAAATATAGAAGAATTAGGTCTTCGTTTTGCGGACATGAGTGCAGTGTATGATAGAAATTTATGTGATATCATACGAAATACAGCAAAAGAATTAAACGTTCCTCTAAAAGAAGGGGTTTATGTTCAATCACAAGGACCTAATTTTGAAACACCAAGTGAGGTGAAAATGTTTCGTATGCTTGGTGGAGATGCAGTTGGTATGAGTACGGCATGTGAGGCAATGGCAGCAAATCATATGGGAATGAAAATATGCGGGATTGCTTGTATTTCTAACCTGGGAAGTGGTATATCAGAACAGGCACTTACCAATGAAGAAGTATATGAAACAGCTGCAAGAGTAGCACCTTTATTGAAACAGATTATAACAGGAGCTATTACAAAAATGGGTGCAATAAAGTAGGGTGTATTCGTTGTATTCATGATGCTAGAAAAAAATCATTATATAAAGGAGAAAAAATTATGAAGAAAGTACTAAGTGTATTATTGTGCGCTACATTGATTGGAACAATGCTAGTTGGTTGTGGAAGTAAGAAAACAGACGAACCAAAACAAACACAAGCAACTACAGAAACAGGAAACGAAGAAAGTGGTGGAGCAGAAGCAGAAACTGGAACGGCTTTGAAAATTGCGATTGTAACAAGCCCATCTGGTGTGGATGATGGTTCTTTTAACCAAGATAACTACAATGGTATTCAAAGTTTTATTGCTGCCAATCCAGATTCAAGCGTTAATGCAGTAAGAGAAGAAACAGGCGATCCAGCGGCAGCACTTTTGGCAGTAACGGATATCGTAGCAGATTACGATGTAATTGTTTGTTGTGGATTCCAATTCTCAGGAGTAGGGAGTATTGCACAAGATAATCCAAATACAAAATTTATCTTAGTTGATACAAATCCAACCGATGCAGAAGGAACGGAAGTAGTTTGTGATAATGTTTATGCTATGACATTTGCAGAACAAGAAAGTGGTTTTTTTGCAGGCGTAGCAGCAGCACTTGAAACAAAAACAAATAAAGTCGCAGTTGTGAATGGAATTGCATATCCATCAAATGTAAACTATCAGTTTGGGTTTGAATCTGGCGCAAATTATGCAAATAAGAAACTTGGAACCAATGTTGAAATCGTAGAACTTCCATCGTATGCAGGTACAGATGTAACAGGTACAGATGTAGGCGGAAACTATGTAGGTGATTTCTCGGATGAAGCAACTGGTAAAGTAGTTGGAAAAGCATTAATCGATGAAGGTTGTGATATTATATTTGTAGCAGCAGGTGCATCTGGAAATGGTGTATTCACAGCAGCAAAAGAAGCAAAAGATGTTAAAATTATTGGTTGTGATGTTGATCAATATGATGATGGCGCAAATGGATCGGACAACATTATTTTAACTTCAGTACTTAAAGTGATGAGTAAAAATGTGGAAGAACAATTACAGGCTGTAGCAGACGGAAGCTTCATTGGTGCAAATGCATTATTGAAAGCAGATACAGATTCGACTGGATTTGTAAAAGAAGAAGGAAGAAATCAATTGTCAGAAGAAACAATAACAAAACTTGATGAAGTTTATGCATTAGTAAAAGATGGAACGATTGTTCCAGCAGCAAACTTTAATGAAATTCAACCAGATAATTTTCCTGGACTTGAGTAATTTAAACAGAGTTTAAACTATTTTTATTCCGGCTGATAGAAATCTATGAGCCGGAATTTTTATCATAATCTTTTTGCTAAAGGCAGAGGATGCGTATTTTGCGAGGAGGATAAAACATGTCGGAATATATTGTAGAAATGAAACATATTACCAAAAAATTTCCAGGTATTGTAGCGAATGATGATGTGAATTTACAAATCAGAAAAGGAGAAATTTTTGCTCTCTTAGGGGAAAATGGAGCTGGTAAATCAACATTGATGAGCGTGCTGTTTGGCATGTATGAACCAGATGAAGGAGAGATTTACATACGTGGTAAGAAAGAAACGATATCTTCACCTAATTATGCAACAAAACTGAATATAGGGATGGTTCACCAACATTTTAAATTAGTTCAAAATTATACAATTACTGAAAATATTATTTTGGGAATTAAGCCTAGAAAGCGACTTGCTGGAATTCTTCCTTATGTTGATGCAAAAGCCGCCAATCAAGAGATTTTTGAACTTTCCAAAAAGTATGGTTTGGAAGTAGATCCAACAAAAGTAATCGAAGATGTAAATGTATCAATTCAACAACGAGTTGAGATTCTGAAAATGCTGTATCGTGAAGCTGAAATCCTTATTTTTGATGAACCAACAGCGGTATTAACACCGCAAGAGATAGAATCTTTATTAGAAATTATCAAGGGATTACGTGAGAATGGAAAAACTATTATTTTAATTACACATAAGCTAGAAGAGATTAAAAAGGTTGCTGACCGTTGTGCTGTTTTATGTGGTGGTAAGTTAGTTGATATATTAGATGTAAAAACAACTTCTACAAAACAGATGGCAAATCTGATGGTGGGACGTGAGGTCTCTTTTGAAATAGATAAAAAGGATCCGAAGTTGAAAGAAGTTGTATTGCAAGTAAACGATTTATGTGTTCGAAATCATGAAAATTTTGAAGTAGTAAAAAATGTATCGTTCTCTATTCGAGGTGGTGAGATCTTTGCAATTGCGGGGGTGTCTGGAAATGGGCAAGTAGAGCTTGCGGATGCAATTGCAGGTTTAGTAAAAATAAGTAGTGGAACAGTTCTTTTGAATGGTGTCGATATTACAAACGATTCGATACGAAAGAGGACATTGGAAGGTATTTCGTATATTCCAGAGGATAGACAAAACTATGGACTTGTATTGGATTTTTCATTAGCCCAGAATATAGGATTGAAAAATTATTTCAAAGAACCTTTTTGTAAGAGGGGAATTTTGAACCAAAATGAATTTGAAAAATATGGTGAAAAACTTATTAAAAAATTTGATGTTAGAAGCGGTCAGGGAACTAAGACAATCGTTCGCTCCATGAGCGGAGGAAATCAACAAAAAGCCATTATTGCCCGTGAAATAGAGTTGCAATCACCTTTAATGATATTTGTTCAGCCTACCAGAGGTTTGGATATTGGAGCAATTGAAAATATTCATAAGCAGATGATTGGCGAAAGAGATAAAGGAAAAGCAATTTTACTGATTTCGTTGGAGTTAGATGAAATTATGAATTGTGCAGATACCATCGGAGTCATCTACAATGGAGAAATTCAAAAGATTGCAGATGCAAAATCTCTTACAACCAATGAAGTAGGACAATTTATGATGGGGGTTAAGGCAGATGAAGAAAAATAAACATATCATTCAAAAAGGCTTTCTAAAAATACTTGGTAATGATAAACGCCAATCAATTACAATTCCTCTGTTTGCCATCTTGCTTAGTTTAACAGTTGGTGCAATTGTAATGGGATTATTAGGAAAAAATCCATTGTTAGCATATGGAAATTTATTGCAAGGTTCAGGAATATTGCCAAAACCAAATTATGCAGGCTATAAAAGCATAATAACGGATTTTGCAAGTTTTTTAAATGCATGGACACCGATGTTATTTGCATCATTATCCGTGGCAGTTGCATTGCGTGCAGGACTTTTTAATATTGGAGTATCAGGCCAGATGCTGACGGCAGGATTTATTACTTCAATTATAGTTGGGTATAGTACATTAAGTGCCCCTATTGCAAAACCATTGGTTATTATAGTGGGAATAATAGTAGGAGCGCTGGTAGGTGGATTGATTGGATGGTTAAAATTTAAATTTAATATTAATGAAGTAGTATCTTCAATTATGATTAATTATATTGCACAATATGTATTTAGTTTTTTCATTAATACATATTTTGTGAATCCGATTTCCAGACAGTCCGAAGCGGTTAGTAAAGCATCAAGACTAACTTTAATGGAAACACCGATAGGATCTCTAAAGATAGATATTCCATTTGGTATTGTATTAGCAATTATGGTTGCCATTTTTGTGAAATTCTTGCTGGATAAGACAAAAGTTGGGTATGAATTAAAGACAGTAGGAAGCAGTCGTACGGCAGCAAAATATGCGGGAATTAACGTAGGTAGAAATATGATATTGGCAATGGTTATTTCTGGTGCGTTAGCTGGGCTTGCAGGAGTTACATATTACCTTGGATACTTTGGCTCGATACAGCCAAAGGTATTGCCTACAACAGGATTTGATGGAATTGCTGTGGCACTTCTTGGTAATAGCAATCCGATTGGAATTATTTTTTCTTCTTTCTTAATCACCATTATTAGTAAAGGAAGTACGTATATGAGTTCTATGGCAGGATTGGAATCAGAAATTTCTTCTGTTATTACTGGAATTATTCTACTATTTAGTGCTTGTAGTGCATTCTTTCAGTTAAAAGTAAAACGAATGAGAGATATCATGGAAGAAGAGGAGGGCTAACAAATGGATAGTATCTTAATTGACGGATTATCTTTTTCCTTGCCGTTGTTCATTATGGCAATTGGAGGCGTTTATAGTGAAAAAAGTGGTATTACAAACTTAGCATTAGAAGGATTACAGGGTTTTGGAGCATTTATAGGAGCTCTGGCAGCTGTCTTAATTGCTGGTAATTTTGGATCGGATTCTCAAATTCCATATTACGTTGCTCTTATATTTGCAGTAATGGGTGGTGTTTTGTATTCCCTCCTTCATGCTCTTTTATGTATTCGTTTTCGCGCAAATCAAGTAATAAGCGGTGTAGTTATTAATATTTTAGCAATGTCACTGACTGCGTTTTTAACAAAACAGATAAATAAAAGCGTATTTGGAACAGCTTCGGATAAATTTGTATTAGGAGTTTCTAACCGTATTACAATACCGGGCTTATCACAGATTCCTGTTTTTGGTGGCATCTTCAAAGACATTTATCCATTTGAAATTATTATTATTGTTGTTGCTTTTATTGCATGGTATGTATTATATAAGACAAAATATGGTATGGATCTTCGTGCTTGTGGTGATAACCCACATGCAGTTGATGCAGCTGGTATTGATGTGGGAAAGGTTCGATTTATTGCAGTGATGGTATCTGGTGCATTATCTGGATTAGCAGGTATCAGTTTTGCGTATTCTATTTCTGCTAATTTTTCAGCAAGTATTTATGCCGGATATGGGTATCTTGCAATCGCAGCATTGATATTTGGAAATTGGAATATTCTACCAACTCTGGGTGCTTGCCTTTTATTTGGATTTGCAAAATCTGGAGGGTATTATATTGTAAAACAATTGCAAATGCCTAGTAGTTTCTCCGACCTTATCATGATATTGCCATATGTGGTAACATTGTTACTACTTATCTTTTTCTCAAAACACAATCGTGCACCAAGAGCACTTGGAGAGATTTATGATAAAGGAAAACGTTAATAGTATGCAGCAGTAGGTATTGTTTTTAATGTTTGTGCTTTAATACATGCACTAATCTACAAGAAGAGCTATGATTGATTGTAAAATCACAGAAGCTCTTCTTTATTTTTTCCTTGAATAAATCATATAAGCATGGTACTATAATATTGTTAATAATATAACAAACAAATAGATCAACGTAGAAAGAAGGATTAATATGGCAGTTATGAAATTATTAAGAGCTCCATTAAAATATGTACAAGGAAAAGGCGCATTGTATAATTTTTATGAGGAAACAAAAGACTTGGGTTCATCCTTTTTATTTATCTGTAGCAATAGTGGATATAAAATCTGTAAAAGTAAGATAGAAAAAAGTTTTGATGATACCGATTGTAAATTGCACTTTGAAATTTTTGGTGGAATCAGCTCCAATGGAGAAATCGATAAAATGAGAAAAATGGTTCGAGATGAGAAAATAGATGTTGTTGTAGGTGTCGGTGGTGGTTCTGCTATCGATACTGCTAAAGCAACTGCTCATTATGAAAAACGCCCAGTAGCAATCGTACCAACGATTTGTGCAACAGATGCTCCATGTACGGGTCTTTCGGTAATTTATAAAGATGATGGGATGTTTGATTCCTATATATTCTATCCAAAGAATCCGGAAGCTGTAATTGTAGATAGTGAAGTAATCGCCAATGCTCCTACAAAATTTCTTGTAGCTGGTATGGGGGATGCGCTTGGAACTTATTTTGAAGCGAGAGCTTGCGTAAGAACCGATTCACCAAGTCTTGAAAATGGCGGAATTACATTATCTGCGATGGCACTTTGTGAGTTATGCTATAAAACATTAATCAAATGTGGGTATCAGGCGAAGTTAGCATGCGAAAAACATTTGGTTACACCTGCGTTAGAGGCTATCATTGAAGCAAACACATATTTAAGTGGGGTAGGTGCCGATAACGGTGGACTAGCGGTAGCACATTCTGTATATAATGGATTTACTGCGTTACCAGAGTGCGAATCAACTATGCATGGTTCTCTCGTAGCACTTGGTACACTAGCACAGTTAATTTTAGAAAATGCACCACAAGATGAAATAAAAGAAGTTATGGATTTTTGTGTTACGGTAGGTCTCCCTATTACCTTAAAAGAAGTTGGAATAACAGATGTTGAACGCGTTCATATTGCAGCTGAAAAAGCATGTATTCCGGGTGAGACCATTCATAATTTGGTCGGTGATGTTACACCGGATCAATTATATGACGCATTGTTAATGGTGGACTTATTAGGAGAAGACTATTAAAAAAATGTCAGATGAAATTAAAGTGTTAAAAAATAGACATTTGTATTTGTTTGTCTATTGTACAGTAACTACAATCATTGTAATATAGTATTATAAAAACAAATTGTAGGAGGTATACTATGTTTACTTTTAATTATGCTGATGGGGCATCAGCATTAAGTGTTTGGGGTGTTTGGATACTTGTTTTTGTGGCACTGTTTGGCTTTAATGAAGTTGCAAGACGATGGAAATATGTTGGACTAGTCTGTTTTGTTGTGCTACCACTCATACTATCTGTATTATGGTTTACGGTACTAAGTGATACCACTTATACCGATTGGTTTCATTTAGCAAAAGTCTATTCTTCAACGGCTGGATGTATTGGCTTTTGGTGTATCAGGCATTTAAAAGGAAAAAGCAAAAAAACGGGCAAAGAGTGGAAACTATCAGATATGAAGTGGGCATTATGTTTTCCCCCACTTATCCTGGCAATTAACATTTTAGAAGCAGTAGTTCGTGATTTTCAAGTGGGTATACAATATCACGGGGGTGGAACCTTAGTGGATGAAGCAATGTATGTACTTGGTGGTTCATGGAATTTTATGAATGGTATTGCTGGAGTTCTTAATATTATAACAATTACTGGATGGCTTGGAATTTGTGTAAGAAAACAGACGGCAAAAGATGGAAGTAAAGATATGCTTTGGCCAGACATGCTTTGGTTTTGGATTATTGCGTATGATTTATGGAATTTTGCTTATACATATAACTGTTTGCCAGGACATGCTTGGTATTGTGGGTTTGCTTTACTTTTGGCACCTACCCTTTGTGCTTTTACTGTTGGAAAAGGAGCATGGTTACAGCATCGTGCGCAAACATTGGCGATTTGGTGCATGTTTGCACAGACTGTCCCATCATTTATTGATAAGGGAGCGTTTGCTGTTTCATCAACTTACAATGAGACAGCAATGTTTGCATTTAGTTTTGCAGCTCTAGCAGCAAATGTCATGGTATTTATTTATATGATTTATAAAGTTGTAAAAACAAAAAGAAATCCTTATCTTGGAGAGCTTTATACGGATTTAACTGCATTTAAAGAAATTAAGGTACAAGCAGAATAGGTATTATTATAATAATATAATACAAAAGGGAGATATTACTTTTAAAGTAATATCTCCCTTTTGTATCGGTAAAAAAAATATAAAAGAATCTTGACAAAGCAAAGAAAAGAGATAAAATAGAACTATAAAAACTATAATAGTTCCAAAATCATCAAAAGGAGAACGATAAAATGAAAATTTGCTTAGAAAATGTTTCAAAAAACTATGGAAAGCAAAAAATTTTGGCGGATATTAATTTAAGTATGCAAGAAAATGAAATTTTTGGATTAATCGGACCGTCTGGTTCGGGTAAAACCACCTTGATTCGCTTAATGACAGGTGCTATTTCATCGGATAGTGGAACTGTTTATTTGGGAAGACAAAAAATGCCAAATCTAGAGGCTTTGGAATGGATTGGATATATGCCTCAAAATGATGCATTGTATTTGGATCTCTCAGGACGGGATAATTTGCGCTTTTTTGGTGCAATGATGGGGATGAAGAAGGCGGTTCTTGAAGATAGAATTGATGAAGTTTTGGCACTTGTATCGTTGGAACATGATGAAAAAAAATGTGTCCAAAATTATTCTGGAGGGATGAAAAAAAGACTCTCTTTAGCAACCGCTTTATTGCATAAACCGAAAATTCTATTTTTGGACGAACCAACGGTTGGCATAGATCCAATTTTAAGAAAAAAAATATGGGATTAATTGGTAGAACTTAAGGAAGAGGGAACTACTATCATAGTTACCACTCATGTTATGGATGAAACGAAACGGTGTGATCGGCTAGCCTTAATTCATCAGGGTAGAGTATTAGAGTGTGATACGCTTTCAAATTTATTATTAAAAACTAAAAATGGAGATATGGAAGAACTATTTTTAATTACAGAGGAGGCAGTTTGATATGAAAGCATTATCTATAACGAAACGAATTATTATACAGATGTTAAATGATAAAAGATCATTAGCCCTTATCCTTTTAGCACCGATATTTTTGATGACGCTAATCTATTTATTATTAGGAGATTCTAATTATAAACCGAATCTACTTCAATATAATGTAGGAACACCACTGCTAGATGAAATTTCGAAACAGGGGTTAACGATTGATGGAGCAGATAATATTGAAGATGGAAGGCAAAAACTCTCAAATAAGAAAGCAGACGCATTTCTATATCGTTCTAATAATGAAATGTATTTACTGTTTGAAAGTAGAGATAGTGTACTGACAGGAAAAGTGATCAAAGAAATTCGCAATGGAATGAACGAGGCAACGGGAATAAAAGCAGAGTTACAAACGGAGTATTTATTTGGAAGTGAAAATGACAGTATGTTTGACTCTATGGGATATATAATGTTAGCAATTATGTCCTTTTTTATTATTTTTATTTTGGCTGGTATATCTTTCTTACGAGAGCGTACCAATCAGACAATGGAGCGATTGTTACTTACACCTGTAAAACGATGGGAAGTTATTTTGGGTTATACATTAGGCTTTGGATTTTTTGCCTTGATTGAAAGCATTCTATTGCTTATTTATGTAGTCAGGGTATTACAGATGCCGCTAAAAGGATCTGTGGTTGATATGGCAGTCATCATGATATTACTTTCCTTAGCAGCAGTGTGTATAGGTGCATTTTTCTCTATTTTTTCAAATAATGAATTTCAAGTAGTACAATTTATACCAATTATCGTCATACCACAAATCTTTTTTTCAGGGCTGATTACATTAGATACAATACCGTTGCATTTAGGATACCTATCGAGGGTTATGCCTGTTTACTATGCAAGTGATGCGCTGAAATCGATATGTATTCGTGGAAAATCATGCGTGGATGTCTCTGCGGATATTCTTGCATTAATAATATTTATTGTATTGTTTTTTATATGTAATACATTACTGCTAAAGAAATACAGAAGTATATAAGACAAGTAATCACAGGAGAGGGAAAAAGAATGAGCGTAAAAGAAGATAAATTAAATTTTATTAAACAATTTGCCTTTGATCAATTTAAAATGTATGGATTTAGTCGTGTTACAATGGACGAGATAGCAAAACAAACACAAACAGGAAAAGGTACCTTATATCGCTACTTTCCGTCCAAAGAAGAATTATTAATTGCGGCTGTTCAAAAAAATATCGGAGAGGTTGAAAAAAATTTAAAACAGGAACTGACTGGTGACAAAGACCCAATTGCAAAACTAAATTGCTATATTGCATTACTATCGCAAAAACTGAAATTTGTTCAAGTCAGTCAATTATCCGATATTGAGCGAAATGTGCCAAAAGCATATCAACTCATTTGCGAAGCAAGAGAGAGGATTATTTTTGAACAATTATCATTAATTTTAGAAGAAGGAAAAGAAAGCGGATTCTTTCGTAGCGATCTAGATGTAACACTGGCAGTTAATATATTGGTTGGTGCTTCTCAATACATTACAACGCCAAGTGTTCTTGACTCACTTTCATATAAGGATCTAACAGAAGTTGTTACTACTATTTTTTCCACATTTTTAAAGGGGTGCTATAGTGAGATGGGAAGAAGTGGAAACTGGGAACAAGTCTTAATGAGATAAAAATTCAATAAGAATGTTGACAACCAACCGAAGTTAGTTTATACTAACTTAAAAGAAGAATAAATAACAATCGTTATCAAATAAAAAAATAAGATGCCCTTAACCATGAAGAACAGTAAAAAAAGCGAGGTGTAGAATGAGTGTTGTAATCATAGGCGGACATGATCGAATGGTCTGCCAGTATAAAGAAATATGTAAGGAATATAAATGCAAAGCTAAGGTTTTTACACAAATGTCGGGAAATATGAAAAATCAGATAGGAAGTCCAGACTTGATTGTTCTATTTACAAACACCGTCTCGCATAAAATGGTAAAATGTGCAGTCGCTGAAGCACAGAGAAGTAAAGTGGATGTCGTTCGATGTCATACAAGCAGTAAAACTGCTTTATGCGAGATATTAGAAACTGCTTGTCGTACATGTGATTGATATACGAGTTATTTAGAAAATTTTGAGTGAAGCCGAAAGAATCTACCCAAATCGAATGTTACGATTTGAATAGATTCTTTCGGCTTCACTTATTTTTACAATTTAACCTTATCAAGAAGCAAAGCGGATTGCGATTATCCGTTTTTCTTCCGTCGCATAATACCTTTCATTCCTAGATAACAGATAGAAAAAAAGAAAACCAGACAGATACCTGTAAAAAATCCGGATGTTTGACCTTCTAGAAAGGGCATACTAAATAGTGCGATAATCAAACCAAGTAAAGTAAACAGAGAGCTGTAAGGAAATCCTTTTACGCGACAAGGACTTTCTGGTTTCCCATTACGTTTTCGGTAACGAATATGTGTAAAAACGAGCACTATATAGGTAAAAAGCAAGGAAAAACCGCCAGAACTGATTAAAAATAAATAGACTCTGGGGAAGAGTAAACCAATGTACAAGGCGAGAAGCATAGATATTCCAGAAAATGTAATGCCGCGGTAGGGAACGTCGTGCGTATCTTTTAAAAAGCGAGGACCTAATCCATCATCAACAAGAGAACGAAGCATTCTTCCGATGCCAAACATTGCTGCAAGCATAGTTGATAAAATAGCAGTGATTAAAATAAGATTCATTACAGTTTTTGCCCAAGTGATATGATATTGCTCAAGTGCTGTGACGAGAGGACTCACATTTTCGCTTAGAGAATCGGTAGGAACAAGAAGCAAAAGTACTAAAATACATAAAAGATAGAGCGATACGAGAGAAAAAACAGTTGCATGAATGGCGCGAGGAATAGTTTTTTGCTTGTTTTTTGTTTCCGAAGCGGCTAGACCGATAATTTCAAAACCAGCATAGGTAAATAAGACAATTAGTTGACTGCCTGCAAGATTTTTTATTCCGCCGGCAAAAAAAGGTTCCGAGCGTACTACCTTGATTCCGATTGCAGGAATATGTGGAAAAAGACCGATGATTAGCATACCTCCTAAAAAAATAAAAGCTAGAATGGCAAATACCTTAACAGTGGCCAAGATACTTTCCAAGTGACCAAGCATTCTTGCACCCAAAAGATTGAGTAAGGTTATCGCAATTATTAAGCCTGAGCCTAGAAAGGATATGGATATGAATGGATACCATGTTTTTATTAATAAAGAAACGGCAGTTGCTTCACTTGACATAGAAATAACCATTCCGGTCCAATAAACCCATCCAACAACAAAACCAGTTCCTTTGTTGATATATTGTGATGCAAATGTACGAAATGAACCAGAATCAGGATTAGAAACTGTCATTTCGGATAATGTGTTGTTCGGCAAATTAGATGGGTCTTCAATTGTCAAATTAAATGGAGCTAAAGT
>JBGUEO010000016.1:0-98863 GCA_041821315.1 Velocimicrobium sp. | reverse complement strand
AATAATCTGATATAAATAGGATGCTAGGAGTATTAATAATTTGTAGTATTACACTTTATCTAATTGTGTAGTGTTTGCAGACTGATAGAACATCAGTTTTGCAATGCATTTATCTAAAGGCTATGATATAATCTACTTGTCTAGGGTGATTATAATAGCCGTTTAGGTTAGATCACTTCAGCTCTGATGTTAGCGCACTGGAGCTTTTTTATTTCTCAAATCTTAATTCTCATTATCCACTTTTACTATGTGAATATTTTTCATAGAAGTATCTTTTTTGCCTTCTCGTTCTCGTTTCTCTTTCATAATCTGAGCTGACATATTTGAAAAATAAGTATCGGAATAATAAGCTATCATTTCTTTTTTCCAATCGGAGAAATTTTCTTCTGTCATTCTTTGAGATTGAACAAGTTTCAATTTATTCATCCAATTTTCCATGAATAAGCATAAATCAGTATTGTATTTTGCATCTGCCTTGCCATCAACAGTCAGAGAAGAAGTCCAACTGGGATCTTCTGGTGGTTTCGTATTAGAAATACCAAAGGATAAGTCTTTGATTTTGGTGATTTCAAATAGTGCATTGATTACATCACCTAATGTATCGAATTTATAGTAACGATCAGGATCATTTCTATCTACAAGAGAAATAGTAGGAGTCTCAATACCTAGTAACTCTTGCCAGGGAATATCAAGTTCATTAGCAATTTCTTTTATTGTAGAAACAGAAAAATCAATTTCGCCAGCCTCATATTTTTGAATCGTTCGTTCCGATTTATTTAATCTGTCAGCGAGTTCTTTTTGACTGACCTTTTTATCCTTACGTGCTGCTTGTATGCATTTGCCTATATCTGTGGCAGAAAAATGTTGCATTTTGTAAGCGTCAGAAGACATTTCTATCACCTTACCTTTCATAAAACCGTATTTAAAGTACATGAAAAATGTACTATGTGTAAACTATAGCATAACAAAACACGAATTACAAGTACATGTTTTTAAAAATATCTATTGACAGTACGTGAAAAAGATAATATTATTATAACACGAAATATAAATACGTGTTAAATCAAACTTTTATATCGAAGTACGTATTTAAAATTCTATTATAGAAGAAGGAGGAGTTTTATGGTAGGTAGTAAAGAAGCATTTATTGATGTAGAAGAAGTACGTGAAGTACTAAGCATTGGGAAGACAAAGGCATATGCGATCATTAAATCTTATAACAGAGAGCTAGCGGCTAAGGGATTTCTGACCATTCGTGGCAGATGCCCTCGTAAGTACTTTGAACAGAAGATTTACGGATATGCAGACTACTACAATCCAGCTGAGGATTTAGAAAGAAAACAGCTGGTGGTAGCCGAAGAAAGTAATTATCAGACAAATGAAAAAGCCCTTACCGATTAGGAAAGGACTTGATTGTAACAAGCCAAAGCCTGCTACTTGTATCTCGCAAATACAGTATAGCTGAGTGCTCTGGCTGTTGCAATCAGAAAATATGTTTGCACGTTGACAATGAGTCATGCATCAGAGAAATAAGAATTGTGTTATGTGCTTGTACAATAACACATATTCTTGTGGAATCTGATATAGGACGAAGTCCGTGACCGAGATGAAGTGAAACGAATCGAGGTGCATGATACAATTTATTGAAGCCGTAACGGCAGGAGGATGATTTATGTATTTTAAAGAACAAAACATTTTATTATGTGCCATTGACCATGGATTTTCAACAATTAAGACACCACATTTTATATTCGACAATGGGGTTGAAGAAATTGGCACAGAAGCAACATTGGAAGCAAAGACAATGGAGTGCAAAGACACTTTTTATAAAATCGGAGAAGGCAGACTTCCGATGAAAAACACCAAAATAGAAGATGAAGATTATCTGTTGCTCACATATGCAGCAATTGCTAAGGAAATCGAATATTATGGACTATCAGGTGAAGACACGATAAGAGTAGTAGTTGCGGCAGGACTTCCGTTTACCAGATTTGGAGAAGAGAAAGTTAGTTTTAGCAATTATCTGAAACGAGGACTTGTAACCTTTGTATATGAAGGGAAAACCTATTTCATAGAAATTGAAGAAGTTCTACTATATCCACAGTGTTATGCTGCGGTAGCAAATATTTTAGGTAAGCTGGCACCAAATCAGCTTATCGTAGATATTGGTTCCAAGACGATTGATATTATACACAACAAGAATTATGTTCCAGTGGAGCGAGAGTGTATCACGATTCCAGAAGCATTAATCAATTGTATGGCGAATGTCAATAAGGCAGTATTTCGGAGAAAGAACCGTTACTTGGATGAAAGTGATATTCAGGATGTGATGATGACTGGGACATCCAATCTTCCAAAAGAGATTACAGAGATTGTGCAGGATCAGCTTTATATCTTTGCTGAAAATGTAGAAGCTCAGTTGAAAGAAAATGGATTCGATCCAGAGCTTACACCAATTGTATATGTTGGCGGTGGGGCTACTGTTATGAAACTCTTCGGACGAATCAGAGGAGCAAATATCTGCTATCAGGAAGATGTAAAGGCAAATGCGATTGGTTATGAATATCTGGCAATGCAGAAAGTTGACAGGTGGTTGCATGAGTAACACGGATATGTCTCAAACCGTTACTTTTCGTTTGAATCTAAATCATGAGGAAGATTCTCTGGTCTGGGGTTTGTTACTATCCATGGAAGAAGAACCAAGGAAAGGATTGTTTGGAGATCGAAGTAAGTTCATCAAATGGGTGTTGACTAAATATGCCAGAGAAGAACTTGATTTTGATGATGAAAAGAAACGGTTGGAATTATTACGAAGAGATTTTGTTCAGTCAGCTCAGTATGAAATCAAAGAGATCGTTAAAAGAGAATCGGAATCTATTATGGAATCGCTTGAAAAAGCAGTAGAGCTTGCAGTATCAAAAGCAGTGAATGAAGTTCTTAAGGCACTGGTAGCTGGTGGGATTTCTGTGGGAACGCAGGCAGTAGTAACATCAGCAGAGCTGAAAAGCGCAGTAATTCCAAAAGAAGCAGTGGTTCCCAAAATGGGAGTTTTGCCAGAAGTGGATGGGGATAATGAACTTCCAACTTCGGCACTCAGTTTTCTGGACAGCTTTTAATGGTTGTAGCTGCTTGAAATTGTTATAAATGTCTGGATTCGTGGATGAAAAACAGTGTGACAAACTGTATTACCTACGCAAATCCATATCCCAATTTGTAATAACAGTCTAAGTGGCTGTGATACAAATTGTAATAAGTACAGATGGATTTATCACATTCTGTACATACCATATATCAGGGGTCTTAGGGGGATTTTAGCCCCCTAACCAGACTTTGTTAAACGCCCTGCGTTTTACGAATCTGACAAAAAGCAATCGTAACAGTTTCAAAAGGTACTTAAAAAGGCTTTTGGAACATTTCTATAAGACAGATAAAAGGAGGAGATGCTTATCGGAAGAAAGAAACAAATGATAGATCCACGAAAAAACTTTACCGTTCGATTATCGGATACGGAAAGGGAGCGGATTATGCAAGCAGCCAAAGAGAATGGACTGACACCCAGCGAATATCTCAGAGAATTGGTTTTGCATGGTGGCAAAGTGGACACGACACTTATGCTGGACAGGAGAGATTTGGTGAATCAGATTTCAAAGGTTGGAAATAATGTGAATCAAATCACACATGTAGCAAACGCAAGTCAAACGGTGAGTGAGTACAAAATTATGCAGATAAAAGATTATATGAAGGATATTTACAATCTTTTGATGGAGGTGTTGAATAAATGGCAATAACCAAAGTCATGCATATGAAGGCGAGCAAAAATCGTCAGATTGATGTTCACCTAAAACAAGCCATTACTTATATCTTAAAGCCTGAAAAACTTGGAGATGCTAATCTGTTGGGCGGTATTAACTGCCTGCCAGAAAAGGCATATGAAATGATGAAGGGCACGAAAATGATGTTCCAAAAGACTGGCGGCAGACAAGGATATCACCTTGTGATTTCTTTAAAACCCGGGGAAGGAACATCAGAGCAGATGTATGACATTGCAATGCGGTTTGCAGAAGAGTTGCTGCACAATGAGTATGAAGTAGTTGTGGCGGTTCATACAGATAGAGAACATCTACACGCGCATATTGTGCTAAACAGCGTAAATATGGTCAACGGTCATAAATTCCAATATCATAACGGAGACTGGAAAGCAATTATACAACCGATTACCAATCGACTTTGCGAAGAATATGGACTGGATATTATGCCTGCGGAATATAGCAAAGATCCAAAAAATATGTCCAGACCAGAATGGGAAAGGGAGAATTCCTATACCACACTGATAAAAGATGATGTGAATTACTGTGCCTTGCTGGCAGAAGATGAACGTCATTTTATTTACCTGTTATCTAGGCTGGGGTATGAAGTGAAGGATGGAAAGCACATTGCTGTGAAAGCTCCAGGAATGAAACGATTTAAGCGAATTGATACGATATCAGAAGATTTTTCAAGAGAAAATATCAATGCTCTTATCCGTTATGGAGATAGTAGTAATGCCAGACCGAAAGTGTATACGTTTAATCCGATTTATGTGAAACGGGCGAAGCTGTCAAAATTTCAGAAGAAATATTATGCGAGACTGTATCGCTTGCGACTGATAGAGAAAAAGCGTTTTCATTACAAGTCGGCACATTATTATGAAGCGATTAAGCAAATGCATTTGCTACAAGAAGAGTATCTTATGATTGTAAATCATGAGGTGCATTCTTTACCCGATTTAATCAACTTGTTAAATAAGCTTCAGAACGATTTGCAGGATGTAGAGACAGAACAAAAGCAGTTGTATTCTGAACGAGGTATTGAAAAACGAAAATGCAAGAATGCAGAAGATTTTCAGATGTTTCGTGATAGTGAACCTGAGTATAGATGTAAATTAGAAGCGTTGAAGGAACGAAAGGGGAAGATTAAGGAGCAGATCAAGATCGCAGAAAGATGTTGCGCACAAGAAATATCACGAGCGGCAGAAGCATTGGATAGAATGTTTCCAGTTGATGAAATGGATGAGATTACTGATATCTATGATGTAGAAGTTCCAGAAAATCCGTTTAGGGAAGTTGCTATGACGGTGGATGAAGTAGCTGTATCAGACGAAGCAAAACTGATAGTGGTACCGCAAGTGGAAGTGATGACTGAATTTGTGATGGAAGATGAGCCAATAATAATAGTTCCTGAACCTCCAATCGAACTAACAACTGATTCGGTAATAAAATCATCAGATATGGTTGAAAGAGAAACAACTAGTTCGGGTATTAATGAAACCCTAGTGGATATGCAACAGAGCAATGATGTAGAGCGTGTGGAACTTCCTAAGGTTCTAGCTGAATATCAAAGATTGTCTTTACAAGAAAAAGCAGAAAGATTTCCATTTGAAAGACTACCGGATGATAAGGCATTTAATTATTTCATGGATTATTTAACGGAGATTGGAAGCAACATGGGATTTAGTGAAGCTTATGATGAATTTGCTGAAATATCGGAATGTTGGGATAAAATGCAGGAAGAAAAGATTGTTGAACTAGAAGTTGAGAAATCTATGGAACTATGTGACATAATGGGAATGACACCAGAATTGTTCCAGCAGGCAAGTGCCGATATAAGAGCAATGGTCTTTCATCTGGAGGAACTGGATTATAAAGTCGGTGTTAAGGTTTATCGCGGAGTTCTTGAAAAGCTTGGAATTCAGAAGGATTTGATGGAAATCTACGATGAATTTGATGAAGTCTATAAGGAAAGTGTGACTGATAAGAAGAAATATGATAAAGATTGGAAGAGATAAGAGAGGGCTGGCTGATGCAGGTTTGTGTTGGCTGGCTTTTTTTCTTTATCATAAAGGCATATCATATCAAAAACTATGTGCAAGAGTAAATTCCAGATTTGATATTTGTAGGGGTAAAAATACGGAATTTATTTTTTCACTTTTCACTATATGGTGGTACATCCAATAAATCATACTAAACCATATTTAAATAATTAAAAAGTTGTTATTAATAATAGTTTGAGATATAATTATCTTTGGAGCAATTATGCATAAATCCAGAATATGGAGGATTAGAAAATGTCTGAAATTAATGAAAAATGGTCCAGCTTGGAAGAAACAGCAGAGTACCTTGGTGTAACAAAAGATACAATAAGAAGCTGGATAAAAAAATCAGCTATACCAGCTCATAAAGTTGGCAGGTTATGGAAATTTAAATTTTCTGAAATTGATGAATGGGTAAAGAGTGGAAAAAGTGCATTGTAAGAAAATAAATACAGTTTGGAAGGAATTATATGCAGAATTTTAGTTTGCTAAATGGTGATTGTATTGAAAAAATGAAAAAAATACAGTCATCTACAATAGATTTAATAATAACAGATCCACCATATAACTTAGGTAAATTCATGGCTGATAGAGACACAAATTTAGGGAAAATGAGAGATAATTTTTTTGGGGTCGCAGGATGGGATGATTTAGATTATAAAGAATGGAAAAAATCGATGAATAAATTTTTTCATCAAGCAGCGCGTGTTATAAAAGATGGTGGTTCAATGATAGTATTTATGTCAATCATAAAAGTAGAAACACTAATAAATATTGCTCAAAAGAATGGATTTTATTATAAAACTACTGGAATATGGCATAAATCAAATCCGATGCCACGAAATATGAATTTACATTTTGTAAATTCAACTGAATCTTGGGTTTATTTCACCTATAGGGCACGAACAGGTACTTTTAATAATTCTGGTAAAGTGTTACATGACTTTATAGAAACATCTGTAACACCACAAGGAGAAAGAAAATATGGAAAACATCCAACTCAAAAACCAGAGCAATTAATGGAACATTTTGTTACAATATTATCAGATGAAGACGACACTATTTTAGATCCGTTTATGGGAAGTGGTAGTACAGGTGTTGTGGCTGTACGAAATAATAGAAAATTTATTGGTATAGAACTTGATGATAAATATTTTTACATTGCACAGTCAAGAATTCAGGAGGTTTGCAATAATGAATAAGCCTAAAGTTATAGATTTGTTTTCAGGTGTAGGAGGTTTATCGTTAGGATTTGAAATGGCTGGTTTTGAGATTGTTATTGCTAATGAATACGATAAATCTATTGCTAGTTCATATCAATATAATCATAGAAAAACAAAAATGATTGCTGAAGATATAACAACATTACCAATAGTAGAAACTTTTAAAGAGTACAGAGGTAAAATTGATGTCGTTATAGGTGGACCACCTTGTCAAGGATTTTCGCAAAAAGGTCAAAGAAAAACAATCAATGATGAAAGAAATTTTTTGTTTAAGTATTATGTAAAGGTAGTAGAATTGGTACAGCCTAAATATTTCGTGATGGAAAATGTGCCAAATTTGTTAACAGCAGAAAAAGGGTTTTTTAAAAAGGAAATTGAGGAGATGTTTGGAAAAATTGGATATCTTCTTAACGCAGAAATCTTGGATGCTTCTGATTATGGAGTTCCTCAAAGTAGGCGAAGGGCAGTAATAATTGGAAAAAAAACAAACAGTGATAAAGACAAGGTTAAAATTCCTAGAAAAAATAGTAAAAGAGTAACAATATGGGAAGCGATAAGCGACTTAGCGTATCTCAATTCGGGAGAAGGGCAAGAAGTTCAAGAATATAAATATGAACCACAAAGCGATTATCAGATATTAATGAGAAAAAATTCCAATGTATTGAAAAACCATGTTGCTACAAAACATTCTAAGCTTGCACTTGAGAGGTTATCTTTGATTCCACCAGAAACAGGAAAAGAAGTGTTGCCAAAAGAACATTTAACAAAATCTATATACAGTGGGACATGGTCAAGAATGGTAAAGAGTGAAGTATCGGTTACGATAACTACTCGTTTTGACACGCCATCTTCTGGAAAATTCACACATCCATATTTGGATCGTGCAATAACAGTTAGAGAGGCTGCTAGAATTCAATCGTTTCCTGATGATTTCGAGTTTATAGGAACAAAAGGGTCGCAAATGAAACAGGTTGGAAATGCGGTTCCACCACTACTTGCGAAAGCTATTGCTACAGAAATTTTGAATGACATGGAGGGAGATTTATGAGAAGACCAGACAGTATGCAGCAGTTTAAAGATCTTGATTTGAAATTAGGAATCAAATCTTCTTTACCAAGAGCAAAAGCTACATTAGCTTTGCTATTTGCATTTTGGGAAAGTGGAAATAAAAATTCAACTATACAGTATTCGAAAGAAGTAAACGGAAAAATTGAAATTGATGACTCTTATAAAAATTATATAATAGAATATTTTGAAGGGGAACTGAAAGATAATAGCATAGATTCTAATGAATTTATTCAGACTGTTAATCAAAATCAACTCTTCCAGTCACAGCTAGAAGCTTTAATTGTGGGGCTAGAACTTGTGTGGAGGGTAGCTAAAATATCCTTTGTAGATACAAGTAAACCTGATAGTGCTGAGCGAACAGGTGGAACAAGATACAACAAAATAATATCCTTCACAAGTAATATGGACATTATTGATTGTTTGATTACCAACAATGATAACTACAGGCAAATTTTATTTAATTGGATTTCTGGGAGTGCAAATAAAATTGATCAAGAACTTGAAGGAAATTTAATTAGAATATTAACTTGTTTTTCTGAAAATGCAATTTGCAAGTTGCAAAGTGGAAGTGAAGGGATAGTTTTTAATTTATTAAGTTTATATGATGTAATTGATGGAGAAGAAGAGATTGATATAAATGGAGATGCTGAGGCAAAAGGTGCTTTAAGAATATTAAAAGGTGCACTATCGGAAGGGTTAAATTACTATGTGGAATCAAAAGGTGGGAAAATTTCTATCGCAATTGATAAGGATATTAATGATGTAAAACAATACGCAGAAAGAGTGCGCTCATATCATAGTTTAACATATATTAGGATGAATCAAGAAGAGAAAACAGATTCCGTTGATGTTGTAACTAATTCAGATAAAGATATAACAGATAATAATATTAACTTCCCTCAAAATAGAATTGTATTTGGTGCCCCGGGAACTGGGAAAAGCCACAGATTATATGAAGATAGCAAAAGTTTTGGAAAAAATATGGAAAGAGTGACATTCCATCCAAACTATGCATATTCTCAATTTGTTGGAACCTATAAACCAGTGATGGAGATAATAGAAGAAAAAAAAGAAATCTCTTATCAGTATATACCTGGACCATTTATGCGTGTGTTTTTAAAGGCTCAAAAAAGCTTTTTAATTAATAGCGAGTATAAAGACCTAGAAAATGTAAATGTATATTATGAACCTGCAACTTCAATGGAACATTGGAATCTTTTTGAAGAAATACAAAAAGAAGGGGATATAGAGTCATTTAAGGCAACAAAGGATATGAAAAAAGGAGATATTGCACTTGTGTACATTGGAAATAACAGTTTCGGTTATGACAATGGTATATACGCTATTGCCAAAGTAATTTCAAATCCAGAGATTGATGAATCAGAAGAAGATGGTGCGCTAAGAGTAACATTAAGATTTGATAAGATATCCTATGATAAGCCAATCATTAGTAAAGAGAAGCTTGATGAATATAACACACAATATCAATCTGTACATAGAATTGATAATGCGAAACAATTAATTCAAGAAATCTCTTTTGCAGTAGAAGATGAATTGCTTTTAATTGAAGAGATTAATCGTGCAAATGTTGCCGCTGTTTTTGGAGATGTATTTCAACTATTAGATCGGAAAAACGGAGTCAGCGAGTATAGTATTGCAACATCAGAAGACTTGAAAAATTATCTTGACGAAGAATTATGGATGTATGAAGTTGATAATAGAGAGATTCGTATACCTTCAAATATGTTCATCTGGGCTACAATGAATAGTGCTGATCAAGGAGTATTTCCTATGGATACTGCATTTAAAAGAAGATGGGAATTTGAATATATTGGAATAGATGAGGAAGAAGACGAAGTCGCAGAATATGTTATACCTATTGGACTAGGGGAAAACAGAAAATATGTATATTGGAATGAATTGCGTAAAAGAATTAATTCTATTCTATCTCAAGAAGAAAATAGAATAAATGAGGACAAACTACTTGGACCATTTTTTATCTCAAAATCAGTATTAGAAAATGCTCTTAGAGATGAAGAGGCAGAAGATAATTTTGTTAAATCGTTTGAAAGTAAAGTGATTATGTACTTATTTGAAGATGTTATGAAAATGCGTCCTGAGAAAATATTCCCAGGGTGTAAAGAAAGAAAGTTATTTTCTAAAATTTGCGAAGCTTTTGAAACTGATGGTGAAAAAATATTTGGAATTTCTGATCTCCAGTATGTTGAAAAAACGTTACAAGAATAGAGGTGTAGAGCATGGCGAAAGGTTTCTTTCGTGAAAGAAAACATTACACATTGCAAAGGATTTCAGAAATTCTTAAAGAAAACGGTGAAGAGACCAAACGCCTTGTTGGAATACTTAAGAAATATGGAGTTGTAAAAGCAATTAAAAGAAGTAAACCAGAATTTGAAGATATATCAAACGAAGATATTGTGTTGACGGATGTGGTAGACAATACTGGAGATATTGAATATGTATTTGATTACGTAGGCGTGGTTCTTCTTGAAGGACGAGTTTTTAAATGTTATCCGAAATACATACGATCAAGTGATGCACCATTGGAAGAACTTAAGCAGGTTCTTAAGGTGATTAAAAAATACAATTCAAATGAACAGCTAATTTATCTATACAATGGAGAAGATGACAGTAAAATTTTTAATAAGCTGGCAGTATCACTGCATTTGTTAGAGGAATATTTTTTATATGGTCTTTATACAAATCAACATGAAATCATTGAAACAAACGGTGATGGGGAAATTTTGTGGGATAAGACAATTAATGAGACATATGCGTTGATTCAAAATAACAGACCATATTATGTTGAATTGCAAACACAGAACATTGTTGATAATGATTTAGATTTTTTTAAACGCTTGCATGAATGTATTTTGTCGGTATGTTCAAAAGAACTAAAAGAAACGGGACTATTGGAATTGTTTGAAATCGCAGATGTTGAATTGACGGATACCACATTAATCGATTTTGGTGATACTGATTATATTTTATATAGATTGCAAAATGAAATTCAAACCCAGTATATGACAAGAAAACAGAATCTTCTTAAAACGTTATATACGTATATTGCAAATGATAAATCAAATAAAGAAAACATAAGTTATAGTTTATATGGAACAAATTCTTTTAATCTGATTTGGGAAAAAGTATGTTCAAATAATTTCGGAAGTGTTTTAGATGAAAAAATAGAAAGTCTTCCACTGGGACCAGCTCCTGAGTACGAATCTATAAAAAACGAAACATTAAGAAGCATAATTGATAAACCAGTTTGGTATAGAAATAATCCTCCAGCAGGACCTGCTAAGGAAGAAACCTTGCGCCCTGATCTAATTTGCATATATCCAGTAGATATTGAAAAGAAGCAATATTGTTTTGGCATATATGATGCAAAGTACTATTGCATTGATTTTGAATTAAAGAAAAATGAATGGAAAGCAGTAGGGCAGCCTGGGGTTGGAGATGTTACCAAGCAATATTTATATCAATTGGCATTTGACGAATTCATTGCAAAACAAGGCTATAAATATGTTCAGAATATGTTTTTCTGTCCACAGGAAAAATCAGAATCAGAATACGGATATGTAGAAATGAAAATGCTACATACCATTAGCGACAAGAATCTAGAGAATATTGCTGTGGTTAAGCTGTGTGCATCAGAAATGTATGATATATATCTGTCAAATAAAGAAATTGAGGAGAACAAGATTACACAGTATATACCAAATATAGTGCAAGAATCAACATTTAATCAGAATTTTGCAAATCGTATGTTGGCTTATCTGCAAAGAATTACAAAGCCAAGCAAGATAGCAGAAGAAAAACTGGAAATGGCATCAGAAAAGGGAAAATTAATATATCCTCGACAGATAAAAAGAGAATTGGGAGCAAAAATAATTTACGATACAATTTGCCCTATTGCATGCAGTGCATTTTATGGTTTTAATCCGTATGAAAAAGAAAGTGGCAGTATGGTGGCAGAGGATATCGGAAATTCTAATGAGAAGTGTAATCAGATCGCTGATGTAGCAATTGAGATTGAGAAGATTATTAAAGACTTATCTGAACAAGAACTTACAGATGAAAAAGTAGTGAGTGTAGTTTTGAGAAAGTGTTTTGGTGGTAAGGAAGAAATTAGCTCAATGGCTGAAGAAAATAATTTGAATAGTCTTACAGATAAGATAATGGAGTTGGTGAGAGACGTGTATTTGTAGAGTGGTGCGGAGGGGTGCGATTATGAAAATTCTTGAGTGTAAAAGAATAGATACACAAAATTACGATAATATTACATACATACGAATTGAACCAGAAGATATTTCTGTTACACTTAGGGACATAATTTCATCTCTCTCGGATATGTCGTGGATTTCAAGATTTGATAAAACGTATGTAAGAAATTGTTTTTTCAAACGAGCGGACGAGTCAGCAAAATACTTGGCAGATAAAATTCAAAAGAATATTGATGATGTAATTACAAAAGATTCAGGGGAGTATGTGGTATCTGAACTAGCAAGAAAGGCACTAGTCAGTCAAATGAAATATTTAGACGTACCATTGGCGGAACTTTTTAAGGAACAAGTATCTGGTAATCCTGGATTCGATTTTTATTCTGCTAATAACGATAATATTATTATCTTCGGAGAAGCAAAATACAATTCAAGAAATAATGCATATGGAGTTGGAATGGAACAGGTTGATAGATTTATTAGAGAAGGTCAGGATTTGTCAGACTTGAATGATATTGATAAATTCTTTGAGGATGAATCTTTGGATTATGCAAATAATGGTGACAAAGCATATGCGATAGCATTTGCATCTAAAGGAACTTCATCTGAAACGATTATTAAAGGTATTGTTTCTAATAGCCATTATACTAATATTGCAGAAAATAAAGAAGTTTTGTATTTGGCGGTGAACATATGAATAATTTAATAAAGAAAATCATTGAAGGTGAAGAAATCGAACAGATCATGGAATATGTTGTGTCTGACATATATAAAAATGGACCAGATAGTATTACTAATATGGAAGTATTATGTTACCTATCAATATACCAATCTGATCAATTTATCAAGTGGCAAAATCGTATATTAAAATATATGGGGTTGTATTACAAAAACACTAATACGGAATGTTTGCCGGAAGTTATATTTGGTATGTATTCAAAACATATAAAAGAAACATATAATCATACATATACACCTGTTCAGGCAAATATAGTAGACGGTATAGCGGATAATAATTGTTTTAGTTTTTCAGCTCCCACAAGCACAGGAAAATCCTATGTATTTAGAAACATAATATATAGTTCAAATCATGATGTTGTAATAGTTGTTCCATCAAGAGCATTAATAAATGAATATTATTATTCGTTATGTAAATTTATTGAGGATAAGAGCGTAAATATACTTACTTTTATTGATAAGATTAATGTTAAAAAGGCAAAACGAAATGTGTTTATTGTTACACCAGAGAGATGCAAAGAACTATTTAAGAAAAAGGATGAATTTGTTGTCGATATTTTTTTATTTGATGAGGCGCAGTTAAGTAATGAAAAATCGTCTAGAGGACTATTTTTTGATAGTATTATAAGAAGAGCACAAAAAGCCTATCCAGATTCTAAATTTGTTTTTGCACATCCATTTATTGAGAATCCTGATGCACAGATTGTTAAAAATCATTTCAATACAAATAATTCAAGTGCAAAATGCTATAAATTCAGAAACGTTGGTCAGATGTTTTATGCATTAGATGGAGGAAAGTATTATCATTTTGGTATTAACAAGGATATTATGGGAAACCAAAAACATCTGTGTTGCTATGATCCAGTAGAAGAAGCAATAAAAAAGCAAGGAAGTATCTTGGTATATACAACAAAGGCAAGTATATATAATAAAAAGGTATTTTCTCAATTTAGTAGATATATTAAGATGTGTCCTGAGATTATTGACAAAGATGCAAAAAAATATATAAAGCAGATAAAGAAGTATATAGGAGCAAACGATGATAGTGGGGCAGAAAGATATTCGCAGATGATTCACATGATGAAGCATGGAATAGTAATTCATCATGGTTCGTTGCCATTACAAGCCAGGCTGTTATTAGAGCAGTTTACACAAGCAGGTTTTTGCAGGATTTGTTTTGCTACATCTACATTAGAACAAGGAATTAATATGCCATTTGATATTGTGTTTCTAAATACTTTTGAGGCTAGTAAACCATTATCGTTAAAGAATTTAATTGGACGAGCGGGTCGTTCATCGTTAGATAAAAAATTTGATTATGGAAGTATTGTTGTTAAAAAGAATAACATGTCTCAATTAAGGGATATTATTAATGAAGATGAAGTACTTGAAACGGTATCAATGTTGGAACAGGATTTAGAATTGGAACAAGATTTACAAGAGTATAAAGAAGCTATATTAGATGGAACACTTTCTGAAGAGTATAATATTACCGAAAAACAGTTAGACAAATTAAGAACTTTTAATGCTGATAATACAATTAAAAATATATTAGACGATATGTATAGAAATGGTACATTAGTCAGTTTGAACACCATCAATGAGGATAAACAGTGCCAGTTAGAGCTTTATGAACAGTTTATAAGGTTATATGAGCATTATTTGGGACGAGATTTGTGTGCTGGTGAAAAAAATGTTCTTAATACAGCAATAAAAATTTTGCTATGGCAGATTCATTGCAAATCTTTTAAAGATATTTGTTTCTATAGATATTCGTACGCAAGTAAAAAGCAGGAGAGAGATCAATTGCAAAAAGTCATTGATGAGGGGACAGAACTTGAAAAATATTTGACAAAATTAAAACTGGACCATTTGGATGCGGCATTTGTAACTGGGTATGCCGATATTCCAGATAAGCAACTTCCTGTTTTTAGCATGTTCGGAAATAAAGAAACACGAGCTATTGCAGTAGATTACGACAGGATTGTATTTGATACGTATGACTATTTAGATAAAATTATCGGATTTAAATTAAGTGATATTTATATTGCTGCATTTTCTGAATACTATAAAAGAACAAATGACAATAGAGCTGAAAAAATGGTGCAATTGATTAAATATGGTACGGAAAATGAAAAAGAAATATGGATGTTGCGATATGGTTTTACATTTGAAGATATCGAATGGCTGGAACCTTACATAGTCAGGATAAATCAAGAGGAAGTGATATTTAATAGAGAGATAAATAAACTACCAATTGAAAAAATGAATGTAATTAATAGATTTATATAGGAAGGAGTGTTGCCTGTTGAATATAGATGAGGTATTGCAATTTGAAGAGGAACAAATTTTTGATCGTAAAAGCATAAGTATTGAACCTAAAGCATTGGCTATACACATTGTGGCATTTGCAAATGCGGATGGTGGTACGATTGCGATTGGGATATCAGATAAGACTCGTAGAGTTGAAGGAGTAGATTTTGAAACATCAAAGTTAAATGAACTTCTGCGCGTTCCATTTGATTTTTGTGTTCCAACAGTTAAGGTGGAGATTGAAACAATTCCATGTGTTGATTCAAAAGGATGAGAGAATCATGTTACTTTAATGCATATTGAACCAAGTGTAGAAGTTCATGCAAATCAAGCAGATGAAGTTTTTATGCGAGTGGGAGATAAGTCAAAGAAATTGACGTTTGAAGAGCGTACGCAGCTAATGTATGACAAAGGAGAACGATTTTTCGAAGACAAGCCTGTTCCAGAAGCAGAAATCGAAGATATCGATATGGAATTTGTTGAAGCGTATATTCAAAAAATTGGATATTCGAAAAGTCCCTTAGAATATCTTAAAGAAAATAAAGGATTTGTAAAAGAGAAAAAAGGGAATATCCAAGTCAGCTCAGCCGCAATATTATTATTTGGTAAGAATCCGCAATTATATTTTCCAAGAGCTAGAGTACGGTTCATTCGATATGAAGGAATTGAGGAAAAGTTTGGTACTGAAATGAATGTCATTAAGGACGTTATTTTTGAAGGAAATATTCTGAAAATGATTAATGATTCCATAGCATTTTTAGATACTCAGATTAAAGAGAAAACATATCTAGGGAAAGATGGTAAGTTTGTTACCGAAGAAGAATATCCTAAATTTGTACGACAAGAAATTGTAGTTAATGCAGTTACGCATAGAGACTATAGCATTCGCGGAACAGATATACAAATTAAGCTTTTTGATAACCGTATGGTCGTTGAGAGTCCGGGCAGATTACCAGGACTTGTAAGGGCAGAAAACATAAGATACACACATTTTTCAAGAAATCCAAAGATTGCAGAATTTTTAAAAATATATAGTTTTGTAAAAGAGTATGGTGAAGGTGTGGATCGTATGTGTAAGGAACTGGAAGCAGTAGGTCTTCAAGCACCAGAATATTATAGCAATGCCTTTATGTTACAGGCTGTTATTCGTAATTCAAATATTGAAAAACCAGTGATTAATGATAAAAAGTCGGAGATTAGAAATGAAAACCCGGATATTGATAGTAAAGAGTCGGAGATTCAAAATAAAAAGCTGGATTTTGACAAGATAAAATCGGAGATTCAAAAATACAAATATAACGAACCAACAATGGAAAATATTTTAAGAATATACAATGAAATAGACACTAATCAGGTGTTTGGAGCATCGGATGTAAGAAAAATTTTAAAATGTTCCGATTCAACAGCGTCTGAAATAATGTCTAAATTAAGAGAACTGGAAGTCGTGGTAGCTGTTAAAGGTAAGGGTAAAGGAAAGAGCCGATTTATTAATAAGGATGAGTCATGAAGGAAATAATTAAAACTCCGCTCAAAAAAATGAGCGAAGTTTGACCAAAGTTCTGAGCGAAGATGACGGTCAATGTGTCGGTCAAAATGTTGTTTAAGAGTCGGTCAAGCATAGAAAGCATATGAAATGATATTTCTTACAGGGCATAAGTTTAACTTGCAGTAACTTGCAATAAATGCTCTATCGAATTTATATAGCCTATTTTTTAACGAAAAACACGTGGAACAAAGATGAAAACATCAAAATTTAACTTGCAACAACTTGCAGTCTGGTAAAACAAGTAAAGGAGGTATTCCCATGGATGACAAAGATAAGATAATACAAGAATTACAACAAAAAGTTTACAATTTGGAATCCAGAGTGGAATATCTTCAAGGTATTTTGATGGAGGCAAAGATTCTTTATAAAGATGACATTGACCAATCTGAAGAAATAGTGTTACATACTGATTCTACAGAAGAAAACCAAGAAGCACGTATAATTCCAGAAGTGATAACCAGGAATCATGCGAAATACTTTTATTCTATGTTTAAAGGAAGAATGGATGTATATAGCAAGCGTGGTGGCAAGCCAAATCCAAAAACAGGAAAGAATGGTTACTATACGCAGTGTTGGAACTTTTGGAAAGACGCTATATGTCCTAAGAAAACGGGTAACAAGATTAAATGTGGCGAGTGTAAAAACCAAAACTATAAGCCACTGATTGGTGAAAATATAATGAATCACCTAAACGGCGAAAGAGAAGATTGCTCTGACGTAATCGGCTTATATCCGATGTTTCCAGATGAAACCTGTAATTTCATTGTGTTTGATTTTGATAATCACGATGAAAAAACAAATGGAGACGATTTTGCAAATACTGACGATGAATGGATGGAAGAAGTAAATGCAATGCGTGCCATTTGTAAAAATAATAATATTCAGGTATTGGTGGAACGGTCACGTTCAGGGAAGGGCGCACATATTTGGCTATTTTTTGAAGAATCCATTCCAGCATCACTTGCTAGAAAATTTGGAACAGCATTACTTACAAAAGGAGCGGAATCTGTAAATCAAAAGAATTTTAAGTCTTATGATAGAATGTTGCCAGCTCAGGATCATATGCCAGAGGGTGGATTAGGTAATCTAATTGCGCTGCCATTACAAGGACAGGCTTTGAAAAATGGCAATAGTTCTTTTATTGATGAAAAGTGGAATGCATATCCGAATCAATGGAACGTTCTAGGAGAGACCAGTAAAATGTCCAAAGCTTATATTGAAGAAAAAGTAAATGAGTGGATGTCAGATGGTTTGCTTGGGGTTCTTGCAGAAGATATGAGTGGGATTGTTGAAAAAATTGAAAATGAAGAATCAAAACCATGGGAAAAGAAGAAACAAAGATTTGAAGTATCTGACGTTGATGGTGTTTTAAACATTACATTTGCGAACCAGTTATATATAGATATAGAGAATGTAAAACCACGTTTGCAGAATCAAATTCGAAGATTAGCTGCATTTAGTAATCCAGAGTTTTATAAGAATCAGGCAATGGGTTTTGCAACTCAGGGAACTGCAAGAATTATATCCTGTAGTCAGGATATCGATCATTATGTTTGTATCCCTCGTGGTTGTGAGGACAAATTAGTCGAAAAACTTACGGATTCAGGTGTGTCATTTAAAAAAGAAGATTGTAGACAAGCTGGTAGAAGCATATCAGTTTCTTTTGTAGGAGAACTGTATCCAGAACAAAAGAAAGCCGCCGATAAAATGCTTTCTTATGATATTGGGATACTTGGAGCTGCTACTGCATTTGGAAAGACAGCAGTTGGTGCCTATCTGGTATCCGCACGAAAAGTAAATACTCTGATATTGGTTCATAACACAGAAATTATGAAGAACTGGGTAGAGGATTTTGAAAAGTTTCTACATATTGACGAAGAACTACCAGAGTATAAAACTGCTACCGGCAGGATTAAAAAGAGAAAAAGTGTAATCGGACGTATGTATGCAGGACATAATTCGGTTACTGGAATTATAGATGTTGTAATGATTTCATCTCTTGGTAAAAAAGGAGAAATCAACCAACTTGTGAAAGAATATGGCTTAGTGATCATGGATGAATGTCACCATGGGGCTTCGCAAACAGCAGAAGAAGTATTAAATGAAGTAAATGCAAAATATGTGTATGGACTGACGGCGACACCAAAACGTGATGACGGTCAGGAGCAAAAAGTATTTATGCAGTTTGGTCCAATCAGGTATCGTTACACGGCTAAGGATAAGGCAAAAGAGCAAGGAATAGAACATTTTGTTTATCCACGTTTCACAAGGCTAGTACATGCCGAAGGAGAAACACTTAAGATAAATGAAGCATATCAGATGGTTAGAGAAAGTGACATCAGAAATAATCAGATCATTTCTGATGTAGAAGATTGCCTTAAGAATGGAAGAACACCTTTGGTGTTAACTAAATTTAAAGACCATGCAGGGTATCTATATGAAAAGTTAAGTGGAAAATCAGATCATATTTTCTTGTTGCAGGGTGGAAAAAGTGCCAAAGAGCGAGATTTAATCAGAAAGCAAATGAAGGAAGTGCCAGAAAATGAAACAATTGTACTCGTGGCAATAGGACAATATATTGGGGAAGGCTTCAATTATCCAAGGCTTGATACCATGATGTTAACTACACCAATCGCATGGCAAGGAAATGTAGAACAATATGCAGGGCGATTACATAGAGATTTTGAAGGAAAACAGGATGTAATTATTTATGATTATGTGGATTCGCATATCCGAGTACTGGAGAGAATGTACCATAAGAGACTTCGTGCATATAAGAAAATTGGTTATGAAATATGCTTGGCTTTAACAGATAAAAAGCAGATTGCAAATGCTATTTATGACAACGAATCCTATGGGACAATTTATGAAAAAGATCTTCTTGAAGCGAATAACAATATTATTATTTCCAGTCCAGGTATCAATGAAAAGAAAGTAAAACGAATTATTTCCTTGTTACGGAAAAGGCAAGAATCTGGGGTGGGTGTAACAGTCATAACGTTGAAGCCAGAAAGTTATCCAGAAAACAGAGTGGAGAAGACTAGACAATTGATTAATCAGCTTATGGAGGTTGGAATAATGGTTAGGCAGGAAGCAATCATGCATGAACATTATGCGATTATTGATGAGGAAATTGTATGGTACGGAAGCATAAATTTATTGTCTGGGGAAAAAGAAGATGACAATTTAATGCGAGTTGTGAGTAAGGAAATTGCGCAGGAGATTATGGAGATTACGTTTGGTAGAAATGTATAAGAAGATGAACATAAAAGGTGTAGGAGATAAAACAATGGAAAATTTACGGTTAAAGAATATGATATTGGAAGTAGTAGATAACCAACTAAAGGCAAATGATCCACCTTGCACAAAGGAATGTTATGAAAAATTGTTAGATGCAGGATATTCAAAGTCAGAGGCAAAAGACAAAATAGGGGCAGTAGCATTAACGGAAATCTATGATATTCTTAAAGTAGGAAAATCATTTGATGAAGCAAAGTATCAAAAAAGTCTTGAAGAGATGGTTCAACAATGTATTGATTTTGAGGATGACCATCATGTAGAAACGGAATGGGATGAATGGGATAAACTTGTACAGGATGGATATGAGTACTTTGACGAACAGAAATCAGAAGAAGGACTTAAAGTTTGGGGAAAGGCATGGTTAATATTCCAGTCCGTTATACAACACCAATCCAAAAAAAAGCCGCTGATTGTATTGATAGAAGAACTAGACTATGTCTATGCAATAGATGGCTGGCTTCAGGATTATGAGATGGAACTTGGAAATGCCAGAAAATATGAGGAGAGAATTACTTTTTGTCAAAAGGTACTAGAGATATTTGACTGGCAAGACGATGATGATAGTTGTTTCTTGTGTGGAATAGGCGAATCACTTTTTTATGAAGATAAAAAAGAAGAAGCCTACAGCCACTACGAAAAATGGCTGACAATGGATCCACAAAACTGCAATGGAATCAATAGCTTTTGCTGGATTCTTTTTGAAAATGGAGACGCAGAAAAAGCATACTCAGTGGTTAGAAGAGCAACTTGGGGAGTTGCTTGTTATGCAGACAATTCCGTTCTATTTATGCGTGCAAAACAACTAGCTGACTATATTGGCAAACATAACGAAAGTAAGTGGTACCAGCAACAAATGGATAAATTTGAGGATTCATTTAGACATTGGGAACTGGGAGAAGATGATATTTTTGATGAATTCACAGCACCAAAGCAGGTACCTGTTGTAAAAGCAGAAAAGATATATCCGAACGCTGCATGTCCATGTGGAAGTGGAAAGAAGTATAAAAAATGCTGTGGGAGATAATGCATACGGAAAGGTGGCTTACAGATGAATTTATCAAAATTTCTGAATGACGTTGATTCTTTGTCTCAATCAATGGAAAAAAAACAATTGACAACTTTTGTGCATGACATTGCAAGAGTGCTTCCTGAAAATTCTCGGGATGATTTTTTGAACAGACTAAAGAAGTGTATATGTGATAAAGAGATAGATTCTTCGCATATACGGAACGAGTATAAGGAAGATGATAGAAATAATTATGAGAGAATCAAAGATAAATTGACGAAAATTGAAAACTGGGAAATCTGCTTGTCTGGATATTTAAATGAAGAATATGATGACTGGTACAACAGTGATGAAGATGAGTTTAACTTTGAAGATCCAGAAGGAATTGGAACTACTATAGAAGACGCGTGCAAATTTGTACATACCTGTGTAGATAAAGAAATGTATGAAGAAGGATATGAAATTTCTGAAATGCTGATTGGTCTTAAAATTATGGTGGGAGGTGAATATCAGGAGTATTCGGACGAACCACTTGGGATAGAACAATTAGAACAATATGAGTTATCACGAATAAATTATAAAATGTTGGTAACGGATGCGTTGTATCTTACCTATTATGCAAATTCGCTGAATGAAAGACCAGATGCCCTTTATGTTTTGATACAGAATGCAAGCGATAAGGATATTTCTATAGAGAAGATTATGCAGTGTGGGGAAGAATTACTGGAATTTGATGAATTTCTTCCAATCTGGACGGCTTATCTTGGTAATAAAAATTCGTATATTGCACAAAAATTATTGGATGAGGCAATAGAACTTTCGAATAATTCAGATAATTTGCTTTCCAATGCACGAATTTATTACGAGCAGCATCCTGGATTATATGAAAAATACATAAAAGAAAATCGTGATAAAATTTGCTTGGAAGAAATGATTTCAATAGGGAATGAAGCACTTAAACAGATAGATACAAAGTATCTTGTGAGAAGTAGAATAGCTTTATTGGTGGCAGATATTATTCTGGATGAAAAGGATAAGGTGACCAAAGCAGTTGAACTATATTGGCTAGAAGCGTTTCGCTCTGACACACGTGTGGCTAATTATATTCGGATGATGATGGAATGTAACGATTTTTCTGAATGGAAAGAAGATCTACAAAATATTAATCATAATATGCTAAAGAAGGTGAAGGAACGGCATATATATTATGATAAACCTATGGATTTGCAAGAAAATACGCCAAATATTGATAATACTTATTTGATTGCATTGTTAAATGGTGAATATAAATATATAAAAGATCATGGGATGAATTATAAGGATGCACTAGGATGGAGTTCATCCTATATGAAACAAGGACTGGCCGCATTTTTAATGATTTTAATAAACGAAGAAAAATTATCAGAAGGTGGAAAGGCAATGCTTTCTAAAATTGTGTCTTCTGTTGCATTTACAACAGGAGAATACAGACAAGGCGTTTCAGTTGAAATAAATGAAACAGACATGGAATACTGTTGGAAAAGCTTTTGCAGATCTAAGGTACTACATCCCATGACGGAAAGCGAACAGCAAGTTTACTTGGAATGGATAGAAATGCTAGTAAGAAAAAGGGTGGATGGCATTATGGAAGGAAACCATAGAAATTATTATTTTGAATGTGCGGAATATATTGCAGCATTGGGTGAGGTTTTGGAGTCAAGAGGAGTCTTGAATGGCAAACAACGATTAATGCTTGAGTATAAACAGAACTATTCCAGAAGAAGTGCCTTTCATAAAGAATTGAGAACTTGTGGAATGAAAGATGGACGTAAATAAGTGAAATAATAGATGTAAAATACGGAGGCTATATGCAAAATAACAATTTACCAAAGAATTTTTTTAAAGACAATCCGTTAGATGAATTATCGACGGCTATGCTAACGCATTTTAGAATGATAACTCTTACAATATCAGAATTAAATAATCAAGTCGCAGATGTTGTGGTTCCGGCGATGGAACAGTCAAGACTTGAACAATATCAAACGGAAAAAGAAAATATTATGAACTTGTGCAAAGCAGAAGATATTGTATTATACATGAGAAAAATTAAAGACCCAGCTAATAGCAGTCTACTATTAGAAAAGGCGATAGATTACCAGGATAATATTATGCCATTGGTTCTGAAAAGAATAAGTACCTCGGGTCATGATGTTTTTATAGAAAATACAGCAATATTATTGGCAAATGTCGATGAGAAATATACAGATCAACTTTATAATTTATTCCCAGAAATAAGAAATCCCTATGCGCGCTCTGAATTGTGCATTGTTTTTGGAGTTAAGAAAAAGGTAGAATATACAGACTTACTTCTAAAACAATTCAAACAAATAAAAGAAGAAAGACCAGATAAAGATTATGAACAAGGACCGCTACTTGCATTGAATCTGATTTATGGGAACGTGTAGGACTGTGATTAATAGAATATCGCTCGTTTATGTGTGTAATAAAACGAGCGATATATGAAATAAAAGGTGATAATTTGAGAAATTATTTTGATATGGAATACATGGTTTTTAGTAATTAAACCAATTCATAGCATCCACATATTCCTGCAATCCATCATCAGATAATGCAAATTTAGCATATGTCAGTGGCTGTTCCTCAGCCAGATGATACAAATAAACAACATCATTTGGATCATCAAACATGACAGTGGAATTAAAATCTTTGCAACGGACAAAGAGAGCAGTACCAGTGCCAGTATTAACTTCCACAGTATCAGTTACTGGATTGTACATAGCAAATTGAAAGTTAAAGTCATTCATGAGGTTCTCCTTTCCAAAGATACTTGGCACCATCAAGCATATCAATAATAGCTTTTAGTGCAATCTCATATTCGGTTTGAAGTGCCGAGATTTCCTCGGAAGTTGGAAGAGTATTCGTAGCATCATTGGTAAAAGCAGTATGCATGGTATAAAGTTGAAGATATAATTTTCTTAGGACTTGAACCAAAGGATATATTGTTTCTTTCTTGCCCACAACGCAGATTCGATTATAGATACAGGAACGAACAAAGTAATCTTTCTTCATCATACCGCTGGCAAGGATGCGTGCTTCAATAGCTTTTCGTTCATATTCAGCTACCCTGAAACTTATGGTTGGATTTTTATGTTGATTGCTCATAGCAAACTCATTTCAAAAGTGGCGACAAGACGCCACATTGCATGGTGATATTTGCAGCGTAACAGTGACTCGTAAGCCACTGAGTACAACTGCCAAGTGAATAATAAAAAAGTAGATTATATCAATCTTTAGAAGTTTAAAGTCTGCTACTATTCTGCTACTAAAAGAACGAAAGACAATGCGGAAAGCGTAACATTTCCTGGAATAGATATACCAGAAACCGCTATTTATCAGTATTTGATGAGCTGCGGCAAAATGCCCAGCAAGAGTTTGAGTGACCTAAAAACGATGGGAACCCGCTAAATAAGAGGGTTCCTAGTTTTTACGTTAGCAAAATGTCAGCAGAATTTAGTATCACGATAGGATAATAATGTCGAATGGCAGGGGTGAACATTTAAAAATATTTAGAAAAAGAGATACGTTTTTTAAGAATAGTAATATATAATTGTTTATGTAGAAAAATAGTCCTTATTCTGCAGACTCTAATTTCATTGTGGAATAGGGGAGTATTTATATTATACGAGGAGGTACAGTATGAAAGTTGTGGTTTTTCATGGTAGTCCAAGAAAAGGGAATACATATATTGCAACCATGTGTTTTATGGATGAATTGTCAAGGCTCGGCGATGTTTCTTATTCAGAGTTTTTTTTGCTGGATGCCATTCCTAAATTTTGCGTGGGGTGTCAATTATGTCTCAGTAATCCTCATAATAAATGTCCTCATACCCAATATGTTGAGCCAATATATCAAGAGATAATGAATGCAGACGCACTTGTTTTTGCAACACCTCATTATGGTGCTTGTAGCATGACTGGCTGTATGAAAAATCTATTGGATCATCTTGACTTTTTAACACTAACAGTTGCACCACGAAAAGAAATATTCAGTAAAAAGGCTTTTATAATATCAACAGGAACTGGCTCAACGGCAGCAATCAAGCCTATTAAAAAGTATTTAAAAAACTGGGGGATTAATCGTGTATATTCACTTGGAATAAGAATGTTTACGGACAAATGGGACAAGATGCCAGGTGAGAAACAAAAGAAACAAGAAAACAGACTTCACAAAGCTGCACAAAGATTCTATTATTTACAGAAGAAGAAACCCTATATATCTTCATTAGTTATGTATCAGATAAATAAATTTATCTTAAAAAAATATGTTGGCAAGGGAAATTATCCCTTTGAATATTGGAAAGAAAACGGATATTTTGATAAATGTCCATTTTAATATATATCAGATTATGAGCAAACAACTAAGATTTACAAAATCTAAAAATTATACAGTATTACAAATCTAGTTCGAAAAGACAAAACCCCATCTAGTCAAAATTTTTAACTAGATGGGTTCTTCTACTAAGAATCACTTTTCAATCGGCACATTAAATGTCTGCAGCGAATCCTTATACTGCATTTGCATAATCTTATCATCTAATGTCCCAGCTTTATATGCCGCAATTATTTCCCGTACCGTATGATTGAGCGCAGTGGACAACACAGAACTATAAAAATAAACCCCTAACAGTGTTTCACCATCAAAAGAGTTCGTCTCCCTCTCAATCTCTATTCCTGACTTCTCCAGGTAGTTTATCATGGAAAGATACTCCGCATAAGCATTGGCTGCTTCGCCAGTAGCTTCTAACAATTCTGAATGTTTAAATATGGCACAGCAAACAAAAGTTCCAATCCCAGATCTTTCAGGAGCTGAAGCAATCTGTATATCAAATCCACTTCTAATTAATTTCTCAAATAAAAGAATGAATTCATTGACCTTTTTTATGCTATAGGTGTTATTCACAAATGGCTTGTATTTTCCCTGTACTCTAGTCGCATTCATGTTCTCTATTTCCATAGTATCAAGTGGAAATCTGTATTTCCAAAGTAAATATTCTTTATCATCATATCCCGAATCTTCTGAATAGGATAGAAGTTGTGATTTGGCTCGGTACCAGCTGTCGAGCTTATAGTTAGTGTATCGAAACAGTGGGTATGACTCGTCAAATGATAATACATATCGATCAGCTTCTTTTTCTATTACCAGTCCATGATTTTCTCTAATTCAAATAAAATCTGCATCAGATTCAGATCAGAATAGATGTCATAATCTTTAAGTGCACTTACATCTACATCTAGAGCAGTAGCAATCTCTTTTAACTTATCTTCTTTTGGAATCATTTTATGACTTTCATACTGTCGTATTCGAACATCGGCAGTAGCGGCTGAAAATCCAGCTTTGATACCAAGTTCTTTTTGAGTCATACCTCGTAGATCATGTATGGCTATGGAAAGGCAGCTGGGGAAAGGGAACAGCTTGAGGGTAAGATTGACAAGCTTTCGGCTTATTTCAGAAAATTTGAAGGTCATCAGGTTGTAATAGATAAATCTTATGAAAAGTACTTCAGCCTTGAATACTATCATGAAGGAAAACCGGATCAATGCTTTGTCTGTGCGATTGAAAAGTCTTCTGTTATAGAGGAAGAACGAAAACTGTGTGGATACTTCAGTATTATTACATCTGCAGAGATGACGGCAAAAGAAGCTTTGGAACTATACAAGAGTAGAGATGCATCGGAGAAATTGTTTAAAGCTGATAAGTCGTTTCTAGGAAATCGTAGCATGCGTGTTTACACAGGCAACGCATTGGAAGAGAAAATGCTAATCGCATTTGTTGCTCTGATTATAAGGAATCGTATGTGTACAAAACTCAAAGATGAGGGAGAACGATTAACGAGCCAGCCAAACTTCATGAATGTGCCAGATGCAATCAGAGAACTTGAAAAAATAGAAATGATACGACAGGCTGATGGTATATATAGACTTGATCATGCCATTACAGCGAATCAAAAGACAATACTGAAGGCATTTGGGATTGATGCAATTCAGATAAAGAAAAAGGTTCAAGAAATTAGCAGTAGACTAAATCCTAAGACACTAGTGGTAAAAATATAAGGAGGCACTATGGCAAGAGGACGAAAAGCATCAACGATATCGCTTGATGAAAAAATAGCAAAGCAAAAGGACGTTCTGTAAAAATCTAAAAAAAAGTATGAGGCTGATAAGGAAACATTGGCAGAGTTGATTAAACTCAGAAATGAACTCCGAAAAGATGAACTTATGACCGCAGTTATCAAGAGCGACAAAAGTTATGTAGAAATCATCCCAAGACAAAAAAGGCAGCATTTCTGTGGGATTTGATTGAACTTTCATACAATATGGAATGTGAACCAGAAGATTGGGAAATGATACATCTTTCACAATTGATTTCAAGAGAAAAAAATTTAGAATTAAAAGAAGCACTTGAGGATTTAGATGAATTTATGTGTGGTTAATCTACAAATGTCCATGACTGATATGATAGTTATCAATCATGGGCATTAAATTTTTGAGTGTCAAAATTTCTGGAAGTTAACATACGATAAAATTAGCTTATTTTTTCTTGTTATTATTCCGATAAAAGAATATAATGGGATACAGATTGGAGGTTTCTAATATGGAATATTTAACAACTGTTGAAATGTCTGAAAAATGGAATATAACATCAAGAAGAATTGGGGTATTGTGTTCAGAAGGACGAATCGATGGAGCAATAAAAAAGGGGAAAACGTGGTTGATTCCATCCGATGCAGTGAAACCAGAAGATGCCAGATATAAGAAAAAACCTGAGGAAGGAACCTTATTTTAAGATGATTCCACATTCCAAGGCAAAGTTAATTGAGTTATTAGAGCAGAATTCTATGGAATATGTGCAGATGGCAACGGAGATGATGAGGTATAATAATTGAAATAATTGTGGTTTTTCAACAATGTTGTGGTAAAATATTATTAGAAATAAAAGCAAAGGAGGCAGATTATGAATAATAATTTAATATTGAAAAGATTCTTTTCAAAGTCGATGCTGGCAGATCTGCTTTCACAGAAAAAAAGTAATGTTTTTGATTGTGTAATAAAGAGATATATTAAAAATCCTAATGGTAAAACATATGATGAATTAATAAGTGAAATCTATACATATATGGGTAAGGAATACAGAACGGAATACCTGTATAAGAATACAATTTTAAATAAATTGCTTTTTGCAAAGCATGATTATAAAAAAACAATAGCTTTAACAGAACTTCCAATCGATAAATCAAAAGCAGATTTTGTGATGATAAATGGTAAAGGGGTTGTATATGAGATAAAAACAGAATTGGATAATCTGGATAGGATTGAAACTCAAATACAGGATTACTATAAAGCTTTTACAGAAGTAGTAGTGGTAACTTATGAGGATAATATAGAGAAAGTAATGGCTACAGTTCCGCAGAGTGTGGGTATTATGTTGCTTACGAAACGACAGGCATTAAAGCCAGTTAGAAATGCAGAGATAGTAGATAAGTATTTGGATTATTATACAATATTTAAAATTTTAAGAAAAAACGAGTTTGAACAAATATTATTGGACAACAAACTAAAACTTCCGGAAGTAATTCAATTTGAATACTATAAGGAATGTTATAGTTTAATTAAAGGCATTGATATTCAAAAATTACACAATGAAATGTTGGAACAATTAAAAACCAGAATGAGAATTGAAACTGTAGAATTTTGTTTAGATTCTCCAAAAGAATTAAGACTTTTAACATATTTTGACGGAAAAATTAAAACAAAAAGAAATGAATTTGAGACAGTTATGAAAAAAAGCTATGGAGGTTGATTATGTATTTTCCGTATTTAAGAGGGCGTCAATTTGAACTAATTGCAGTACGAGAGTTGTTAGAGAAAGAACTAATTGGAAGCAAAGTAATTCCAATTATCGAACCTGTAAAACTTACATCAACATTGGTAAAAACATTACAGCTATATACGGAAAAGGAACATAGAATAGCTTTAGTGATGAATCCAGAAGTGGGAGAGTTTGTTTCAAAAGTAAAAGAAAAAAAGAAGGAGCAGGATAAAGTAGTTGATGAATTATATAAACAACTTGAATCAGAATGTATTATTAATGCATATTTGATGAAGAAAAATACTCCTGCCCAGTTGAAGAAGAAAACTGAAATAGAAAATTTTATGATTATTAATCCAAAATGTGATTGCTTGGATGATTTTGTGGATGTTTATAATAAACAAGAACCTGCCTATACACTGCTTCCAGATGATAGAACTTTCAGTAGAAAAGCACCAAATTCTAAAGTAATATTCGTGGATTGATTTGAAAAAGCAGCAAGAAATTCTGATTATTGCAAAAATGAAGATGAATTTTTTTCAGAAGACCATTTATTTTACAGCACAGAAGGGTTTAAAGGTTTTTCAGATTTTTCCGTTGTAGGTGCAGAATATAATGAATCAGGTTTTGCACCATTAGCGGTAGCAATTCACATTGTATATTTTGATAAAAACAATGGCTTGAGAATAAGACATTTTGTTTCGGATTCAAATGATGATATTAATGACCCTGCGGGAAAGTTTGGTGAAGCTGTAGGAAAATTAGTTGATTGGGTGGAAGAAACCAATCAATTCAAGACAGAAGGATTAAAGGGGTTCATTGAATGCTACAATACTGGTAAATATCCAGGATTAGGAACTGTAAAAAAATATTCGATAATGCACCATTTAGAACTTATGAATATGTTTTTAGAAGGAGAATACTAGTGCTGATTGGGATAAATTGCTTTAGTGATATTGAACTTCGCTCAATTATTGAAAGCCAGAATACGGATGGAATCTGTGAAATAACAGGAGAAATAGACATACCTGTTTATGATACAGATGAAGATGATATTTTAAAAGATTACATATCAGAGATATTAAATATATACTCGCCAGTATCTGATTTGCCAAAAGACTTTCCAATTGAAAATCTAAATTATATAGAGGATGTATTATGTGAAGAATGGACAATTTTTAATGCATCTAAAGAAAATATAAAACGAATTATTATGGAAACATGTAAAGATATATATGTTCAAGATTCTTTGCTCTTTACTGAAAAAGTTGGAATGGAAAAATTATGTGATTCTGAATTTTTGAGAAGAAATAGTTTGTTACGGGAGTCATCATGGGAAAAATTCATGAGTTCTATAAAGAATATTAATCGCTTTCATTCTAATCATATTAATGTTGAGTTGTTAAATGAATTATTTTGTAGCCCTCAAATGCAACGGACAGTGCAAAAGGATTCAGATAGTCTTTTCAGGGCTAGAATTTCTGATGAAAACGGAATAAAAAAAGAAGAAATGGGACCTCCACCTGCAAAGCAGGCAACGGCAGGACGAGCAAACTCAGCTGGAATTAGTTGTTTGTATTTAGCAAATGACATTGTAACGACTTTTCATGAAATACGGGCAAGAGATTTAGATTATATTTCTGTGGCATCTTTTAAACCTAACAAAGAACTGAAGATTGTAGACCTTTCTAATTTAGATAATATAAGTCCTTTTTCACAGGGAAGTTTTGATTATAAAAAATTTAAGTGTGTCGATGTAAGGCTGTATCATATAAAGTCGTTGTTTTATGATATGGAACTTCAAATATAGACATTAACCTATAGATATAAAAAAAGGTTAATCAGTGAAATGAATGTAGAATATATAACCCAGTTGATACACGTTTTCTTTTTTTAATAGTTTACAATATGGGAATAGTTTATGTGCGATTATTTGCTCATTTGAAGTGAGCGAATTAATGAGTGATAAAATCAGCTTTTAGTTGTATTATATCTGACATCAGGTTAAAATAAAATTCAGAAAGAGTTAATCACTCTCATATTATTCTTTGAATATTTTCAAGTGGCAACTAGGTGAGTAAATTCTTCAAAATATATTACTTGAAAACCATATGAAATCTAAGAATAATGAAAAAATCCACTGGAATTACTTTGGCATTAAAAAGTGTGGTAAACAAAAAGAATGTGAATAGAACGAATGAAAAGATTAACAAATATGTTAAATAAAAGATAAGAAATCAAGGATTATTAAAACGAACTTTGCGAGTTTGAGTGACTTGAAAACGCTGGGAAGCCGCTAAATAAGAGGTTTCCCGGTTTTTGCGTCAGCAAAATGTCAGTAGAATTTAGAATCAAGATAGGATATTGTTATTGATTCGGGGTGAATATTTGTAAACAATCATAATGACAAATAGATTTTCATGGAGAGGTTAAATCGAAAATGGTTGGATTAATAGTTGCACGTTCAAAAAATAATGTAATTGGTAAACATGGAGAGATACCTTGGAAAATAAAAGGCGAACAGAAACAATTTCGTGAACTTACTACAGGAAATGTAGTTGTTATGGGAAGAAAATCTTATGAGGAAATAGGTCATCCGCTTCCTAATCGTAAGAATATTGTTGTGTCTAATCGTATGAATTATTTTGGAGAAAATTTGACTACAGTTACATCTTTGGATGAAGCATTAGATACAGTGGATAATGAAAATATTTATATAGCAGGAGGATATGGTTTATTTAAGGAAGCACTTCCTTTAATAGATATAATGTATATTACTGAAATTGATATGATTGTCGAGAACGGAGATGTATTTTTTCCTGAGTTTGACCCAAATGATTTTGATATATGTGTCGGTGAGACTGGTGGAGATGATATCAAATTTACTCGTACAATATACAAAAGAAAGAAATTTAAGATACAGCTTGAAAAAATATCAAATAAGTATAATGTTCGAAGATTAGATGGCAGTGATGTTAATACTGTTCTAGAGTTATGTAGTAAAAATATCCTTTATTATCAATATTGTCCTCCGTTGATTACAAAAGAAGGCGTAATTCAGGATATGGAAGTACTTCCGCCAGAGAAGTCGAAAAGTGATAAATACTATTTGGGATATTTTGAGAATGATGTTCTTATTGCTGTACTGGATTTGATTACTGGATATCCGAATAAAAGTACAGCTTATATTGGTTTATTTATGGTGGATATAAAAGTTCAAGGAAAAGGTATCGGAACAAAAATCATTGAAGAGTTATGTGATTACTTAAAAAATACTGGATATAAAAGAGTAGAGTTAGCCTGGGTAAAAGGAAATCCACAATCTGAAAAATTTTGGATCAAGAACAATTTTAATATTATTGGAGAACGAAGTAGTAATGCTTCTGACCATGTCATTGCAGCGGAACGAGAATTAAATTAATAGTGTCCAATTTGTGATGTACAGTATTTGGGTAATACATTGCTAAGACAGCGGGGTTATATTAGTAAGAGGTATAAAAATTCGATCGAAGTAAAATGTGAAGGTATAGTAAAAAACTGCGCTTTCACATTGTTGTTTTATTATCTTGAACGTGCTGATATAATTAGTTAAGAAGAATTATTTATAAACAACTGGAAAGATAAATCGAAATTTACGAGGGCAAATAGAATGACAATTGTGTATAGAAGATTAACGGAAAAAGAGCTAGATATATTTATTTCTATGAGAATAAATCAATTGAGAGAAGAAGGAGCCAAAGAGGAGATTGATTTAAAACCTACTCTAAAAGATTATTACCTACGTCATATGGCTGATGGAACATTTATCTCTTGGCTTGCTTTCGATGGAGATAAGATAATCGCCACAAGTGGAATGTCATTTGTAGAAAAGCCACCATATTTTGCTTGCCCAAGTGGTAAGATGGGGCTTTTATCGAGTATGTTTACTAACTCTAAATACAGAAGAATGGGAATTTCATGCAATATAGGCTGTAAACAGCTTTTTATATGTCGGGGCTGTAAACAGTTTGGAGGTAGATTACAATGAAAGACAATATTGTTGCAAAATTGACTGCAAAAGATGATAAATATGCTTGTGCTTTTGCTGACAAAATCATATCCGAGAGCAAAGAAACCGATGAATGGTATGAATATTTTGATGATTTTGCATCACTGCTTAACCATCCAAAATCATTAGTGAGGAATCGAGTGTTATATATTCTTGCAGCAAACGCGCAGTGGGATGAAGAGAACCGTTTTGATGCAATTATCTCGGAGTTTGTAAATCATGTAACAGACGAAAAACCGATTACGGCTAGACAGTGTATTAAGGTTCTTGCGCAGGTGGGTTTAGCAAAGCAACAGTACATACCGGCAATATTGTCCTGCTTAAGAAGTGCAGATTTATCGAAGTATAAGGACAGTATGCGTCCACTGATAGAGAAGGATATTGCAGAAACTGAAAGTATATTGACATCTTTCAGATTGTAGAAGTGGATCATAATCTTAAATGTTTAGATGTGGATGTATTGGTATGTGTGGACTAAAACCGATTAAAAAATAAATAGTCGGAGGCTGGTAATGAACTATAAAATTAGAAAAATAGAAAAAAATGAAATTCCCGTATTAGAGGACTTTTTATATGAGGCTATATTTATTCCAGAAGGTATAGAACCACCTTCGAAAGATATTGTAAAGCAACCTGAATTACAGGTATATATAACCGAATTTGGAACAAGAATTGGTGATTATTGTTTGGTTGCAGAGGTGAATAATACAATTGTTGGTGCTATATGGGTTCGTATCATGAATGACTATGGACATGTAGATGATGAAACGCCCTCTTTTGCTATATCACTTTATAAAGAATATAGAGGTTACGGGATAGGAACTGATATGATGAAAAGGATGCTTTTTCAATTAAAGCAAGATGGATATACAGGCGCTTCATTAGCGGTTCAAAAAGAAAATTATGCTGTAAAGATGTATGAAGATGTTGGATTCCATGTAATTGGTGAAAATGAAGAAGAATATATAATGGTGTGTAAATTTTAAATGACTTACGGTAAAAGAAGTACAGTATTTGAGCAATACACTGTTTAAATAAAATAGCAGATTTACAAGTTGTAAAAGGTGTAAATATTAGCTCGAAGTTAGATGGAAAAGTATGGTGGAAAACTGTACTTTTCCATTGCTGTTTTCTTGTCCTGAAAGAGCTGATATAATTGGTTGACAAGAATTATTTATAAATTATATAGGATCAGTTCTGTTTTATTAGTGTGGAAAATTAGAATTATTGTTTATAAAAAAGCTAGTTATGAATTGGAGTGAAGGGGAAATGGATATTATTGAAATCTACAAAGAATACTATGATAAAGTTTATAATTATGCCCTAAGATTAAGCTGCCATCCAGAGGATGCAGAGGATATTGCTCAAGAAACTTTTTTATCTGCATTAACAAAATTATATATGGTAAAGAACAAAGAAGCAATTTTTTCATGGTTAAGGACCATTTGTTATCATAAATTTATTGATCATGCACGAAAAAATAAATATCTTACAGAGGTTGATGATTGGCAACAATTAGAGAATGAGGGCAAATATTTGTATTCTAATCAACCCCTACCGGATTTAGAGGTTGTTGTTTCAGAAGAAATTAGAGATATGCAAAATGGATGCTTTTTAGCAATGGTAAGAAAATTAACACTAAATCAGAGAATTGCATTTTCACTTACAGATATGTATGGAATGAATATTGATGGGGTAGCGGATATTTTGCAAATCTCGGTGCAAGCAGCAAAGGGCTTATTATATAGAGCAAGAATGAATATCGATGCTTTCTTTTCGGACCATTGCAGTATATTAAATGAGAAAAATCCATGTAGTTGTAAGGCTTGGCTGGAATTTAGTACACGTAGGAATGATCTTCAAGAGAAATCAAAAAAAATAATAAGTCAGTTGGATTATAAGAAAAAAGGATATATCTTTGACGAAGAAGTAAGGCGGAAGATATATAAATTGTATAGAAATATTCCTGACAGAAAACCTTCTGATGATTGGTACAAGAAAGTATTAATTATTTTACAGGAAAATAAATAGAAATCGTAACTTTGCATTATTTTATCCGTCTTTATTTATAGAAACATATTTTAGAGATAAGGAAGGAAAAAAGAATGGACAAGATAACAGATGGATTTGAATTATTTATGAAAGAAACAGATGGAGTGGGTCAAGCATTTATGCAGACAGTCATGAAAGTATCGGAAGTAAGTGTACTTGATGAAAAAACACATGAACTAGCTTATATATCTGTGCTGGTTACTTCAAAAATGTATGGTGGGTTACCATTTCATATTGATCATGCTAGAAAATGTGGTGCAAGCGATGAAGAGATAAAAAGTGCAATATTGCTTCCGCTTCCAATAGTTGGGTTGCAGGTTGCAGATGCATTGCCGTATTTAATGAGGTGACAAGATGAAAGATAAAAGTGAAAATGAAATTGAAAAATTATCTGATTTGCCTAATATTGGTCCTGAAGTAGAAAGGCAGTTGAACCAAGTTGGTATTTTTACATATGAAAATTTAAAAACAATGGGGGCACAGCAGGCTTGGCTTCAAATACAACAAATAGACAGCTCGGCATGTATACATAGATTACTTGCTTTGGAAGGGGCCATACGAGGAGTGAAAAAGAGTCAACTGCCAATAGATGTAAAGGAAAGATTAAAAGAATTCTATCATTGGAATAGAAAATAGCGCGTTTATACATTATATGAGCAAACTACGAAGCATTTTCGAACCTAAAATTATATAGTATAATAAACATAGTTTGAAAATAAGAACCCTAATTTAGCCAACGTTTTTTGCTAGATTAGGGTTCTTTTCTTTAGAATCATTTTTCTATAGGCACATTAAATGTCTGCAGCGAATCCTTATACTGTAACTGCATAATTGTATCATCTAATCTTCCAGCTTTATAAGCTGCAATTATCTCCCGAACGGTATGGTTCAGGGCAGTGGATAACACAGAACTGTAAAAGTAAACCCCTAACAGAGTTTCCCCATCAAAAGAGTTCGTCTCCCTCTCAATCTCTATTCCTGACTTCTCCAGGAAACTTATCATGGAAAGATACTCTGCATAAGCATTGGCTGCTTCGCCAGTAGCTTCTAATAATTCTGAATGTTTAAATATGGCACAGCAAACAAAGGTTCCAATACCAGATCTTTCAGGAGCTGAAGCAATCTGTATATCAAATCCATTTCTGATTAATTTCTCAAACATAAGAATGAATTCATTTACTTTTTTGATAGAAAAGGATGAATTCACAAATGGCTTGTATTTTTCCTGTACCTTAGTCGCATTCATTTTTTCTATTTCTATAGTATCAAGTGGAAATCTGTATTTCCAAAGTAAATATTCTTTATCATCATATCCCGAATCTTCTGAATAGGATAGAAGTTGTGATTTGGCTCGGTACCAGCTGTCGAGCTTATAGTTAGTGTATCGAAACAGTGGGTATGACTCGTCAAATGATAATACATATCGATCAGCTTCTTTTTCTATTACCAGTCCATGATTTTCTCTAATTCAAATAAAATCTGCATCAGATTCAGATCAGAATAGATGTCATAATCTTTAAGTGCACTTACATCTACATCTAGAGCAGTAGCAATCTCTTTTAACTTATCTTCTTTTGGAATCATTTTATGACTTTCATACTGTCGTATTCGAACATCGGCAGTAGCGGCTGAAAATCCAGCTTTGATACCAAGTTCTTTTTGAGTCATACTTCGTAGATCGCGTATGGCTCTTATTTTATGTCCAACTGACATCTCAAAAATCACCTCATTTTCTTAATGATGAACCCATTTTATCATAGAATAGAAAAATAGAAAGAACAGAAATAAAAATATTTCTAATTTAAATTATACAGAAATAAATATGTTTCTGCATAATGAAATTCAGATAGTAATAAATTTATTTCTATTCCACATATTACACGAGAGGAGAGAAACGTATGGAAGAGATGAAGAAACCAGTTTATGTAGATGTAAACGAAGTATGTGCTGATTGGGGAGTTTGTCGAAGTAAAGGATACGCCATTATTAAGGATTTATTGGAGCGAATGAAAAAAGAAAATCCAAAGTTGCTTGTAATGAGTGGGAAAATCAGCCGTATCTACTACGAGGAAGCATGTATGAAGAGGTAACTGATGAAGAAGTTTAGAGAAAAGAAAAAGCCCCTGTTGGCGCAGGAGCTTGGGCACATGACTATGCATGTATGTTACATATAAATGTATTCTAGCATAGTCGCAGCCCCTTTTCAATTGAAAGGAGTGATTTTTTGGCAGTTTTAAAGAACAAAACCCAGGGACTATATGTGAATGTAAGCAAAGATATTTTACTTGATCAAAAGCTCAGTTTGAGAGATCGAGAAATGTTGGTAACAATATTGTCCCTATCAGACAATTGGGATTTTAATTTAAAAGGCTTTTCAAAAATTATACCAGACGGAGTGGATTGTATCCGTTCTAGTGTGAATGAATTAATGAAAAGAGGATATTTGACTGGTGGACAAGAGAGAACTGGGAGAGGGCGCTTTGGTAAAAATGTGATTGAAGTGCATTAGGTACCAGTTCCACCGCAATTGGAAAATCCGATTACGGTAAATCCGTTCACGGAGAAATCGAAAACGGTTCCTTCGATTACGGATACACCGCATACGGAACATCCAACACAAGTAATTAATAACAAAGTAAATAATAAAAGATTAAATAATCATCAATCAATCTTTCAGAGGAAGGATGGAGAGACGGAAGTAATACCTACGATATCAAAAAGTCTAGTTCCCATGCAGGAGCTGATAGAACGGTTTGAATATAGTGAGCTGTGTCAAATCTTATCCTATCATCATCTATTACAAGAATGTAGGGAGTGCCAGTTGTCACAATATGATATCAAAGCACGTGTCATAGAGGAACTGAAATATCTAATCAGTTATGAAACTTTGGTTTTTGATGGAGATGGTGCAATGGTGGATGCCTGGCTTCAAGATTATGAAATGGAACTTGGTAATGCAAGAAAATATGAGGAGCGAATTGTATTTTGCCGAAAAATAATAGAGTTGTTTGACTGGCAAGACGATGATGACAGTTGTTTCCAGTGCGGAATAGGCGATTCACTTTTCTATGAGGGCAAAAAAAAGGAAGCCTACGACCATTATGAAAAATGGCTGGCAGAGAATCCGCAAAACAATTAGCCGACTATGTTGGAAAACATGAGGAGAGCGAGTGGTATCAGCAGCAACTGGACAAATTTGAGGAATCAATCAGAAATTGGGAAATGGATGAAGATGAGATTTTTGATGAATTCACAGCACCAAAGCAGATACCTGTTGTAAAAGCAGAGAAGATATACCCTAATGATCCATGTCCATGTGGAAGTGGAAAGAAGTACAAAAAGTGTTGTGGGAGAAAATAGAGATGTTTACAAGCAACATTTGAATTTTTGGGACTGGCAGAGAATTGACGATGGGCACCGCTATAGCAAAGTACTTGCTGCTAAATATCAACAGAATATTATTGAATTATATTGGAAAGATATTTTTTGTAAGCAAATGCGTGTTGACATTTATTCTCTTGACAATTAATCATACTTAGAGTACGATTAAATCGAATTAAACGAACCAAAAGTACGATTAATTAAAGGAGGATATATGGCAAGGAAAGTGGAGCCGGATTTGATAGAAAAAAATCGAGCGAGAATTATAGAAGCTGCGAAAGAACTTTTTATACAAGATGGAATAGAAAATACCAAGACAAATGATATTGCAAAACTAGCAGGGATGAGTAAATCGACCTTATATGTCTACTTTAGGAGTAAAGAGGATATTGTGAATTGTCTTTCGTTGGAAGCAATGACATTTTTTTATAATGAATTAAAAACACGATTAGAAAATAGTTCGCTTTTATTTCATGATAAGTATGTGGAAATATGTAATATAATGGTAGACTTTAAGATGGAATATCCGTTGAGCTTCCAGTTGCTTGTGGAAGAAATTTGTGTAGACGACGGTTGTTTGAGGGAAAATCAGGTGCTGCAGGAAATTTATGAAATTGGTGAGAAAGTAAACCACCTTATTTTAAGAGTGCTTACAGAGAATAGTCAAAAGGCAAATATGGAGGATTTGTTTGTGAAGATATTTTCCCAATGGGGAAGCATCTATGGATTGATAGTGCTTGCAGATAATAAAGAAGCATATATTGAAAAAAATATGCACATGACAAAAAAAGAGTTTCTAAGTCAAGGATTTGAACAACTATTTAAGTCAATTATATAGAAAAATTATTTAGGCAAAGGAAGGTGTACAAATTATGATGTTGGGAATTATTGCTGCGGTATTATATGTATTAGCAGCTAGCAATCTATGGATCAAAAAAATATCGAATACAAATTTACATAAACCATTAACAATTATGCATAAGGCGATTGGAATTGTATTTTTAGGTATTATTATTAGCCACATCATTATTACTTGGGGACTTATGAAACAAAGACCAACTTCTATGTATGTAATCGGGTATTTCATGACATTGTGTGCCATTATTTTAGTGCTTAGTTACTTATTTAGAAAGAAATTGGGGAAAAATTGGATTGTGATACATAGAATTTTTGCTGTATTAGTATTGGCATGCCTGATATTACATGTATATATCGGATTTTCAAGTTTGGCAGAATACAAAAAAAGTGTTAACCAGATTTCTGTTTCAAATGTAGATTTATCCAGAATAGAAGATGGCAATTATATTGGAAAATGCAACGTTGGGTATATCTATGCAAGAGTTGAAGTTATTGTGAAGGATAGTAATATACAGCAGATATCTATTTTGGAACACAGAACAGAACGAGGTAAACCTGCAGAAACGATAGTAAATGATATTGTTAATCAGCAACAAGTGCAGGTAGATGCAATAACTGGAGCAACTAATTCAAGCAAGGTCATTATGAAAGCAGTTGAAAATGCATTAAGAAATGAGAGAGAATAAGAAAATGGCAGATACAGTAATAGTATAGTATTCTAGGCATCATGGAAATAATAAAAGGAAGGGTCGAAGAGAAGGGCTAGAGTTAGAGTTTGGAGGTATTCATGCAACACACAATATTGATAATTGGCGACGATGTGGAACTTATAAATAAGGTAGATGGACTGGAAGTTATTTTACTTTTAAAGAGTTCTTAGAAGTTAAGAATGATAGAATTAAAAAAACGTAAAACTAGCGTAAATTTATAGGCTTTTGGAATTGTATAGTTTTATTTGACCTATATATTGGATTTCATGTTTTGAAAATAAATAGTAACCAGGAGCTTAGGACGATTGTCTTAGGCTCTTTTGATTATAGAAAGTAGATGATTAAATGCTAGAGACAGTAAAAAATCAAAGAGATTCATTAAGCAAATCGAGAAACAGAACAAAAAATATTTATTGTAGCACTCGTAATTATATTATGTTCTACATATTATTACTTATACCAATAGATTATAACATACCAACAACAGCTGCCTTGGAGCAATCTACAGACGGCAGAGAAAATGCAAATTATACAGGAGAGGGGGACATAACGAATGGTCTAGCAGAAGTAACTAATAAACCCAATTATTTGTTTAGAAGAAAAGGAGAGAGATTGATATGAATATTAATTTTTTATTGGAATATGTGAATTTGATAACGTTAGGGATCTGTTTGTGTATTGGCTTTGTAATTAAGCAAAGTCTTACATTTGTTCCAAACAAGTATATACCACTTATTATGCTTTGCATAGGTACCGTAATTAACATAGCGTGCAATCTAACCGATATTAATGCGGCGGTTATTCTTGGTGGGATGATAAGTGGATTAGCAAGTACTGGGATGTATGAAGCAATGAGGAACTTAATTAATAAAGATGGTAAGAATGAAGGCTAAAGAGGACTAAAATAAACATAGCCACGGGGCATAACCCAAGCAGAAAAATTGCTTGTGGAGCTTTAAACTTCTCGGAGGATAGGATCGATTACTTGCTATACAAACAAGGCAACTACAAGGCAGTGGCAAAAGCGATTGCGAATGGAATTGATAAAGTGTTTGGATAAACATATAGGGTAAACAAAAGGCTTATGGAAAAATCCAAGAGCCTTTTTTCTTCCGCGCCAGAAGAAAGAACAAAAATTTTACGATATTCAGCCTACTAGTTCCACCACTAGTGACAAATAATTTAAAAACCCCTATAATTAAATTGTTACTCTTAAAGATGTGGTATCTTATGTAGTGAATATGAATACAGAGAGCAAATGAACTGTAAAAGCTGTGTTAATATCCAAAAGCCGTTTTGGGGTGAGCAGTGTCCTATGAAAATATGTTGTGAAAATAAAAGAAAGGAGCATTGTGGCTTGTGTGAAGAATTTCCCTGTAGCTTACTTCATCAGTTTTCTTATGATGAAAAGGAAGGGAATGGTGGAAAACGCATAGAACAATGCAGAAAATGGTGTAATTTATAATGGCTACCAAAGTTGAGTATATGGAATTTGTATGCGATCAAATCAGAGGTGTAGGAGAAATTCGATATAAAAAGATGTTTGGCGAATATATGGTGTATGTGAATGATAAACCAATACTATTGGTTTGTGATAACACGGTGTTTGTAAAAAAGTTAGATCAAATAAGAGAACAAATGCAAAATGCTGAAGTGGGCTACCCATATCAGGGAGCAAAGGAACACTATATCTTAGATATTGATAATATAGAGCGTTCGAAAGAAGTGATTTCAACATTGGAAGAGATTATTCCGATTTCAAAGCCAAAAAATAGACAGAGAAAAGAAGTATGATACTAGGGTGTGCTTAATAAATGAATACTATAATAATATACAAAAGCCTCACAGACCGCATAAATGCAAAGAAAATGAAAAAGTTCAGCAATTATGCGGGAAATAGTGAGTTAGGATTTTTGAGGCATGTTTCGTTTGATTCGATTTCTTATGTTTCCGTTATAGTTTGAATTTTTCTTTTTTTTCTTCGGGATTATCACACTTTTTCCAATATTCTTTTATCAGTTTTAAAAATTCATGGTTGGAGCGTAAAAAGTCAAAGTCTGAATTATTTTCCATACTAGAAAGTATGGAGGGAAGCATTTTTATTCCCAAATCATATTGCTTTTTATGGTTGCCCTCGGTTTGTTGATTCCCTTGCCTTTGTAAATGATTGTACAGAATAGAATCCTGAGGACTCCAGGGGTTCATCATCTTATCAAGCATTGCTCTTAAAATAGATATGCAATCCCCTACGTTTTTTCTTTTTATAGCAATTTGAAGTGGCGCTACGTATGCATTATAGTCCCAAAGCTCAAACTGTTTTACAAGTTCACCCAATGCGTTTGATAATTTATCTGCTTTTTTTTCATTTCCTGTAGCTAATTCAACGCCTAATAAGCTGAAAATTGTCATTTGAACTTCATTGATTGCAAGTAGCAATTTTCGCTCTAGAATTTCTGCGGCTTCTTCTAGCTTATTCTGCTCGCGTAATAGATTTGCTTGAAGCTGTTTTTTATCGAGTGTAGAGCGTTCGGGCAATTGGTCTAACATTTGCTGCGCTTTCTCATATTCTTTTTTAACAATGCATTTGGATATCAACATATAAAGAGCTTTATTACGTATTTTTTCATTGTCACCCTTTGCTGCGCGTTCATAAAAGGACAAAATTTGTTCCTCGTAAAATTTTCTACTTTCTAATTCAACTCCATACATGAGTAAAGCACCTTCTAAAATTACAGCGATAGCTTCGATAAGCTCGTAACAGGTAGGATATTTTTTGATTTTTTCATTTGCTAGATAAAATCCGCTTTCATAGCCATTTTTTTCTATACTTTCGATGATTTGCGTACTGAACTGAGTGATTTCATTTGTAGTCAAGCCTTCTTCAAAACACAACAAAGTATTTAAATCTATTTTTAGAATACGTGCCAGTGGAGGCAGTAAAGAAATGTCTGGGTAAGTTGATCCCTTTTCCCACTTATTTACTGCAGGAGCAGATACTCCAAGGTAATCTGCTATTTGTTCTTGTGTTAGTTCCAGTTCTTTTCTTTTGCTGCGAATAACGGTGTTGATTGGCATAGTATAACCTCCTTTTTTTTACATGTATTGTTAGATAGAAAAGCCTTTTCATAAACTTATTTTAGCAAGGATAAGCTGTTAATACAATTGAGCAGTAATTAAATATTAGGACATTTTTTTAACCTGTGGTTAACTTAAGCGAAGCAATGGTAGCGCGAGTGGTATCTGTTTTTATTGTAAGATTGGTTTAGTGTATTCAAAGTGACATTTTTGTATGCTTGAATTGGTGGATGATTGGTTTAGAATCGATTATAATGAAATAGAGGTGAGACGAATATATGAATGCTGCTTTCATGGTGGAGTAGTGAAATAGATGGGAGGAATCAAATGAAGCTTAAGAATATCTTATTTGTCGTTGATGATATCGAGAGGGCTAAAACATTTTATCGAACTTTGTTTGGATTGGAAATAGTTGCAGATTTTGGTGAAAATGTAGTTTTAACGGAAGGACTTGCATTGCAGGAAAAGAAACTGTGGGAAAAATTCATTGATAAAACTGTTAGTGTTGGTGGCAATGATGCCGAACTGTATTTTGAAGAGAATGATGTGGATGGTTTCTTGGAAAAATTGGAGAAAAGTAATTTAGACATAGAGTATCTGAACAAGTGTATAGAACATGATTGGGGACAGAGAGTAATACGCATCTATGATCCGGATAAGCATATAATAGAGATTGGAGAGTCCTTAGAATATGTGGCTAGAAGATTTTTGAAGACAGGAATGACTGCAAAGCAAGTGGCAAAGAAAACACAATTGCCACTTTCACAGGTAGAGGCAATAAAGTAAGAACCGATAAGCGACAATAAACCAATTGCTGCAAAAATCTGGTATTGTCCCTGAAGTAGTTCCATTAGGTTCCTTGCAATATTGATTACTAAAATTAAATTTCCCAGAACCAGTAAATGCAGCGTATGAAGTTTTTTGTTATGCCAAAGCAAAATTTTTTCAATATAAAACGTAAGACATCTGGTAATACTAGCCATAGCACGAATAATTTGGTATAATACAGAGGATAAGTTACATTGGATAAAATAATTCAACTGGAGGAGTAAAAATGGTTAAGAAACTAATATTAGTGACATCGCCGCCTGCATGTGGAAAAACATACATTTCAAAAGAATTGGCAAAACGTCTGAACCATGTTGTGTACTTAGATAAAGATACATTAATTACATTGTCAAAGCAGATTTTTGTAGTGGGGGAGAAACCATATAATCGCAGCAGTGATTTCTTTGAAGAAAATATAAGGAATTATGAATATGAGTGTGTGGTGGAGCTTGCGCTAGAGGCACTGGAATATGATGATATTGTATTAATCAATGCTCCGTTTACTCGTGAAATAAGGGATATGAAATATATTGATCAATTAAAAGAGAAGCTGGCGAAAAAGGATGCAACACTTGTAGTTGTTTGGGTGGAAACTTCTCCAGAAATTGTACATGAACGTATGATTACAAGAAACTCAGATCGGGACACTTGGAAATTAGAACACTGGGAGGAATATATTGCAGGATGTAATTTTCAGATTCCTGAAAATCTTGATGATCCTAAAATAGAAGATGATTTACTGATTTTTCATAATAATAATGATGAGGAATTTGAGATATCAATGAAACAAATCATTCAGATATTGGAAGAGACCATGGGAGAAGAACTAGAAGAATAAAGCAAATTGCCGGTAGTTGTTCCATGATGGGAACAATCACCGGCTCTTTCGTTATGTAGAGTAAAATTGGTTGTAACATTTTGCGGGTTGGTTTGTTATATACTTAGAGGTAGGAGAAGGAGGGGAAATAGTTGGATAACAAGCTGTTAAAGCAGTTATACGAGCGCTACGGAAAAGAAATATATTTATATATATTTTCGCTGTGTCATAGGCATAGCTTGGCAGAAGATATCTTGCAGGAGACATTTCTAAAAGCAATTCTATCTCTGTCAAGTCATCATACGAATATGCGGGCGTGGCTTTATATGGTTGCGAGGAACATTTGCTTTAATAGCATGAAAAGAGAGAAAAACACGCTGCTAATGGATCAAATACAAGAGGTAATGGATGAAAAACAGCAGATGGTTGATTCTCTGGAATTACTACTTATGGAAGAACGAAAAAGGTATTTGTACGAAGCGTTATCCCAATTGTCTGTTTCCAAAAGGGAAGTCTTACTTATGCAGTATTTTAGCCGGCTAAGTCAAAAAGAAATTGCAGCAATTCTACAAGTGACACCTGAAAATGTACGAGTACTGTCTTATCGTGCAAAGAAGGAATTAAAATTGTATTTGGAGGGGAATGGTTATGACTTATCGTGAATTGTTAGAACAATATAAAAAAGGGAAACTGGATGAAGATCAAAGAATAAAGGTCGAAGGGGATATTGAACGACAGGATGCAATCAGTGATTATTTATACGAGGAGGAGATGATACCAGGAATCGATGCTTCGTTTGAAAAAATTACAGAAAATGGGAACTCTTCCATGGAAGTTGTGAGGCAATCCGAGAACGACTTTGTACGGCTCATAAACAAGTCGATTCACCAATCATTTATGAAGCTTGGGATTAGTGTTTTTGTGATAACAATGGCAGTCGTTCTTTTTATACAGTTCGCGCTACCACATATGGTATCTTTGTTTTATTACAATCCTGGAAAAGTAATTGGTGAAAATGGAAATCAAATGAGCCTTGATTTGGCAGTGTATACGGATCTGGTTATTCCAGGATATGCCAGAAATAATGTCAGTGTCGACGGCAATGGATATGGTGATTATGACATCTGTATTAATCAGAACGTAAGTTATAATAACTATTTTACCAATCTTACTGGAAAGGTAAAAAAAGGAAAAATGATCTTATATGATGCAAATGTTTTAAAAAGACCGACAGGAAATGCATTTGCCTGGTTTCAGATGTTTGGAGATCAATCAAAGTCTTTGACGGAGTTGGTTTCAGATGGGAATCAAGTCTTTTCCTCAGTAGGTGGACAAAAACAGGCAACTGAAATTTTGCAAAATTTAAATGAAAATGATAAATATATTGCATTTGTGACTTTAAATCGTATGATGAAGTACGAAGATTTCATGGCATTTTTAGAGAAAAAAGGGGAATTTTCAGCGGTATGGTGCGCAGTTTCTACCAACAGCTCTGCAACAGGGGATAGTATGTTCCAAGCCGATAATATAGGATTTTTGTGTGATTTAACGAGTTCAACATCGCTATCTTGGGATGAAAAAACGTATCCGAACTTATTGCTTTGGAGTCAAGAGAATAACAATGGTGTAAGTACGGAGGATTTGGAAAGACAAATAAAGACAGAAAAATTTATGAAAACTCATTTTGTAAGCATGCTTCGATATATGTCCGACCAAAAGAAGTTTTTAGATATGATGAATGAAGATACGAAGGTGTTTAAAGGTGCCGCCGATTATATAGAGAATAATGGAATTACAGTATATGGATTTGTAGCCGTTATGGATAAAGAAACGCTTCTAAGCGTAAATAAAATGGAAGAAGTTTATGAGATTTGTACACAGCCGCTGCGGTAAAAAATTATGGAAAAGAGAGGAAACATGGATAAGTTTCAAATTTTAAAAAAGTATTTTGGCTACGATGAGTTCCGTGAAGGACAGAGTTTATTGATTGATTGTATTTTGAATGGACAAGATATCTTGGGAATTATGCCAACAGGAGCCGGAAAATCCCTATGTTATCAAGTGCCATCTTTATTAATGCAAGGAGTTACCTTAGTTATTTCTCCCTTAATCTCCTTGATGAAAGATCAGGTACAGGCGTTGAATCAAGCGGGAATTCACGCTGCATTTATTAATAGCTCATTGACTGATACACAAATTTCAAAAGCGTTGCATCTAGCTATGAATGGGCAGTACAAGATTATTTATGTAGCCCCAGAACGGTTAGAAACTTATGAATTCATGGAGTTTGCAAGGCGGGTTGAAATCTCTATGCTAACAGTCGATGAAGCACATTGTATTTCGCAGTGGGGGCAAGATTTTAGACCTAGTTACTTAAAGATTGTACAGTTTATAAAAATGCTTCCAAAACGACCAGTAATCAGTGCGTTTACAGCGACTGCAACGAAGACTGTGCGGGAAGATATTCTTTGTGTACTCGGGTTACAAAATCCACAAGTATTGGTTACAGGATTTGATCGTAAAAATTTGTATTTTTCGGTAGAAAAGCCAAAGAAAAAAGAGTCTTTTCTTTTTGAGTATGTCAAAGGACATCAGAATGAGGGTGGAATTATTTATTGCGCGACTAGAAAAAATGTAGATACACTATATGAAAAGTTAAGCATAAAGGGAATTGCTGTGACAAGATATCATGCCGGGCTTTTAAATGAAGCAAGAAAAGTAAATCAAGATGATTTTATTTATGACAGAAAGCAAGTGATTGTTGCTACCAATGCATTTGGAATGGGAATTGATAAATCCAATGTCCGTTATGTAATTCATTATAATATGCCGCAGAGTCTAGAAAACTATTATCAGGAAGCAGGAAGAGCGGGGCGTGATGGAGAAGAAGCAGAATGCATTCTTCTTTATTCCGCACAAGACGTTATGATAAATCGGTTTTTGTTAGAAAATAAGGAAACGAGTGGGAAATTTTCAAAGGAGGAGATGGAGGCAATCCGCGAACGTGATGAGGAACGCCTGAAAATAATGACTTATTACTGCATCACCCCCAATTGTCTGCGGGAATATATCCTTCATTATTTTGGAGAAATGGAGACGAAAGCATGCGAAAATTGTTCAAATTGTTTAAAAGAACAAGAAGAATTTAATGTGACAAAAGAGGCAGCTAAAATCCTGTCTTGCATTGGAGAGTGCCGTCAAAGGTATGGAATGAATGTGATTGCAGGAATCGTCTGTGGAAAGGACACTGCAAAACTTAGGGAGTATGGGGTAGCTACGTTGCAGTCGTTTGGAAGTCTTAAAGAAATGAGTGAAATTAAAGTAAAACAGATAATAAACCAGATGTTAGTGGAAACAATCGTATCACTTACAAATGATAAATATGCACTATTAAAGCTAGAGCCTGGAGCAAACGAGGTAAAACAAGGCACGCGATCCGTGATTATGAAAGTGGCAAAAGAAACTATGGAAGAACCTGGTCATGTGAAAGAAGCATCTTTTGTGAAAAAAAGAAAGTCAGAAATTCTGAATTCGAAAGGACTTGAGCTGTTTGATTATTTACGAGAACTTAGAACTTTAATTGCCAGAGCAGAAGGAATGCCGCCATATATCATTTTTTCAGATAAAACGCTGGTAGATATGTGTGTGAGGGTACCGTTGAATCGAAATGAGATGTTACAAGTTTTGGGAGTTGGTGAAAATAAATTCGAGAAATATGGAGAAAAATTTTTGGAAAGAATTCTTGAATTTACAGGAGGATTACGAGAAAAATTTTATTTTGGAAGTATAGAGGAAGCCGTTTCACCGGCTAACGGTAAAGCAAAACAAGAGCCGCAAAAAAGGACTATAAAGGAAGAATTTCATATCACGGATGAAATGGAACATGGTATCGTATACTTGGATAATTGTTTGATTTCTGAATTAGTAAATCAGCTCAATGAACTTAGAAATCCAGAACAGATGAAAAAAATAAGCGGAGCAAACCTACTTCGATGGATGATTGTGGAAGGGTATGTTGTAGAAAAGTTTGAAGACGGCAGGTGGCAAAAAATTGTGACAGAAAAAGGAGCAAAACTTGATATTATAATTGGGATGCGAACAAGTGCAAAAGGATTGGAATATAAGGATTTGTATTATGGGGAAAGAGCGCAACACATGCTTGTGGAGCATTTGAAAGGATGATAATAGAACCTGCAATCGTATGTGAATTCTCATAATTGACAGCCCTCTTTTTCAAGCGTAAAATGAAATCATAGGAAAAGAAATGCTGTCAACGTAATGGATTTATTCATGACGTTGTTTTGGCACAAATCGAGAGACATTGGAGGAAGCGAATATGAAAAAAATAAATTGGGGCGTAATCGGAACTGCCAATATAGCAAAAGAACATACCATACCAGGTATGATGCAGGCAGATAACTGTAATCTATATGCGATTGCAGGGCGTAATCTGGAGAAAGTTAATGAATTTAAAGAAAAGTTTGGATTCCAAAAGGCATACTGTTCATACGAAGAGCTTTTGGATGATGAAGAAATCGAGGCGGTCTACATCCCGCTCGCAAATCATGTGCATAAGGAATGGATTATTAAGGCTGCAAAGAAGAAAAAACATATCTTGTGTGAAAAACCAATGGTACCGACCCCAGAAGAGACGAGGGAAGTAATCAAGGTTTGTCGTGAAGAAGGGGTTATGCTAATGGAAGCATTTGCATATCTTCATAGTGATATTACAAAATCCGTAGTAGATGAAGTGAAGCATAAGACAATTGGAGATATAAAACTCATTGAAGCAGTATTTTTTATTCCTGAGATAGATAAGGATAATTTTCGGGCTAAACGGGAATTCTTTGGTGGAAGTACCTATGATGTGGGATGCTATAACATCAGTCTTGCACTTCGTCTACTAAAGGAAATGCCAGATCGGGTAGATGCAATGGCTCATTTCACAGAAGGAGGTATCGACGATTATAGTACTGTTTTCATGGAATTTCCAAATCATATATTTGTGAGTACTGCATGCGGTATGTGCTCAACACAAAGAGGTGATCGTTATTTTATTTATGGAACAGAAGGGAGAATTGAAGCAAATATTCCCTATAATGCGGATGGGCTCTTATCCTACCAGGTAATAAAAGATGAAAGCATACAAGAAGTGCAGATGGAAGTTCTTGATAATTATCGGCTAGAAGTGGAACAATTTGGAAGATGTATTCATGGAAAAGAAACACCATTTGTTGAAAATGAATTCTCATTACAAGTATCCAAAGTTATCCAAATGGTGCTTCAAAAAATAGGATATTAAAAAGAATCATATATTTAGTATACGTCTTAGTTTGTTAGTTTGATAACAGTTGTAACACACGATTGATTTGCTCTACACTAGGAGTCCAGTAAAATCGCAGATGTAAAATCCGTGTTTCCCAGCAAATGAGATATTCGTTGATGGGTTCGGTATCATAGTATAGTTGATATACAGCTTGAGCTTGCCAAATCGGATCATCAGTTTTTATATATGTGTATTGTGGGAGACCTTGGTGTTTGGCAAATTCATCGTAGTATTCTTTTTGATATTGTTCGAAGCAAAGCTTATATAAAATAGGTATGGTTACATCTACAATCTCATAATTTAGTTCTGGTGCATTTTCTCCATCTGGAAAGGAAGTTTGTCTTGCTGTAATGTGTGTCAATAAAAAAGAATGATCGTTTGTATATCGATAGGAGTAGTGGTCATAATCTACGTCCATTAAATCTTCTACGGTTAAGGGTAGGGAGTCGTGATAAATATCCCAAGTATGAGAGCCACCATTGATGGCTGTGGTGTAGGTAGTGGCAGGTGCTCTTCCTAGTAAACCAGAACCGATTCCTCGAAAAATACAATAAACTAAAATCCCAAATAGGATTACATATAAAATAACACCGCTTAAAACGGTCAAAATAAGATTTACGTGTTTCGAAACCTTTGCTTGTTTTAGCATCTTCTTAATAAAAAATTGAAATGCGAATGTAATTAAAAAAATTATGAAAGTAAATACGAAAATTAAGGCGAAATGTTTTGATTGGAAGCTTATAAGGTTTATAATCAGTGTTATGGTTATTATAATCAAAAGTGCAAAAGGTGCCTTTCGAAAAATTTTTTTTTCACCCACACATGCTCCGCCAAGTGAGATAGATTGCTTGGAACGTCGATACCACAGGGAATAACCAATCAAAGGGATAAGCATATAGATGGAAAGAATCGCCCACATTAAAATCGCGCACAGACTAGCTGTATTTGAAAACAAATCAATGGGATTATTTATATGCATATTGAGTTGTATAAAAATTTGAAACAGTGATATAAGAAGTATAAGTATGCAGCTGGGTAAAAAATTCTTTTTCATGGAGCGATGAATGGTATCCAATTTGATACATTCTTCCGTCTCAATGGGAATTGGATGTTCTAGCTTTGAACAAAAAATTTGCATTTGCGCCCATTGAGTTATGTGTTGCCATCCGCTATCCTCGCAATATGCGTGAAATGTATGTTGATGTTTAGTAGGCTCAGGGTTAAAATCAGAGGCTTCTGAAAAATAGGTGACGGTATAGGTTAGTTCTTGTGGCTTAATTTTGTGGTATATCCAATAAAATGGAGTGATTTTTTCTAGTTGCCAGCCTTTTCTTGCCATTTTGGCCAAATGTGCTTCAATCCCAGCATAGTCATAAAATAGGAATTGCTCAAATCTACGTTTCTTTTTTTTCATCTTCAACTCCTCTTATGTAGTGGGTATAGTTACAATAATCCTTTGCTAAGACCATCAGACGTTGATATTCAGAATTTAATGTCTCAACTCCGGTATCTGTAATTAAATAGCTGCGTTTTCGGCCTTCAACCTTTGTCTCTTTTATTAAATTGGCCACCATAAAACTTTCCAGCAAATGGTATAGTGTACCAGGACCAATGCAAACACGTCCGTTTGTTATGGTCTTTATTTTTTCCATAATGTCCATGCCGTAGCATTCCGTTTGCAGACAAAGCAAAATATAAAACATCTGCTCTGTCAAAGTTTGGAATTTTTCACGTGCCATTAATTCACATCCTATCTTATATGCTTGTTGGTTATAGATTGAGTATATTATCGAATATCGACATTGTCAAATAGTATTTGAAAAATCAAGAATATGGCATACCGATTTTTAGATTGTTTTAAAGTTTTTTCGTTCGGATAAAAATAATCCAAGTAAAGTTAAGCAAATTCCAAATATGGAAGTGACAGTAAATGTTTCATGTAAAATGAGAACCGAAGAGAGAGCAGCAATAACAGGAACGAGATAAATATATACACTTGTTTTGATTGAACCGAGCCGATTTACTGCAAAGTTCCAACTTACAAAACATAATGCGGAGGCACATATTCCTAGAAAACATAGATTTAAAAGGTTTGTCCAGTTGGTAAATTGTGATAGCGTAACTGAAAAATCCATGATAAAAAGTGCAGGAATCATGAAAACCAGACCATAGAAGAAAATGCGCCGGGTCATTGGAACCGTAGGATAACCAAAGGTACCAATTTTTTTTGTAATACTTGAGTATACGGCCCAGATAAATGCGGCTAGTATTGCTAAAATGTCACCGAGAGGATTAAATGATAATGTTGTCATATGATCAAAACTGACAAGAGCGATACCAGTCATTGCAAGAAAAAAGCCGATAAAAAATGGGATATGTGGGCGCTCATTATGTAAAAATAACCACGAGATAATAGCTGTAAAGAATGGGGAAATGGCAACGATAACACCAACTTTGGAAGCAAGTGTATAGGTGAGCGCTATGTTTTCAAAGAGAAAGTATAGGGTGACGCCACACAAACCTGCGGCGGCGAAATACCATTCCTGAGATCTTACCTTTACGAGCAGTGGATGTGGAAAAAGCCCCCATAAGACAAAATATGCAATGATAAACCGAATAAAAAGAACTTCGATGGGGCTAAAACTAGTAAGGAGAACCTTAGTGGATATAAACGTTGTTCCCCATACTAAAATAGAAAAGAGAGCAGTAAGATGTCCTAAAAAGGCTGTATCATTGCTTAAGTAACTTTTTTGAGATTTTATTTTTTTTAACATAAAAGACTTCCTTTCAGCAAAAAATGAGTTCATTCTATATTACACTATTTTGTTTTAAAATGCATGTAAAAAATATAAAAAGATAACTTGACAGGGACATTCGGTTATTATAATTGTAATATGACTATATCGACCGGTGGTCGATGGAAATGGAGCAGTATATGAAAACAATCAAGAAAGGTGAAGTGTGAAAACAAGAGATCTTAGTGGCAGCACGCGAGTTATTTGTCAAGAAAGGGTACGAACAGACTTCGATTCGTGATATTTTAGAAATAGTAGATATCGCCAAAGGAACTTTTTATTATTATTTTACCTCTAAAGAAGAACTACATAAGGTAGAGAGAATAATGGGGATAAAAGAAGGGGAACTAAAGTAGTCAAACGCTATCATATCAGAAATCAAATCGTAGAATAGGAGGAGTGAAACTATGATAAAAGTGGAACACATCAGCAAAGCATTTAAAAATATCTAGGTATTACATGATATATCGTTGGAAATAAAAGAGGGGGAATATATTGCAGTTATGGGACCGTCTGGATCTGGTAAGTCAACACTTCTCTATAGCATTAGCGGGACGGATCATATTAATGGAGGTGACGGATTATTTGATGGGATTAACCTTCGTGAAATGAAAGAGAATGAGTTATCTAAATTACGGCTGGAAAAAATGGGATTTGTATTTCAAAACGCACAGATGTTAAAGAATCTTTCTATCTTTGATAATATTATACTACCTGGACTTATAGCAAAATTAGAACCCGCGACTGCCATTAGGAAACGTGCACTAAACTTAATGAAGCGAATGGAAATAGAGCAAATACAAGCACGTAATATTCGGGAAGTTTCGGGTGGACAGTTACAACGGGCATCTATTTGCCGAGCTATGATTAATCATCCTGAAATCCTATTTTTGGATGAACCAACAGGAGCTCTAAATTCTGATGCTGCCAATCAGGCAAAAAAGGTAGTATATATCAAGGATGGTCAAGTTGTTTTTTGCAAGGCATTTAAAACGGATGCAACGCATGAAAGAGAGTTGGATGAGTGGTTAAGGGGAATGGGGAAATCAAATAATAATCAGCCTAAATTTAATGGAATCGAAACGAATAATTTGGTATGATAAAGGAATAAAGATTCAATACATTAGTGGGAGGGGTGATATTGTTGGAATGGATGGAAGCACTAAAAAAAGCAATTCGATATATAGAAGACCAGATGTTTCACAATTTTACAATAGAAGATGTTGCGAAGCATGTGAATATTTCTCCATTTTATTTTCAAAAAGCATTTAAAATTATGACAGGTTATAGTGTAGGAGAATACGTAAGAAAGAGACGCTTATATCTGGCAGCAATCGATGCGGTAAAAGGAGAAGATAAGATAATTGAGTTAGCGTACAAATATGGATATGATACACCGGAGAGTTTTACAAAAGCGTTTAGCCGCTTTCATGGTATCTCACCGTTGCAAATCAAAGGCCAACCGAAAAAAATAAAGACTTTTCAACCGCTACAAATCAGTATATCTATAAAAGGAGGAAGTCAATTGGATTACAGATTGGAGAAAATGGAAGAATTTTGGGTAGTTGGAATCGAGAAAATTTTTTCTTATGAACGAGCCTTTGAGCAGATACCAGTATATTGGGCACAATATTGCAGCAAGTATCAAAGGGAATATGATAAGGAAATGAAGAACGCCTGCATTGGTATGTATGGGATCAGTATAGCTGAGGATAGAGTGGGAACGGATTTTCGTTATCTGATTGCTGGAAACGATTGTGTTGATCAAATCCCCGAAGGACTAATCAGAGTAAAGATCCCAGCTTTGACTTGGGCAAAATTTCGTTGTGTTGGATCTATGCCAGAAGCACTGCAAGCGGTAAATACAAAAATTTATAATGAGTGGATGGTTGGTAATTCGGAGTATGAAATAGCAGCTGGGTATAATATCGAGTGGTATTCAAATGGGGATATAAAGAATCGGGATTATGTGTGTGAAATCTGGATTCCCGTAACAAAAAAATGAAGAAGACAAATAGAAGCAGAAAAAGACAGGAATTTATATATGGTTTGAGATAGAATGAATCCAGCCAAGAAGAAAGGTAGGAAAAATTCTATGGAAACACAACAGGTACATTATTATGAATTAGAAGGAAGTTATGAAGAAATTGGTAAACAGATTGCTAAATATACAGATCAAAAAGAGGTATCAATGCCGGCACCTGATTTTTTTTCCAATCAGGATATGGAAGATGCTCTGCAATTGTATGAGAGGTATTGCCCTGGGATTTGTGAAGAATTGGAAGGGTTTGCAAAGGAGGCGGGTATAGACAAAAAAGATATTGCTTATACCTGGATGACATATCTGATTCCTCGGTGTTCCGGTCTTATTGTACTTGGAAATCAAATGGAAGATGGGCATACCAGACTTGCCAGAAATTATGAATTTAATATTGGTGACGAGGATCTTAGTGTTTGTCGTACAAGTCCAAAGGGTAAGTATGCACACATTGGAGGATCCATTGCAATATTTGGAAGGTGTGAAGGAATCAATGAATACGGTCTTTGTGTTTCAATGTCATCTTGCGGATTACCGGTAGGAAATATAGTAGGAATGAGAAAGGCTGAGATCAAAGGACTCCAATTTTGGGCGGTCATTCGCAGTCTTTTAGAAAATTGTAAAAATGTAGAAGAAGCGATTGCAATGGCTTTAGAAATGCCGATTGCATATAACATTAATTTGTATCTTGCGGATGCAGCATGCAATGGAGTTCTTCTTGAAACAATGAATGGAAACGTGGCATATGAACAAATTTCATCCATCGATTCCAAACAGTATTTGTGTGGAACGAATCATATCGTACTATCCTCTTTTCAATCATTAGAGCCTGCAGCCATGCGAAATTCGGTGGTTCGTTATGAAAAAATAGTGCAGTTTGCAAACGAACATGAAAAATTTAAGGAGCAAGAAATACGAGAATTTTTACTGAAACAATATCCGGAAGGCATGACTGCCTACTATTATGACGAGTGGTTTGGTACGATAAAGTCAGTTGTAATGGATGCGGTAGAACGACGGTTTAGTATCTGCTGGTTCGGACAGGAAGCAAATGGATGGGAAGATTACATTGTAACACAATCAATCGAAAATCAAACATTAGAAAAACAGGTCGTAAGAGAAAGTGCATCCCCAGACTTTTTTGAATGGATTTCACTGAACATATAAAAAACAATGTACTAAAATGCTTGAAGGAGGTATCCGTTAGGCATTTTAGTACATTGTTTTTTATGCAAATTCAGCCTAGAAGAATTATAAACGTGTAAATAAAAAAATAATTCACAAAAAAAGAAATAATATATCACTATACCGATTGACAATAGAGCAAAATCACGTAAAATAGATATGTAGTCATGAAATGGCAATAGAATAAAAAAATATAAAGGATGAACTGCATATGAATAAAAATAGAAGTATCATAAGAAATTATTTTTTTCTATCTCTTATAACAGGAATTGTTATGGGTATAATTTTTCCGTTTTTTGCGGTGATATTTACAGAATATAAAGCCCCCTCTTATCGACTTCCATTTACTATTTTGTGTATTTTAGCTGGATGCGTTGTTGGATTATTGTCATTTTTGATTGGAAAAATAACGCTGATTCACACGTTTCGGCGATTTTTTAAGACATTTCAATGTATGACAAAGGGCGATTTGACGGTGCGTTGTCAGATTAGGAGTAACGATGAGTTGGGAAAGCTATCAGAGGATTTTAATAAATTTTTAGAAAATGTGCAAGAAATCTTCAACCATAATCAAAAATTAGCCGCAACGGTTACAGAACTTTCAAAAAGATTAGAGCAAACAGCAAATGCAAGTGAGTATTCTTCAAAGAAAATCGTAAATGGAACGGCAACGTTGGCAGAAGGAACTTTGTTACAAAGTGAACAACTATCGCTTATGAAAGATCAGATGAAAAATAGCAGTATTTATATTGATAAAGGGTTTCAGTGCGCAGATAAAATGATGAATACTTCCATTCAAGCACTAAATATTGCACTTGAGGGAAGTACAGAGATGAAAGATGTGGTTTCGCAGTATGAATGGGTACGAAAGATACTTGTCTTTGCTACCGATTCAATACAAAACTTGGGAAAAAGATCGAAGGAAATAGGAGATATCGTTGCAATAATTACGAAGATAACATATCAGACGAATCTTTTGGCATTAAATGCTGGGATTGAATCCGCACGTGCAGGAGAGGCAGGATCAGGGTTTGCGGTCGTGGCAGAAGAAATTAGGAAACTTTCGGAACGAACAACAAAATCTTCCCAAATGATTTCTAATTTGATAGGCCAGACACAAGCGGAAACAAAGGAAACAGTAGAATCCATGGGGAAAAACCTTGACAAAGTCAACATGCAGATTCTTGCAATTAACAAAAGTTTAGAAGCATTGGATCTTGTCGTAGGAAGGGTAAAGGATACCGAAAAGGATGCGGTTGAAGTAGTAAATATTTACAAAATAATATACGAAATGTTTATATCAACTGACCGCGCAATGTTGCAAATTAGTGATGTTATCGATAGCAATGCAACTTATGCACAAGAGATTGCAGCAGCTACCTATGATCAACATGATGCGATTAAATCTATTCATGATAGTACAGAACAGTTGGCACGGATTGCGCGGGAAATGGACGAAGATATTGGAAAATATAAAACAATAAAATCGTAAGGGAAAATTATTTTATTAAGCATTCACATCCCGATGTAATAACTGATAGAGTGATAGCAACAAAAAAATAGCAGTAAATAAAAGACAGCTTACAATAAAGGGAAGTAGTTCAATCTTCATCCCCGGTTTATTGGCGCGCATTCCATAAGCTAACAATGCATAAGGGCAGTAAAGTGCATACCCTTTTGTGGTAAGTAAAAGACCAAGGATGCCTCCCAATAAGGAAATACCGATAGGGATAGAAAAGATTGGTATTACCTGGGACAAAAACAACTGTAAACTGCAAATGGAAAGGCTGCCTAATAAACCACAGAAAAACCATTCAATCAAGACGATAGGAAGGGGTTCCGTAATTCCTGCTAGTTTGCCACAAAGAACAAAGAGAAGGAAAATCCATGCAATAGAAAGAAATGCCATTTTAGCGCTTGTTATGAGTTTACCCAGTAATAGATAACTACGTGAAACGGGAAGTGTCATATAGAAATTCATATTACGATTAAAATGTTCCATTCTCCACAAATAAGCACAATAAGTACCAATTAGAGTCGGCAAAAAGAAATAGCAAAGAAATAGAGTATGTTGAGACCAAAGACTATACCAGGTATTACTTAAGATGCCTTGGTTATTTGTGAAATTAAGAGTTCCGATGAGCGCAGACAAACTCGGAAGAATAAGGAAAGCAATCCATACTGGATTTTTCTTTAATTTCAAATTTTCTGCTTTTATAATAGTTGATAACATAAGTTATACCTCCTTTTTATTAAAAAGATGTCTGCCAGTAACATATAGAACGAGAATCCACAAGGCAACCGATAATAATCCCCATGGATTAAGGGAACGCCAGGCATATTCTATGTATCTTGTTTTGGAATCATACTTGCTTAATTCTGATAATGTCAACGTAACATAGTTTGTCCATAATACAATATATTGAAGCAGGGGAAATTGATTTAAAAACATCATAAATAAACCACAAAAAGATCCGATAACACCAATCGAAAGCGATACCATTTGATTTCGTATCAGCAAGGATAAATTAAGCTGTAGAATATAAGAAGCAAATGTTACAAAAAAACTTAATAGAAAATAGAGTGCAATCTTATCAAAAGGTATCGCATTTTCGAAATGAAACATCAGACCAATACAAATGACAATAAGTGCTTGACCGATACTCAATAGTAAACTGAGTAAGGCTCCTAATCCCAGCTTAGCGTGATAAAGAGAGGCTCGAGACTGTAAGGTATAGAGTAATTTTAATGTTTCACCTTTATGCTCGACATCTGCAATACGACTAGCTATCACTGCTACATAACAAGGAGAAAGGATGGCGTTTAAGATCGGCATTTGATATAGAATCATCATAAAACCCCAGTGCTTTTCTGATGCACTTGCAGTGCGAAGGCCATACGAAGACCAGATAAAATTGAATGCCAAAAAAAGAGCAGTAATAAGAATAAGAAACGATAGTTTATTTTTAATAAACTCCAGTTTTAGCTGTTTCATAAGCTTTTCTCCTTTCCAGTGAGTGATAAAAAGATATCTTCCAAACTCTTTACACGAGTTTCAATTCGATAAATTGTAATATCGTTTTCAAAAAGAGAATGGATGAGGAGACCAAGTGCAGGATCGGCTAGTTCAGGAAGTAGAACATAATCATCCTCAAGTACAAAAGGGATATGTTTGTCGCTTAAGATTGCTGTGGTTTTAGTCTCTTTATCGGTACGGATTGCAATGTTTCCCTGACTTTTTTGATGCAGGTTTTCAAGAGAGTCTTGGAATATTAGATGTCCTTCATCTATGATACCTACGTAATCTGCCATTTGATCAATTTCACTTAGTAGATGGCTGGATACTATTACACTCATGCCATAAGACTTTGGTAGAGAATTGATTAGTTCGCGTATTTCCTGAATGCCAGAAGGATCAAGTCCATTGGTTGGTTCATCAAGAATTAGCAGCTTTGGGTAGCCAAGCAGTGCAGTAGCAATCCCCAGTCGCTGTTTCATCCCAAATGAGTACTGATTGACTTTTTTGTCTTTTTGAGTGCTCAGACGAACGAGAGATAAAAGTTCTGGAATCTGTGTTTGGGGAACTCCTTTTAACATGGCACCAATTCGTAGATTATCTTCAGCACTTAAGTGCCCGTAATAGCTAGGAGATTCGATGAGAGACCCTGTATTTTTTAATAATTCAAGACGATTTTTAGACGTCGATTCCATACCAAATATTTGAACGCTTCCATTCGTTGGGATTGTTAAGCCAAGAAGCATTTTAAGGGTGGTGCTTTTGCCAGCTCCATTTGGACCTAGAAATCCATAAATGGCATTTGAGGGTACGTTAAGGTCAACGTGATCTACCCGAAACTGTTTTGCATAGCGTTTTGATAAATTCTTTGTAGAAACGATGGGATTTTGTATCATTGCATTCATATTGAAAAACCTCCTGTTATGTTTGTTGTAGGTATCATAACGAATCAACCTTACATGGAGATGAAACTAACCTTACTTTTACCTTACATTTAATGATTAGGGATTTACGACGATGCAAAGAATCGGTAAAATAAAAGCAGATTGATTATGTGAGGTATATAGATGAATTATACAGAGCGAAAAATACTGGTAGTGGATGATGAAAGAGAGATTCTTCAATTAGAGAAAAAATTACTAGAAAAGGATGGGTATCAGTGGATCGATACAGCTACCGATTGTGAGCAGGCAAAGAAAAAGGCAGCCGAAATACAGCCAGATTTAATTATACTAGATGTCATGCTTCCGGATGGTGATGGATTTAATTTATATCAAAAGTTAAGAAAAATAACACAGGTACCAATTCTGTTTTTATCTGCGCGAGATGAAGATATCGATCGAATAACCGGGTTGGGATTAGGTGCTGATGATTATATAACCAAGCCATTCTTGCCAGAAGAATGGCTTCTTCGCATACGAAATGTGTTGTTGCGAACCTATCATGGAGATATGGAAAAGAAAGAGCAAGTACTTATGCTAGGTGAGACAATGATTGATTGGGGTGCTGGATTTATACGAAGAGAGAAATTGGACATCATGTTAACGGCAAAAGAATACCAAATATTACAAAAATTGGCAGAATGTAGAGGAAATATTGTTACAATTGATTGTTTGTGCGATACACTATGGAAGGAGGAAAACTTTGGATATGAGAATACACTTATGGTTCATATCCGAAGACTTCGGGAAAAAATAGAGGAGGATCCATCCCACCCAAAGTGGTTGGTTACCGTACGTGGGTTAGGTTATAAGCTGATAAAATAGGGAGTAGGTATGAAAAAAAGAAGACTTAGAAATACACTCCACTTTATATTTTTTATGGTGGTGACTGTCCTTTTATCTGCGATAATTACGTTTATGCTATATTTTTTGATTGCAGCAAGGGGAATGAAAGATGTAAAAATGCTTAATGTTGAGCGCATTACGAAGGAATTAATAAAAGAAGAGAATGGATATACCTTGACGGAGGAGGGGAAATCAGTACTCAAAGAAAATCATTGCTTTGTATTCTTAATTGATAAATTCGGCCAGGTTATATGGGGGTATCATAAACCTAAGGAAATACCAGACCAATTTTCTTTGCAAGAGGTAGCATCTTTTTCGAGATGGTACTTAATGGATTATCCAGTACAAAACTGGCACTATCAGAATGAAATTTTAGTAATGGGTTATCCGAGAAATACGCTATGGAAATATGTAATTGAAATGCCAATAATACAGATAGATCTACTGATTCACTGGATGCTTCCGCTGATGTTTTTTATTATGGGCTGTATTTTTAGTTTGGGTACGATTTGGAATCAAAGGCAGTCAAGAAAACAGGATAAGGCACAAACAGAGTGGATAGCCGGAGTATCTCATGACATACGTACTCCATTAACTATGATTATGGGATATGCAGGGGAGTTGTATGAAGCAAAGAGTAATTCCAATGAACAAAGGGAGCAGTCCGAAATAATACTTTGCCAGTCTATGAGAATAAAAAGCTTGGTAGAAGACTTTAATATGGTAAATAAACTTAACTATGGTATGGTATCTATGGAGAAGAAGAAAGTCAGACTTGCAGGAATCATAAGGCAGATAGTAGCAGATGTGATGAATTCTGGGTTAGATGAAAGGTATGAAATATCATTACACATATCGGAAGATTGTGTAGTAAGGGCGGATGAAAAGCTTTTATATCGGGCAATTATAAATTTAGTACGAAATAGCATTTACCATAATCCTGAGGGATGTAGTATCTCAATTTCATGTAAAAGGACAAGATTTTGGAATCAAATAAAAATCATAGATAATGGAAGTGGTTATCCGAAAGAGGTATTAACACACAAATCCGTTCCTTATACGAAACTTAAAAGTCATGGACTTGGACTTGTCATTGTAGGAAGGATTATAAAGGCACATCATGGAAGATTTAGACTATATAATCAAGATGGTGCAGTAGCAGAAATAATGATTCGATAGGAATGCATAAAACCCCTTGATGGCATAAACAATCGTATGGCATCAAGGGGTTCTTCTTATTTATATTCGTAGCAAACCTTTCCACCGACGACGGTCATTACAACCTGGATATCTTTGATTTGTTCGGGAGGTATTTTAAATATATCTTCGGATAACACAACAAAATCTGCAAGTTTGAGGGGCTCGAGTGTACCTTTTTTGTTTTCTTCAAAGGAAAGATAGGAAGCATATTTTGTATAAAGCAAGACGGCTTCTTCGACGCTAAGTTTTTCTTTTGGGTGCCATCCGCCGCATGGTATTGCATTTGCGTCTGTACGATTTACCGCACAATGAATCCCCCAGATAGGACTTAGTGATTCAACAGGACTATCCGAACCGCCTCCTAGATGAATCCCCATATCAAGCATTGTTTTCCAACGATAAGAATCTTCTACCCGACTTCCAAATGCTTGTTCGGCAATTTCCCAATCAGTTACAGCAAAGGGAGGCTGTATATCAGAAGCAATCTTTGATTGATACATTTGAGTCAGTAAGGAATCGTCTGCAATTTGACAGTGAACAATTCGATGCCTTAAATCCATGCGATTCGTTTGGTTTTGTGCTTGTTTGATTGCATGGATGCATTGGGAAATGGCTCCATCACCGATAGCGTGACATGCAACCTGCATCCCTGCATTATGCGCTTGGCTTACAATTGTATCCAAATCGTCATCTTGATAAACACAAATTCCACGATTTCCAGAACAATCCGCATAGTCGTTTTGTAGAAAAGCAGAATGTGCACCCAGAGAACCATCGGTAAAAAACTTAATGTTTCCAATTTGAAAGAAATCACTGCCATCCCTTGTGCGAAGCCCTTTTTCTAAGAAAGAAGAAAGATCATTTTTCGTTGCGGTGTGAATTTCTTCCCAGATACGCAGTGTTAATTCCTTTTTTTCTTCTAAAAGATGAATGGCTTCTAAAAAAGTGTCAATATCGTTGCTATTGGTATCATTGGAATGTACCGAGGTCAGTCCAAGAGAATTTGCATATGTTTGCGCGTGGCGAAGAATTTCTGACATGCCAATTACATCTGGTTTTGGGATTAATGATTTGACATAGTCAAGTGCGCTTTCATAGAAAATTCCATTTAGATTTTTGCTTGCATCAAGGTCTATTTTACCTCCAGCAATGATAGTATCTTTTGTAATCCCAGCTTGTTCGATGCCAAAAGTGTTTAGTGTACCGACATGACCACAAATACGATCAAGAAGGATTGGGTGCTTTTTTGAAATTTTATCTGCAATTGTTCGATCAGGAAGTTGTGGTTGATCAAATAGATTTTGGTTAAAGCCTCTTCCTATAATCCACTGTCCTTCTGGAATCTGATGTTTATCAATAAAGCGTTTTCCTCTTTGTATAAGTTCGCTCAACGAGGTAGATCCGCTTAGGTCAAGCGAATCTTGTTGTATTCCAGTAAGGAGCAGATGGCAATGGGAATCTTGAAAACCAGGCAGGACGCATTTTCCACCTAAATCATAAATTTGTGCATCCTTAGCTGCCACCTTCCTCATTTCGTCCTCGCTTCCAACTCCGATGATTGTATCATCATTTATTAAAAGCGCAGAGGCAGTTCTTTCTGCCATTGTATAAATCATACCGTTTATAAATAATTGTTCCATTACATTATCCTCACTCAATCATTGGTTTTAATTGTTTGATATAAGCTTAACTAGTTGTAGTGAATTCGTAGCGGTTTCTTGGGCAGTTTCTAGTTGCCGCAATTCTTTTTCATGCTTCCAATACATAAAGATGGCGATTACATTCAAAATAGCCTGTGAGATCGTCATAGTTATCCAAATTCCATTCAGACCAAATAGCAAGGGTAAAATGATAATTAATACTGGCATCATAACCAAAGGATCAAAGTATATCATAAATAACGAATATTTTTCTTTGCCTACCGCATAAAAGAAAGAATTACTTACTCTTACTAGGCCTGTAAAGATGAGTTGGGTTGCACTTAATAGAATTGCTCCGTAAGAGGCTTTTGCCATATCGCCGGTAAATCCATACATTTTTGCGTAATACTTGGCAGTGATAATCGTAAACAAGAATAAGATAACACTTGCGGATATAGCAGTAAAGATGGCTTTATTTCTGATTTTGCGTATCGCTTGATAATCGTTTGCACCACTTGCAAAGCTGGCCAGTGGCTGGATTCCCTCTGCAATACCAATTAAAATAATTCGATACGATCCAACAGTAGAAGTAATAAGGGAAAACACACCAATACCAATCGCACCGCCATAACGAATACACTGCATATTATGATACATAATAATTAGTGATGGCGTCAATGATATTCCAAACGGTGATATGCCAGTTCTTATTATTTTATTTACAAAATTTTTATCTGGAACAAATTGATTTAGGCGAATTGGATTTTTTTTATTTCCGAGTAAAACAACAAAGCAGGCAATAACGGTAAGTGCTTGTGATAAAAGTGAGGCCGCTGCACTGCCTTGTATTCCCCAAGAAAAAACATTCATAAATACATAGTTAAGGCATAAGTTACATACAAGACCAGAAACCATGATATTCATTGCAGTGACGGCTTGATTATCATTTCGTAACAGGGGGGTTAGTCCAGTAGAAAAAATCTGAATGAAACTACCGCCTATCATGATTTTTCCATAAATTGTAGCGTATGTATAAATATTGCCTTTGGCACCCATTAGTGTTAAGAAAGGAGATAATAGAAGCAGAAACAAAACCGTCATAATAATACTGAAAATGAATAAAAGCATAATAACATTTGCTCTTGCCCTATTGGATTCTTTTGGCTTTCTTGCACCCTGCATGGTAGACATAATTACAGAGCCACCACAGCCTATTCCTGTTCCGGTTGCTATAATGACTGCTAACATCGGCCAGACTACATTTATGGCAGACAATCCAAAATCTCCGACTAGATTACTAACAAACAATCCATCAATAATACTATATAAGCTTTGCAGTAGCATTGTCACCATGGAAGAGAATACATACTTGAAAAAATTTCTGTCAATTGCTTGTTTTGTCATGCCACTACCATCCTTTAATTAAGTTCGTTCTATATATAATGATCAAATCTGCTAATTATTCTTCGCTATTTAATGGCTGTTTTGTGAGTGCAGATTGGAGGAGTTCTTCTCTTTCAGTGTCTGGAATTCCCGCAAGAACTTGGTTGATATGGTCTAAGAGTTCACTATTTCCTTTTTTAATAGCAATACCAATTAGTTTGTCTTCATCACTGACATTAAACCCTTTTCCATCATCAAAAGGAAGCATTGTTAATTCAGGGTGTGACATCAATACAGACATTGCAGATGGGGTATCCATTACGATACAATCTACTTTTCCAGAGGAAACCGCGGTAATAGCAGATGTTGTAGTATCAAGTGCAGCTTCTACAGTTGTTGAATCCTTTATTTGATCGAGTGCATCATACCAAATTGTATTAATGTTTGCAGAAATGGTACAACCGGCCAAATCATCTAAACTGGTTGCGGATGCATATATTCCATCACTTCGAGTAAGCCCAACTAAATCAGCAACATAGTAAGCATCGGAAAAATCAACAGACAGGGCGCGTTCTGCTGTAATGCTCATGCCTGCTATGACACAATCAATTTTATCAGTCTGAACACTGGCAATCAAACCATCCCATGCTACTTGATGTACTTCAAGCTCATATCCTAATTCATCTGCAATTTTTTGAGCAATCATGATATCGTACCCATTCATATAGGTGCCATTATCCGTCAATACAGCACCATTACTATCATCGGACTGTAACCAGTCAAATGGAGCGTAATCACCCTCCATACCTACTCGAAGTATCGGTTTTTCACTTTTCGATGAATTTGTGGTTGTTTCTTCTTTTGCAACAGTTTTACTACCACAAGCGGTCAAACTAAAGACCAAACATACTACCAGCATCATAGATATTAATTTTTTCATTTTTTTCCTCCTTATATACAACAACTAGTTACGAGTTTCTATCTGTTATGTATCAGCCATTCATGAAGCGGTTTAAGAATTCTTTTGTTCTTACATTTTTTGGATTTTTAAATAAGATATCTGGTTTATTATCTTCCACAATAACACCTTGATCCATAAATATTGTTCTGGTTGAAACATCTCTTGCAAACGCCATTTCATGTGTGACGATAATCATAGTCAAACCTTCTTTTGCCAGCTGCTTCATAACTTCTAATACTTCTCCTACGGTTTCTGGATCAAGTGCACTAGTAGGCTCATCAAACAACAAAACTTCGGGTTCCATAGCAAGCGCCCGGGCGATTGCTACTCTTTGTTTTTGACCACCTGACAGTTGATGAGGTTTTGCCTTGATATAGGGAGCCATACTTACTTTTCGTAAATATTTCATAGCATTTTCTTCTGCATATTTTTTGTCTTTTTTCAAGACCTTTCGTACTCCCGACATGCAGTTATCGAGAACAGACATATTACTAAAGAGGTTAAAGGATTGAAATACCATCCCAACATTTGCACGAAATTCATTAATTTGAGAAGCTTCGTTTGTAACTGGATTTTCATGATAGAAAATTTCTCCTCCCGTTGGTTTTTCCAAGCGGTTGATACAGCGTAGCAAGGTAGACTTACCGGAGCCAGATGCCCCAATGATGCAAACAACATCCCCTTTAAAAATTTTAAAACTGATATCCTTTAAAACCTCATGTTTTCCAAACGATTTTTTCAAATGTTTTACTTTAATAACTGGTTCTTCAAATTCGATTACTCTCATCTTTGACTTATGTACCTGTTCTTGCTCTTCAACCATTTGTGCATCCATCTGTAGTTCCCCCTTTTTTTTATGCAATAGAATCTTCGAGTACGTCATAATTATCATTTCCGGCTAATTTCTTTTCAATCATACGAATCAGCCAATTTACAACAAGTGTTAATAACAGATAAATGATTGCTGTAATAGTATAAGCTTCAAATAATTTGTAATAGGTTCCAGCTGCAGCTTTTGTAATATAGAAAAGCTCGGTAACACAGATAACATTCAACACAGAAGTATCTTTGATATTCGCAACAAAGGTATTCCCTAGCTGAGGTGCAATATTTTTTAATGCCTGAGGCAAAATGACACTTATCATCGTTGTCAAATAAGTCATGCCTAGAGCATTAGCTCCTTCGAGCTGACCTGGGTCGACGGAGTTGATACCGCCTCTTACGGTTTCTGACATATAGGCTCCTGTATTTAGAAAGATTGTGATAATGGCTGCTTCAAAAGCTGGAAGATCCAGTCCAAACATTTGATAGGTTCCATAATAGATAAGCATCGCCTGAACAATCATTGGAGTTCCGCGAAATATAGTAACATATACTTTTGTAATGAGTTTTGGTATGGTAATCAATACTTTTTTTGTCATCGTGTCATCTTCACGAATTTCAACGGCTTCAATCATTCCAGCAATAAAACCAACAATAAAACCAATTCCTGTTCCTATAATAGAAATTGCTAACGTGGTGAATAATCCCTGTAAAAAATAGTTGTGATACTTTATTAATAGAAACCATACCCATTGAAAATAATTCATGTTATCCATGTTATTTCTCCTCTTGCTTACTTTATTTTAGTCCTTCTATTTCTCTCTGCGCGCGCCCTTTGTATAACAAAAAAGGTGCCAACCGTTTCCGGTTCTGGCACCTTTGTCATTTACAAAACGTTTTATAAATTTTATAAACTATATATACACACTTCTTTTGCATATGTCAAGAACTTTTTGACAAAACACCGAATTTTTTTGAAATTTTTATATAAAATAAATTTTTTTCATAAAAATTCAAATAAAGGCTTGACTTTTTTGCTAGATTGGATAAGAATAGCAAGATATATATATATACAGGAAATCACTTCGCTGCAAATGGGCAGCAGAAGTGATTTTTTTGTTTATTAAAACAGTAAAGGAGTAGGAATGTTATGAAAGTAGTTGTAATCCAAGAAAATATCATACAACCGGATATCACAGCCGAAGAAATTACTTCTATATGGAAAACATTGATTGCATTTCCTGAGGTTACGGAAGTAATCGTTCATTGCCCCGAAAAATACCCTTCAAAAAAAAATCTTCACACTATGATAGATGATGCAGATGCTGTTTTCGGCTTGTGGATTGATAAGACTTGTATGAGCAAAGAATTTTTGACACAACATCCTAATTTAGCGTATATCGCGACACTCGGTCATGGGTGGGAACCATTTGACGTTGAAATGACGAAACAGCGAGGTCTTATCATTTCCAATACGGTATACGGAGCTCAGACAATTGCAGAATATGCATTTGCCATGTTAATGGATATTTGTCACAATATTTCGTACCACTCGGACTTTGTCAAACGAACCAATTGGGAAAGAAGTAAAAATGAATCAGAGTTTTGTAAGACGCAGTTACCGCAGATTGAATTATTTAATAAAACGGTAGGTATTATAGGATTAGGTTCGATTGGATATGCATTTGCTAAAATGGCTCATGGATTTGGGATGCATGTGATTGCATATAGTCGTCATAAAAAAGAAGGCTCTCAATATGATTTTATTAAACAGGTATCTTTTGATACATTATTAGAACAAAGTGATGTTATTTCCCTACATACCCCATTTTCTGCATCCAGTGCAGATATGATTAACAAAGAAAGTATTGGGAAGATGAAGGACAAAGTCATTTTGATAAATACCGCAAGAGGCGGATTGATTGTGGAAGAAGATCTGGCCGATGCTCTAAATAGGGGAAAAATATATGCGGCTGGTCTAGATGTACTACGGGATGAACCACCAAAAAATGACAATCCATTATTGAAATGCAAAAATGCTTACATTACAGGGCATATTGCATGGCTGACGAGAGATTCTAGATTTCGTGCTTGTCAAATGGCCATTGAAAATTTTAAATCTTATTTAGCAGGAAAACCAAAAAGTATAATTAATGAATAAAAAAGGAGAAATGAGAACATGCATATTGAAGAATTATTAAACGAATCAATGAGAAAGAAACCAATCAGCAATCGTGCAAGTCGAAAGAGAACATCCACACCTGAGGGCGTAATCCGTCTTAATTTTAATGAAAATGCGTTTGGAATGTCACCGAAGGTATCAAAGACTCTTTTAGATGCGACAAGCCGAAGCTTTATGTATCCAGATTTTTATGCGATTAATCTAAAGCAGACCATTGCAGATTATTATAACCTAACCAGAGATAATATTATAACCGGTTCTGGATCAAGTGCCATTATAGATATGATAGGAGAGGTTTTCTTAAATCCAGGGGATGAAGTTATCTTCTGTGATCCTACGTTTGAAGCGTTTCGAGATATGGCGAATGACAATGGTGCAATCTGTGTTGCACCATCACTCGACAAAAATTATTGCTTTGACTTAGATGCGATGTATGAAGCAATCACGGATAAAACGAAAATCGTTGTAGTATGCAATCCAAATAATCCAACAGGCACCTATGTACCAGCAAAGCAAGTCGAAGCATTTATTCGAAAGATTCCAAGTAATATACTAGTTGTAGTGGATGAAGCGTATATTCAGTACGTATGTGATCCTGAAAACTATAGTATGACTAAGCTTGTACAAGAAGGAATTGACCAACCAGTCATTGTGCTGCATACTTTTTCAAAGATTTATGGTATGGCAGGTGTTCGTGTAGGTTACGGTGTTGCAGATACACACGTAATTGATCAGCTGATGAAGACCTGCCAAGCCTGGAATATGAGCTATGCGGGAGAAATAGCGGCATCGGTTGCCTTTGGAGAAAAAGAATACGTCAATGAAATTCGAGAAAAAACAAAGGAGGGGAGAGAATATATCGAACGCGAATTAAGTCAAATGGGATGTGATGTCATTCCTTCTGCTGCTAACTTTATTTATTTTGACGCCCATATGACTCCAGAGGAGCTAAAGTTAAAATTACATAATAAAAAGATAGAAATAAGTGCCTTTGACTTAAGCCGGGTTTCAGTAGGCACGATGGATGAAAATAAAGCATTTATTGAGGCAATGAAAGAGATACTATAAACAAGCAGAACACCTTTTTGAAATAATTCTAGGATTGACAATACTGCTCTTCGTGTGTTAGTTTATATAAGTACTTTATCATGGCACTGTAGTGCCATGATAGCATATAAAACAGGAGGAAGAAGCATATGAAAAAAATAATAGCAGTATTGCTTGCAGTGGGACTGATAGTTTCCATGACAGCATGTGGAGATAAAGGAAAGCAGGTAGAAACTTCAGTAGATAAGGAAACATTCACCGTTGGATTCGATCAAGATTTTGCACCATTTGGTTATGTGGGAGATGATGGGGAGTTTACGGGATTTGATATTGAGATGGCAACTAAATGCGCAGAGCGAATGGGGAAAGAAATTGTACTTCAACCCATTGATTGGGATGCAAAAGATATGGAACTAGAAGCTGGCACCATTGATTGTATCTGGAATGGTTTTACGATTAACGGGCGAGAAGATGACTATGTTTGGACAAAAGCCTATATGGATAATTCACAAGTAGTCGTGACAAGATCGGATTCAGGGATTGCAACGCTTTCTGATTTGGCTGGGAAAGTAGTCGAAGTACAGAAAGAATCCTCGGCTCAGTCTGCACTCGAGGATGAGGAACATAGTGAGTTATTGGCTTCATTTGGACAGTTTTTAACAGTGGATCAATACAATACGGCATTTATGGATCTAGAATCAGGTGCGGCAGATGCGATTGCCATTGATATTGGTGTTGCCAGATATCAATTGCAGGGAAAAGAAGATACGTTTACAATTTTGGATGAACAAATTTCAAGTGAACAGTATGGAATTGGATTTTTAAAAGGAAACGAAGCACTTCGTGACGAAGTACAAGCTACCTTGATGGATATGGTTGCAGACGGCACCTTTGCGGATATTTCGAATCGATATTTTGGATACGATGTATGCATTTTGGGAGAATAAGATAATATGAGCTTACAGGTTATGCTTTCACAGCTAAGTGGTGGGATGGTTACGACAATTATAATTTTTGCCCTGACCTTAATCTTTTCACTTCCATTTGGTTTAGTCGTTTCATTTGGACGAATGTCCAAACATTTTTTGATTCGTAATGTTGCAAAGATTTACATCTCTATTATGAGGGGGACCCCTCTAATGTTGCAGCTTTTGGTCGTATATTTTGGCCCCTACTATATATTTGGAATTTCGATTAACTCTTCTTATCGTGCATATGCAGTTATTATTGCATTTGTAATTAATTATGCTGCTTATTTTGCTGAGATCTATCGGGGTGGAATTGAGTCTATGCCTCAAGGACAGTATGAGGCAGCAAATGTACTTGGATATAAAAAAAGTCAGACTTTTTTTAAAATTATTTTACCTCAGGTTATGAAACGAATTTTACCATCGATTACAAATGAAGTGATTACATTGGTAAAAGATACTTCCCTTGCCTTTTCCATCGCATATGCAGAAATGTTTACGATTGCAAAATCAATTGCTGCATCGCAAAGAAGCATGGTTCCATTTATAGCAGCGGCAGTCTTTTATTATATCTTCAACTTTTTTGTTGCAACTTTGATGGAGTTGTGGGAAAAGAAGATGAGTTACTATCGATAGGAGGGGCATAAAATGAAAAAATTAATGGAAATGAATCATGTGAAAAAAAGCTTTGATGGAAATGAAGTATTAAAAGATATTAGCTTATCGGTAGAAGAGGGAGAAGTGGTATCAATTATTGGACCTTCTGGCTCTGGAAAGTCCACGTTACTTCGCTGTGCGACTTTATTAGAAACCATGGACGCTGGAGAGCTAAGTTATCTTGGTGAAAAGGCGGCCGTTCAAACGAATGGACAGACAGAATATGCAAAGAACATAGAATTAAAAAAAATCCAGCAAACATTCGGTCTGGTTTTTCAAAACTTTAATCTTTTTCCACACTACTCGGTGATGAAAAACATAACAGATGCACCCATACATGTGCAAAAGAGAGCAAAGGCGGAAGTTTTACTAGAAGCTCAAAAGCTTCTTCATAAAATGGGATTAATTGATCGAGCAGACTATTATCCATGTCAGCTTTCGGGAGGGCAGCAGCAGAGGGTCTCAATCGCACGTGCTTTGGCTATGAATCCCAAAATCCTTTTTTTTGATGAGCCAACATCTGCGTTGGATCCTGAACTAACGGGTGAAATATTAAAAGTAATCAAAGAACTGGCTGAAGAGAAAATGACAATGGTTATTGTTACTCATGAGATGAATTTTGCAAAAGATGTTTCCGATCGAATGATATTTATGGATCAAGGCATGATAGTGGAGGAAACGACGCCAAACCAATTGTTTCAATCAACTAACCAGCGAACAAGGGAATTTCTGGGGAAATATCATAATTTGGGATAGAAAAAAGGAATTGCAAAATGAAACAGTTTGTCCTATACTATATATAATATAGAAGAGATTGTGTAGAGTTTACCACATGAAATACTCATTTTTGAGTTTCATGTGGTTTTTTGGTTCTAATAAAAGTAGATGTTAGGTGGAGGTATCATGATTAATCAGATAAAACAAATACACGAGGAGAATAAAAAGCAAGACGTAAGAGAGGAACTTTTGATTGATTGCAAAAATTGCAGTGGGCTTTGCTGTGTTGCACTTTTCTTTTCGAAGATGGATGGGTTTCCAAAAGACAAGGAAGCAGGCGAAGCATGTGTAAATTTAAGGCCTGATTTTACTTGCTCCATTCATTCAGAACTTGTGAATCGCAAGATGAAGGGCTGTCTTTCTTATGATTGTTTTGGAGCTGGTCAAAAAGTCACAGCAAAGATATATCGCGGAGAAAATTGGAGCAGTACAATAAAAAAAGAGGAAATATTTGAGGTGTTTTTAGTGGTACACAAGCTGCACCAAATGCTCTGGTATTTAGTAGAAGCAAAATCAATCCTTGTGGCAAATGAATTGTGGGAGATAATGGATGAGTTGATTTTAGAAAATCAAACAATGACCGATCAAATGCCAGAAGAAATACTAAATATAGAGATCGAGCAGTACCGTATACGAGTAAATAAAGTATTAAAACGTGTAAGTCAGCTGGTAAGAGACAGATACTGTAAAAAAATAGGAAAAACGAAAAAGACGGATTTAATGGGGCAATCATTTAAAAATGAAAATCTAGATGGCGAGGACTTTAGCATGACCCTTTTGATTGCGACAAACTTGGAAGGGTGCAGTTTGGTAGGAACTAATTTTTTGGGAGCAGATATGCGAGACACCAATTTAAAAAATGCCAACGTAAGCGAAAGTATTTTTTTGACACAAGGACAGATTAACGCTGCAAAGGGGGACCGTTTCACCCAATTACCCGCAAGGATACAACGACCGGTATGGTGGAATTAGGATAGGAGGAACAGATGGGATCACTGTTATTAAAAAATATTCAAAGCATTTATACATTTAACAATGGGGAGGATATCTATCAAAAATCCGATATTTTAATAGAGGATGGAGTCATAAAATATATCGGGAATGATGCACAACAAATTGCAAATAAATTACCGGTGGAAGTAGTGGATTGCTCTGGATTAGTAGCATTACCTGGCTTTATAAATACCCATCATCATCTGTATCAAACATTATTTCGCGGGATAAAGGAAGTGCAAGAAAAACCGCTCTTTCCTTGGCTTCGTGGATTATACCAGTTTTGGGAATATTTGACACCGGAAGCTGTTTATTATGGTGCAATGGTTGGGCTTAGTGAACTTTTGCGAACGGGTTGCACTTACACAGCTGACCATCATTATGTGTTTCCAAATGGGCAAGCAGATACCTTAATTGATACGCAGATTCAGGCAGCAAAAGAAATTGGTATTCGTTTTCATGCAACAAGAGGTTCTATGTCACTTGGAGTAGAGCAGGGTGGATTACCTCCGATGTCGGTAGTACAAAAAGAGACAAAGATTTTAGAAGATTCAAAACGGTTGATTCATACCTTTCATAATCCATCGCGTTATGCAATGACACAGGTGGCATTAGCACCCTGTTCCCCGTTTTCTGTTACAACAGATCTGTTAAAAGAAACGGCAGTGCTTGCAAGAAAAAATGGAGTGCGCTTGCATACGCATTTAGCAGAGACTATGGATGAAGAACGGTTTTGCCTTAAAACGTATGGGAAACGTCCATTTGAATTAATGGAATCGGTGGGCTGGATCGGAGACGATGTATGGTTTGCACATGGAATCTATTTAAATAAAGAAGAACTTGATCGCTTTTCTGGATGCGGGATATCACATTGTCCATCGAGTAATATGAAGCTGAGCAGTGGTATTTGTAAGACGAGTGAATTGTATCAAAGAGGAATTAAATTAAGTCTTGCAGTCGATGGAAGTGCAAGTAATGACGGTTCGAATATGCTGGAAGAAGTACGAAGAATGTATTTGCTAAATCATCTCAAATATGGGACAGAAGGACTTAGTGCATATGAGTGCTTACGTATAGCAACCAGAGGTGGAGCACAAGTGCTTGGAAGAGCAGATACAGGCTATTTGGATGTGGATATGGCGGCGGATTTGATTTTGTTTGATTTAAATGACATTGCTTATGCAGGCTGTCACGACCCGCTTGTATCGCTTGTTTGTTTGGGAAATCATTCGTATACCAAAATGACCATTGTGAATGGAAAAATCGTAGCAAAAGATGGAAAATTAACCACGATTTCGAGTGATGAAATGGCAAAGAGGGCGCATGCGTGTGCGGTTAATTTAGTGACCCAAGCACGTAAAACATATCAAACAGACTAGAATATAGTTTTGTTATACTGGCCGAACAAATGTGCGAATGGGTTTGACTTTTAACATTCCGTATGTTAATATATTTTCACAACTTAGCGGGAGGGTTACAAATGGATTATGTAATAGATAAAGACCAAGTGCATGCAATTATGGAGAAAAAAAAGATTAAAACGCAATCGGAATTGGCATCCAAATTAGGTGTCACAAAGAATCAACTATCTGTGCTTCTTTCTCCTCGCAGTAACCCAATCAAAAGTAATTATCAAAAATTGTGTGATGTATTAGGTGTTACACCCATGGATATTATGATCTCCAAAGAAAAGATGAAGAAAAAAAAAGAACGTGGGAGTACGGCAAGTGTTAATGCAGGTAGTGTGGATATATCGCTAATAAAGCCCAGGCGAGCCTATCGTTCGATTGAGTTGTTTGCTGGAGCAGGTGGATTAGCATTAGGACTTGAAATGGCAGGATTTCATGCGCAAGGTTTAGTTGAAATTGACCGGTTTGCTGCGCAGACACTTCGTGCAAACAGACCAGATTGGAACGTGATAGAAGATGATATCATAACCGTATCGGACAATGGAATTAAAAACTATATTCCAAAAAATTGTGAAATTGATTTTGTCTCTGGAGGTTATCCATGCCAGGCATTTAGTTATGCTGGACATAAACTGGGGCTTGATGATGTTCGTGGAACTATGTTTTTTTATTTTGCAAAAGTAATACGGGATCTCAATCCAAAGGTATTTCTTGCGGAGAATGTTAAAGGATTGACCACGCATGATCAGGGGAAAACATTACAAACAATGGTCGATATATATGAAAGCATGGGCTACAATGTTTCGTGGCATATCATAAAAGCGAATAATTATGGTGTTGCTCAAAAAAGAGAGAGAGTAATTATTATAGGAATCCGTAAGGATTTTGATATAAATTATTGCCTGCCAAAACCGTTTGATTACAAACCGGTACTCCGCGATGCACTTAAAAATGTTCCAAAATCCATCGGAGAGAAGTATCCGGATAAAAAAAGAAAAGTATTAGAACTAGTTCCGGCTGGTGGCTATTGGAGAGATTTACCTGACGAAATTGCAAAATCTTATATGGGAAAAAGTTATTACTCGGGTGGCGGTAGAACTGGAATGGCAAGGCGAATTTCTTGGGAAGAGCCTTGTCTTACACTAACGTGCAGCCCACAGCAAAAGCAGACAGAGCGGTGCCATCCAGAGGAGACACGACCGTTTACTGTTCGGGAATATGCTCGGATTCAAAGTTTTCCGGATGAGTGGCTGTTTGCTGGATCTATGAGCCAGCAATATAAGCAGATTGGAAATGCAGTGCCAGTTGAATTGGCAAAAGCAGTTGGGCTTTCCATTATTGACGTATTAAATCAAATGGAGCGATAACATAAAATCCTCTAACAGTTAAAAAAATGTTTATTATAGGGAGTGGAGGATTTTCTATGAATACCTACTTAGAATTTATTGACGATGAAAAATTAATGAAAGCAATCGAAGCATTATACGGAACGTATCAAAAGAGTTTTTCTGCAAAAACACTTCCAGAGCTAAATAAAAATATTATGGATCCATTTAAGTTTCAATTTGATACCGTTTTTTTAAATCAGGGAAATGCAGCAGTGACTATGAATCGTGAGATATTTAGACAAAGCGATAAGTCCATTTCGAATGCAATTGGTTTGTTTCATCAACAGCTTATTGGTTGTATTGAAGGATTTTGTGAAACTAAAGACTTGCCCTGTGATGTAAAGAAATGTGATAACACAATATTTGCAGAAATAAAAAATAAACATAATACAATGAATGTGCGGTCAGCTGCGGGAGTCTATGAAGAACTAGAAGGACTTGCAAAATCATATCCCAAGGCCATCTGTTATCTAGTTGAAATTATTGCAAAGAAGAGCACAAATGAAGTATGGGAACAGACCGTGAATGAAAAGAAAATTTCCCATCCAAGGATACGTAGGATATCAGCCGATCGTTTTTTCGAATTAGCAACAGGCGAAAAAGATGCATTTCGACAGTTATGTGAGGTGCTGCCAATTGCCACAAAAGATTTTTTAGAACAAAATAAACGAGGAAATGAATTGAGCAGTGCTGAGAATTCAGAGGCGTATCTAACATTATCACAAATGGCAAAGCAGGATGAAACGGATGTTTTAAAAGAGATGTTTGCAATTGCATTTAATACATATCATGCATATTGAAAGAAAATACTAATAGAAGAAAATTGTATTAATCGATACTGTTTGTCTTCTATTTTATTATAAAAAAGTAGAAAAATTATTCTTTTTATTAAATAATGAAAATTCATGAAGAATGGTATTAAATAGAACCAAAAAATGTAAAATCGTCAAAATAAAATTTTTATAAAAGGGAAAAAGCATTGACAAATCTAATTTTGATGCTATACTAAAGAAAATTAAAAAACGAAATTAACGAAGGCGTTAAGAGTATTATTTTAGAAATACTCGACGTCTTTTTCTTTTGTTTTTTGATACATAAATAATTTGTAAAAGATTTTGCAGGAGGGAAAAAATTATGAAAAAAGGAATTAGTCTATTATTAATACTCACATTAATTGGAAGTGTGCTAGTTGGCTGTGGTTCAAAAACAACAAGTGATACAGCTGCGACAGACACTAAGGCAACAACAAAAGAGGCTACGGAGGAAGAGGCAGCATCCGAGGAGAGCATGGATCCTGATATAAAAGTTGGAGTAATTTATGTTGGTGATGAAAATGAAGGTTATACAGAAGCACATATGAAGGGCATTGCAGATATGAAAGCAGCTCTGGGATTGTCGGATGATCAGGTAGTAGAAAAGACAAACATTCCAGAGGATGAGACTTGCTATGATGCAGCGATTGATTTGGCAGAACAAGGTTGCAATATTATATTTGCAAATAGTTTTGGACATGAAGATTATATGGTTCAGGCCGCAGGAGAATATCCAGATGTTCAATTCTGTCATGCGACAGGATATCAAGCAGCTATAATGGGATTAGAGAATATGCATAATTACTTCACTGCCGTATATGAATCACGTTATGTATCCGGTGTTGTAGCTGGTCTTAAATTGAATGAGATGATTGCAAATGGTGATATTTCAGCAGATGAATGTAAAATGGGTTATGTGGGAGCGTTTCCATATGCCGAGGTAATAAGTGGCTATACTTCATTCTTCCTTGGAGTGAAGAGTGTGTGTGAAAGTGCGACAATGGAAGTTCAATATACCAATAGCTGGGCAGATATGGCACTCGAAAAAGAAACAGCAGAAGCTCTAATGGCAGATGGCTGCGTATTAATCAGTCAGCATGCAGATACGACGGGTGCTGCAACTGCATGTGAAGCAAAAAAAGTACCATTGGTAGGTTATAATGTAGATATGACATCGACAGCTCCAGATAGTGCATTGACATCGGCATCCATTAACTGGGCTCCATATTATACTTATGCAGTACAGTGTGTAATCAGTGGAGAAGCGATTGATACAGACTGGTCTAGAGGATATGAAGAAGGTGCAGATTGCATCACAGCATTAAATGAAAACATAGTGGCAGAAGGAACTGCAGACAAAGTAACGGAAGTGGAAACTGCGATTAAAGATGGAAGCCTTCATGTGTTTGATACCGCTACATTTACAGTAGCTGGTTCTACAATTGAAGATTTGATTTCATCCGATCCAGATAACTATGGGAAGTATGCAGATTATGTATCAGATGGTTATTTTCATGAATCTGAATTGGCATCTGCACCTGCGTTTGATTTGAAAATTGATGGCATCACGGAATTGACAGAAAACTAAACAGTTACCGTAATGGATATGAAACAGGGGCTGTTGCTTAGGCAACAGCCCATTTGTATGAGGAGGATGATTTGTGGAACAGGCAAAAGCAATCGAACTAAAAAATATAACCAAGCGTTTTGGAAAAGTCATTGCGAATGAGGGGGTTAACCTAACACTTAAAAAAGGAGAAATTCTTTCAATATTGGGTGAAAATGGGAGCGGAAAAACAACCTTAATGAATATGCTATCTGGTATATATTTGCCAGATGAAGGTCAAATATTTATGGAGGGGGAAGAAGTTTCGATTCGCTCACCTAAAGATGCATTGAAATTAAAAATTGGTATGGTTCATCAGCATTTTAAGTTAATCAATGTATTAACAGCCGCTGAAAATATTATATTAGGCTTGCAAAGGAGTCATGTTCTAAATATGAATCAGGTGGAAGTTGATATTAAAGAATTAATAGAAAGTTACGGATTTGAATTACATCCATCACAGAAAATATATGATATGTCGGTTTCTCAAAAGCAGACGGTGGAAATCGTAAAGGTGTTATATCGTGGTGCAAATGTATTGATTTTGGATGAACCAACGGCTGTACTTACACCACAAGAGACTGAAAAATTGTTTGCTATCTTGCGTAATATGAAAATGGCTGGCAAGTCGATTATTATTATTACACACAAATTACAGGAAGTATTAGATATTTCTGACCGTGTTGCAGTACTGCGAAAAGGAAAATATATCGGGTCGGTAGCAACCAAAGATGCAAGTGTCGATTCGTTGACTGAAATGATGGTTGGTGAAAAGGTAAGTCTTGATATTAAGCGAAGCGATCCACTAAATTGTAAATTACGTTTGAAGGTAGAACACATTACCGTCAAAAATAATGAAGGAATTAAAATAGTTAATAATGTGACTTTTACTTCGAGTAGCGGAGAAATACTTGGAATCGCAGGAATCGCAGGAAGTGGTCAAAAGGAGATATTAGAAGCGATTGCAGGTCTCGAGAAGTTAGAATCGGGTAGTATTTCATATGTCAAAGAGGAAGGCAATGAAGTGATTCTTTCAAATTTACAGCCGGAAGGAATAAAAAAGCAAGGAATTAATCTTTCATTTGTACCAGAAGATCGACTGGGTATGGGATTAGTTGGAAATATGGATATAGCAGATAATATGATGTTAAGAAGCTATCGAAGTGGAAAATCGCTATTTACTGACCGGAAGGCACCAAAAACGCTTGCACTTGACATTATTAATCAATTGAGTATCGTAACACCAGGTGTAACAACACCCGTTCGGAGGCTTTCAGGAGGAAATGTACAAAAAGTGCTTGTAGGCCGTGAGATTGCATTGAAGCCAAATGTTTTAATGGTTGCTTATCCAGTGCGTGGACTTGACATTAATTCTTCTTATATGATTTACAATTTACTCAATGAGCAAAAAGAAAAAGGAAGTGCTGTTATTTGTGTAATTGAAGACTTAGATGTTTTGATTGGGTTATGTGACAAAATTGTAGTTTTATGCAATGGTAAGGTAACGGGTACTTTGGATGCTCGCAAAACAAGCAAGGAAGAAGTTGGCCGTTTGATGACAGAAGATGCGAAGGAGGATGAGGCATGCGTACACTAGATAATAATGAAGTAAAAGAGCCTTTCATTCGTATGATGAAACGGGATTTTATATCCATAAAAAAAGCTTGGCTGATTCGAATTGTTGCGGTTATACTTGCATTAATCGTATGTGCAGGAGCAATTGTTTCGATTACACAATTAAATCCACTCCAGGTTTATGCTGGAATTATTGACGGAGCTATCGGGAATACAAGAAGAGTATGGGTAACGATTCGAGATATCCTCATTCTGCTAGGGATTGCAATCGGCTTAACACCTGCTTTTAAAATGAAATTTTGGAATATTGGAGCAGAAGGGCAAGTATTAATGGGAGGACTTGCATCGACGGCACTTATGATCTATGTGGGAGATAAGCTACCTAATTGGCTGTTGCTTTTTGCAATCTTTGTAGCAAGTAGTCTGGCTGGTATGATTTGGGGATTGATACCTGCATTCTTTAAAGCATATTTTAACACAAATGAAACATTATTTACCTTAATGCTCAATTATGTAGCAATGCAAATTATTACCTTTTGTATTGTTTTTTGGGAAAGTCCCAAGGGATCGAATACCGTAGGGGTTGTGAATGCAGCCACCAAAGCGGGCTGGTTTCCAAAAGTAATGGGGCAAAGCTACGGATTAAATGTGATTTTGGTGTTGATTCTCACGGTAGGGATGTATATCTATCTAAAGTATACCAAACAAGGATATGAAATTTCAGTGGTAGGGGATAGCAAAGATACAGCGCGGTATGCTGCAATGAATGTAAAACGGATTATCATTCGTACCATGGCGATCTCTGGAGGAATATGTGGGTTAGTAGGTAGTATTATCGTGAGTGGCGCAAGTCATACCATATCTACGAGTACAGCAGGTGGACGAGGATTTACCGCGATTATTGTAGCATGGATGTCCAAATTCAATCCGTTTGCTATGATATTGGTTTCGGCACTTTTAATTTTCATGCAAGAGGGGGCAATTCAGATCGCGACACAGTATGGACTTAATGAAAATGCATCCGATATCATAACTGGCATTATTTTATTTTTTTTAATTGGTTGTGAATTTTTTGTAAATTATAAAGTGGAATTTCGGAAAAAGCAGAAAGGAGGAGAATAAAAATGGGAATTTTAAGTATATTCATCCAAAAAGCAATCGCTCAAGGAATCGGTATGTTGTTCGGAGCATGTGGTGAAATTGTGACAGAAAAATCGGGTAACTTAAATCTGGGAATTCCAGGTCTGATGTATATGGGCGGAATTGCTGGTCTTATGAGCGCATTTTTCTATGAAAATTCGACACAAAATCCGATTGCAGTGGTTGGGGTTTTAATTTCTCTTCTATGTGCTTTCTTGTGTGCAGCATTTGGCGCACTGATTTACAGCGTTCTAACGATAACGTTTCGTGCCAACCAAAATGTTGTGGGACTTTCACTTACTACCTTTGGTGTTGGATTTGGAAATTTCTTTGGGGGTTCCATTTCAAAAATTGCTGGTGGAGTGGGTCAAATATCTGTTTCAAAAACAGCAGGATTATATCAGAAGAATATTCCTGGTTTATCCAAAATTCCGATACTAGGGGATTTATTTTTCTCCTATGGCTTTTTGACCTATACTGCGATTTTACTTGCCATTTATTTGACGTTTTATTTAAAGAAGACGAGATCGGGATTAAATTTGCGATCGGTGGGTGAAAATCCTGCTACAGCGGATGCAGCGGGTATTAGTGTTACAAAATACAAGTATTTAGCAACTGTCTTAGGTGGTGGAATTGCAGGACTTGGTGGTTTGTATTTTGTTATGGAGTACTTAGGTGGCACCTGGACAAATAATGGATTTGGTGATCGTGGATGGTTAGCGATTGCACTTGTAATCTTTTCACTTTGGAATCCATGCAATGCAATCTTAGGTTCGTTTCTATTTGGTGGTTTATATATATTATATATTTATATACCAGGATTAAACAGAAGTGCACAAGAATTATTTAAAATGATTCCGTATCTCGTTACGATACTTGTTCTCATTTTAACGAGTCTTCGGAACAAGAGGGAAAACCAACCGCCGGCTCATTTAGGAGAGGCATATTTTAGAGAAGAACGATGATGTTATTTGAGCAGTTATGAGGAAGAGGACTCCATCATAGCTGCTCTTTTTTGCAATTTGGTGCTTGTTATCCGCAGTTTAGTCAAAATGGATTGCTTGAAGATGCAATAGTTGATATAGTAACAGCATAGGTAAGAAACGAGGTGGAGGAAATTGAAGATTTCAATTCATACGGATGAGACTATCACAGAAACCAAGATTGATATAACATGTGAAAAACTCACACCGGAAATTGAAAAAGTGTTGTCAATGCTTCGAATACTTGATATGAAGTTGACAGGACAAAAAAACAACGAAATATTTATATTGGATGCATGTGAAATTCTCTATATAGATTCGGTAGATAAGAAAACGTTTTTATATACAAAAATGGATGTATATGAATCAAATTTACGGCTTTATGAATTAGAAGAACAGTTGTCAAAAACAGAGTTTTTTCGTGCAAGTAAGTCAATCATTCTGAATTTAAAACAAATTGCCTCTTTACGTGCAGATTTTGATGGAAAGATTAAAGTTACAATGACAAATGGAGAAAAGCGTATTGTTTCAAGACAGTATGCTAGAAATCTAAAACAGAGATTGGGGGTAGTCTAAATTGGAACATAGAAAAACAATATTTAGTTATATGCAAGAAATATGTTGCATTTTTTCGGTTTCTATATTGATACTTATGGGAATTGCATATCACTCTGGGGAGAAGGTGAAAGAAATGTCTTCTATGTTTCGATTAGGCAATCAAGGGTTATCATTAACTACAATGCTTGAGTTTTTAGCAATGGCCGTAATTATAACTTTTTTGCGATATTTTCTTTTCTCAGAAGCATGGTTAAAGCAAGCATCTGTTATACCTAGAACAATTCTTATGATTGTCTGTATTGTCTTTATAACCGCAGTTTTTGCTACTGTTTTTGCTTGGTTTCCAATAAATGAATGGAGAGCATGGATAGGATTTGCAATTAGTTTTGGCATCTGCTTTAGCGGAGGAACGATACTTATGATTGTAAAGAATAATCTAGAAAATAGGAAAATGAAAGAAGGATTAGAAAAACTGAAACAGGAAATGCAGGAGGGGAAACAAAGTGAATGATATCTATATTGAAATCAAGGAACTGTCCAAGCAGTTTCAGGAGAAACTTGTTTTATCAAAGATAAACATGAAAATAGAAAAGGGAGAAATCTTGGGATTATTAGGTCCATCGGGTGCAGGAAAAACGACGTTAATTAAAATACTGACAGGCCAGATAAAGCCATCGTCTGGTGAGGCATATGTATTTGGGAAAAATGTATCAAATCTTGATCAAGAAGTCTATCAAAAAATTGGTATGGTACTAGACAATGCAGGACTCTATGAGCGCTTAACCACGTATGATAATTTGGTGCTTTTTGCAGAAATCTATGGATTAAATAAAAAATGCATTCAAACGATCCTTGCGCGGGTCGATTTATCGGAAGCGGCAAAGAGAGAAGTAATGCATCTGTCAAAAGGGATGAAGCAACGATTAGTACTTGCAAGAGCAATGATGCATGAACCAAAATTATTGTTCCTTGATGAGCCGACGAGTGGGCTGGATCCAGGGACAGCAGCAGAAATTCATAAATTGGTAAATGAACAAAAGAAAAAGGGAACCACTATTTTCTTAACAACCCATAACATGGAAGAGGCAGAAAAATTATGTGATCATGTTGCTCTATTGCATGCTGGAAGAATCATCGAGTATGGAGTCCCAGATGCATTATGTAGAAAGTACAACAATCAAAACCAAATTACCATCCGCTTAAAATCGGGAGAAGTACGGACGGTTTTAAACAGTGGGGACTTTGCCAGCGAAATCGCCGGATATTTTGAGCAAGATATGGTAGAGAGCATCCATTCTTCGGAACCTAATTTAGAAACTGTATTTATGGAATTAACAGGAAGAGGGTTGGTGTGAGTATGAGTATAAGAAAAATAGGTGCAATTGTTAAAAAACAAATCAAAGATACATTGAAAAACAAGGCAGTATTGATTCAGTTTCTTATGTTTCCAGTGCTCACAGTGATTATGGATCGTACCGTAAATATTCCGGATTTGCCAGAGAATTATTTTCTATATGTATTTGCAGCAATGTATGTAGGAATGGCACCGCTTATTAGTGCCGCTTCTATTATTGCGGAAGAGAAGGAGCAAAATACATTGCGTGTATTGATGATGTCAAATGTGAATGCAAGTGAATATTTAATTGGAGAAGCACTCTATATTGTCATAGCATGTATGATTGGTTCTTTTGTTTTTGCATTGGAAGGAAAATTTAGAGGAGTGGAGTTTCTTGTATTTATGGGAGTTATGTGTATTGGAATCATAACGTCCACCGTTCTTGGCGCAGCGATTGGAATCTGGAGTAAGAATCAGATGGCAGCAACCTCAATTACTGTACCAGTCATGATAATACTTTCTTTTGTACCAATGATTGCTATGTTTAATGAAAAAGTTGAGAGGTTTTCACAGTTTTTATACACGGAACAGATCAACTGTCTGATTCATAATGTTACAGCATCATCCATCCAAATGGATCGAATTGCAGTTATTTTTGCAAATGCGTTATGCGCAATTGGAGTATTTGTAGCAGCATATCGAAAGAGAGGCTTATTAAGCTGAAAAAATCAAGACCGGGGTAATTTGACAGACGGACACAAAAACAGGGGTAGGTATTCAAGTTGTACGTATTCGAGCTGTTTTTTGTTGACTGTTGAAAATTTTCACTGTTTGGTTTGACTCTTAAATACAGCATCTGCAGTTGTGTCTGCCTTAGCCTATTATTTTGAAATTATTTGAATTGATTGATATAATTTGATATAGTAGCAATAAATGCAGTTTGTGATGGAGGTTATGCGGAATGAAGATGCGACTTAAGATTTTATTGTTTTGCCTAGGAAGTACGTTATGTGCTTTGATCTTACAAACTATTTTTTTTCAAGATGTATCTTCTAGCTTGATTTATAACCAAGCAAAGCAAGAAAGTAATAATTTATTAGAAAATATGCAAAATGAAATTTATATATTTATTAAATCAATTGAAAGTAATTTAATTGAAATATATAACGAAAAGGAATTTGCGGAAGCCTTAAAAGGAGATGAATCCATTGAGGATTTGCGAAAAAAATATATACGTCTTGCATATAGCTTTGCAACGGAGAATTTTGATACATCAAATGGTGTAGTTGCACTTTATCTTTATAATAGCAAACATGAAATCATAAGTACGTATCGACGAGCAGTGACACCAAAACATAACTATCCAGTGGATATCTATGATGATATGGGGAAATATAATGCCCAGAAAGTAATGGATTATGTTGCTTCAGATGATACAAATATGCTGATTTCTAGCTATTACAATGAGCATCGGGAAACGGATATTGCAAGGTTTGTATTAAAAATATATGACAATGCAAATACGAAGAAAAAGATAGGCTATATTGTATGTGATATTGACAGCAAAGTACTCAAACGAATTATGGAAAAATATTGTAATAATGAACAAATGTTTATGTGGATACAGCCATTTGGAGATCGGCAGATTCTATCGAGCGGAACGCTCGAGGATGCAAATGTTGATTATTATAAAAGTGACCTTTTTCAAATAAAAAATGGGACGTTTGAAAATACAAGGAATACCGATAAAGAACAAAGAGTTTTATTTTATGTAAAACAAAAAAAATACAATTTGGGTGCCTATTCCTTACAGCCACAGGCATTGTTAAAACAAAATGAAAAAACCTTAACGCAGAATTTAATCTTGATTGGGATTGTAATGAGTATCGTAATTATCATACTATCAATATTTATAACACGAAGTTTAACAAAGCCTCTGGAAAATTTGACGGATACAATCTCTAAAATAAAATCAGGTCATACCAATCAAAGAGTTGCTTGTGTTAAGAGAGATGAGATCGGAGAATTGGGCAAAAATTTCAATGAAATGTTGGATGAAATTGAATATTTAATTAGTCATGAATATGAAACAAAATTATTGCTAAATAAAGCAGAATATAAAGCACTTCAAGCACAAATTAATCCGCATTTTTTGTATAATACGTTGGATACGATGAGTAGTATTGCAAGTGTTCAAGATTGTTTTGTGGTAAGCAATCTATGCCAATCACTTTCAAATATATTTCGATATAGTCTAGATATAAAGCATCCATACTCTACCATAGCAAAAGAAATTGTACATCTTAAAAATTATATTTATGTTATGAATATTCGAATGGGAGAAATCATTGAATATGAGTTTTCTATCAGCGATAATGTGTTGGGGGATTCCATTCCTCGCATATCGATTCAGCCAATTGTTGAGAATGCTTTGAACCATGGCTTGCGAAATAAGAGAGGAACAAAACGAATTGAAATTAATGTATTTGAAGAAAACGAAAAGCTGCAAATTATAGTAAAGGATAATGGAGTTGGTATGAATGCAGAAGAGATGAATGCCCGTTTGAATGAAAATAATAAAGATTTTGTAGAGACAGGAAGTTCGATTGGATTGCTTAATATCAATGCAAGAATGAAAATGCTTTATGGACAGGAATTTGGATTGTCTATTTTGAGTGAACCCAATGAGGGAACGAGTGTATACTTAATCATGCCGAGAGTAAAAACGGAGGAGGTGGAAACATGGCAGAATTAATCTACAAAGTGTTAATTGCAGATGACGAATATTGGACGAGAGAAAAATTAAGAACGATGATTGATTGGAAGCAATACAATCTTGAATTTCAACAACCAGCAGTTGATGGAGAGGATGTTTTAGAGAAGATAAAGTTAAATGTACCCGATATTTTGATCACTGATATCAATATGCCTTTTGTCAGTGGACTCGATTTGATTAAAATCTTAAAAGAAGAATATCCGGATATTGTTGTATTTGTAATTAGTGGATACGATGATTTTGCCTATGTAAAGATGGCACTATTGGAAGGAGCTATTAATTATCTACTCAAGCCTGTTACAAAAATTGATTTGGTGAATACGCTTTCAAAGGCACTTGAAATTATAAGTAATCGTGAACAGGTAGAGAAAGAACAAGAAGAACAAAGGCTTCAAATTCGAAAAGAGGCTTCCTATATTCAAGATAGGGAATTTAGTTTATTTGTGGAAAAGGAAGAAATGGGCTATTCACCTACTATTATGATGAATAGTAATATTATTGCAGGTTGTAGCTTGGTACTAATTAAGATTCACAATCTAAATGAGTTGGTTACACAATATCACTATGATATGAACCATTTATCCTACTCGGTAAAAAAAAGTATAAAAGAGATTACAGGATATGAAAATTTGCTCATTTTTAATTATATTTTTCGATCCAATGAATTTATTATTATTTCAGAAGTAGATAATAATAAGTTGTTGAAAGTGGCACAATTGATATTAAAGTACCTTTCAAGTAGGACAAACTCCCCAATTAGTATTATTGTAAGCGAACATTCATATTCGATTGAAAGTATTCATGCAGCATATATACAAAGTGTTGCGATGTTGATGCTGCGAAAGTATAAAAAAGAGAGTGTGATTACTTTTTGCGATAAAAATAATCTAGATATGAAAGCAGTAATAAAGAACCCCATCACGGATGAAATTGAAAATAAAATAAAAAGTTTAATAAAGAGCGGAAATCAAAACGCATTAAAAACAATGATTTTTGAGACGGTTGGACTAAAAAATTGCGAACGAGATGCATGGAGTCTTTTAGAAGTGAAACAAACGGTGAAAAAAATCTGTCATCTTTTACTTGATATTATGGCAGAAGGAAAAGCTTTCGCGGAAATCCTAGATATGGAAAATATGGTTGATTTAGCTACTAAAACGGTCGAAAATCTATCCGTGGAGAGTATTAGTGAGCTTTTAGAAGAAATGATTGATTTAACGGCTGATTTGCAAAAGCAGGATATGTCGGGCTCCATTCGCAGTGTAGTCAAACACGCAGTAACTTATATTGAACAAAACTTTTTTGAAAATTTGACATTGACATCGCTTTCACAAAAATTCAATGTCGAAAGTTCTTATTTTTCGAAAGTATTTCGACAGGAAACGGGTGATAACCTGACGTCATATATAGCAAAAAAAAGAGTAAATAAAGCAATTGAATACATGAAGGATTCAAAAATAAATCTAACGGAGATTGCATTTATGGTAGGATATGATGATTATACCTATTTTAATCGAGTATTTCGTAAGATGACAGGAGTAAGTCCGCGTGATTATAGAAATGACGGAGAAGTAGGAGGCAATTGAGTGAAAAAACAAAAGATATGCTTGCTTTTATGTTTGATAATTTGTTTGTGCACTGGTTGTGTAAGAACTGATAAAATAAGCAATGAAAAAAAAGAAGAACCAATTGTTTTAACGGTATTAGCAGGACAATCCACATCGGATGCAGGAATCGAAGATATGATTGATGAAGTCATAGCAGAAAAATTTCCAAATGTTAAACTGGAGTGGGATTGTGTTGATTGGGGTGAAAAGTTTGATTCTCAAATGTATGCAAGGTTTGCAGCGGGAGAGGTTCCAGACATTATGATAGGAAAGGCACAAGATATTTATGCGTATGCAGCAAGTGGAAATTTAGCAATGATTCCAGATTCTTGTTATGATAAAATTAGTAAACAAGCCTTGGATGCGGTAACTTTGAATGGGGTGGTATATGGATTGCCTTATAATGCATTGTATCAAGGCGTTTTATATAATAAGGATATTTTTAAAAAATATCAGATAGAGCCACCGATGAATATAAAAGATTTAGAAGAGACAGTTGCAACCTTAGAAAAAAAACATATAACACCTTTTGCATCACATTTTCAGGAGAATTGGCAGATTGGAAATATGACAATGCAGTTTTTTATGAATGATCTTTTTATGAATGATCCATATTGGGGAGATTTATTTAGAGCGAAAAAGGAAAGCTTTTCTGATAACACAACGGTATTACATTGTTTGAAGCAAAATGAATATATTTTAAATCATTCTTGGTCAGATGCACTGGTATTGGATCAATATGAATGTGACAAGCGTTTTATACAAGGTGAAGCTGCAATGTATCTAACTGGTTCGTGGTCACTGCAATCCATTAGCCAATATGGTTCTAGAGGAGAGTATGGTATTTTCCCTTATCCAAACCAAGAGGGAAATGCTGCGTTGATTCATGAAACAAACTTGACATTTATGAAAAGTATAACAACAGAGTATGGAGAAATAATTAATCAGATTTTTGAAGAGCTGATTACCAATAAAAAATTAATTCAAAACATTTTAGAATTTACGCAGACATATCCAACCATAAAGGGTGTTTCTATTATGTATAAAAATGGAATTGACCAAGATATAAAAGCGTATGAAGATGGAAAACAAGTGATGGAAGTTACAATTGGAAATCGTCAACTGGTATGGACATTTCAAAAAGATATTGCAGCCAAACAGCAAGAGTGGCTTTGTGGAAACTTAGGATTACAGCAAGTACTTACTTATGCAGACAAGCATCGAGGAGAAAGTAGTAATTGTGAATAAAAAAGGAAAATAGAAACGAGAGCAGTTGCACAATTTCAAAATTGTGCAACTGCTTTTTTCAAATTTGTCCTATTTGTTGTATTCAAAAAAGCTTTATACTTCACTTATCAAAACAAATAAAGGAGAGAGTATTTATGAAACTGAAAAAAGTATTATGTTTGACATTAGCAACAACCATGACAGCCCTTGCTATATCGGCATGTGGTTCGAATGGAGAAAAAACAGAGCCAGCAAATGAGGATACAACAACACAGCAATCGGATGCTGATGAGGAGACAAGTGACGAAGAAGTGACACTCACTGTGTTAGCGGGACAGTCTACAACGGATGCGGGTATTGAAGATATGATTGATGAAGCATTAGCTAAAAAATATCCTAATATTAAATTGGAATGGGAATGTGTTGACTGGGGAAACGATTTTCAGCCAAAAATGCAACAGTATATGCAATCGGGGCTTCCAGATATTATGATTGGTAAAGCACAGGATGTAAAAACATATGCGCCTCAAGGCATTTTAGGGGAAATTGACAGTACATATTTGGATAAAGTACTTGATGCGGCAAGTGAAAATGTTACATTAGATGGAAAAACCTATGGACTTGTATACAATGCCTTGTATCAGGGTGTTTATTATAACAAAGACATGTTTGCAGAAAATGGTTGGTCAGTACCAGAAACATTAGATGATTTGCAGGCAATTATTGATGACTGTAAAGCAAAGGGAATCACTCCATTTGCAAGTCATATGGTAGATACTTGGTCGATTGGAAACGTGACCATGCAGTTTGCTATGAATGATGTATTTAATCAGATTCCAGACTGGGGAGATAAGTTTAGAGCGGGTGAAGTAAGCTTTTCTGACAGCAAAGAATTCCAAAAGGCATACCAATATAACAAGTTGATTTTTGACAATACATTCCCTGAAACATTCTCAACTGAGCAGACAGATTGCGATGCAAAGATGGTATTAGGGGAAGCAGCAATGAAAGTATCGGGATCTTGGTCAATTCAAAATTTTCTAGATATTGATGAAAACTTTAATTTTGGTATTTTCCCATTTCCAAACCAGACCGGAGATTCTAAATTAATTTTTGAACCCAATATTACGATTATGACAAGTGCAGCAAGTGAACACCAAGATGAGATTAACGCAGTTTTGGATGTATTGACGAGTGATAAAGATTTGGCGGTCGAAATTTATGATTATACGAAAACAGCAGCAATGCTTAAGGATGTTACTCCGACCTTTAAAAATCCAAGTCAAGAAGATATCGATAAATATGCGGCAGCAGGAAGAATTGTCGATGTTACATTAGGAAACAATCAGTTAGTATGGGGTGGTTTTCAAGAGGAAAATGCAAAGGACATTGCAGCATGGTTGCAGGAAGATAAAACGTTTGAAGATGTATTAAAAGCATCCGATGAAAAAGTGTCAGTCAGCAGTGCCAACTAAGAAAGAAATAAAAAAGTAAAGTGGATCGGGCTGGCATATTGTTGCACAGCCCGATTCTATGGGAATGAAAAACAAATGTCATTGGGCTATAAATAAGGAGGATAATACTATGCAGCGACAGAAAAAGTCGAATTGGGATAAAAAAATGTTTCGGCAATATTTTATATTGGTGTTACCGGGATTAATTATATTTACAATTGGACTAATAATTCCTATGCTTATGGCGATAAGATATTCGTTTACAAGCTGGAATGGAATGACAAAAGAAAAACCATTTGTGGGACTTGCAAATTATATTGATTTATTAACAGACAAAGAATTCCGTTCTATATGGTGGTTTACAATCAAATTTACCATAGCAAATACGGTTATTCAAAATATAGTTGCTTTATTATTTGCAGTTGCGTTGGATAGCGGTATAAAAGCACAGAAATTATACCGAACGGCTTTTTTTATCCCATGCTTAATTAGTTCCGTTATTGTAGGTTTTGTATGGCTTCGAATGTATTCGAATGTACTTCCGGCGCTCAATGACATTTTAGGAACTAATATTAACTTTCTTCTTTTTGGAGATGGAGATACAGTGCTCTCAGGCCTCTTAATTGCAAATAACTGGCAATGGATTGGATATTGGATGCTTATATATCTAGCAGGACTCCAATCGATTCCAACGGAACTGTATGAAGCTGCGAAGGTGGATGGCGCAAATGCAGTACGACGATTTATGAATGTCACAATTCCAATGTTGGCACCGGCGATTACAATCTGTATTGTAGGGATTACAACAGGATCATTAAAAGTATATGATTTGTTAGTTTCCTCTACAAAAGGGGGACCGGGAAGAGCATCTACTTCAGTAATTTATCAAACGTATACAACTGCAATTAATGGACGCCAATATGGATATGGATCAGCAATGTCAGTAACGCTGGTTGTTGTTTTGTTATTAGTTGCGTTAATTCAAGTGAAAGGTCTAAAAAGTAAGGAGGTGCAAGCATAATGAATCTACCAAGTAAAGGGAAAAAAGAGAAAGATAGACTACCAAAACAGCCATATACCAGAACAACTTTTTTCGTACAAATAGGAATGACACTTCTTGCGCTTGCATTCATAGCACCTATTTTGATGGTTATTAACTATTCATTTAAAACAAAGAAAGAACTATATTTAAGCAGTCCGCTATCCTTACCCAAAAGTATAAATCTAGATAACTATAAACGAGCATTCGATAAATTAGATATGCTAACAACGTTTTCCAACACCTTTTTATATACGTTTATCAGTGTCTTAATTTTAGCGATATTATGTGGAACAACTGCTTGGGCAATCGCAAGGTGCAATCATAAATTTTTTAAATTCTGTTATATATACTTTATTGTTGGAATTTTAATTCCATATCAGGCACTTTTTTTACCAATCTATATTATTGGATTTAAATTAAATCTAACAAATACGCGGTTTGGAATTATCTTTATGTACATTGCGACTGCGATATCATTTGGAGTATTTTTAATGACCAGCTTTATGTCTACGGTTCCAATTGAGCTTGAGGAGGCAGCTAGAATTGATGGATGTTCCATTTTTAAAACATATTTTAAAATTGTACTTCCCTTATTAAAACCTGCGATGGCAACGCTGATTATTATGCAAGCATTTCAAATATGGAATGATTATTTATTAGCGAGTCTGTATGTAAGTAGTAAGCAATTAAAAACGTTAACGGTTGCAATACAATCCTTATTTTCTGCACAAACGAGTGATTATTCAACTGCAATGGCAGCAATTGTGGTATCGGTTCTTCCGATTGCTATTTTGTTTATTAGTTTACAAAAATACTTTATAAAAGGTATGACAGTAGGTGCGGTAAAAGGCTAAGAAGGATTAATTAATGGATCATGGGAGTAAAAAGAGGGGGTATGAAACGATGAAAAAAAAGAGTATAGCAATAAAAATCATAGCTTCGTTTATGGTCCCAGTGTGTTCTGTGATTATACTTGGAGTCGTTTCTTACAATACGGCATATCATGCGATTGTAAAAAGTTATAAAAAATCAAGTTTAAATGCAGTGGAAATGTCTTGTGAATATTTGCAACTTGGATTTCATTCGATAGAAGCAACAGGATTGCAGTATGTATTGGATGAAACTATAGAGAGTTTTACAAAAAGCGATGTTGATGTAAATACGAGTAAATTAGAAAAAAACATTCGAAAAACATTGAAAGCAAAGCTAGTTTCGGATGATTTTATCGATCAGATACATATTATTTCTAGAAATGGTAAAATAATATCAACGTCATCAAAAGTAGATCAGAATATATATGATGCGTTTCTTAAAACAAAAGAAGGAAGTGACTTGTCTCGAAAGTCGAACAGTAGCTATTGGTTTGGGGATAGTGAGTATTTAAATAAGGTTCTCGCAACAAGCAATGAAAATTATGCAATGCGATATGTGAGAGGGTTTGTATCGGGAAAAGCATGTATTATCCTAGATGCCAAATCCTCGGTTGTAAAGGATGTCTTAGATAATTTTGATTTTGGAGAGGGGAGTATTACAGCGCTCATAACAGCGGATGGAAGAGAAGTATTTTCGCCTAGCAAAAAGGAAGAAACAAGGGACATTAATCCTATTTTTAGTAACCAAAGTTTTTATATGCAGAGTCTTGATTTGAACGAAACTAGTGGAAATATGGATGTTAGATATCAAGGAGAAAAATACCTTTACCTATATTCAAAAGTTGGCGAAGAAGGAGCAATGGTATGTGCCCTGATACCAGAAAAAAACGTCATTGGACAGGTGAGTGATATTAAAAATATTACAATGATAATTGTTTTATTGTCCTGCTTTATTGCAATTGTATTTGGAATAAAAATGGCATCTGGAATACAAAAAACCATTCACTATTTTATCAAACAATTACATAAGGTTTCCGAAGGAAATCTATCAGTTCAACTAAAAATAAAACGTAAGGATGAGTTTTTACTTTTGTCGTCTGGAATCAATACTATGATCGATAGTATGAAGGAACTCATTGATAAAGTCAAAATGCAAAGTACGTCAGTAACGGAGTCTTCGGTGGAGGTGATGCAATCTGCGGAGATATTTACGAAGTTGACGCAATGTATTACAGAATCAATCAATGAGATACAAATGGGTGCTACTCAACAAGCAACTGATTCAGGAAGTTGTTTGAATCAGATGGATGCTTTATCTGAAAAAATCCAGACCGTGGGAAAAAAGACAGCGGAAATTAGTATAATTACATCCGAAACAAAAGATAGTATTGAAATGGGAATGGGATTTATGGAAATGCTGGATGTTAAGTCAAAGAAAACCAAGGAAATTACGCGAGAGATTAGCAATCATATGAAGCGCTTAGAAGAAAAATCAAGTTCCATTCAAAAAATAGTTGAGACAATTAATGTGATTGCAGAACAAACGAATTTACTATCTTTAAACGCTAGTATAGAGGCGGCAAGAGCGGGAGAATATGGAAAAGGGTTTGCTGTTGTTGCCAAAGAAATCGGATCACTTGCAGAACAGTCAGTACACTCTGTAAAAGAGATTGAAAAAATAATATACGAGATACAGACGCAGACAAGGGATGCAGTAACTGTTGTAAAAGAGGCAGATTGTGTTGTAAAAGACCAAGAAAAAGCAGTAGAAAAAACAGAAGAATCGTTTGAAAAATTAAATAGTAACGTTAAGAAATTAATCGATAATGTGAGTTTAATTGCAGAAAGTATTGGGAATATAAATACGGCAAGAGCCGATACGTTATCAGCAATTGAAAATATATCGGCAGTTTCCGAAGAAACAGCATCTGCAGCAATTAGTGTATATGACAATACATGTGGACAGTTAGAAGCCGTTCATGCATTGTACGATTTATCAAAGGTGTTAGGTGAAAACGCAAAATCCTTGGATTGTGTAATAAGTCAATTTCGATTAGAGTAAAGGAGAAATGGTGAAGGTATGGATGTTAAAGTATTAAAAGAATATCAGTTGGGAGATATGGTAGCGTCATATTATTTAGATAATACGACAAAAAATGTTTCTCTTATGTTGCTGCCAATTGGTAAAAAGCCGCTCGATTGGGAAAGAAAAAAACAAGAGATAGATTCTCTTATTCAAGTAAAAATTGCAGGTGATATATATCCGGGAGCATATGCAGGTGGATCCACGATGCGGCAGGGCGAATCGGTTATGAAGCTTTGCTATGAAACTCAAACACAGCGATTCTTTGAAGAAAAAGAAGAAATTATCACTACGTTATGGGATGAGAGAGGGTATAAAGCAGAACACTATTTAATTTGGAAAAAGGAAAGCAAATCCATTGAGACTTATGTGAAATTCTACAACTGTAGTTTGAAGCCCATTGATTTAGAAATGATTTCTAGTTTTTCGTTAGGTGGATTGACTCCGTTTACAAAAGGAGATGCGTATGACACACTTAGGGTTCATCGGTTACGAAGTGTGTGGAGCATGGAAGGACGACTGGAAACTAGGACAATTGAAGAATTACAATTAGAACCTTCTTGGGCAGGGCATGCCATTCGTTCAGAGCGTTTTGGGCAGGTTGGTTCAATGTCTGTCAATCGCTATTTCCCTTATCTTGTAGTCGAAGATACAATAAATGATGTGTTTTGGGGTGTACAGTTAGCACATAATGCATCGTGGCAAATGGAAATCTATCGGAAGGATGATGGAGTTTCTATATCAGGAGGAATAGCAGATAGAGAGTTTGGTCATTGGATGAAACGCTTAGAAGCAAGTGAGAGCTTCCTTACGCCAAGTGCAATTCTTTCCGTTTGTGTGGGAGGAAAAATTGATGGTATCTCGCAAAGACTAACGGCTGCAATGGAAACACAGTTACAGCAAGGACCAGACGAAGAGAAGAGCCTTCCTATCATTTTTAATGAGTATTGTACCACATGGGGGTGCCCATCTCATGAGAATATTGTTGAAATATTAAATGCGATAAAGGGTAAAGGGTTTGGATATTTTGTAGTAGACTGTGGATGGTACAAAGAAGCTGGAGTTCCATGGGATATTGCGATGGGAGATTATCATATATCACCCCAATTATTTCCAGATGGACTTGATAAAACAGTTAAGGCGATTAAAGAAGCTGGATTTAAGCCTGGTATCTGGTTTGAAATAGAAAATGTAGGTTCTGCATCCAAGGCATATCATAAGGAAGAGCATCTGTTAAAGCGAGATGGGAAAACGTTGACGACTACAATGAGACGTTTTTGGGATATGCGTGATCCTTGGGTTGAGAATTATCTTACAGACAAGGTTATACATATGCTACAGGAATATAAGTTTGAATATATGAAAATTGATTACAATGAAACCATAGGATTGGGTTGTGATGGAGCGGAGTCGCTTGGTGAGGGATTACGACAAAATATGAATGCAGCCTTTGAGTTTCTTGAAAAAGTTAAAAGAGAAGTACCAGGGATTATATTAGAAAATTGCGCGTCTGGTGGTCACCGTTTGGATCCGCTGATGATGGGGGCATGTAGTATGGCTTCGTTTTCTGATGCGCATGAATGCAACGAAATTCCGATTATTGCAGCAAACTTACACAGGGTTATTTTGCCAAAACAGAGTCAGATATGGGCAGTCATACGAAAAAATGATTCACTAAAACGGATTGCCTATTCTTTAGCAAATACATTTCTAGGAAGAATGTGCTTATCAGGTGATGTTACAGAATTGACAAGCAGTCAATGGAATGTGATTGATAAAGGGATGGATTTTTATAAGCGCATTGCGCCCATTATTAGCAACGGATTTACCTATCGTTTTGGAACACAGATAAGTAGTTACCGTCATCCAAAAGGCTGGCAGGGAGTGCTTCGTGTCGGAGAGACGGATGCCTTTGCAGTTTATCATGTATTTGATGGGGAAATAAACGATACCTATACGATAGAAATACCAGATGGATCTGCGTATGAAATAGAGTGTGTATTTTCTGATTCTGAAGTTTTTGTTGAACTGAAAGAAAAAAAATTGATCATAAAAGATATGGAAAATTGGAAGGTGGTAGCTGTTTATTTAAAAGGAGGAATAGGGAATGAATAAGAAAAATAGTATGTTCAGGATTTTCTCAGTAATCGTGGCTTTTTCGATGATGATAACAAGTATAGTTCCAATAAATGTTGTAACAGTAAAGGCAGAAGATGTGCCAACCATGCCGGCTCCATTTTATGAGTTTACATTTGAAGATAGTACAATAAATGAAGATATCGTGCATAATATGGATGGACTTGCTGGTACACAAACAGCAACAATTGCAACGGGAGCTGCAATTGTAGAAAATACAGAAAGAGGTTCTCATGTGCTTTCACTTCCTGGTGGAGACTCCAGTCAAGGGTATCTTACGCTTCCAACGGATTTATTTAGTCAGGTAGGGGATCAGTTTTCTCTTTCTTTTTGGATAAAATTAGGAAGCAATAGTGATTCTTACAGCAGAATTTTTCAAACATCATCTACGAAGCTTGGAACAGCAGGATGGCCATATAGTGATCCGGAGTTTTGCATTGTAAAAGGTGGAGGTAATTATGATTCGGCAATTAAGGGCTCAACGACAGATAAATGTATGCTTTCGGGGGTAACACCACTTAATATTGATGAATGGCAGTATATTAGCGTTAGTGTGACGAAAGATTCCTATTTGACTTATGTCGATGGAATACAAAATACAATGAAGGACAATACAGGAAATTTGACAGAAACGTTGCGTGGTATTTTTAAAGAAATAAGTGGATATCATTATAATTCACTTGGGCAATCCGTGTATACAGATAAGGCACCGGAGGCATTATATGATGACTTCCGTTTTTATAATGAAGCATTGACTCAAGAACAGGTTGTGACTATTTATACAAAGGAATATGGACAGACATTACCAGATGAGAATGATAAGGAATCTACATTAAACTTTGATATTTCAAAAAGTTTGGGAGACATGTTTCATGGTTCAACTGGATTTTTATATGGAGTTAGTGAAGTGAATGTGCCATCAATTGATTTGATTACTGCAATTAAACCTAAAATTCTTGTTCAAAAAGCGGCAGATGGAAAACAACATCCAACGGGAGATGCTTATCGATTAACATCTTATATGAAGCAAGCTGGTGTGGAAAATTTGCAAATATATTTACAAGATTATTATCTTGAATGGCCATATGAATACAATGGAATTGAGGATTATAGATTAGAAAAGTTCTAAGTCAGGGGCTCAAAACAAGGAGCCTGATAAGAATT
>JBGUEO010000015.1:0-103002 GCA_041821315.1 Velocimicrobium sp. | reverse complement strand
TCCCTTTTTTTACCATTGTATAATGCGTAATCAGTGCATCCTCACTTATACTTCCGCTTGTGCTTGCCCCCCCATCGGTGGCTTGCACCTTGTTACTTGGTAATATGCTAACTATCATCAGAATTACCAATAGTTTCGCTATGATTCGTTTTCTTCTCATAAAAACCCCCATCTTTCTACATATTTTGTTACCACCATAAACAAATGGCCGTAAACATTAGTAAGTTCTCATATATCATTATCCATTCTAATTATAATGAATACTTCATCATATATGAATTAATAAATTCACGAATAAAGTTTATTATTTTTTATTTCAATTCTTATGTTGCCATCATAATTATTTGAAATTCGGATTTTTTTCGATATAGTTGGATTTTTTTATTATTGTCTTTAATCTTCTAACACGGCAGCTCCAATTTTTGTAATCCATCTTGATTTTAAGAATATATAGTAATAGAACCCATTGATTGAAAAGGAGACATTATGGATAAAAAAATATTAGATATCATTCAAAATCTTCCCAGTTATGTCGATCTATCTCAGTCTCATAGCAACGGCTTTAAAGTAGGAGCGCAATATGTTCGTGTCAGTACCGAAGATCAGGTGGAACTTTCTCCAATTACCCAGCTAAAGTTAGGACTCGAATTTGCCAATGCACATCATATACTCGTTCCAAGAGAATACATCTTTATCGAACATGGTGGTGTTTCTGGTAGAAATGTAAAAAACAGGCACGAATTCAAACGAATGATCGGATTGGCAAAAAGTAATGTACATTTGTTTGATTGTATCCTTGTCTGGCGCTTTTCCAGATTTGCTCGAAATCAAGAAGAAAGCATTGTTTACAAATCTCTTTTGTCAAAAAACAAGATCGATGTTATAAGTATTACGGAACCGATTGATGATAGTCCATTTGGCAAACTAAATGAACGTATCATTGAATGGATGGATGAATATTATTCCATCCGACTATCAGATGAAGTACTTCGGGGTATGAAAGAAAATGCCCGGCGTGGTGCTTATCAATCAAATCCACCGATTGGATATGACTATGTCGGAAATAAAAATCCGCCTTGTATAAATAAATCAGAACAGGAGATTATACAAAGAATTTTTCATACATTTTTAGATGGATATTCAGTTACGCAAATTGCCCGCCTGTTAAATGAATCCGGTTATCGTTCCAAACGTGGCAGTTTATTTGAATCTCGAACGATTCAATATATTCTTACCAATCCGTTTTATATTGGAAAGGTGCGTTGGAATTACTTTAACCGCTCCACTCATTCCTATAACAAAGATAGTGATGTTATCATTGCAGATGGAATCCACACCCCTATTATTACAATGGATATTTGGAATGCAGTGCAAGAACAAGTACAACGAAAGAAACGTCCCTTTAAGAAACGAGACCTATCGATCTGCAAACACTGGCTGTCTGGCGTCTTAGAATGCTCCTGCTGTCATAAATCACTTGCCTTTTGCTCTATGAACAGAAGCGGCTATACCTATCAGCAATTTAAATGTTGGGGTTATACAAAAGGTATGTGTTCTATAAGCAATTCCATCCGCGTTGACCGAGCCGAAGAGTATGTTCTCTCCGCTCTTAAACAACTATGCAAAACAAATAGACCCTATCACTTTAACGTCAATTCCGCTCCTGCTACAAATAATGAACTTGAACATCTCAATTCTCAACTAAAAAGACTCTCCTTACAAGAAACACGATATACGGATTCTTATGCAAATGGAATTGATAGTATAGATGAATATAGGGAACATAAAATGTCTATCCAAAAAGAGCGAACCAAACTAAACAAACAAATAGATACCCTTTCAAACACAAAATTCGATGTACCTTCTGCTACCGATCAAACACTTACAAGCATCACTTCTATCTATCCAATACTAATGGCAAATACCACGGATTTCGTTCAAAAGGGAAATGCCATTCGAAGCATCCTAGCTCGTATCGTTTTCGACAAGGAATCGTTTACTTTTCAATTTTACTTTTATTTGACGCAATGATTACTGGTAAATACTTTTTTGTTGTAGGTTTCTGTAATAGGGTGGACCTGATGGAGAATTAGGTGCTAGTCTTCGCTATCTGTCTCAACGCTATACCATGCCTTACCGCGAAGTATCCGGTCTCCTTACTGATATCGGAACAGAAGAATTCGTGCATGGAAGATATCTCTTAAACTACCCTCTACCTTTGACTACTCGACTCATTTGACAAAGGTTCCTCTGAATCTTTGTTCCAATTGCTTTTTAAAATATTTTGTGCTGTCGTTAAAAAATATGATTTCGCTCTATTCAACTCCTCTTCCGATAAATTGCAATAGCAATCATCAAAGACTTCTAGTTTCGCTCCATTTATCTCATAAGTTGCAACTAACATAACATCACCCCCTTCCTATTTTATTCCATACTTCTAACATTAATTTCTTGTTTTGAAATATATTTATTTTTCTTTCATATGCTATACTGTAGCATTGTAACTAGCAAAACTATGAGGTCTAGAAATGGATGAATATTGTGCTTATCTTAGAAAATCACGTGCAGATTATGAAGCAGAACAACGTGGAGAAGGAGAAACGCTTGCACGGCATAAGAAAATGCTGCTTCGTACCGCAAAGTCAAGGGGAATTATAATCAAAAAATTCTACTGTGAGGTCGTATCTGGTGAAACAATAGCTGCCCGACCTCAGATGAAACAACTTTTAAGCGATGTGGAACAAGGAATGTGGAAGGGTATATTCGTAGTGGAAGTAGAACGTTTAGCCCGTGGTGACACGATTGATCAGGGAATTGTCCAACGAGTTTTTCATATAACAAATACAAAAATTATAACTCCTCTTAAAGAATATGATCCAAATAATGAATCCGACAATGAATATTTTGAATTTGGACTCTTTATGAGTCGTAGAGAATACAATACCACAAAGCGCCGTTTAAAAACTGGAAAGATACAAGCCGCTTCCGAAGGAAAGTGGCCGTATCGAAGTGCACCTTATGGATATAAAATAATAAAAATACCAAACGATAAAGGATTCATGTTAGAAATCATTCCAGATGAAGCAGATATTGTTAAACTCATTTTTGAATGGTACACAAAAGGCTATCCAAATCCAGATGGTGAAAACAAGAAAATAGGAATGCAACTAATTTGTAATAAACTAAATGAACGAAGGATAAAACCTCGCCTAACTAGCAAGTGGACGCTTTCTACCATATCCAGTATGTTAGATAACCCAACTTATATTGGTCTTGTTAAAATTGGATACAATCGAACCATTGAAACAATTGAACATGGAATTGTACATAAAAAGCGAATAAAAGATAAAAATTGTCAAACCGTATCTGGTTTGCATCCTCCTATTATTGATAAGGCATCCTTTTATCTGGCAAAGGACATTCGTTCTCATAACCCATCCAAACCACTAAAAGTAAATTATCTTATGAAAAACCCACTATCTGGTCTCGTAAAATGCTCCTATTGCGGTCGAACGATGATTCGTCGTCCCTATTCCAATCAAATACATAACGATACCCTGCTCTGCCCTCTATCTGGCTGTAAAAATGTAGGTTCTGATTTGGCAGAAGTAGAATCTTTAGTCCTTGAATTACTCAAAGAGTGGCTCAAAAGCTATAAACTAATCTGGAATGAATCCTTACCTTCTAATTCTGATTTCTCTCTGACTTATAACATAACAAAAAAAGCAATCACGACGATACAATCGGAACTATCGAATTTAGATTTGCAGCTATCGAATTTATATGATTTATTAGAGCGAGGGCTATATGATGATAAAACTTTTATAGATCGCAAACAACAACTAATTCAAAGCAAAAAGGAAAAAGAAGAAACGCTAGAACTACTTAGAAAACGAATGAGCGATTTGAGCTTACACGCTTTACCTAAAACTTCACTGATTCCGAAAATAGAATATGCCATTGAAACATATTCGACGCTTTCTGATCCAAGTCAAAAGAACGAACTACTTACTAGTGTACTTGAAAAAATTATTTATACAAAAGATACAAAATGTTTCAGATCAGAACCTAAGTCTTCTCATATACAGTTAAAGATATATCCTAAGTTACCTCCCTAATATTTTGTTATTGTATCTGGTGATTTTTAAACATTCGATAAGAAAAAGGCATTAAAAACACAGTTACGATTCCAGCAAACATTGGCATAAAAATATATGGCTGTAATACACACCCGAAAACTTCAAATAGAAAGGGAGAGGTAACCATCCATAATCCCATCATATTGGTTGGTAACAATGCAAGCATATTATGCTGCACTGCATTGCTCTCCGAAGCGTTCATAAACATTGGAGCAATCGTTAAAATGCTCATAATGATAATAACGCCAAACGGTGTTTTCAATTTTGCAGACAGAAGAAGTGCAATCGAGGACATGAGTAAATTCGCAAATAAAATACAAAGTGAAAAAATAACTGCCATTTGCAACATGGTCAAGGGGTAAGTCGACAAAGGTAAATATAGCTGAATCGGCGTATTCGCTCCATCCACTCCAAAAACCATCATGCACTCAAAATAAGTGAGAATCGTAAGTGAACTGCAGATACCTCCTGACAAGGTGAGTCCTGTAAACAGTTTCGCCAAAATCAAACTTTTCTTTCCATTTCTTGATGACAGTATCAATTGATCTGTTTTTGTTGTATATTCGCTTGCAAAAATAGGAGAGAGACAAATTGCCGCTACAAAGCAAGCTACTATTCCTGTCGTATACATAATACTAAAAAATCTTGTATATCCATCCGTACATGCCAAAACAAACGGTTTTTTTACTATGTCATCTAAAACAAGCAACTTCTCTTTTGCCCTCTTACTTAAAGTTGTCGTGTTCATACTACTTTTTATTTTTTCATACTCATCGGTAATGGTATAACGATTCAAGCACTCATTTTGTGCAAAAAACTTGTAATACTTCCATTTTATACCCTAAATTCAATGTCACAAAAAAACAAACATGATTTATAGTCCTTTTATAAGAACTACAAATCATGTCATAATTTAAATTTTTAAAATTTTAATGATAATTCCTTCAAAAATACTTCCTTTGTTTGTGGAATGATACAATTAATAATTTTGTGCTTTTATCTGAAAATGTGCCTGTGGATGTCCGCAAACTGGACAAACTTCAGGTGCATTCTTTCCAACTACAATATGTCCACAGACACTACACTGCCATATGGTATCACCCTCTCTTGAAAATACAAGTCCACCTTCCAAGTTTTCGATTAACTTACGATACCGTGCTTCATGTTCTTTTTCAATTTTAGCTACCGATTCAAACAAATATGCAATACGTGTAAATCCTTCTTCCTTTGCTTCTTTTGCAAAACCAGCATACATATCCGTCCATTCATAATGTTCTCCTGCCGCTGCATCTTCGAGGTTTGTTACAGTCTCTGGAATCCCATCGTGAAGTAATTTAAACCATATTTTTGCATGTTCCTTCTCATTATTAGCAGTTTCTTCAAAAAGTGCCGCTATCTGAGCATATCCCTCTTTTTTTGCTTTTGACGCATAATACGTATATTTATTTCTTGCTTGTGATTCTCCAGCAAATGCGGCTAAAAGATTCGCTTCTGTTTTCGTTCCTTTTAATTCATCCATGTTAATCTGCATCCTTTCTTCCATTGTACCTACTTTGTGATTTTGTTACAATTTTTACCATATTGTCCCGTTAATCGGTTATCTTTATACTAACATTTTTTACCATTATATTCAATAGCATATTCAACTCATTCTTGCAAAATATACAAACTGATAACTATGCCGATTTATTTGAATTTTCAAACAAATAAAAAAACTAGGGGACTTTTGCACTAATTTGCTAAAAGTCCCCTCTTGATTGAATCAAAATATTTATTTAAATACCTTCATACGATTTTCAATTGGTTGATACTCTTTCTTGTCTGGCTGAGCAACTGGTTTTCCAAATGGCATTTGCGCAATTAATTTCCACTGGCTTGGCAAGCCCCATTGTTGTTTTACCTGTTCTTCAATAAGTTCACTGTAATGCTGCAAGGATACTCCATACCCCTCTATCTCCAACCCTGTCCAAATAACATATTGATGCATTCCGCTTGCCTGTTGTGACCAAATAGGGAAGTTGTCCTTATAAAGAGCAAATTGTTTTTGGAGTGATTCAACGACTGAACTATCTTCAAAAAACAAAACCGTTCCATAGCCATTTTGAAATGAGTTAATCTTATCCTCTGTTGCCGAAAATTGATCTTGGGGAACGATTTTTCTTAAAGTCTCTTTTGTAATAACCCACAATTTATCATGTTGCTCTTTTAATAGTAAAACGACTCTTGCACTTTGAGAGTTAAAGGCAGAAGGTGTATGCATAACCGCATGTTCAACCAATTCTTGAATTCTCTCATCGCTTACTACTGGCTCCTTGCTTATTGCATAAAATGTACGACGATCTGCTACTGCATTATAAAAATCTTTGTTCATATCATGTTCCTCCTATTTTATTTTATATTCATTTCTTTATTATAATCCCAATATTTTAGCAATACAAGCACCATCTAGATAACACTCCAGACTGATATCTTATATGCACAAACGAATTGGGTCACATGGAAATGATTTCAACTATGGTTTACCAACTTACCAGAGACTTAACACCCGATGAAATTGAAAAATCTGGTTTCGCCCCTTACTATGTAGATCATACCACCGCTATTTGGCCACAAGCCGCTGGTGGAATTCCCTTCAATGCCTGCGAATTTCAGTCAAAAGGCGATTCCATAACTGACCTGAATGAAGATTTGGCAGCCGAACAAAAAGCACGAACCACCTATGATAATATATTACGGCTAATCAAAGATCCCGAGATTTGTGATCCAATCCGCTTTTTAAGACAACGAGAGCTTGTGCATTATCAAAGATTTGGCGAAGCACTTCGCCGCGTGCAAGATGATCTTAACTTCAAAAATTTCTATGCATTTAATCCTGAATTCGATATGCCAAACTGTAAAAAATAGTTGTGCTTAATAAATTTAGTTTAATATATTCATCAGAACTAAAAACACATTTATTGGATATTACACAATCTTCGCAGTACCTTCAAGACTTTTTAACAAAGAAATAGAAAAAGCTGATACAAGTTCAATCAAACTTGTATCAGCCTTTCATTATTTCTCCGTTTTCTTCTCTTTTACAATCATCTTAAGTTTCTTACTGTATCCGGCTTCATTCTCCATATAAATATAAATCGTTTGTTTCGCTTTGGCTCGTTTTATCTTAACTTTATAAGTATATAGTCCAGTTGAATCGTCCAAAACACCTGTTGTTGTAGTATATACTTTCTTACCCACTTTAACATTTACTCTATCGTTTTCTGCACTTTGAATTCGAAGTGTTTTTGTGGTTGTATAAATGGCTTTATTTTGTAACGTTGGTTTATCTGGCAGTGCCATTTGAACAACAATTCCTCCTGCCTCCATAATATTACTGAACTCCTTACGGAGTACAACACTTACTATTTCGCCTGCGGCGAGCGTATCCTCAAGTGGAATTTCAAAAGTTCCATCTTCCATAATTGAAAGATCATAATAATTACGTCCCGCTTTTACATAAATCACATCTGAGAAATTGGTGATATTGCCTTTTACAACCATATCTTTATTCGTCATTGGTTCAATATAAATATTTGATTTTGAATTTTCTAACTCATAGTAGTTGTATGAACGTACTTCCCTACTTCCCTTTGCACTCTCCCGAATCTTATTATCTACAACATCCGTAGCGGAAGCATAAACGGTTTGTCCTTCTACTAATTTATCAACCGCAATTTTAAACTCGCCTTTTGTATTACTAATACCTGTATATACCATTTCATCAACTGTTATGCTGATTTGATATTCGACTCCGGTGCTTTCTGGCACATATCCATAAACATAATGCTCTCCATCACAACTGGTGTAAAGAACCGGCATCTCAGGCGCCACTTCCTTCACTTTTGTATAGATTGGATAGTTAATCCTTCCAATATAATCAACGGCATATATCTTAATTTCCGTTCCTGCATATTGCACTGGTATCGTCAATGAAACATTGTTACCACTTCGTGTATACATGGATGGTACCGTTTCATATGCAGAATCAAAAGGAAATGACTTCATATATACTTCTTTTCCTCCATATTGATCAACATAAACTTTATCACCAATAAATGCATATATTTGACTATTTGTATCATTGATATCCACCGTTATCGTAGAACTTGTATTATCTACATCACTTATAATCGGATAATTTGGACCAGCCCGCAACACAGTAACTGCAACATAATCACTCGATTTTCCATTTGCATCTTTTTGCTTTATTTTAATTGTCCTATCAGCATTTTGGAGCGCAATCTTACGCTTAAATGTTCCATCTTCTTTGACTATTGTTGAATATGATTTTCCATTTGCTTTTATCACTATGGTTGCTCCTGGTTCTCCTACACCTCTTACACGTTTGCTCTTATTTGTTACCCTATTTATTATAGGGATTTGCAATACCTCCCGGTCAATATTTGAAACTTTTATATGCTTTACGGAACAATTTCCTGCTCTATCGGTTGCCCATACACTATAGGTCCCATTTTGAGTTGCGAGAAACTCATGATTGTCAATATTTGCACTCACACCACTTGACCATATCAAATCTTTTGCACCATACAATCCGACTGCATATCTTAAATTTGTCACTGTAGAGGCATCATTTGCTTGTACAACAATAGGGATATCTTTATTTGTCTTTAATGTAATCGTAGGCGCAACCACAAGTGTTGGTCCACTTCTATCTGTTGTGTCGGTTGAAAATTGTCCCTTATAATACGCATAGTTTCCACTGATATCCAATAGGTCCTGATACCAGTTTTGATTTTTTGCAATATCTTCTGACAAAGAACTGGAACGAATAATATACGATTCGCTGGAAGGAACCATTAGTTTCCAGTTATTATCGGTCGCAACCTCAAGCTCACCAAACTGACTCTGCTCTTCAATATATGATTTCAAAAGATTGGCACTATATTCACCACTTTTATGAAGTCGTTGCCCTGCAACAGAAGACCCAACTACCGCTCGATTTGCTGTAATAATATCCGAAACCAAAATCATTTTTGTATCATCCATAATTTGTGTTCCATTATATGTAAGATCTTTTATTCGAGAAGCTCCGCTATTTATCACCTTTCCGGCGAATGAATACTTCGCCTGTTGCGTAATATCAATCGTGTATTCGATCCCATCAAACATAAAAAAGTTACTCCAGTCTCCAAGCCACGCCTTCTTTATCAAAGAATTCATTCCCATATCATTCACATAGGAATCGATTATCTCATCCCCTGATTTTTCATTACTTCCAAAGCTTTCATAGGCACTCGCTGACCACTCAAGCCATTCTCTTAATTGCTTCCCTGTAATCCAGTAAACATAAGAGTAATCATGATAATACGACTGAATACTCAAAACATCTGCCATTGTAATGGTTCCATTGATATTAATATAGTCATCTTCTGTCTCTACTCCATATTTTTTATAAGTAGAGACTGCAATTACAGGACAGTCTATATAGTCCGTATTTTGCGTACTAATATACTCAAGTCCCAATTTTATCTTTGCTTCATTTACTAATTGTATTGCAGCATTGTCCCCTAGTAAGCCAAAATAATTTGTAATATTTGTATTATTTTTCATCTGACCTACTTCTTCACTATAGGTCTTTTTAATCAGCTTATCATAAATCGTTTGATATTTTAAAACGAGTGAATCCGAAACGGTTGTTTTGGTTGCATATTTAATATCGGCTTTGCTGCTAACCACAGACACTTTACCATTTTTTATTTTTATTTTCAAATCCGCAATTCCAATGCCTGCACCATGATCTGCAACCATAATAACTGGTTTTTTATTCATTAGTCCTGTTTTTTTACTAACATTGGGAAGTTTATAGTAGGTTTGGACATTTCCATCCGAAGATGGAAAATTTAAATGCCCATGTCCACACATAACCGCATCTACCCCATCAATTTTTGAAATTGCATATGCAACATCCCCACTGTTTTCCTCTGGATCTGCGCTACCAATACTACTGTGCGCAATTACGACAATTAAATCTACCCCTTTTTCTTTTAAGTTCTTAACCTGTTCATTGACACTCTCCAAGATATCCTTTGTTGTAAGAATTCCGGTATGGTTATAATAATTAGTCAATCCAGGTCTTGTTACCCCAATAATTCCTATGTTTACTTTTACTTTATTCCCTTTAGACGTAGTAAGTGTTTTAGTTAGAATTTTATTTTCATTCCAGACATTTTTTCCTGTAACTGCGTCATATACATTGGAAAGTACACAAATATCATCAAGTCCAGCTCGCTTTAGCTGCTTTTCCACATACTTATATCCATAATCAAAATCATGGTTTCCTAAAGTAATTGCGTCATATTTCATTTTAGCAATGGCTGCATACATATACTCATTTCCGTCATTGCTATAAACATAATCACTTCCATAACCGTATATTGTATCGCCAATATCGACGGTTATACTCGTTCCATTTTGCACTTCACTTCTTGCTTCTTTAATAAGAGTATAGTCTTGTGCTAAACTTCCCACATTTTTTTTGCCTGCGGTGTCATAATTCGTATTTGCTAATTGTCCATGCAAATCGGTTGTAGATATTATTCTTACTGTAGCAGTTTCTGCTGCTTGTACCACTTGAAAATTTGTAAGAATACTACATACAAGAGCAAAAATCATACTAACAAATACCAGCTTTGATGTCTTTATTTTTCTCATTTTTTTAAATCCTTTATACCCTTATCTTTGAAAAGATTTTTTGTTTCCATCCTCCAACCTTTTCCTCCGATATCATTTGGTTTTTTCCTTTTTTTAGATTTTTAAATCTTCGTTCTTCATAATTATGATAGAGACGAAGTCTTTCTTCTTGTTCCTCAATACTAATACTAGAGAATGAATGTATGGCTGGTTCGATTATATTTTTCTCTCTAACCGCTGCAAAAGGCACATTTTGTACATCTCCGTTTGTATCATAAATATGTTTAATTTCATTTTTATTAAGAAAATCAATAAAATGAAGGAATCGTTCCTGATGTCCGACTTGTATCATATTAAAATCAGTTTTTTCATATACATCAAATACATTTGTATTCGCTTTTATATCCACTGCTTGCATAAATGGAATCTTATGATAATCAGCCAGTTCACAAATCCTTGCATCATACGCAAAAATATAACAAGGCGTTCCTGCTAATACGGCCGCAATATTTCCATGTATTCGACTTCCAAAAGAAAAATCAACACCTCTTAAAAATTCCAACCAACTTTCCACATTAACAAAGCCTAACACCTTATCATTACGATAAATCTCACTTGCTAATGTCAAGGGATATTTTTCTGGTATCACCTTATGCTTCTTCTTTGGATATGGTACACCTGCATAAATCAGGCGAAGTTCCTCAATCGATTGTGGAATAAAATGAAAATTAGGAAGTTCTAGCATACTCCGTTCCATTAAATCGTGCAATTGCTTTGGAAGATCGATTTTATAATTAACGCTAACCAAAGAATTCCTCGTCAAACCATTTATTCTAGGTTTTGGCAACTCTTTTCCATACATATACATTGACGGACATCCAATTACGGTATAATCTTTTTCTTCCTGATATCCAAGGTGCTTTAGGTAAGTTCCTGTAATTTCCCCTCTTACTCCAACAATCGATGACTTTTCAAGGACTGCATCAATAAAACCTTTGGCCGCTTCGTCAAAGGAAAAGGATTGCTCTACCTTGGCATCTAGCTTTGCCTGAATACCAACTCCGGCTATCACACATGGAATCTTTAGCCCTTTCACCAGTGCAGTTAACTGTTCGAGCTCCTTCACAAAACTTGCGCGAAATGCATTCGCTAGCGGTATAATAAAACAATCATATTCCTCATTCATTTGATCGATTTCCGCTTTTGTGAAGGAACGGTTCGTCGCAATTGCATCTACTATTGTATCTTCATCCATTACCGTGCGAGCCATACTCGCTGCGAAAATCATATTTCCCGTATTATTTCCAATCAGATTTTTTGTAATAACATCGATTGCCTTATTATTCCCAATCGGAGACATTACTGCTCTCATTAATACTTTTCTCATGACCGTACTCCTTTGTTACATTTTTTTATATTATTCCCAAATTTCCAATATACTTTTTAGTATTTCTTCTGTAATTTGATTTATTTTCTTGCCATCGGTTTCAACAATCAAATCTGCTTGCTTCTCATAGGTCTCACAGCGCTCATCCATCCGTTTACGGATATAGTCAACTTCCATGTTCCCATTTAAAATTGGTCTTGCTTTACTATCTTTTACTCTCTCATATATCGTTTCAGGTGTTGCTTTCAAATAGACAACATAACCATTTTTTTTCATATTTTCAATATTTTCTTCTCGAAGCATTACACCTCCACCACATGATATAATACAACCATCTTGTTCGAGCAATTTCAAAATTAGTTTGCTCTCTAGCTCTCTAAAATAAAATTCTCCATATGTTTCAAATATCCTTGAAACAGACATTCCTTCCATCAAACCAATTTCATCATCCATTTCGATTAATAATGCTTTGCAGCTTTCTGCAACCTTCTTTGCAATTGTACTTTTTCCTGCACCCATAAACCCTACAAAAAATATGTTTTTCTTAGGTTCTACATGTAAAAGAGTTAATACTTTCTTTAATATTTCTGCTGGTATTTGTCCCGGTGCCGAGGCAACCTTTATTGAACCAAACGTAATGCAAGATCCAAAAAGCTCACCTGACAAGCGACTAATCAATCCATCTTCTCCCATTGACATCGTTACAATTGGTTTGTCTGTATATTTTTCTCTCATTTCAAGTGTCGCTGCAAGCAAAATTAAAACATCTGGTTTGGATTGCGGAAGAACTGCCATTTTTAAAATATCAGCTCCTAATACGTCCATACGCTTGAGCCTCTTTACGATCTCTTCTTTTTCTGGAGTACCCTCAAAATCATGGTTCGATGCAATAATTTTTACACCATTTGCATGTGCTTCCAAAATGAGACGTTGTACAATTTCGTCACCAAATTCTAATTCAACATCCAACAAATCTATGCAGCCACTATAAATCACATTTAAGATTAATTCTTCATAAACTTCGTCTGAAATTTTTGTCATTCCACCTTCATTTGACGAACGAAATGTAAATAAAAGCGGCATCTTTCCCATTATTTCCCTTACCTTTTGAACTAAAGGAAGCATTTGGTCTATTTCTTTTGCATATTGATACCAATCCATACGCAATTCTGCTAAATCAGCAACGGAAGCCTTCACTTCCATTGCTGACTCGATAATTTCTTTTTCTGTTCTTCCAAGTATCGGTACACAAATCTTTGGAATTCCTTTTCCGATTTCAATATTACCTACATGAACCGTTTGCATACTGTGCCCTCCCACTATTTCTGTTTTCAGATTTTCCCCCTATTATATCGAACTTTTCTTAATTCATCAATCCTTTTTAGTTGACATCTTATATTACATATTTTATCATTTGAATAAGATAAACGGCTTGATTTATTACAGAAAGGACAAAACACAATTATGTTAAATGAAATTAGTGGTCATACACAGCTTGTCTGTCTTTTAGGCAGCCCTGTTTCTCATAGTATATCCCCTGCCATGCATAATGAGGCATTTTCTTACTTTGGTTTAGATTATGCCTATTTAGCTTTTGAAACCAATCAAGATACCCTAGCATCAACAGTTGCTACTCTTAAGAACATAAACGCTCGTGGTTTCAATCTAACCATGCCAAATAAAAACAAAATGAGTGATCTTTGTGATCACCTGACCCTAGCTGCTCAACTATCTGGTTCTGTCAATACCGTTGTAAATGACAATGGTGTTCTTACCGGACATACCACCGATGGAATTGGCTTCCTCCGTGCCGCAAAAGATGCCGGTTTTGACCTCCTTGGCAAAAAAATGGTACTACTTGGTGCAGGAGGAGCATCCACTGCAATTTTCGTTCAAGCAGCGCTTGACGGTGTTTCTGAAATCGCAATATTTAGTCGTCGTACTGGTTCTTACGAACATGCGCAAGAAATAATCACGCAACTAAGAAAACATACTTCCTGCCATCTTCACTTATATGACTATAGTGATTTAACCCGCCTCAAAGAATCCATTGATCATTGTGACATTCTTGTCAACGGAACCAACGTTGGTATGTCCCCTGCCATTGATGCTTGCGTCATTCCAGATAAATCTTATCTTCACAAAGACCTTATTGTTGCTGATATTATTTATAATCCACGCAAGACAAAACTTCTTTCTATGGCTAATGCCTGTGGCTGCCATACGTTTAATGGAATGTATATGTTACTTTATCAAGGAGCCGAAGCATTCAAGCTTTGGACAAAAAAGGATATGCCGATTGAATTCATTAAAAACAAATTCTTTAAACAAGACTAATTTCTCCTCTTCCTATTTTTTAACGCTTTACCAAACATCATATAATGCCAAAAAATTTGTTTCTCTTTTCTTGCTTCTATTTAAAGATGATAGAAAGAAATTGTGCCATAAGTGTGGCAATTACTTCACCAATTTCCAATTACAGGAATAAATTTTATTCCGAACGAAACAAACGTGCAGTGATATTTTAGATTAATTTAAGAAGTATTTTCCCCTTATATATGATATAATAAACTAGAACAAACCGTTTGTTTGTATTCTATATTCTAAAGGAATGAAAACACATGAATATTTTATTTTTCTTAACACCAAAAAATGCTGTCTCCTATATATATGACACAGACTCCATTTACTGTGCCCTAACTAACATTCGCAATAGCGGATTTACTTCCATTCCAATTATAACAAAAACTGGAAAGTATATTGGTGCCATTACGGAAGGTGACTTCCTTTGGAACTATATTGATATGTATACTGAGACTTCAAAGGAAGTACTTCAATCAACACCTGTCTCTCATTTAAAACGACGCTTTCAATATAAATCCGTGAATGTAAATGCTGACATCAGTGATTTATTTTCCTTGGTTTATGTACAAAATTTTGTTCCAATTGTTGATGATCGAGGTGTTTTTATTGGAATTGTTACGCGACAAGAAGTCATCAAGCACTACTGTTCTTGTATGCAAAATACGATTGCAAATTCATAAATACATAACACAACAAGTAAATTATATATTAAAAGTAAGAAGCATCCAATGAAATTTATTCATTTCATTGGATGCTTCTTACTTTTAATATATCTTTCTTATTTTAATACTATTTTTCTAAAATTCTTTTTCCCACGCTTTACAATCATCCCATCCTTTGGAAACTCTGATTGTAAATATACGGCTTTCAAATCTTCTACTTTTTCACCATCTACGCTAACCCCACCTTGTTCAACCGCACGTCTTCCCTCCGAACGACTTGGAACCAAACCAGCTTTTACAAGAATCGTGATAATGTCAATACTTCCTTCCATAAAATCAGCATTCATGAGCTCTGCAGTCGGCATATTCGCAGCATTTCCACTGGAAAATAATGTTCTTGCTCCTTCCTGTGCCTTGCAAGCTTCTTTTTCGCTATGAACTAATTTCGTAAGTTCAAATGCTAATATCTCTTTTGCTTTATTTAGCTGACTACCTTCCCATGTATCCATTTCATCAATTTGTTCCAGTGGAAGAAATGTGAGCATGCGAAGGCATTTTAATACATCCGCATCCGATACATTTCTCCAGTATTGGTAGAAATCAAAAGGAGAAGTTTTAGCTGGATCAAGCCAAACAGCTCCAGACTGTGTTTTCCCCATCTTTTTTCCCTCAGAGTTAAGAAGAAGCGTAATGGTCATCGCATATGCATCTTTTCCAAGTTTCCGACGTATTAATTCGGTTCCTCCAAGCATATTACTCCATTGATCGTCTCCACCAAACTGCATGTTACATCCATATTTTTCGTATAAAGCAAAAAAATCATAACTTTGCATAATCATATAATTAAATTCCAAAAAACTTAAGCCTTTCTCCATTCTCTGTTTATAACATTCTGCTGTAAGCATACGATTCACACTAAAGTGGGAACCTACATCTCTTAATAGTTCAACATAATTCAAGTTCATTAACCACTCTGCATTATTGACCATTAATGCCTTACCTTCGGAAAAGTCTATGAATTTACTCATTTGTTCTTGAAATCGGTCACAATTATGTTGAATTGTTTCGACCGTCATCATCTGGCGCATATCCGAACGGCCTGACGGGTCACCAATCATTGCCGTACCTCCACCGATTAAAGCAATTGGCTTATTTCCAGCCATCTGTAAGCGCTTCATTAAACATAAAGCCATAAAATGTCCAACATGAAGGCTATCTGCTGTTGGATCAAATCCAATATAAAAGGTTGCTTTTCCATTGTTTACTAATTCTTTAATTTCTTTTTCGTCCGTTACTTGAGCAATTAATCCTCTTGCTACCAATTCGTCATATACTGTCATTTACTTCTCCTTTCAATTTGCCGGATAGCTACTTTGTGGTATAGGAAACCGTTTCCTATACCACAAAAAAACCCCCGTCCTATATAGGACGAGGGTATAATCTCGCGTTACCACCTAAGTTCACAGACAACTCGCACTGTCTGCCTTACTAAGTACTGCCTTTCTAGAATCAACAATACTCTGTCACCAATAACGTGGTGCATTCCGTCACCGCCTACTTGTTGCCTTTCAGGGTGAAGCTCAAAGATGTATTCATAACCAGGGTCCCATGCGCCTCTCATCAACCGGCTACTCTCTGTATGGATTCTCATTACTACTTCTTCTAATCATAGCTTTTTTCTCTATTGATACTGCCGATTATATCACGTTCATTTTCATTGTCAAGTATTAAATTTCGTATACCGAAACAATCTCCTCTTCTAAAACATCTCCTGTTTCCACAAAACCACATGCTTTATATAAATGCTTTGCTTTTAGATTATCTGGTTCAAATGACAATACTATCTTCTTTGCTTCTCCACAAGGATAGGTTTTTATATATGCAAGCGCTTTCTCTACCGATTGCTTTCCATATCCTTTTCCCTGATACCTTTTATCAATCATCAACCTCCATATTTCATAAATTGCCTCGTCATATAATTCATCCTTATCAAAAACTTCTGGCTTTGTATGATAAGCCATCATTATAAATCCTATGCTTGTATCCTCATCATATATTGCATAAGGTATAGGTATACAATAATTATTAGAATATGCTAAATAAGCCTGAGCCATACTCAACGTGTTTTCTGCTACAAACTTTTTCTGTTCCTCAAATACCGATAATTTCATACACTCTTCAAAATTGCTTTCATCAATTTTTTTAAACTCTACCATGCTTTTTATTCTCCATTCTTTTTAATAATTTTGGGCATAAAAATACCCGAAAGATGTGATTTCTCCCGGGTAACCACAATTATTAATATCAATGTAAACTAAAAATCCATGCCGGGAGTCATGTGAAAATTCATTCTATTATTTTTCATATTTAGCACTCCCTTTCCTTTAAGATTTTTAAATTATACCATTTTGATACATTAAAGTCAAGATTGTTTTTTGTTTTTTGCTTTTTCCATTTTTTTTATTTACTTATCTGATATTTTATTCTATAATTAACTATATTCAATTAATTTCTTTTTATTCATTCTATGGAGGTAGAACTATGAAAAACATTATAGATAGCGCTATGAATTCTGTTAAAAGTTTTTCGCTTTTTGACTTTAGTTGTTTGAAAATTGCCTTGTTATCTTTGGGTATCCTTTTAGGTTCTTATTTTTCCAAATTCTTTTCATCAAAAATTGTATTTGTTTGGATAACTTATATTGTTACCTTTGCTTATATCATGTATCGAACCTTTAAAAAAATGACAGAATAAAAGAACCCTCCAATATGTTTGCACTTACCATATTGGAGGGTTTCTTTCATTCTTTCAATGTTTTTGGTTCAAATCCCTCAAATATAAAAATATCATACGCTTTTTTATGATCATCTAGTTGTTCTTGAGAGGTAATTGTCCATGCAACGGAAAGACATTGGTATAAACTCTTACAAATTTTTCTAGAGAGCGTATTCACATAATATCTGTCATAGGCAATAAAATCTGGTTTAGTTAAAAAGTTAAATACTAAATATCCGACGCATTTTTTTAAAAAATGCTTATCTCCCGCCATTGCATAATTGGAAGATAATTGTCCTCGCAAGACTTTTGATGCATTCTTTTTAAACCAGTGAATGACAAACGGATTAAAGGATTCCACGCAATAGACTCCTTTATAGTTTTTTAGCAACTCATAAACAAGTTGGCACCCCAGCTTCTTACTATCTTCACTCTTAATCTCAACAATAAGTGGAACTCTTCCATCCACAAACGACAATACCTGCTCGAATTTTGGAATTTTTTCATTGCTTTTAAATAAGGAAACTTGCATTAGTTCTTCAAACGTATAGTCGTCTAGCCTTCCCTCAATCTTACAGCTTCTATATAAATCGGTGTCGTGAAATACCACCGGCACAAAATCCTTGGTAATCTGAACATCTAGTTCAATTCCATATCCCTTTTCAATGGCAAGTTCAAATGCACGCATAGAATTTTCTGGTGCATTCTTTTGATTGTCATATAGACCCCGATGCGCATAGTAATATCCATACAATACTTTATAGGAAGGCCGGTTTAAAATTCTTGGCATAATTGCAATCAGATATAAAAATAAAATTCCCACAATGATGCACACAAATATTGCAATTTTCAACATTATCATCCTCTTTTATATAATAAGTATTTACATCGACTTATGATATTTCCAAAAATCAATCGTTTCGTTTAAATCTGATTCGTTTTCAAATAAATTCATTTCCTTTGCAACTTCAATTGCAAAATCAACATAAGCATTTGCTCGAGCTGTAATTATTTTCTTATCGTTCACACAGTCTTGATCGTTTGAATGCGTGGAGTCAATATTTTTTAACAATCCTGCTTCATCTAATACATCTACCCCTGCGCAAATCGCTGCTATCAGCGCATCCTTTTCTTTTATTTGATGCAAAAAATCATTCAGTTTCCTTGACTTAACCGGTTGCACCTCACCACCTGGAATAATAAAAGTTCCCACTTTATTTACATCAATATCTTGTAATAAGCAATTTGCCTCCACCGTAAATCCTTCCATACAAGTTATTTTTTGCTCCTCTAATGAGCAAAAAAGTACTTCCTGATTGGTATATTTTAAAAAATAACTCAAAATTACAATTTCATAAAAACAACAATCTTTAAAAATCAAAACATAATGTTTCATTTTATCATCTCCTCTTGTTTTCTAAAAAAATCCTGTTTCTTCCAGCAATTATCTAGGCTCTTATTTCAGTCGTAAGAGTTTGCTTGCATTTTTATACAATATATTATTTTTTTCCTCTTCACTAAGACCCCAATTTTCTAATACTTCTAACGATTCTCTTTGCCCATACCATGGGCTATCTGTACCAAATAAAATCTTTTCACTTCCATGATTTCGAAGAATTCGAAGAAATTGTTCCTGTTTTATCTTCGAAAATATAAATGCTGTATCTAAGTATACGTTTTGCCCAATCAAAGTCTCTTCTACTTCTTCCCAAAATCCAATTCCTCCGTAATGCGCCAAAATCAAATGTTCTGGTTTCACTTCATCTATCACTCTTCTTGCCCCCCTTACGGTGCAATGCACAATCTTTGGTGATCCAAAATCCATTCCTGCATGAACGCTAATTATAAGTCCAAGACTGCTTGCATAATCAATGAGTCTCATATATTTAATATCGTCAATCATCATGCCTTGGTAATCTGGATGAAGTTTAATTCCCGCTAAACCAAGTGCTACAATTTCTCGAAGCTCCTCTTTATAATTTCTTGCTTCTGGATGAATTCCCCCAAATGATATAAGCTTTGGTCCCTTCTTATTTTGGAACGATTCATTCAACGCAACCGCATATGTATTAATTGTCTTAAATTGCGTTGGTTTTGTAGCAACTGGAAGAATAACTGAATACTCCACCCCACTCTCTTCCATACTATTTAACAATGCATCCGCTGTACCATTCACGTACGCTTTGCAATCTGCTTTTTTTGCCATCTCTCCTATTGTCTTTTCAGCCATTGCATCTGGAAAAATATGTGTATGAAAATCAATAATCATAGTCTCGCCTCCTGTCATCATTTGCAATATTGCAAACAATTTTATTTTAATAGTTTAACACATTTATTCACTCCTGTGCTACCGCAAATTATAAAATATGTCGAAACTGCCTACATCCTTCTTCCCCTTCGCTGTGAAGATAGTTTATTTGTGCACAATTCAAAAAAAAGCATAAAATTTGACCGAATACGTTCGATCAAATTTTTATGCTTGTGGTGCCAAGATAAAAGACAGAATACGCCCTCTATCTTATTTTTCTAACTCTTTCTCCACCTCAGGAACCTGCATTTCATTGACTCGCTTCCATTCTTTACTTCCCTCAACCTTCACAACTTCACTTCTGTTTTTTTGCAAAAATTTAGTAAGATTATAGCAATCAATCCAAATTTCATTATTTCCTTCTTTTTGCGATTCATCAAAGATAAGTTGCACCCCAAAATGAAGGTGTACCGTATTAATATTATTTACATTTTCAGTTGTACTATACCCTGTATGACCCATGTAGCCAATCACATCTCCTGCTGTGACAACACTCCCCTCTTCTAGTTTTTCCTGATATGGATAGTTTTGTCTTAAATGTGCATAGTAATAATATCTTTTTTTGTCAAAGCTTCGTATTCCAATCCGCCAACCACCATACTGATTCCAGCCAAGTGCTTCCACATAACCAGATTCTACCGCAATAATAGGAGTGCCAATCTGTCCCATCATATCATGGCCTAAATGCACTCTCTTATATCCGTAATTACGAGAAGAACCAAAATCATCATAGTCACTATATGGAAAACTCTTTGCAATGGGCGAAAACACTTTTAGTCCATAATGGGTCTCATTTCCCATTTCATATTCTCCGACATAACCACCAAGTACTGCCTCATAGGCATCTAAATAATAAGAATAATATTTCATATCTTTCGTTAAATCTATAAGTGTAGCTTCTTTGCTGCAAAGCTTATTTTTTAACGTTTCCAAATCCTTTTCTGCTGTTTTTGGAAATTTTCCACCATTTTTTGCTGCCACATATGATAAAAGTTCAATCCACGATAAGTGAATCTCATCCTCATAAGTGTTCACATCAATTTCATATGCCTTAGACAAGGCTTCATATGACACATTAAAATCCACCCATTTGATATAGCCCTGTCCGTTTACTGCAATGTGTTCTTCATCTTCCGTCCCAGATAACAAAACCGTGGCAACAAGAACACATACCATAAAGAGCTCACCCAAAATACCCCATTTTACTTTTTTTATGTACACCATATCTCCCCTAAAGAAGCAGTTGTATAAGTATATGATGTGTAGCGGTATTTATACCTGCCTATTTTTCTAAAATGGCCTGTTTCATGCTAGATACATATTCGTAGAGTGTTTCATTTGCATGATCTCCATGCTGTTCTATGATTTTAACAATTGCACTTCCCACAATAACACCATCGGAACATTTCGCCATCTGCTTTGCCTGCTGTGGGGTATTGATACCAAACCCTACTGCGCATGGGATATCCGTAACTTCTCGTATTGCATCAATCATAGACGAAATATCAGTATTAATTTCACTTCGAATTCCTGTAACTCCCATGCTCGATACCACATACAAAAATCCAGTTGCTTGCCTTGCAATCATTTGAATGCGCTCCTTGGATGTTGGTGCTATCAAGGATATCACATCAACTCCATGGGATGAAGCTATGGGAAGCAATTCCTCTTTTTCTTCATATGGCATATCGGGAATAATAATACCATCCACCCCTAATTGCTCACATCGTGCAAAGAATCGATCATAGCCATAATGAAAGACTGGGTTTGCATAAGTAAGAAAGACCAGTGGGATGTTTGATACTTCACGCACTTGTGCCACAATATGAAACACACCGTCTGTCGTCATTCCATTGGAGAGTGCCCGAATATTTGCCTCTTGGATGACAACCCCCTCTGCTGTTGGATCTGAAAATGGAATACCAATTTCAATTAAATCAGCTCCTGCCTTTTCCATTTCTAGAATGTACGAAACGCTTGCCGCAGTCGAAGGATCTCCCGCTGTTAAAAATCCAATAAAAGCTGGTTTTGTTTCAAATGCTTGTTTTATCTTACTCATCAATTTTTACCCCCCTATATCGAGCAATCGCCGCAACATCTTTGTCTCCACGTCCAGAAAGACAGATAATCAAATTGTCTTCTTTGCTCATGTCACCTGCTATTTTTCGTGCATAAGAAACCGCATGTGCACTTTCAATTGCACAAATAATTCCCTCCATTTTTGCCAGATACTCAAACGAATCTACTGCTTCATCATCGGTAACTGGAACATATGATGCACGACCACTATCGTAAAGATTGGCATGTTCTGGTCCAATCCCTGGGTAGTCAAGTCCAGCCGATATCGAATATACCGGCGCAATCTGTCCATTTTCATCCTGGCAAAAATACGATTTCATTCCATGAAAAATTCCCACTTCTCCTTTTGCAATAGTGGCTGCATGTAATGCAGTATCAACACCCTTTCCCGCTGCCTCACAACCAATCAATTTCACCTCGCTATCTTCAATAAAATTGTAAAACATTCCCATTGCATTGCTTCCCCCACCAACGCATGCTAAAACAGCTGACGGAAGTTTTCCTTCATAAGCTAGAATCTGTTCTCGTGCCTCTTTACTTATAATTGCTTGAAAATCGCGTACAATCATCGGAAATGGGTGTGGTCCCATAACAGAGCCTAGTACATAGTGCGTATCACTCACACGATTCGTCCATTCTCGCATTGTTTCATTAACCGCATCTTTTAATGTCATCGTCCCACTTGTAACTGGATGAACCGTTGCACCCAAAAGTTCCATTCGATATACATTAAGTGCCTGCCGTATTGTATCTTCCTTTCCCATAAAGATCTCACATTCCAGACCTAATAGTGCCGCAGCGGTTGCAGTTGCCACTCCATGCTGTCCAGCTCCTGTTTCTGCAATGACACGCGTCTTTCCCATTTTTTTTGCCATTAATACTTGACCCAGCACGTTATTAATCTTATGAGATCCTGTATGGTTTAAGTCTTCTCGTTTTAAATAAATTTTTGCTCCACCTAAATCCTCCGTCATGTTTTTTGCAAAATATAGCAAAGAGGGTCTACCTGCATAATTTTTAAGAAGTTCTTCTAGTTCTTCTTGAAATGCACGATCTTTTTTATAATATTCATATCGTTCTTCTAATTGAATCATTTCATTCATCAATGTTTCGCCTATATACTGTCCTCCATAGACTCCATATCGTCCCGTTTTCATTATTTAGAGCTCCCTTCCTACTGCAATAATCTGCTTCATCTTATTAAAATCTTTGTATCCATCCATTTCAGCACCACTACTCACATCAAGCCCAAATGGTACAAATGGTCTTACCGCATAGCAAGCCTCTTCCATATTTTTTGCACAGAGTCCGCCCGCTAAAAAGAACGGCTTCATCGACAGAGATTTTCCTAAATTTTCTAGTATCTTCCAGTCAAACTTTTCTCCCGTTCCTTCTCCATTATCAAGCAGTAAATAATCGGCACTGGAATTTTCCCACTTTATCACATCTTCTGGGCTTCTTACTTTTAACGCCTTAATTACAGGCTTTCCACTCGCTTGCTTAATCAAGCAAATATCTTCTTCGGATTCGTTTCCGTGAAGTTGAACGATATCAATCGTACCTTCGTTTAGCAATTGTATTATAATGTCTACATTTTCATTCACAAAGACACCAACTGCATTAATTTCCTTGGAAAGTCCCATCTTTAATCGTTTTGCCTCCTCTGGGGATACCTGACGCTTGCTTTTTGCAAATACAAAACCAATATAATCTGGCTTTAATTGGTTCGCATAGTCAATATCCATATCGCGACGCAACCCACATATTTTTATTTTCGGAGAAACACTACCAGCGGTATGTCCTTTCAAATTCTCAAGCATTTTCTTTTTATTTTGGCTTCGCATCAGCGTTTCACCAATTAAGACTGCATTTACATGATTTTTCTTTAAATCCGCAATATCATTTGCCGTCTTCATACCACTCTCTGAAACAAATAAAATATCGGATGGAACAAAACTTCGTAAACGAATCGAATTTTGAATATCTACTTGGAAAGTTTTTAAATCTCGATTGTTAACTCCAATAATCCGGGCATTACATCGAATTGCCATTTCTACTTCTTCTTTTGTATGGGCTTCGACTAGAGCAGAAAGTCCCAATGCATCTGCAATTTCAATGAAGTGAATTAATTCTTTTTCCTCTAGAATCGAGCAAATAAGCAAAATTGCATCTGCACCTAATAATTTTGCCTCATAAATCATGTATTCATCCACGGTAAAATCTTTTCGAAGGATGGGAATATTGACTGCCTGTTTAATTTCTTTTAGATATTGATCGTCTCCTAAAAAGTAAAACGGTTCCGTAAGTACAGAAATTGCTGCAGCACCAGCTTTTTCATACGCTGTTGCAATGGAAACATAAGGAAACGATTCGGCAATCAACCCTTTCGAAGGTGATGCCTTTTTGACTTCACAAATAAATTGAATATCTGCCCCTTTAAGTGCTCGTTCAAACGGAAAATCAACTTCTTTTTTCAGCATACTATATGCTTCTTGCTTTATTGTATCAAGCGGCTTCCTTTGTTTTTTATTTGCAATACGCTCGCGCGTCTTTTGGGCAATTTCATCTAAAATCATACTGCTCCTCCTTATTCTTCATTGGAACTTCGAATAAAAGCATCCAATTGCCTGCTTGCTTTACCAGAATCTATTATTTGTTCTGCCAATAAGACACCTTCCTTGAGTGTTTGACATTTTCTTGCTACATAAAGTCCCGCACCTGCATTTAATAAAACTGCTTCGCGTTTTGGTCCCCTCTCTCCATTTAATATTGCACGGGTAATTGCTGCATTTTCTTTGGGACTTCCTCCTACTAAATCTTCCTTTTTACATGTTACAAATCCAAAATCTTCCGGTTCAATCACATAAGAATAAAGGTTTCCTTCGCGTACTTCGCAAACGCTTGTTTTTGCACTCATTGAAATTTCATCTAGCTTATCCTGCCCATAAACGACCATTGCGTGCCTTACGCCTAAGTTTGATAAGACTTTGGCAAGAGGTTCTAAAAGCGATTCTTCATAAACTCCCATAACCTGCATATTGGCTCCTGCTGGATTTGCCAACGGTCCTAAGATATTAAAAATTGTTCGAATCCCAAGTTCCTTGCGTACAGGTCCTACATGCTTCATAGCAATGTGATAATTTTGTGCAAATAAGAAACAAATTCCAATTTCTTGTAACATCTTGGTGCTTTTTTCCGGCGTCACTAAAATATTTACTCCCAATGCTTCTAACACATCGGCAGCCCCCGAGCGACTGCTTGCTGCACGATTTCCATGTTTTGCAACAAAAACACCTCCTGCTGAAGCTACAATTGCTGATGTAGTTGAGATATTGAACGAGTTAGAACCATCTCCACCAGTTCCGACTATTTCCAATACATCCATATCATGTAATAGCTTAACGCAATGATTTCTCATTTCAAAGGCTGAACCAGTAATTTCTTCTATCGTTTCGCCTTTCATGCTAAGCGCTGTAAGATATGCACTTTTTTGAACTTCACTTGCGGTTCCGCTCATAATCTCATTCATAACATCCTTTGCTATTTCATAGCCAATATCTTCTTTTTTACTTAAGTTTACAATTGCTTCTCTAATCATATCGTCTTCCCTATCCTTTCTTCTTGTTTTGCTTCAAATTCAATCTATTTTTTAACAGATTTTCTTTTTCATTTTATTTTCCGTATTTCATAAAATACATTTTCAATAATTTTTATTCCATCTTTTGTTAGTACCGACTCTGGATGAAACTGAACTCCAAATACAGGATAGCTTTCATGTTCTACCGCCATTACTTCTCCTTCATCCGAAACTGCAATTACCTTTAATTCGTTTGGTATTGTCTCCCGATCTGCCACTAGCGAATGATATCTTGCCGCCTGCATCGTATGACTTTCTTCATTGATTCCCCGAAACAATCGACTCCTTGGAGATAGTTTGATGATGCTTGATTTTCCATGCATCAGTTTTTTTGCATATGTAATGGTTGCCCCATATGCCTCACAAATCGACTGATGACCAAGGCACACTCCTAAAATTGGAATTTTCCCTGAAAAATAACGAACTACCTCCAAACATACGCCTGCATCCATCGGACGTTTAGGGCCAGGAGAGAGTACAATAAGCTCTGGCTGCATTTGTTCGATCTCTTCTATTGTCCGTTCATCGTTTCGAATTACTGTAATATCTTGTTCGACGCTTCCAATCAGCTGAAACAAGTTATAAGAAAAACTATCATAATTATCAATGAGCAGAATCATAATCAATTCCTCCTTCCGCCATTTGAATCGCTGTTACCACTGCCTGTGCTTTATTAATACATTCCTCATACTCACTTTCAGGAATACTATCTGCAACAATTCCAGCTCCCGAACGCACAAATACTTTTCCATTTTTGCGATAAGCCAGTCGTATTGCGATACAAGTATCTAATTCACCAGTGAAGCTTATATAACCGATTGCTCCCCCATAAATTCCCCTCTTTTTTCCCTCCAACTCGTTGATAATCTCGCACGCCCGTAATTTTGGTGCCCCAGACAAAGTGCCTGCTGGAAGGATTGCATCGATTGCATCCAATGCATCCTTATTTGGTAATAAATCCCCCGTTACCGTTGATCCAATATGAAAAACGTGCGAAAATTGCTCTATACTTGCATATTTTTCAACTCTTACACTTCCAATGGTACTTATCTTCCCTATATCATTCCGCCCAAGATCTACGAGCATATTGTGCTCAGCCAATTCCTTCTCATCGCCCAACAACTCTTGAATGATTCGCTCATCTTCTACGCTGTCGACTCCTCTTTTTCTTGTTCCTGCAAGCGGATAGGTGGAAAGTTTATTTTCCTGAAGCTTCACCAATGTTTCCGGTGATGCTCCCGCAATCTCGATATCATCACTAGAAAAATAAAACATATATGGAGATGGGTTTAGCGTTCGCAATACCCGATAGGTATCAAGCAGACTCCCCTCTACCTTGGCCTCTAATCGATTGGACAAAACAACCTGAAAAATGTCTCCCTCTACGATTAATTTTTTTGCCGTTTCAACCATGTTGCAATAGGCTTCTTTATCAAACAACGAGTTCCAATCACTCGTTAACTGTACGGGCTTATTTTCAGCCATTTCTCCACAACTTAATAACTCCATCATCTCTTTCAACGTCTTTTTTGCATTTTCATAGGTTTCTTCCAAATGATCCGTTTTTGCATTTGAAATCAACAAAATCTTTTGTCTCTCATTGTCAAACGCGATTACTTTATCAAATAGCATTAAATCAACATCCATAAATCCATCTTCATCTTCTGCATCAAGCACAAGCTTTGGTTCACTGTATTTGATATAGTCATATGAAAAGTATCCGACAAATCCTCCTGTAAACGTAGGAAGATTCTTTAGTTTTGGACTTCTATACTGTTCTAAAATTGTACGAATTGCATCCTTTGGATGCTCAACAACTTTTTTTTCCATCATCCCAGAACGGATTGTAAGCTCATGATTATAACAAGTAAGTTCGAGCGTTGGATCATACCCCAGGAAGGTATAGCGCCCCCATTTTTTTTGTTCTTCTACACTCTCTAGCATATAGCAATGCACACTAATCTTTTTTAAAATTTTCATTACCATCACGGGTGTCATCTTATCCGCATACATTTCAAGGCATATAGGAATTACACCATATTCATTTGTTTCACATAGATGTAACGCCTCTTCCTTCGATGGATAAACATTCATTTTTTACTACCTCCTTTGAAAATCAAACTTCTTAGCTCCCACATTTTAAGTAAGTTATCTATCTGTTAAGGTAAAAAAAGGATAAAAAAAACCGTCCTTGACAGATATAGTCTGTCAAGGACGGGAAATATATTCATATTGCTTACCCGCGGTGCCACCTCGATTCACGAAACCAAATTCGTGCGCTTACTAGATACTAGCATATCTATGACAACTAACGTGTGTCTTACGTCGCAGAATACTCAGATTTCTCCTTTCACTACGCCCTCCATGGTCCATTTAATAGGCTGCGTTCTGCCGGATCTCATCTATTCCGACTCTCTGTAAGTGCACGATCTATTTTTATCTCCACTTCAATGGTTTAAAGTTTTAAATTAAATTTTCTTTATTATAAGATAAGTTGCCTTTAATTGCAAGTGTTTTTTACCAAAACTTTTTTCGTTTAAAAATCCATAGGCTAAGAATAACTACCACGATACTAATAAAGATAACAAGAGGATATCCATACGCCCATTTAAGTTCAGGCATATAAATAAAATTCATCCCGTACCATCCTACAATCAGAGTAAGCGGTAAAAATATCGTTGTTACAATGGTTAAAACCTTCATTACATTGTTTTGCCGAATTCCAATCTCGGATTGATAGACATCTTGCACCTGCATTGCATACTCACGTAAAATCTGAGTCTCACCTTGAAGCCTCGCAGCACGATCCGCAAAAATACGAAACGTTGCAATGTCCTCTTTTCCAAAAAAATCCATCTCGTTTTCATAAAGATTTTCTCCTAAGTTTGTAAGCTGGCTATAATATCGGTGCAGGCGTGAAATCTCCTTTTTTAAATGTAGCATATGATAATTAAAATTTTCCACTAATCCATCAATAATATTCTCCTCCATCTTCGTAATTTCCTTTTCAAGTGCCGCCAAATATTGTAAATCGTCGTCAATCAGTGAAAGTAAAAAATCATATAAAAAGCGCTCCAACGTATATCCCCTACGAAGTTTACTTACCATTATATCATCAATACTTTTTTTAACCAATCCAGTATCATCAATAAAAATCAGTCGATTCTCCAGCACATAAAATGCGAAACCAAGATTTTTTTCATGTTGTTCTTTTAGTGGAATATGAAAAGTTCCAAATAGATAATTAGGATGGCTTTCGAGTTTGCAAAAATGAATGTTGTTTTCCTTCTGGTTCAAAAAGTAGTCTGCCTTTATCTCTATCTCCAGTTTCCATTCTTCACTGGTAAATAAAGCCACCCCATCTTGTCCTTCTTCCCAATGTTCAATATTGGTTTCTTCCATATTATCGTTTTCGATGATAAAAAACATAGATACACACCTCTACTTTCACTTATAAGTATACCCTTTTCTCGTAAAATGTCACTTTGTTTCATCTGTGCGAGTATCACCTCACCCTAAGCCTATATTAAAAAAAGTCAGTCTATCTTATCACCGATTGACTGACTTTTTAATAAATTCTATTCTATTAATTTGTATCCAAAAAAACTGCGAAATAAGTATGTAGATTAGAGTTCTGTAAACGAATCTTTATCTAATCCACATGTTGGGCATGTCCAATCTTCAGGAACATCTTCCCATGCTGTTCCAGGAGCAACTCCATTATCAGGATCTCCTAACTCTGGATCATAAATATAGCCACAAGGGCATTCATATTTTTTCATAAAAAACCTCCTTTTTCACTTTTATTTATTCTACCATTTTTAATACTATTTTTCAATAGATTTACATGAATATTTTTTTGATAATAGCGGATATTTTCTACTATTATCAATTAATTTCATCTTTTACTCTGCTTTTAACGCTGCCATAGTAATATAGTTGTAAGGTTGATTAAAATGGGGCAGAAAAAATATATCCAATAATTTTAGTTTATCAATGGTTACTTTTTCTTCAATTGCAAGTGAAAACATATGAATTGCCATGGAAACATCATAATCTGAGGCAAGCTGCGCACCTAAAATTACTCTTGTTTTTTGATCATACACAATCCTTATTTTTACTTCATTATTTATTCGAATAAAAGCAGGTTTTTGCAATGCTTCATGATCCGTTGCTGCGGCATCATACCCATGAGCAATTGCTTTTTGTAGTGTTAAGCCTGTAGAAATCAAGTTTAATCCCCAAATGCTAATTGCATTTGAACCCTGAACACCCACCGTTTCTAGTGTTGTGCCGCACACGTTATGTGCCGCAATAATACCGGAACGTACTGCATTTGTAGCGAGCGCAATATAATTTGTATCATTGATGGAATTATCATATACCGTCGCACAGTCCCCAATTGCATAGACATCCGCAACACTTGTTTGCTGACATTTATCAACTAAGAGTGCTCCATTTCGAAAACGCTTAAATGATTCATTTGCCAATTGGGTATTTGGAGAAAAACCAATCGCAAGGATTACCATATCTGCTTTGTACTCTCCCTTGTCTGTAATCACCTTTTCTACCTTATCCGCTCCCACAAATTGCTTTACGGTCTGATTAAATGCCAACTGGATTCCATGTTGTGTTAATCTGTCTTCCATTAATTGCGTAAATTCTCTGTCATAATAGTTTGGGAGACAAGTATCGGCTAAATCTATTACCGTTACTTTCTTATCGCATCTGGCAAATGCTTCTGCTAATTCTACTCCAATATAGCCCGCTCCTACTACTACAATATCCTTAAGAGTTTCATCCTTTAATTTTTCAATGACATCCTGAGCATTTTGATATAGCTTTACAAACTGAATATTCTTTAAATCTCCACCTTCGATTTTTGGAACAATTGGAAGTGATCCGGTTGCTAAGATTACTTTATCATAGCTTTCTTTGTATTCGGTTCCGTCTTTTCCCTTTGCATAAACAATTTTATTTTTGTAATCAATATCATACACTGGTGTTTCCATGTATATCTTAGCGCCTTTTTCTTCCAATAAGGTTTTATTTGCATAGAACAAGCCTTCTGGTCCATCAATTTGCTTTCCAATCCATAATGCCATTCCACAGCCCAAAAAACTAATATTCGAATTTGCATCAAAAACAATTACTTCATGACCAGAGTAATTATCCAATATCGTGTTTATCGCTGCTGTTCCTGCATGATTTGCACCAACCACTATTATTTTACTCATATGATTCCTCCTAGTTGAAATTGTATTTATTCTGATATATATTTCTATATTTTAACACAATTTACATAAATTCGCAAGTATGAACGTTTTTAATTCATTATTAAAAGAATAATCAATTAAAATTTCACATTTTCTGATTACATTCATTGAAATAGTATGCTTGTATAAGATAATCCTCTCGATATTTTAGAGTTAATTTCCACAAATACTTCTTTACACTCAATACCGATAGATTACCGCTTTTATATCGTTTGATTCGCCTCTCCACCTGCTCTTTTTCTTCCTTTGTTGCAAGCTCTTTAAAATACCCCCAGATATGTCTAGCCGCATTTTCACCATTCCCTCGCGTAATTTCTTTTAAAAGTGCATGATCAATCTTCTCATAAAAGGAAAGAACTGGGTATTCTGCTTTGTTACGTAACAATTGTCGAATTTCTTCATAATCACTATGAGAATGTTCTAAAACCAAATATTTATATCTACTCCATTCCTGTTCTAAAAATTTAATATGTGCTCTCTTTCGTACCACATTGAGCGCCTTTATGGCAGACAAATTTTTATCCTTTACCTCAAGCATAATATCAATATCTTCTCGTTTTAGTTTTTCATAAAAATCATAAAATACTTCCGCCGAAATGGTATCTGAATGTGATCCCTTCCGCTTCCGTGGATGTTGCTCTGAATAATGAATCTTTTGATCACCATCACCACTCTTCCATGTTTTCTTACACTCATTGATCCAAAAAAATGGATCTTTATTATTCTCGCAGCAATTTAGTTCGTGATGCAAGGTATCAAATACCACTGGTGCCATCACCTGTGAAGCAATCTCTAACACATCTTTTATATCAAATAATTTATCATCATTTTCAAGGATAATCCTATCTTTTATGCTTTGATCTAGTTTCATGTAATTTTTAACAAAGCGCTGTTTTGCCAATTCTTTATCATGATATGCGCCTCCAATGTGTAATATAATTTTATGTTCTTTGGAAAGCATGAATTGATCAAGTGCTCTACAATGATATTCTAAATCCTTCACTGCTCGTTGTACTACGTCCTCATAGGGAGAATTTAGTACGGTATATTGTCCCGGATGCATTGACACACGAATCCCATTATCCTTTATCTTTTTGCCAATCGCTAAAAATGTTTCTTGGTATATTTCCCACCAAGGAAGCGAATTGATAGGACTTGAAGCAAACGGAATCAAGTCAGAACTAATGCGAAACATCGTGATACCATTTTCCACGTTATAATCAAGCATTCGCTCCAGTACGTTTAAATTATAAGCTATAATTCGTGTGAGGTTTTCTTCCCCTGCCGTATTTTTTTTGCAGCTTTGAAAGGTTGTATTGGGCACACCTACTGTTTTACATGCATATCCTATTTTCACATTAGCACCTCCATCATCCAAATCCTTATTTTTTGCTATTTATCAAATATTTCATTTTATTTATAACGATACATATAGCAATTGTAATCGCCATATCAGGTAGCGTATTTCCAACGATACAATCTATTTTCATTAACATTCGATACAAAATGAATCCAACCAACCATATGATTAAATTAATGACATTTACTCGTACTTCCATATGATTTTGTTTCAAAATAAAGTAATCTGCTATCTGAATCGCAATCATTGGTGCAAAAACAGAACCAATCAAATATAAGAAGCCTGTAATATCATCCATTGGATAACTAATTGCTGCGATTGTACCAATCAAGGTAACAACGATTGCTACTTTTTGTGCACTCAGCCTTTTAACAATAGATTCCGCTGAAACTCCGGCTGAGAATGCATCTAAGAAAGTGGTAGTCACGGTTGAAACCACAATAATAATAAGTCCTATCATGCCAAAGCCCGCTTTTATCATAATTGTAGCAATATCGTATTCTCCTGCATAAATTGCTGCTCCCATTCCAATCACATACATCCAGCTACTTACAAGTCCATATACAATAGTGCTAACAAGCGTTGCCTGAAACGGTTTTTTAGCTTCTCTTGTATAATCACTAATTAATGGAAACCATGACAAAGGCATTGCCACAGAAAGCTCGACAGCTGCTCCAAATGATAAGGTTTCCTTTGATAAAAAGGGAACGGATGCTCCAAAAAAAATCACCTTGCATAGTACAAGTGTCAATACAAATAGTGCTGTCATTGCCACTGCATTTATTTTCCCAAGATTTTTAATTCCAATCCAAATCCAGACAATAATCAACCCTCCAATCACAAGACACCAGATCCATGCTCCTATTGTTTGTATTCCATTGGTTGCGATTGCTCCGTCATATATCATGATTGCTGTCCACCCAATCAACTGTATCACATTTAACACAGAAAACAAAATACTACCTTGTCGTCCAAAACTCATCTTTACTGTTTCCATGGCACTTCTCCTTGTTCTTGCTCCAATCAGTCCCGCAAGAAAAAGCATCGTACATCCAATTATATGTCCAATAATAATCGCAATAATTCCCTTTTTTATCCCAAGTGGTGCTAAATAAGTTCCTGTCAAAATTTCTGCAATGGAAACACCTGCGCCAAACCAGATAAGGCCATTGCTAAGCAGTGAAGTTCTTTTTTCATTCATATGTATACCCCCTAGTATTCTGTTTTCAAAGCAAATGCATGATTCATAGGTCCACTTCCCTTGCCAAGATCAAGCATGGCAGAAAGTGCACCAGAAAGATATCTTTTTGCTTTTAAAACGGATTCATCAAGATCACATCCCTTGGCTAAATTTGATGCAATTGCGCTCGATAGGGTGCATCCTGTTCCATGTGTATTGGGATTATTAATACGGGCTCCATAATACCATGTATAACTATTATCTCGATAAAGAAGGTCATTTGCATCATTCAACTGATGTCCTCCCTTGCATAAAACTGCGCAGTGATAGGTATCACTTATCTGTTTTGCCGCTAAGATCATATCCTCCGCTGACTTAATTTTTATACCGGATAAAACTTCCGCTTCCGGAATATTGGGAGTAATTACGGTTGCAATTGGGAGTAAATACTCTTTTAGCATAGTAATTGCTTCTTCACTTATTAGCTTAGATCCACTGGTAGACACCATAACTGGATCAACGACTATATTTTTCGCATCAAAGCGCTTTAGTACCTCTACCATTGTTTGAATCAATTCACCAGAAGATACCATTCCAACCTTTATTGCGTCTGGATAAATATCCGTAAATATAGCCTCCAATTGTTCATTCAAAAACTCACATGTTACTTCCATAATATTTGTTACGCCGGTTGTATTTTGTGCAGTAAGCGCTGTAATCGCACTCATGGCATATACGCCATTGATTGTCATTGTCTTAATATCTGCTTGAATTCCGGCGCCTCCGCAGGAGTCACTTCCTGCGATTGTTAATGCTGTTTTCATAATTACTCCTATCCGCCGCTTAAGCGGCACTCAAAGTCACATTAATTTTCTAATGCGGTAAAAGGTGGTGCCCCCAATTTACCGCAATTTTTGATTGGCATAGAATCAAGGATTGTTCCATCCATGTCAAATATTGCTCATCTTAACATCCCTTAACCATCTTCTCTACCTGTTCTCTCAAATGAGCCGCTGCCTGTTCAATATCTTTTTGTGCAAAGAGTGCACTAATCACAGCAACGCCACAAATACCAGATTCTGAAAGTTCTAAGACATTATCTTTGCTAATCCCACCAATTGCTATAACTGGTATTGTTACCGCTTTGCAAATTGCTTGTAACGTCTCATAGTTTACATCGGTCGCATCTACCTTCGAGTTCGTAGGAAAAACCGCACCGACACCAAGATAATCTGCTCCTTCCTCCTCTGCTCGTATTGCCTGTTTTACGGTTTGAACGGAGACTCCAAGAATCTTGTCTTCTCCCATTCGCTGGCGAACCTTCAATGCGCTCATATCCTCTTGTCCTACATGAACGCCATCCGCGTTAATTTGAAGAGCCATATCAACATTATCATTTATAATAAAAGGTACGTTATAACGCTTGCACAGCGCCTTCATTTCCTTTGCTTCTTCTAGGAGTAGTTCTTCCTCTTGTTCTTTTTCCCTTAATTGAACAAAGCTCACACCCCCTTTTAACGCTTTCTCTACTTGATCACATAACTTGTTATCAAGCAGCCAAGAGCGATCCGTTACGGCATATAATAGCAATTGCTCCTTATCGCACTTCATAGTTTGCTCCCTCCTGTAATGTTTTACCATCCATATGATAAACTGCATCAATAATTCGATTGCGATAGGTTGCATTCCCATCGCCTGGCTGCATATTTTCCCATGCAATTTCTCCCGCTAATCCCATCGCACAAACAGCAGCGGCAGCGGCTTCCAGCTCTTCCTTAGGATTTGCCACAAGAAACGCTGTCATCATTCCTGACAACTGGCATCCTGTACCCGTTATCTTCCCCATCTCACTTCTTCCATTTCGAATGATATAACAGCAGTCTTTGTCTGCAACTAAATCAATTGCTCCCGTCACCGCTATAATACTTCCCGAACTTTTTGCAAACTTCTTTACAAACTCCACGGATGCTTCTAATGTTTCCTCGGTAATGGCATCCAACGCATCTGCATCGACGCCCTTCGTGGTTTTACTTCCCAATGCAAGCGTTTTAATTTCTGAAATATTTCCACGAATTACACAACACTTGATTTCGTTCATCAGCAAAATTGCGGTATTTGTTCGAAGCTTACTTGCTCCAGCTCCCACTGGATCTAATAAAACCTTATGTCCTAGCTCATTTGCTAATTTCCCTGCCACAAGCATAGCGGCAATGGTTCTTTTGTTCAATGTTCCAATATTAAGATTCAATCCTTTGCATATTGAGGTAATATCCTCTACATCCTCCAATTCATCTGACATAATAGGACTTCCTCCGCATGCAAGAAGAATATTTGCAACATCATTTACCGTCACATAATTTGTAATATTGTGAACAAGCGGCACATTATTACGTACATTTTCAATACAAGTACTAAACATAATGACTCCTTTTTAAATACAAACCAAACGATGTGTAGCCTATTTATGGAAATTAAAAAGCTGCGTATATACCAATAAAAGTATATATGCAGCAAGGTCTGCTAACTATATCCCTACGTTGGCATTATCCAAATCAGGTTACGGGTCAAAGCAAACAGCTTAATCTCAGCCCGCTTTTCGCGAGCCCCCCTTTTGTATTCAAGTTTTATTATACTATGAAAAAATAGAAAATCAAAGGTTTTCTTTATTTATGATTTTTAAAACCTCGGTGTTCTCCTTTTGAATTTGTATCGTTTGTATTGTCATAAGCGACCCCGATGGCATTTGCAACTGCTTCCATAATCCCATTACTGCTATATGTTGCACCCGATACTGCATCCACGTCTACTGCTTGATTTTCAATAATTTGTGTAAGTCTTCGAATTATCGATAAAGGTGCAATTGTCCCCGTATTATGGCGAATCATCACGCGAATCCGTGCCCGTAATTCATCAAATGCAAATGGATTGCTTGATGTTATTATAGTATAAAGAACAAGAGATATCCAACAAAAATACGGCAGTGATTAGCTGCCGCAAATAAAAAAATCTTAACCACTATTGACTTTTTGAATCATGCTTCACTCAATATGCACAAGGATATAACAATCCATATAATAATCGCTATCATCTCCCATACGATTGCTCGTTGCATTTTGAACTACAATCATAAGTTTCGCCTCTTCATTTTCAATGGAAAAACTTGCCTCGTCCATGGATAGTTCTGTCTTTTCATTTGAAAACTTTTGATACTTTGAAAAAATATCATTTAAATTAAATCGAATGAGTTCTTGATTGCTTTCATCGACCAAAATAATCAACCGCATATTTTCCTTTGTTTGATTTTTCAATGTATATGTGTTTTTCCCTTTGTGAATGTCACAAATTTTAGATTCCATATTATTACTATACGTATGCACAAGGATGTCATATCCTGCAATATCAATTGGAAGCGAATCCTTCAAAAAAACGTTGGACCAATCATTCTTTTGTGACAAATCAGATTCATTAAACCCAAATGTATTGTAAAAATCATCATAGCGTTTAAAATTCTCTGGCATCCATACAATTTGATTAGTACAATCCATTCTTGTCAAATATTCAACGGATGAAATAATCTTCTCTTTATCCGCCTCCTCAATGGATTCATTCGGAATAATGGTATTATCATTTAACATACCGTTTTGCTCGAGCACCAATTTAAGTCGTGTTTTTTGACTGTACTGGCTAATGGTAAAGGCATCAATCGGAGGAAGAATCGAAACAAGAGAAACTACAATCAGCATAATCGCAATCAAATTGTTTTTTTGCACTGGAGCTATACTCATTACAAGACCAGAAAGTATCGCAAATATTCCAAATAGAATGGCAAAATAACGAGAATAAATAATTCCAAATTTATATGCTTGTATCACCGAAGATGTTATCTGTAATATTACAATGCAAATAAGTATTTTAGGAAAAATCAAACGAAAGAACACACTAAATTTATTATTAATGCGTGAAGAAAGTATATATAAGAAAATAATCGAGATAGCATACGAAATCAACATAGGCTCCATACGATTATTTGTCCAAAAGTCTCCGCTGATACTTCTTATAATATAGAGTAGTAAAATAACAGAAAATCCTGACTCGATTGGAATCAGAATATAAGAAATAAGAACTTCTAAAAATTTAGGACAGGATGCTGCCCTTTCTATTTCTTTATCCTTTTTATCGTTTTTTTCTAGATTTATACCGTCTCCGTCCTTCCCTGGATATGCTGGAATTCGAGACAGAAAGAATAAGGGTGCAAACAATACAAACACAAGATTGGCAATATGTAAATAAGCCTTCGCATTTACCGGAACAATAAGGCTATCAATCGCCATAATAATAAGGCTGCACCCACTAAAAATAATCACTGCGTAAAATATAGCATGAAAAAAAGCCTTGAATGCGATCATAAAACTTTCATTAAAACTGATTCTATTTTGAATCACAGGAATCCAAAGAAAGGATATAGCAAGCACCCCTAACAAAATGTAGCTTCGAATGCGCACATCGAAACGAAGCGTTGGTACTACGCTTATCAGAAGATAATATCCAAACGTTAAAAGTAGACCGCCTCCCATTAGAAAAAAACAAACCACTCGTTTATTCCAAAAACGTTCATACACCACTTGAAGTAATGCAGCTAGAAATGCTCCAACTGCACAGCAAAGTAACAATTTTTCATAATCCTTTGCTTGCGCAATTGAGGTTGCTCCAATTATAGTAGCTGTGAGAAGAAATACCGTCGTTAATGGATAACGATACATTGCAAGAGTGACTTTTCTTAATTTATCACTTTGATTCGTTAAATCCTTCATTTTGTTCCCTCCATAGATAATATTTTAGGAAAATTGCACTTACAATATTATCTATAGTATAACCTTCTACCTGTATTTTATCAATTATTAACAAAAGAGAAGATATACTCTACATGCTCTGGCATTTCAATTTTAGGTATTGCAAGTTTTTTAAACTCACCTGACAAACCTTTTTCCAATGCAGCTAAATGGAAATGACACGCTGCAATTCCTATATCTACTTTTTGAATATCAAGCGCTAAACGATCACTATTTCCTTTTACTTTATAAAAATGATATTGCCCATTGTCCAAAACAATGCGCCAAGGCTGCTTATTCGCAGCAGAAGGTGCTAATTGCAGCATCTTTAATGGATATGCAAACTCGCCCGCTTCTACCTCTGTACATGGATGTGAAAAATCATTTCTAAAAAAGAGCTTGTTCCAATCCAGACGCTTATCTGCTTTCACAAGTTTTCTTGCAACTGATTCACTCAGTCTCTTTTTACCAAGCGGATATCCAAGAGGTGATATTGCTGGAAACAGTTCATTTTCTTTCACATCCATGGCACTTGCAAACTTACCACGCTGAAAAGTTCCCCCAAGCCAACAGGTTCCAAGACCAAGAAAAGTAATATATAATATTAATTTTTCAAACGAATAACCCAATGCTTCAAGTGCTAATTCTCCCTTTTCAACCGTTGCACCAATATAGTAGTTTGCACCCTTTATTACTCCATACGTACCTAATTTTTCTCCATCCATTTGTCCCTGTGTTTCAATGAGACGAAACGAAACCGGAATAGAAAAAGGATTCGACAATGCTTCCATATATGCATTGATTTTGTTCATTATGTCAACCTCTAATGGCTTTGTATCATAAGTTCTTACGCTATAACGCAATTTCACTATCTTTTCAACTGGAAATTCTAGGTTCATGTTATTATTCTCCTTATCTATTTTATAACCTTTTTTGTACTGTACATTTACATATTTCATTTTATTTGTTTGTACATACAGATATAACACTCTTTTTTTATGCTGTCAATTTAAATTAACAAAGAGCACGCCGTACTTCTACTTTTCCCATCTGGATTTTTTTGTCAACAATAGTTTCGTATTGCAGTTTTGTACAAATTAAAATACACTATTTATAGGAATATTTTTTCGTATCTATAACCATATTATCCATTAAGGAGGACTACAAATGAGTGAAATTTTCAAAGATTTAACAACAGTTCCATATGAAGGTCCAAAAAGCAAAAACTCACAAGCTTTCAAGTATTATGATGCAAACCGCATTATAATGGGAAAAACCATGAAAGAACACTTACCTTTTGCAATGGCTTGGTGGCACAATCTCTGCGCAAATGGTGCTGATATGTTTGGTGTCGGAACAGCAGACAAAAGTTTTGGTACTACAGTTGGAAGCATGGAGCATGCGAAAGCAAAAGTGGATGCAGGATTTGAATTTATGCAAAAACTGGGCATCGAATATTTTTGTTTCCATGATGTGGATATCGTTCCTGAGGCGGACACTATAGAAGAAACGAACAAAAGACTGGACGAAATTACCGATTATATGAAAGAAAAAATGGAGGGAACTAACATCAAACTTCTATGGGGAACTGCTAATATGTTCTCAAACCCACGCTATTTATGTGGCGCTGGAAGCACTAGTTCTGCCGATGTATACTGTTTTGCTGCTGCCCAAATAAAAAAAGCGCTGGATTGCACAGTAAAACTGGGTGGAAAAGGATATGTCTTCTGGGGTGGACGAGAAGGATATGAAACCCTTCTTAACACAGACGTAAAATTCGAACAAGAAAACATTGCAAATTTAATGAGAATGGCTGTTGAATATGGTCGAAGGATTGGTTTCACCGGTGATTTTTATATTGAGCCAAAACCAAAAGAACCAATGAAACATCAATATGATTTTGATGTTGCCACTGCAATTGGTTTTCTACGACAATATGGTCTTGACCAAGATTTTAAAATGAATATTGAGGCAAACCATGCAACACTCGCAGGTCATACGTTCCAGCATGAACTTCGTATTAGTGCTATGAATGGAATGCTTGGCAGTATTGATGCAAATCAAGGAGATTACCTCCTTGGATGGGATACCGACCAATTCCCATCTGATGTGTATGCTGCAACACTTTGTATGTATGAAGTCTTAAAAGCTGGAGGCATTTCTGGTGGATTTAATTTTGATTCAAAAAATCGTAGACCAAGCTATACCTATGAAGATATGTTCGATGCATATATATTGGGAATGGATACCTTTGCATTGGGACTTATGAAAGCGGCTAAACTAATTGAGGACGGTCGAATTGATTCCTTTGTAAAGGAAAAATATAATAGCTTTGAATCGGAAATTGGGAAGAAAATACGCTCAAACGAATTGTCGTTAGAGGATCTTTCTGATTATGCTATAAAGATGGGTGCTCCTGCTCTTCCAGCTTCCGGAAGGCAAGAATATTTAGAAGGTGTACTTAACCAAATTATGTTTGATTAAATCCTCTCTCTGGTATAAAAAGTGATGTTACAATATTCTCAAAATTTCAAATTTGCAACATCACTTTTTTGTATCAGATTATATTATTCCTTTAAAATGGCAACTCCATATGCCTCTAATAGAATGGATTCATTAACTTCTTTTCCTGTAATTATGTCCTCATACTTCTTTTTTAAAGGAACTTGAGTCGTATGATGATTGTGATTCATAAGAAAATACAGGTTTTGCATACCATCGCTTGCTTCCACTGTTTCAATTCCTTCTATATAATATAATTCCATTGGCAATTCTATTGTTTCACCTAGATAACGCGCTATGTTAGACATTGATTTTTCATCTAAATCACAACCCAAATAATATACCATTCCTTTTCCAAAATTATTTACAGTAAAACAAGATTCTCCCGCATAATAGTCTTCTATATATTGACCAAGACTTCTAGCTGTTTTAGGCTTTACTACATCACACCAAAGCTCTGCTTTTCCCTGACCAAATACACCAGAAACTGCAGTTTCTTTTTTAAATTGCGGATCATAATCATAGACTTCTACCCCTGCCATTTCACGAAAAACTCCAGGGACGGTTTCCATCAACATGTTGTTTGTTTCATCTTTAATTCCACTTCTATAGGATAGTAATAAGTTTCCACCCTTCTTAACATAGTTCTCCAGATTCACTTTTTCTTCTTTTGTAATCATAATTAGCGCGGGTGCAAGAACAAGTTCATACCGTTCTAGGTCTTCACCCGGTTCTACAAAATCAACCGCAATTCCCATTTCATAAAATGGTTTATAATATGATAATAATACGTTATCATATTGAAAATTTTCAACATGTTCATGTATAGAATGACTCCATTCACAATCAAAAGATTTTATAATTGCAACTTTTGCAGTAGGCATAAGAGTTCCCACACTTTGACTTATTTGCTCCATCTCTTTACCCAAAGCAGAAATTTCCTCATATCTTCTGTTTGGCTTGCCATCATGGTTTAAAATTCCATGCCAATATTGTTCTGTTCCAAACGGGCAGGCTCTCCAGCGAAAATAAACAACCGTATCCGCTCCATTGGCAACTGCCTGATATGTCCACATACGCAATTTCCCCGGTGTAGGTGCCGGTCCTAATTTGCTCCATCCACACGGACCGCTTTGCTGTTCCATTACCCAAAACGGTTTCTTCTTATAACTTCTTAAAAGTGCGTGATCTCGCGATACCGTTGCATCTTTTGCAATTCCCCACTGAAATTCTATATAATTATCCCAAGAAACAAAATCTAATTCGTTTGACAATTTGAAATAATCTATCCCAGTTCCTGAATTGACCGCTGCATCCAAAAGATTGGAAGTAATCGGCTTATCGCTATACTTTCGAATTCTGTCAGCAGATTGTTTTGTAAAATGAATAACAGATTCACTGGAAAATCGGTAATAATCTAAAAGTAACGCTGGATTCTGCCCCTGTGTAGAATGACAAACATCATAACACGCTCCGGCTTTTGGGATAATTACTTCATCAAAACTATTGTAAATCTGACTCCAAAAAACAGTGCCATATGATGTATTCAATTGATGAATCGACTGATACTTTGCTTTTAACCAAATTCTAAATTTTTGCTCACATTCCTTACAATAACACCTTGTAGTATTTGCCCATCCCAATTCGTTATCAATTTGCCATGCTTCTATGGCTGGATGATTTGCATATCGCTCCGCCATTTTATCTACCAAATTTTTAACTTTTTTCTGATACACTTCACTATTAAAGCAATAATGCTTCCTTGTACCAAAAATTTTGGGATTACCATAAATATCATCTTGGAAAATATCGGGGGACTTATCCGTCATCCACTTGGGGGGTGTTGCAGAAGGTGTACATAGAACTATTTTTAACCCATACTGATAAAAAGAATCCAAAACCTCATCCATCCAGGCAAATTCATACCTCCCTTCGAATGGTTCGAATAAGCTCCATGCAAATTCACCAATACGTATCACCTTAATTTTAGCATCTGTCATCATCTTGGCGTCTATTTTCCATCGTTCTTTATCCCAATGTTCTGGATAATAATCTACCCCAATTCTCATTTTTAAACCTCCTACGCTTTTTCCTGAAAAATAAATTCCACACTTTGCAATGCCTCTTTGTCACTACTATTTCCTACATAGGCTACATATTTAATGTCTTCTTCCTTAAAATTGTCTGTAGCTTCATCAAAATATGCCATTGCGCTCTTACTTACTGATAGGCTTACTTTCTTTTCTTCTCCTGGATCTAGGGTAACACGAGCAAAATCTTTTAGTACTTTAACCGGTCGATCCACCTTGCTTTCTACACAACCAACATATAACTGAACAACTTCTGCTCCCGACATACTTCCTATATTTTTAAGAACAACTGAAACTTTTGCATTCTTGGAAAATACTTCCACTTCTGGCTTGCTTATCTCAAATTGTGTATAAGACAATCCATATCCATACGGATATTGTACCTCTTTATGCTCTTTTTCCATTTTGCAATATCCATGATAATATTCATACTCTATGCGTGTACTATTCAGATCAAAATATGGATAATCATCCTCTTTCATAGCAACTGTATAAGGCAATTTTCCACTTGGGCATACATCTCCTAATAATATATCTGCCAGAGCAGTTCCACCTTCCATTCCACTGTAGAATGAGAAGATAATAGCAGGTACATCTTCCACCCATTCATCTATCAAAATAGCACTGCTTCCGACGATAGACACTACCGTGTTTTTATTGATTCCCTTGATTCCTTTGATAAGATCAATATCACGCTGATGCAATCTCATCGATTTTCTATCTCCACCCATTTCAGCAATATCGCTTCTATCTGCTAGAAATTCACCTTCATCCGAATGAATATATCCTGCAACTATCAAAACAGCATCTGCATCCGCTGCTAGTTCTTTGGCCCTTTCTAAATTCAAACCATCGTTATATAAAATCTGTGCTCTTGGCATCTTTTTCATCAGTCCACGTAATGGAGTAACCGTGTAATATGGATGCACTTTGCTAGAACCATGATCTCCAATATTTTCTGTATCACCTAAAACTCCAAGTACCACAATTTTATCTAATTTTTCTTTTTCCCAAGGCAATACCCTATTTTCATTTTTCAAAAGAACCATTGACTCTTCTGCTGCTCTCTTTGCAACTGCTACATGCTCTTTGCATGCTAAAAGCTCATTGGAATATATCTTTTTATCTCTTCTTGTTTCATAAAAAAGGACAGTTCGCAGAATATATCCTACCGCTTCATCAATCTCATTCATGGTAATTCTGCCTTCGTCTACCGCTTTCGGAAGTTCTTCAATATAATGGCAAAAGCAAGGCATCTCAATATTCATTCCTCCGCGTACCCCATTCACCGCGTCTTTAACTGCCCAAAGAAAATCTGATAATGTGAATCCTTCAAATCCCCATTTATCCCTTAAAATATCTCTTAGCAAATAACGAGACTCAGACGCTTGTTCCCCATAAACCTTATTATAAGCTCCCATAACGGAAGCAGCACCTTCCTCAATACAACGTTTAAAATGTGGTAAATAAACTTCATGCAATGTTCTTTTATCTGCATAAACATCTACTTTAAACCTTGCATTTTCAATACTATTCATTGCATAGTGCTTAATGCAAGCCATAACATTTTGACTCTGAACTCCCCTTGTAAGAGCAGCACCCATTTCTCCTAAATGATATTGGTCTTCGCCATAGCACTCCTGCGCTCTCCCCCATCTTGGATTACGAGGAAGATTAATACATACACCACCAAAGTAATTACCACCAATTGCTCGAATTTCTGTACCAATCACTTTCCCAATCTCTTCTTCTAAATCCCGGTCAAAGGATGCTCCTCTTGCCATGGATACCGGAAAACAGGTAGCACTTCCTGCAACCACACCCCTAGGTCCATCTACAAAACGCACATTAGGAATTCCTAATCGTTCGATTTCCATAGTAGGATAAGGTTTTACGTTATAGTGCTCAATTATAAATAAATCGTCCATCAGTTTTTCTTCTGTTACCTGTCCTGACATAATACCAATTTTTTCTTCTAAAGTTAACTGTAACAATTTTTCTTCCACAAAAGAGCGAATTACTTCTTTACTACACTCTTCCGTTAGTTTTGTGTTCTTTACAACTGTTCTCATAGCACTTACCCTCCTATTTTCTTTTTGCATATTTTCTCATATCAATGATAACAGCCAACAAGATAATCAAACCCTTCGCTATATATTGCCAGTACATATTTACACCAATAAAGGCTAATCCATAATTAATGACGGTAAAAATCAAGACACCAATCACAATGCCGCCCACACTACCAATACCACCTGACATGGAAACTCCACCGATTACACACGCCGCAATCGCATCCATTTCATACCCGTTACCCGTTGTATTTGATGCACTTCCGATACGCCCTACTTCCAAAACAGAAGCGATTGCATAAAGCACTGCTGCCGATGCATATACGATAATCTGCGTCAATTCTACATTTACACCCGATACTCTTGCTGCTTCTGGATTTCCACCCACTGCAAACATATATTTACCAAATTTTGTTTTGTTCCAAATAACCCAAATAACGAAACTGATAAAAGCAGCAATTAAAATTAAATATGGAATTTGAAGCTTTCCTATCTTTATATTTCCAGTTGCGATATTAATAATTTGATCAGAAATTCCTCCAATTGGCTGTGCCCCATAAGGAGGGCGGTCAAAATAGATAGAAGAAGCTCCATACAAAATCAACTGCATCGCTAACGTTGCTATGATTGGAGGAACTTTTAATAATGCTACTGCAATACCTGTTAAAGAACCCAAAATTGCACATAATACAACTACAATTAAGATAGGTACAATCAATGGAAGCTCTTGTAAATTGGGATACATGCGATATGCATATGTTACTTCCTGCATCATAGAAGCTGATATTACGGCTGCCAGGCCAATCATACGACCCGTTGATAAATCGCAACCTCTTACTATTAATACCATTCCAGCCGCTAACGCAATAATAATTTTTGTTGAAGATTGCGCACATATATTCTTAAAATTTACAAGCGATAGAAATTTTGGTTCGATTGCAATTACAATTACAATAAGTACAATTAAAACAAGATAAATAATTTTTTCTGTTAGTATTTGTCGGAAAGAAATTCCATTTCCAATTTTTGTTTTTAATTTATTCACTTTTAAGTTGCCCCCTAAACTATATAAATTTTGCTGATGCTTCCATAATCTGAATCTGTGTAACGTTCTCTACCTCAAAGATTCCAGACTGCTTTCCGTTGCTCATAACTAAAATCCTATCACAGATCCCTAACAGTTCCGGCATTTCCGAGCTTACAACAATAATTCCTTTTCCTTCTTCTGCTAATTTATTCATCAACTGATAAATTTCATATTTAGCACCCACATCAATTCCTCTTGTAGGCTCATCCAGCAAAAGTACTTCTGGTTGTGTTAAAAGCCATCGTCCCAAGATTACCTTTTGCTGATTTCCTCCAGATAAATTCCCAATCTTCGTTTGTTTAGAAGGAGTTTTTATTTTCATCGTATGAATCATTTCATTTACTGTATTATTTATGTTTTTACTATTTAACAAACCTTTTCTTACATACAAATTCAAATTTGTAATGATCATATTAAAGGAAACACTTAAATCTTCAAATATTCCGTTTGTTCTTCTCTCTTCCGTTAAAAGCGCAAACCCATTTTTCATCGCTTTTCGCGGGGAACTATTCTCCACTTGTTTTCCATGAAAAATCAATTTACCACTTTTCTTTGCTCTAAGTCCAAAAATTGTTTCTAAAACTTCCGTTCTTTTTGACCCAACCAAGCCTGAGATTCCCAAAATTTCTCCCTTGTGCAATTCAAAATCAACGTGATTAAATTCATTTGAATATGCAGACAAATCTTCTACCTTTAATAAAATCTCTCCTAGTTTATGTTCTCTTACAGGATATCTTTCTTTTAATTCACGGCCTACCATCATCTTGATGATTTCGTCCATTGTCAGATCTTTGGCCGCTTTTGTTGCAATCCATTTTCCATCACGCATAACCGTGACATCATCCGATATTTTCAAAATTTCTTCCATTTTATGAGAGATGTAAATTACACTTGTATTTTTCTTTTTTAATTTTTCAATAATTTTAAACAAATGTTCTACTTCTTTTTCTGTTAAAGACGATGTAGGTTCATCCATCACAATAATTTTAGAATTATAGGAAACCGCCTTAGCAATCTCTATCATTTGCTTTTGAGAAACAGGAAGGCTGCCAACTTTTGTTCTGGGATCTACATCAATATCCAGATCTTCAAATATTTCCTTTGTTTTCTGATACATTTTTTCCAGATCCACAAACATACCCTTCATTGGGAATCTACCTAGCCACAGATTTTCCATGACATTTTGATCCAAAACTTGGTTTAACTCCTGGTGTACCATAGAAACATGATTTTTCAAAGCTTCTGCTGAATTTGCAAACCTCACATTTTTCCCATCTAAAATAATTTCTCCTTCATCCATTCCATAGATACCAAAGAGACACTTCATTAAAGTCGATTTTCCTGCCCCATTTTCACCCATTAAAGAATGAACCGTTCCCGGGCTGACGTTTAGACAAACTTTGTCCAGTGCCTTAACTCCGGGAAACACTTTTGTTATATTTCGCATTTCCAAAGTATACTCATTGCTCATTTCTGCAACCTCTTTTTCGTCTATTTTATTGCGGAGAATGGCCTATACATGGCCTTCTCCGCTAGATTCATTTTTTCCTTTACTACTCCGCATATGTTGCTTTTGCAAAATCAAGATTGTCTACAGTAATTGAAGCATACGGAACACGTATCGCTTTTGCCCCTTTTTCCAGTTCAAAATCAATACCATCCAATACATCTTTTCCTTCCGTTAGGTTGTCTGCCATTTTTACAATCATTTGTCCTTGTGTCTTTGCATCTTGTAAAACAGACCCCATAACTTCTCCGGTTTCGATCTTATCAAGCATTTCAGGTAATGCATCAATTCCAATTACAGGAATATATTGATCACTGTCTAGACCTTCATTATTAAAGCCAGCTGCTTCTATTGATTGTAATGCACCCAAAGCCATCGCATCATTTGCACAAATTATGCACTCGATCTCATCGTTGTATTTCGAAATCCACGCATCCATTTTTTCTTTTGCTTTTGCTGTATCCCACATACCTGTATCTTCTTCTAATAACTCATATTCGATTCCAGAATCTTCAATGGATTTCTTCACATAATCTGCCCTAGGCTTTGATGCTGTATGACCTGGATCTCCCATAATATCAATGATTTGAATCTTGCCATCTCCATTTTTATCCATTTCAGGGTGTGCATTCCAATAATCTACTATCATTTGTCCCTGAATTGTTGCCCCATAGTCACCGCCGGTTGAAGTAACTTGATAACAATTATCATATCCATTAATCAACTCTTGATCTGTAATTTCTTTATTAAAGAATATAATAGGAACATTCCCTGCATCTTTGCATTTTTGTATAATATTAGATGCTGCTGTAACATCCACTACCGATACTGCAATACAAGAAGCTCCTTTTGCCAACATTGTATCAATCTGATTATTTTGCGTGGATTGATCATTTTGCCCATCCTCAATATTGATTTGAAATACCTCATCACAAGCATTCGAAATTGCTTTTCCAATATAAGAGTTGAAGTTATCAGAGGAAGAGTAAATACCCGCTCCTAAAATTGGAAGATCACCCTTATCACTTGTTGTAGTTCCCTCTGTTCCACTTTCCTGACCACCTGTAGTTTGGTTGTTACCGCAAGCGCTAAGAATTGCTGTTACCATTGTTGTGCATAGCAAAAAACTTAATACCTTTTTTTTCATTTTGTTGCCTCCCATTACATTTTATTTTGTTGATATTGCATATTTATTATAACAATCATTTGCTTTTATCTAAACATTCTGTTTTTAGAATTGGGGGTACTATTTTTAGATGTTTACATATTGCATAAAAAAAACAGGTGATGAGAGTAAATTATATTCAACTTACCTATCATCACCATTTCCATACAATATTTGGTAGACTTCATTTTCATCAATGTGCTCACCATTTTTTATATATATACTTTCACCCTCTACTCGATTCATTTCCGAAAAATTCGCAGTAAGAATAATTACCGCTATCCCCTGCTTCCGGAATGCTTCTATCATATCTATTGTAATTTCCTGAATATGAATATCGACTTCCGCAAATGGCTTAATACAAACAATTACTTTGGGATTGTATAGAAGCCATTTAAAATGAGCTAACTTTTGTAATATCTCCGGTGACAGCTTGCGTAGTTTGACATTTGCTATCATGTCATGAAAATATTCATTAATCATCAAATCTACACTTTTGGAATATCTTCGGTTTAGCCATACGAGAGAACTTTTTTTTGCCAGAACTAAACTAACATTGTCTTTTACTGTCATGTCATAGATTAATGTTCTATCATATGGTGATTCTTCTAAAAAACAAACGCCCTGTTTTATTGCCTGTGCCATTGATTTCACCCGATAATGTTTATTATTGAGAAGAATTTTCCCTGTTTTTATCTTTTGATTACCGCTTAACACATTTACTATATGTTCACGACTTTCATCATCCAAATAAAAAATTTTAAGTACTTCTCCACTTTCTAGTAGAAAATTTATATTTTTTAAGTAATTTGTAGAAACATCATAAAATTCAATGACATTTTTTTCTTCTCCTTCCTTTGAAATATTAGAAAGGACAAGTCTGCCATCATGCAAGTCATTTTTTATTTTTTTATCCAACATAAGAGAATCATATAACGTATGCCGGTTTATATTTTTGGATGTGAGGGCTTCAACCGTTTTCCCATGCTGTAATACAAATATTCGTTGTGTCCATTCAAAAACAATGTCCTCAAATGCTTCCATCACAATAAACGACATTTCTCTCTCTTGCATCTTTTTTATTAAGTCACTAATTTTTTCTAATTCATTTTTATTTAAAAAACCAGTCAAATCCGCAAGCACAACAACTTTTTTTTCTTCCACAAAAGCCTTCACTAATTCAATCATCACTTTATCATATGGGGTAAGCTTATCAATGTCTATCTCAAATCTTATCGTAATTTCAAATTGCTGAGCAATTTGTAAAATATCTTTGTAATAATGATTTACAAAGATTACACTCCGTTGATCTGCAAACAAGCAAATATTTTCTAGTACATCCAGTGAAGATATCAATTTACTAGTTTTCTCGATAATTGCGATGCCTTTTCGAATCGATTTGGTGGCATCTCCAAACGTTTTTTTCTTTTCGTCGATATAGACTCTCCCCTCAGTCAATTCAACATTTCCCCTAAAAAATTCTAAAAGACATTTTTTTTCTAACATGCTATCACAGATAATTCCTGCTATTTCCTGCTGATATATCTGAATATAGAGTCCATCCAATACAAGTTGATTCTTATGTTTAATTTTCCCATTTTCAACTGAAAATACCTCTCGCTTCATTTTTATCTCCCCATTTTTTTCCGAATGACAGGCAAAGTAATACATACGTTAGTTCCAGCGTTTTCTAAACTATACACATGAATTCCGTACTCTTCTCCAAATAAAAGCTTAATCCTTCTGCAAACATTATTCAATGCAATCCCCCCTTTTCGCTTTTTATCTTCCTCCATATTATCAAAAGAAAGTCCTTCCAGTTTTTTATTAATTTTCGTTACTGTTTCTTCCTCCATTCCAACACCATCATCCCGAATGTGAATCAATACTCGCTCCGTACTCAAAACAAATTCGATACACACCGTTCCTCCGTCTGCTTTTTTCTCTAACCCATGGAAAATACTATTCTCTACAATTGGCTGTAACATTAATTTGGGGCACTGTAATTGCATAATATGATCTGCTTCTTCTCCCATTTCTATAACCAATTTTAATTTTTCACCAAAACGGTATTGCTGAATCGTAAAATAATCTTCTACATTACTTAATTCATCCATCAAAGTAACAAGATTTCCTGTTTCCGTAATCGTATATCGAAAAAATGTAGATAGTGCCTCTGTTATATTTGCAATGTTTTCCATTCCTGCACAAAGTGCATCTCCACGAATGGCATCCAACGTATTGTATAGAAAATGGGGATTAATTTGATTTTGCAACGCCAAAAATTCAGCCTGTTTTGTCGAGAGTTGAATTGTTTTATTCCAATCTACTAATTCATTAAAACGCAAAATAACTGCTCCCATCTCTTCCATAAAAAATGGGGTTCTATCTAAAACCTCTTGATATAATTGTCCATCCGTAAATTTTTGAAATAAATTTTTATATTGAACATAAGGTTTTATTACCCATTTCATAATCGCTAGATACAATAAAGCAGCAAAAACAAAAACCGCAAGAATGATCCTCAGTTTGTCAGAATACTTTAAATCTTCACGTAAAAACTGCATTCTGGCAAATGCTACCCCAACTGCTGCAAGAAGCGCATACATACTCCAAATAAAGAGTATAATTTTTTTTATAAAGGTTAGTTTTTTCACACGATACCTCCTCGCACTATCCGTATAATTTTCTATACTCAGAAGGACTTACCCCAGTTATCTTCTTAAAAAGTTTCGAAAAATACTTTAAGTCTGAGTAGCCAACCTCCACAGCGACATCGCTGATATCCATATTTGTTTTCACAATTATCTGTTTTGCATTCTGTACCCTTATTTCCGTAATATATTCTGTAAAATTTTTTCCTGTCTCTTTTTTAAAGAGCGTAGAAAAATAAGCAGGATTAAATCCAATCATACCGCTTACCTCTTCCAAGCTTATAGAGGTATTGTAATTTTCAGCAATAAATTGCTTTGCAATTCTAATTGGTACAATGCTAGAATTTTTTCTACTTTCTATATGTCTTTGAAACTCTACTCTTACATATTCACGCAACCAGCAGAATAGTTCTTCCATTGAAATCGTATTCCTAAATTTTTCAATAAAAAAACTCTGTTCCGGAAATCTGGTTTCTGGCATATAATTTTTTTTACTAAATGAAATTACCTGTACTAGATCCTTATAACAAGAAAACACTTGCTTGCCACTTAAATTCTGCATTTGGCATTTTTGCTCTTGTTGCATAATCAATTGAGTCAAACTATCAATATCGATTCGTTCAAAACTACTTACTATTTTATTTCTTGTTTCTTGATCTATTACATAATCTACCTCGTTATTTTGAGGGATTTCTATATATTCAATTATCGTTTTATTTGATAAAACCATTCGATTTAGAATTGCCTCTTGTGCTTCCAAAATACTTTCATCTAACCCAATAAAAGAAGATTTTATTTGTCCCATACCAATAATCACAGTAATATTTTCAAAAATTTCTTTCCAATTAATAATTTCCATGCGCATCTTATTTAATTGCTTTTTAACGTCAAACAAAGTATCCTCTATTATATTTATTACACAAACCACTTCATCTTTATAAACTGCTGTTACTACTTCCTGACAGATTGGTGACAAACGTGTATCTATAATCTGGTTCACTTTCTTTAGAAGCAAGTCATAAATTTGTTGTTCCACAACCGAATTCAAAATAAATGGATGGATAATTAAACCAACAAAATAGGTATCCTTAAAGTTACAATGATATTCCTTATTCATCTCGTCTAGTCCCATTTCCACAATACCTAGTTTACCAGAATCCATTAAATTTTGAATCAAGTTTTTCTTATTCTTCTCTTCTGATAGTTGCAACCGCTCTATTAATTCATTTTTTTCTGAAGAAATCTTATGAATATAATTATACTTTTCAAGAATTTTGTTAAGGGTAGCCTCCAATTCCTTTTTCTTTAACGGCTTAAGCAAATAGTTCTCCACACCATATTTAATCGCTTGCTTTGCATATTCAAAGTGACTGTAACCACTAATTATAACAAAATATGTATCTGGCAATATTTTTTTAGTCCTACTAATTAGCTCTATCCCATCATATGTAGGCATACGAATATCCGTAATTACTACATCTGGCTTTTTGTCACAAATCGATTCATAAGCACTTTTACCGTCATTTACAATATCAACAATTTCCATCCCGACAGCGTTCCAGTCAATCAGATGAACAATCAATTGACATACTTTTTCTTCATCATCCGCTATTATAACTTTTAACATTGTTTTCTCCTCTCTACTTGTATCCATTTTCTTGCAATCATAATAAGCTTCTTTTTTACTATATCGTCTTAAGAACTTGTTGCATTTCATCTCTTGCTAGGGGCTTATAAAAATAAAAACCTTGTACTTCGTCACACCGTTTCTCTTTTAGGTAAGCAAGTTGTTCTTCTTGTTCCACCCCTTCTGCAATAACTTTTAAATTCATGTCTTTTGCCAATTTAATAATCACATCAATAATCACTCGATCCTTTTGATTATGTAGTATTCCTCTGATAAATTGAATATCAATTTTCAGACGATCAACTGGAAGCATTTTGATACGACTCAGTGAAGAATACTCAATTCCAAAATCATCAATGGCCAAAGATACTCCAATTTCTTTTAATTTAGATAACACACCAATCATCATATCCGATTCTTGCATTGCTATATTTTCGGTTATTTCTAATTCTAAATAGCATGCTTTCAATCCTGTCTCTTGTAATATCTCTATAACTTTACTCGTAAAATTAGAGGTCAATAGTTGATTCACCGAAACATTTACTGCTATCCGAACACAAGGCAATCCCATATCTTGCCATATTTTATTTTGTTTACACGCTTCTTTTAATACCCATTTCCCGATAGAATTTATTAATCCTGTATGCTCTGCAATCGGAATAAACATGGCAGGGGATATCGTTCCCAATTCCGGATGCTTCCATCGAATTAAAGCCTCCATCGCTATCACTTTTCCAGACTCAATGGATACTTGCGGCTGAAATACAACATACAATTCCCCTCTCTCTTTTGCACGATACAACTGCTTTGTTAGAATCATGGTTTCTTCCATTTCTTCTTTCATTTCCTTCGAACAAAATACATACTGATTTTTTCCATTACTCTTTGCTTTATACATAGCAATATCTGCATTTCTAATTAAGGTATTCTTGTCTTTCCCATCCATTGGAAATACCGCGATTCCAATACTTGCTGTAATGTTAACTTCCTGTCCTTCTATAACCAATGGTTCTTTAAATTTTTTTATAATTTTTTTTACAACTGCTTTAATCTCCTTTTGGGACTTAATATCACGGATCATAATAAGAAATTCATCCCCACCAAAACGACAAACCATATCCGTTCTTCTTAGAAGTTTTTCTAAGTTCTTGGCTATCATAACCAGTAGTTTATCTCCAAAATGATGACCGCTTATATCATTTACCATCTTAAAGGAGTCCAAATCCAAAAACAATACTCCAAATAATTCTCCATTTTTTTTTGCTGCTATAATTTCTTGGTTGATGTGTTGACCAAACAATTGACGATTGGGAATGTTGGTTAATTGATCATAATAAGCCATTTGCTTCATTTTCAGTTCTGAACTTGCCCTAATATTAAGTTCTCCAATTATATTCCCTATAATTGTTAGTACCTTAATCCCTTGTTCTAGCCATTTTTCTTGCTCCTTTATAAAATCAATTCTTAAATACCCAATTTCCTTTTCTTGACTAATTAGCGGTACTGCCACTAATGCTTTCACATTTTCCCGCAGTAAAATTTTTTTCTCTTCCAGTGCTTCTCTAGGAAGATTTGCAACATCACTTATTTGTACTACTCCATCATGATTCACCTGGTTTTTCCACCATATACATTCTGTAACTGCATGGTAATCATTCCCATTATCTTCTATTTTCCCATTTTCTTTACTATATGAATAGTAGTCTAGATGTTCCATGTCATCTTGTATGTTTATATAATAAATATGTGCTCTGTCTGCTTGAATATATTCACACAATAAACGAAGAATTTCTGTCATTTTTTCATTCAAATTTTCATAATTGCAGTTTATGCTTGCGGATGAAATTAAAAACAAAAGATCTTGTTCCCTAATTTTATCCGAAAGTTGCTTTAACCGATCCATATATATCTGATTAATAAAGCAAACCAAATATATCCCTAGTCCCATAATTATAATCCTGCCCATATAATCCGGTGTATCAACAAATGTTTGACAATATGGGACTTTTATCCACAAATATAGCTGTGTTACTATCATGGATGTGGATACCATAATAAGTAAGGCATAGTTATTAAATAAAAGTACTGCAATAAGAATAATAAAGGGATATGCCCATACCGTAATCGATGCATATTGAATGAATTGCAGTGTAATAATAGGTATCGAAGCCGAAATCAAAATGGAATACAGCATTGTTTTTATTTCTTGATTATTAACATATTGCCTAATTGCATACATACAAATTCCAAATAAAATTAATAAACATGAGAACGAAAAAAATTTACCCAAAACAACATTTTCATGTTTCAAATACTGCATGAGAAAATAAAAGACTCCGCCTATACAAAAAGCTACCGTAAGATACTTAATAATTTTTTTTCGAAAACGTTCCATAAAAATCATGTCTTCATTCACTAGTCCATCTCTCATAAAATTATAGTTTGCAAGTGCATAATAAACAACTCCCACTGGCAATAGTAAACTAAGCAATGAAAATTCATGAAAAAAACTATTTAAAAACAAATTATCTAAAATCTCTGATACAATTCCAACAACAACTGCAATCAAACATGATACAAAAATAAGCGATGCTTGTTTCTTCTTTTGATTTTCTGATTCTGTCTGCTTCCAGTGATAAACCATATATAGCCCAATCAGCATAAAACCATTGCTATAAATATTAAAAAAAGCACTCCACCCACTAAAAAGTGTTGTGCTGATCCACCCTATGGGTGTTTTTTCCAGTTGATATACCTGTTTTGATACATTCCCCGATATTGCGAAAAAATAAACGATAAAAATAGAAGGAATATAAATTATGCTTGTAATGATTTTTCGTTTAACGATTCTTTCATTTTTCGTTAAAATAATTAAATAATGCAAAAAGAAACTAAAAAATGTTCCTGCGCCAATTGCAGCAAATCTACGAAAAACCAAGGCATCTCCATAATCAGATGACAGAAAAGAGTGTACCATTCCAAAGCTCCAGCAGCTTAACGAAGTAAATAACAAAAATGCTAATTTATTTAACAACATATTCTTGTTACTATACAATAAATAAATACCCATTAACATACAAGACAAGCTTGCTATGTAAAATAAACCAGATACTAAAAATGCCATACTATTCACAAATCTCCCTGCTATGATTCAACTCGATTTTGTCATTTTTCATCGAATTGTGTTACTACTAATTTATCTCAAAAAAAATGACAAGTCAATCAAAAGAAGATTTCTTCTACTAGCACTCATTTCTGTCTCATCCTAATTGAATTATTAAAATAATCTTCATTCCTTGCACCTCAATTACAAAAAGCAGCACCCTTTCATTGGGTGCCGCCTACACATCATTTTAAATATTTAACTGTCAACTCATCGGATTGAATATGCCCCATGCTCCTAGTATCACCAGCACGATGACTGTAGTTATGCCAAAAATATCATATAACACACGCTTACCCTTACTTGAAATACTTCTTCTGTCTCTGGCAATTCGCCATATTCCAAGTAAAATCATTACTGCAACTATGCTATTTACAATGATTTGTGGCCGGATATCTGAAAAATTTGCAAGATCCGTGATACGATTAAAGATAACAATAATATTCATCATTAACCCAATCAGAAAAAGAAGGATGAGTCCCATTGTTTTTTCATTTTTACCAAAGATTTTAATCTTCTGATTCGTAAGCTTACGAATCACTCCAACTGAAAAAGTAAAGAGGATTCCTAGCAACGAAAGTAACCATAAAAAAAACACTGTGTATGTTATTCCATAACCTATGTATGTTTTAACTGATACAGCAACATAATCCTGCAATTTAAAAAACTTGATTACTTTTCCATCTTTTATAACAAAACAGCCATTTGAACCATCTTTTTCGTTTTGGTATACATATGGATTGACCTGCCGATATAAAATTCCATTCATTGTAATCTCGTCCTTGCTGTATTTCTTTACACTAATATCAATCGGACTGAACAAATTAATTAATTTTGATATACCGTGTGTACATCTTCTTTGAAGGATATAGTTTCCAACCACCTCACTTGGATCTGGCAGATTTCCGCTTTTACTTTCGAGCGTCACATGTTTATTTTCCAGACAGGTTGTCGCTATTGTTTCAACCAAGGAAGTTCCATCCTCGTTCTCTGTATTTTCAAGTGCAATTACTGCAAATTTTTCTTGTGGAACAACCGCAAAAAATGAGGAGAAATTTTTAGTTGCTCCGTTATGCCAGAAGGCATGAGACCGGCATTGCCCGCTATATTCAAAAAAACCGTGTGCTACACCTGCAACATCTTCATGTGCTGTATAAGATGTAGTAAACAATTCCTTATACGTATTTGCATACTGAAACAATCCTGACTCATTGTCCATTAGTGCTATTGCAAACTTTGCCAGTTCTATAACGGTTCCATTTGCAGCTCCGGCAGGATACATTGGTACATAGCTCCAATCTCCTTCGAAAAGAGTATCGTTCTCTGATTTGTAAGCCTTCGATTTTGCTGCCTTGATTTTGTCCGTAGGCTGTGGATTAATGGTTATCGCATCCATATCAAAACGATCAAAAATATTTGTTTGAATATACTCATATTCTTCTAATCCCGCTACATTTCCAACAATAAAGCCGGCCAGTCCTGCACCAAAGTTTGAATAACTACTTAAAAACCCTGGTTCGTTAATTTGCCGCACTTTATTTGCTAAAAGTGCATCCTCTAAATTTGAAATATCCTCATCCTTCGAGAGCAGTCCAATTACATAATCATCAAACCCCGCCGTATGATTCATCAAATCGATCACTGTTATAGGTTTATTATACCGAAGATTCATTTTAAAATTTTGTGGCAAATACAGTTTGATATCCTCACCCAGGTCAATCTTCCCTCTCTCGTAAAGTTGCATAAGACTTATCCACGTAAATAATTTGCTCACCGATCCATATTCAAAAACGGTATGATTTGGATCAACTAGAATATCATTATGGATATCTGCCATACCATAACCCTTTTGAAAGACAATCTTACCATCCTTAACGATTGCTACCGAGCATCCAGCTGTCTTTGTACCAATATCTATTTCTGCAATTCGATCGATTATAGTCTCGATTTGATCACTACTGATCCCGGAAGGTGTTTCCCATTTTGTTTGTTCTGCAGCTTTCACCTGCTGCGTTCCCACGCACAGCAAAATTATCACAAGCAGGTAGGTTATCCTTCTATGTACTCTCATTTTTTTAGCTACCATTTACACATTCTCCTTCAAGACCGTTTATTTTTTTCATAATGAATAAATGATAGCTTATCAAAATAAAATTATCCTTTTGTTAACCTTAAACAAACCTTAAATTTAAAATTCTCGTTTGAGACGAATCACAAAGGTACTTCCTCTATTTGCTTCACTGGTTAACTGGATATCTCCGTTATGCAAATCTATAATTTTTTTTACAATGGAAAGTCCTAACCCACTTCCACCTGTCTTTGAATTTCTAGCAGTATCTACTCTTGAAAAAGGTTCAAAGCAATGCTTTGCAAACTCCTCACTCATTCCAATCCCATTATCCATAACAGTTATAAAGATATTCTCCTTATCCGGCTTTAGTATTACAGTTAGTTTTGTATTTTCTTTATTATAGTTACATACATTTTCAAATAAATTGTCCAGTGCTCGATTTATAAGAGAATTGTCAACCAAACAATATATTTCCTCCTCTGGGATTTGAGCATCGTATTGCATTTTGTTGGCTTCCAACTGAACAACAAAAGCAGCGAGTTTTTTCCGAAGTAGTTCACACAATTCTGTTTTGACATACGTTATTTTAAAATCAATACTATCTAACTTAGAATACTCAAACAGCCCATCAATCAATCCATTTGCCCTTATCGCATGATTGTGAATTATTTGAAGATATGCTTGTTTTTTATCCTCCGTAAGATCCTCTTTTTGCAAACATAACTCTGAAAATCCTCGTATACTGGTAAGTGGATTTTTCAGATCATGTGAAATATCACGAATCAACGTTTTTTTATTGGCCTCTGCTTCTAGCCGCAACTGTTCCTGAATACTTAACTCCCTACCCAAATGAACAAGTCCCCTTTGTACTTCTTCGAGTTCTGTAATTGGTATTGCGTCTATTCCCTCTCTAAATTTTCCATTTTCCAAATTTTTTGTAAGATAACATAGCTTTCGTATCGGCTGAATAAAATTTTTTGCTGCTATTTTTGAGTAAAATGCAGCACTCACTGCAATCAAAAAAAGATATATAAACAGTATGCCAAAAACAATTCTTACCGCTTCCAATAAATCATTTGTATCGTTAATATCAACCACAAAATATAACTTTGCTGAAACCGTACGTGGAAACGTTACGACCAACCAAAAATGCATAATCTCATTATAAGAAATGTTGTAGTTCACATTTTGTTCAACTGCATGTGCCGCTTCAAGAAAAGCCGTCCATTCCGTCATATTAAATGAGTTCTTCAAAATTCTATTTTCACCTTCCAGATGTATCACATCAAGTGTATTAGTAACAACATCGACGCTTCCACCATATTTCTTTATATTTGATGTTTCAATGCTCCCTATATCATTATTCATAATAGATTCTGGATTAAGTCCTTCTTTTACATACTGATCTTTATGCGTCACGCATCCCACAGAAATTAAGAATAATACAGCCATAACAAGAAGGAATGATACCACAATCATAAATATGTAGTTATTCCAAAGATACTTCGAAATGTTCTTTTTTCTCATACTAGCACCTGTCTGGGTTTCTAAACTTATAACCAAGCCCTTTCATCGTCAAAAGATATTTTGGTTCCCTCGAATTATCTTCAATCTTACTTCGAATGTGTGAAAGATAAACCATAATTGTATTGTCATCATAGACATAATCCTCTCTCCAAACCGCCTGATAAATTTGCTTTTTGGTAAGCACACATTCCATATTTTCCATAAAATATTTTATCATTAAGAATTCTTTTGCATTTAATGAAATTTCTATTCCATTTTTATATAAAGCACTGCTTTTTTTTTCGAGTATCAATTCTCCACACACCACTCTATCCTCTTTTTGATCATGGCAAGCGAGTGCCCTCAGATGTTTTACTTGTACTGCAACTCTTGCTGATAACTCAACCATGCTAAATGGCTTGACAATATAGTCATCTGCACCCATTCTCAATCCCAAGGCACGCTCAAAATCTTCTCCTCTTGCCGTCACAAATATAATTGGCATCTCGCTAGTTTCTCTTATTTTTGCAAGCACTGTAAATCCATCAATTTGTGGCATCATTATATCTAATATTGCAATATCAATTCTACCCTTTGTAATTTCATACAGTGCATCCGTTCCATTTGACACGGCAATCACATGATAACCTTCCATTATCAACTGTTCAGCTATAAGACTGCGGATATCTTCTTCATCCTCAGCTACCAGTATGTTCACATCATTTCCCTCCTTATAATTGATTGCTTTACAAGCTCCCATGTACTGTTCAAATGGTAGTTGACCCTTTGCCATAAATTCGGATAGTACCGTTTCAAATCATCCATATGTTGCAAAATTGAACCAAGACTATTACAAAACTGTAAAATGAAGAAATTGAGTTTTGTAACAGTCCCATGTAATTTTATTTTTTTCTATTTCACGCTACATCTTTCTACGCTTCACATAATGCGTATGCAATAGTTGGTGCGCCTTCTCCCCATAAGGTTCTCCAAGAAACTCCGCATACAACTTTTGAATCGAAGGATTTTCATGTGATTTTCGAATAGATTTTCCTTCGTCCTCCTTATAGATGCCTTCCATTCGCTTCTGCAAAACATCTATATTTCCATGATGATAAGGCTGCCCTCCGCCTCCAATACAACCTCCAGGACATGCCATGATCTCTATGGCATGATATTCTACCTTTCCGTCCCTTATATTTTCTAACAGTTCTCTTGCATTACCAAGTCCATGTGCAACTGCAATTTTAATATCCTGGTCATTTATCTTCACTACTGCTTCCTTGATTCCATCAAACCCTCTAAGATCATGGAATTCCACCTTTTCTAAGGTTTCCTTTGTCAGCCACTCATATGCCGTTCGAAGTGCCGCCTCTATTACCCCACCAGTAGCACCAAAGATAACTGCTGCACCTGTCGATTCGCCAAGTGGGTTATCAAACTCATCTTCTGGAAGCTTCATTAAATTAATGTTTGCTTCTTTCAGCATCTGTGCGAGTTCTCTGGTTGTAATAACTGCGTCTACATCCTGCATACCTTCATGAGAGAGCTCTGGTCTTTCTGCTTCATACTTCTTTGCCAGACAAGGCATTACCGAAACAACATAAATATTTTGAGGATCAATTCCCATTTTTTGCGCATAATAGGTTTTTGCAATCACACCAAACATTTCATGAGGTGATTTACTAGTTGATGGAATATCAAGCATATCAGAAAACTGATGTTCAAAGAATTTAACCCAACCAGGACAACAACTGGTTAAGATTGGTAATTTCCCTCCATGCTGTAGCCGGTGGACAAATTCTGAAGCTTCTTCCATAATGGTAAGATCAGCAGCAAAATCTGTGTCAAATACTTTATTAAATCCAAGTTTTCTCAATGCCGTAACCATTTTTCCAGTAACTACAGTTCCAGGTTCTGCTCCAAATTCTTCACCTAATGCAACCCTGACCGCTGGTGCAGTCTGCACAATTACAACCTTCCATTTATCATTGATTGCATCCCATACCTTTGTAATATTATTTACCTCAGTTAATGCCCCCGTTGGACAAACAGCTACACATTGTCCACAGAAAGTGCATGTAGTCTCATTCATAGGTAAATTCATAGATGGTGCAATAAATGTATTAAATCCCCTATTTACTGCTGATAATACATGTACCGTTTGCACCTCATTACACATAGTCTCGCAACGCCTGCACAAAATACACTTGTCCATATTCCGAACAATTGCCTTGCTCGAAGTATCCTTTGGGTGTTTTGCTCGTTCCCCTTTATATTTAATCTCCCGTATATTTAACTCTGCAGCAAGCGCTTGAAGTTCACAGTCCAAATTCTTTTCACAAATAAGACAATCCTTTGGATGGTTGGAAAGAAGCAGTTCTACAACCACTCTCCTCGCCTTAATACATCGTATTGTATTTGTTTTTACTACCATGCCTTCAAAGACCGGTGTAGCACATGCTGGTGCCAGATTTCTTCTTCCTTCAACCTCCACGACACATACACGGCAGGATGCTGCTTGATTAACCATTTTTAAGTTGTGCAAATCAAGGTGACAGAGTGTAGGTATTTTTATATCTAATTTTTTTGCTGCTTCTAAAATAGTACTTCCTTCTTCTACCGAAACCTTCTGATTATTAATTGTCAGATTTATCATATCGATTATCCCTCCTTCTCTATCGTTTTTCGATTGCAAAAAATTTACATTTACTATAACATGCACCGCATTTTATACACTTGGACTGATCAATTTCATGAACCTTTCCTCGTTCACCCGATATACATTCTACCGGACATGTTCTTGCACAAACCGTACAACCTATGCATTTGTCCGGTAATATATGATATGATAGCAATGATTGACAGACACCTGCTGGACACTTTTTATCTCTCACGTGTGCCATATACTCATCATAAAAAAAGTGAAGCGTGCTAAGCACTGGATTTGGAGCCGTTTGTCCCAACCCACAAAGTGAAGTATCTTTGATTACCTCGCCCAATTCTTGCAAATCAACCAAATCTTGCTTTGTACCAGTTCCTGACGTTATTTTCTCTAGTATCTCAAGAAGCCTTTTATTCCCGACACGACATGGCGTACATTTTCCACAGGATTCATCTACCGTAAATTCAAGATAAAACTTTGCAATATCTACCATACAGTTATCTTCATCCATTACGATCATTCCACCAGATCCCATCATGGAACCAATACTGCTAAGTGATTCATAATCAATTGGAATATCCAGATTTTCTTCGGTAATACAACCACCAGAGGGTCCTCCAGTTTGTACTGCTTTAAACTTCTTATTATTCTTAATTCCTCCACCAATATCAAATATGACCTCGCGAAGCGTCGTTCCCATTGGTACTTCAACCAAGCCCACATTATTTACTTTTCCTGCAAGTGCAAATACTTTTGTCCCCGGAGATTTTTTGGTTCCAATCTTTTTAAACCAGTCAGCCCCTTTTAAAAAGATTGGTGGAATATTTGCTAATGTTTCAACATTATTGACACAAGTCGGTCTATCCCAGACACCGCTTTCAGCAGGAAATGGGGGTTTTGTTGTAGGTTCGCCTCTTTCTCCTTCAATGGAATGAATCAGAGCAGTTTCTTCTCCGCAAACAAATGCTCCAGCACCATATCGCAGTTCTACATCAAAATTAAATCCTGTACCGAGGATATCTCCTCCCAATAGACCCAGCTCTCTGGCTTGGGCAATCGCTATTTCAAGACGTTTTATAGCAAGTGGATATTCTGCTCTTATATAAATATAACCGTGATTTGCTCCAATTGCATATCCTGCTATGGCCATTGCCTCCAAAATAGAATGAGGATCTCCTTCTAGGATGGAACGATCCATAAATGCTCCCGGGTCTCCTTCATCCGCATTACATATGATATATTTTTCATTTCCTGCACTCTTACTTGCATACTTCCATTTCAAACCAGTTGGAAATCCTCCACCACCTCGTCCCCGAAGACCGGATTGAATCATTGTCTCGATTACCTCATCCTGACTCAATTGAGTCAAACATTTAGCAAGTGCCTGATATCCATCTGCAGCAAGACATTCGTTAATATCCTCCGGATTGATAAAGCCACAGTTTCTAAGTGCAATTCGAATCTGCTTTTTATAAAAAGGAAGATCTTTTTGCCCTTCTAATTTTTGATTCAAATTTGGTTCAACATAAAGTAAGCGTTCCACCTGACGCCCCTTTAAAACATGCTCTGCAACTATTTCTTCCGCATCGTCTGGTTTTACCGATACATAGAAAACATCATCTGGATAAACCTTTATAATGGGTCCCTTTTCACAAAATCCAAAGCACCCGGTAACTACAACTTCCACTTCGTTGGACATGCCATACTTATTGATATTTGCATTTAATTCATCCACTAGTGTCAAGCTGTCTGAAGAGGTACACCCTGTACCGCCACAAACTAATAAATGCATTCTGTACTTACTCATAACAAAACCTCCTTTCTCCTATTTTTCAAATGACGTGTTAATGATTGCATTTTGCAGCAGACGTCCATTCTTAATATGCTCATTTACGATTTCACGTGCTCTTGCTTCATCCACATGACCATAAAGCACCGATGGTATGTCTTTACTCACAACTTCAATCATCGGCTCCTGCGCACAATAGCCCATACATCCTGTCTGAGTCACTGAAACATTTGTAATCTTTTGTTTTGCAAGCTCATCTACAATTGCTCGCATGGTTTCTCTTGCACCACTTGCTATACCACAGGTTGCCATTCCCACTCGTATCAATATCCGATCTTCCGATTCCGCCGTTTCTCTTAGTTCTAACCGATCTTTCGCCACTTTTCTAATTGCCTGGAGCTCTTCTATGGATTTTAATTTGTTCATATCTCATCCTCCTGTTAATTATATTCTGCGATGATTGCTTTCACCTGATCTACTTCCACTCTTCCATACACTTTATCATTAATCATGATTACCGGTGCAAGACCGCATGCCCCTATGCAACGTAGCCCCGATAATGTATATTTCATATCCTCTGATGTTTCCCCAGCTTTTATATTCAATATTTTTTCAACCTCTTTTAAGATTGCATCCGAACCCCTTACAAAACATGCCGTTCCCAAACATACATTAACGACATACTTTCCTCTCTCGCTTCTAGTAAAATATGAATAAAAACTGATAACACCAAATATCTTTGAACTAGGTATATCCATTTTCTCCGAAATATATAAAATAACTTCATCCGGCAGATAACCAAAGAGATGTTGCGCTCTATGCAAGACTGCAATCAGTGCACCTCTCTTATCATCCAGGTTGTCTATGAAGCTTTGAAGTTCATCAAACTTCTCCTGCGTATTGCTATTTTTTACCATATTTAAACCTCCTTTTGTTTTTGACATATTTATTAGCTACTTTGCATTTCTGTAAATCATTATATCATATTATAAGTAAATAATACTATTTTTTATAAATTATGTATATTTATGAATTGAAATTGTTAATTTGTGTGTTCAATTTGAACATTTTAACAGTTTCAATCGACCACAAACACAAAAATAATACATAAATATGCTCTCTTCTGCCTTATCTATCTTATTTCAACCGTTTCTGCAACGCAAAAATGGACCGTCTGCTTTCTATATCTCTCGAAAACAGACGGTCTTATTTATTTATTTTGCCTCGATTAAGATTCTTGGAATGCGTATCATACTATTTACAATATTGAACCATTTCACCATGTTTTCCTATCCAGTAGTGAACTTTGGGGAATTTCGCATTCATATAATCCGCAAAAAGCAAGGGATCTTCTCGATTGCTATCAAACATTTCATAATGAGCTGGCACAACCAAATTGGGTTTTAACGTACCTGCCAAATCAACGGCCTCTTGATATGTCATATTACCGATGATATTACTCGCATACCGCCTGCCATCCCGCCCATTGATGGGCAAAAACATTACATCAAACGTTCCGAATTTTCTAAGCTTATTTAACATTCCTTCATAAATACAAGTATCACCAGAATGATACAGAATACATCCATTTCCTTCAATAACAAAACCTAAGTATGGGTACTCTCCTGTATCTTCATTCTGATCAAAAAATTCATGAGCCGCCGCAATCCCAGATATTGTAACCTGATTCGAATGACAAAAAGAAACTCCGTCATCCAGCCCAATAAACCGATTTTCTAAAATAGTAAGATCACTCGACAGGGTTGGTATAAGAAGTTTTGGTACCACAAATTTTGCAGCAGGTGAGCTTAATGATAATTGATGCCATACCTCCCTATCGATGTGATCTAGATGGTCATGACTTCCGATAATATAATCTGCATTGGTAACTTCGGACGCCTTTAATAGGGGTGGTATCTTCCTATCTGGATGCTCCGATATAAAAGGATCTAGATAAATAATCGCATCACCAAGCTTCACTACAAATCCCAACTGTCCCAACCACCAAAATGCCATGGAAGCGGTATCCAACATACAGTTATTAATTTCATGTATTAAATCCATACCCTTTTTCATAAAACCACCCTCTACACTCTGTTTTTGTCCTTTAAAGTACCTCTTTCTTCATATTATTATCTTATCAAATAAAGTAAATAAAGCACTTTATTTCTTTAATTAACAGCCCTATCTTCCTCTGCTCTATATTCAAAGAAATCAAAATCTGCATAATGCTGATGTTTCACTCTGTCTGCACATGTAATTCCTACCATGGTTCCAGTGAATTCCCCATATTTGCAAAACTCATCTGAGAGTTTAGTCGTATCAAAAACTCGTCCAATTCTTTGATAGTTTTCTCCATCATAACTCCATGCGAAATAGGATTGTCGCCCCACAATCTGTAGTCTCATATATATTGGAGCTTCTTCTATTGGAATTCTAGTATTTAAAAACTCCGTTTTATTTCCATTTTCCAAATGAATGATAGACAAAGCACTTTGCCCCAATGTTTCACTAAAATATTTTCTTAAATTAATATAATTCATGTTGTCATAATACAAAATTAACCCTGCACTATGCTGATGTACAAGAGGTGTAAATTCCATTTTGGTTGTTACCACAGCATAAACAGACGTCAGCTTTCTTGCTAAAATACTTACTTTATTCAAGGATGTTCTTGATTCCTGACCACGTATCCTTACATATCCGGGACGTATTTTCACATCTGCAAAACGCTCTGGCATAATTCTTGGTGCATAATACTGCAATCCCAGCTCTTTTGAATTGAAATCATCAAAATCCGGAATCTTTCGCATCAACACTTCTAGCAAGTTACTTTCTTCCACTTCCAGTTTTGCCAGATTACTACCATCCGCCATGCGAAGCCAGTAATCTTTTGTCCATTCCATTTTCTGAATTGCTGTTTCTCTGCCCAGTGTACAATGCAATTCTGGAACAAACGGACGAGCACATAGATGAACCAGATACACTTCTCCTGTCTGCGTTTCTACATAACTTCCATGTCCCGATTTTTGCAAAACCGATTTTGGATTAAAGTAGTTCGGTTTTAAATGATCGGCATCATGACGTTCATAAAAATCCCCCGGTATTGATGTCACAATCGGGTTTTTGGGGTCTTTTTCATAAGAACCATCTACTTGCAGGGATCGCCCCATTGTAACACAGTGATTATAGCCTGTACCACCTTCTGCGCACATAATATAGTAGTATTGACCTTTTTTATATAAATGTGGTGCTTCGATGCATCCACGATCTGTCCCTCCCCTCCAGATACGTTTTGGGTACCCAATAATTTCTTTTTTTTCCGTATTATATTCTACCAAACAGATAGCTCCTGGTTTTTCATATTTCTCTCTCGTCTCCCATTCCAGAGATACCACATATTTCCTTCCATCCTCATCATGAAAAATAGAAGCATCAAAACCAGAAGAATGTAGATAAACTGGCTCACTCCATTCCCCCTTCATGTCTTTTGCTGTAATTAAATAATTATCCACATCAAAATATCTTGCATTCATAGAATTCATAATTCCATACACTACATAAAATAAGTCTTCTTCTTCACAGTAAGTCAGACATGGTGCCCATATTCCCTTCGCGGATGGAAGTTTCTTCAAATCAACTGTTTCATCATCAGTTAAAATATGAGTATACAATTCCCAGTTTTTTAAATCTTTTGAATGATAAACCGGGATTCCTGGAAACCATTCGAAGGAAGATACTGCTAAGTAATAATCTTCTCCTTTTCGACAGATGCATGGATCTGGGTTAAATCCCGGTAGTATTGGATTCTTAATCATTTTGTTTTCTCCTATAAATACCATTTGCTATGCATGGGGTTTCTTCCAGTACTGCTACGTCCCAATCGTTCAATACGATAGGATCTCCTTTCTGGTATTCATTTCCACTTAACATATCTTTTACCTTATCATATGGACAAGACAATGTCGTACTCTCTTCGCTGTAATGAAATACATAATGAATTGTTTTATCCTCCTGATTTGTCCCACTTCGAATAATGACTGGCCAACAGCCCTTCGGAGCATAAGTCTCTATCCTTGCATCTTTTGCCGCCTGTTGATACACTTCCTTTAATGTATCCTTGTTGGTATAGCATCCAATATAGTATGCCGCCCCCTTTTCATACACTGCACGAGTAATACCAGCATACGCCCCCCAATATTTATGTTCATAAGATGCAAGAATCTCTGCTCCCTCTGCTTTTAAAAGTTCTGCAAAATAGGATACTGCTTTTCCCTTTAATTTGATTTTTCCTGGTTCTGTAAATTGATTATAGCTCATTTTGAAGCACGTATGGAGAATATGGGGCTGGGTATCTGGGTAAACGCTTAGGTATTCATCTGATACAAATGATTTAAAGGAACTGACCAATACCCCCCCATCTGCAATGAATTTTTTGAATTGTTTCAATGTATCTTTACTTGCACTGTATAAGGCGGGGGTAACAATCATTTGATATTGGCTCGGATCGATTGCGTTAACATCTACTACATCACATTCTATATTCATTTCATATAAACTATCATACATCCATCGTACAACATCGTTATAACTTAGCTCTTTGTCTATCGGAAACCATTTGAATGCGTTTAGGGATTGATTATCTACCACGAGTGCTACTTTATTCTTTTTCTTTAAGCGCAAGCGCTTTTGCCCAATTCTCTTCCATTCCATTCCAAACTTACATGCCTCCTCATAGGCTGGATTCGTCTCTAAATCATGACTCAATAATCCTTTCCAGTATGTTTCATATCCATTATGGATTGAATGCCAGTTCCAATACATAATTCCATCTGCACCACTTGCAAGATGACTATATGCATGCAACCGTAACTGACCTGGAAACGGAGTCCAGTGTTTAAAAGCCTGTGCCTGACATTCTAGCACCAGATAATTCTGATTTTTTAAACTCCGAATTGCATCACCGGCAAATGCAATTTCTGCTCCTGTCAGTTCATCCTGCGTAGGATGATAAATATCCGTTCCCACAATGGTCACTGCTTTCGCTGCTTCATAATGATTTATATCTGGCTGTACTCCATAAGAATATCCATCTTGTGCAATATCGGCACCAAACTTTTTCCATTCGAAATCAAAATTATGTGTAATAAACTGATCTGCTCTTTTGTATTCCCTTACAATATCCGCCTGCCACAAAAGATATTGTGCTGCCAAACTTCTCTGAAATCGTTCAAACTCACTTGCTAATCCACCATTGATGCATCCACGCATATCTGGTAGGTCGTTCCAATCATGAATGGAGTTGCTCCAATAAGCTAGTCCATATGTTTGATTTAATTTATCTGTTGTAAGAAATGTTTTTTTTAGATATTCCTTAAATAATTTTTGTACTTCTTCATTTGCGGTACCATAGTGCTTCAATTCATTATCAATTTGATACCCTATGACACAGGGGCAATTTACCGTATGAGCCATTAATTCACGGATTACCCGCATGGCATAAAACCGAAAAGTAGGATTCATAATATTCATAGTCTGTCTATGCCCATATCTGGCCTGTCCCTCAGTTGTTGTTACCATGATATCTTCATCCTTCTTCTCCAACCAACTCGGAATGGCATAAGTAGGTGTTCCTATAATGGCTTGCATCCCTGCTTTTTCGATAGCCTCTAAGACTCGATCAATATAGGAAAAATTAAATATTCCATCCATCGGCTCTAACGTACTCCATGTAGATTCTGCAATTCGTACTACATTCATACCCGCTTCTTGCATCATCTGAATATCCTTTTCTAATCGATCATATGGCATATATTCCAAATAGTATGCTGACCCAAATAATAATTCCTGACCCATCGTTCCTCCTATCTGCTGTTTTCATGTCATTCTAAGACTCTTATTTATCGACTGGAAACCATCCAAAATCGATACACCTTCCAAGATCCCATGCATCCCAGCCAATCCAACCACTCGTATTAACCGTATCCGTTAACAATTTGTAGCTCCAGTAAAAATGTCCCAACCCATTCTCCCATGCATCTAACTGTGCGTTTGCTAATGCGTGATAGATTTCTTCTTTTTGTTCCAGTGTTATAGTCTCTTCCAACTCTCCTTCCAAACCATTCAATACCGTCTGTCCACCTTTGGTATCCCATCCACATGCAAGTGAATTAAACAAACACCATTCACCACAGATTACCGGAAAATATGCTTGCATCTCCTTTATATCTTTTACATAATGCTCATTAATATATTTTAAATAGTCCTCTACGGTCTGTTCACACCCCGTCATCTCTGCCATCATCAGATATTGATGGGTATCTAGCACAACATTTTTATAGTAACCCTCCTGCATAAAATCTTTCCATACCTTTAATTCAAAGCCATCATGAATTACAACACATTTATCGTCTGGCATAAATTTACGGATTCTATCATAGGCATCTTTATAAAACTGTTTTAAAAATGTGAAACTAATTCCTTTGCTCCCTTTTGCCATTTCCTGATCCACTGGAGGATATCGTTTCTGTATATCCATTAATTCCCATATACCCTCCATCGCTGGTTCATTGATAACTTCAATTCCCCATAAGCCCATCCGTGAACCATATCGGTTAGCCAATCGTTCCAAAACTGTTAATACAAACTCTACTTCCTTTGGATTTTGCGCCCATTTACATACACCACAAATACCACCATTATCAAACCCATTTTGACCTTCTGGTGCTGTATGCAAGTCAATTAAAATTTGTAGTTCGTATTTTTCTGCCCAATTAAACGCTTTATCTAGTTCATCAATGCATCCAATAAATGGTTCTCTATCCCCAAAAATAAAATAAGGGACTGGGATACGAACGGTTGTCAATCCCCATGATTTGATTGTCACAAAATCTCGTTCTGTAATATACTCACTTCTATGAACCTTAATTCTTGCCTCATATACTTCTCTTGATAGTTGACGTGGCAACCAATATTCATCCTCCGCTGATGTTCCGTCAAATAAAGCAGGACTCATCCATTTTTCTAGTACAAGCCAATTTCCAAGATTAACACCTTTTATTTTCATATCGTACTCCTTTTCTTAAACGAATCATTCTATTATATTTTTTTAATTCCATAAGCTCTACTCCCTATTAAGATGGGGACCGGACAATATGTCCAGTCCCCATCCTTTTGTTTTATAGTCACCGTTCTAGCTTATAATTCTTTTTTACTGTAAGTTAGCTACATATTCATCTAACTGTTTCTGAATCTCTGCTCGAACTTTCTCAATTCCTGCTGCTTCCATTTTTTCCTGATATTCCTTAAGACCTTCCGTTGCATCAGTATACCCTAATTCTAAAGGCCACCAGTACTGCTGATGTACACTCAAACAAGCCGCATATTCTGTCTCAATGCTAGAGGTATCCAGTGAGAAAGAAGAATATTTTTCTGCCGTATCATCTGCCGCAATGGATGCTTCGAATTTCTGTTTCCATTCATCGTAAGACTCTGGTGTTCCAGCAATATTACGATTTAATTCAGAGCTACGGGAAGCCCACATATCGGATACTGCATAAAGATTACTATCGGTAATCGAATACTGTCCTTCGTCATTCAAATCATAAGTCGTTCCAAGAACACCATAATAAAATGCGTCAAATACATCTTGGTCATTTGTAATCAGATCCCAAAGTGCCATTGCCCTTTCCGGATTCTGAGAAGTGTTTGATATAACCATAGTATCTTGTGTATATGGAAGATGTGTCATATATTTTCTCATATTGGCGTATTGTAGGTTATATTCTGGATGAATAGTTGCATAATTCGCAAGGTTATCCAAATTGTGTATTCTCAATGCAGCTTTACCATTCTGTATTTTTGTAGAGTCTGTATCAGATAATGCCGATTTTGTAAAGAAACCTTTTTCATTCCAGCGATTCATCATCTCAAGGAATGTAGGTATTTCTGCAGTTTCATAATAGGTAAAAAGCTTTGGATTTTCTTGGGTAGGATCAAAGAAAAGGAAATCATTCGTTGTTCCCTTTGATGACTGATATCCCAATGACCACATATAGGTATCATCCAATTCTGATCCAGCCGAATAAATATCAACTGGCTCTAACTCTGGATGTGTTTCCTTTACGATATCGCAGTATTTTTCAATATCTTCAAAGGTTTCCATCTTGCCATCCCAATCGCTTCCTTCCATAATATCGGTGCGATAGATTGGTCCATAAGCACCGTAGGTTGCAAGTAGTGTAGGTACCCCATAATAGTGACCATCGATTGTTGCCTGTTTTTTTGCAGTCTCTGCTGTTGCAGCAAAATTCTTTGGTGCATATGTTGGCCATAATTCATCCAAACTCATAAAAGCGCCCTTTTGAGCCAACGATGTAAAATTTAACCATGTAGCAGAATATGCAATATCAAATTGCTCGCCAGAAGAAAATAAAAGCGGATATTTATTGCTATAATCTGACCAAGGAATCCAGTTTACTGTCAATGTACAGTTCAACTTATCCTTAATGATGTTGTTGAAATTTTCATCATTGACATCCTGACCTGCTGGTCTGTCCCCAATTACATACATAACTAAATTTACTTCTTCGGTTGTATCCAACCCTCCAGTTGAACCTGTCTCTTTACTTTCTGTTGATGCTTTATTATCTTTTGTTGAGGAAGAATTTCCCCCACATCCTGAGAGTAGACTGGCTACCATTACTGATGCTAATACGATTGATAACACCTTTTTTTTCATAAAAAACCTCCTTCTCCTTTTAGAAAATATATTTTAAACCGATTATCCTTTTACGGAACCGATTGTGATACCTTTTACAAAGTATTTTTGGACAAATGGGTAAACCAAAATTATAGGTCCGGTTGCTACAACTGCCATTGCCATTTTCAAACTGTTCGCCGGCATATCTGCAACTATGATGCCTGCCTGACTTGCAATTTTTGCAAGTGCTTGTGTTTGCTGTAATAAATTATATAACATATACTGCAATGGATATTTGGAATCGCTATTAATATAGAGCATCGCATTATACCAGTCGTTCCAATATCCAAGTGCTAAGAATAAACCAATTGTTGCCATTCCAGATTTAAGCAGCGGCACAATAATCTGAAAGAAAATTCGAAACTCGCCTGCACCATCAATTTTTGCTGATTCAATTAATGCGGTAGGAATTACAGAAACAAAACTCCTCATAATCAATAGATAAAATACATTAAAAATGCCAGGAAGTATCAGTGCCCATAGACTATCTTTTAAATGTAAGTACTGTATATAGAAAATATAAGTACAAACCATACCACCATTGAATAGTGTTGTAAAATAAAAGAAAAAGGATAATACATTTCGGTATTTGAAATCTTTACGACTAATTACATAAGCGGTAATTGTGATGAGTAATAACCCTAGTATTGTCCCCACTACTGTAATCAATATAGAAACTCCATATGCTCGAATTATTGTCATGGGAGTTTTAAATATCAGTTCATAAGCTTCTGTCGTAAATTCTTTTGGAAAAATCGTGTATCCATTAAAACGAATATAATGCTCCGAAGTAAACGAACTGGAAACCAGAATTATAAATGGAATCAAACTGATTACTGCCATTAATGCTACAAAGGCATAGCAAATTGTATAAAATGTTTTGGACGAAGTACTTAATTTTATTTTTCTTGTCTTTATAGCCTCACTTTGTTTTGCCATTTCTATTTCCCCTTTCCTTAAAACAATGCATAATCGGAATCAATGCGTTTTACAACTGCATTTACAATCATAATAATCAAAAAACATAAGAGTGATTGATAAAAGGATGCTGCTGCTGTCATTCCTAGATTGGAATTTTGCAACAAGGATCGAAATACATAGGTATCAATTACATCCGTTGCATTATATAACTGCCCATTATTACCAACAATCTGATAGAACATTTCAAAGTCGCCTCTTAGAATACGTCCTACCTGTAACAGTAGCATCGTTACCACTGTCGGTCGGATACAAGGTAATGTAATATATCGGATTCTCTGAAAAATAGTTGCTCCATCAACGCCTGCTGCTTCATAGGTTTCCGAATCCACACCAGTAATCGCTGCAATATAGATAACAGAGTTATATCCGCACCATTTCCATGCGTTAAATACACAAATTATGAAAGGCCATACCCCAGGCGTGGAGTATACATTCACTGGATCACCACCAAATCCTGTAATAACGTTATTCAATAATCCTGTTTCATAATTGAAAATTGCATACACAAAGGTACCTACAATTACCCATGAAATAAAATAGGGTAAAAAGATAAGAGACTGCGATACTTTCTTGAATAACTTTGCATTAATCTCCGTAATAAAGACTGCAATCAAAATAGCAAGTATCTGAGATGTAATAAGATTTAATAGATTGTAAAGAATGGTATTTTTGGTAATCAGCCATCCTGTTCCAGAAGAGAATAGATATCGAAAATTCTCAAATCCATTCCATTTACTTCCAAAAACACCAAGATCAAAACGATAATTTTTAAATGCCAGAACCAGACCTGACATTGGCAAATAAGCAAATACTACAACCATGATAATTGCCGGTGTTATCATTGCAAATAAAGCATAGTTTTTTTTAAATTCATGACCAAAACTTCTTAAATGCTTTCCCATAGTGTTTTCTCCCTTTATAATAATTCTAGAAACAATTTCTAAATTTATTATAAAGAAATTATACACAAATTGTTAGATAACAAACTTACGATATTAAGGAAAATATTATGATTCTATTCAATATGCATAATATGTTAATACTTGTATCAAGTTTAATATACAAATAGCATATACAATTCAAAGACAATTACTGTAATAATGTTTCTAATTGTTCCAATGTCATAGTTGGAATGTTGATTTGCACTTCGGTTCCTACTCCGACAATACTTTTATAGGCAATTCCATATTTATCCCCATAGCATAATTTTACTCTAAAATTAATATTCTTTACGCCATATCCATTATTTGCATTTGTACTACAATTTTCCAAAATACCTGATAATTTTTCTTCCTCTATTCCATAGCCATCATCTCTAATATTAAAAAGTATATCCTGTTCTACGATTCTGGCACTAATTGTAATATTACATTCCGTAATCTCTGAATATTTGGCTATCCCATGTACAATCGCGTTTTCTACAAATGGTTGCAATATAATATTTAGGCAAGCATACTGTTTAATCTCTTCTGGCACATCTATCACTAGATTGATTGCATTATCAAAATGAACATTCTCAATTTTTATATAGGCTTCCACATGTTTAAGTTCATCTGAAATACAAATAGCACTTTTTCCGTGATTCAAACTCAGTCTATAAAACTGTCCTAAATTTCTTGCTATTTGTGCTACCTCTGTAGCACCATAGTCCATAGCCCCCCAGTTGATTAAATCCAGTGTATTATAAAGAAAATGAGGATTAATCTGTGCTTGCAATGCTTTTAATTCAGCTGACATAACATTCTTACCAAGCCTATAATGTTCCTTCATCAGACGCCGCACTTCATTTGCCATATAATTAAAATTTGAGTAAATTTCATCAATCTCATCACCAGATTGACTAGATTTTAACACCAAACTAACACTCAGATCCCCACTCTCCAAATTTTTCATCTTTTGAGTCAGGTTTGACAACCTCTGTACGTAATAGTGAGATAATCGATATGATACCACTGCAACGGCAACGGAGATAAGTATTGTCATTAATAAAACCATTAGCCATATAAATCTACTCTGTCCACGAAATTCTTCTTTTGGAATCAAAGAAAAAATTTTCCAATTATAGCTTTTCACTTCCTGATAAACTACATAATAATTGACTCCATCCAAGGTATATTCTGTCCACGAATCTATCTTCTTGGATGGTAATTTTTTGTCTCCTTGTAACTTTTCAAAATAGTTTTTATCGGATGATAATAATAATTTTCCACTTTCATCTAGCAAATATACTAAACTTTTTGGTGTACTTCTAGCTTTTTCTAACACAATTTGCAATTCGTCAATAGGGACTTCCACCTTTGATACATACGTTTTTTCTTCTTTTTCTTCATTCATAATATGAATTTTTTGAAAAAGAGCAATATAAGTATCTACCATATCAAGACCAGAGGATTTAGACTCATCAATTAGTGCAAAACACAATTTGTTTGCATTAATTTTTTCCATGATTTGTTCATAATCATCTCGCTTTTTTAGGGATGATTCTTTATAAAAATAGTAATTGTTGTTGGAATAAATTAAACGATCTGGAATATAAAGACCGATGCGATACGTTGCATTTGATAATTCAATGTCTGCTAACTCATCTGCCAATTTCCAAAATTCCCTGTACTGCTCGCCCAACGTCCTTTGTCTATTAAAATCGGCGGATTGTAAGCTATCTTCTATCGTTCCATTATCTGCAATTAATTGAGATATATAATACATATTTTCTATATAATTAGATACAAAATTATCCGCTTGTGAACAAGACTGATTGACTGTATATCTTAGCTGTTTCTCATATTTATTACTAAATATTGGAAAACAAAGTAAATTAACGATTATACAAATAAAAATAACCGGTATCGAATAGGCATATATCATTTTTTTCTGCATTGGAAGATTTCGATACTTTTGTGCATAACCAGTAATGCGTTTTCTCATATTATTTAATCTCCCTGTATTCTGATGGTAACATACCAGTTTTCTTCTTAAATATCTTAGAAAAATAGTTGGCATCCTCATACCCAACCATCTCTGCCACCTGGTACAGTTTCAGCTGCGGATTTTTTAGAATTTCCTCCGCTTTTTTAATTCGTATATTGGTTAAATACTGTCCGATCGTCATCCCTGTCTTCTTTTTAAACAGTCCACTAAGATATGTCGGAGTTAGATAAACAACATCTGCAAGTACCTGGATAGATAATTCTTTACTATGGAAATTTTCATTCATATATTCCATTACATGTTTGATAAGAAAATTATTTTTCTGTTCTTCTTCTGTTTCCTCTAAGACTTCCTTTACATGTTTGCAAACATATTCCTGCATCTCATCAATTGTTTTTGCCTGATCCAAAAACTTTGCGTTCACTACCTCGCCTTGCTCAAGCCCATTCAAATGAAGAACCTTATCTACCTGCGTAATAATATTATCTAGTGTAAAATAGATATTTCTTACATGAAAATTGAGTACTGCATGATTATCTAACAACATTTTGCATATTTCAGACAACATAGACAATGCTTCTTTTTCTTTCTTATTCAGAAGCGTCTTATGAAATTGATTTCTCTTGTTTTCTGAAAGTGTACCTTGGTATTCTATTTCATCCTCGCTATAAAACGCATACGTATTCCATCCCTTATAAGATAGAGATTTCAAAGCTTCTAAAGCAGATTGATAGGATTGAGACAGCATATTCAAGGCAGATACATCCTCTCCCACCCCTAAAAACCAAGCTTCGTTTTCTCCTCTTACAGATAAAAGAGTTTCGCTAACCAAACTCTTAAATTCCATATTCTTTGTCTGTTCAACAATACCTGATGACAATAATATGACAACCATATTATTCCCCATCGAATCCGCTATAAAATGAATATCCTTTCCCCCAATCAGTGTATGAAGCATATCCTGACATTTTCTATTAAAGTCTAATACATTGTTTACCTCTTCTCTTGATTCTAATACGCTGATGCAAAATACTTTATCATGCTCTAGGATCTTACCCTGCTCAAACAAATGTAATCCTCTTATAGCACTGTCTTCCTCTAAATCACAAGGCCGCAACAAGGAGTGCAATACGTTTGTATTCTGCCGGTGCAGTCTATGTACAGAAGCTACCGCCTTCTTCACAGCTTCGGATAGTTCTACAATATCAATGGGCTTTTCCACATAACTGATAGCTCCTAGTGAAATTCCAGCCATCAAATATTCTTTATCTGAAAATCCACTAATAAAGATGATCTGACTCTCTGGTAATTGCTCTCTAAATTTACGACAAAGTTCTATTCCGTTCATACCAGGCATTCTGATATCTGATATTATTATGTCTGGCTTACAATCCTCACATATAGAAAAGGCTTCTTTTGCATTCTCAGCTGTCCGCACTTCTCCTACACCCAATTCTTCCCACGGAACATGATTCTCTATGCCATTTCGTATAATCCTCTCATCTTCTACTATAATCAAATGTATCATAGAACACCTCCTATCAATGACTTGGTTTATTCATTCTTATATTATTTAAAATATACCATAAGACACCTATTCATTCAATAATGACGTATCGGTATCTTCTATATTAGAGTACCTATCATAAAAAGAGACAATAACGATTGTTTCTAATTTAAGACAAAAAAAAGAGATATATCTATAATATACCCCTTTTTAATCTTGATTTTATCTAAGATACACGAAAAATTTCTATGTACAAAAACTTAGTTCTCCCATAAAAATTGTGTGGCCTCTTTTGCCAAGAGTGGCTTACTAAAATAGTATCCTTGAATTATATCACATCCCATACGTTTCAGGTATTCATACTGTTCTTTCGTTTCTACTCCTTCTGCAACGGTATTAACATGGATTCGTCGCCCAAGTAAAAGAATAGTCTCAACAATGACTTTATTTACCTCCGCATTAATATTATTAATAAAGGCTCTGTCGATTTTTAGCGAGTCTACAGAAAAATTTTGTATTGTTTTTAACGTATTATAGCCCGTCCCAAAATCATCTAATGAAATTTTAATTCCCATACTCCTTAGAATATTAATATTTTCTAATACCATCTCAATGGGTTCAAAATAAGAGCTTTCTGTAATTTCAAGTACAAGATAGTTTGGTAATAGCCCCGTTTTAGATAATATTTTGGCAACAACCTCTGTAAAATCAGGACGTTTTATCTGTTTTACCGATACATTAACAGCAATGCTACATAAAGTAGCTCCCTCTTCTTGCCATTCCTTTAGTTGTCTACATGCTGTTTCAAGCACCCACTCCCCAATTGATACTATAAGCTCTGATTTCTCCGCAATTGGAATAAAATCAAGTGGAGCAACAATTCCATTTCCAGGACGTTTCCATCGAATTAATGCTTCTAAGGCCACCACTTTTTGTGTCCCTGAATCTATTAAAGGCTGATAGCATAAAAATAGTTCTTTCCCCTCTAAAGCACTCTTTAACCCACATATTAAATCATCCTTATACGGCTTTCCCTTATCTCTACAAAAATGTTGAGGGTTATTCTTCCTCTTTATTTTTGCTTTTTCCATTACACTATCGATTTTCTCAGTTAATAACCTTGCAAATTTCGATCCATTATTATTATGTCTACTCATTCAAATATCTCCCGCAACTAACGTATTGTCTAATTTATCCCCTTGTTTCATTTTTACAGTAATTTCAAATTCAACTTATGTTTTCCCCAATTAAAAACAAACCATAAACATCTCGCTGATATCTTGAAATCTATAATAATTTTGTTTTAAAACATTTTAGTTGCAATACTTTTTCCTCCTCAGTAAAATAATCTTATCCCTTGTGTATCATATAAAAAATAGAAATACTCCAAATTTCCATTTTATAGTGAGTCATTATAGCGTATTATACATTTCTTTGTTAACAATTGATATGAAATGGCAAAATTTGTCATTGCCGTGGAAATGACAAATTTGTATATGCACCGCACTTACTATAATGTAAGACAAAAAAGGAGAATATATAATGAAAACAAAAATGAAATTTGGAGATTGTTTAAACCTGTTACTGTCAACCTTTGACATCCGCATGAACTACTTAGCAAAAGCAATTAATGTGGATAGTTCCTTAGTAAGTCGCTGGATCCATAATAAGAGAATTCCACCATTGAATACTTCTTATATTGAAAATATTTCAAATTTTCTGGCCAGAAATGCACTCAATTCCTTTCAATTAAAGCTGGTAGATGACATATTTCAAAAGACATGTGAGGATGCAAAGAATAATCTAAGCGATCAGGAGAAAATAAAGATTCTACTACTCGAATCACAAGGCTACTCGTTCGAATACGAATATGAAAAAAAGAAGAAACTTATTTGTTGTATGGAATCTGAGGAAAAATCCCCCATAAAAGCCACCTCTCTTTTTTCGAATTTAATTCCATTATCAGGTAATGATAAGATCATTCCTATGGAAAAAGATGTTTATACTGTCGGTCTACATCTTTTAAAACTGGCAATCGCGCAAACAAACGTGAAGGATCAAACTCTTTATATCTCATTTAATAACGATGTCCCCAATATGTTTTCAGACGATTTGATACAATGGCGCAATTTATTACTAGAAGCAATCCAAACTGGATGGACGATAATCGTTTTGCTACGATTTAACCGTAATACGGTAAGAAATATTCATTTTATAAATTTTGCAGCACCACTGATTTTAACAAATAAATTCATTATGTACTATTTTAAGAATTATGATGCCTTTTCATCTGGCATTGAAACACTCATTATTCCAGATGTAGGTGCATTAATCTGTTTTGTAACTGAATCTATCTCTCATGTTGACAGTGCACTTTATTTAAAAGACAGATGTGCTATAAATATGCTTCGTTCTTATACAACTGTACTTATCAATTCGTATTCCACGCCCTTAATAAAATACTACTCCTCTAAAAATATAAGGGAATACAGTAACTGTTTACTAAAAATAGAAGAGGGCATCGGTTCTCGCCATTTTAATAAATATGGTATAGGAATGTTATTACTCCCCCCACATTTATATTACAATCTTTTAGAAAAATGTAGCATTTCACACGAAGGAAAAAAAGAAGCCTATGATTATTACATACAAAGACTACATGCATTTTTTAAAAATGTCAAACATTATGATTACAAGGATATATTTTTTTTAGAAGCACTAAGAGACCTAGTTGAGCATCAACAATTCTATTTTTATCATCTCCTTGGAATTGAAAAAATAGAAGTAACAATTCCCGAAATAATAGAACTTTTAAACAATATCATCGTTCTACTAAAAAATAATGATAACTATTCTCTTGCCTTAATTCAAAATGAAAAGCAGAATAATTTAATCAGCGGCGAATTCGATTGCTTTGTAAAAGAGGGGAAAGGAATTATACTCGAAGGATATAACACAATTCAACCGAACTCCAAAATTATGCTATCCATACAAGAACCTATGATTATACAAGCACTTGAAGCATATTACAACCATATTTGGGAACAAATTGCTCCCGTCAATAAAGAAAAGACCGATATCATCCACTTTCTAGAAAATCAAATATATTTGCTAGAAAAAAGGAATTTATAAGTCTTTTGTTTCGACTATTCACTTATATAATTCTAATAAAGGACTGTTACATTCTAGATTGTAACAGTCCTTTATTAAATATATCTTACTAATTAAACATTCCCATATTTTTTTCCTCACATACCAAAATCCCATGATAAAACATCCAGTTAATCGGAGTTTTAATTCCGAGCTCTTCGCCAAGCCGCACAATTGTTCCAGCAAACAGTTCAATTTCCGTTTTCTTTGCACCCTCTAAATCTTGTAAGGTAGACGGCTTATTTATAAATGGAAGCTTCTTAAGCAAATTTTCTTGTCGCTCAATGTCCTCTTCTCCAAGGTCAATTCCAAGAACATTTGCTATTTCTATTACCTCCCCCATTGCTTTTCGGCGAATTTTATTTGCATGTTCACTTACTTGATAAGCGCCAAAAGGAATTCCAAGTATGGCACAAGTCATGTTTTCCCCAATATTACACATAAATTTAAACCACATACCGTGAATCATATCCGAATCTATGTTGTATCTTATTTTACTGCTATCAAACAGTTCCTTTATTATTTGTACCCGTTCTGACAATATTTCATTTTTTTCTTCACCAAAGTGAACCTTCCCCAACTCAGGGTCAAAATTGGCGACTCCATCCTTCATAACAATGGATACTCGCATATAAGAATATAAAACATGCTCCCATCCATAAATGGCTGCAACTTGTTTTTCGCTATCAATCCCATTCATTACACAAAGAATCTGTGTATCTATCCCCACTTGATTTTTAATATCCTTGATGGCTTGTAAAAGTCCAGTGTCTTTTACTGCCATTATAACAAGATCTGCAAAATCACCCTCTGTTTTTGGTTCAATCACACTAAAATAGTGTGTCTCCCCATTAATTGTCACACCTTTTTCTTCTAACCTTACTTTACGGTCTCCTTCTGCAAGTACTCTAAAATTATTTTTCCCTAAATATTTGTTTAGCTTTGGTGCAAAAAAAGCACCCATTGCACCTAGACCAATTAATGTTACCTTTGTTATTTTTTTTGATTTTTCTTTTTCCATCCTCTATGTTCCCTCCATTTTTACTTGCTATTTTATTTAACTGCTTTACCATTTCTTACGAGTATATTTTTATACAATTTTATCATCTTTTCTGCTATAATACAATAAATTGCTGGTAAGTATACTTTATCATAAATTAGAACAATCAAGTAAAGGAGACAAACGATGGAACAAAAAGAATATTGGAATGATGTATCCCCAATAAAAGAATTTACCACGCCCTTTCATGCGGAGAAATTCAGTGAATATATCGAAAAAGATAAACTTATCTTAGACGTTGGTTGTGGGTATGGACGTACATTAGATGAGCTATATCAACTAGGTTATCACAATTCGATTGGAATTGATTTTTCAAAAGGCATGATAACCCGAGGAGAAGTACTCTTTCCTTATCTGAAATTAAGGGTAAAAGAAACAGATCAAATAGACTTGCCCAATGAAAGCGTAGATGCAGTTATTCTTTTTGCTGTTTTAACTTGCATTCAAGACAATTCAAAACAAGAAAAACTGATTGCAGAAATCAAGCGTGTATTAAAGCCAAACGGTATTTTGTATGTGAATGATTTCCTTCTGAACACAGATGAGAGAAACATAACACGCTATCAAAAATTCAAAGAAAAATATGGAATTTACGGCGTTTTTGAACTTCCCGAAGGTGCCATATGCAGGCATCATGATGAAATGTGGGTACACAAACTTTTGTCCGACTTTTCTATCATTCGCTATGAACATTTAACATTTACTACGATGAATGGGAACAAATCAAATGGTTTTTATTTTATTGGTCGTTACCACAGTTAAAAAAGTTAAATCTGGTGAATTAGTATTTTTACTTATCCTAAAGAAAATAAGAGTTTTAAACTCAACAAAAAGTCGATGGAATCTTTTGGATTTTGTGTTTGTACAAGACTGTGGCAAGTATCGTTAGTCTGTAAATTCATTCGTCACTATTGACAAAATTAATATATTATTATATTCTGAACACGTTCCAAACTTGTGATTTAAACACAAAAGGAGGTCAGCACTATTTTTTTTAAGCAGCTACCAAACTTCTTATCTTGTTGTCGAATAATTTTATCATTCTATTTACTAGTCGTGACAAAAAATGAATCATACTTTTTGACAATTTATGTAATATGCGGCCTAACCGATTTCGCTGATGGTTTTATTGCCCGAAAATTTAATATCACAACGCCCGTAGGGGCAAAATTGGATAGTTTTGCAGACATGGTCTTCTGCTTTGCAACCCTTTACTATATTTACTCAAAAATACAGTTGACCCAGCACTATTTGATTATTTGTGTTCTTCTCATTTTCAGCATACGCATTACAAATATACTGATAACAAAAATAAAATTTAAGCAATGGAATGTGATACATACTCTTGGTAATAAAGCAACGGGACTTGCCTTGTTTTTGATACCACCAATTTACGCTATATTTGGCAGGATACCCACAATTATAGGAACGGCTTTTGCGATATTAGCATTCATTTCATCGATAGAGGAAACTTGTGTTATCCTACTATTTAAATATTATGATGTAAACCACAAAAGCCTATTGCGCTATATTCATGGAAAAATTTGTTTAAACTATACGAAACCCGTTGAACGATAAAAAAGATGCTGATTGCTCCCTTAATCAATCCTATTAATAATTTGTATATTCTGATATTTCTTCTTTCACAATAACACGTTTGACTCCTTGAATAGAAACAGATTTCACAATCCAGTAAATAATATTCAAAAAAGCAAAGGCAAGAAAAACCACAATAGTATTTGTGCCAAACGGCATATAATCACCCGTAGATATTGACAGTGACTTTTGTATTGCTTTTGCAGTTAAAATACTAGGTAAAATAGATAAAGCAAAGGAAAACCATACAATTGGCAAATATATGTCTATTAATAATTTTCTGATTGCATTTATACGATATCCCATCATACTTAAAATCAAAATATCCCTAGTATTATCCTGAAAATTAATTAGTAAAGCAAGGAATATCAAAATAGCACCTACAACGCAACCTATTACCTGATTAATAACACCACTAATCTTGTTAGAAACAGCATTTCTCTTTAGCGTCTCAATTCTTTGATCCTTTGTAATCTCTTCGTCACAATCCGCAATTTCATCTATGCTTAATAAGCCATTATACGCGCTGAATGGAATACCAAGAATTTCTGCTACTTCATCTGCATTCACATAAAGACTTGCTAATTTTGCATTTTGTGCAATTCCTGCCACTGTAAAATTATGACTAGTACCTGAAATATCTATCATGAGAATATCTCCAATCGCCACACCATAAATTTCTACAAGACCGGGATTAACATAGATAAGGCCTCTATCTGGTTTACTTAGCAGATTACCTTTATCGTCTTGTAACTTATATATAGAATTCAAATTATTAACTCCAACAATTGTCTGCATCACTTTTTGTTCACCGACAAAAAGTGATGCAGAGCAGTCAAGATAAGGCATCGCATCTGTTGATACCGGTTCCGTGTGGTATTCCGTAAAATGCGAGTCATATTCATAATTGTGGCCAATCGTCTGTGAAGTAAAAATATCCTTGCTGCTTATATTGAGGGAGTATCCCAGAATCATGCAAACATTGAATACCATGACCGCAACTAAAATCATAAAAACAGCAACTGGCTTACGTAGCGCTATGCGGAGTGAAAATTGATTTTTTGTTGGTATCATACCAGCAACACGATTCACCACCTTTAATGTATGAGAAATTCCTTTTCTAGTTTGTTTGCCAGCCAATAATACACCTATTTCTTTGCCCTTAATTAAAAAATAGCAAAAAAATGTAATAAGGCAGTAAATAATCGTGGCAACCATTACTCCTATGAAAGAACTAAACGCATTCACACCTTTTATCAAACCCGTCACAGCATATGTCCTTGTATTCGCCTGAATCAAAATACTAGAAAGGAAATATCCTCCTAGCAATCCCAACAATGATCCTATTATAGAAAGAATAGCAGTGAATATCACAAAAAAAAGCCGCAAACGGGAATCTTTGTATCCTAACGATTTCAAACACCCCATTTGTTTTCTGTTTTCTCGAAAGAAGCGATAGAAAAACATGACAAAAACAAATGCCGTAAGGCTTGTTAGTGATAGAAAAAACATATTGGCTAATACGGTATTAGAATTTAAAGCCACCTTATATAGCTCTTGATTTTCCGTCAAAGAAGGCAATGAATTTAACGTATCCATATTCCCATCCACAGAAAATTTAACAAAGAAGAACGAGAGCGATGTGAGTATAGTCAATAATAACAAGAGCATCACAAAAATTTTATTTGAAGCAATCTGCTTCATTAATTGCTTATATACTAATCCCATATTTCACCTCCACACCATATCCGATGACAATATAGGATTTTTATTGACAACATCATTAGAAAGAAGTCCGTCCCTAATGGTAAGCACTCGGTTAGCTGTTTCAGCAATTTCTTTATTATGCGTTGTAAATAAGATAGTTAATCCATAGGTATCTTTCATCTCATGGAGCAGCCCTATCACCTTTTTGCTGTTTGCCTCATCAAGTGAACCAGTGGCCTCATCGCAGAATAGGAGACTTGGGCATTTAATAACAGCTCTTGCAATAGAGACTCTTTGTTGCTGTCCGCCAGATAATTGAGCCGGAAATTTGTCCAATATATCATCTATTTCCAATGTAGCGATCAGCCGATCAAAGGAAATCGGTGTTTTTTTTGGATTAATACCAATTTTAATGTTTTCTTCTGCCGTTAGATTATTCAAAAGCAGGTAGTTTTGAAATACATAACCAATTTCAGATCTTTTCCATTCTGCCATCTGTATCTCAGAAAAAGATGAAATTATTTCATCTAAATATTGCACATTTCCACTTGTTGGACGTAACTGACCAGATAAAATACTTAATAACGTGGATTTTCCCGAACCACTTGGCCCAAGAATTGTGGTAAATGTGTTCTCAAAAACCGATAACGATATTCCTTTCAAGACTTTTTCATTTTTAAATTGTTTTTCAATATTGTTCGCCGCCAATATTACTTTCATGACTCTTCCTCCATATTATAATATTTGGCGATTACGATTCCAAAGGAGTTCATTAACAATTTTGACATCTTCCCGTACCCGGAAGATACGAATGGCGCAGCCTATAAGATATACCACCAACGCCATAATAACAAGTACCCATGTCGGAGTATAGGAATACCAATCAAAAACAAATCCAAAAGCCAAAAGAATTCCTATGATATAACTAATGTCCAGAAATGATTCCAAAACCAAATACTTACTCTCAAACTTATTCGTAAGAATCAGTCCTAAATGAATAACAATATTTGCACCTAACAATTGAAACACACTATCAATACATAAGAACTGTGCTCCAGAAAAAATACCTATCATTGAAAGAATAACAAGCGATATTCCCATTGTTGACATTATATTTACAATAATTCTTTTCATGCTAGCACCTCTTTCTGCAATTCATGCTTAACCATCACTAGATATTTTCTGGTAACAAAGAGCCTTTCCCCGTTTTTTAGTAATGCTTCCAACCTACTATTCATTAAAGGTTTGAAACTTTCTAGCATGCTAAGATTAAGAATACAGGATTTACTAACTTGAACAAAACCAAATTTTAACAATATGTTCAGTAATTGATACAATCGCAGCTCTGTGCGATAAACCTCATGCTCACAATATACAAATGTTTTCTTATCAACACTTTCAATATAGTAAATATCAGAAACATTTACTAACTTTTCCTTCCCGTGCATACTACACTGTATTTGTTTTTCAGCTAATTGTATCAATGAAACAATACGTTCCACTTCATGTTTCATATTGTTATGCTTTATTAACACTTCAATTTCATTTTTGCTTACGTCCTGCTCCACTTTAATAATCATCGTATCACCTTTCATTAATATAGTGAATTTTTTCATAGATAACAATAGCTTCATGACCAAGATGCATTTTTTAAATACCGACATGCCTACTAAGGAATCGAAAACTGTTGTAAAATGTGGAGAGAGAGCAAAAGCCGCTTCATTTGCCTTATGGTGCTAATAGGCTAATATTTCATATCCATCATTTGTAACCAAAACCATAATCTCCCATTGAGCCGATGGCTTTCCATCTGCCGTATACACGATCCAATCATTATCATCATCTATAAAAATCTCTTCCGTTCCTGCATTTACCATTGGCTCTATCGTAAATACCATTCCCGGAACTAAAAGCATCTGCGTTCCTCTTTTTGAAACATAACTCACCCACGGTTCTTCATGAAATTGTAAACCAATACCATGCCCACCTATTTCCCGTACAATTGAATACCCATTCCTCATAGCGTGTTCATGCACCGCCTGCCCCATATCTCCTAAAAATCCCCATGGTTTAATTTGTGCCAATCCTAATTCCACACACTCCTTAGCCACATTGACTAATTTCTTTTTTTCAGGACTAACATTTCCGATACAAAACATTCTTGAAGAATCCGAAAAAAAGCCATTATATATTGTTGAAACATCAATATTTATAATATCTCCATCTTTTAACAATACATCACTTGACGGTATCCCATGGCATACTTGTTCATTAATTGATGTGCATACACTCTTGGGAAAACCTTCATAATTTAGCGTTGCCGGAATCCCACCTAACTCTACTGTTTTCTCATGAATCAAGCAATTAATCTGTTCTGTTGTTATTCCGATACACAGCTGTTTTGATATGAAATCTAAAACCGCTATATTGATTTTTCCACTTTCTCTTAGTCCGATAATTTGTTCTGCGTTTTTTATAATTTCTCTAGGCGGAACCCTACAACCTTGTGCTTTGAAGCAAGCTATCTTTTCGTCAAATGACTCATGGCATTTTTTATACTTAATTTTACTTCCGCACCAACATAAATCATTACGTCCAATTTTTTTTAACATCAAAAATACTCCTTATTTTTATTGAGGAGTGTTCAACCGTCTATTTTGGCTTTATCAAAAATTAAGATTTCCGGCAACAATTTACGGTATTGAAAGGGTGTATACCCATAAAATCGTACAAAAGCCCTTGTAAATGCTTCATGCGATGAAAAACCATATTGTATTGCAATGTCAATAATTCGATACTTTGTTTTCCGTAACGCCATTGCTGCCATACTTAGCTGCCGCTTCTGAATATAATCTTTGAATGAAACGCCAACATGTTCGTGAAACTTCGTAGAACAATAACAAGGTGAATATCCTACGAAATCAGACATTCCTTCTAACGTTGGACATTCTTCCAAATTTTCTTCCACCCACTTTACCATAGTTTCAACTGTTTTAATGGACAATCTTGTTCACTCCCTGTAAATAAATTATATATTCTTTTCTATAAAAAACTTGATTATCGTTTCAATATTATATGCTTGATGCGCTCAGATCTTGTTAACAAAACAAAAGCTGATAGTCCCTGTAGTTATCAATCTGTTATACACAGCGAAGATAAATAGTCCATTGCATCATAATCATATTTGTATCTTTATAAGCGGTAATATCAACCACAGCAATCACCGTTAAAGGTTTCTTTTATTATTCGTCTCATATATTTTACTATTGTTAAACCTCAAAATAAACTCCCAAAGTTCCTCTGAAGGCAACGGTTTACTAAAGTAATACCCCTGGATATTGTCACAATTCATCGTATTCAATAGTTCTAACTGCTCTTTTGTTTCTACCCCTTCAGCAATCACTTCTTTTCCTAGGCTATGTGCCAAATTGATAATTCCTTCAATCAAAAACTTATAATGCGTATCCTTAATATTATCCATAAAAAACTTATCAATCTTTAAATAATCGATTGGTAAATTAACAAGTTGAACCAGTGAATTATATCCCGTTCCAAAATCATCAAGGGATATCTGAATACCCAGTTTTTTAATTTGATTTAACAAATCCTCAACTTCGTTTATATTATCGACAATGACTCTCTCTGTTAATTCAAATTCAAGTAACGATGGTTCTATTTGACTAGCCTTAATATAATCTATTATAAATTTAACAATAGAATCATCCTTCAAATCATCTGAAGATATATTAATTGCAACCTTTGTTCTTAGCCCTTTTTCTTGCCATTTTTTTATTTGATCAATGGCATTTGTTATTACCCATTTTGTTATTGCGCTAATGATTCCTGCCTCTTCTGCTATTTGAATAAATTCTCCGGTATTCATATTTTTACTGTTGTTCCATCTCAATAGTGCTTCAACACCCTCGACTTTATTTTCTTTCAGATTGATTATCGGTTGATACACAATTGTAAACTGTCCTTTTTTTATAGCATCATAGAGCAAAACAACCGTTTCATATTTCGCTTTATTTTTTTTGGATATAGAATCTTTATATATTGCAATTCTGTATTCATCAAACTCTTGCTGATCCAATGTTCGGCCCATTTTTTTTAATAAATCGTTCCCATCCTTAGCATGAAGGGGATAATTTGAAATGCCACATTTAATAACAAGGTTAACTGGTACCCCCTCTATCAGAACTGGTTCTTTAAAACAGCTTAAAAATTCCTGTGCTTTTAAATAGGCATCCTCTATACTGACTCCAGGCATAGTAACACCAAGTTCACTCGTAAATACAGAATAGACATTCTCCTTATCAACAAGATTTGCTAAGATTTCTATCGCTTTAACGAGTGATTTTTCTCCAATATTATAATTGACATATCTATTAATATTGTCCAAATTAATAATTCGAAATGCAATGAGAGAAACGCTCTTTTGCTTATTAATCATTTCATCCAAGTCAATCTTTAGTTTACTCGCGTTTGGAAACCCTGTAATTGAATTAGTGAATGACTTTTTAATCTGAATTTGCTTATCTATTTTGACACGCTGAAACAAAAAGCCGACCACTAACCCTATCAGCACGAAAATAATTCCTCTAAATATCCAGCTACTGAACTCTTGTTTTAGTCCTTCAGACACATTTAAGGGCATAAGAGGCCCCAAAGCAATTCCTCCCAAAAAAGCAGTTCCCATAGCACCCTTACTATCAAACAGGAACGCAGCTATAATAATCGGAAGGTACATTAAATGTGTAAATGCAAATTCTGTACCACCTGTTAAATAAACAATGCAATCGATTATAACTATGAGTATTAATATACAACCTATCGAGACAACACATTTTTTTGAATTTGCTAAACTATTTACTATTCGTTTCATCCTTTATCATCTCCTCGTAAATTCGATTCAATTGCGAGTAATCCTGTTTCTGCATACCTTGGTATCAATATAATTTCTTCTCCAATCCACCAACTTTTCATGTATATTTTTTCACATATTCTGTTATATATTCTAATCTACCTTGATCCCTAAAACTCGTACTAGCATATCTTGAGTAAAGTCAAAAAAAGATTGCATATATTCCTTAACATTTTCCGCTGGCATTCCTTCGTGGAATGTGTGTATCAGTCCTGAAATCAAAAACTGAGCCGTTCTGGGTACGTTGTTGCAATGAAACGTATTTTCTTTCAATCCTTGTTCTATTATCGGAATCATTACAGCCACCCATTGGTTTGAAACATCATCCAAAAGGATTGCTCTAATGCTTGAACCTTCCTTATATCTGCCCTCAAATTCATGATGATTCACTGAAAAATCAAACATACGGTTTATAACCAGATTCAACTTTTCAATTGCTGGAATATCCTGTAACATTGGAATCTTCATTTGTTCTACTGCTTGTATTGCATAATATTCTGAGGTTGCCGCAAAGATTTCCGTTTTCGACTTAAAATATCGATAGCATAAACCAGGGGATACATTCATTCTTTCAGCGATATCTTGAATGGTTGTATTTTCATATCCTTTTTCAGAAAACAACTTTAATGCTGTTTCAACAATTTCTTGGCGGCGCTCATCCGGTTCTTTCGATATACGTATTTTACGGGAATGATCATTCTCGCCTTCTGGAAATTTATTTTTTGACAATGCCATATTTTTTCCTCCATTAAAATTTTTACGAATGAATGTATTCATTCTTATCTTTTTTTGTTTTTTTTCATAATAAAGGGTATGTTTATTTACTCCACACCATAAAATATTCTATTTCACCCGTATTTTCATCAATTTGTTCCTGTTTAATTGTAAATTGCTCTCGTTGATAAAAATTGACCGCTTTTGTATTCTTTTGATAAACCGTTAAACTAAGCTTGGGATAAAACTCTTTTGCTTTTTCAAGTAACTGTTTTCCCATACCCTTAGATTGCATTTTATATGATACAAATATTCCTGCGATGTAACCGCTATCAATACCCACAAAGGCCTCTATTTTATTTTGGATTTCATATACATATAACTCTGCCTTTGGCAAAATGGTTTTCACCATATCAAAATTACTAATCCAATATTCTTTTACTATAAAATCGTGTGCTTGTATATTCGTGTTAAGCCAAAGCTCCATAACACGTTCCAAATCTTCCATTCTAAATTTTCTAATCATATTAAACCTCTCCACTTTTATTCAGAAATCACAGTATAGTCCCTTGTGTCATCCGCTGTTGTTATTATCGGCTCAGCCTGTTCCCACGACTTAGTACTGCAAGTAACAAATCCAGCACCAAACCCTATAATAGCTGCAAGAACAAATGCTAAAATACTATTTACCTTTTTCTTTGCATGCTTAAAGTTAATTTTATTTGTTTTTTTAAATCCATGAACTTCATCCTCACTTGATAAGCATAATAGTTTGTGTTGTGTATCACTATATGCCTTGTGAATTTCGCATATTGTTTTTAAACGTATCATCTTATATTATCATAACATTAGCACTTTATCACGAAATTTTGTACATAATTGTAGATATAAAAAAGTTCATCCCGAAGCATTTCTTTATTCTTACGCATCGCACCCAAATGGATTGCGAAGCAATAAACTTTCCTATTGCGTCAAAAAAGACCATTTATTTTCTAGTGAATTAGAAAATAAACGGTCTTACCGAGTTCTCTTATTTATTAATTGATTTCATGCAAGCTCTTCTTATTCTTAGAATTTCAACATCTATTGGCTAGATAATAATTATGAGGTATTATTTTACTTTTCCTTCAAGTTCCTTCGCATACAACATATCTTTTTGAAATATATGTATACTAATCCAATCTTTCAAAAGATTGAATACCTTAATACTAATACTGGTTTTTCCTGAATTCAAATCTTCCAAAAGCGTTTCAACCTTAACTTTCAACTCCAAATGTTCCTTCAGATGATCTTCCGCTTTCGAATAATGGTATTTTGTAAAAATACCTTCTTCGGTTTTAAAATGGTACTTTGTATACTTAAACAATTCCGTCAAAAGGTTAACGATTACATCTTTTCCTTTTCCTTCTCTCATAGCATCATATAATTCATTTACCATGTCAAAGAGTACCTTGTGCTGCTGATCAATTTCTTGTATTCCTACTGAATATGATTCTTTCCACGTCATAAATGGCATAATATTGCACCTCCTTTATGTTATATAATAACATAAAGGAACAATTCCGTGCAATAGTCACATACTTTTTTATTTTTCATTTAATATTCTGTCTATAATAATGTTGTGATAAACTAGTCGCTCTTTCCACCGAAAAATTTACTGCACTAAATTAATTTTAAAATTCTAAATTGTCGTGGTGTACATTTTTGATACCGTTTAAATATATGGGTGAAATAGCTGGTTATCTACTTCATTTTCGCACTTATTTGGAATGATACCCTATACTTAAAAGAAACTATTATTATTTACCATCAAATTATATTAGGAGAAATAATTATGCAAGCAGTTATTTTTGATTTTAATGGCACCATGCTGTTTGATTCGCCAAAACATGATATCGCTTGGCGGAAATTCCTGGCAGATTTAATTGGACACACCATTTCCGATGAAGAAATGAGTGCATATGTCTATGGACGCAATAATCTGTTTATATTGGAACATTTTACAGGCCATAGTATGACACTAGACGAAGCATATAGATTGAGTGAAGAAAAGGAACGCATCTATCGCAAATTGTGCCTTGAAGATAAGGAAAATTTTCATCTTGCGAAGGGCTTGCCTGTTTTACTAGATATCCTGACTTTCTGTAATGTACCCATGACAATCGCAACGATGGCAGGGAGAGAAAATCTAGATATGTATTATGAATATCTTGATCTTGACAGATGGTTTCGGTGGGATAATATTGTGTATGATGATAATTCCTTACCCGGAAAGCCTAATCCAACCATATATAAAAAAGCAATGGAAAAAATTAGCACAGCACCCACAGATTGTATTATATTTGAAGATTCTATTTCTGGGATTCAATCTGCGTATGCCGCTGGTGCAGGTGCTATAATAGCAGTCGGCAATACAGAAAAAGCAGAGCGGCTGGAAACTCTTCCCGGAGTTAAGCATGTTATCAGCGATTTTTCAGGAGCCATTCACCTCTTACCATATGTGTAACATCTACTTTCCTTTTTTGAGTATTCTCTTTAAGCAGGCGACCTCTAATAAAGTCACCCTTTGACTTCTACCATTCTCTTGAAATTTCCATTGCTTCCCATGAGTTTTTCATAGGTACCTTGCTCAACAATTTCGCCTTGGTCTATAACAATAATTAAATCCGCACTGCGAATCGTCGAAAGTCTATGGGCAATGATTATCACGGTTAATTTACCCGAAAGTGCTTCCACTGCCTTTTGTATTTTACATTCACTTTCATTATCCAAGGCACTGGTTGCTTCATCAAGCACAAGAATTTCAGGTTCTCTTAACAGCGCACGTGCTAAAACAATTCTTTGTCCTTGTCCACCAGATAACCTGACCCCGTTATCCCTAAAATGATTTCCTGTTGCTATTTAAAAGAGATATACTCACCATTTGATTGATAAATTTCGAAAACATTGATAAGATTTATTTTATTATACATCTTTATTCCCGTTATTTCTACAAAGACAGATAGCAAACTCTGGTTCAATACCTACATCCATAATATTAATTTCTCGTACGTTCCAATAATGGCTAACAAGAAACAGAACATACTCTCTCTTTTTATCTTCATAGACCATTTGATCAACACCTTTTCCATAAGTTCTTTCACCAATGACTGTAACATTATCCAGATATGTTTTTAGACCAAGCGTTACAAGTTCTGAGCAACTCGCGGTATTTTCATTGGTTAGTATATCCACCATAATTGTCACGTAAATCAATAATGAGGTCTTTTTGTTCAGGAGCATCAATATTTTCAATAATATCTAAAAACTCATTTGAAGTATTTGGCAAAAAGGAAGAAATGCTTATATACTCTCTATTGTTATCCAATTGATTATACTCGACAGTCTTTTCCTCATTCATAGCTTCATAATTTTTATAATCTTGGCCAGATAAAATATATGTAAATAAATCATCTGGATTATATACCGTATATTTGTAGCTCAAATTCTTTAGTTGTTAGATTAGCTTATTCATTTTCTTCAGCAAATTCAATTTTAATACTTCCACTGCTTGTATCTACTCGAAGCTCTTTCTTTCCACCTTCCATATATTCAGGAAGATTATTACTTCCACTAGATGCATTTGAATAAATTGTAAAATCATTCCTATTTCCAATAACACTTCCCCTTACACTACCACTTTTCGATGATATAATAATTTTTTGGCCAGCATGGATTTCTTCCAAATGGATGCTTCCATTCTTTGAATCAAAACTCAATTGACCATTTGCTTTCACATCTGTTAGTTTAGTACTACCACTAGATATCTGTGTTTCTACATTATTTGCTGCTAAATTTTGAATCGTCAATGAACCGCTCGATAATTTTATTGAAGCATCCTCTTTAACCTGAACATCATATAGTTTAACAGAACCACTTTTTGAATGAATTGTCATAGCATCATTTGTTTTAATGTCCTTTGCTGTCATAGAACCACTACTAATTTTCACTTCAATACCTTCTTGTACGAGAAGATTATTTAAATTAACGCTTCCACTTGAATTATCAATATGCAGTTGCCCAATCAATTCTTTTGGCATTTCAATTACTACTCTATGAGATTCAATATTAAAATTTATTTGAAAAATGTTACATATATTTGACGGTATTTTTCGAAGTTGCAGTGTTTTCTGATTATCCGTTATCTCATATTTTTGATTTTCATTTTCATAATAAGTGATATGTATTTTATCTGTATCCATACCAATAATTTCCAACCCGACGCTATCCAAATTTATATCTAAATTCTCCACTTTTGATTGTTCTATTTCATATTCCTTTTTTTCATATTTAGATCCAATATTCATTTTACTTAAATCCCCCTTAACAATTACATACATTACAAATATTAAAAGCATTCCCAATGCAAAACATATTGCAGCCACGCTAAGTATTTTTTTTATTATTTTTTTCAATGATTCGTCTCCTATATTTCCTTCTATTACTGTTTGGGCTTCTATGCAAAAAGAGTGTTCTTTAAATTGTAGACCCAGATTTCCGATATGGGTATACAAAATAATAGATTGAAAGAGGCCACCATAAAATAACGAAGATTGGGTAAACAGCCCAAATGCTGTGTGGCGAAGCAAAAATGTTTACCGTAATAAATAAAGCTGCGGTCATAAGAGTGCCTATGACGGAAAAGATTAAAGAACATCCGCGTTTTGCAAAAGCAATTGCTAATGGCCACCATAAAAGGGCATATGCTGGGAAAATAGCCCACGGAAAACCTTTGAAGACAAAAATATTCAATACCACATAATAGATAATACCGAAAAAGCAAATAATCGAAGCAATACTTAGCTTGCCTAAGCGCCTTCCAAGCAGCACTCCCACCGGCCACATCAAGACCGGAAAGTAAGTCAGCAAAGCCCATGGGCAATCAGGTGAATTGGTGATATTTATTATGGTAAAAAAAGAAACATTGATCAGCGCCCCCAGTACCGAATAGCCTTTGATGGTACTCGAATTTGCGAACAATACACTTAGTGGCCACCAGAGTATTGCAAAGGAAGGATAGAGAAACCATGGATAACTCCAAGAGGTCAGATAATTGATGACGACCAACAACGCAATGGTAACAAGACTCCCCACAAGTGAAAGCATTTTCATAGAATGCTTTCCCACAAAAATTGTAATAATCGGCCACCAGAGTACCATATATGCCGGAAATATAAACCACGGGAACCGTACCCCTGTTGAAAAATTAATAAACGCAAAAAAAAGTATTATGATAAGGCTTCCAGCAAGTGAAAAACCCGTTAAATATCGTCGGTTTTTCATTTGATTATTCGTTTTTATCATTTATTCCACATCCTCTCTGCTCTTTTGGCGCAAACTACGAAAAAGCATCGCTAATGGCCACCAGATTAATGCAAAGACCGGATAGACAAACCATATGACCTTCGGCGTATAATAAATATTGATAAATACCATAAGCCCAATAATAAGAACAAAGCTGCAAACAGAGAAAGCAAGGCCGACAGGCACATTATTCTTATTATGAAGCCAACGAAAGTACATCGCCATCGGCCACCAAATTACAGCAAATGCCGGATAAACAAACCATATAACATTAGGCGTGTAATAAAAATTGATAAATAAGAAAAGAGCAATAATCAGAGTTCCGCCCCAAATGGAAAAAGCAAGAGAAAGACCTGCTTTTTTACTGTTAGCAATCCTGGCGCTGTCTGTTAGTTCCTTTTTTAAGTCGTCAATGTTACCGAAATCATCAACCGCTTTTTTTATTGCCTGCTCCTTCGTCAGCCCCTTTGAAATGAGATCTGAGATCTTTTCATTGAGATTCTGGATTATCTCCTGTACAATTTCATTTTTGCGTTCACTTTCTGGTATATCCTAAAAAAGTTTTACTATATACCTTTCAATATCATTCATTGCAAACCCTCCATAAAAATATTTATAATATCACGCGCATCGTGCCAGTTACGAATTTCTTCATTCAGGTACGCCCGGCCAAGGTTGGTGATTCGATAGTAACGACGTCTACCCCCAAGTGATATATCGCCGAGATAAGATTCAATAAGCTCTTTTTTCACGAGCCGCTGCAAAACTGCATATAATGTTGCTTCTTTAATCTTAAATTCGTTATTGGTTCGACTTATGATTTCATTTGAAATTTCATAACCATAACAATCTTTTTCATAAATCAATCGTAAAATGATTGCATCCAGATGCCCTCTTATAATATCGCTGCTAATCAATAAATTTTCTCCTTTCAAAATTCAATGAGTAAAATCTCTACCTGATAGTACACTATCTGATAGAGTTCTATCTGGTAAAGTAATATTATCATAAATTATTCCAACTGTCAAAGTAATTTTTAAAAATTTCAGAAAATCCTCTCATGCCTGGATTCAAGCAAATTGCTTTCTTTTTCTGCAAATCGACACAATAAAAAGAAGCTATGTTTTTCAGTAACAAAAAAACATAACCTCTGAATTTTCTTCCTTTTAATAGTCAATGAGGTGCACTGCGCCCAATGCTCATTGGACTGGTTCAGAACATTAATCAAACAAAATAGGCAATAAAACGCCGCTTTGTCAAAATCAAAAATTCTATATCTGTTCTTTTCTTGATGATAGCCCATATTTCTTTACGCCATTCATCTGCTTCAGGAAAAAAAAAGTCAGTTGCAAAACAAGTTGCAAGAATTTTGTTACCTTTAATGTTGTATTCGCCTTTTGCATTCGTCCTTATAGGCCAATCAAATTTATCTGTTTTTTCTATGACATTTTGACCATATCGTTTTGCATGAGGTCCATAAAAATAACAATATGTGCAACCATCACTAATTTTATAACAGCCTGTCCATGGTTCCCAGTTCATAGCATCCTCCTTTTTTAGTAAGTTTTGATTCGTTCAAAAACATCATTTAAAAAGCCCAAATGCAGTTCGATTGGCAACTTGTCAAGATAAGGTTTCAGTCCTGTTGATTGAATCATATCAAAGATATTAGTATGATTTTTCATCACATGATAGTATTTTGTAGCCCACATCACTATGAAGGTTTTTTGCAGTCTGGCATCACAGACATAACCCATGTAGCAAAGCACATTGACCGCATTGGCGGTATGGCATGGGTAAATTGAACCTTGCGGGTATACCCTAATACTTCCATCTGCCCTCCCCAAGAATAATATTTATTTCATTATGCATCTTTATTCCAGTTCTTTCTACAAAGACAAATATTAAGCTTTTATTCATAATCTCTCTGGATTTTCTGTGTTGTATAGAACGATTACTATTTATTTTCTTTTACTAAACTTTTCTTTTGAAAACGTATATGCTTCTTCGATAAAAGGTTTCATTGTTTCAAAAGTTTTTACAGATGGATTCAGTACACTAATCCAACCCATCCAAGCATAGACAGGGTGGGGAATAATCTTATCTAATTCACTAAAATCATAATTCATATCAACAATGCCACCTGCAGCTGGGCGTTTTGGAATTTCACCAAACAGCTCTTTAAATGTTGTTTTTCTTATCCCAAAATTTACTCGAAAAATATTAGACCGATTGAGATTTGAACTTTTATCATTATCACCATCTTTTTCTTTTATAGTCAATACATAAACACCACGTTTTAATGTATTATAAGGATTATAGAAAATTCCTTTTTCCCCCCAACTTTCTACAAGAACTGTGCCATCAAGATTAGATGTGCAGTATTCTAAAATAGCATTCGGTTTCATTATATTCTCCTCTCTAAATCAAATGAATTTTCCCTTACTTAACACTTTTTATTTTTCTTAAATCACCACTACTTAACGCTTCACTGGGATATATTGAATTTGGATTTCATATACATATAACTCTGTCTTTGGCAAAATGGTTTTCAGCATATCAAAGTTACTAATCCAATCATCTTTTACTATAAAATCGTATGCTTGTATATTCGTGTTAAGCCAAAGCTCCATAACACGTTCCAAATCTTCCATTCTAAATTTTCTAATCATATTAAACCTCTCCACTTTTATTCAAAAATCACAGCATAGTCCCTTGTGGCATCCTCTCTTGATTAACATAATAATTTGTGTTGTGTATCACTATATGCCTTATAAATTTCGCATATTGTTTTTAAACATATCATCTTATATTATCATAACGTTAACACTTTATCACGAAATTTTGTACATAATTGTCGATATAAAAAAGTTCATCCCGAAGCATTTCTTTATTCTTACGCATCGCACCCAAATGGATTGCGAAGCAATAAACTTTCCTATTGCGTCAAAAAAGACCATTTATTTTCTAGTGAATTAGAAAATAAACGGTCTTACCAAGTTCTCTTATTTATTAATTAATTTCATGCAAGCTCTTCTTATTCTTAGAATTTCAACATCTATTGTCTAGATAATAATTATGAGGTATTATTTTACTTTTCATTCTCTCATAGCATCATATAATTCATTTACCATGTCATGGAGAAAATTAGCACAGCACCCACAGCTTGTATTATATTTGAAGATTCTATTTCTGGAATTCAATCTGCGTATGCGGCTGGCGCAGGTACTATAATAGCAGTCGGCAATACAGAAAAAGCAGAGCGGCTGGAAACTCTTCCCGGAGTTAAGCACGTTATCAGTGATTTTTCAGGAGCCATTCACCTCTTACCACATGTGTAACATCTACTTTCCTTTTTTGAGTATTCTCTTTAAGTAAGCGACCTCTAATAAAGTCACCCTTTGACTACTACCATTCTCTTGAAATTTCCATTACTTCCCATGAGTTTTTCATAGGTACCTTGCTCAACAATTTCAGGTTCTATTAACAGCGTTACTGCAACAACCCCTTCCATAGCAGCCCAAAAAAATCTTTGAGGTACTGGAGAATCCAACTTTCCACCTGATGTTAAATGGTCTACAACCAAAGAGCCAGAATCGGAAGACGTTACAAAGAATACTGTTACGAGAATAATACCTATAACAGATAAAATACTACTAAATGGCAATGAATCCAGCATTGCAAATAGTGCAATTGAAGCATCCACTTTAACTGCAGATACTATATTTGACAAACCATTTGTTTCCAAGAAAATAGCAGTCCCTCCAAATACAGACATCCAAAAAAACGAAAATAGTGAAGGAAACAACATAACGCCCAAAATGAATTCCCTAACCGTGCGACCTTTAGAGATTCTAGCAATAAACATACCTACAAATTTAACCAATTTTGTCATTAATTTCTTTGAATCCATCTATAACCACAAACAAAAGTTCAAATTAATAATTGTCCCTGTCAATTTCTAAGAATAGTCTTTTGACTCTTTCAAAAATTAACCTCTTCCAGTCCATACTATTTCCTTATAATCCCACGCTATCGTATAATAATACCACATATTCTACCAAAATTAAAGACATAAAAGTCATACCAAAACTCCAGCAAACTATTATTACTATTATTTCATCTTCAATTCCACCAGTTAACCTGCTCTTGTGGACATACCCATGCTATTTTACCCTCCACGATGGTTTCTTATTCACAAATTTCTCTTGCAGAACGTTTCATAGCAAACGATCTTTCTAAAAGAAGACGATGACAGTAGTCATATAAAACTTTCAGATAGGTACCAGTGCAATTAATAACCTAGGCAACAATATCATGATCAATACACCATTGCCTGTCAGACAGTTCACTTTTACGGCACTGCATGACAAGATCATAGATTTTTTCATAATCTAAGCGTTTGTTAGCTATTTGGATTTCCTCCTCAATGTTGTAGTAAACGTCTCTAACATTTCATACAAATTTCAACTTACTTTTCATAATAGAATGTCTTCGGGTTATTATCATCCTTGTTATAGTACACAATACATTTATGTTTTCGATCTAATTCAAAATCTATGCAGTTACGAAATACACAAAAGCGGTCATCTGAATTCACATAGTCTTCAGCCTCTAAACCATTCACATCTCCATACTGTGAAGAATCAAGGTTAAATCCACCAATTTCTTCTCTGTCCTTCTTACTCATTCCAAAATATAGTAACCCTTTTCCATCACTACCTTTAGACCCCACCTCATAGGTAGTATCCATAAAATAGTCCTTATCTTCCAGATGGACAATATCCCAGCTATGTCCTCCACTTTTTTTACTAAATCCACCATTTGTTATTGCATCAACTCCAGCTTGTAACAGCAGATGACAGTAAGCAGCTGAAAAACTAGTACATATACCAGTACCTTCCATAAGAGCATGATTTGCACTAGTATCGTCTACATTTTTATCATATTTCATCCGGCTATTAAATTCACCATATATTGCGATGGTTTTTTCAAAATCAGTATCATCTTTTTGTAGACAAAGCATATAGGATACCACTTTATTTTCAAACTCTTCTATTTTATTATCATGCTCTATCTTCGTATTGTATCATGTATATAATAACTGCATTGTAAATTTTCCGATAGAAACAAGGCTGGTGCATTTTACTTTTTTTTAACCAGCTTTTGGTGTTACTTCTTATTCTAATTTCTGTACACAATTAACATTTTAAGCTTAAAAAAGGAGTGGGAGAGCACAGCAAGATACGCAATAGCGACGTCGCCGTCCTATTGCATCTTGTCAGGGGCTAAAATCCCCTGAAACCCCTAATATATTTCATATGGCTACACTTTCTGTAGCCAATATCGCATATTGGCTGTACTTTTTATAGCCAAGTCGGTAAAATGGCTGTACGGATTGTAGCCAGAATATTTATTGAAATAGTGAAATCTATAAAGATTTATGCTGTTGGCTACACTTTCTATAGCCAAAATACATTTCTGACTGTACTATTTGAAGCCAGTGGCTGTAAAAAGTACAGCCATATTCTGCGGAAAAATGAGACATATAATAAAAAAATCACCCACTCCACATTGACTGTGAAATGAGTGAAATTGAAACAAAAAAACATCTGTACAATTAAATACCCGCCAAAATCGATAAAAATTATCGAAAAAGGTCTCTCCATTCATAACGAATCCATATACTCATCCCGAATTATTCATGAGGATGTAATCCTCACCCAATAATTCGTATTTTGATTTTT